>CAKQWM010000005.1 GCA_934278995.1 uncultured Clostridia bacterium
ATCGCGGGGTTTTCGTTCTATAACACGAGCGAGTACGACTTAAAAGAACTCTGCAACGATTCCAAGCATATTGCGGCAAATTTCAAGAATTATATCAGCGGTTTCTCGGCTAACGTTAAGGACATTTTTATCGAACTTGAAATGGACAAGCATATCGACAAAATGGAAAAGGACGGCTGTCTGTATTCCGTTGTCGAAGCATTCTCTACCCTGGATCTGTCGGTACAAACTTACGACAGTATCAGGATGGGATACATATTTGAAAATCTGATTGGCAGGTTTTATCAGAACGTGGACGCCGGACAATTTTACACGGGCAGAGATATTATCAAGTTGCTCGTAGAAATTTTAATGGCGGAAGGTTGCGACGATATTTTCGACAGCCACAAGGTTATTACCGTTCTTGACCAAGCCTGCGGAACGGGCGGTATGCTTTCCACGGCGTATACCTACATAAAACACTATAATCCTACGGCAGAAGTAAAACTGTTCGGGCAGGAATTTATGGGGCAGTCTTACGCGGTAGGGCTTGCCGAAATGCTCATTAAAAATCAGGACTCGGATAATTTCCGTCACGTCGATACGTTCAAAACCGACTGCTTTGCCGATACGAAAATGCGTTTCGTCATTGAAAACCCGCCGTTCGGCACGCCGTGGTCGGGTAAAGACGCAAAGGACGGACAGGAACAAGCCGTGCGCGACGAATACGCCAAAGGCGAAACGGGCAGATGGGGACACGGACTTCCGAGCGGTGGCGACTCGCAAATGATTTTCTTGCAGTCCGCCGTGGACAAAATGGACGACTTCTGCGGCAGAGCGGCGATTATCGAAAACGGCTCACCGCTGTTTAACGGCGATACCGCTTCGGGCGAAAGTCAGATTCGCCGTTGGCTTTTGGAAAGCGACCTTATTGAAGCGATTATCGCCTTGCCGACCGACTTGTTTTACAACACGGGCATTCAGACTTATGTTTGGATTCTCTCGAAAAACAAGAGGCAGGAACGCAAAGGCAAAATACAACTCATTAACGCCGCCGAGATTTACCATAAACTTCGTAAAGCCGTCGGCAACAAGAAAAACGAAATTACGAGAGAGGACAGAAAGAGAATCACGCACCTTTACGCCGATTTTGTGCCGAGCGACCTTTGCAAGATTTACGATAATACGGAGTTTCTTTACAAGGAATATGCCGTTATGCAACCGCTTCAACGCAGTTACGCTATCACGGAAGAGCGCATCGAGCAAATGCTGATGAAAGGCGCGCTTTCGGGCGTTTACGACGAAGCGAAGATTGCCGATTACGAAAGTCAGGGTGTTGCGCTTGCCGATAAAGATAAGAAAAAATACGAAGAAATGCTTGAAAGAAAGCCGGTATACGAGGACATTCTGCAAACGCTGAAAGAGCATATCTCGGACAAGGTGTATAAAGAACCGGAAAGTTTCATCAAGTACCTTTCGGGAATTTTGTCGTGCGATAAAAAACTGACAGAGCGTATCGCGGACGGTCTTTCCGAGATGGACAAAACGGCGGAAATTCAGCGCGATAAAAAGGGCAATATTATTTACGACAAAGAAACGCGCGACACCGAAATCGTGAAATATACCGAGGATATAGAAACCTATATGGCGCGTGAAGTGTTGCCTTACGTTCCTGATGCGAAATGGTTTTGGGAAGAAAATCTCGGCGCGAAAAAGCCCGTAATAAAAATCGGCGCGGAAATACCGTTTACAAGATATTTCTATAAGTACACGCAACCCGAAAAGAGCGAAGTGTTGGAAGAAAAATTCCTAACGCTTGAAAAGAGCGTGAGCGAAAGAATCAAAGCGTTATTCGCTGTGAAAGGAGAAGAATAATGGCTTTGCAAGATAAAATCGGAAGAGAGGAAATTGTAGATAAGATTTGCGGTTTGGTCGGCTCGTTGAAAAAGGACAAAAACTTTTGTTTGGCAATCAACGGCGCGTGGGGAAGCGGAAAATCTTTTGTTTTGGGATTGATTGAAGAGAAACTTTCCGAAAAACAGGAATATATCATTATTAAATACGACGCTTGGGAAAACACATTTTATTCCGATCCGCTTATTGCTATTTTAAGTTGTATTCTCGATGGTTTGGAAGATAAACTTTCAAAGATGAGAGGTTACAGAAAAGTTGCTGCGGATTTCGGAAAGAAAAAAGGAAAAGAAATTGCAGACAAACTAAGTGAGAGCGGTGGGAAAATTGGGTTTATCGCTAAGATAATTAAGGAAATTTCCGAAGTCATTCCCGACTTGAAAAATGTTTCATTGGTAACTGATACAAAAGATAATCAATTAGCAATTTTCAAAAGTTACAAGTCATTACTACATGAAATAAAAGAATTGTTAAACAAACTGACAGAAAAGGTCTTGGTTACAAATGAGCAAACCAAACTTGTCATTCTCGTTGACGAAATCGACCGTTGTCTGCCTGATGAACAACTCAAAATTTTAGAACGGCTTCATCATTTGTTTGACGTGAAGAACTGCGCCGTTATTGTAACTATGAATCAGACTTGCGTTGCCGAAACCGTCAAAACCATATACGGAATCGATGGTTATGAATATTTGCGCAAATTCTTTAACTTCACGTTTCGGCTTGATACTTCGGCAAATGAGTATCTGAAAAACTTGTTGGAGGAATACATCAAGAGCTTTGAAAAAATCCAAGTCCCGGCAAGCGATGTAGGGATTCCTGTAAAGTTGGCTTATCAATGCTTGCTTTATGGTAGTGAAAAGGCGTTGGATAAGGCGGATAACAGAGAACTTACCCGTTACTTTGAATGTGTAACGAACGTGTGTAATGACTTCGGTTGGCAGAAATTGAATCCACAGTATGTGTTCTTTGTGCTGTTGGCTTTATATATCCGCAAAATCATTTCGCCTACTTTCCTGAATGCTGACGAGATTGTAGCAAACCAAAACAGGATTTCCGAAACATACAAAAAGCTTTCATCGGACGAAAAGCAATATGTAATGCCGTACTACGATTATTTGGAAGAATTTTTAGGTGTGGACAGAAGCAATCCGCCCGAAGAGTTCAGCCGTCTGTATCAATGGAACGGAAGTCAGATTGCCGAATTTTCTTGGGCGTTTAATGAAACGGTTTATTTTTCGATGGGGCAACAGTTCCATTATAATGAAATGCGCAGATTTCTCGGTCAACCTATGGTAAAACCGGAAGCCTGCAAAGAGTTGTGCAGACTTGTTATTTTATATGGTGGGGAGCAAGAAAAATGCGAGAAATGAAAGATAGTGGAGTAGAGTGGATAGGTGAGATACCCAAAGAGTGGAGTGTAAACCGCGCAAAATACTGTTTTGTTAATACGAAAGAAATTGCAGGGTGTGGGCCTAATCGATATGAACGTTTAGCGTTGACTATGAATGGCGTTATTAAAAGATCAAAAGATGATAGTAATGGATTACAACCTGAAAAATTTGAAACCTATCAGATTTTGCGCCACTGATAAATCGTTGCTCTTGGAACTCCGAACCTGCGAATAGCGGAAAAACAGAATTTCTTTGAGAATAGAGTACAACAGATTGACGAAAGCAAAGTTTTTGTGTTAAAGTATTCATGATAGCGATAGGTTTTCCTTAAAGTATTTGGTTGGTACTTAAACTTTAGCATAAAGAAAATCTGTTCGCTATCTTTTTTTATTGCTTTTGTCTCATATGTATTGTAATCCTACGCGAGTATTATATTGCTTAATTCTAAACACTTGAAATAATCTGTAAAAAATGTTATAATATAACTAAAGAACAAGATGAAGGTGTTAAAAATCAAAACGGATTGAAAAAATCCAATTGATTGCCAATGGTCTACCCGCATCGGTCTAATAGATTTATATAAGGCGACCGATGGTAAGTCAGGTCGCTTTTTACATATAGGAGAACTTATGATTCAAATAATCGGCGTTATCGCCACCAAAAACAGGAACGAATTATTAAATATGGCTCTTATGTCGGTTATCAATCAAACACGTAAATTAGACGAATTGATAGTCGTGTCGGATTCGGATGAAAGAGACTTTCAAAAAGATAGGGATCTATGCGAAGGTAAATGCATATTTCTTAGAGATCGATACACAAGAAATTATGCCGGAAATTTAAATACGGCAATTGACAATATCGTACTAAGACATATGATTCACAACGATGAAAATGCCGACGATATTTATATCGCTTTTCTTGACGACGATGATTCTTGGAAATCAAATTACATAGAATCTTGCTATTTAAAGTTGAGCAGTAAGCCGGATTTTGTTGTGTCGGGATTGAATTATTCTTCCGAAGGCAAGGCGTTCCCTTTAAGTGTGCCGACTTATCTTGAAAAAACTTCTTTTTTGGCTAAAAATCCGCATATTCAGGGATCTAATACGTTTATTAAGTTGAGCACTCTGTTAAAAGCCGGTTGCTTTGACGAGGCTTTAAATTCGACCACGGATAGAGACTTTTTTACTCGTGTAATGATGTTGAACCCGAAATATGAAATAATAAACGAAACTTTAGTAGATATCGATGCGCATAATGACCGCTCAAGGCTTACCAACAATAATGCAGGTAAAAGAGAAAGCCTTTCATATTTTTATTCGAAATATGAAGGGCTAATGAATTCTGAGATTAAACTGAAATTTTTTGAGCGAGCGAATCGGTATACAGAACTTTCGGAAGAAAGCACAACCGATAATTTACCGCATGAATTAGGAAAAACTTGTATTAGACAAAATTGCAGTGGTTTTAATAAACACGTCGTTTTTGGATTTATCGTGTCAGATGAAAAGTTAGGGCTGAGACTGTTAAAGTCTATCTCCGATTTAGAAGGCATTGATAAATCAATTGTGTTGCTGTGCAATATCGAATATCCAACGCAGCAATTTATAGATGTCGTCAAAGAAATCAATGCTAAAATAGTTTTATTAAGAGAAGCCAAGAAAATAGGATTAAACATAGATTGCCTTAGTTTTGCCTCTGATTCCTTGCGCAAAGACGGTCAAATAAAAGATATTACGATTTCGAGAACCATACTTCACAAACTTTTGAAGATGTATAGTAACGAGGATGATATTATATGGGTTTTGGATGACGATATGGATTTTAAGTATTTAACGAGGGTTGACTCAGAATTTTGCGAATGCCCCTTAAATGTTGTCGATATTCTGTCGAGATATGACGGCAAGGCCGACGTTGTAATCGGCTCTTATTCGGAAGATGCTCCGCTACCGACTCTTTCGACATTGAGAACATCGTTATTAGATTATGTCTATAAAGTTTTCCTTAACAAAGCCGAACGGTACAGGACCGACATATACGATATCAGAGACTATTATTACGACTTGTCGGATAGCCATATCGGTTTGGAAACGCCTTTGAAATCCTACGCCGAGTCGTTGAACGACGTGTTTTCGGGAAAAGCAACGTCAAGAAAACTATTTGTGAGCGAAATATCGGAGTTTACGCCCTATTGCAGGGGCGGAAACACGATTATCTTCAATAGAAAAGTGTTAGATATTCCGAATGTTTCACCACGATTCGGCGATTTGATTGCAAGAAGAAGCGACTATTTCTGGGTAGAACAGGCAAAGAAAAACGGGTTTAACATTATTGGTTCTTCATTCGCCACATTGCATTCCAAGATAAAAACCGATTTCGAAATAGAGAAAGAAGCGGATAAATTGTTAAAAGACCTGTTGGGTTCTTCGTTTACAAAAACAATAGAGTCGGAACGGCATGAAAGCAGGGAATCGTTTTATAAAACTTTCAAACAAATTTATGAGGAGCGATTAACAAGGATTTATGATTCTTTTTGCAGAATTACAGGGCTATTAAGCATAGCAAATGCCGATTCTTACAAAGGAATAAATCAAGGTTTTATCGACAGATTCATTAAAAAGGCTAAATATTACCTGTATGAACCAATGGTAAGAGCCGCCTATGACGTTGTCAGAAACACTGTTAAGAAGTATGAATTAGCAGAAAAAAAAGAAAAAATCATCTCTGTATTTGGCGAAGAATACAAGTCGCTGGGATATGGTCAAGAAGGCGTTGCCCTATTGAAAGACGATGCGACAATCGTTAAGGTGTTTTATGAACCGCAAAATTTTGAATTTCTTAAAGCGCATTCCACAAATTTCAATAAATGTGAGCAACTTAATAGGATTTACTTTGAAAATATTCACGGATATTCGGTCTTAAGCTATAGCCAAAATGGGGAAATCGAACCATATGAGAAAGGACATGCTAAGGAGTTAGTTTCACTATTATGGTTCCTAAAAGACGAAGGCTTAACTATTTCGAACGTAAAAAAAGATAATTTTATATTGCTTAACGGCAAATTGAAATTTATAGACTATGGTAAGAACATCATAAAATTTACCGAAATGGATTTCGATAGAACTGTTAAAAGAACGTTTGAAATGCTAAAATATCCCGCCGTCACTCCAAATGAGTTTACTGAACTAATCGAAAAAGATTATATGGACGATGACGCAGAATTGCTTTTCGGCATAGATAAATTTATAAAACTTTTCGGCAAAAGAGAAAAGGAAGCGATACATGACGGAATGGTTATAGAGAGAATAAAAAAATACTCCCCGAAAACAATTCTTGATTACGGCGCCGGAAAATGTAAAATCATGAATCGTTTAAAAGATGATGCCGACTGTTATGTGTTTGACGTTGATACGGAAACATTGCACTCAAGAGCCGATAGCGGCGTAACTATCATTGATTCTATAGACGCTTTTAATAAACAAGTTGATTTGGTGATTTCAAATCTTGTTTTGTGCAATGTAACGGAAGAATGGACAGATAAAATTCTTGCCGACATAACAAAAATTCTTAAAAGAAACGGGCATGCAATTTTAAGCATCTGTGATCCTTTCTTCGATTCTATCAATAACACCGAACTGAGAAGTAAAGGATATTCCGGCGAATATAAAGAAAATACTTTTTACACAAAAATCGGATTGTATGGTCCTAAGGAAGATTATCACAGACCTTTTTCTTACTATGAAAATCTTCTTAAGAGACGTGAATTGGAAATTATTGAAGTTCTTGAAACAGAAGGAGTAAACGCCGATACGTTAAACCCGATAGGCGAACATCTGGTTTTTGACGTCATCAACAGGGGTATACATTCTCTAACCGATTGTACCTTAATGATAAAAACGTGCCCGATGGATTATGAAATAGTAATCCCTTGCATAAAACAAATTATTCATAATTTGGAGAATGGTTGTCAATTCAAAACGAGACTTGTTTCGGTAGATTTATTTGACGGGGAAAGGAATAGAAGATATTCAAATGATGACAAGTCGAAACTTTTAGAAAACTTACGATATTTAAAAAGTAACGAAATGATAGACGAAGTTGTCTTTTCCGATGATTGTGCTGTTTACACCGAATGGTTTGGCGAGAATTCCGAGCATAGTCATAGTGAAAACGGTCAGCAACTATCGGCAACTCTAAACGGCTTTGAAAATGTCGATACACGATACGTATTTCAAACAGATATAGACGTTCTTTACAAATCTTCTTTCGGCGCGTTTGAAAAAGCGTTTGAGGATTTCGTTAGTTCTAAAGCTATAACCGGGACAATCGGGGTGTATCGACAAGAATCTCTCTCTCCTTCATTAGGGAACAGAACAGAGGTCAGGACTTGTTTTATAGACTTGATTGCCCTCAAAAAGAAACTTCCGATAAAAAACTATAAAAACGACAACGGTCAGTTTGTCCTACCTTGGCACAGAGCGTTAGACAACGCGTTGCTAAAAAATGAGAGTATTCGTTTTGCGCAAAAGGATTTATGCTTCGTTCATCTCCCGAATTTTATGAAAAAGCGTAATTTTATAAGCGCGTACTTACTCGGTAATATTCCCGAAGAGCAAAAAGAGAACGTTGATGCAGTGGATAATATAAAATTATGGTATCCTAAGGCTCAAAGGAACGTTGCCGTTTTTTCCAGAGGAAAAAACGTAGGTGTAGAAAAGTTAAAAAGGCTCATCGGTTCTCTTAAAAATCAAAGTTGTCAGGATTTTGATTTTGTTTACTTCGACGATTGTTCGGATATCAAAGAACAAGAGTATCTATACTGTCTTTCAAAATATGACTTATGGTGTAAAAATCATATGATTTTGATTGAAAATATACATTCGGTCGATTCATTGGCAAATTTTGACACCGCTATGAAATTTATCGTTACAGATCCGAATACAATAGTGATTAACGTTGACGGCGACGACGCTCTATTAACGTCCGATGCAATTGCAATAATACAAGAATCGTATAAAAACGGCGCCGATATGACGGCAGGCGGTTGTTTCAGGGCAGACAAGCCGTCAAGAAGATATTCAATAAACTCGTTCAAGAAATCTTGGGAACGTAACGGCGATAATATATGGCTTCATCCAAAAACTTTTAAAAGATATTTAGTGGACTATATAGGTGATTTTCTTCAAGAAAAAGGGAAGTATATAGACGTTCATACCGATTATGCGATACTCTTGCCGATTGTCGAAGCGTCAAAACACCCGATAGAGATTAAAAAGAAAATTTACTACTTCGAGCCGTCGTTAGAAAATAAAACGGAACAGGCTCAGTATGAGACGCAACACAAAAAAGAAATATTGGAAAAACTTTTTCAAAAAGCAAAAAGGAGATTTATGAAACCGATTATATCCGTTATAGGCGATGCCTCTATAAACAGTGATGACCCCGAATACTTTCTTGCCGAAGAAGTTGGCAAACAATTGGTTGATGCGGGGTATAGAGTTCAAACGGGAGGATTAGGCGGCGTTATGGAAGCTGCTTTAAAGGGAGCAAAGAAATCAAACAAATATGAATACGGCGATACTCTTGCAATACTCCCCGGCAACGATATTGCTGATGCCAATGAATTTGCGGACATAAGGATTGCTACGGGGTTGGACAACATGAGAGCAAAACAAGTTGTGGACGCATATGCGGTTATAGCAATCGGCGGCGGCGCGGGAACGCTGGCTGAAATCGCAACCGCTTGGTCTATGTATAAACTCATTATCGCTTGGAATAAGAATGGTTGGTCGGCAAAGCTTGCAAATAAAAAAGTCGATAAAAGACAACGTTATGGCGATTCAAGGGACGATAAGGTGTATTCATTCGAAAGTGCGAATGAAGCCATTGAGTTGATAAGCGAACTCGGTTCAAAATATCAAAAAGAATATAACGGAATAAAATGGAGGAAATCAAAATGAAAGTAGGGATTATCGGATTAGGACATGTAGGTACGGCAATGCATAATCTTTTTAAAGATGCTATCGTTTATGATAAATTTAAGAATATTGGCACGATGGACGATATCAATAATTGTGATGCGGCTTTTATTTGCGTTCCGACGCCGATGAGTGAAAACGGTTCGTGTGATACCACAGCGGTTGACGAGGTCCTGTCTTGGTGCAATTGCAAGGTTCTTATCATTCGTTCAACGGTCAGAGTCGGATATACGAGAGAAATGGCGGAAAAACTGCATAAAAACATAGTTTTTCAGCCTGAATACTACGGAGAAACCACAGCGCATCCGTTCGCCGATTTGGCGGAAAGAAATTGGTTGTCGTTCGGCGGTTCTTCGGAAGCAATCGACTTGGCAATAGAGGCATACAAAACGGTGATAAATTCAAATGTTAAGATCTATCAAGCCTCCGCAGACGAGGTTGAATTGGCAAAATATATGGAAAATGCTTTTCTCGCCACAAAAGTTATTTTCATCAACGAAATGTATGATATTTGTGAAAAACTCGGTTTAAATTACAATCAAGTAAGAGAAATCTGGACTGCTGATCCACGGATCGGGACAAGCCATACGTTCATTTACAAGGACAATCGAGGCTATGGGGGAAGTTGCTTGCCCAAAGACATATCAGAACTTCATACTCTTGAACTACAAAACGATCTTGACGACACTTTGATCAATGCCGTTATTGAAAAGAATAAGAAATATCATAAATAGAGTGATGACTTTACAATTTTAGTTGCCGTTTTGATTTTTTGTGTTTAAGTAGTTGTTTCATTTTGGTTTTTTTGTGATTTTTTATGAAAGCGATATTTAAAGCATAGTTTGGCAAAACGCAAAACCAAAACACTAAAACCGAAACATAAAAGGCTTTTAAACCGTAATTTTAAAGCCATAACACTAAAACCACAACTTTAATGCTAAACTCTAAAATCACAATTCAAAAGCCACAATGTCAAAACCGCAATACTAAAACCGCGACTTTAAATTAAAATCGCAACATTAAAACCGAATCGTATAAAAAAGACCATAAAGTTTTATGTTTTAGTGTTGACGAAAAAATGAAATAATCGTTCCTTAATTTCGTTATTGATTTTCTCTGTTTTTAGATTTAATATTACAAATTAAATTGACTATTATGCCCAAAATAAGGGCGCAGGCGACGGAAGTAATCTGAATTTCGCCGATTCTGACGACCATTCCGCCGACGCCCGCAATCAATATAGACGATACGACGAACAGGTTTTTATTATCCGACAAGTTCACGCCCTGCAACATTTTAAGTCCCGACACGGCGATAAACCCGTAAAGCGCCATACATACGCCGCCCATTACGCAAGAGGGGATAGTTGCCAGGAAGGTTACGAATGGACCGATAAAACTGCACGCAATACATAACAACGCCGTTACGAAAATCGTTATTACCGAGGCGTTTCCCGTAATTGCGACGCAGGCAACGCTTTCGCCGTACGTAGTGTTTGGACAGCCTCCGAAGACCGCGCCCACTATACTGCCCACGCCGTCTCCGAGCAACGTTCTGTTAAGCCCCGGATTTTCGAGAAGGTCGCTGCCGATTATTTCGGACAGATTTTTATGGTCGGCTATGTGTTCGGCAAACACGACGAAAGCAACGGGAACGTAAGCCACGGCAATCGAGCCTATATACGCGCCGATATTTTGTGTTCCAAAGCCTCCGTCGAATATTTTTAAAAAGACGAACGAGGGAATCCATTCCATATCTGCGAATTTACCGAAGTCGATTATTTTCAATGCGTCGATCGAAAAAGCGTTTCCGAGTACGGTAAATAAAGCGGCAAGCGCGTAACCCGCCAGAATACCTATGATAAACGGAATCAGTTTCATTGTTTTATTGCCGTACACCGAGCAGATAACGACCACGATAAGCGTTAATAGTCCGCAAAGTAAAGCGATAAAAGGCGAGGCTAAGGGGACGTTTTTTGTTACCGCGACCGCTTGCATAATTCCATCGACTTTTTTTGCAATCCACTCGGTTTGACCGACCGTAACGCTTCCTTTCATTAAATCGGCAATTGCGTTTGCCGAAAGGGATAAACCGATAATTGCAACGGTAGGTCCTATGACCACCGGCGGCATGATTTTGTTTATCCAGCCGACGCCGGCAAATTTTACGAGCGCGGAAATCAAAACGTATATAAGCCCCGCAAAAACCGCGCCGACGACTATTCCGAGGTAACCGAGCGATGCCGTAGAAGCGCCGCCGAACGCAGCCGCCATACTTCCCAAAAAGGCAAAACTACTACCTAAAAACACGGGACTTTTGAATTTCGTAAAGACGAGATAAACAATCGTTCCCGCTCCCGCTCCGAAAAGCGCGGCAGACTGACTCATTCCGTTCCCGATTATTGCGGGTACTGCGATAGTTGCGGCAAGAATAGCCAGAAGTTGTTGAAAAGCATACACGACGGTACGCAAAACAGGCGGTTTGTCCGATACTTTGTAAGTAAGGTTCATAATTTTTACATCTCCGTATAAATTTAATTATTACCTCGGCGCGTAGCCGGTTTAACCGTTGATATTCAGTTTATTTGCATCAGTTTTACGTTCTGACAGCCGTCGGTTTCGATAAAATTTACCGAAATAACTTCGCTTTGCGTGGTAGGCACGTTTTTGCCGACGAAGTCTGCTCTTATCGGAAGTTCTCTGTGTCCTCTGTCAACCAGAACGGCAAGGCGAATCGTTTTAGGTCTGCCGAGCGCCAAAACCGCGTCCATGGCGGCGCGCGCTGTTCTTCCCGTATAAAGAACGTCGTCGCATAAAACTACGTTTTTGTCGGTAATTTCGCACGGAACTTTTGTTCCGTTAAGAACGGGCGTAGGCGCGACTTTTTTAATATCGTCACGATAAAATGTGATGTCCGCGCTTCCGCAAGGTACGCTGACGCCTTCAAAATTGCCGATGTTTTCGGCGATTTTTTTTGCAAAAGGCACACCGCGCGTAACGATTCCTACCAAAACCAGATTCTCAGCGCCTTTATTGCTTTCCAAAATCTCGTGCGAAATTCGTTTGATTGCTCTGTCAACCGCCGCTTCGTCCATCAATATAGTTTTTTCAATCATGGTAACCCCCGTTTAGTATGGTTCTGTTTCCGAAGTAACCCTTTAAGGCGTAAAAAAACGCCCTGCGTAATGTGCGCAGAGCGAGCCGTAACAAAAAGAACCCGAAAAACAGAGCCTTTCTAAAAAAATAAACGCTAACCTTGCGAGCATCACGGTACCCGTTTAAAGATTATTTTCGTAATTCTACCAAATAAGGCGATATAAGTCAACGGTTTTTACGGCGTAACGGACAATTTTACGGTTATTTTTTTACGCGTTAAAATCTTTACGCCGAAAAAAAACGAGTTTAACCGAATAATCGTTTGCGGACTTAAAAACTGTAAAAAAAACTTGATAAAAAACTCAAAAACGACTGTAATTCATTTGACTAATTGATATCGGCAGTGTATCATAAAAGCATATTTTTAAGGTTTCGGCTTTTACGACACTGCGTTTAAATCGTTACCTTGAATACGGAGGGTTCGCTATGCGCTGTTTTTACGTCAAAACGATTTTTACCGCATGCGGACGTCTCTGCGCCCGCACGCTATGACACGCTCGGACGGCATCACGCCGTCTTGAGCGTTTTTTATTTTTCTTTTGCGCGCGTTTTTACCGAGCAAACCATCGGGTGGCAAAAATCGTTGACGACTATGAAAATTATGTAAAGGGAAAAAAGGGTTTCTGAAAAGGTTTTTTATAAGTGTCTTTATAAACGAAAAACCTAAGAGAGAAAAATTACGGAAAATTTAATAAATAAAACGAAAATATACGTAGAAAAATTATGATATCGGGGACGGAACAATCCGGCTATTGTTTAGAGAGTAATCGACTTGTAATATTTTTTTGCGGCAGTACTCGGTTACCGCCGCGGATTGATATAATAAACTTTCATGGAGGTTCAGTCATGACAGAACAGGTTAATGCTGATAAGCAACCTACGCAATCCCCGCAGCCGAAAACGAGCGGTTTTTCCGCTTGGTTAAACAGAGTTTTTAAACTCTCAGAAAACGGCACGACCGTAAGAACGGAAATTTTTGCCGGTCTTACCACATTTTTTGCAATGTGCTACATTGTAATCGTCAACCCCAACCAAATTACGGGTTTTAACTCGTCGCTTACGGGAATCTGGAACGCAGTTTACGTTGGCGGTCTTATCTCGGCAATCATCGGCACTTTACTTATGGCGTTTTTGGCAAAAAAACCTTTTGCGCAAGCGTCCGGCATGGGACTTAACAGTTTTTTTAACGTCGTGTTTATCGGCGCCGCTACCGGAGGAGACGCCTTACAACGTTACGGCGCAGGTCTTGTCGTAATACTTATTTCCGGTATAATATTCCTTATTCTTTCTTTTACCGGACTTCGTAAGTATATAGCAACCGCTCTTCCCGATTGTCTTAAAAAGGCGATTCCCGCGGGTATCGGTTTGTTTATCGCTCTTCTCGGCTTCAAGAACAGTTACATTATTCAGGCAAACAAATACACCTTCGTTCAACTTGCCGACTGCACCAAATGGTTGACTAAATCGGAATTCGGCGAAATAAACGGCGGCGCCGCTCCCGTTCTTGCCGCATTTCTGGGCTTTATGGCGATTGCCGTTTTCGCAAACCAGAATAAAGTTAAATTTCTGAGGAAAGCAAGCGTAATTTTAGGCATTATCTTTTCTTCGGTATTATATTATCTTTTCACCTGGACCACTCCTTCCTGGAACGGTCTTAATATCGGTCAGACGTTCAGCGATTTCGGAAAATACGGTTTTTCCGCGTTTAACGGCGAAAGTTGGGCAATGTTATTCGACGGACACACCATAGGCAATATCTTTACCGTAATAATGCTCGTCGTAACTTTCTGTCTCGTAGATATGTTCGATACCCTCGGCACTTTATACGGAACCTGTTCTCAAGCCAACATGCTCGATAAAAACGGGGATCCTCAAAACCTCGCTCAATGTCTTATGTGCGACTCCATAGGTACCGTTGCGGGCGCTTGCCTCGGCACGAGTACCGTTACCACCTTCGTTGAATCCGCAAGCGGTGTGGCGGAAGGCGGCAGAACGGGGCTTACGAGTATAGTTACGGCGCTCGGCTTTATCCTTTGCTTGTTCTTAAGTCCTTTGGCAAGCATCGTTCCGAGCGTAGCGACCGCCCCCGCTCTTATCTACGTAGGCGTATTGATGCTCAAAAGTTTTGCAAACGTCGATATGACGGATTTACGCAGCGCAGTTCCCGCCTTTTTGGCGCTTATCATGATGCCTCTTACTTACTCGATTTCCAACGGTATCGGCGTCGGTGCCATAGCGTACGTTATCATTACGGTTTGCACCGGTAAATATACCAAAAAAGACATCGTTATTACCATTATAGCGGCGCTTTTCTTAGCAAGATTCGCTCTCGTTGCAATGTAATAAACAATTCATTAAACGATAAACTTTACGGCGTAGCGATAATTTGTGTCGCTGCGCCGTATCTTTGTTCGGTTTTATATGACGATTTTCTTCATCGGCTCGGTATCGTAAGGCTTATAAGCAATCAACGAAAATATTCTCTTTTAAAGAGAGTACGCGGTTTTCGCTTTTAACAACAATAATCGGAATCAAGCCCGAAAATAAAGAAATTTAACGCGCGGCAATATTTTTTTAACCCGCAAAAATAGTTAGTGATAATGATTGGAATACCACTAAAAAATTTTTTTAAAAAATCCGAATATCGAAAGATTATGGTTGTTTAATTTTTTACCGTTTGGTATAATGAACGTGATTTTATTTTACTGCAGGTGTAATATGGCAAAGTACATTTTCGTAACGGGAGGCGTCGTTTCAAGCCTCGGCAAAGGCATCGTCGCATCGTCTATAGGAAGGCTTTTAAAAGACAGGGGATTAAAAATTTTCGTACAGAAATTCGATCCTTATATCAATATCGATCCGGGTACTTTAAGCCCGTATCAGCACGGTGAGGTTTACGTTACCGACGACGGTATCGAAACAGACCTCGACCTCGGTCACTACGAAAGATTTATCGACGTATCTTTGACTAAGTTATCTAATATCACGTCGGGCAGAATTTACAAAGAGGTCCTCGAAAAAGAAAGAAAAGGCGACTATTTAGGAAAGACCGTTCAGGTTATTCCTCATATTACCGACCGCATAAAATCAAAACTGCAAAAAGCCGCCGAAACGAGCGGAGCGGACGTTATCATCACGGAAATCGGAGGTACCGTCGGCGATATAGAATCTTTACCCTTTTTAGAAGCTATAAGGCAGTGGCGCAGGGACGTAGGACAGAAAAACACTTTTTACGTTCATACTACTCTCGTTCCTTATTTGCGCGTCGCGGGGGAAATTAAAACCAAACCTACGCAGCACAGCGTAAAAGAACTTCGTTCGTTAGGTATTCAGCCCGATATGGTTGTGCTTCGTTCCGAAGTAAATATCAAAAAAGAAGTAAAAGAAAAAATCTCTCTCTTTTGCGATATCGAGCCGGAAGCGGTTATCGTATCCAAAGACGTATCAGTTTTATACGATATCGTTCCCGCCCTTCATAAACAAGGCGCCGACGACATAATTTGCAAGCATTTCGCGCTTGACGCTCCCGAACCCGATCTTACCGAATGGAACAAAATGATCGAGTCGGTAAGAAACGCCAAAACGGAACTCAACATCGCGCTGGTAGGTAAGTACGTAGAACTTCACGATGCATATTTATCCATTGCCGAAGCCCTTCGCCACGCCGGCTACGTTTACGGCGCAAAAGTAAACATAGGCTGGATTTTATCCGAAGACGTAACCGACGAAAACGTCGCCGAAATTTTAAAAGGCTATTCCGGCGTTCTAATACCGGGCGGTTTCGGACAAAGGGGAGTTGAAGGGAAAATCGCGGCGGCAAAATACGCGCGTGAAAACAATATCCCTTGCTTCGGTATATGTTTAGGGCTTCAGGTGGTCGCTCTCGAATTTGCAAGAAACGTACTTAACCTTAAAGACGCCGATTCTACCGAATTTAATCCAGAAACCAAAACTCCTGTTATTTCGCTTCTTCCCGAACAGTTCAGAGGTATCGAAATGGGCGGTACGCTTCGTCTCGGATTAAATCCTTGCAAAGTAAAAGAGGGAACGAAAGCCTATAGCGTGTATCAAAAAACAGATATTAACGAACGTCATCGCCATCGTTACGAGTTTAATAATCAATATTTAAAAACTTTTGAAGAACACGGAATGATTGCTTCCGGGAAAAATCCCGATAAAGATTTGGTTGAAATTTTAGAACTTAAAAATCATCCGTGGTATCTTGCCTGTCAGTTTCACCCCGAGTTTTTATCCCGTCCTTATAAGGCGCATCCATTGTTTAAAGGCTTTATAAAAGCAAGTCTTGACTATAAAAACGAACATCCGAAAACAAATTGACGTTACTTATAAAGAATAACGTGGTTAAAGAATAACGCGGTTAAAGAACAACGCGGTTAATGAATAACGCGTTCCCTTTGTAAAAATAATACGCGCCCTTGTGTAAAGGGTGCGTATTATTCTTTATAGCCTCCTTTGAGTAAAGGGCGCCTATTATTCTTTATAGCCCCTATGTATAAGGGTGGGGGATTGTACAATGAATTGACGAGTAAACTCGTCGTGAAATGGCTACGCCGTGAATTCTCGCTTCGCTCCATGAATTGAATTGCAAAGCAATTCGTTTTTCCTTTCAGCCTCCTTTGTGTAAAGGGTGCGTATTATTTATTATAGCCTCTTTTGTGTAAAAGAGTGGTAGAAAAAAGGGGGGTGTCACGCAAACGTAAGTTTGCAATTCACGCGTCGCAAGACGTAATTCCTTGTCAGCCTTCACCTGGTAGGGGAAGGTGGCATTTTCGCAAGAAAATGACGGATGAGGTTGGAAAGTCTATGAGGTTGGAAAGCGTATGAGGTCGTAAAATTATATAGCCACCCTCATCAGGCTCTACGAGCCAGCTTCTCCCACGGGGTGAAGCCTTGCACGCGTCGCAAGACGCAATTCACGCGTCGCAAGACGCAATTCACGACCGCAGGTCAATTCACTTTTTCAATCCCTCAGTCGATTTCATCGACAGACTCCGCCTCGGTCTTACGACCTTCGGGCTACGGTTACAAACAGCGCACTGTGCTGTTTGTTTAACGCCTACGCACCCTTTACACAAGGGAGCCTTTCTCAATTCACGCGTCGCAAGACGCAATTATCGCAATAACGGGCTTATAGACCGACTTTTATCAAAATTACTTATCTTTCTTTATGATTTTATTTACCGTTTCGTAAACTTTAGACCAGTCCTTACACCTATAAACGTTATCGCCTTTAACGTCAAGGTTATAACCTGCTTCCATACAAATTACCGGCATACGTTTTTTCAGATACTCAACGTTCATAGGGGAATCTTCAATCATCAGGTCGAGTTTAAGTTGCGTGCAAATTTCTTCTTTATCTTCGGTTGAAAATACGATTTTATCGTATAAAACCCCGTTTTTATCAAGCCAGTCGCAAAGGGTTTTTCTCATCTTTTTGCCAAGATAATCGTCCGTATAAGCGTAAGTTCTCGCCGTAACGAAAATTATCTTATGTCCGTCGTTTTTCAGTTTTTCGATGACGTTTGCCGCGTCTTTTTTAATAGGGTAATTTTCGGCGTAATCAAAAATGTTCTTCGCCCAGAAATCCTCGTCGTCCCGCAAGGTTCCGCCGAAAATCTGCCAGGTTTTGTAACCGGTTATATTTACGGGCGGGCGCTTATAAAACTTTTCGCCCTCAACAAGTTGATATTTTTCAAGGTCGGTCAAAACGCCGTCGATATCGCTCCCGATTATCATAATTTACTCCGTGTTTTTTTATTTGTAAAAATTATTTTTGTAAAAATTCTAACGCTAAAATTCAAAGCAGACTTAGCGTTAATACTATACGCTACTTTTCTATAAGTCGGTAATAAAAAAACGGCTGAACCGCCGTTATTTTTTAAGAAACCGTGCATTCCTTTTTGACTATCCGCACCGAAGCGATAACTTTACAGGTGGCTCCTTTAAAGCAACCTTATGGCACACGATGCAAATTGTTTAGTGCTGCTATATCCCTATCCTGACACGGTTCGCAACCGACCGTTGCACAAGACCTTAATATCAACACCCCTTATAAAATCCGGCCAACCATACGTATAGCCGAGAAGGACCTTCAGCCCTGCTGTAGCGGATTGCAGGAAGAGGGCACCGCTAGCTCCCCGCCTAGCACGGTAAAGATATTTTATACTATTTGCCGAAAAAAATCAACCGATTTAAAGCAATTTGCTTTACAATAAAGACTAAATTTGTTAAAATTATCGGGTAATCGACGTTTTGCTTACAAAAATCGTCGGTGTTCGCCAAAGCATGGCGGACAAAAAGCGTAAATAATTGCAATAATCGGAAACACGTCCTTAAAAAAAGCGCTTTAAAGCGAGCGGTTACGGTGAGAGTCCGCAAGGTCGGCATTTTAAGGGTATCCTTCCGTAGCAAACCGCCCAAAGCGTGGCGCTGAAACAGCGCGGGCGAAATAAGCGGTCGTTTAAAGTTATCGTCAAACTTATTTAAGGGTACGGCGTTTTTTGCCGTAAAAAAGAGTGGTACCGCGGTTATTTTTCCGTCTCTTTATAAGAGGCGGTTTTTATTTTGCCGACGAATTTTTATCGATTTTTCATAGGATTTATCGGTAAAAGCGTTTGCGACGCGGATTTAATAACCGTTTCGGTTCCGATATAAACAACACAAATTTTCAATCAGGAGCGAATTATGTATAAAAAAGTTGACACAAAACTCGATTTTCTTGCAAGGGAAAAGGAAGTTTCCGAGTTTTGGGAAGAAAACCGCATTTTTGAAAAATCCATAGAAAGAACGGAAGGCGGAAAAGAATTCTGCTTTTACGACGGACCGCCCACCGCAAACGGAAAGCCTCATATCGGGCACGTTTTAACGCGTGTTATGAAGGATATAATACCCCGCTACAAAACAATGAAAGGTATGCACGTTCTTCGTAAGGCGGGCTGGGACACGCACGGGCTTCCCGTCGAACTCGAAATCGAAAAAAAGTTAGGGCTTGACGGCAAACAGGATATCGAAAAATACGGTATAGAGCCGTTTATCGATCAATGCAAGAAATCCGTCTGGAAGTATTCAAACGAATGGAAGCAGATGAGCGAAAGGCTCGGTTACTGGGTAGATATGGAAAACCCTTACGTAACCTATCACGACGACTATATCGAATCGGTATGGTGGTCGCTTAAAGAAATGCATAAAAAAGGGCTTTTATACAAAGGTCATAAAATCGTACCTTACTGCCCCCGTTGCGGAACGGCTCTTGCCTCGCACGAAGTCGCGCAAGGATATAAAGACGTAAAGGAAAAATCCGTTTACGCCAAATTTAAGGTAAAAGGCGAAGACAACCTTTATTTTTTGGTGTGGACGACGACGCCTTGGACGCTTCCTTCCAACGTAGCCCTTTGTATGAACGCCGACTTCGATTACGTTCGTATCAAAACACCCGACGGCGACGATTATATTCTGGCGAAGGCTCTCGTCGGTAAACTTTTCGACGAGTATGAAATCGTTGACGAAAAAAAGGGTAAGGATTACGAATACGTCGAATATGAACCTCTTTTCGATTGCGCGAAAGGAACTTTCAGACAAAAAGCCTTTTACGTAACCAACGACGATTACGTAACTTTAACCGACGGCACGGGTATAGTCCATATTGCGCCGGCGTTCGGCGTTGACGACGGAAGAGTGGGGCATAATTATAATCTTCCCTTCGTTCAGATGGTTGACGACCGCGGTAAAATGAAGGAGGAAGTAACCGTCGTTAAAGGAATGTTCTGCAAAGACGCCGACAAATTCCTTATAAAAGACTTGAAGGAAAGGGGACTTTTGTTCAAAGAAGAAATGTTTGAACACTCCTATCCTTTCTGCTGGCGTTGCAACACGCCGCTACTATATTACGCGCGTTCGAGTTGGTTCGTAAAGACCACCGCCGTAAAAGACAGGCTGTTAAATTCCAACGAATCTGTAAACTGGATTCCCGAAACCATAAAAAACGGCAGAATGGGCAACTTCCTCGAAAACGTAGTGGATTGGGGCTTATCGAGAGAAAGATACTGGGGAACTCCGCTTCCCGTGTGGGAATGTGAAGAATGCGGTCATTTTGAAGTAATAGGTTCGAGAAAAGAACTCAGAGAAAAATGCGGGCTTGACAAAGACGTGGAACTTCATCGTCCATACGTGGATAAACTTACCATGACCTGCCCTGAGTGCGGTAAAACAATGCATAGGGTAAAAGAAGTCATCGACTGTTGGTACGATTCCGGTTCCATGCCGTTCGCGCAGTTCCATTACCCGTTTGAGAACAAAGAACTTTTTGAAAAGCATTTCCCCGCCGACTTTATCAGCGAAGCAATCGATCAAACGCGCGGTTGGTTTTACGTTCTGCTTGCGATTTCTACCATTTTATTCGACAAAGCGCCCTTTAAAAACTGTATTGTTTTAGGTCACGTCAACGACGAAAAAGGTTTAAAAATGAGCAAACACCTCGGCAACGTGGTCGATCCCTGGTCGGTTCTCGATAAACAAGGCGCCGACGCCGTAAGATGGTATTTTTATACTTCTTCGGCGCCCTGGCTTCCGTCGCGGTTTTACGAAAAAGCTGTGAGCGAATGTCAGGCAAAATATATGGGTACGCTATGGAACGCTTACGCTTTCTTCGTCCTGTACGCCGAAATCGATAAATACGATCCGTCGAAATTCAATCTTTCGGACTGTAAATTGCAACTAATCGACAAATGGATTTTGTCAAAACTCAACACACTTGTAAAAACCGTTGACGGTTACCTCGACGAATACAAGACCTTTGAATCGGCAAGAATGATGCAAACTTTCGTCGATGAACTATCAAACTGGTATATTCGCCGTTGTCGTGAAAGATTCTGGGGCGAGGGCATGACCGAAGATAAAGCGGCGGCTTACACCACTCTTTACACGGTTTTGACGACTTTTTCAAAACTTACCGCGCCGTTCACGCCGTTTATAGCGGAAAACATTTACAGAAACCTCGTACCCGAATTTTATAAAGACGCGCCCGTTTCGGTACATCTTTGCGCTTTCCCTAAATCCGACGAAAAGTTTATCGACGAAAAACTCGAAAAAGACATGGCAACGATTGAAGATATGGTCGTTTTGGGAAGAGCCGCAAGAAATCTTTCGGGCATTAAAAATCGTCAACCGCTGTCAAAACTTTACTTTTCAATGGGCAAAAGCGCGGAACTCGACGAAAAAATGTTTGAAATAGCGCGCGACGAACTCAACGTCAAAGATTTTGAAGTATTGACCGATTCGGGTAAATTCATAGATTACAAACTCAAACCGCAGTTAAAAACTTTAGGTCCCAAATACGGCTCGAAACTCGGTCTGATAAAACAATTCCTCGATAGTTGCGACGCAAACGCTTTAGTTTCGGAAATCCGCAAAAACGGCAAAGTAACCGTCGATTTGGGCGATGAGGACGTAACTATGGAAGAAAGCGATCTTTTAATTTCCACCGAACCCAAAGTCGGCTTCGTTTCCGCAAGCGAAAACGGACACACCGTCGTTCTTGACGTAAATCTTACCCCCGAACTTATCGACGAAGGCATCGTCAGGGAAGTTATATCGAAAGTGCAGACCATGCGTAAGGAAGCGGGTTTTAACGTAACCGATCGTATAACGCTTTACGTTATCGCTTCAGACGCCGTTACGTCCGCCCTTAAAAACCGCCTTGATCGCGTTCTGAAAATCGTTCTTGCCGAAAAAGTCGTTTTCGGAAGCCTTTTAGGTTTTGAAAAAGACTGGGACGTAAACGGCGAAAACGTAGCGCTTGGCGTCGAAAAGCAATAATAAAAACAAAAAAATAAAAAAAGCAACGATAAATTTATGTTACTCGCAAACAATTGGAAGGATTACGTCGTCTTAGCGACCGGCGACGGATATAAACTCGAAAAATGGAAGGACGTAACCCTTCTTCGCCCCGATCCTCAGGTAATATGGCGCGGTAAAATCGATTTTACCGATTTCAGAGAGGTCGATGCCAGATATTTAAGGAGCGAAAAGGGCGGCGGAAAATGGGAATACTTCAAAAAAATTCCCGACGAATGGGTTATAGGTTATAAAAATTTGAAGTTCAAGGTAAAGCCTATGGGTTTCAAACACACGGGGCTTTTTCCCGAACAAGCGGCAAATTGGGACAAGATGACAGACCTGATTAAGGGCGCTAACCGACCTATATCCGCGCTTAACCTGTTTGCCTACACGGGCGGGGCTACCTGCGCGATACTGTCCGCGGGGGCTTCGTGCTGTCACGTGGACGCAAGTCGCGGTATGGTAGAAAGGGCGGGCGAAAACGTCAGACTTTCCGACTTACAGGATAAACCCGTCCGCTACATAATCGACGATTGCGTAAAGTTCGTGAAAAGAGAAATCAAGCGCGGGCGCCGTTACGACGCCGTCGTTATGGATCCGCCGAGTTACGGCAGAGGTCCCAACGGCGAAATGTGGAAAATAGAAGATCAACTTTACGACCTCGTAAAACTTTGTTCCGAAGTTTTATCCGACAATCCGCTGTTCTTTCTGATAAACAGTTACACTACGGGCTTGCAACCGCAGGTTCTCGACAATATTTTGACTTTGACCGTAAAACAAAACCGCGGAAGGGTAGAAGCGTACGAAGTCGGGCTGCCGACAGACGAAGGCATAGCGCTTCCGTGCGGAGCGGGAGGTATGTTTATAAATGACTGACGACTTAATCGTTTTATACGAAGACAATCACTTAATCGTGGTTTTAAAACCCCAGAACATGCCTTGTTGCGAGGACGTAACGGGCGATAAAGACCTTTTAACCCTCGTAAAAGAGCATGTTAAAGAAAAAGAAAACAAGCAGGGCAACGTTTACGTAGGGCTTGTCCACCGTCTTGACAGGGTTACGGGCGGCGTAATGGTTTACGCTAAAAGTTCAAAGGCGGCGGCGAGACTTTCCGAGCAGATAAGAAACGGCGACTTTGAAAAGAAGTATCTCACCGTCGTTGTCGGCGAACCTAAGGAAAACAGAGCGTTTTTGACCGATTATATGAAGAAAAACCCCGTAAACAACATGGTTTACGTTTGTCCGCCTACCGTCGAAGGGGCGAAAAGAGCCGAACTCGAATACCTGACGGTGGATAAAAAAGACGGGCTTTCGCTTCTTTCGGTAACCCTTCATACGGGGCGCACCCACCAGATAAGGGTACAGATGGCTCATAACGGAACGCCCGTTTACGGAGATATGCGCTACGGAGGAGAAAACGCCGTAAAGGGAAGAATCGCTTTATGGTCAACTTCTCTTGCGATTTTTCACCCGATTTCCAAGGAAAGAATGGTCTTTAAAATTCAACCGCCAAAAGACGTAAAACCGTGGAATCTTTTCAACATAGACGACGACGTTTTGATTTACGACTGCCAAAACCGCAAATTATAACTATAAACCTTATTTTACCCGCCAAAACCCGCCGATACGCCCGTTACGAGGCGAAAATCGATAAATAAACCCGCAGTAACGTCAAAAAAAACGAATTACTCTCGATAATGGTTTGACAAAAAGCCTTTTCGAGTGTAAAATAGAATAGATTTATTTGTATATACGGCGTTTTTGCGCTGTTTATAGGAGTTATATTTCAGATGAAACGTAATTTATTGATCCCGACAGTACTCATATTCTGTTTATCCATGCTGTTTTCGGTTCTCGCCGTTAACCCTTTAGGCGCGTCCGCCGCGACCACCGTAAAGAAAGTTACCGGCTACGAATACGAAGTTTCTTATCTTGCGAAAGACGCAGGGGTTTCAGCCGACGTCACGGAATACGCTTTTACCGTTAACGGCGTAGCGCTCGTTAAACCCTCCGCCGAAGAAGGAGGCACTACCGAAGAAGCCCAGAGCAATGCGTTTTTCAGAACGACCGACGGCAAGAAAATAGAATTTTTAAAGAAAGGCACGTTTGATTTCGTAGGTAAAAAAGAAGGCGCGTCCGACGTTACTTTTACCGTCGATACGAACAATTTACCCGCTCAAAGCGACCTTCGTTACGCTAATCTTACTAAGAGTACGACGCCGGGCGATCCCGAAACTTTGACCGAATACGACAAGTATATCAAAGCCGTCGAAGCGGCGACCATCGTTAAAGGGGAAGACGATGAAAATCGTCCTATCCGCGTTGACGACGATTATCAGGTACCTTCGATAGCGTCTTTGGTTCAGGATAACTATTTCGACGTAAAAAATCTTACGGGTACCTTATATTACGCCGGTCCCGAAGCGACTTCTTATTCGAGTAAGTCGATAAGCGATATCGATTCCGTTAAATTTGAAGTATCCAAAGTAGGCACTTACAGTTTCTACGTTTTACTCAAAAACACCATGGTGTCCATGACCACGACCGACCTCGTTCAGGGAAGCGACGGTTGGTATGAAAAAGACGCCGACGGCAAACCTACGGGCGATCTTCTTATCCCCGTGTTTACCTTCACCGTAGGCGCTTCTTCAAGCCCCAAAATCACCGTGGGCGCTTCGGAAAAGGCTTATTACGGTCTTACCTACAAAGTGGATTGCTTCAACGTAGTTGCGTCCGACTATAACAGCGAATACACTTTATATTACAGCGACAAAAAGATTAACGCTTCCGATATAACGGGTTACGACAAAACGACTTTGGAAAACCTCGGCATGAAAGAAGTAACCAAAGCAAACGGCTTTACCGACAAAAATCTTTTCGATTCGAGCGCTAAATCTTTCACTCCCGAAAAGAAAGGGTACTATTACGTAGTTCTGCACGTGGTTGACTTTGCCAACGAACATTCGACGGTAATATCCCGCGCGATAGACGCAACAGGGGAGTTAAAGCAAGTACAATACGAAACTCAGTTTTTCAAATATAACTGGGTATCTGTCGTTTTGCTTTCCGTCGCGGTGCTTTGCTTCGTTGCCATAATCGTTCTTCTTTGCGTAAAACCCAAAGATACGAACACGCTTAAAACCAAAGAATAATTCGGGCTTATACCCGTACGCAGGGTTCGATGACGAACCCTGTTTTGATTTTAACAATTCTGTTTTGATTTCAGTTTTGTTTTAAAGGCAATATAAAAAAAGTTAAAAGGTGTCGAAATGTTAATTAAAAACTCATTAAGATTACTGTTAAATAACCTTACGGTAGTTTTTAAAGTAATTATTTGCAGTCTCGTGGTGCTTTTATTGTCCTATTTTCTGATGACTACGTTTTTTTCCGACGTAATCGAAAAAATTTCACAAAGCGACGAGTTTAAAAACCTTATTTCAAACGTAAACGCCGTATGGAAGGCTTTTATTACGGGTGATTTTCGTCCTCATATAGACTTTGTGCCGAACTTTGAAGCCCTTATGGAAAACGTCAGAATAAACATTTCCGGCTATTTTCTACCGCTTCTCGGTCTGTTTATCGGCTGTTATCTCATAACCGTAATAAGCAACGTATGCGTTTACACGCTCACTTATATGATGAACGCAAGAATGTCGTCGTACGAAAAGAAAGGCTTTTTGGCGTCGCTGATTTTTATGCTTAAAAAATCTCTTCCTTTCGAAGCCTGGTATTCCTTGTTGTCGCTTATTGCTTTGCTATTGAGCGTTTTCATAACCCTGCTTTTCGTAGTTTATACTTTTTCGAGCATTTACTTTTTATCTATAATTATAGGTTTATGGCTCGCCATTGCGGTGTATTCTTTGTATCAGACTATGACCGCTATGTTCAGACCTTTGTCTGTAAACGATGAAAAACTTAAATCAATTGTCAGAAACAGATATTCTAATTCGGGTTTTTTACAGGTATTTTCAACCTTTGTGTTTTCGATTATAACTTTTGCCGCGATAAACGTAATGATGTTTATAACTACGCTCGGCGCAGGGCTTATAATTTCAATACCGGTAACGCAGGTTTTCTTCGTTATTTTAAGGCTCGTCCTGCTATATTCGTCAGAAGGTAAAAAATATTATCTCGATTACGAAACCATCGAAACGCCCAACAAGATAAAAAGCGACGCCGCCCGCGCCGAATTTTTGGACGATATCGAAATGTAGTATAAAACGCCCTTTTTCGCCTTCACCTGGTAGGGTAATTCCCCTTGCTAAGGGGAGTGTCAACGTAGTTGACGAGAGGATTGCCGTCTGCGGCTTAGCAAAGGGGGACCGCTTGCGGTGGATGAGGTTGGAAAGCGTATGAGGTTGCAAAGATTATGCGGTCGTAAAAGATTATATAGCCACCCTCATCAGGCTCTACGAGCCAGCTTCTCCCACGGGGTGAAGCCAGGCGCAATTCACTCAAACTTAAGTTTGTAATTCATACAACAAGCCGTCGCGGTACCGCGACGGCTTGTTTAACTTTTTATTCTAAGTTTATTACCTTGCAATATGTTTATAATACACTGCAACTTTAGTATATACAATTAAGTTTTTTTGCAATATGTTTATGTAACATAGCAAATTTTTTATACAATAAAGTTGCTTTTAAATACGTTTATATTAAAGCGCATTAAAATAGTCCGTTAAAACGAAAAGTTTCAGACAGATTATTTATATAACCGAAAAATTCCCCTTAAATCAAGCGGTTTCTTCGGTTGCTTCCTGTTTCTTTTTGTATTCGATAAGAGCGTTGGCAAGTTGGTCGGGGCAAGAGGTATTGCCTTTGCATCTTATTCCTTTCAACGTAGCGATAACTTCGTCGATATCGCGTCCTTCCACAAGTTTAGAGATGCCCTGAAGGTTACCGAGGCAACCGCCGATGAATTTGACGTTTTTGACCTTATTGTCTTCAATGTCGAAAATAATTTGTCTTGAACAAGTTCCTTTTGTTGAGTAGGTAATCATATTTATTCACTCCTCGTAGTATTTCATAATTATTTTTGCCCGTCCGCTTTTAAGCTTCCTTTGTGCAAAGGTGAAGCCTTTCACGCGCCGCAAGATGCAATTCACTATTAACTGATGAATTGACGAGTAAACTCGTCGTGAAACGGCTACGCCATGAATTCTCACTTCGCTCCATGAATTGAATTGCCAAGGCAATTCGTTTTTCCATATCAATCCACGAGCGTGTCGTAGATATTTGCGAACAACACTTCCGCCTTGTCGGGCCATTTTTTATAGATGTTTTTGGCAATCTGCCTCGTCGGAACGGTCAATTTTAATTCGAGTTGAGCGCCTGCGAGTTCGATAATCTTCAAAAACACCGTATAAGTACCGTCTTTATTCATATAATAGTCGGCTATGTATTCCTGCTTTTTGCGGTATTTTACGCGGTTTGATCTTACAAAGCCGACTATATCTTCCCGTAAAGATTTGGGAATATTTACGTAAAAATCCGCAAGACACACTCTTCCTTTCGGCGTAATGGAATAAAAAGGCTTCTGCCCGCCCGAGGAAAGTTCGTAAACGAATTGATCGCCCAAAAGATGTGAAAGCGTATCTTTGCAATCCATAAAACTTATCCAGTCGTTTTCCTGACTGCAAACTTCTTCTATCGTAGCGGAAGACAAAGGAATTTCCATTTTGTCAAAGACGAACAATAATATTAATTTGTTAATAAAGTTATTGCCCTTGACCGGCATAATGCACCCCGAAAATTTATTTATACGGCAAACGGCGTTAATTCTTCCAGAAGTTCGTCGCAATCCTGACTGTGTATTTCAACGTCCAAAGGTCTTTTAAGATTAAGGCTGAAAAGACCTAAAATCGACTTTGCGTCGGCTGTATAAGAGTCCGACCGTAATACGATATCAAAAGGATATCTTTGTACTATCTGTTCAAAATTCTTCACGTCGTCGGCGCAAGTCAAGCGTATTCTCAATGCTTTCATAAAAAAAGTCCGCCAAAAGATTTCATACACATCAATTATATATAAAAATCAGAAAAAAATCAACAGAATTGCAAAATAATTTGTAAAGTACAAAAAATTGTGGTAAAATAACAATGATAACACAATTTGTAGTATCTGAAAGGCTGAATTAAGAGATTTTTTCACGCCCGACGGGGGGTAAAATGCAAACGAAGCAAAAATCAATCGAAAATTTTAAAAAATATATAGACGAACTTATTTCGTCAAGTTACGTTTTGTCCGATAAGAAACTTACCGATCTTATGCGCGCGATATCCACTTCTAAACTTTTTTACACCTTGTTTGAATTTTGCACGGAGGATTTCGATTACGAAGAAGCGTATAAAAAGGCTTTCGTAAAAGGTGACGGCTACGGAAACGGTAAATTCGTCCTTCCGTCGGATTCCAAGGAGCAGATTGCTCTTATTTTCTGTCTTTTGTACCAGATAAACGCCAAAGAGGCTGATTTTTTAAACTTGCTTGAAAACTATTTCTTCGTAAACAATTATAACGAAAGTTTCAGAAACTTTTCCATGCAGGTTTTACTGCCGTTCAGATCCGAAGTTTTAAAAACCGCCGAAGCAATGGCTGAAGACGACGCGGTTCTTGCGCCCGAACCGGTAATAAGAAAAAAGGGCAAATGTTCCGTAAAGGAAAAGGATATAAAAAAAATCATAGCGCTTCTTGACGAATCCCGTTCCATTATTTTGCAGTACAGGATAGAACCGGAGTTAAAAGCGGAACTCGTCGATTTATACTCGAATTTCAAAGATTCTCTTTACGATGACGAGCCTTCAAAAATCCGTATAGCGTATCTGGGATACAAATACGCGACGCTATATCATAGAAAACTCGATAATACTTTTTATAAGATACAGTCTATTCTGAAAGAAAACGGCATTTTGTAAAGCAAAAAATCGTGAAACAGAATGTAACGTTCGGCGTAGATACCGAAGTTATTTGAATATAATTCCCAGACGATAAAAGCGTTTATGACGATAAGCAACGGCATAAAAACCATCAAAACGAGGCTGTCGAGTCTGAATTTATAAACGAACATTGCAACGAATAACCCGAGCGCTCCGCCGAGTATTCCCGCGATAAGAAACTTTCCGTAACCCGTTTTTTCGGTGTTTTCGGTTTCCTTGTCCTTGGTTATATAAACGAGGACGTAACCGTAAGCGTTTACGGCGAGAATATACACTACGAACAAAATTTGTAATAACGTCAACATAATAGCAGTATGTCTAAATCGGCGCTAATAATGCGTTTTACGTGCTTACTATTTGACGTTACGCCCGAAAAATAATTGCTTAAAAAATTGCGATGTGCTAAAATTATAAGGAAGTACGATATGAAGTGTCTTTATTGCGGATGCAAAGAAAGTAAAGTAATCGACTCGAGAACCTCTGACGAAGGGGATTCCATAAGAAGAAGGCGCGAGTGCGTCAACTGCGGTAAACGCTTTACCACCTACGAAACCATAGAAACCACACCGATTCTGGTAATTAAATCGAACGGAACGAGGCAGGCTTTCGATATCAACAAAATTAAAGGCGGTATAATCAAAGCGTGCGAAAAGCGTCCCGTTCCCATGTACAGGATAGACGAACTCGTCGAAGACGTCAAAAAACAGGTCTATAACTCTATGGAGCAAGAAATTTCTTCCAAAAAAATAGGAGAAATGGTCATGGAGGGGCTTATGAAGATAGACGAAGTCGCTTACGTCAGATTTGCATCGGTATATCGTTCCTTTAAAGATATTTCCACTTTTTTACAGGAAATAGAAAAACTCGCAAAACTTACGAACGTTGACGGTAAGGTAAAAGCAAAAACCCCCGACTGTAACGTTCAAAACGGAGGCAAACAATGAAAAAATTTATATCTTTATCTTTGGCGCTTATATGCTGTTTCGCTCTATGTCTTTCGGTCGGTTGCAACAAAACCGGTTATTCATATTGGCAGGTTAAAAAAATCGTTTCGTCAAACGATGAAAACGACGTAATGACTCAGTTTCTCGAAGTTACCTTAAAAGAAAGCAACATTAAAGAAATCTGGCTTAACGTTTCGGATATGGCGGTCGAAGAAACCACTATCGGCTACGTTTTCGGATCTTCCTCGAACTTGTCCAAAGTTACCGTAAGCAAAAACTTTCTGAAAAATTCCGACGGTTGGTATAAAATAAAAGCAAGCGCTATAAGTAAAACGCTTAAAATTACTTTTATCGATCAGATGAAGGTCAACGAAATCGTTTTCGTCGATGAAAAAGACAAAGTAATGGAATTTGACTTTATCAGGTACGTAATCCGTCCGAGTTTTACTTCGCAACAACAGCAAGAACATACCAAAGCGGCTTTGGAAGAAGCAGGCGAAAGCAATTCTCCTTTATGCGCTTTCGACGAACAGGATAAATTCGACCTGTTTTACGCAAACAAGGTTTTTGAAAAAGCCGAAGCCGACCTTAACGAAAAAGATAAATAATTAAAAGATAAATAATTTTCGTCGGAATTTGACGAAATAACGAAAACAAACGAGTTTTACGCCCGACTTTATCCTATCAAAGATAAAGTCGGGTTATTTTTATTTTTCTTTCAAAATATACATAGAGTTAGAAATCGAAAAACGAAAGGAGAATGAAAATGATTTATTACGCCGCGTCTGAAAAAGAAGTTTTAAAAAGCCTGTCGGTCAATGAAAATAAAGGATTATCTTATAACGAAGTTGACGCGAAAAGAAAAAAATTCGGCGCGAACGTTTTAACCGAAAAAAAACAAAAATCCTTTGTTAATCGGCTTATAGGCGCACTTTTAGAGCCGATGATGCTTATTCTTTTAATTGCTTTTATAATAACTGCGGGCGTAAATACAGGTAAATACTTAAAAAACGGAAAAGGCGATTTTTACGAATGTTTAGGTATTTTTATAGCGATAGCCGTATCGGTTATTTTAACCGTAGTAATGGAAGGAAAAAGTCAGAAGGCTTTTTCGGCTTTGTCTAAATTCGATAAGTCGGCGGTAGTAAAAGTAAAAAGAGACGGGGAAATTAAGTTTATTAAAAAAGAAGAAATCGTAGTGGGTGATATCGTGTTTCTGGAAGCGGGAAACAAAATCCCCGCCGACGGAAGACTTATCTCTTGCGTTGATTTTGAAACGGACGAATCCACTTTGACGGGCGAAAGTCTTGCCGTAAAAAAGAAAGCCGACTGCGTTTTAGGCGAAGACGCTTTACTCGGCGACAGAATAAATTGCGTTTACGCGGGTACTTACGTAAGCGCGGGCGAGGCAACATACGTCGTTACCGCCGTCGGCGATAACGGAGAAATAGGCAAAATAGCCGAAAACGTGTCGGAGGAAAAATCGATTTCCGCCCCTTTAAACGAAAAACTTAAAAGACTCGGCAAGATGGTTTCGATTTTCGGAATAGTTTCGTCGCTTTTCGTGTTTATATTATCTTTTGTCAAGTTGGCTTTTTCGCAAGAAATAACTTTCGACGGGGTTCAGAATCTGTTTATAGAGTCTATCGTGCTGATTGTCGCGGCGGTACCCGAAGGGCTTCCGACGACCGTTGCTATTTCGCTTACTCTTAACGTTTTACGACTTGCAAAATCCAACGCGCTCATAAAAAAACTCGTCGCAACCGAAACTGTCGGTTGCGTAAGCGTTATTTGTACCGACAAAACGGGAACGCTTACGAAAAATAAAATGTCCATTATAAAAGTCGTTACGAAAGAGGGCGAATTTTTACCCGATAACATAAAGTCAAAAGCCGTCGTTTATAACGCCGCGGTTAACTCTACGGCAGAGATAACTTACGAACAAGGCAAAGTAAAAGAGTACGGCTCCTCCACTGAACTTGCTCTGTTATCAGCGCTCAAAAAAAGCGGTTACGATTACAAAAAAATACGCAAAAGAGGGGCTATAAGCCCGTTAACGCCCTTTTCTTCTCGGATTAAATATATGGAAACCGTGCAAACGGCGGGTGAAAATAAGACAATTTATTTAAAAGGCGCGCCCGAAATCGTTCTCGATAAGTGCCTGTTATCGGAAGCCGAAAGAAAAAGCATTATCGGAAAAATCAAGTCCGAACAAGAAAGCGGCGCAAGGGTTATCGCGTTTGCGTCGAGTAGTTTCGGCTCCTATGGTTTTGACGGATTTGCCGTTATCGCCGACGGACTAAGAGATGACGTAAAAGAATCGGTTTTAAATTGTCGTAAAGCGGGTATCGCTGTAAAAATGCTTACGGGCGACAACAAGGAAACTGCAAGGCGCATAGCCCTCGAAGCGGGGCTTTCGGCGAACGAAAACGAAGTAGTAACCGCTGATTATATAGAAAAACTCGACTTCAATCAACTTAAAAAAGAAATTCAATCTATTACCGTTATCGCAAGATCGACGCCAAGCACAAAGTTAAAAGTGGTAACGGCACTGCAAAGTTCGGGCGAGGTCGTTGCCGTAACCGGCGACGGCGTAAACGACGCGCCCGCCATTAAGCACGCCGATATCGGCATAGCGATGGGCGACGGTTCGGAAATTACGAAACAGGCAAGCGACGTCGTGCTTTTAGACAATTCCTTTTCGACCATATTGAAAGCAATTTCGTTCGGAAGAAACGTTTATTCTAATTTTCAACGTTTCATCATGTTTCAACTAACGGTAAATCTTGCGTCCATGACGATAATAATAGCAAGTTTGCTAACCGGGCTTGACAGTCCGTTTTCAAGCACCTGTCTTTTGTGGCTGAATATTATTATGGACGGACCGCTCGCGCTTTCTTTAGGGCTTGAAATGCGTCGCGTTAAGTACCTGTCGAGAAAGCCCGTAAAAAGAAGCGACGATATTTTAAATAATAAAATATTATTAAGGATAGGGCTACATTCTCTTTTTATGTGCCTCGTCGTTACGGCGCAACGGTTTTTCAACTTTTTAAACGTCGATGAAACCGAACAATTAACGGTAGTTATAACTATGTTCGTATTTTTTCAGGTTTTTAACGCCGTAAACTGTCGTGAAGTAACCTCGGAATCTGCTTTTAAAGGAATTACGCAAAACAAATTGCTTATTTTTATGATAATTCTGACATATTTTTTGCATATTGCGATAATAACCTTCGTACCGGAATTTTTCGGTACGGTAAAACTCGACGGAATAACGATTATAAAAATAAGCGCCGTGTGCGCCTCGATAGTGGCTTTTTCCGAAATTTACAAATTTATATACAGAAAGTTTATTCCGTTTTTTAAGAGGGAAAACAAACGACTGTGTAAATTTTCCATAAATGAAAAACGTTCGGTTACGTAAAATATGAGTGAAATGAATTATAAAATATCGGATACGGCTTCTAAAAAGCAAAATATAAATTACGTCGTAAACACGACGCTTTATGAATTGAGAAAATTAAACTGCGAAGTATTCACCGAAATAAAAAACGAAAGGGCTACTCTTAATTTGTCAATACCCGACGAAAATTTTCCGGCGGCGGAAAAGTTGATTACCGATAAAATAGCCGACGTTATCGCCGTAAACTATAAATACGACTATTTTACCCGCTATATAAGGACGGGCGGGCTTGATGCGATCGACTACGAAATGCTTATGGCGTCGCTTATAGCCGCCGACCTTGACGAAGATAAACGATACGTTTTATCCGGCGGAATAGATCTGAGGGATTTTTCGATAGACGGCTATTTTAATTTCAGACTTCGCCCCTTAAAAGAAAAGTGGGCCGAAATCGTAACTTATATACCTTCGTATTTTACGAAAGACAAACTTATCGAATTCGTTTCGTACATCGTTTGCGAAAAACACGGTCGTCGCGCCTACGTTTACGGCGACAAGGTATATGACGGAAGGTTTCGGCGTATGCAAAGAAGCGCGCTTATAAAAAAGATAGAAAAAGGTTCGGTCGCAAGGGAAGTTATTCTTTCGGGATTTTCCGAAGTGGAACTTTCCTCGGATATAAGCGATGAGGATAAAAAATATCTGTCGGGTTTTTTCGGGGATAAAATATTTTTTAAAAAGAGCGAAATCGATTGAAAAATCGTTGACAAAAAATTATAAACGTTTATAATTAAGACAATAAAAGAATCTCGCATATTTCGAGACAAGTAACCTCGGGAAGACTTAAAGAGAGCGGCGCCTTGGCTGTGAGCGTCGTAAGGGATACCGACAAGCGAAACCACTCGGAAGCGTGGGGCGCGACGCCTAAAAGTCGTAAATTAAGGCAGTTTATCTGTAAAATAAGGTGGAACCACGGTATATTATCGTCCTTATGCTCGGGCATAAGGACGTTTTTTTATGCAAAACGAGGTTTTCCGAAGCAATTTATAAAAAATACGATAAAATACGTTTGAAAAATACAACGATTACATACGTTTAAGGAGCAATCATGAAAATCACATTAAAGAACGGAAACGTAGTAGAATTCGCAAATCCTATGAGTTTATACGACGTTGCGAAATCGATTTCCGAGGGTTTGGCAAGGGAAGCCGTCGTCGCGGGCGTTGACGGCGAACTTAAAGACATGTCGTCCGTCATAGACGCCGACGCAACCGTAAACTTTTACACGCTTAAAGACAAAGAGGGTTTAGACGTTTATCGTCATACCTGTTCTCACGTTCTGGCTCAGGCGGTCAAGACGATATATCCTACGGCGCTTTTAGCCATAGGTCCTACGATCGAAAACGGTTTTTATTACGATTTCGATTTCAAAACCCCCATCGCTCAGGAGGATCTTAATAAAATAGAGGAAGAAATGCGCGCCATAATCAAGGCGAATCTTCCCATAACCCGTTTTGAACTACCCAAAGATAAAGCGATAGAACTTATGAAGGGTTACGGTGAAACTTATAAAGTCCAACTTATAAAAGATCTACCGGACGACGCTCATATCTCTTTCTATAAACAAGGCGCCTTTACCGATTTATGTAAAGGTCCTCATCTTTCTTCGACGGGAAGAATCAAAGCGTTTAAACTTACGTCCGTTACGGGCGCTTATTGGCGCGGTAACGAAAAGAACAAAATGCTTACCCGTATTTACGCCACCGCATTTGAAAAAAAGAGCGAACTCGAAGAATACGTCAAAAAGCAGGAAGAACTCAAAGCGCGCGATCACAACAAACTCGGCAGAGATTTAGGTTACTTTATGACGTCAGACGTAATCGGTCAGGGCTTACCGCTCATTATGCCGAAAGGCGTAAAGGTTATGCAAACCATGATAAGATTCGTCGAAGACGAAGAAGAACGTCGCGGTTTCATGCCTACGAGGACGCCTATCATGGCAAAAAGCGATCTGTATAAAATTTCAGGTCACTGGTATCATTACAGGGACAAAATGTTCGTAATAGGCGATCCCGACGCGGAAGGCGAAGTTCTTGCGCTAAGACCTATGACCTGCCCCTTTCAATATCAGATTTATAAAAACGGGCTTAAATCTTACCGCGACTTGCCCGTAAGATTCAGCGAAACGGCAACTTTACTCAGAAAAGAGGCTTCCGGCGAAATGCACGGTCTTATCCGTGTTCGTCAGTTTACTCTTTCCGACGGTCATATTATTTGCGCGCCCGATCAGATCGAAAGCGAATTTAAAAAGTGTCTCGATTTAAGCATTTATTTCTTAAAATGCCTCGGTATGGAAGACGATATATCTTACCGCTTTTCAAAACGCGGTAAGGGTAACGACAAATATATCGACAACGACAAGGCGTGGAACGAAACCGAAGCGTTGATGAAGAAGATTTTAGATCACCTTGGGCTTGACTACGTCGAAGCCGAAGACGAAGCGGCTTTCTACGGTCCCAAACTCGACGTTCAGGCGAAGAACGTTTACGGAAAGGAAGATACGCTTATCACCATTCAACTCGACTTTGCCGCCGGCGCGAGTTTTGAAATGAGTTACGTCGATCAGGACGGAAACAAACAAACCCCGTTCGTTATCCACAGAAGTTCCATCGGTTGCTACGAAAGGGTTTTCGCAATGCTTATCGAAAAGTACGCAGGCGCATTTCCGACGTGGCTTGCGCCCGTTCAGGTCAAAGTATTGCCCGTAACCGACAGAGCGCTCGATTACGTCGGGCAGATTGCCGATAAGTTAAGAGAAAAACTCATCCGCGTGGAAGTCGATACGAGATCCGAAAAAATCGGCAGAAAGATAAGAGACGCTCAACTCGACAAAGTTCCTTATATGCTGATTATCGGCGACAAGGAAGTAGAAGACGGCTCCGTCGTTTCGGTAAGATCGAGAAGGGAAGGCGAACTCGGAAGCATGAAGTTAAACGACTTTATCGAAAAAGTTTACGTCGAAGACAGAGATAAAGTAGTCTATAAAGACTGATTTCGGGCAAATTTCGGATAAAAATCGTTAAAAATCGCTTGACATAGCCGAAAATAAGTGTTATTATAATGACGCTTGAAGCAGAAGTTACCCTTCTCACCGCCAGTTTTTCGAAGCGGTACATAATAAACAAACGGCTTGTTTAAGTGGTATTATGTAATTTTTTCGGGTTTTCTTATGCGGAAAGCCCGATTTTTATTTTATATTGCCGGGAGGGGCTAACAATTAAAGTTTCTAACAACATCAACGAAATGATAAGACACGCCGAAGTAAGACTTATCGGCGCGGACGGCGCGCAACTCGGGATAATGAGTTCCAAATCTGCGCTTGCCATTGCGGAAGAGGCAAATCTTGACCTCGTTGAAATTTCACCGCAGGCGAATCCGCCCGTATGCAAGATTATGGACTACGGTAAATTCCGCTTCGAACTTTTAAAAAAGCAGAAGGAAGCGAAAAAGAACCAGAAGGTAATCGAGCTTAAAGAAGTCTGGCTGTCAATGACTATCGACGTAGGCGACCTTAACGTCAAAGCCAAGCAGACGATCAAGTTTTTACAGCAAGGCAATAAAGTAAAGGTTTCCATAAGAATGCGCGGCAGACAAAACGCGCACGCAAACATGGGCGTTGACGTAATGAACAGGTTTTTTGAAATCGTCAAAGATTACGGCGTCATGGAAAAGAAGCCTTTGCTTGAAGGTAGAAATATTTTAATGATTCTCGCGCCGCAAAAAGCGTAATAAAAATCAAATGCCTTTCGGGGCGCATAAAAAAGTAAAAAAATTTAGTATATACGGAGGGCACGGATTATGCCGAAAATGAAATCCCACAGCGGATCAAAGAAGCGTTTCAATCTCACCGCGTCGGGTGAGGTTAAAAGAAGTTGTGTCGGTCATCGCCACAAACTTGCCAACAAGAACACCAAAAGAAAGAGAAGGCTCAGAAGCGGTACTTACGTATCTCACGCTCAGGAAAAGACCATAAGGAACATGATTCCTTACAAGGCTTAATCAAGGGGGTATCAGACAATGCGTATTAAAAGAGCAGTTAACGGCGTTAAAAAACGCAGAAAAATATTGAAACTTGCCAAAGGCTATTTTGGCGCGAAGAGTAAACTTTACCGTGTTGCCCGTCAGGCGGTAATGAAGTCTTTAACCTATTCTTACGTTTCGAGAAGAACTCGTAAACGTGATTTCCGCAAACTTTGGATAGCCCGTATCAACGCGGGTTGCCGTCAGAACGGATTGAACTACAGCACCTTTATTCACGGTTTATCCGTTTTAGGTATCAACCTTAACAGAAAGGTTCTTTCCGATATGGCAATCAACGACGCGCAAGGCTTTACCGCGCTCTGCGATCAGGTTAAGGCTAAATTAGCGTAATCGGCTAAAAAAGGACCGCTTGTTTTTTAAGCGGTCCGTTTAATTTTATGGAAATCTCATCACGGAAGAATCCGGAAATAGTAAAACTCGTTTCTTTAAAGGACAAAAAGTATCGTGACGAATACGGCTTATATCTTGCGGAAGGCGAAAAGTCCGTGCGCGAAGCCGTTAAATTCGGGGCGGAAATTGTTGCCTTAATCGGTACCGACGAAACGGTACAAGGCTATATCGGAGGCAATTTTAAAATAATTACCGTAACCAGACAAATAGCCGATTATTGTTGCGATTCCGTTACGCCGCAAGGTATCGTTGCGGTTATAAAAAAACCCGAAAACAGGCTTATAGCCCCACTTTACAACGCGGTTTTGCTCGATAACGTTCAAGATCCCGGCAACGTCGGCGCGATTATCCGCACCATGGTTGCTTTGGGCATAAAAGACGTTTATACGGTAAATTGCGCGGATCCTTATTCGCCCAAAGCCGTACGCGCGAGCATGAGCGGTATTTTTAACGTAAGCGTTCACGACGGAACTTACGATGAAGTTTTTAATTGTTTAAACGGCGTTACCGTTATATCGGGAGATATGACCGGCGAAAACGTTTTTACTTATAAACCTTCCGGAAAGTTTTGCCTTGCGATAGGCAGCGAAGGCAAAGGATTATCCGAAAGGGTAAGAACTTTTTCGGATGCTTTCGTTAAAATTCCCATGAGCGATAAAATGGAAAGTTTAAACGCGGGCGTTTCCGCATCTGTTTTACTATATCAACTTACATTCAATCAAAACAAGGAGTAATTATGTCAGGACATAGCAAGTGGCACAATATACAGGCAAAAAAAGGCAAAGCGGATGCGGCGAGAGGCAGAATTTTTACCAAAATCGGCAGGGAAATCGCCGTTGCGGCAAAACAAGGCGCCGATCCTAACTTAAACAGCAAATTAGCCGACGTTATAGCGAAAGCCAAAGCGGCTAACATGCCCAACGACAATATTAAAAGAAGTATAGCGAAAGCGACGGGCGAACTCGGTAGCGTCAACTTTGAAACTTTGATTTACGAAGGCTACGGAGTCGGCGGCAGCGCGGTTATAGTCAATACTCTTACAGACAATAAAAACAGGACTGTCGGCGAAGTAAGACACATTTTCGATAAATACGGCGGAAGCATGGGTACGAGCGGAAGCGTTTCTTTCATGTTCACTAATCAGGGCGTTATTGTCATCGCAAGAACTCCCGATCTTAATGAAGATACGCTTATAGAATACGCTCTGGACGCGGGTGCGGACGATTGCATCGCTTTAGACGACGTTTTTGAAATCAGAACGGCCCCCGGCGCGTTTTCCGACGTTCGTAAATATCTCGAATCAAAAAATCTCGAATTTTTAGAAGCCGAAGTCATGATGATTCCAAACGATAAAATCACGTTAAACGAATCGCAGACGCAGACTTTTGAAAAAATGATCGACGCTTTGGAAGATTTGGACGACGTTCAGGAAGTTTATCACAACGTTGACCTTCCCGAAGAAGACGAAGAAGAATAAGAAAATAATTTTTCGGCGTAACCGCTCGGTTGCGCTTTTTTCGTTCAAAATAATTGCAAATCGTGTCTTCGTGTGGTATAATTCATTGCGTAAACTTCTTTTGAGGTAACGATATGAAAAAAGCAAGTTCTAAAATAACGTTTCTGCTTATACTTTCGCTTGTGTTAACCGTATTGTTCGTCGGCGGTATTCCTATGATTATTCTGGCGGCCGGCAAAAGCACCGCCGTTTTGGTTTTCGGAATAGTTTTCGTTGCCGGCGGCTTTTATTGCATGCCTATATCGTGGATTACGTACGGCGAAGCAAAAAAAATAAGGCGCGTCGTTTATGCGGTCGAAACCGAACATATTTATAACGTAAACGATATTGCGGTTCATTTATCCGAAAAGCCCGCAACGATAAAAGGTTACGTTCAAAAATGTATCGACAAAGGATATCTTGCGGGGCTTTTATTCGACGGTGAGTCGCTTAACGCTAATTTTAACGTGTCGAAGCAGGAAGAAATTATCAACGTAAAATGCGAAGGTTGCGGCGCAAACTATAGAACGAAGCCCACCGAAGAAAGCGTTTGTCCGTATTGCGGAAACGTCAACAAACATCAAAAATAATCGACGATTATTATATTTTGCAAAATCGCTTCCGAAGTTTTTCCTTAAATTTCCTGTAAAAAAGAGTCTGAACTTTGTATATTGAAAGAAAAATCGGGCAAACTACTGTTACAACGGTAGCAGATATAAGCGCGGATAACCTATATATACCCGCGTAAAGTCAACGAGTTTGATTTTTAACGGGGATATAACGCCGATACGACCTGCCGTTTTAATAATCCGAATACGGCAGAGGACTATATTTGCGATTGAACGAATATTTTCGTCGATTGAATTTAACCAACGAAAAAGCCTCTCAAGTAGTCGGAGGTATATAGGGTTGTCGCATCTTGCGTCAACCCTTTTTGTAACGTTTTTTTAACCGACAAATTCTTTTAAGCATATAAAAATCGTCGTTTCTCGCTCGTTCTTTACCCGCAAAGCGTTTGCTGACCGATAGAAACCTTAGTTTTGTTTAAAATGTTTTCCTGTTAAAGACACTTTTTCACAAAATATCAAATGTTTTTTACTAAATCAACACAAAAGTACTTTACAAAAAGCGAATTAGGTGCTAAAATGTAGTCGTAAATAGGTTTAATAGCAGTATTAAATATCTTTACATAAATTTAATCACACTAAAAGTTTTTCCCCCAAAAACTTTCTCCTTAATTTCGACAGGCGTAACGAAAGTTGCGCCTGTCGTCTTTATTTGCGCGCCGTCGCTTTTTACGCTGTTTTTACGCGGTTTTTTGGTCGATAATCGGCTTATAGGGCTGTTTTTAACGAGTTTTAACAGTTGCGCCTTTTATTATAAACGCCGATTATCCTTCTTTAATGCGGTTTATCCTTCTTTTTGCGTTGACAACGTTGCTAACTTAGTGTATAATATAGTTTAAATTATATGATAGCGACTACAAGGAAGCGACTCGCAATGACTGTTTTAGGTATAGATCCGGGATTCGGGACGATAGGCTACGGCGTGATTAAAGAAAGCGGAAATATTAAAACGGCGGTTGATTACGGCGTCATAAAAACGCCCAAGGAAATGACCTTTCCCGAACGTCTTTTTTTGATAGAAAAGGCTATCGACGCGCTTATCGATAAATTTAATCCCGACGAAATCGCTCTGGAAGAATTGTTTTTCAATACCAACATAACTACGGGTATAAACGTTGCCCACGCAAGAGGCGTTATAGTAGTCGCCTGTTATAAAAGATGCCAAAAACTTTACGAATACACTCCGCTTCAGATAAAGCAGGCGTTGACCGGTTACGGCAGGGCTGAAAAAAGGCAGATACAAATTATGACGGCAAGCCTTTTGGGGCTGAAAAAAGTACCGCGTCCAGATGACGCGGCTGACGCTTTGGCGGTTGCGCTGACACATCTTAACACTAACAGGTTTTCTCCCGCTTTCGGCATTAAATAAAGCCTTTCGGCATTAAATAAAGCAAAATTTAAGAGCGAATTTTCAAAAAAGGACATAAAAAATGATAGGATACGTTAAAGGAAAACTTTTGCATTACGAAGACAACGTCGTTATTTTAGACGTTAACGGAGTGGGTTACGAAATAACCTGCTCGGCTTCCTTGTACGCCCGCCTCATCGAAAACGAGGGAGGCGAGGCTTTTACCTATCTTGCCCTGAGGGAAGACGGAATGTATCTTTACGGCTTCGATACGATGGCTGAAAAAAAGATGTTTTTACAACTTATCACCGTATCCGGTGTAGGACCTAAAATGGGAATCGCCATTTTATCCGGCACGAGTCTTAACGACCTTGCCATATTTATCGCGTCGAGCGACGTAAAAAGCCTGTCTAAAATCAAGGGTTTAGGCAAAAAGACCGCGGAAAGAATAATCGTCGAACTGCGCGAGGCAATGCAGAAAGTTTCCTGTCCCTCGGTAACGCCGATAGAAAAAATCATCGTAAGCGGGGAAGGCGAAAACGCCGTTCTGGCTCTTATGAGTTTAGGTTACTCCAAAGCCGATGCAAGCGACGCCGTAAGCCGTTCCGTTGCGGACGGAAACAAAACTTTGAACGACCTCATAACGGGCGCGCTAAAATATTTTGCGAGATAACTTCAGCTGGGGGATAAAAAATGTTTGACGACAATCTTATTACGTCCGTAAAAGACGACGAGGAAAGGATACTTGAGCCCGAAAAAAATTCTTTCGACGAAGCCGAAAACGTACTTCGACCGAAGACGATGGAGGGTTACGTCGGTCAGGAAAAAGTAAAAAACAACCTTGCCGTATTTATGCAATCGGCAAAAATACGAGGCGAGGCGCTCGACCACGTTTTACTTTACGGTCCTCCGGGACTCGGTAAAACCACTCTCGCGCACATCATCGCCAACGAAATGGGTACGGCAATAAAAGTAACCAGCGGGCCTGCAATAGAAAAATCCGGTGATTTAGCCGCGATACTTACGAATTTAAACGAAGGCGACGTTCTTTTTGTGGACGAAATACACCGTTTAAACCGTAACGTGGAAGAAATTTTATATCCCGCCATGGAAGACTTTTCGCTTGACTTTATTCTCGGAAAAGGTCCCTCGGCAAGAAATATTCAGATTCCTTTAAAAAGGTTTACTCTGATAGGCGCAACTACTAAGGCGGGGCTTTTGTCGTCGCCTCTACGCGACAGATTCGGCGTTATGTGTCGGCTTGAAATGTACGATTTTGACGAACTTGCCGAAATAGTCCGCCGTTCGGCGAATATTTTAGGTGCCGAAATCACCGAAGATTCCGCTTTAGAACTCGGCAAACGTTCGAGAGGCACTCCTCGTATAGCGAACAGACTGTTAAAACGTATTCGTGACTTTTCGGTCGTGTCGGGACACGACGCGATAACGCTTTCAGACACTAAAAAAGCCCTTCTGAAACTTGAAATAGACGAACTCGGGCTTGACTCTATCGATATAAAGATTCTCAGATCCATGGCGGAAAAATTCGGCGGCGGTCCCGTGGGTTTGGAAACCATCGCCGCGACCATAAACGAAGATTCCGGAACGATTGAAGACGTTTACGAACCGTATCTGCTTCAACTCGGTTTTATTGCAAGAACCCCGAGAGGAAGAGTATTGACGCCGTCGGGATACAAGCACGTGGGATTAAAGCCCTTAAAACGGCAGATAACTATTTTCGACGAAGAAGACTAATGGGAACGAAACGATTTACGACACAAACGCAAAGATGAAAACAAGCGATTTTTATTATGATTTACCCGAAAGGCTCATCGCTCAGACGCCCGTCGAGCCGAGAGATATTTCGAGGCTTTTACATTACAATATGAAAACCGGAGAGGTTACTCACGGTCATTTTTACGATATAAAAAATATTTTGAAATCGGGTGATTTACTCGTAGTAAACAATACGAAGGTTTATCCCGCAAGGATATACGCAACAACCCGGAACGGCGGAAAAATCGAGATACTTTTGCTTAAACGCCTGAACTACACCGACTGGGAAGTCTTGGTAAAACCGGGCAAAAAAGCCCGTGACGGTTCGACGTTTACCGTTTCCGACCAACTTTCCTTCGGGGTTTTAAGCCACACCGACGTCGGCGGCAGAGTTATCCGTTTTAAATTCGACGGCGTTTTTGAAAGCATTCTCGAAAAGGTCGGAGAGATGCCTCTTCCGCATTACATAAAAGAAAAACTTTTGGATCAAACCCGTTATCAGACGGTTTATTGTAAAAAAGAAGGTAGCGCGGCGGCTCCCACGGCGGGGCTTCATTTTACCGAGAAACTTATCGAAGATTTGAAAAATAAAGGCGTTGAATTTGCCGAAGTAACGTTGAACGTCGGCTTGGGGACTTTCAGACCGGTTAAGGTTGACGACGTCGAAAAACACGACATGCATTCCGAATATTTTACTATCGACGAAAAAAACGCGGAAATAATAAATAAAGCCAAACGCGAAGGAAGACGAATCATCGCCGTCGGCACGACGTCGGTAAGAACGCTCGAATCGGTTGCCGACGAAAACGGTTTTGTAAAAGCCACCCAAGGCGACACTAAAATATTTATTTACCCGCCCTACAAATTCAAATGCGTCGAAGGCTTGATTACCAACTTTCATTTGCCCGAATCAACTTTGATTATGCTCGTCGCCGCTCTCGTCGGTAAAGATAAAATTTTAGAACTTTATAATATGGCGGTGGAAAAAGAGTATAGATTTTTTTCCTTCGGCGACGCCTGTCTTTTCTTATAAATTCACCGACCTTGTCAGCCTCCACCTGGTAGGGGTGCGTAGGCGTTAAACGGATAACACAGTGTGTTGTCCGTATCCGTAGCCCGAAGGTCGTAAGACCGAGGTGGAAGGGGGACCGCTTGCGGTGGATGAGGTGTTCTATATAATTCACTACCTTGTCAGCCTTCACCTGGTAGGGGAAGGTGGCATTTTCGCAAGAAAATGACGGATGAGGTTGGGAAGCGTATGAGGTTGGAAAGATTATATATAGCCACCCTCATCAGGCTCTACGAGCCAGCTTCTCCCACAGGGTGAAGCCTTTCTTCTTTCATGCGACCAACGGGAGCAATTCACGTTGTGTCAGCAACAATTCACGACCGTGAGGTCAATTCACGCGTCGCAAGACGCAATTCACGTTCCTTTCAGCCTCCTTTGTGTAAAGGGAGGTGGCACGGCTTGCCGTGACGGAGGGATTGTTACGCGAACGCAAGTTCGCAATTCACTTCTTACAGCAACAATTTATAAATTACGCTTAAAAAAACTCTATGGATAAATTTTACTACGAAATTATAAAACAAGATCCCGACACGGGCGCGAGAGCGGGCGTATTTCATACGCCGCACGGCGATATCGAAACGCCGATTTACATGCCCGTCGGCACTCAGGCGACCGTAAAAGGAATATTCCCGCGCGATCTTAAAACGGCGGGCGCGCAGATTATACTTTCAAACACCTATCATCTTTACATGCGACCGGGCGACGAAATCGTAAAAAAAGCGGGCGGTCTTCATAAATTTATGAACTGGGACAGACCGATTTTGACCGATAGCGGCGGGTTTCAGGTATTTTCTCTCGCAAAACTGAACAACATTAAAGACGACGGGGTAACGTTTCAGTCAAACGTTGACGGGAGTCGTCATTTTATAACGCCGGAAAAGGCTATCGACATAGAAAACAATCTCGGCGCCGACATAATAATGCAATTCGATCAGTGCAGCGAATACGGAGTCGATCACAAAAGCGCAGAACTTGCCATGAAGCGCACGCTGAACTGGCTTGACCGTTGCTACAAACACCATAAAAACGATAGTCAGGCGTTATTTCCGATAATTCAGGGCAATCTATATGAAGATTTGCGTTTAACGAGCATCAAAGAAACCGTTCCGTACGCCGAATACGGCGTGGGAATCGGCGGCTTATCGGTAGGGGAACCCAAGCCCCTGATGTATAAAATGCTTGAAGTAATGTATCCTTATTTTCCCGTAAACGTACCGCGTTATCTGATGGGCGTAGGAAGTCCCGATTGTCTTATAGAAGGCGTGTTGAGGGGCGTTGATATGTTCGATTGCGTTTTGGCTACCAGAATCGCAAGAAACGGCACTGCGCTTACCTCTCACGGCAAAATAGTGGTCAGAAACGGCATGTATAAAGAAGATTTTACTTCGCTTGACGATAACTGCGACTGCTATTGCTGTCAAAATTACACGAAAGCCTATCTTCGTCATCTTATAAACACGGGCGAAATGCTCGGCGGAATGCTTTTGAGCCTTCACAATACTACCTTCCTTCTTAAACTTATGAGGGATTTGAGAAAGTCGATTATCGGCGGATATACGAAGGATTTTGTCAAAGAATTCTATTCCGGATACGAAAACAAGGTTTAAGCCTTTTTAAGGCGTGCAAAAGACTTGCCATATCTTATTAAATTTGTTACAATTATAAAAAATAAAAAGGAGTAAACAATGTATATACTTAACTTTTTGGCTGAATCCGCAACCGGCGGTTCGAGTTCGAGTCCCGCTCAACCGGGCTTACCTTCCTGGATAATCTGGGTAGTTCTCGGTTTACTGTTGGTGGTAATGCTTGTTCCGGGCTTTTTGAGAAGCAAAAAACAGAAAAAGGAATACGAAGAAAAAATGGCTCGTATGACGGTCGGTTCAAAAGTAAAAACCATCGGGCTTATTATGGGTGAAATAGTGTCTATGACCGAAGACACCGTTACGTTAAAAACGGGCGATGCCGATCATTTCAGTTACGTAACCGTGGAAAAACGCGCCGTTTACGAAATATCGCCTTCCGAGGAGCCTCTCGACGATATTTACTCGACTAAAGACGCTTGCGAATGCGACACCGCATCCGCAGAAACCGCGTCTTGCACCGAAGCCGTTCCCGAAAATTCGGAAGAAAAATCCGAAAATACAGAAGTAACAGCCGAAAATTCGGAAGAAAAATCCGAATAATCACCGTTCTTAAGTTACAAACCGAACGAAACTTTTTTAAACATTTTAACGATAACCTCCGCATATATTTAATCGAAAGATTTATGCGGAGGCTTTTCTTTGAAAAAATTACTTAACTTACTTTCGGGCGTGTTTATTGCTTTGGCGGTAACTTTTATTCTCGAACTGATTTTTGCTTTTATCGTAAAAACTTTTAGTTTGTCTGCGGCGGTTATTCGCCCCGTAAATCAGGTAATAAAGGCGGGGAGCGTAGTTATAGGCGCTTTATTCGGCGTTAAAGAAAAAGGCGCTTTATTCGGCGCGGGTACCGGTTTATTGTACGGAGCGACCGCAAACCTTATAATGTGTTTAATCGGCGGAGGCTTTTCGGCGGGAAGATTTTTTCTCGATATTTTGTTTTGCGTTATCGTAGGCGTATTGTCTGGGCTTATTGCGGTTAACTTCAAAAAACGTTGATTTGTTTTCCGAAAAGGTCTTTTATAAGCCTGAAAAACGCCCGAACGGGCTTGATATTGTAAAAAAAGTGCAAACCTTGGGTGAAAGTTTGCACTTTTTGCTTTTCTAATGCGAAAAAGTGTCTTAAAATTATTGACTTATCTCATTTAAAATAATATAATATAAAAGCGTGTATAAAGCGGTTTTATCCCTTTACTCGCGTCACGCGGACAAGCGTGACCTTATATGACTTACCTAAACATCAGGAGGCTATAATGAGCAAGAAGAAATCAATAGTCGTACTTGTGCTTACGTTCGTTTTGCTTGTGTTTGTGGGCGTCGCTTGCTTTGCAAGTTTTCCCGTAGGCGAAACGAAGCAGTACAATTCGATAATCAGCCTTATCGGAAAGGGCATCGATTTATCGGGCGGCTATTACGTAGTTTTAACGCCGAAGGTTGATACCGACGACGCTACAACGGCAAATCAGAAGGTTGAAAGCGCAATGGAAATTTTACGTACCCGTCTTGACGACAAGGGCTTTACCGAAGCCACTATCTCCAGACAGGACGGCAACCGTATCAGGGTAGAAGTTCCCGAAGTAGATAACGCCGACGAAATTTTGCAAATCATCGGTAATACGGGTACTTTATCTTTCCAGGACGATTCAAAACACGAATATTTAAACGGCGAAGACGACGTTAAAGACGCTTACGTAAGTTACGATAACAATAACGGATACGTCGTAGTGCTTGAATTTACCACGCAAGGTATCGAAAGATTCAGTAACGCTACCAAAATAATCAAAGACCGCAGCGACAACAAGATGTATATCTACCTCGGCGATACTTTGGTTTCTCAACCTCAGGTCAAAGAGCAGATTACCAACAAATCGGCTGAAATTACCGGCTTTGAAGATTACGATTCGGCTGAATCCGTCGCGTCCGTAATTAAAAGCGGTACTTTGCCCATAGAGTACGAAATAAGCGAATCGAGAAGCATTTCGGCAAGGCTCGGCGAAACCGCAATCAACACGAGCGTTATGGCGGCGGGTATTGCTATGATAGTTATATTCCTGCTTATGATAGTATTTTATCGCGGAATGGGCGTCGCGTCGAGTATTTCTCTTATTTTGTACGCGTTCCTTTACGTTATATTCCTTGCCATTATCCCCAACGTACAATTAACGCTTCCCGGTATTGCGGGTATCGTTTTGTCGATAGGTATGGCGGTTGACGCCAACATCGTTATTTTTGAAAGAATCAAATCCGCGTATAAGGAAGGCAAGGTTAACACCGCTTTCGACGCAGGCTTTAAAACGGCTTTATGGACTATTATCGACTCCAACGTAACCACCATTTTGGCTGCAATCGTTTTGTGGATTCTTTGCCCGGGTACGATCAAGGGTTTTGCGATTACCTTACTCGTAGGTATCGTCCTTTCGTTGTTCACCGATATTCTTGTAACCAGATGGCTCCTGAAGGTTATGTATCCGCTTTCCGAAAACAAAGAAAAATTCTTTAACTTGCAAAAGGAGGTTGCATAATCATGTTGAAACTTCCCAAAAATGCTAAAGTAGTAGAAAAATTCAAATACGTTCTCATTCTTTTCGTTGCCGTCGTAATTGCCGGTATAGTTTTCGGTGTGGTAAGAGTCGCAAATAACGACACTTTCTTAAACTTCGGTATAGACTTCACCGGCGGCGCGACCATACAGATCACCGCCGACGAGCAGATGAGCGAGGACAATCAGAAAAAGTTGACCGAGTTTATCGAAAAAGACGGTTACAGGGTTAACGGGCAAATTCAGGAAACCAACGCTTCCGAAGGTTATATTTACGAACTCCGTTTAAGTTACGAACGTTACGGTAAGACCATTACCGACGAAGTCGGCTTCATGAAAGAAATCTTTGAAAGCGGAAACGATAAAGACCTTTGCGGAAGATTGTTGACTTACGCCAACGACGATTTGCATTTAGGTCTTGGCGAAGACAGCGTTAAAGCGTACGCGGTAGGTCAGACGGCAAGCGATTCGCTTATCAAGTCCGCAATCTGGGCAATCGTCGTCGCAATCGCGGTAATGCTTATTTATATCGTTATAAGGTTTACTTTCAGCAGCGCTTTGGCTGCCGTTTGTGCGCTTGCTCACGACGTAATAGTGATGATAGCGTTGATGTCTATATTCAATATTACCATCAACTCTACCTTTATCGCGGCGGTTATAACCATTATCGGTTATTCTATCAACGCAACCATCGTTATTTTCGACCGCGTAAGGGCAAAATTGAAACTGACCACTTCGGCGGAACTTACCAATACTCAGATTGCAAACGAATCGATAATGAGTACGCTTACCGTTACGGTCTTATCCACGCTTACCACCCTTATAATGGTAGTTTTCCTCGTAATATTGAGTGTTACCGATATTCAGGAATTCATTCTTCCCATTATCTTCGGTCTGGTTGCGGGCGCCGTTTCTTCGACTATGGTTGCTCCCGCTTTGTGGGTTCAATTCAGAAAGATCGGCAAAAAAGCAAAAACCAATAAAAAAGCGGTTTCCGGCGGAGTTGCGCGGAAAGAAAATTCCTGATTGAAACAATATATCTCGGCGGGCGGGTTTGTATTCGTCCGCCGTATTTTCTTTAATTTTTATCAAACCGTATCGGCAGTATCTAAATAAAAACATTTTCGACTTGAAAGGGAAGGCGAACCATGAAATTTCGTATAGATAACCTTAACGACAACTTAATACGTGAAATTTCCGAGCGGTTCAATCTTTTTCCCGAGACCGCGGCGATACTTGTCAGTCGAGGAATCGTCGATGACGAAGACGTAAAATATTATCTCAACCCCGGAAAACATCACTTTATAGATCCTTATAAACTAAAAGGAGTCAAAGAGGCTGTCGAAAGAATTAAAAAAGCCAAAGAGGATTCCGAGTCTGTAGTAATTTACGGCGATTATGACGCCGACGGTATCTGCGCTACGGCTATAATGTATCTTGCCCTTCGTGATTACGGTATTAACGCCGCGCCGTTCGTGCCTGAAAGGACGAGCGGTTACGGGTTATCGACGGAAAATATCGATTTTGTTATGGAAAAATACCTGCCGGGGCTTGTTATCACCGTCGATTGCGGAATAAGCGGATACGACGAGGTCGAATATCTCAAGGATTTAGCCGTTGACGTAATAGTAACCGATCATCACGAACTTCCGGACGTTCTTCCCGATACTCTTTCGATAAATTGCAAAATCCCGTCCGAATACGGTTTTGACGGATTATGCGGGGCGGGCGTGGCGTTTAAAATCGCATGCGCGCTCATAGGAGAAAGAGCGTACAAATATCTCGATTTTGCCGCCATAGCGACCATTGCCGACAGTATGCCGCTCGTAAGCGAAAATCGTGATATAGTTTTTGAAGGGGTAAATCTTATTAAGCAGGGGAATTGTTCTCCCGCCGTAAAAGAACTTATCGCAATATCGAATTTAAGGGAAATCACTTCCACAAACTTAGCCTACGTGCTGGCTCCGCGAATCAACGCCGCCGGCAGAATGGGCGATGCGGATTCCGCTTTAAAGTTGATGATTTCGTCCGATAACGGGCTTATAGAGCAACTTTGCTTAAAACTTAACGCATATAATCAGTCAAGACAGACCGAGTGCGAAAACTTATATAAAAGCGCCAGAGATAAACTCGTCAAAACTTCTTACGATAAAAAAATAATCATAATGCAAGACGATAGTTGGAACGGAGGGCTGGTCGGAATAATAGCGTCCAAACTCGTGGAAGAGTTTTCCCGCCCCGTAATACTTTTCGTCAACAATAACGGTAAACTTCACGGTTCGGCAAGATCGATCGAGGCTATAAACATTTTCGAGGCTATTTCCGCGTGCAAGGAATATCTTTCCGACTTCGGCGGACACGCGCAGGCTGCCGGTATAACGTGCGACGCGGAAAACTATCCCAAGTTTAAAACAGCGCTTGAAAATTACGTTAACGAAAAATATTCTTACGATTGTTTCAAACCCGAAAAGTTTGCGGATATTCTGATTACCGATAAATTTTCTCTTAAACTCGCAAAAGAATTGAATCGTCTGGAACCTTTCGGCACCGCTAACAGGCGTCCCGTGTTTGCCGTATCGACGCGTAACACGAAATCTGCGCCCATTAAAGTAGGTTCACCGCATTTATCGATTCATACCGATTATATAGAAATGCTTTATTTCAACGCGTCGGACAGTCGTCCCATGCTTGATTTGCCGTTTGAAAAACATATTATTTTCGAATCTAACGTTTCCGTTTTCAACAAACAGGAATCTTTAAAAGGTTACGTTAAAGAAGTCGAATACGTCATCGCAAAAACTCCGGGAACCAAACTATGCGGTTTCAGGGAAAGCCTGCTTACAGCCCTTAACGATAACGACGATTATCTGTATATATCCGACGAAATGACCGAAAAAGTCGTTTCGGACACGCTTTTAAGCAACTACGGTACCATTTACGTTTGTTATAACGTAGATACTCTCGACCATTTCGACACGTTGGAAAAAACCGACAGATATTTATATAAAACCGCGGGTAAAAATCTCGTAAACAACGTAGTGGTCGCATTGAAAGAAGAACCTTTCGTAGGTTACAAAAAAATTGTCTATCTCGACAGACCGTTAGGTAACGTCAATTATTATAAAGACGTAACCGAAACTTTAATCAATCGGCAAAGACGCGCTTTTAAGTACGAAGAACTCGACGTTTCCAAAGATACTTTTACGGAAATGTTCCGTCGTCTTGTCAAGTATAATCGCGCTCCGGCGGAAAACTCGATTGATTTTGTTAAAAATTGCGATATCGGTTACGATAAATATCAAACCGTATTCGTTCTTGAAGTTTTCATAGAACTCGGTATATTTGCCTTTATCAACGGAGAATTAAGATATAACCAGAACGTAAAAAGTAGTCTTGACGCTTCCAGAATTTATACGGAAGTGGTAAAATTGCACAATTAGCCTATGTACGAAAACGAAATTATAGAGCAAATTAAAGAAACGTATCCGGAAAACGAAAGCCAGATTATTGTCAAAGCCTTTTATTTTGCGAAAAACGCGCATAACGGGCAGAAACGGGCGTCCGGCGAAGAATACTTTATTCATCCTTGCGCCGTTTCTAAAATCCTTATCGACCTCGGCATGGATTTCAGTACAATTTGCGCCGCGTTTTTACACGATACCATTGAAGACACCTCGGTTTCCGAAGGTGATATTTCGCGTGAGTTCGGCAATGAAATACTTACCCTCGTACAAGGCGTAACTAAACTCGAAAAAATCGAATTTAAGTCAAAAAAAGAAGAACAAGCCGAAAATTTTAAAAAGATTTTCGTGTCCATGGCAAACGATATAAGGGTGATAATCATTAAACTTGCGGATAGATTGCATAATATGCGGTCGCTTAATTTTTTATCGAAAACCCGCCAGATTGCCATGGCTAACGAAACGCTCGATATTTACGCTCCGCTTGCGGGAAGGCTCGGTATCTCGAACATCAAATGCGAACTCGAGGATTTATGTTTGAAGTATCTCGATCCCGACGCTTACGAATATCTCGAAAATAACGTAAATAACCGCGTAGAGGAAAAACAGAAATTTTTAGACGAAACTATAAACGAGATTAAAGAAATTTTGGTTTCGTCCGACATAAAAGGCGAGGTTATCGGCAGAAGAAAACACTTTTATTCAATCTATAAAAAGATGAAAAACCAAGGAAAAACGCTTGATCAGATTTACGATCTTAGCGCCATCAGGGTAATTGTCGAAACGGTTGACGAGTGTTATGAAATTTTAGGTAAAATCCATAAAAAATGGGCGCCGATACCGGGGAGAATCAAAGATTACATCGCTATTCCCAAGCCTAATCTTTATCAGAGTCTGCATACGACCGTCGTTACCGATTTCGGTCAGATTTTTGAAATTCAGATACGAACTTTCGAAATGCACAAAACAGCCGAATACGGTATCGCGGCGCATTGGAAGTACAAAGAGAACAAAGCCGACGAAGACAGTTTCGATAAAAAACTTTCCTGGATAAGGGAGGTTATGGAATGGCAACCGGGCGTCAAATCAACCGAGTTTGTCGAATCTTTAAAAGGCGATATTTACGACCTCGAAGTCCTCGTTTTTACGCCTAAGGGCGAAGTAGTCAGTTTATCCAAAGGCGCAACGCCTATCGATTACGCTTACAAAATTCATACCGAAGTAGGCAATAAATGCGTCGGAGCAAAGGTTAACGGTAAGATTGTACCGCTAAACTCTAATTTGCAGACAGGCGATATTGTTGAAATTATTACGAATAAAAATTCAAAAGGTCCTTCGTGGGACTGGCTGAAAATCGCTAATTCCACCTCTACGCGCGCAAAAATAAAACAGTTTTTTAAACGCACGATGGTCGATGAGCATATCAAAATCGGTAAATCCATGCTCGAGGCTCAGGCGAAAAGCAAAGGTTACGCCTTTTCGGCGTTGCTTACGAACGCCACTTTTGAAAGAGTGTCGGAAAAACTTAATTTTAACACGATTGACGAAATGTACGCCGCCGTCGGTTGCGGAGCCGTTTCGCCTCAACAGGTAATTTACAAATTTATAGACGTCGAAAAGAAGGCAACGCCTCTCGTTTCCGACAAAATTCCGTCAAAGGATCTGCTTACTCAAAAACGTTCGCACATGAGCGGCGACGTAACGATAAAAGGCGTTGACGGGCTGTTGATACGTTTCGCAGGTTGTTGCAATCCCGTTCCGGGCGATAACATCATAGGCTTTGTTTCGAGGGGAAGAGGCGTAACCGTCCACAGAGCGGACTGTCCTAATATGGAACACGAAGATCCCGACAGAATTTTACCCGCCGAATGGACGGGTAAATCGGGTGAAAGTTACGTCGTATCGCTGAAAGTCACCGCCACCGAAAAAGCCCCGCTTATGGCAATCGTATCGTCAAGTTGTCTGGCGCTCGGGTTATTCGTTCTTTCCTTTAACGGCAGAATCGATGCCAAAAATCATTTCTGTCTTGCCGATATGACCATAAGATTAAATAAAAAAGAAGATCTCGATATGCTCATCAAAAAACTTACCGATAACCCCGAAGTTTTAGACGCATATCGTACTATAGGTTAATATGAGAGTATTTAAAATTAAAAACGAACCGTTTGATTCATTTATGTATATCGTAACCGAGGACGATAAAAATTGCCTGATAATCGACCTCGGGGCGGACTTTTCGGTTGCGGAAGAAGTTTTGAAAAGTGAAAATTTAAAACCCGTTGCCGTTTTATCGACGCATAATCATTTCGATCACGTTTGCGGAGTAAAGAGCGCGAGGGATCGCAACATCCCCGTGTATATTTCGACTTCAGACGCCAAAGGGCTTGAATCCGAAGAGGGAACGCTCGCAGAATACGCAGGAGTAAGATATAACCCGATTTTCGATTATAAAACTTTCGACGAAGGCGAATACGACTTCGGAGGAATCAGGGTAAACGTTTTATCTACGCCCGGACACACCGAAGGTTCCGTCGTCTTTATTATAGAAGACGAAATGTTTTCAGGAGACACTTTGTTTTATCATACGGTAGGAAGAACCGACCTTCCGGGTAGTAACGAAGACGATATGATTTGTTCGATTAACAGGCTTATAGCCCTATTTTCCGAGGAACAACTCAACTATACGGTGCATCCCGGACACGGCAGAGATACGGACCTTTTAGAAGAATACATGCTTAATCCGTTTTATATTGAACATGCTGAATACTAATTATACTGAATTTTATCCGGATATAGAAGAAGTCGTAAAAGAGTTCGTTTCTTTCGACGGCGAAATTACGGTTAACGGAAAATTTAATTACGATACCTTTTCCGTTTCGGTTTCGATTGAAAACAGGTCTTACGAATACCTCTACGATTATAACCCTTCCGACAGTCGTGACGAAAAGCGTCTCAAAAAAAGATTTTTAAAATTAGCAGCCTACAAAGCGCTTTCTGATTTTACGGGTATAAAGTTACCCTGGGGCGCGCTGACGGGAATAAGACCTACTAAACTTGCTTATAAACAAGGCGATAGGTTTGAACGATTTTTCAAAGAAATCATGCTCGTAAGCGATAAAAAAACCGAACTTATCGCAAAAATTTTGGAAACGCAAAAAGGGATTTACAGCGTTGATCCTGATAATTCCGACCTTTTTATTTCCGTTCCTTTCTGCCCGTCGAGATGCGCTTACTGCTCGTTCATTTCAAACGAAATTTCCAAAGAAAAGCGCATTAACGAGTATATAGACCGACTTTTGGATGAAATCGACGCTTCAAAATCGCTTATAAAAAATTTAAGGGCGGTCTATATCGGAGGCGGTACGCCCGTTGCTTTAAGCGACGAACTTTTTTATAAACTTCTTTCAGGCTTAGGAAAACAGATGACCGAATATACCGTCGAAGCCGGTCGCCCCGACGCCATAAGCGAATTTAAACTGCAAACGATGAAAGATTTCGGCGTAACGCGCGTCTGCGTCAATCCGCAAACCTTTTCGGACAAGACTTTAAAACTTATCGGAAGAAAACATACGAGCAAAGACGTTATTGAAAAATACGAACTCGTAAAGTCATACGGCTTTGACGTCAATATGGATTTGATTGCGGGGCTTTACGGCGAAACTAAAAACGACTTTGAAAATTCCCTTAAAACGGCTGTTTCTTTAAATCCCGAAAACATAACCGTTCACACACTTTGTTTAAAAAGCGGTTCAAAACTTAAAGAATCCACCGACAGATTATCCGACGGCGAAGTTTCCGACATGGTCGAATTTGCTCACGAATATCTTGCGACAAACGGTTATAATCCGTACTATTTATATCGTCAGAAATACATGGCGGGAAACCTTGAAAACACGGGATACGCCAAAAAGGGCAAGGAATGTATTTACAACGTCGATATAATGGAGGAAACCACCGATATTTTGGCAAACGGAGCAAACGCTGTTTCAAAAAGAGTTGAAAATCTTGAAAAAATAACCCGTATAGGCGCGCCGAAAAACACCGATGCCTACTTAAAGAGAGTAGATGAACTAATAGAACAAAAAAAATTGCTGTTTATGCGCTAATCGGGTTTAAAACTGTTTACAAAAGACGAATTATTTGTTAATATATTAGAGTACTTTGACTTAGGCGTTCGATTTTCTTCGGTCGGCGTCTCGGTTTAAAGCGAATTTATAATTTCCAAGGAGTAAAAAAATGGAAAAAGAAGTAAAAACAAATCTCATCAAAGAATACGGCGTTCATGAAAACGACACCGGTTCGGTTGAAGTACAAGTCGCTCTTTTAACGGCTCGTATCAATCATCTTAACGAACATTTGGCGTTAAACAAACACGACAACCATTCAAGACGCGGTCTGTTGAAAATGGTCGGTCGCAGAAAGGGTTTACTTGACTATCTCAAATCCAAAGATATCGAGAAGTACAGAGACCTTATCAAAAGACTTAATCTCAGAAAATAAGTTTAAGTGTGGGGGCAGTAGCGTATTGCCCCCGATTTTTCTATTCGACACCGCTTTTTTCCGTTTATACGCGTGGTTAAATAGCAGATATCGGAAACCGCGCGCGGCGTTCGTATATTTTCAATTCGTATATTTTGGCGAAGGACAAGCTTGTTCTTCGTTTCTATAAACAGAGTAAAGTAGTTATAAGGAGACGACATGTTAGAAAATCACAAGACATTTGAAACCGAAATCGGCGGTAGAAAAGTTACCGTTGACGTAGGTAAGTACGCGCAACAGGCAAACGGCTCGTGCATCGTAAAATGCGGCGAAACCATGGTTATGGTAAACGCAACGATGAGCGAAACCCCTCGTGAAGGTATGGATTTTTTCCCGCTTTCCGTGGATTACGAAGAAAAAATGTACGCTATCGGCAAAATTCCCGGTAGTTTCAAGAGAAGGGAAGGCAGGGCGAGCGATAAAGCCATTTTGACTTCAAGGTTGATTGACAGACCTATAAGACCTCTTTTCCCCAAAGGGCTGTTTAACGACGTAACGGTCGTAGCAACCGCGTTATCGGTAGATCCCGACATTGCCCCCGAACCTTTCGCAATGCTCGGCAGTTCTATTGCTCTTTCCATTTCGGACATACCTTTCCAAGGTCCTACCGGCGCCGTGGTAGTCGGCATGGTTGACGGCAAATACGTAATAAACCCAACCGTTTCCGAGAGGGAAAAATCCACCCTTGCTTTAAACCTTTCCGGCACGAAGGACGCTATCATGATGGTTGAAGCGGGCGCGAAGGAAATCGAAGACGAAGAAATGGTCGGCGCAATTTTATTCGGTCACGAAGAAATCAAAAAACAATGCGCTTTCGTTGAAGAAATCGTAAAAGCGTGCGGTAAGCCCAAGAGAGAAATGGAACTTTACCACGTTTCGGAAGAACTCGACCAAAAGGTGCGCGAATACGCTTCCGAAAAACTCGACTGGGCGCTTGATACTTTTGACAGATTTGAACGCCAAAACAGGCAGGACCAGGTCGAAAAAGAATGTATCGAACATTTCACCGCCGAAGATTATAACGGTTTCGACGCTTTGAACCTTTCCGAAGCCGACGTCGTCCGTCAGATCAAGGATTCCCTTTATTACATTACCAAAGAAAAAGTACGCGCTAAAATCACTAATGCAGGCGTTCGCCCCGACGGCAGAAAACTTACCGAAATCAGACCTATCTGGTGCGAACACGGCATTTTACCGAGAGTTCACGGTTCGGCGGTATTTACCCGCGGTATGACGCAGGTTATGTCCACCTGTACGCTCGGCACGGTAGGCGATATACAAAAACTCGAAGGTCTTGACGACGAAGTCGAAAAACGTTATATGCACCACTATAACATGCCCGGTTACGCTTCAGGAGAAGCAAAACCCTTACGCGGTCCCGGTCGTCGCGAAATCGGTCACGGCGCTTTAGCCGAAAGATCGTTGGAACCCGTTATTCCTTCTTTGGAAGAATTTCCTTACAGCATCCGCGTGGTATCCGAAGTATTGTCTTCAAACGGTTCTACTTCGCAGGCATCGGTTTGCGGTTCCACAATGGCTTTGATGGACGCAGGCGTTCCCATTAAACGCCCCGTTGCGGGTATTGCGATGGGTTTAATCAAGGACGTTGAAAGCGGTAAAGTTTCCGTTATGAGCGATATTCAGGGCTTGGAGGACTTCCTCGGCGATATGGACTTCAAGGTTGCGGGTACCGTTAAAGGTATTACCGCCATTCAGATGGATATTAAAATCAAGGGTATAGACGAAACCGTTTTGCGTCAGGCTATAAAACAGGCTAACGAAGGAAGACATTTCATTCTCAATAAGATGCTTGAATGTATTCCCGAACCCAACAAAGAACTTTCCAGATACGCGCCCAAGATTTTGACCTTTACCATCAATCCCGAAAAGATTAAAGACGTTATCGGAAGCGGCGGAAAGACCATCAACAAAATTATTGCCGAAACCGGCGCAAAAATCGATATCAACGACGACGGTAGCGTATTCATCGCTTCTTACGGCGAAACCATCGAACCCGCCGAACGCGCCAAAGACATTATTATGTCTATCGCAAAAGACCTCGAAGTCGGCGATATGTTCTCGACCACCGTTGCAAGGATACTTCCCAAAGTGGGCGCTTTCTGCGAACTCACCCCGGGACACGACGGTATGATTCACATTTCCAAACTCGGAACCGACAGAAAAGTCAACTCGGTTGAAGACGTTTTATCGATAGGCGATAAGGTAAACGTTGAAATCATCAAAATAGGCGAAAAAGGTATCGACCTTAAACTTTTATCGAAAGTCGAAGGCTAAACCGTAAATTTAAAGGCTTACTTCCCGTATAGAGGGAGGCAAGCCTTTTTTTGTTTGTCTAATATAATTTTTCCGTCTGCAAAATAAAAAAAATGAAATTTTCGCAAACCTATTTACTTTGAAAGAAATTATGTTATAATGTAAGCAGTAAATCACACGGAGGCTGAAATGTCAATAGCGAAAAAAATCATTAAAATAGTTCTTTCGGTTATATTGTGCCTGATACTTGTCGTTGTAATATACGTTGCTTATTATCTTTTGAGTTATAAAAGGATAGAAGATAATCTTTCCATTACGCCCGAAAATAACCGGACGATGAAAGTTGAAACGAAAAAACCATATAAAGCCGTATCGTATAATACCGGTTTCGGCGCTTATACCAAAGATTTCGGCTTCTTTATGGACGGCGGTACGGAAGGCAGGGCTTGGTCGAAAGAATCGGTAAATAATACCGTTAACGGTATTATAGCCCTACTTTTGAAAAATAACGCCGATATAAATTTTTTACAGGAAGTTGACGTAAAAGCCACCAGAAGTTATAACGTAAATCAACTTGAAATGTATAAAACGGCGTTTAAGGAGTATTCGAGCGTTTACGCCGAAAACTATAACAGCCCGTATCTTATCTATCCTTTTCACAGTCCTTTAGGTTCGGCAAAGGCGGGTATTCTGACGCTTTCAAAATTTAATATTACAACCGCTTTAAGAAGAAGTTTGCCGGTAGAATCGGGCTTCGGAAAGTATATGGATCTGGATCGCTGTTACACGATAACGACCGCTCCCGTGGCAAACGGAAAAACTTTATACGTATATAACGTTCATTTATCCGCATATACTTCCGACGGCAAAATTGCCGACGAGCAGTTTAAAAACCTTGTTGCGGACATGAAATCCAAATATGACGGCGGCGATTACGTAATTTGCGCCGGGGATTTCAATAAAGACGTTTTGGGTAACAGTTCCGAAGTTTTCGGCGTTGACGGAGAAAAATACACCTGGGCGCAACCCATTAAGGAAGAATTTCTTTTAAACACGGGGCTGTCGCTGAAAAAACCGTTCGATCCGAAAAAGCCCGTTCCCACTTGCCGTAACGCAGACGGACCGTATAACGAAAAACAATTCGTGGTATCGATAGACAGTTTTATAGTTTCGGATAACGTTACAGTGTCTTATTGTAACGTAATAGATACCGGATTTGAATTTTCCGACCACAACCCCGTAGAAATGTCGTTCACGCTCGATTGACGCGATTTTTTAGTAGCGTAAACATAAACGTACGGACGGGCGATAATTCCTTAAAAACGCTTTGCGCCGTATTTTACGAACGTTGAAAATCATACTGATGGCGTCCGACGATTTATATTAAGTATAATATAACGGGACGCTAAGGAGAAAAAATGAAACAAATCGAATATTTGATAAAAAGGTATAACAAAAGGATTAAATATACTAAAACCGGAGTTATTTGTTTACTGGTTTTTTTACCGATATACGTAGTAACCGGGCTTATCCTTAACAAAACGCTCGATTCAAAAACGACGCTTGGGCTAATGTTGTTTATTATTTTACCCGTTCTTTCCTTCGTTTATTGCTCGATGGCAAAAGCGCACGTCAAAAAACTTGAAACGTTAAACGCGGAAACGGTCAAAAACGACGAATTGTTCGTCTTGAAAGACCTATATAAATTCAATTTGAAATATACTTTGATTTCGTTTGCAATATCGATTGCGTTTTTTCTTACGGCGTATCTTATCCTGCTTGTCATACGTCCCGGAATCGCCGCAATTGTGCGGTATATGTTGCCCTTCATTTTAATCGCGGGAATTTTTGCCGTAGTAAGTATATCAATTAAATATAAAATAAAATTTAAGACTATTGAAGAAGTCGAGGATTAGTTTTCATCAAAAATCGGGATTAAAAAGGGGGTTGTTTTGCATACTTGCGCAAAACAACCCTTAATTAAATTCAACGGTATGACGCCGGTAAATAACGAACGGCAAAAGGAAAAATGTCATTTTTACCGTTAGAAACGAAAATTAAAATTCTTTAAAAAAGTTTGCGCAATCGGAAATCCATTGCGAATTCTTTTTTAGAAAGGCGGGTTTAGAAGGGTTTACTTCTTCGTCGCAATTAGAAAGCCCGTGCCAACCGTGCGGATACACGTGCAGTTCAAACGGTACGCCGCAATTTGACAATGCCTCGGCGTATCTCAAAGCGTTAATCGGCGGTACCCCGTCGTCTTCCGCGGTAGTCCACAAAAAGGCGGGGGAAGTATTCGCCGTAACCATTTTATCAAGGCTTACTTCGGGGATAAGAAGTTTCTTTTCGTCGTCATTATAGCCTTTCAACAAATTGTCAAAGGATGCCGTGTGCTTATATTCGGGGGAAATAACGGGATAACAAAGCCCCGTCGCCGTAGGTTTGCAATCGACTATTCCCATGTCTTTTTGCGCTTTTAAATAATTTACGGAAAGGTTTGCCACAAGGTGTCCGCCTGCAGAAAAACCTACCGCAAATACTTTGTTTTTTTCGACCGCAAGCGCATCGGCGTTTTTCTTTACGTAATCCAACGCCGCTGCAAGTTCGTGAAGTTGTTCGGGATATTTAACTCCGTCCGGCGCGCAAAGATAGTTAAGAATAAAAACCTGAAATCCCGCATAAATAAAATAACTACCGACGGGTTCGGCTTCTCGTTTACTTACCATCCAGTAGGCTCCGCCGGGGACTATAATAACGGCGGGGCGTTTAAAATCGAGGGAAGGTTGGTCGGAAGTCGATTCGGTAATATAAGCGGTCAAAGCGCCTCCTTTTACGTTGTATAATTCGTTAAGATTGACGGTGAAAGTTTTCATAAACGCCTCGTTTTCATATAATTTATTTTACGCTGAAATTTTAGCACACACGGGATTGAAAAGCAATGAAAAACAATGAGGTAATGCAAAATTTCCTCAACTTAAAGATATAAAATATTTTTTGAATATTTTTTTCAAAAATCATTGAATTTTTTGAAAAATGTGATACAATATATCATACTAATACCTTTGTAAAGACTTGGTTTTACCCTTTACGTTAACATTAATGTTGCGTTAATAAGAGAAAAGAAGGGTTGACAATCTATAAACGGTAATTTATAATAAATTTAAACAGGTAGTTTATGAAAAAAATCGTATTTCTTCCGCTTGACGAAAGACCATGCAACTACAATTATCCGCAGATGATGCCGAAAGCGGATTATAATCTCGTACTTCCGCCGACGTCGATTATGGGTGATAAAAAGAAAGCGGGCGACGTAACCGCAATCGGGGAATGGCTTTTACGCGAAGCAAAAGACGCCGATGCCTGCGTCGTATCAATGGATACTCTCATATACGGCGGTATCGTTCCGTCAAGGCTTCATCACGAAACCGTAAGCGAACTTATTAACCGCGCCGACGTCATCAAAAAACTGAGAAAAATCAACCCGAAAACCAAGTTGTATCTTTTTCAACTAATAATGCGTTGCCCGAGTTATTCTCTTTCCGACGAGGAACCCGATTATTACGACGAGTGCGGCGCCGAAATTTTTTTATACGGAAAATACTCTCATCTCGAAAGTGCGGGGCTTCTTACCGAAGAAGACAAAAAAGATTTCGACAGGGTAAAGGCTTTTATTAAACCCGAATATCTTAACGATTACGTTGAAAGAAGAAATAAAAATCTTTCCGTTCTGATGCGAGATCTCGAGTTTATTAAAGACGGCGTATGCGATTATTTTATCGTCCCTCAGGACGACTCTGCCGAATACGGTTTTACGGCAATGAACCAGATGACCGTAAGAAGTTATCTTAAAGAGAACGTTCTTCATTTAAAAACCGCAATGTATCCGTCCGCAGACGACACGGGTTTAACTTTGCTTGCCCGCGCGGTAAACGAACTTTTCGGATACAACCCTAAAATTTACGTCAAATACGCTTCAAAAAAGGCGGAAACGGTAGTACCGTGGTTCGAAGACAGAATGCTTGACGAAACCGTAAAATATCAAATTCTCGCGGCGGGCGGGACGAGGGTATATTCGCTTCCCGAAGCCGATATTTTACTTGCGATAAACATGGGTTCGGGAATGTATAATAAGTGTCAGGGAGAATACGCAAAGGCCTACGATATAGAAAGAAACCTCGCCGAATTTATAGATTATATAAAATACGCGCTTTCCATCGGCAAAATCGTTGCGGTAGGCGACGTAGCGACCTGTAACGGCGCGGACAAAGAACTTATCGACGTTTTATACGCCGCCGATTTACTTCTTAAAATACACGCGTACGCGGGGTGGAATACTTCTTCTAACACCCTCGGTACGGCTATATGCGAGGCGATACTGTACTTTATAGGCAAGGACGAAAACAATAATAAGAACTTTCTGCTTCACAGATACTACGAAGACTTGGGCTTTATGGATTACGCAAGAGAGTACGTAAGACAAAATCTGTTATCGACGCTCGGCATTACAGATAATTCTTCCGACGGCAAAGTCGGAAAAGTATCGCGTTTAGCGAGTGAAAAAACAGAGGAATTTATGACTGCAAATTATCCGAAACTTGCCGAAAAGGTATTAAGCGTTTACGCCGAAATGCCGTGGAGGCGCACATTCGAAGCCGACGTAAGGCTTAAAACGGTGTATAAAAATGAGTAAAATTGGTATAGATATCGGCGGTACGTCCATAAAAGGCGTGCTTATAAAAGACGGAAAAACGGTAAAAGAATATTCTCGTCCGACTTACGGAAATATAGGCAGAACGGCTATACAGCAATCCATGTTTGCCGTTATAGACGAACTGTTTTCTTCTGACGTCGAGGCAATCGGCGTATCATCGGCAGGCAACATAAACCCCGAAACAGGCGTTTGCGTTTACGCAACAGATAACTTGAAAGGTTTTACCGGTTACGAAATAAAAAGAACGATAGAAGAAAAATACGGCGTAAAAACGATGGCGGATAACGACGCTATTTGCGCCTTGAAAGCGGAAATGCGCGCATACGACAGTCAGAACGTCGTTATGATAACTTTCGGTACGGGTATAGGATGCGGAGTTTTATCCGGCGGTAAAATCATACGTGGCAAACGCTATGACGGAGGCAGGCTCGGACACGCCGTATTAGTGCCGAACGGCAGACCGTGCAATTGCGGTAAAAAAGGTTGCGCGGAATCTTATCTGTCGTGTACGGCGCTTAAACTTAAATGCGACGAAGAATTCGATTATCCCGTCGGCGTAAAAGATCTTTTCCGCCTTTATAACGCCAAAGACGAAACGGCTGTTAATATTCTTAAAGAATTTGCTTTTTATCTCAACGTATTTTTGGATAACGTTCGTACGGCGTACGCGCCCGACGTGATTATTCTGGGCGGCGGGCTTTGCAAAGACAAGGAAATTTTATTAAGTCTTATCGACGAAAAAGAAGACGTAAAATTTGCCGAATACGGCTCTAACGCCGGAGCCATAGGCTCGACTATAGGGATAGACTAATTTAAATCGATATCTTAAAGGTGAAAAATGAATTACAATATTATAGATAAAAAAGCGCTGTGCGCGGTAAAATTATTGAACGGAGAATACGGTTTTAACGCGTCCGACGAAGGTCTTTTAACCGAAATAAAATATTGCGAAGGCTTTATCGCGCTCGATTATTCGGATAACAAACTTACGGTAACCGTTGAAAAATTTCATCAGATTTTTTGGGCGTTAAAAGAATTTTCAGACCTTTCGCAACTAAAATTGCCCGAAAGTTTACATAAAAAATATTCGCCTAAGTTCAAAGACCTTACTTATATGCTCGATTGTTCGAGAAACGCGGTTTATAAAAAAGAAACTTTAAAAACGCTGATTCGTCAACTTGCAGTTGCGGGTTATTCGGGTATTATGCTCTATACCGAGGATACTTTTGAAGTAAAAGGTTACCCTTATTTCGGTTATTTAAGAACGCCTTACACTCACGAAGATATAAAAATCATCGACGAATACGCTCTTAACTTCGGCATAGAATTGATTCCGTGTATTCAGACGCTCGGGCATTTCAATACGATTAACCGCTATCCCGCGATGCAAAATTTATTAGACCTTGACGATATTTTGTTCGTCGGCGAAGACGAAACTTATAAATTTATCGAAAGTCTGATATCTTCCATAGCCGAATGTTTTTCCTCGAGAAGAATAAATATCGGTATGGACGAGGCTTACATGGTCGGAAGGGGAAAATTTCTCGACAAAAACGGCTTTGTCGGAAGATTCGATATTATGAAAACCCACCTCGAAAAGGTGAATGATATCTGTAAAAAATACGGATTCAAGCCCATGATGTGGTCGGATATGTTTTTCTCGCTTACGTTAAGCGCGCAATATTCTTCCGGAACCGATATAATCGATAAAAACCTCGTCCCGAAGGATATCGAACTTATCTACTGGGATTATTACAGCACCGACGAAAATCATTACGATACGCGTATCAAAAGACACAAAGCGTTCGATAACGAAATTGCTTTCGCAACGAGCGCGTGGAAATGGCTCGGTTTTACACCCGACAATCGATATTCCTTTAAAGCAATGGAGGAATCCGCAAAAGCGTGCGTCAAAAACAAAATCAGACACTACATAGTAACGGGCTGGGGCGATAACGGAGCCGAAACTTCATGTTTCGCCGTAATGCCTTCGATATTTTACGCGGGTTATTTTACGTATAAAGACTATAAAATAAACGCCGGTTTCAAACGCGCTTTTTATAGTTTTGCGGGAATGAAATCAGACGACTTTATGACCGTCGATTCAGCGAACAGAATTACGGAAAACGACGATATAGAAGAAATAAACACCGCAAACAAATATCTTCTTTATAACGATATACTTTTAGGTACTTTGGATACCCTTATCGTAAAAGGGCAGGGCAGTTTATATTCCCGTCATGCAAAAACCCTTAAACGAGTTGCAAAAAAAGCAGGAAAATGGGCGTATATTTTTAAAACGCAGGAAAAACTTTGCGCTCTTTTAAGCGTAAAAGCCGAACTCGGTTTAAATTTAAGGGAGGCATATCGGAAAAACGATAAAAAAACTCTCGGGTGTCTTTTGAATGATATGAAAAAGTTGCCCAAACTTATAGAAGATTTTTACGACGCCTTTTCAGATCAGTGGAACCGCGAAGCGCGACCGAACGGCTTCGACGTCGAAGATTTGAGAATCGGCGCGTTAAAGCAAAGATTAAAAACCGCAACGGTTAAATTACAAAACTATTTAAACGGCAAACAAAGCAAGATAGAAGAACTTGAAGAAACTTTGTTATGCTTTACCGGGCGCGGTAAAGATTTTAAAAAAGACTTCGGTCAGCGCGAATGGCAATGGGTTAAAATGACTTCCGTCAACGTGAACTATTAACGTAATTTTCTCATAAGTAGGGCTATAAGCCCGTTATTCGGCAATTTACTATATTATAGCAGTAGGGATTCCATTCGTCATCACCAATTACCGAAAAGGCGTCTTTTCAGCCCTTTTCCGTGACCGCTCGGTCGCTGTACAGATAGTACGGCATCCCTTACGCTCACGAAAAATCATCTAAAAATACGCTCTTTCGGTGCAAAGCATTTTTGCGGCGAAGAAATCGCCTCTTTAGGTTAAAGTTTTTGCAAGGCAAACGACCGAAAGCGTACTGTACGTACGGTGATGGGAGTTTAACACAGCAAAAACCGATTTATTCCCGCAAAAATAATTAGTGATAATGATTGGAACCCCTAAGTAAAATCGCTTTAAAATTCTTGCAACTTCGTCGTTAATTCGGTACGTATCGTTCGCGGTTGTCCCGATTCAGGATAATGTTGTTTTGTCAATCGTTTTTTAAGAGATTTTAAGAAATTTTCTAAATTATTTTTATTTTCGGGTTTTTGACGCCCTAAAATAGGCAAAATAAGGGGGTTGCCGTCGTGTTGTGCGGCAATCTCCGTTGTTTTAACTTGTAAAAGGGCATAAGAAAACAACCGCGGCGATTATAGACGCGGCGCGCCGGTGGTGTTGCGTTGTGTTAAGCGGCTTTTTTCTTTAAGAATTTAACCCGATAACCCGCGTCGGGCGTCGCCGATTTCAAAACTTCCATAAGTTCGGCGCGCTTTTGTAGCGGTGTAATCCACGACCGCCGCCCGTATTTATCCCGTAAAGACGAGTGCGGGCAATGATTATAACGCACGAGCCAATCGTGCATTTTTTCGCGTAATTCTTCAAAGGTTGAAAAGGTTAAATGATTATAAAAATTTTCTTGATCGGTACGGTGTGAGCGTTCAACTTTTCCATTGTGGCGCGGTGTGTAAACGCGTATCAATTTATGTTTTATGCGGAGTCGGTTTAATAACTGATCGACGGCGTGGACTTTGCCTTCGCCCGTGCCTTTCGGGTTTGTAAATTCCGTGCCGTTGTCGGTTTGAATGATAGCGGGCAAATAACCGAAGTAAATTATCGCGCGTTTGATAAAATCGACGGTCGAGTATCCGCTTTTTTCCTTGTAAGGGTATATAAACCGCTCCCGTGTTGCCTCGTCAATCATTGTATATTGATAATATCGCTCGTGTTTGTATTCGCCGACGTTGCACTCTAACGGAACGTATTTGACGTCCATTTGCATTTTTACGCCAAACATTTCGGGCGTATCGTACGGCTTTGCGATATACGGGTTTATTTCCCGTACGGGGCGTATTTTATGTTTCATTAAAAAGCGGTAAAATCCGCCATACGTTCGCGCGTAGCCGTAATCGGTGCGAAGTATGCCCAACGCCTCGGCGTAACTTATATCGGGGTGCGATTTGAATACTTCGGCAATCTGCGCCGTTTCTTCGGGTGTGTGCGCGTTCGGGTGCGGCGTGTGCGGGCGACTTGATTTGTTTTTCAAACTGTCCGTTGTGCCGTCGTAGGCTTTCCGCCACCGATAAAGGCTTTGTATCGTGCATTTTGTTTTCTTTGCGACTTTGAAAACGTCCTCGCCGTCAACTATCCATTTTTTAAGCGCATTTTCTTTTTCTTTCGCCGTGTATTTGATACCCTTCATTTTTAACCTCCGTAAAACAAAAGCGGGCTACCGATAGGGCAACCCGCTTTACCTCTTTTTTTGATTATTTGTTTTTGTTTTCCAACTCGCCGACCGCCCAACGCAAAAACTCGGCTTTTTTCATACCCGACGACGCTATAACGGCGTTAATGCGGGCAAGTTCGGCGGGATCAAGATTTACAATAAACGGCTTGTATTTTCCGTTTATTTTTTTTGCGTACCTTGCGTCGGCGGCTTTTTGTGCCTCACTTCGTGCCATTTTGTACCTCCGTTAAAATAGGTCGTTTTCGGCGATAAACGCTTTTACGTCGTCGAAAGTAGGGCAATCGGATTTTGATATTTTCGCCGTTGCCGTTACGTTGCAATCGCTTAATATGGATATCGTCCACGATTTCGCGTTTTCCGCTACCTTGTAAGTTTTACCGTTTTTTTCAATCGTCATATTACACCTCCGTTTTTTCGACTTTAATAATTTTTTCGACCTTGCAACCGCAAAGGGAGTAAAAACGTCGCGTTGCGGCAATCGCCGATTTTTCCGACGTGCGAGCGTTGCCGAACGGGCTAAACGTGTACGACCCGTCGGGGTTAGGATTTTCGACTTGATTTGTCCTACCGCTTAAAATTACGGTTATTTTGTACGGTCTTTTTGATTGATTTTGCATTTTGTCCTCCTATCGCGGGCATTTCGATTTGACAAACCCGACTAAAATATGATAAAATAGGACTTACGAGGGGCGGTTTCCCGCCTGCTCTGCCTTGCCGATTTACTCGGCTTTGGTTTGTGCCTTGCTTGTCTTTGGCTTTTTAAGTGTTATTGTAACTTTGACTCGTTCGACCGTGTCGTTACTTTCAACCGCTTTTGCCAAGTCTTGCAAGGCTTTTGTTATGTTGTCCATATTCGCACCTCCTTTGTTCTTTGTGATTATATTATATCATAGTTACTATGATAAGTCAACCGTTTTACGCACTTTTTCAAAAAATATTTTTAATTTTTTTCGAGAAAAATAAACGCCTTCCGATAGTGGAGGGCGTTTTATCGTTATACCGAGATTTTTAATAAAGGAATAGCCGCGTTATTGACTTCGCCGTAAAGATTTGATATAATAGATTTGCTACAATCATTACACTTCATATCTTGCGACTCGGTTATAACGCGGTTAACGATATAACGACGCCCGTTTTTCTCGGTGCGTCGATAATCGTACTACTATTATATATCGAACGACCGAGAAAGTCAAGACTTCTTGAAGTGTAAACGAAAAATTTATCTTTCAAGGAGTCTTTTTTATATGACGGTTTCCGAACAGATTTTCGACCTTTTGAAAAAGCAAGGAAAAAAGCAAGGCGACCTCGCGCGGGCGTTAAACGTGCGCCCGACAACGGTTTCGGAGTGGAAAACGGGGAAACGCGAGCCGTCGGCTGTCTTTTATGCAAAAATCGCCGAATATTTCGGCGTATCGCTCGACTATCTTATTACGGGGCGACCACCACGCGACGCACCCGTACAACAAATAATCGGCAACAATAACTCAAACAACGTTGCAAACGTAGCGTGCAACGTCGGCGGGGATTTGACCGAATATGAGCGGGAATTGCTGAAGGTGTGCGAGTCTTTCGATATGCGCCACAAAACCGCTCTTTTAATGTACGCATACGACCTTGAAAAAGAAATCAAGAAAAATAAGGAGTGATTTTGTATGAAGTGGTTTTATAATCTTAAACGCGTTGTACGCGTTATAATTGCCATTGTATCGTGGTTGCCGTTGTTTATCTTTGCGGGCGTTGTCGGCGGTAGTGTAGGGGAAAACGGCGAAAATATGCAAACGTGGCAAGCGTTGATAATTTGCGCGTTGCTCGCCGTCGGTGTTGTATTTACCGTGTTTGCAATCAAAGCGCGGACGAAAGAAACAAAAGCCAATCGCGACGCCAAGCGTACGGAACGAGCCGCACTTGAAAGCCGTAAAAAAAATACGGCGACCGAAAACCCGCACATAATCAAAATGAGCGACGCCGCGGTAACGTCGCCCGCAACGACGTCGAGTTTTCCGATATTTACAAAGGCGGTCGGCGTAACGTTCGATAATTGCCAAGAAAATATACAAAAAAGCAATGTCGGCGACCCGCTTTTAATTAAACATAAACCGACCGAGGAATATCCCGAAAGCGTGGACGTCATAAACGCGCGGACGCATAAACGTATCGGGCGTATCAAATCGGATCTTGCGTGGGAATTTGTGGGCGAGTTCGACGAACGGTTTACGCTTGACGGCGAAATCGCCGATATAACGGGCGGTAGCGACGGGCAAAATTACGGTTGCAATATAAAGATTGTCGGCGAGCATATCGACGACTAACGCCAAAAGACAAGCAATAAAAAACGCCTTCTTGCGAGGGCGTTTTTGTTTTATCAATTAAAATGTTTTTCGCCGAGGCGGGTTGCCCAACCTTCAAACCATATTCGATCGTAGGGCGGTAAAGTGTTGCCGAGTCCTTTTCGTATTTTGTACTCGCGCCACCAATAACGAATACAAGAGGGAATACTAACAACAAAAGGCATAAACACGCCGAGCATAATATTTTGTAAACCGTGTCCGCTTTCGTGTTGCAAGATATGTAAAGACGGGTTTTTGTTGACGACGAAAAACGCGCCGAGTTCAAATCCGCCCCAACCGCTCCCGACTTCAAAATAAATCAAATAATGAAATCGTTTCGGTTTATGCCCCGTTACAAGCAAGGCAAGGGCAACAACGCCGCCGCAAAGCGTCATAAGCGCGCCCCACGTTAGCGACAAAAGCCAAAACATAATTGCTTTAACCGTTTTCATTTTGCACCTCCAAAGACTTATTTTTCAAGTCGTAAAGCGTTGCCTCGATTTGCGACTTTATCCACGTTTCGACGTCGCCGAAGTTGTCGTTTATAAATTTTTCGACGTCCGCCGATAACTGCATACGCGCCGCCGCGATTGCAAGTTTTAACGCCTCCTCTTGCGCGTCTTTCGTCCAAGCGTCCGTACCTTTGATAGACTCGACGTACGTTTGATATGTAGCCTTTACGGCGTTTGAAACAATGTTCGTCGCGCCTTGTAAAAGATTGCGCGCTTTTTCGTTTTTGATTTTGGCATTGATAAGGCTTTTAACCTTTGCCAAAACCCACGCGCCAAGCGTGGCGAGTAGGGCGGAAACGATTTTGATTATAATACTTTGCCAATCCATAAATTTTTTAATCCTCCGTTTTGTTTTCGTTGTCGGGGTAGGGCGGAAATTCGGGCAACGCGATCAAGTCGTTGTATAAGTCCGTGATAACGCCGTTGCCGCCGAGCAAGTGATACGACTCATACTCCCGACGCAATGCGTCTTTTGCATAAATCGGACAATAGCCGCGGTCGGTGTACTTTTCGTGTTGTCGTATGATTTCGGCGCGCAAAAGACTTTGCAAGCCGCTTTGCATTGCTTTGTTTTTTGCGTGTCCGCTTTTGAAGTTGCCGACAATCGCCGTTACCACCGCGCCGACGGACGTACTTATAATCGCGGTTAAGATCGTTGCCCAAACGTTCATTTTACACCTCTACAAACCACTCGTCGCGGAGCGACGCGCCGTTGTTTTCGGCGATTTCTTCTTTTGACTTGCCGTCAAGGTCGTTGACCCAAATTTCGCAAGCGTCGTCAATTTCGCGTTGAGTGAGTATCCCCGCCGCCTTGTCCGCGTTTGCCGTTTCGAGCCACTTGTCTTTGCTGAATACTTTTTGTTTTGTGTTTGCCATTTTTGAGATTACCTCCGTTTTGTTTGCTGTAATTACTTACAATCTTTTTAAGTTTGTTTTTCGGTGCGTACGGGTAAATGTTCTTTTTATAGAAGTTTCGCCCGTTGATATGCGATAGCCAACCGATAAGGGATAAAAGGCTCATTGCTTGCCGCGGGGTAGTGTAGCCCGTTTTGCCAACTTTGCGCACTCGACGACATAGCCGAAAAAATATTCGTTTGCGAAGTATGGTTTTGTTTTTATAAAACCGATACCCGACAAAATCAATCGGGCGCGAGTTGAGTTTCCAAACTTGCCAATTACCTTTTATCTTTAATCCGATACCGTGCAAGTAGTTATCAATCGCCGTAACCGCTTTATGTAACTTTCGCTTGTTAGAGTCTATCAAAACCATATCGTCAACGTATCGGACGTAGTATTTGACGTGCAATACTTCTTTGATATAGTGGTCTAAACCCTCCAAGTAAAAATTTGAAAACCATTGCGACGTATAGTATCCGATCGGGAGATGATCGCCGCCGTTTTCGAGGACTTGACCGATAAGGCGTAAAACCTTGTCGTCTTTGATTTTCCTTTTAAGCATTTCGAGCAATATCGGCGGGCGGACGCTGTCGAAAAACTTTGATACGTCAAGTTTTGCGCAATAACGCATTTTAACGTCGCGTATCGCCGTTTCGACGTAAGCCTTCGCGTCAATGCCGCCGCGGTTAGGTATGCTCCCGCAACAATAACGGTACATACCGCGCGTTATTACGGGGTTTAATGCCGTAATAATAAGCCAATGCACGATTTGATCGGGGTAAAATTTCGGTATTGTGATTTGTCGGGTTTTACAACAAGAATTGTCGTAAATTTCGATATGTTCACTCGGCGAAAGTTTTATCGTTTCGGTTTCGAGCATTGCTTTGATTTTTCGTGCGTAACCGTCAATATCACTCAATATCGCTTTGACGTAGAGTCGGTCGGTTTTACCCTTTGCGGCGTTTCGGATTGCCGTTTTGATAAAATCGACGTCGCACATTTTCTCGTACAAATAACCGACTCTTTTCATAGAATATCCTTTAATCTTCTTGCGGTCTTTCAATGACTTACTAAACCGCCCTCTTTGTGAAGTGTTTTTTGCCGAGGGGCAAGGATTATGCGCGCTCTAAATAAATATCAAGATTAAATGCGACCCCCGATGTTCGCGTTCGTGTTCGACGGATCGTAATTACCGTTCCAATTCCACAAGCCCGCGTTCGTCGTGTTGTTCCAATTCCCACCAACGGCAAGGACGGAGCCGTTGACGTTCGCGTCGGGGAGTGCGCGCAATACCCTTTATGTTTTTATTATTGCTATTGAATAGACGCCAAGGGGGAGGTATCCCCCTTGACAATCCCTCTCTTAAAGAGGTTTATAGCAAAGGCGACCCCCGATGCTCGCGCTCGCGTACGACGGATCGTAACCACCGCGCCAACACCACAAGCCCGCGTTCGACGCGGGGTTCCAATACCCACCAACGGCAAGGACGGAGCCGAGGACGTGCGCGTAATCCGCGTAGTAGGTGGTGTTACTACCGCCGACTTCGGTTGCGTATTGTATAAGTGGGTTGCGTCCGAGCGGTTCAACTTTTTTAATATAGCCGCCGCCCGACGAACGGTCGCCCTGATAAACGTACGGCGACGCGGTTTTACCCGCCGTGTAAGACGCGGGATCGGTGCAAACATATACTTTTGCGGACGAGAAAGATATTCCGTCAACCCACTTGTAAACGTTGCCCCACAAGTTCTCGATACCGCGATACTTGCAAGCGTGTTTGCCGTCGGTGTTGCTGACTTCCGACCCCGACGGGGTTTTTACGCTGTCCGTTCTTCCCGTAGCAACCGCCGCCGAATTGCCGTTTGCATAACCATACATAACCGATTGTGAGTTTGTCGTTTTCATTTCAACGAGCCACAATTCTTTGATAATAAGGTCAATCAAGAAGTCGTATTGCTGATAACCCGCGCCGTTTGCCTTGCAACCCGTACGGAAATTATCGCAAGTAATATTGACAAGTACCGTTGCGCCCGATTTCGAGTACACACGCGCCGACGACCCGCTCCCTTCGTATTTGCCGACGAGAACGTAATCGAGTTCGTTTCCCGCGCCGTCAACAAACAACGTTGAAAAACCTTCGTATCGGATACCCGATATTTGGTGTTTGTATGTTCCGTCGCTGTTTTTCGTGATTTTAGAGTAAAATTTCGGTATCTTGATAAATACGTTACCCGACGCGTCGGTTACTTCTTGCATATCGCTCCACGGATAGCAACGGTCAAAGTCGCTTACAATGTCCGTCGTGCCGACCGTATAGGAAAGCCCGACGGCGTCGTCCGTCCTCGTAAGGGCGGACGGGGTGGACGAGCCGACTTTATCTACACCGTAGATTTTTGCTTTTTCAATGTTCATAGTTTAATTACCTCCTTCGAGTGCGGCAAGCCGCGTTTTAATTTTCTTAAATTCGGCGTCAATTTCGCCGCCGCGCGTATATCCGACGGCTTTTTCCGACTCCGCCGCCGTTGCGGCATAAATTGCGATTGACGCGCCGCCGCCCTCGGTTTTGAGTGCAACAAGGTTTGCCCAAGCGGTCGTGCCGTTGCCGATTTTCAAAACCTTGTTTGTGGTATCGTAGCCAAATTCGCCCGCGGAAAGTACCGAGTTTTTACTCGCCCAATTTGCCGCGGTGTCTTGTCTAACTTTGAGTGTTACGGTTATATTCCGCGTTGCCATTTTGACCTCCTTTACGCCTTACCGCCGTTAATCGTCAACGTATCGGTTGAAAGTACAACGTTTCCGCCGTCTTTCAATTCGGTTACGCTTTTGTTTTTGAAATTCGAGTTGAAGTTTGCGGTAGCGCGCGCCTCGGTAAAGTAAAGGTTTGCACCTTCCGCAATATCGCTCGTAGTAAGCACAACCGCGCCCGTTTTACTGTTTACCGAAAGCACCTTACAATCGGGGGTGCGCAACCAAACCCAATTTGCAAGCACGGTCGGATTATCGGCGTTAAGTATGTAAGACTTGTTTTCGTCCGTGCGGACTGCCACGTCGCCGCGTTGCGCGGAAAGCGCGAGCATTGCGGCTTGACTGTCAACGACAAAAGTTTCGGTAATCGCGATTGCGGGGAACAAACTTTCGTCGAGTTTTCCGTCGCTACCAAGCACGGGAACGTTGCCCGCCGCCGTACCGACGTTTTTACCCGCCGCCGTTCCCGCGTCGCTAATCTTTGAAAGGGTAAGCGAGGGGATAAGGGCGACCGCGATTTTTGCGTTTGCGTCAAGCACGGGTACATTGCCCGCCGCCGTTCCCGTATTCTTACTTGCCGCCGTTCCCGCGTCCGAAATTTTGGAAAGGGTAAGAGCGGGAATATCCGCCGCCGTAAGTTGCGCTGCGCTTGTGATAATGCCTTTTGCGTTTACGGTAACTTTGGTATAAGTTCCCGCCGATACGCCGCTATTTGCAAGCACGAGGACGTATTCGACGTCGCCGCTACCGTCAAACGTTTTAGAGTTTGCGACGACCGCTCCCGAAAACTTAATCGTCCTTGCGGTTTGAAGTTTAACTGCCTCGTCGGCGAGTGTTGCTTTGTCGATTTTTCCTTGCGAGTCCAAAAGCCCGATCCACGTTGCCGCATTTGCGGTTTTTGCAAAAAGGATATAAGCCTTCGTACCCGTCGTGTCAACCCAAAGCGTGCCAATGTCGTAGCCGACGTCGCTCGCGGTGGGGGCGGTGCTTTTGACTTCGACGTTTCCGCCGAGTCCGTATTTCAACGAGTTGTATGCGGTAGTGCCGTCGCCGATCTTAAATTTGCGAGTGTCGGTTTCGACGCCAAGTTCGCCAAGCGTCAAAATGGGGTTTTTGCTCGCCCAATTTGCCGCGGTGTCGTTGCGCATAATCAACGTTACGTTGAGTGTCTTGTTTGCCATTTTTAATTACCTCCGTTAGCATTGATAATTGTTATATCGTCGGGATCAAGTCCGATAATAACGTAATTGTTTATTGCCGTATCATAGCGGTACGGCGTGTTTGTCGCCGCGTCGATATAGATTACGCCGCCGACTCCGACGTCGGGGAAGTGGGCGCGGTCGATACATTCGGTAACGCCGCCGTCCTTTTGTTCAAGCGCGGTAACGCGGTCGTCAAGATCTTGCAACTCGTCGGGGTATTCTTTGGAAATAACCTCGTCGGCGGGGATTTCTAAATCGAAAGTCGCGTTAAAAATTTCCGTTTGCCAAATTATCGCGTCGTTGTTGTCCGTCTTTTGAAAAAGCACTTGCATATCGACGTTGCGTTGCCTTGTAACCTTTTTCGGAAAAACATAAATGAGTCTTACCTTTTCGGGGTCGGTATCGACGTCGAAAATAAAATGTCGCGTTTTATCGACGAACGTAAAATCGCGGTTGACAATCTTAATAAACGGCGTAAATTCGGCAAGGTTCAAATTGCCTTGTTTCTTGTCGATTATCATTGTCAAATCGTCGGCAAGGTTGTTGCCGACAACGCCAATTCGGAAAAATCGTTGTTGCGGGGATTTGCCGCAAAAGGTAAGTTTCATTACAAGCCCTCCTTCTATGCCTCGCCGCCGCTGAAAATGATTGTATCGTTTTCGTCGATCAATCCGCCGCCCTCGAAAGTCGCTTGCGGTGTTCCGTTAAGTGTAACGGTTGTACCTTGTTTCGTTCCGATTTGCTGTTCGAGGTCATTTACTTTTTGCTCGACTTGTGTTTTTGTGGTACTTGCAAGGTTTGCCGCGTCGCTTGCGGTTTGTTTTGCCTCGTTCGCGGCTGATACCGCATTGTCGGACTTTGTGTTTGCCGCACTTGCAACTTCGGTTGCGCTATCCGCTTTTGTATCCGCACCGTTTGCGGTTTCGATTGCCGTTTCCGCCTTGCTGACGGCGTCCTCGGCTTTGGTTTTTGCGTCGTTCGCCGTAGTAACTGCACCCGCCGCCACCGTTTCGGCGTTTCCCGCTTTTGTATCCGCGCTTTCGGCAATACCTTTGACCGTTTCGGCGGTGGACTTTGCCGAGTTTGCCGTTTCGACTGCATTATCGGATTTTGTATTTGCGGCGTTTGACGTGCTGACGGCGTTTGCCGCTTTCGATACTGCGTCCGTAGCCTTTGCGACTGCGTCGTCGGACTTTGTGTTTGCGGCGTTTGCCGTTGAAATGGCGGTGTTTGCCGCCGCGACTGCGCTTGCGGCTTTTTCGAGTGCCTCGTCAACGATTGTTTTAATCGTCGCATAGTCGGCGACGGGATTTATCAACTTTTTGAGATTGACGATCGACGTACCCGAAATTTCAAACGAATACAACGGGAGTTCGTAAGCCGTGTTGACGTTGTCCGCGGTCGCCGCGTAGGTGTCGGACTGTTCGAGCGTTATCGCCTCGTAAGTACGGTTGACAACCGCTAAAAGACTGCAATTTGCGTCGTCCGACGGGTGGTACGTTTCGATACGCGCCACAACGTAACCGACAAAGCCGTCAAAGATTTGCGGGGCGACTAATTCCGCCGCCGTGATTTCGCACATACGACCTTGCACCAAAAACGCGCCCGTGCCGATTTGTATTTTTTGACCGACAATTTGCGCGGCAAGTTCGTTGCCGTAACCCTTGTAATATCCGTTTGCTTTGCTTTGGTCTATAAAACGCGAGCGTACTTCAAGCGCGTACAAATTCGCGTTGAAATTAAAACAACCTTGAAACGTTACGGGTTTTATCATTGCTGACCTCCTAATTTTTGATAACTTCGGTCAAAAGTATTTTCTTAAAACCGAGTTTTATTTTTGTATTTTTGCCGTCGCTGTCAAGCGTGATTATTTTTTCGCTTATGGGCAACGTCTTAAATAACTTACCGTCGTAATAAAGGGCAACCTTCGTATAAAGTCGGTATCCCGAAAAGTCTATCGGGTCAATCGTTTTGTTGTTGTCGATAATGATATTATCAACGTATCGCGCGTTAGCGAGTTCGTAAACCGCGTTAAATTGCGCGTCCGCCAAATATTCCGACTCGTAATACTTCGCCTTTACGGGGTAGAGCCGCCCGTCGATATTCCCGTTTTCGTCCGATTGTACAATGTTGTTGTTTTTGTCGCGGTAATAATAGGCGGTTGCAATAGCGGAGGGGCGGGGCTGATATTTCGGGATATAAACGGGGTTTCCGTCTTTATCGGTAACGGGATCGCCGTTTGCGTCCGTCTTTTGCGTTGTGGTGTAAATGATATTGCCGTCCGCGTCCGTTTCGGGCGTTTCGACGTTGTATTTTATAGTTGCAACCGCTTTATTTGTCGTCGTCGAAGTCGTGGTTAGTTCGTGGATAAAGTCGCGTAAATCGACGCTTACGGCGTCCGTACACTTAACGAACGTAAAGACGATTTTACCCGTCGCGACGTCGTAGTAACTTTCGATATTGTACTCGTAGTATTTCAAGTAACATTTTAAGAATTTGTACGCATTGACAAATTGATATGTACCCGCATAACTGCCGTACGTTGTCGTCGTGTCGGTGTTGTCGGTCGGGATATTGACGACAACGGGGATTTTGTTTACCGCCGTATCTTTACCGTTAAAGACTTGCGTTTTTACCTTTGTAAAGATAGCCGACAACCGCCCGTCAAAACTACCGTCGGCGGTGTAGTCGAGTAAAATTTCGGTATCCCAAAGGGTTTTGAAGTCAAGCCCTTTGACGGTGCGTTTATTGTATTCGGGTTTTATTTCGTCGGCAAAGCAAGCGTACTCGTAATTTCCGCGGTCGTCGTTAAGCACGGCGATTTTTGCGTCGTTTATATCAATGTCGCAAACACCTTCGGCGGAAAACGAGTCGTTGTCGTAAACGCGGGTCGTCAAATCGTACGTCGCGTTGTCAACGTTCGTAATATGCTTTTTGTTTTCGTCGTATATTGCGATATACACGCCCGCCGCCTCCTTTTAGTCGAATAAATAACGTTTGATTGATACTTCGATTGCGCCGTCGTCGTCCGCGGTCATATTTGCGCCGATAAAATATTCGCCTTGCGGCAAGTATAAAAACGATTGTTTCGTTTTATCGGTTAAACCGTAACCGTTCGTCGATACACCGTCCGTCGTAACCGTGATTTTTTTTGTCGTCGGCTCGATTAAAATTTCCGTGCCGTCGGCGTTGTTTGTGGAGAGCGCGATTTCTTCGATTGTCTTACCGTCAAGAGATTGCAAGTAAAGACGTATATTGTTCGCTATCGCGCCCGTAATGCGTATTGTGATAGGTGCGTCAACAAAAAACGAGTTTGTGATTTTGTACTTTGACTTAAATACGCGCCCCGCAAATCCGAACGGAAAACCGAGCGGAAATTTTGTATCTTCGGCGCGGGTCGATTTCAAAGCGAAAGACTCCTCGACGCGTTCGTACCAATACGTTTGACGTTCAAAAGAAAACGTTTCGACAAATAAACCTTCTTCGTTTATTTCCGATTTCGGCGCGCTTTTCAAAACAACGTCGCAATATTTATCGGTAATGCCGTCGTCATACTCAAATAAAAATATCGACGTGCCGCACTCCGCAAGAAAGCGAAGTAATGCTTTGTAGTTACTGTATCCGTTCGATCCGTCCGCGTTAAAATAAATCGAAAGGGTTATCGGGTCAAATTCGGGCGTAACGTTTGTAAGGTGTTTGCCTTTTTCGCTTTCCTTGTAAGACAACGAAAAGTTGTTGCCGAGTCCTTGCGGTTCGGCGGCAAGCGCGGTTTCGCCGTTCAAGTCAAACGAATTTGTTTTGTCGTAGGAGTGTAGAATAAACCGCCTCATTACATAGCCTCCGCAAGTTTCATATTGATTTCGCGGACGAGTTTATCGGTATCGACTTCCGCCGCGTAGTTTTGTATCGTAACCGTGATATTTTGTGTTGTGTTTTTCGTGCTGTTGTCATAGTTGTAAATATCGCCCGACGTTCCCGTGCCGTTGCCGTTATCGTAAACCGTACCGCCGTTGTTGTCGTCTTTCGGTTGTGTCGGCGCGGTGCTGTCAATAATAGCGTTGACGTCGTCCATATCTTTGATTTCCGACGTATCAATGCGGAGTTTTACTTCCGCGATACGGTCGATATGTACACCGAGCCAACCCAAAGACTTATTGACGCCGTCAATAAGTTTGTTGATTATACCAATAACGAAGTTTACGGCGTCCTCGACAACGCCTACAACGATATTGATAATTTTTACGACGCCGCCGAAAATCTTTGTAACGACGTTTCCGAAAATCTTAAATATAGGAGCAAGCCAACCGAGCAACGTGCCGAGCATTTGCAAAGGCACTTGCAAGGCTTGCAAGACGATTTTTAAGGGAATAAGGGCAACCGATAAAAGCGGTTGCAAAACACCGAATAACGCTTGTATTGCAACTTGTATCGGAGTCAATATCATTTCGACAACCGACATAAGCATATCAAGCAAAGGCGAAATAATGTCGAATATTGCTTGTATAATGCCGATAACGGGTTGCAACGCCTCGGATATTATATTTATCGCCACCGCAAGCACGCCGCCGACAAGGTCGATTATCGGTTGCAAAACTTGCATTACCAAATCAAGCACTTGCATTACTGCGTCGAGCGCGGGTTGCAATGCCTCGCCGAGCGTGGATACAAGGTTGTTTATCGAGTCGCGGAACGCCTCGCACCGCGTGTAAAGCAACAACAAAATTGCCGCAATAACCGCGATAATGAGTATAATCGGGTTAGCCGCAAGCGCGGACAAACCCGCTTGTAATGCGGGGATAAGTTTTATAATACCGCCGATAGCCGATACAACTTTACCGATACCGAGCGCAAGTGGGGCAAGCGCCGCCACCACGAGCAACACTTTTGCCGCAAACGCTTGTTGTTCTATCGTAAGGGAGTTAAACCATTCGGCGAGTTTTTGCAATTTCGGAATAAGCGACGTATTGATTATTTCGGCAACGCGTTGCAATAGCGGGGCGAAAGACGCGCCGATTTGCAAGCATACGTTTTTTAAGGACTCTTTCAACAAATAGATCGTGTCGTCAAGTTTTGCAAGAGCGGCGACTTGTTCGTTTGAAAGTGCGCCGATCGTTTCAAATTCCGACTTAAATTGATTGATTGCGTCCGTTCCCGCGTTAAGATACGGCAACATTTGATTTGCGATTTTATCGCCGAAAATTTCGTTTGCGTAAGCCGTTTGCAACGTTTTATCTTCCATATTTGAAAGAGCGTCGATAATGCCGTCAAACATTGCCTCTTTGCTGTCAAAATCTTCCACGCGTAAGCCGAGCGATTGCAAGGCTTTTGACGCGTTGTTGATTGTTCCCGCCGATAAATCGACAAGTGCCGCGCGGGCTTTTATGAGTGCTTGCTCGAACACGTTCCACTCGACGCCCGCTTGCGCCGTAACGTATTGATATTCTTGTACTTTCTCGGCGGAAATACCGAGTCGTAAAGACAAATCGTCAAGATTTGCGCCCGTAGCCGCTGTTTTTACGCCGAGTGTTGCCGCCGCCGTTCCCGCGGCAAGTGCCGCCGCCGAAAACGGAGCAAGGGTTTTCCCGACGTTTGATATAGCGTCGCCGACTTTTGTTACGCGCGACGAAATCGCGTCAAACTTGATTTGATTGATTTTTTCAAGTTGTTTTTCGAGTTGTTGCGCTTGTAGTTCGGTTTTCGCGAGTTCCGCTTTAAGTTTGCGATATTGATCGGTGTCAATGTTTCCCGCGTTTTCCAAATAGTCTAAACGGCGACGCAATGCGTCCGCATTTGCCGCCGTTTGGTCTATCGCGTTTTGTGCTACCTTTTGCGCGCGGGCGAATTTATCCGAGTCAAATTCGAGTTCGAGGCTCTTTTGCAATGCGTTTAATTCGGTTTGCGACTGTTGCACCGCTTTCCGCATAGACGACATTTCTTTATTGAAAGACGACGCGTCCGCGCTGATTTCAACGGTTAAGCCTCTAATACTTTCCGCCATTTGCCGAGCCTCCTTTTAAGAATTTGACCGCGTCGCTTTGTGATACGTCGCGCACGGTAGTATTTGTTTCTTTTGCCTTCGCCGCCCGCATTTGTCGGATCATTTGCTTTAAGTTCGCAATATCAATCGACATAATCAAAACGTAAAGGTCGTTAAAATGCGAGTTGCGGATAAACACGTCTTGTATTTTGTGTTCGACGCACTTTTGCATTATCGTTATGTATCGCGGCACGGGTAGAGTTTTATTTTGGTTGTCGGCGGACGGTTCAAGCCGTTTGTAAATCGCCAACAACCGCATAAATTCCTCGCCGTGCGTTACAAGTTTTTTGAGTTTGCCGTTGCCCCTTGAAGTGCAATTTCAAAAACGTATTTGATTTTGTCGGTAAGTGCGGTAAGATACTCGCCGTCCGCCAAATCAAACAACTTCAAAAACGACTTATAATCGGGGAGTTTGTCGCTGTCTATAAAGCAATAGAGGGCTTTTAGATTTGACAAAATGTGCGCTTTGCTATCGGCAAGCCCCGCTTTGCCGATACGTTCAACGTAGGCAAAGAGTGTTTCCGTTTTTGCTTGCGCGGGAAAATTAGACTCCCAACGTTCCTCGGCAAACAACGACGTATCAATACCGATTTCAATTTCGCTTTTATTGACGACGAGTTTTCCGTCGCCGTCAATTTCTTTTTCAAGTAAGGGTAATTTCGTTTTTATCACTTTTCAAGCCCTCCGCGCTTTTATTCCGCCATGGTCGGCAAAACGACTTCGTCGCCGAACGTATCGAAATCGGTATCGTCGGGGGTAACGGTCATTTGCCAAACAATAACTTCGTTGCCCTTGTCGTCGAGATACTTTTGACCGTTTGCCGCCAAAAGCGGAGTACCGCCGATTTCGAGTGCGGTGTCGAAAGACGACTCGTTAATATCGTCGGTAGTTTGATCGAAAGACTCGGCGGGGCGGGTGGACGTTACGCCGTAAAGCATAGTTTTTGCAAGCACGGTTGCGCCGTCCTCGTCAATGCCGCACGTTTCAAAGTAAATAACGTGCGAAATATTTTTGACTTGCTTAATATCGGCAAGCCCTTGTTTCGTCTTGATTTTGCGACCCATTGCGATTTCGTATGCGTCGCAAACGTTGTTTTGAGTGAGTGTCGCCGTTTTGCCTTTTTCGTTGACGATATGGACGATACGGCGTCCGTCGCCGTAAATCTTCTTTACGGACGAGTCGTTTTCAAGCGCAAGTTTCATTGACGTTCCCATATCTTGAAACGCCCCGAAAGAGCCTTGCGCGGTAGGTACTGCGTACTTCACGTTTTGCACGTTGAAACGTACAAGAGTTTTTTTATTTGCCATTGTTAGATCCTCCGTTTTGGATAGTTTTTTTGATTGCGTCAAAGACTTGCGGCTCGGTACTATCAAAGCACCGACGAATAAAGCCCGCGTGCGGCGATTTTTCGGCGTATTCCAACACGTTTGAAAGCGGTATATTTTCTTTACCGCCGCCGTTTACCGTCTTTGTGTTGCCGACGTATCGGCGATCTTTGTATTTTGTTTTGATTTCCCAAGAGTCCGCCATTCCGCCCGTATCGCGCGGGGTTGCTTGTTCAACGGCTGATTTGAAAACTTCCGCACCCGCTTGTACGGCGTTTTGTCTTACGTCGAACGACGAGCGTTGAAAGTCCGTCAAAATTTCCGTCAATGCGTCTGGCATATCTTCGAGTGCGATTTTGCCCGTCGATATGCTTTTCGTTTTAGCCATTGTCCGCCACCTCAAAATAAACAAACTCGACGTTAAGTCCTCGATACGGATTGTCTATATCGGCAATATCGCTTGCGTCATTTGCAAGTCGAAAGCGTTTGTTACTCAAAACCGCGTTTTTGACCGCTTGCAAGCGTGCTTGCGCGTCCGTATAACGCGGGTCGGTCTTTTCGTACGAGTAGTAGTAATTGACGTCGATATACACGCGGGAAAGCGTACAAGCACCGTCGCCGAAAGTGTGCGGACGGTTGCTTACAACACGAAAAACAACGTACTCGTCCTTATTGACTGCCACGTCGGAATTTTCGATATAATCCGCGTCCACTCTTCGCAAGTGGTTTGACAATACGCCGTAGGGGAGTAGTGTATCGTCAAGGATTTTTTGTATAACCGTCCTAACGTCCATTATCTAACCTCGTATTTTTTGACTTGAAATTCGAGCATTTTGTTTTGCTGAAGGTAATTGTCCGCCGCCGCCGCGAGTTTGAAAGCGTGCGCGTCGTCGATAACGCCGTTAAGGTATATGCGGACGTCTTTTGTTATCAAAGCGTCGTAAACGGCTTTGACGTACGGCATACGCACGCGGGCGGGGCGGATAACGCCGTCGGACTGTTGTTGTATAGCCGCCGCCCCGTAGGACGAAAGCCATTCGACATAAAAACAATCGGTTGTTATCGGCTTGCCGTCGTCGGTCGTTCCGATATTTACTTTGATTGTTTCCCATTCCGTCGCCGCGCCGTTGCCCGCAATGTATCGCGTCTTTTGCACGGCAAAACGTACAAGAGTTCTTTTTTCTTTTACCGTTTGCGCCATACTACCTCCGCATTTGCGAAATCAACGCGACGATCATACCGTCTTTTTTTACGATTTCGTCGGGCGTGCCTTTATCGACTGCGTCGGCATAAATAGCCTTGACGGCATACGCGCGTTTGCTTGTTATAAGTTCCGCGGGAACGCCGCTTGCGCGCATAAATTCCTCCGCCGCGTCGATAGAGTCTTGCACTTCTTGTTTTTTGTGCGGGTCTGCGTCATAGTAGCCCATTTTATAGAGAATTTTATCAACTTCTTGCATTGTTGACCTCCTAAACGTTTACCGTTGCGTATCGGCTATGCGCCCGACCCGCACGAAAAATCAAGCGAATTTTAACCGCCGACGTTAGTTTTTGCGGCTTTTTGTACGGACATAAAGCCGTTGTACACGGCGGGAGAGCCGCCGACAAAACCGCATACTTTGAAAGCGATTACACCTTCTTTGAATTTGTAGTCGGTGGACTTTTCGACGTCAAGGTCGGTAAAGTACGCGAGTTCGTATGCTTTAAGTTTGCCGTAAAGCATATACGGATCGCCCGCGGTTACGTTTGCGAACGCCGCGAGTTTGCTCGTGCATACAAACGGAATACCGTTGATCGTTCCCGAATTTCCGCGGACAACGATTTCGTAAGCGCGCTTTTTGTCCGAGCCTTTGACTTTTGCAAATTCTTTGAGCGTCAACTTGTTGAGTATCAACGTTGCGTCGCCCTCGACGTCCTCGTCGCCGCCGTAGTCGAAAATAATATTATCGAGCGTATTTTCGTCGATAGTCGCAATAGTCTTGCGTTGATCCGCGTCGATAATAGTTGTCGGGGCGTTGATAATGCCGACGAGTTCGGCGTTGCCGCTACCGTTAAGGATTTGCGAAATAAGTTTCTTGCGCCACGCGCCCTCGATTGATTTTTCAACTTCGGCGGTATAGCGTGCGGGCGGCAATTTTTCGACTTCTTCGTTGACCTCGGCGTATGCGGTGATCTTGATTTTGTTGATCGTTGCGTAATCAAAGGTCGGTTCGGCGGTGGTGTAAGCCGCACCTTCCGCGGTTATGCCGCCTTCGCCGATCGTTTTAAGGAATGGGGCTTTGTAACTTTCCGCTCCCGCACCTTGCAACGGTACGATTTTAACGAGTTTGTCGAGCGTTCCGACTTGTTCAAACGCGGGGTTAATTTCGCCGCTTGCAAGGTCGGTCATTGCTACTTTTGTAGTGGAAACGGCGCGGAGTTCAAACGTCGCTTTGTTACCCGCTTTAAGGGCGTTTGCGCGCTTTTCGATTTCTTCTTTTTCCGCGGCGCGTCTTTCCTCTTCCGCGGGGTTGCCCGATTTGAATACAACACCGTTTGCGGGGGCGGGTGCGCCGCCGTTAGGCTTACGAGCCGCGCGGAGTTCTTCTTCGCGTTTTGCGTCGTCGGCGTCTTTCTTTGCGCGTTCGATAGTGTAGTCGAGTTTTTCGACTTCGGGGCGAATTTCCGCGAAACGTTCCGCGGTGGTTTCGGGTTTTGCGAGTTCCGCCAAAAGTGCGGCGCGTCTTTCGATAAGTTCTTTAATGTTCATAATGTTTTCTTGCCTCCAAGAATAAAAATTTTTCTTTCGCAAGATTAAACGCCGCTTGCGAGTCGGCGTCGCGTCGCCTTTGTTCATTATCCAACGCCGCCGCCTTCGCGTTATCCAACGCGATTTTGTCGTTATCCAACGAGGCGAGGGAGCGAGCATTTATCGAAGTTTGCGGATACGCGCCGTCGTTTACGGCTGATACCTCGCAAACCTTTGATATTTTTGTAATACGACGAGTCGGCATATCCTTGTCAAGGTCGCGCCAATCCTCGCCCGATACCATTATCCCGAACGCAAACGACATATCTTCAATATCGCCGCGTTGTACCGCCGAGCAAAGTTCGCGGGCGGTGGAATTGTTTTCGACGTCAAGCGTCGTTTGTATGTGCATACCGCGATTGTCGATTGCAATATCCATTGTCGAACGTTTACCGCGTCTATGCCGCGCAAGCGGTATCATACCGTCGTTGTGGTTTACCATAAATTTGACGTCCGATAAATCCGCCTCGTCGAGTGCGTGCGGGTCGATTTCCTCGAAAAAGTAATCGCCGATTGCCGTACGCTCGTTAAAAACGATAGGGTAACCTTCGATAATTCCTTTCGTCGGTTCAACCGTCGGGGATTGCATATCGCGGGCGAAACGACGAATAATCAAACCTTTGTCGGTTTTAGGTATTTCGGGCATTATTCTTTGTCCTCCTTGTTTGAGTCGTTCGGCTTTGCCGTCGGTTTTTTCCCTTGCGACAAAGACGTTAATTGATATTGATTTGCGATTGATACGTCGATATAGTTAAGCGAAACGCGCGTCGGTTCGCCGTCGGGATCATAACCCAACAACTCGCGGCGTTCGTCGCGCGACAACAACGCGTCGTCTTTGGTCATTTCCGCGATTTCTTGACGGCGGGCAAACGATAACGATTGTACGATTTTGTCGTAATACTTTATCGTGCGTCCGTACGCAAGTTGACGCGGGGTAAACAACGTTATTTTGAAAGCCTCGGCAATTTGCAACAACAAGCCTTCGACCGCCGTTTGATAAAACGCGGTGTATTCGTCGTCGGTGTATTTGCCGAGATATATCGGCAATGAAACGCCGAAAAACGACAATATTTCGTCGCGTATAAACGATAGCGTGTTCGACGGTATATCCGTCGCCGAAATGTTTATCGGCTGAAATTCCGACTCATAGTCGGTTGCAACAATGCCGTATTTGCTGTCGAAAAGGTGTTTTTCAAATTCCTCGCGGGTTATGGTGCGTTTGTCCGCGTCGGCAACCGTTTTCATTGACAAAATGCCTTTAAGCGACAAAGACGACTCTAACGCTTTCGGTATTGACTCTTTTATTACGCTTAACGTTTGCAAGTTGCCGAGCATTGCGCGAAAGTCCGCGCGCCCGTTTGCGTCGCCGCCGAGATATTGATTTGCGCCGTAGCCGAGTCTAATGTGTATCAAGTCGCTATACGGCAAATCAAGCACGATACCGTTTTTGCCCGTCAATTCCGCGCGCATTTCGCCGTCGGCGTAATACAACTTGATTGCCGCGGTTTCGATAGGGTAAAAACCGCGTGTTATGCGTCGTACGGCGTCGCGACCTTCGATTTGCACCTCGTCATACGCCCAATAAATGAAACAATTTCGGTTTAAGAGCGTAATATAAGCGACTTTGTATAAAAAATCTTTAAGCCCGCAAAGCGGGTTTACGCGCCCCGCAAACACCGCGTTTATATCGTCGTCGGCAACAATGATACGACGCGGGTTTTGCGCCTCGGTTACCGATTTTAAGTTACATTTCGATACTTCCTCGGCGACGCGGTGGACTGCCGTTTTGACTATATCCGACGCCGTAATATCTTTCCCGAAAGAGGAAAACACAACGGAATTTGCGTTGATTATGCGATTATAGTTGCTTTCTCGATCCCAACCGAGCAAACTTTGTATTGCGTTTTTAAGCGTTCCCAACGTCCGCCGCCTCCTTTGACGAAATAAAAAAGTGGGTCGATACGGTTAATAAGCACAAACGGTTGTTGTTTGTACTCAAAAACTCATATCGACCCACTTGACTTTTGATTAAAAAGTTAGGGTACGCGCCGCGAAAAGCGGCGGATATGCCTATTTAGTTACTTCTATTTTACTCAATTCTCGGTGCGAAGTCAAGACTTTTTGCGATATGTGGCGAAATTTTGCTCGCGTTTTATCGTAAAAGTGTATTCGCGCCCGCATTTCGGGCAATAAAACGTTGCGTTGATTAAACCGTCGCGGGCGTCGTAACGACCGATTAAAAGGTTATGTACGGGGCAACGGACTTCGCGCATAAAGACGGGGTTTTGCTTTTGAGTGTTTTTTTTATCGTCCATTATCAACCTCCGATTTTCGCCATAAAGGCGGTTTTACACGTTCGCAACGCGGCGTACGCTATAACTTTTGACATTGTGCCGTCGATTTTGTTTCCGATATATCCGACAATCTTTGTCGGCATTACAAAACCGCGATTGTCGTATTTGATTGCGGCGTTTCGGAAGTTCCAACGGCAAATTGCGTTGTTTTGGTAGTTTATAAGCCGCGCCCGCAAATCTTCTTCGACGTTGCGCGTCGGTACGTTAAGCGTTTCGGGCGTCATTCGGATTTTGACGGGGACGTTTGCACCGAAGTGCTTTGCCGTAGTTTTTGCAAATTCTTTTGCGTGCCATTCGTCATAACCGACAACATACGGTCGTATGCCGTACTTTTGGTAGATTTCCCAAAGATACTCGGCGACGACGACGTCGTCAATAACGTTATCGGAAACAATCCGACATAAGCCTTCCGCCGCCCATTGCCGATAATCCTTTTTTTCGGGATTTGTCGGACTGTCGGTCGATTGTCCGTCGCCCGCTTTTACCTCGGTAACGAAGTACATTGTGTGCAAGTATTTTACGGGGTCATTCGGACGCATAAACAAAAGGGTACAAGCGCAAAGATCGTTTGTTTCCGCAAGGTCAACGCCACCGATACACCAACAATTTTGAAAGTCGGATAAATCAAACGTTGCGTCGCAAACGATATATTTTTCTTCGAGCCACGCGTTCGACGAAAGTTGTTTGATATTAAACTCTTTCGCCAACGTGAAAGCGCGTTGTGCGCCGCTTTTGCGTGCTTTATCGACAAGGTCGCGTAAGTCTGATTTCTTCTTTACGACGCCGATCATCGGATTTGATTTTTGCCAACTGTTCTCGTCGTTCCAAACTTCCGCCTCGCTGTCTTGTGTGTAAAGCCAAATAAGCCAACGGGGCGCGTCCTCTTCGCCTTTAAGCACTTTGCGGGCGTCGATCAATCTTTCGTCGAGGTATCCGTCGCGAACGATACCTTCGGTTGTGATTTCAAAAAACAACGGCTCGTCTTGCGTGGTAAGCGACGAGCGGAGGGGCATAATGGTTGACCCGTCTTTCATTTCGTGGACTTCGTCAACGATAACGATTTTTAGGTTTCGACCTTCTTTTGCGCCCGATTTTGCCGACATTTTTTTGATTGCGCCTTTATTTTGTGCCGAAAACTTGCCCGTCTTTTTGCGCTGTTTCGGATTACCGAAAAATATACCTTTGATATTCTTTCGTGTAACCCGCGATACGGCGTGCGACTCTTCGCGAAACGCGTTTATACAATCAAAGATTAAGCCCGCTTGATCGTAGTCGTTCGACGCGCACATTACTTTTTGACCCGCCTCGCCGCAAAACCATTCGGCAAGAGTCAATGCCGCCGTAAACGGGGTTTTGCCGTTTTTGCGCGCTATAAAAAGCAATACTTCTTTGAAACGTCGTACCCAACGACCGCCGCCCAATAGTTCCGTATCGAATATGTAAAACCCGAATATTGCCTCGGCAATCGCTTTTTGACATAGCGTCAAAATAAACGGTTTGCCCGCAAACGGGCTTTCAAAGTGTTTGACTTCCTTTTCGATAAAGTTTATCCGTTTATGAGCCGCGTCCAACGTAAAACGGTAAACGTCGGAACGGTAAAAAATATCTTGTATTAAACTTTCAAGCGTTGTTTTGAGTTCGCGTCCGATTATGATTTCGCCCGACCGACAACGCTTGTAATACTCAATCAAAAAACTATGCTTGCCGTCTATATCGTCGCGTAAACATTGCCAACCTTCGATAGGCGCAATATCGGGGTTTGCAAGCGTCCACTCGGCGAAATTGTCCGCCGCCGAAAGATTATTCGTAATCGGACAAGTCGTCGCCGTCGTCGCCATTTAGCCCGCCGAGCAAGTCTTTGTTTAACTTTTGCATAGCCGACGTATATTGCGCCATATACTTGACTCGCATTTTTCCCGCCGCCGTTTCGCGTTGTACGGCGGGATTTTTTTTGTCGTACAAAATCGACGGCAAATCTTTTATCACTTCAAGGCAAGCGAAAACCTCCGCCACCTTGCGGATAAGTTCGGAATAGATTTCGACTTTGATTTTATCGACGCCCGCGTCGGTAAAAAGTTTGACGAGTCGGTCATATTCCGCATTTGCGATTGTTTCTTTTTTGTTTTGGTCGCTTTTCATTGCGTCCTCCGTTTATCTTTTCAAAACTTTTTCGAGAAAAAGTCAAAAACTCGGTGTGTGTGCTAAATGCCCGCGCCTGGGAGTCTTTTAGCGTTTCCGAAATCGCGAGGGCATAGGGGGGGATCAAAAAATATTTTCTATTCGTTGTAACGTCGCCAATAATCGGCAATCCAACCGACGACGGCGTCGCGTGCCGCTACCCGTTTTATATCTTCGTACGCACGCTTAACGCAAGCGTCTTGCGGCGTGTCTATGTGTACGAGTTCGGCGTTGTATTCGCGGACGAAATTATCGCGGTCGATACGGTCGGGATAACTGCCGATAATGTAAGCGTCTTGCCATTTACGGCGCGGTGTCGCCGTCCGTATTTCGTCGAGTAAATAGTCGCGGATATTAAACGCAATGCGTTTTGTCGCGTCGGGTTTGTCGTATTGCCCGCATATACATATCGCGGCGTGTATGCGTTCAAGGTCAACGACAATATCGTTACGCGTTGCAACCGACGCAACGTAAGTTGTCTTGCCCGCATACGGCGATCCGTACACAAGGTAAACACGCTTTGCGCCGATAGCATTACCGAAACGCGAGTGTACCGCATTGTGGCAAGCGTGGCAAAGCACTTCGATATTGTCGGGGTTAAGCGTGATATTTGTATCGTCGATATTGTCGAGCGTTAATTCGATTTTGTGGTGCGGTCGTAGTTCGTTCAAATCGAATACGCCGCCGCAACGGGCGCAAATACCGCCGCTTTTAACCTTGCAAGACCGCGCGAGCGACAAGTAGTCTTTACGGCAATAAAACGCGTGTATAGGGTCGAGCGGCATTTTATACACCCTCCCAACCGTCGGGCGGCATTTTCCCTTGTTCCGCAAGTTCCAACGCCTTTTTGCGTAATTCGATTGCTTGCGGATCGCGGGCAAATTCCGACGAGTAGCGGTTTATCAACAAAAATTGCAACATTCCCGCGTCGGGTTTTGCATAGCGTTTATATCGGCGTGTTTTGTGTCCGATAACCGTACCGTCAAGGTTTTTTATTTCTTCCGTTGTTTCTTCGGTGTATTCGTAGCCCATAGCGACGCGATAGGCGTTGTCGAGCAAATCTTCTTTGCATTGTTCCTTCGCGTGTAATAGTGTTTCGGTTAATTCGGGATTATCGCGCTTATATTGCGCCCATTGCGTTTTGCCGACGCCGTAATATTCGCAAATATCGCCCTCGGTTACGCCGCACCGTACATAACGCTCAATATCGGCTAAATAAGGTTTTACCTTATTTGCGTATTGACTCGGCGCGCCGCGTTTCTTCTTTTCGGGCGTTTTTGTAGTGGTTTTCTTTGTCTTTTTCGGGGGTGTTTTTTTCGGCTTTACCGTAACCGCTCCCGAAACGTCGTTATTTTTGTTTTGTTTCGGCATTTTTTCCTCCTATTTTTCGCTCGCGTTGATAATCGCTTTTGTGATTATAAGCAAGGGTAAAACCGCTAACGCGATTAAAAGCGGAATACAACAAGCAATCCACGAAAGCGACGTCGCCGCGCATAATTTGCAAATAATAAAAATTGCCGAAAGTGGAGTGCAAACGGTGCATATCAAGCAACCGATAACGTATATCGCGGAAATTATCTTTTTCATTTCAAGCCTCCTTTAACTCGTTTGATACTTAAAATAACCCAACCGTCTTTTAAGCCGTCAAAGCCTTTCAAAATGTACGTTACTTTAACCACCACGCGACGCCCCGTATATGCGCCGTTTTCCCATTCGCGGAGCAATAGTAAATCGCCCTCAAAATAACCGCGGTCGTCAAAACGGAGTTCAAACGCCTTTCGACCTTTCGCGACGTCGTCAAAATAGGCGGGTAAGATTTTCAAATCGTGTATTTTCGGCATTTCAAGCCTCCTTGTATGAATAATTTTTCGGTACGGTCAATTTTTGCGCGGTTGTTTAAGTGTGTTTTTGTTTTGTGTTCCCAAATACAAATAAAATCGTCGGGAGCGGTGTATTCGCTGACAATCACGATATGCCCCGCGGCTGTCTGAAGTCTGCACCAATCCCAAAACTCCGCCGTGTCAAATTTTTCGCCGCCATAGCCGACGCCCGTTGAATACGGCGGGTCGCAATAAATCAAAACCCGCTCCCGCGTCGGGAAACGTAAATCGCGATAATCGGCATTGCCGACAAGGATATTTCGGAGCGCGGGTAATTGACGTTGAAAGTTTTGTTTACTTTCCTCGAAATAGTTACGCGTTTTACCGTCTTTTGTTTGCGCCGTCGCGCCGTAACAACCGCCGTAAACACGGGAATTATACGAGGCGAATAAAAGCACCGCCGCACGATACCACGCCGTATAATCGCCCTTGTTGTCGCGTACGCCGTAATATTCCTCGCGGGTCGGCGTATGCAACGAGTCAAGCAACGCGGGATTATCGCGGCAAGTTTCGATTAAATCGCAAACGAGCGGGTCAATATCGTTGCCGAGTCGGTATTCGCATTGTACTTTGTCGATAACGTTAAAACCGCCCGCAAACGGCTCGACGTATTGTTTGATTTTGTATTCGGATATGTAGCCTTGCAATATTGCGACGATTTCGTCGGCAAATTTCGCTTTACTGCCGATATATTTCACGTTGTACCTCCGTTTCAATTTCGTTTTTTCATTTTGACGTACAAATACGCGCCCGAAACATACTCGCTCGTTTTGCCGTAAAATTGCGTCATTTGATAGCCCTTGTAAAGGTTTTCAAAGACGGCTTTACGGTTTGCCGTTTCTCGATAAAGGCGATTGACCTTGCGGCGAGTGAATTTGCAATCGGCAACCGTGATTTGCGGTTTTTTCAAGTTCTTTGACGCAACATACCGTTTTGCGCCTTTCGGGTCTTTCATTATGTACCGTGCCAAACCTTCGTACCCGCTATCGTCCGCCACAAGACGACGCGTATTGTTTCGACCGCCGTTTCGCCACAAATCCTCCATTACGTCGCGATCGGGGAAGTTTGTTACGACGTGGTGGTGTACGCGGTGTTTGCCTTTTTCTTCGTCGTTTTCAAATTCCGTAACGTAAATGTATTTTAGCGGCGGGAAGTCGTGTTTTTCGGCGTAATACTTTAAGCGTCGAATAAACTTTGACATTTCTTTTTGCGCGTCGGGTAGCGATTTCGGAAGTTTGCGGCTTTCGTATGTAAACGTTCCCCAAAAATCCGAGTTGGTAAAGTTTGCGTTTATAAGGCGTATAACGTTTTTTGTTGCGTTCTTGTAATTGAGCCGTTTTTGCGCCTCGCGGCTTTCTTTCGTTCGACGCGCCCGTGCCGTTGCCGAGTGGGTATCCCAAATCGGATAAACCTCAACTTCAAGGAAATTGCCGCTTTTGATTGTCTTTGTCCGATATTTGACGATATGCGGGTCATTGAGTAATTGTAGTTGCGCCTCGTTTTCTTCTTGTTGATTAAATATTTCGTCGTAGTCGTATTCGGTGGGCGGTAGAGTGTAGTGCCTTGCCATAGTGCCTCCGTTATAATCGTAAAGAAAAAGACAAAGGACGCAAGGGGTCTTGCCCCTTGCAAACCCCGCAAGGCTCAAAGGAATACAACACGGGGCGGAAATTCGCTTTGTTCGTTGTTCTCTTTGAAAAATACGGGGCGGTGCTTTCGGGTGTTCCTCGTAATACGTTTTGCGTTTATCCCTTTCGCTTGCCTTTGACCGTACCACAACGTCAAGCCTATAAAGTCAATCGTTTTGCTTGCGCAAAAAATTTTCTTGCGAAAATTCGCCGCGCTTGACTTTGCTTGCCGCCGTGGTTTTTTACGGTCAAGGCGAAAGGGAATAAAACACAAAACTTAATTACCGAGTATTTTCTCGTCGATAAGATAATACTTCATTACGAGGACGCTAACAGCACCGTACAAGCCGTGCAAAGTGTTGACATAATACCTCCGATATGGTATAATAATATCGGTTTGGTTGACGAGATTTTGTCAAACCTTGCGGGCGGTCGGAAGTGCCAATTTCGCCGCCCGATCCTTTGTCTAAATATTGTTGCGATTTCGCAACGGTTGTTATTCGCCGTCCGACGTTCCCGCGTCGGCGGTTTTTTCTTTGTTTTCTATTGTGGATAATTTTGCGTCGAGAGCCGCCACCGCTTGACGGACAAAGTCCGATTTGCTCAAATATCCTAATTTGCGTAACGCGGCGGGCGCAAATACACGCTCGGCAACGTCGCGCGGAATTTCGACGGTAAGGTTGTATAAGTTTTTATCACGCCGACGGGCGCGTTTCTTGACCGCTCCCGCGGTGGTAGAGTGTCCGCCGCCCGTAGCCGCGGCGTTTTCAACGTCGGAGTCGGAACGGGGCGCAAGTTCTATTTCGCGCGGATCGTAAATGTCGAGCGGGGCGCACGAAAGCGATTTGCAAATACTTTCAAGCGTGCGCGGCGACGGTAAACAAACGTCGTTTACAAACTTACTCAACAACGGATTATCGACGCGCGGGTCAACCTTTCTTACGTCCGCTAAAACGTCCTTTTGCATTACGCCGCGTTGTAACATTATTTTTTTATATCTTGACATTTTGTACCTCCGATAAAAAGGGGAAGGGCGGCAATCCCCGACGCGTAAGGAGTAACCGCGTTTTTATGTTGTGAAAACGCCGCCCTCGGATAGGCTTATCTTTCCTTGTTGTTTACAAGTTGCTCGGCGTAGTAGTCGCGCAATGAATAAAAGACGTCGCAGTCGCAACACATACCCGCCGCCTTCCGTTGCGGACAAAGGCAAGCGACGTTGCATAACGCTTTTTCGGTCAATTCTTCCGCGCGGTCGAATAATTCGGCGTTTTCGTTATTGTCGCCGATACCAAAAGTACGGAGCGGGTTTAACGAGTTTGTGTCAAAATATACGTCGGCGTATATCTTTCGCGTATCGCCGCCGAAACGCTTTATATTTGCGGGTACGTTTTCGTTTATGTAATCAAACGTTATTCCGCGGGCTTTACACCAAGCGATCGCGTCGTCAAGGAATTTGCCTTGTCGGCAAGTGTGTAACGTGATAATATGACCCGCCGCCTTCGCGCGCGTAACATATAATAATGAATAGGGGATCGGCTCGCCGATTTCGGGGTATGCGTTCGTACACAATGTGCCGTCGAAATCAACGGCAATTATTTTCGGCGTTTTGTCTTTCATTCTTAAACCTCCAACTTTGCGCCGTCGGAATAGGTAAAGCAAATTGTAAGTACGCTTTTCGAGTTGCTTGATATACTTACTTTGATACGTCCGACATTGATATTTGCCTTCATTATTTGACCGTCGATAATTGCGATACCGACGTTTAACAACAAATCGTGCAACTCGCCCGTGAGTTCAACGCCGCGCGACGCGCTATATTCCGAAAAATCGTCGAGTCTTTGACGAAGTTTTATAATATTGTCGGCGCGTTCCTTTTCTTTGCGTAACTTTTCTTGATATTCCCGCGACTCGAAACAATCGCAACGTATCGTTGCCGCCTCGTTCGCCTCGTCTTGACTTAAATACGGCGCGTCGGGCAATGTTTGTTTGCCGCAAAAACGACAAGTCGGGTAAAACGTGTCGTCTTTTTCTTCGATATAACCGTTAAGGTGCTTTGTGTTTTCCATTTTTAACCTCCGTTTTGTCCGCATTTGCGGCATTTTTTAAGATTTGTTTTCGCGTGCAATCGCCCTTGCATTTACTTACGGGCAACGTACAATTTTGACAAGCGACGATATATTTACTTTCTTTGTTTGTTTTTGTCATAACCGCCGCCCGTTAATTCTTCGGATCGTTTGTTTTACCCCATATCGGCGCAAACGACGTACCGTGTTCGGCGTTGTACTTGTTGAGTCTTGCGAGTTCGCTTTCGTTTAAGATTTCCGCCGCCCGACAAGCAAGTTTATAATCGTCAAAAATAAAACGCTCACAATTACGGGCGAAATATCTGTCTTGCGAATATATTTGCAAAAACTCTTCGTCGGGAAGTACGTTTAGGTTGTCTTTTATGTCGTTCGACGTAAAATCGCGAGTAAAATTATTGCCGTCGCCGTTGTATCCGTGTCCGCGTTTACGAAATACCCGAAAATGCAAATCACGATAGTATTGTATCGCCCAATAATCCGTAGATACTTCTTGTTTAATAACGTACACTTTAACCGTTGCAACGGTAAAATGTTGCACGCTGACGACCGTTTCGCGGGAGCGATAGCCGCCGCAAACGGGGCAATCAAAAGTTATCCCGTTTACCGTTAGTTTTTTCTCGTCATTGCATACGCGGCAAGGCGACGAGAAGTCGTTTCTTTCGCGCGTGTCTATAACGTAGAAAATATCGCCGATAGATATTGATCGCGGGGCGTCGTAAAACATTTTTGTTTCCATATTGCTTTTGCTCCTTTACATAAAATCAAATATTGACATTTGCGACCGTACGGCGTCGAGCCATTTCGTACCCGCCGCGTATTCGACGGGATCAATTTCAAAGCCGATATAATCGCGTTTTAGGCGATAGGCGGCAACCGCCGTCGAGCAACTACCCGCGAACGGGTCGAGTATCAAATCGCCTTCTTTGGTGTGTTGATTGATAATTTGCGACAAAAGATTTGTCGGTTTTTGGTTTTGGTGTATTTGTTCTTTTCCCGCCACCTTTGGGAAGTGCCATATATCCTCCAACCGCGGCATATCGGGTTGAAACGGGGCGCGTCCTTTGTTTGCATAAATGATAAACTCGTAACGTTTGCCGTATTGTGCGCCCAAATCGCCCGCGGTGTGATTGCCTTTATCCCATACAATAAGGTTTTTGACGGTAAAGCACTTTTCGACTTCTTGTTTGAAAAAATCGACTTTATCGCTCCCGCAAAACATATAAAGCGGGGTATTGTCTTTCATTACGTCGTACAATAGCGGTACAAGGTCAATTATGAGTTGCGGGTTGTCGTCGTTTTGTATAGCCTTGCAAAACTTATGCTCTTTGTCTTGCCGTCGGTGGGTTTGGTAGTTGATAAGGTAGGGCGGGTCGGTAATCACACAATCAACGCGTACCCCCCCCCGTAACATATCGCGGATACCGTCGAGGCAATCCATATTGTAGATACGGTTTCGGTCAATCGTCATTGCGACCTCGCATTACGACAACCATTGACGGAAACGGCGCGCCGCATTTGCTTTCGTTGAAGTGTAAGCGTCCGCGGACGAAACGTATTTCGTGCTTTTTGTATATGTAGTCGTGGAAGTACGCCGTATCCGTTCGGGCGGGTATAAGCAAAACAACAAGTTTTGCCCCCGATAGGGTTTCGGCATAAGCCTTTGCGACCCACTTTGAAATATCCCGACCGTACGGCGGATTACAAAAACAACTTCGCCGCGCCAACTTTGCGCGAGTCCGTCGATTTCCTTTGTAAAGTAGCGGGCGCATTTTGCGTTTTGCGGCGTTGCGCACGGATCGAGCGTGAAATCAAATTCTTTGTTGAGTTCGTCGAAAAAGGCTTGCGGGGTTGCCCATTCGTTCGTATTGCTTGAAAACATAGCGTCGTTAATCATTGTCGCACCTCCGATACTTGTTTGCATACGGGCAAGTCGCGAAATGCGATATATAACCTTTGCCGTCGATTATAGGTTGCAAGCCCGACGGCGACGGGTTTTTGAATACCATTACGCGCAACACGCGCCCGTCGTCCGTAACGACTGTGTCCGTTCCCTTGTAATTCTCTTGATAATCTACCGCGGGAACGTCGCAAGGCATTACGCGCCCGTTTTTCGTTTTTATCCACGTTATGGACGCACCGCAACTTTTGCATTTTGTAATTTTAATTTCCGCCATTGTCCGCCGCCTCCTTAATCTTTCGTTTGCGTATCGCGGTCGGGGCGGGTGTCGCTTTTGCGTTCCCATAGAAAAGACTTTTTGCCCGCTTTTGCGCGCTTGTAATCAATCGTAAACCACAAGGCAACCGCCACCGTTAAAACAACAATAAGTAAAAACAAAACAACGTTAAGTATCATTTTTCGCCTCCGATTTGAAATAGTTTTTAATTTCTTCGAGTTTTTTCACGGTTAAACGCGGTAAAACTTTTCCGCGCCCGTTGCATTTGTGGCAAATTCCGTCGTCAACCCTTGTATAAGCAACCGCGGTTGAATAATTGCCGCAACCACCGCACCGCGGACAAACAACCGCAAAACGGCGTAATACTTTGCGAAACGCTATTGCGTAAAGTTCTTGCGGGTCTTTAAGCGTCATTTTGTCTTTGCTTTCAATATCGGGGAACGCCGACAAAATGAGTTTTCGATCTTGCTCTTGCAAGTTGTTAAACTTAATCGCCCAAAATTCGCGCATTGCGTCGTCGCCGATAAATGTATTTTCGATTTCCTTTTCTTGCGCTTGCGTGTCCGTTATGCCGCAATAAGAGCAGAATTGCCCACCGCCGACGTAATACCCTTCGCAATAATAGGGCGAGGGGCAATAATCAAAGCGTGGATCTTTTTTATAGATAACAAGTTTTGTTACAATGCTTTTCATATCCGCCGCCCCTCAAAGCCCTTTTATCGTGTCGCACGTTAAGGCGGAAAGCGAGTCCGCCGAAACGTCTTTGTCGGTGGTAAAACCGTTTTCGTAAATAAGCGTTACGATTTCGTCGTGTTCGCTTGTTTTTCGATAGACAACGTTTACAACGCCGACTCCCAACGCAACAACGAGGGGTTTAAGATACTTTTCGACAAATTCGGGTTTATTTTCTTTTTGCTGTACGGGCGATTGTCCGTATAGGGTAACGAGCGCGTGTTCGTGCGGGGTCAACGGAAGTCCGAGCGTTTGCTTTGCCAAAGCCTTTTTAACGTTCTCTTGTGTTTTGGTTTGGTTGTTCATTTTGTGCCTCCTCTTGAATTAAATTGCCTTTTTGTCCGCGTACTCTTTAAGCGCACGGCGAACGAGAGCGGAAAACGTCAAATCTTCGTCCTCCGCGATACGCAACAATTTATCGCGGGTATCTTTCGAGATAAATGCCGTTATGCTTACTCGTTCTTGTTTTACGTTTGCGTTGTCGGTCATTGTGGATACCTCCTAAATAAAATAAAAATAGGCTTGTCGCATTGACAAACCTATAAATTGCGGTGTTTTTAGTTCTTGCGGGCAATAGGCTTATCAATTTTTAACAAACCTATTGTAAATCTTCACCCGATTCAGGATAATTTATTGACAAAACGACGGTTTTATAGTATAATTTTAAAATAATCAATTTATATTGCGCCGACTATAATATTTTTCGGCTTACGGAGAACCAATGAACGACACCATTGCAATAAGAATAATGAGATTAAAGCAGGGTAAGGTTACCAAATCTCAAAAGAAATTGATTGATTTTCTCGAAACGGCGGACTATAAACAGATAATGTATTTTACGATAACCGAATTTGCAAAAGCAACAGGTATCGGCGAAGCAACTATTCTGAGGTTTTGTCGTCTTTTGGGCTTTGACGGATATCAGGTTTTCAAATTGCAGATAGCAAGAGAACTCAGCCGGCAGGATTTAAAAAACGAAACCGAACAATCGGATTACATAGCGGCTATATCAAACGCTTACAAAACCGCGGTTTCCATATCGTTAAGCGGGGTTACGGACGAAAAACTTTCTGAAATTTCCGAACTTATTTTAAAGGCAAGAAGAATCAGTTGTTTCGGTGTCGGTAACTCTTACGTTGCGGCGCTGGAACTTCATAACAGACTTATGGCTATGGGCATACCCACAATATGCGAAGCCGACGCGCATATCCAGAACGTAATGGCGTCAACTGCTTCCGATGAAGATCTGGTTATTGTTTTCAGCGTATCGGGAAGCACGAAAGACGTCGTTGAAGCAACCGAATTTGCCAAGCATTACGGCGTAAAAATCGTTCTTATAACGGCGCACGACGTTTCGCCGCTTACAAAACTTGCCGATTGCGTCATCGCTACGGGCGAACCTGATTTTTATCGTGAACTTAGCAATATGACGAATAAAGTCGTTCAACTTTTCGTTATAGACGCTCTTTGCGAATGTCTGAGGAGAAAAGACGAAACTCGTTTCGACGCTTATATTTATCGCAGCCGCGGCGCAACCGTAGGAAAACTCATCTGATGATTTGCTTTATTGTAAACCGACTTCATATAATCAATATACGAGAATCAACGTATATTAAAAAACGAGCCCGATTTTTTAGTCGGACTCGTTTTTTAATTTGAATTATTATTCAAAACGTATCGCGTTATTGCGTTAAAGTTAATTTGCTGTGTTATAGAGTAAAGATTTTACGCGTTTACGTTAAGGGTAGGTTATCAAAGTATCTGTTTTTTATTTTCAAACTCGTAAGGTCGAAACTTTGCGCCGTCAAAAAAAACAACAAATCTTCGTCCGTTTTTTCGTTTAATTCAATGGTTATCCAATGTTCCTTATTCATGTGATAGGCAGGGTGTACTCCGTTTTCGCCCAAAAGCGAAGAAATAGTTAAAGGATCGCATTTAAGGTTTACCACGCTTACAAGCCCCGAACCTTTTCCGATATGCTTTTTATCGATATCCATAACCAAAGCGAACCATTTTTTATTATCGAAGTGTCTGAAAACGGTATTAGTCGGGCTGTCACGCCAAGGGTTTTCACCCGTAACGCCGTAAGCCTCGGATAAATATTTTTCGTATTCTCGTCTGTTCATATATCGTTCCGTTTATATAAAGATTGTACGCCGAAAAGTGTTCTTACTTACGAGCGAAGTTGATGGCGAATGAAATCCCTATGCAAAAAGCGTTTGGTAAACATCGTGCGCTACGTCGAAATCTTTATAAAGAATAAAATATTTTTTGTTCGCGCTTACTCTTGTGGCGACGCTGAATCCGGAAGGCGAAGAAACAAACAAAACGTCATTATTTTTCAATAACTGCTCGAACATCGTCGCGCGTGTGTTATCGAGTTCGACGAAAAAGCACAAGTCGTTTTCTAAAGCGGCGCGTAAATTTTTGCTTTTGCAATGCGAACAAGTTTCCGTCTTATTTAACAAATTGCATTTTTCACAGTAAAACATATTTCTTTTCCTCCTCGTTCGTTTTAACGGTTCTTTTATCGTTTGTTAACTACATTATAACATATTTTTTAGGTTTGTCAAGGGCAGTTTTTCCGTACGACGGCGCGTTTAATTGACAAATGCCGTTAAAAAGGATATCATAATATAGTCAGATAGTTTTTTTGACAAAAAACTTTCCGTAAGCAGAGTCTTGAATTACTTCAAAGGAAAGCAGGGGAAGACGGTCGGAATCCGTCGCAACAGTCATTACCGTGTGCTTTTGTTAAACCAAAATTTGGTCGAGCGAGTCGGATAGCCTGCCTGTTTACGTTTAAAAACCTATTTGCGGGCAAAGGCGAAGACGGTTTTTGGCGACTATACGTCGTGTTTTTTTCGTTCCCTTTGCGGGAACTTTTTTTTGCAAAAAAAACGGAGGTTTTTCTATGAAGAAAGTATTGTCACTTTTGCTTGTCGTAATCGCTTTGTTGTCGGTTGCGTCCTGCTTACCGAAAAACAAAATTGACGAAAAAGGTAAAATTACCGTCGTCATTATGGAAGAAAGCCCGCTCGTTTACGAGGTAAAACTCGACGAATTGGATATGAAGGAGGGCGCTTTGTCGGTTGTTAAATATCTGAACACGGAAAAAGGCGTCGCTTTGGAATATCAGGATTCGACTTACGGCGCTTACCTTACCAAACTCGGTAACATATCGACGGACAAAGCAGGGTACCTTAGCGTTTTTACAAGCGTCGAATCCGACTGGGACGTGTCGAGTTATTGCGTTACCAAGGAATACGAAGGCGTAACGGTAAAAACGTCGGGGGTAGGCGTTTCGGGCATGAGCGTCGTTGACGGCATGATTCTTTATTTTTGCTATATAGCGTATTGATTTATATCGGATGAAGGAGTTTACGCCCAAGAAAATAGCCGCTCTTGCCGTAATGGCTGCGCTTATCGTTTGCGGTAAACTTGCGCTCGATTTTATAGCGAACGTTGAAGTAGTATCGCTTTTTTGCGCCCTTTTCGGGTATGTGTTCGGATTATGCGCGATTATCCCCACGACGGTTTTTTGTCTGATTTCAGGCGCATTTTGGGGCTACAATCTATGGGTAATAACCTATCTCATTCATTTTAATAGTATTGTCGTGGTATTCTGGTTGTTATCTAAAAAATCGCTTAAAAAGCCGTATATTACAGCGCCGATAATTTGCGTTATGACTTTTTTGTTCGGTGTTTTAGATGCTTTTACGGTAACGATTATATCGGGACTTGATAACTTTTTTTACAGATTTTTCGTTTATTACGCCAGAGGAATCATTTTCGTTATAGTACACGTTGTATCAAACGTAATAGTCTTTATTCTGTTGTTTAATTTATTGGAAAATTTGCTTCAGAAGATTAAATTCAAGTTAAAACTTTAATACGTCGGGCAAAAAAATAAAAAGAAGGTATTTCATTGACAAATACCTTCTTTTTTTATATAATGATAATAAATTTGCGCACCATATAATCGTAATAAAATAACGCGGGTTTTTGCAGAGTAAAAAATAAGTAAAAAGCACTTGCGAACAAGTGCTTTTACCTGGTGCCGCTGGCCGGACTCGAACCGGCACGCTTTTGAGGGCGAGGGATTTTAAGTCCCTTGCGTCTGCCTATTCCGCCACAGCGGCGCGCCTTATTACAAACGCTCATATATAATAACACAAAAGGACTACAAAATCAAGAGATTTTTTGAGATTTTTATAAAAAATGGATAAATTTGTTTTAATCGACGGCAACAGTTTAATAAATCGCGCGTACTATGCTACGCCTTCCATGCAAGCAAAAGACGGCACGCCTACTAACGCCGTTTTTGCTTTTATGAATATGCTTATTAAAATAATAAGCGAGGTTTCACCCAAATATATTTTAGTGGCTTTCGATCGTAAAGAGCCGACTTTCAGGCATAAGATGTACGCCGACTATAAGGGTACGCGTAAACCGATGCCTGACGATCTGGCTTTTCAGATGCCCGTTGTAAAACAAGTTCTCGATTCCGTCCATATCGCAAGGTACGAAACACCCGGATTCGAAGCGGACGATATTATAGGAACGCTTGCCAAAAAATACGACCTCGACACCATTGTTTATACGGGGGATAAAGACAGTTTTCAGTTGGTTGACGAAAATACGTCGGTATATTTCACGAGGCGGGGGATCAGCGATATAGACCGTTATTATAAATCCAACTTCGTTGAGAAAGTAGGAATAAACCCGATTAACGTCATAGACCTTAAAGCGCTTATGGGGGATAGTTCCGATAATATACCCGGCGTAAAAGGCATAGGCGAAAAAACCGCACTCGCGCTAATTCAAAAATATACCACCGTCGAAAATTTGTACGAACATATCGAGGAAATTAACGGAAAATTAAAAGATAAACTGATACTCGGCAAAGACGAATGTTTTCAGTCTAAAACGCTCGCCACCATAAACACCGATGTCGAAATTCCTTTGTCGCTTGAAGATTTAACTTTCACTTTCCCGTTTTCAAACGATTGTAAAGAATTGTTCATGAAACTCGGCTTCGTGAACATTCTTAAAAAAACCGATTTGTTTGTTTCCGACAAAGCGACCGCTTCAGTAAAAAGTGATCGGATAGATACGTTAAAAGTCGTTAAAATTTACAACGAAAATGAAATTACGCCGTTCATAAATTCAAACAAATTCTCGCTTGTTATCGATGATTTTATTAGTTTTTACAATTTTAACGGCGTTGAATGTCAACTTGTCGTAAAGGAAACTTTTTTCGACGACGGATTTTTGTATAACGAAGCAATCGACGCGTTAAAACCCGTTTTGTCAAATAAAGACAACGTGGTTTACGTTTACCGTAAAAATCAATTCTTACATCTTTTAAATAAGTTTAACGTAACGCCGTATTGCAGATTCGAAGACGTTTCGATAATGAAGTACTTGGTCGATTATACCGGTAAAGACGAAGAATTGAATACGGTTTTTTTAAGTAAAAACTTTGATAAAAATACGCCTTCTTATTCACTTTACAGACTTTTTTGCGAATATGAAGAGACGTTTTCCGAAACGGATAAAAAAGTTTATGAAGAAATCGAAATGCCTCTTTCCGACGTTTTGTACGATATGGAAAACGTCGGTTTTAAGGTCGATCTGAACGCTTTAAACAAAATGTCGGTCGAATACAAAAAGACGCTCGATACTATCAGCGAAGAAATATATAAACTTGCCGGCGAAAGATTCAATATAAATTCCACGAAGCAACTTGCCGACGTTTTGTTTGTAAAACTTAATCTCAGACACGGCAAAAAAACCAAGTCGGGTTTTTCTACAAATTCGGAAGTTTTGGAGGAATTATCGCTTTCACATCCGATAATTCCGTTAATTTTAAAATATAGACGCATCTCAAAACTTAATTCGACCTATATAGAAGGTTTCAGAAATCTGATAGACAAATCGAGCGGGCTTGTCCATACCACGTTTAATCAGGTACAGACTGCTACCGGAAGGTTGTCCTCGCGTGAGCCTAATTTGCAAAACATACCCGTCAGGGAAGAAGAAGGCAGAGAAATCAGAAAACTTTTCAGCGCGCGCGCCGACGACAGAATATTGATTGACGCAGATTATTCGCAGATAGAATTACGTCTGTTGGCTGCCTTTTCGGGTTGCAAACCGTTGATTGACGCCTTCAGATCGGGTAAAGATATTCACATGGCTACGGCTTCTATGGTATTCGGCGTGCCTATCGGCGAAGTTGACGCGACGATGCGAAGAAGCGCAAAAGCGGTAAACTTCGGCATCGTTTACGGCATAAGCGATTTCGGTCTTGCTCAAAATTTGAAAATATCGCCGAAAACAGCGGGCGAATATATTAAAAAATACTTTGAATTATACCCCGAAGTCAAAGCGTATATGTCCGAAAACGTCAGAAAGGCAAAAGAGACGGGTTACGCCGAAAGTTTGTTCGGAAGAAGGCGTTATATAAGAGAACTTTCTTCGTCGAATTACAACGTCAGAATGTTCGGCGAACGCGCCGCCATGAACATGCCACTTCAGGGTTCGGCTGCCGACGTCATGGCGCTTGCGATGATTAACGTGTACAAAAAACTCAAAGAGGGGAATTTTAAATCGAAACTGATATTGCAGGTACACGACGAGTTGATAATCGACGCTTTTATCGACGAAGCCGAATCGGTTAAAAAACTTCTCGTACACGAAATGGAAAACGCCGTCGAATTATCCGTTCCGTTAACCGTATCCGTATCTGTTGCAAAATCTTGGTTTGACGCAAAATAAGATTTTATCGAGGATTTTACAATGATTAAAGTTGCTATCACAGGCGGAATCGCAAGCGGAAAATCCACCGTATCAAGTTTTATCAAGGGGCTTGGATATAAAGTTTACGACGCCGATAAAATATACGCGGATCTTTTAAAGGACGAAGTTATAGTGGCAAACGTAAGTCGTATTGCGGGCGTCAGACCATTGAAAACGGACGGCAAGTTAATACTCGACAAAAAAGCCGTTTCGGAAAAAGTTTTTTCGGATAAAGACGCGCTTAACAGACTTAACGCTTATACGCACAAACTTATTTACGACGAAATCGAAAAGATAATTCGTAAAGAGGATAAGGAAAAAATATTGTTTTTCGAGATACCTTTATTATTTGAAAGCGGTAAGGCGGACGACTTCGATAAGATAATCGTCGTAACGCGTGATAAAACTTTGCGTATAAAAGCCCTTGAAACAAGAAACGGACTTTCCGAAGACGAGGCGATGAAAAGAATAATCAACCAGACCGATTATGATAATTTTGACTTTTCGAAGCATACTTTAATACGTAACGACGGCGATTTGTCTGCGTTGCGTAAAAAGGTGTCTGATGTCGTCAAGTCGCTCGAAGAAAATAACGCAAAGTTTTAAGATAGTAATTTTTACGCTGTTAAGCGTTATTTTACTGCTGATGCTGGCAAATTACGTTTACAAACCGAGAAAATATTACCAAGTAGTAAAAAAAGCATGCGAAACGTTTGACGTCGATAAGTTTTTGATACTTGCAATCATTAAAGTCGAAAGCGATTTTGATCGTTTTGCGGTTTCAGATAAAAAGGCGTGCGGTCTTATGCAGATCAGAGAATCGACCTTCAATTACGTTTGTGAAGTTTATAAACTCGGCTATCCCGACGATTCGATTTTCGGCGTTAAAGAAAACGTGTTTGCAGGAACGGCTTACGTTGACTACTTGTTTAAAAAATTTTTGACCGCCCAGGAAGTTTTAGCGGCGTATAACGCGGGCGAGGGCGTCGTGAAAGGATGGTTAAAAAACGATAAATACAGCGCCGACGGAATAACTTTAAATTCTTTTCCGTTTAAAGAAACCGAAAAATACGTAAAAAAGGTGTTGTTTTACAAAAACTACTACGATAGGGCTTTCAATCATTATCACTAATTATTTTTGCGGGAATAAATCGGTTTTTGCTGTGTTAAACTCCCATCGCCGTACCATAGTACGCTTTCGGTCGTTTGCCTTGCAAAAACTTTAACCTAAAGAGGCGATTTCTTCGCCGCAAAAATGCTTCGCGCCGAAAAGGGCTGAAAAGTCGCCTTTTCGGTAATTAGCGATGACGAATGGAATCCCTAAAGTTTTTAGCGAATAAAAAATAAGGATTGATAACATGAAAGCAGTCGCGCAACGGGTAACTAAAGCAAAATTGTTTTGCGAAGGAAAACTTATAAACGAAATCGGTAACGGATTGATAGTGTATTTCGGCGTACAAAAAGGCGACGATATTACCGCCGCTTCTTATCTTGCGAAGAAAATATCTAATTTAAGGGTTTTTGAGGATGAAAACAAAAAAATGAATTTAAGCGTAAAAGACGTCGGCGGATCTGTTCTCGCGGTGTCGCAATTTACCCTTATCGCCGACGTATCGCACGGCAACAGACCGAGTTTTTCCTGCGCGGAAGAACCTTTAAAGGCTAACGAAATTTACGAGTTTTTTATCTCGGAATTGCAAAAAGAAAACCTGCCCGTAAAGGGCGGCGTTTTTGGCGGAGATATGAAAATCGAACAGCACAACGACGGACCGGTAACTATTATATACGAAATATAAAAATCTTTAAAATACGGCATAACAAAAGAGATTTTAATTATTATTATGATTGACGTAAATTTAAAAAACATTCTTTTAGAAAACGGTGCGTGTCTTGTCGGTTTTTGTAATTTAGGCGTGTCGCCGATTGATTTCGAGCCTGAACTTAAACACGCCGTTTCCATTGCGGTAAAACTTAGCGACAGTGTTTTGAGAGGCATTATCGATAAGCCGACGATTTCTTATTTTCAACATTACAGAGCGGTAAATTACAAACTCGACCTTTTAGCGCTTACGTGCGTTAAATATCTCGAAGACCGAGGCTTTGACGCTTTTCCGATAGCGGCGTCCCAAAGCGTTCCTCAAAATAAATATTACGGCGTTTTTCAGCATAAAACGGCGGCGCGACTGTCGGGGTTAGGCTACATAGGTAAAAACTCAACGCTGATAACAGAAGAATACGGAAGCAAAATAAGACTTTGTACCGTGCTTACCGATATGCCTCTTGAAAGCGACAGACCTTTAATAACTAAAGATTGCGGTTTATGTAACGCATGTAAAACGGCTTGTCCCGCCGGTGCGATATACGGCGAAAATTTCGATCCTGCTTTTCCCGATAACGAACTTTTCGATAAAGAAAAGTGTTCCTATCACATGAAAACCTATAACGACGTTGGTCGCGGTTCCGTCTGCGGACTGTGTCTTAAGGTTTGTCCGAAAAATAAATTGATAAGATAATTTTTTCATATCGGAATAATCGGATTTTTGTTGGTAATAATAATTACGTACCGACAGGAGGCCCGGCATGAAAAAAAAGAAACGAAAAGTAACTAAACTGTCCGAAACGGATTACAATAATTACATTATGTCTTTAAAAGACGAAACACCGCCAAAGGTAATTATTCCCGAAAAAGACAAATAAGCGAAAGCCCGAACCGTCGGTTCGGGCTTTATCCGTTGACTCGAATCAGTTTAAACTCGGACGCAACGCATTGTTAAATTTATTAAATCCATAAAATTTATTATCGTTTGTTCTTTTGAATGGACAACAAGGCTTTTTCGGCAACGTTTTCGGCTGTAAAACCGAAATATTTGAAAAGTTCGGGGTATTTTCCGGACAAACCGAATCTATCCATACACACGAGTTCGCCGTTTAAGCCTGCATATTTGTACCAGGAATACGAAGAACCCGCTTCGACGCAAACTCTCGCGGTCACTTTTGAAGGAATTACGCTTTCCCGATATTTTGTATTCTGGCTCTCAAAGACTTCGATTGAAGGCATGGAAACCACTCTTGCGTCATAGCCTTGTTTTAACAATAACTTTCTCGCTTCGACCGCTATTTCGAGTTCGGAACCCGTTGCTATAATCAAACAATCGGGAACGGGTTTTACGCTGTTTTCGAGGATATATCCGCCTTTTAACGCGTCGTCCATGGATTTACAGTAAGGTTTAACTTTTTGACGAGTTAAACAAATTGCCGTCGGATGACCGCTTGTTAACGCAGAGTACCATGCCGCGGCTGTTTCAAGGGTGTCGCACGGTCTGAAAAGTTGTACGTTCGGAATAGACCTTATGGCAACGAATTGTTCTACCGGCTCGTGTGAAGGTCCGTCCTCGCCGACGCCTATAGAGTCGTGCGTAAAAACGTATATCGCGGGGATGTCCATAATGCCCGCAAGGCGTATCGCGTGTTTCATATAGTCCGAAAAAACAAAGAAGGTAGAACAGAAGGGGGTAAGCCCGCCGTGAACGAGGATACCGTTTACGATTGCGCCCATTGCGTGTTCTCTTATACCGAACTGAACGTTGGAACCTTTCCTCGTATCCGCGCCGTATTTTTCTCTGTTTTCGAGATTCGTCAGGTTAGAGGGCGTCAGGTCTGCGCTGCCGCCGAATAAGTTTTCGACGCATTCGGCTACCTTGTTTATTACTAAGTGACCGGCGTTTCTCGTTGCTATCGTTTGGGAATTGTCGATTTGTTCGAGTGATTTTTTAACCGAAGTGTGGTCGTTTAACTGCCATTCGTTGAACTTTTCGGCTAATTCGGGGTATTGCAAGGAATACTTCGCAAACATTTCCTTCCATTCTTTTTGCGCGCGTTTACCGCGATTTATCGCTTTATTTAATAGCGGCTGAATTTCTTCGGGGTACTCGTAAGGAGCCGAAGTCCACCCCATATTTTTCTTCATTATTTCAAGGTTTTCCGCGCCGAGAGGGGAGCCGTGAACTTTTGCCGTGCCTTGGTTTGGCGCGCCGTAACCTATTACGGTATGGCAAACTATCATAGACGGTTTTTCCTTTTCCGCCTGCGCCTTTAAAATAGCGCGTTTAATTGCGTTATGGTCGTTACCGTCAACTTCCAGAACCTGCCAGCCCATTGCTTTTTGTCTTGCGGGAATATTTTCGTCGAAAACACCGTCAATCGAACCTTCGATAGTGATTTTATTGCAATCGTATAGCAAAATCAGTTTACCGAGTTTCAAACTGCCCGCAAGCGACGAGGCTTCGTAACCGATACCTTCCATCAGACAACCTTCACCGCAAAGACAATAGGTATAATGATCGACGACGGGATAGCCTTCGCGGTTAAATTCCGCCGCGAGTCTGGTTTCGGCAATTGCCATACCTACCGCGTTGGCGATGCCTTGACCTAAAGGTCCCGTTGAAACTTCTACGCCGGGGGTATGATGATATTCGGGATGTCCCGGAGTTTTTGAACCCAACTGACGGAAATTTTTAAGATCGTCTTTCGTTATTTTATACCCGAACATGTGTAGAAGGGTATATAGAAGCATAGAGCCGTGTCCGGAGGATAATACGAACCTGTCGCGGTCTGCGAATTGAGGATCTTTAGGGTTAAATTTTAAAAAATCGTCAAAAAGGGTAAACGCTACCGTCGCGGCGCCGAGGGGTAGCCCCGGATGTCCTGAATTTGCCTGGTTGATTGCTTCTGCGGAAATCACTCTTACGGCGTTGACAGCCGTTTGAAACTTATCCATTTACTAAGCCTCCGTTAAAGTACTGTTTTCTTTAAATTATACAGTCTTTATCTGATTTCGTCAAGAAAAAAAACGTTTATTGCGTTTAACAATTCCCGCCATGTCCTAAACCGACGTTTTTATATAAAAAAACGATAATTCGGGGGCTTAAAAAAGGGTAAAAGGACCTTTTTATTCAAAAAACTCGACAATTACTTTACAAATACAAAAGTATTATATATAATTACAATAAAAAGAATTTACTCAAGAGGTTATATATGGCAAAAGAACAACAGTTCGTAAAGAACATTGCTAATATCGAAGAAGATTTTCCTCAATGGTACACCGACGTGGTAATCAAAACCGAACTCGTCGATTACGGTCCCGTCAAGGGAACGATGGTTATCAGACCGTACGGTTACGCTATATGGGAAAACATACAGAACGAAATGAACAAACGCTTTAAAGCGGCGGGCGCAAAAAACGCTTATTTTCCCATGCTGATTCCCGAAAGTTACCTCAAAAGGGAAGCGGAACACGTGGAAGGTTTTGCTCCGGAAGTCGCCGTCGTCACTCACGCCGGCGGGGACAAACTTCAGGAGAATCTGGTAATAAGACCTACAAGCGAAACCATAATTTGCGAAATGTTCTCCAAGTGGATTCACAGTTACCGTGATTTACCCGTTATCATGAATCAATGGGCTAACGTCGTAAGATGGGAAAAAACCACCCGTCCTTTTTTGCGTACGAGCGAGTTTTTATGGCAGGAAGGGCATACCGTACACGCAACCGAAGAAGAAGCGCGCGAAGAAACCATGAGAATGCTTAAAGTTTACGAAGATTTTGCCAACGAATGTCTTGCAATTCCCGTATTTACGGGCATTAAAACAGAAAAGGAGAAGTTTGCGGGCGCGGTGGAAACTTACGGTATGGAAGCAATGATGCTTGACGGCAAAAGTTTGCAGGCAGGCACTTCTCATTACCTCGGAACAAACTTTGCCAAGGCGTTCAATATGAAATTTCTCGATAAGGATAACGTTTTAAAATACGGATATTCCACGAGTTGGGGGACTTCCACCCGCATGATAGGCGCCGTCGTTATGGCGCACGGCGATCAGAGAGGGCTTTCTTTGCCCCCCGTAATCGCGCCCGTTCAGGTTATAGTTATACCCGTCGCTCAGTTTAAAGAGGGCGTTCTTGAAAAAGCCGAAGAAATTACCGAAAAACTGATCGGTATGGGCGTAAGAGCGGAACTCGACGCGAGGGACGCAAGCCCAGGCTGGAAGTTCAACGAATGGGAAATGAAAGGTTGTCCCGTGCGTCTTGAAATCGGACCGAGAGATATCGAAGCCGACAAATGCGTTATTTCCCGTCGTGATAACTTTGAAAAATTCGACTTATCTTTAGAAGAACTCGATAAAATCCCCGAACTTTTAAAGACCATACAGAAAGATATGCTCGAAAAATCGAGAAAAATGCGCGATTCCAAAGTTAAAGACGCGTTCAGCATGAAAGAAATCCTCGACGGCGTCGAAGGTAAGAACTTCGTCAGAGTAAACTGGTGCGGTTGCCGTGAGTGCGAAGATAAAATCAAAGCGGAAACGGCTGCGTCGGCAAGAGTGATTATTTCCGATGCCTCCGACGGCACAGTTTGCGCCGTATGCGGAAAAAAGGCTACTAAAAAAGTCTTGTTTGCCCGCGCTTATTAAATCGGGGCTTATTCATAAAAAAAACGCTCATCTATATAAAAATTTCAAAAAACGACGACGTCAATTCATCTGTAAGGAGGTATTCGAGTGAAATCCGTTCTATGCGAAAATCAAAACGTCGTACTAAAAAAATCAAATTATTCAAACCCGAATACCTTTAACGCTCTCGACGCGGCGCTTGCTTTTTCGGTATTTTGCGTGGCGTTTTTACTTCTGAGGTTTATTTCGCCTTCGCTTATAAAGGCTTTGCTTGCTTTTTCCGGCGACGCAACGTTTATTAATTGCGTGGCGGTTTTGTTATCGCAGTCGATAGTGTTTATTGTAGCGCTTGTTTTTTCAAAAGTCAAAAAAGTCGGGTTATTGTCGGGCGGCGGATTTGCGTTTAAGTTTGACGCGCAAAACGCTCTTTTCGGCTTGATAACCGCGGTAGGCGTTTTCTTTCTTTTGTACCGTACGCACATGTCGTTCGTCGATGACTGGACGCATATTTTGTATCTTACCGATTACGAAACCCACGCTCTTTTGAAAAACTCCTACGCCGGCGGCGCAAATCCGTTTCTGACGATTATTTTTACTTTTGTACTCGTACCGTTTCTGCCCGCCGTATGCGAAGAAGCGTTATTCAGAGGCGTAATAATGCGCGGACTAAGGCAATTCGGCGACGCTTTCGCCATTATATGTTCGGCTCTTATTTTTGCTTTGATGCACGGGAGTTACGAACAATTCGTTCTACAGTTTGCAACGGGCGCCGTGATTGCAATAGCGGTAACGGTTACCGATAATTTTTTCGTCGGTTCGGCAATACACTTTGCGTATAATTTTATCGCGTCGCTTTTGATTTCTACGCCGGAGGTTTTAAACGCTTTCGTACCGCAGTACGCTTATCTTTACAACGCGTCGTCGATAATTTTGGGTTTTGCTTTTGTTCTGGCGGGCTTCGTTTATTTCGGCAAACTATTTCTTGATAAGTATAAAAGAAAAGTTACTGATAAGCCAACGAAGGCGAACTATAAAGTTTTTTACGTTATCGAAAGCGATTTTGTCGCCGAAAATAAATATAACGCCCGTTATTATAACTCTGTCACCGACGACTTTTACGACAAAAAATCAAATGAAAAGTTTTACGATGGAAACCGCTTCGTAAAGTTCAATAAACGTTCGGACAAGTTAATTTCCCTGATTTTTTTGGGACTGTCGATCGCTTTGTCGATTGCGCTTATAATATTGAACGGATAGGTGAATTATGCTGTATTCTTTACTCGATTACATCAAAAAAATGTCTGCTTCGGCAAGTTCCAACGGCGTAGTTATCAACGAGGAGTTGCTGTTACTTCTGACGCTCTCGTGTTCTGTTGCGGTTACCGTTGTAACGTTTGTTCTTAAAGGCATAGGCCTATATACTATCGCAAAGCGCGAAAACGTTAAAAAGCCCTATTATGCTTTTATACCTTTTTTAAGTTTTTATCTGCTCGGCAAAATCGTCGGCGGGGTTAAAATTTTCGGATATCACGTAAAAAACGTCGGGCTTATAACGATGATAACGATGCTTCTTTATTACGTGACGGCGGCTGTTTACGACGGTTTTATGTGTTACGAAAACATAGTGGGTTTGTTTACGACGGGGAAACTCGGCTCGGTAATAGACAAATACGGTTCGGTGTGGATAGACGTGGTTTTATCCGTGCTTATGACGGTAAGCCGTCTTGTTTACGTTGTTTTCGGAATATTCATGATATTTACCTTCTTTTTGTACTACGGAGGAAAATATCAACTGTTGTTTTCGTTGCTCTCGATATTTTTCGATCCGCTTTTCGGCATTTTCGTTTTCGCGTTAAGAAAAAAAGAACGCTTCGATTACGGCAATTATATGAAAATGCGGTTCGATTCCTACAAAGGAACCCGTTCCGGCGGCGGATTCAACAATCCGCAGGAACCTTTTACCACAAATGAAGATTTGAAAGATCCGTTTGAAGAATATCGTGACAGAAAGCACGGTAAAGCGGAAGATATTGACGTTTTTGAAGATTATTCCGACAAAACAGACGACAATGACAAAAAAGATAACTGAAAGGATAAAAGGCTTTGATTAAAGAGGATAATATAGCGGCGATTTCCACTGCAATGCAACCGAGCGGGGTTGCCATTATAAGAATAAGCGGTTCTTCGCCGCTTGATATCGCCAAAAAAATGTTTCATACGAAATCTGCCGACGTTTACGACTTCGAGCCGTATAAACTTTACGTCGGCGCGATAGACGCAGGCTCGTTTAAAGACTTCGGCATGTGCGTTTATTTTAAGGCGCCCAAAAGTTACACCGGGGAAGACATGGTAGAATTTCACTGTCACGGCGGTCAGGCGATTACTAAAGGCATTCTGGAAACTTGCTTAAATAACGGCGCAAGACTTGCCGAAAGAGGCGAATTTACCAAGCGCGCCTTTTTAAACGGTAAATTATCGCTTTCTTCTTGCGAAGGACTTATCGATATGATAAATTCGCAAAGCGCCGCGGAAGCCAAGGCAGGCTACTATTTGTACCGCGAAAATCTGTTTAAACGCATAAAAAAGGATCAGGACGATTTGACTTACGTTCTCGCCCTCATCGACGCGAATATAGATTATCCCGAAGAAGATATCGAGCAAGCGGAACTTGACGATATTAAAAATCGTCTGATAATCGTTAAAAACGATATACTTAAACTTTCCGATAGTTATAAAACAGGCTCTAAGGCATACGGCGGAGTTAGCGTTTGTTTGTGCGGTAAGCCTAACGTAGGAAAAAGTTCGGTTTTAAACGCGATTCTTCGTTGCGACAAAGCAATAGTTACCGCCGTTGAGGGGACTACGAGAGACCTTGTGGAAGGAACAGTCGAAATCGAAGGCGTAAGGTTTAATTTTTTCGATACGGCGGGAATACGTGAATCGGATAACACAGTTGAAAAACTCGGTATCGAGCGTTCTAAAAAAGCGATCGAAACTGCAGACGTGGTAGTGTTTATAGCGGACGGTTCGGCGGATTTTACCGAATCCGACGAGGAGGTTTACAATCTCGTTAAAGATAAAAACCTTATAAAAGTTCTGAATAAGTCCGACGAAAGGCGCGCATCTTCTTTTACCGACTACGACTTTGTGATTTCTGCAAAAACGGGCGAAGGGATTGATGACCTTAAAAAAGCGATTTACGACAAATCCGGCTTGGAATCTTTTAATTTCGACGGCGATTATTTAGTCGAAAGAAGACACTACGAAGCGCTTATATCCGCGGTAAAGGCGCTTGAAAAATCGATTTCCGAATTAGAAAATCAACCGCTCGACGTAATTACGATCGATATAAGAGATGCTTTGATATCTTTGGGGCTTATAAGCGGCGAAACTGCAGACGAAAACGTTATTAACGAAATTTTTTCAAAGTTTTGCGTGGGCAAGTAAACATTATGGAAAACGTAGCATTAACCCTTTTAAAACTGCTTAACGACAACGGTTACGAGGCTTACGTCGTAGGCGGCGCCGTAAGAAACAGATTGCTTTATCTGCCGATTTTCGACTATGACGTCGCTACCGACGCAACGCCCGAAGAAATAGAAAAAGTCTTTTCGGCTTACCGCATCGTAAGAACGGGGGAAAAGCACGGAACGGTAGGCGTCGTGGTCGATAAACAAACGTATGAGATTACGACCTTCCGTACGGACGGCGAATACAGCGACCACCGAAAACCCGATTCGGTTACTTTCGTTTCTTCCCTTAAAGAAGATCTTATGCGCCGTGATTTTACCGTAAACGCCATGGCTTACGCCGCCGACGAAAAAATTATTGATTACTTCGGTGGCAAAGAAGATTTACGTAACCGCATAATACGCGCGGTAGGGGATCCTTATAAACGCTTTTCGGAAGACGCGCTGAGGATATTGCGCGCGGTAAGGTTTTGCGCTCAGTACGGCTTTAAAATAGAAGACGACACTTTTAAAGCCATGCTCGAAAGTAAACGCCTTCTTAAAAACGTTTCGGCTGAGAGGATATATTCCGAACTTAACAAGGCTGTGACGGGTAAATACGTTTCGGAGGCTTTTTATCAATCCAAAGAGATACTTTTCGAGATAATTCCGGAACTTAGACAAACCGACGGTTTCAATCAGCATAGTTTATCGCACGATCACGACGTTTTCAATCATACCCTGATAGCGCTTAAAGCGTGTAAAAAGAGAACACCCGCCGTTATGTGGGCGCTTTTATTACACGATATCGGAAAGCCCGATTGTTTTTATTTCGGAGACGACGGATACGGTCACACGACGGGACACATGGAAAAATCGAAAGAAATCGCTAAGCCTATTCTTGACAGATTAAAATTTCCGTCAAAACTAAAAAACGAAGTTCTGACGTTGATTTTAAATCATGACAGAGAGGTTTCACAAAGCGAATACGACGTAATAAAGTACGTACGCGAAAACGGATTAAACGCAACTATTGACTTATATTATTTAAAAGAAGCCGATAATTTTGCTCATTCGAGTTACGGGCTGAAAAGATTCGTAGCAAGTATCAAACGCCTGAAATATTACCTTGACGATATAGTGGATAACCGTAAGCCGATTTATTTATCCGACTTGAATATAAACGGGGACGATTTGATTTCAATGAACGTTTCGGGAAAACACGTAGGCGTTATTTTAGAAAATCTGCTTGACGAAGTAACTTCGGGTAAACTTGAAAACGAACGAAGCGTTCTTTTAAAACGAGCGGAGTATTTACGTAAAAATCTTTAAAATTACCGATAATAAACCATATTTTTAATATTATTATGAAAGACAGAATTATTGTTGCGATAGGCGGTGGCGAACTCAAAAGCAAGGAAACTTTGGATATCGACCGCTGTATCGCAAACTACGTTAAAAATCGTTGCGACCATAGACCCACCGGGTTGTTTATCGGAACAGCAAGTCATGACAGTATGCCCTACTTTAACAGTTTTCGTAAAACTTACACAAGTGAATTCGACGTAAAAGCCGATTGCGCTTTAATATGTTATAACGAAATGAATATTGAAAAAATATCCGAGAAAATCAAAAAAGCCGATTTCATTTACGTCGGTGGCGGCGATACTGTTTTCATGCTTGAAAAATGGAAGAAATCCGGCATGCTCGATCTTATAAAGGACGCATATAACAAAGGCACGGTACTTTGCGGTTTATCTGCAGGGGCTATATGTTGGTTCAAAGGCATGTACACCGACAGCGAAAGCCTTAACGGAAACGAAAACTATTGGTTGCATAGCGGACTGAATATTTTAAGCGGGACTTGTTGTCCCCATTACGACGAGAGGTTAGTTGATTTCGACAAAGCGGTTTGTCAAGCGGATATTAAAGAAGCGTACGCGATAGAAAACCTTTCGGCGCTGGTTTTTAAAAACGAAAAATTACAAGGCTCCATAGGTTGCGGCGGAAGCAGTTACATATTAAGAAACAACGCGGGAATCGTCGAAAAATTCACGATTGAACCGACGGTATTGTGATTTTTCCCTAAAAACTTGCGAAAAACTTACAAAAAAACACGGAAAAATAAAAATAAAACGTCGTTTTTTACCTCTTTATCACATAACGACGATTATTTATTGTTTTTACGCGCTATAATAAAAAACACTTGTTTTTGCGTTTAGCACTAAAAAACAAGCGATTTTTTCGATTTATTACAAAAAACACGGTTTAACTTTAGGAGGATATTATGAAGTTACTTATAGTTGACGATGAAGAAATGATTCGCAAAGTGATATGCGAATACGCAAATTTCGAAGGTTACGAAACCGACGAAGCAGAAGACGGTATGGACGCCATTAAAAAGTGCCGTGAAAACAAATACGACCTTATAATAATGGATATCATGATGCCCAAACTCGACGGATTTTCCGCAGTAAAAGAAATTAAAAAAATTGCCGATATCCCCGTAATAATGCTTTCCGCAAGAAACGAGGAATACGACAAACTTTTCGGTTTTGAACTCGGAATTGACGATTACGTGGTAAAACCTTTCTCGCCCAAAGAAGTTATGGCAAGGGTTGCCGCCGTTATCAAGCGCAAACAAAGAAACGAAGAACTTTTAAGAAGCGAAGTTATGAAATTTGAAGGTCTTGAAGTCGATATGAAGGGCAGGAACGTTTTGGTTGACGGCGAAAAGGTCGATCTTACGCCCAAGGAATACGAACTTTTATTCTATATGGTAACGAACAAAGGTATAGCCTTATCCCGCGAAAAACTGTTGTCCGACGTATGGGGCTTTGATTTTTACGGGGACGACCGTACCGTGGATACCCACATTAAAACCTTGAGAAGCAGACTTAAAGAGTATAAAAAGTTTATCATAACGTTGCGCGGAATGGGTTATAAATTCGAAGCATGAAACCAAAGATTTTAGCCAAATTAAAATATACTATTTGGTTTTATCTCGTCGTTTTTGCTCTTTTAATAGTAGCAATCGTCTGGGTTTTTCAGATATTGCTTTTCGACACCGTTTATCAGCAGAAGAAAATCGAGACCGTCAGAAAGTTAGGGGATACCATTTCGGCAAGTATGAACACGGACGCCACCGTAACCGATTCAATGGTGTCCGGTTGGCTCGAATATGCGATAAACGCCAACGAAGCGGGCGTATTTACTTTCGTTGCGTATTACGACGATAAAGGCAAGTTACGGGCAAAGAGCATTCCGTCCGCATGCGCGGATTACGTTGCGGCGTATCCGAGCGACAGAGACGGCAGCGGTTTCAGCGAGCCTTTGTTCGGCGGAACAGACAACGTGCTTACGGAAGACAAAGCGATGAGCGTCATACAAAGCGTCATAACTATTTTCGACGCCTCTAAAGCAAGTTATCTTTGCGAAAAACAAAATTCGTCGGCTGACGACGGATACTTTTACTACGTAACGAACGTTAAAAATTCTAAGTTTAAAGGCTACGTAGTGCTTATAAGCACGTTGTCTTCCATTACCGATACAATCAAGGTTATACAATCGCAACTCGTAATTGATTCGGTCGTGGTAATAATCGTTTCGTTTTTCGTTGCGCTGTATCTTGCGATTAAACTATCGAAACCCATAGACGAAATGTCGAAAACCGCAAAAAGATGGGCTAACGGCGAAACCGACGTAACCTTTGTCGGCAGCGACTTTGAAGAATTAGGCGAACTTGCCGACGCCCTGAACTACGCCAAGGAAGGCGTTGCGCAAACGAGTGTTTTACAAAGAGACCTTCTCGCAAACGTATCGCACGACCTTAAAACCCCGCTTACGATGATAAAGGCTTACGCCGAAATGATACGTGATTTATCCGGCGACGTTAAGGAAAAAAGAGATTTGCATACCAAGGTCATAATCGACGAAGCGGACAGGCTTACCATGCTTGTAAACGATATTCTCGATTTAAGCAAACTTCAGAACGGCATGAATATGCCCGATCTTAAAGTAACCGATTTATCCGAAGTTCTCGAAACGGTCGTTTTCAGAATGACCGATTTTGCCGAAAACAACGGGTTTACGATTTTGACCGATATCGAAAAGAATTTATCGACGCTTTGCGACAGAAAGCAAATAGAACAGGTCTTTTACAACCTGATAGGAAATTCCATCAACTATACGGGCGAAGATAAAACCATCAGCGTAAGGCTAAGACGCAAAGATTCTTTGATTTTATTTGAAACCATAGACTCCGGAAAGGGCATTTCAAAAGAAAAATTGCCTACCATCTGGGATAAATATTATAGGTTTGCCGATACCCACCAACGTCCGATTAAAGGCACGGGGCTGGGGCTTTCAATCGTTAAAACGATACTCGAAGGGCATCGCCTCAAATTCGGGGTAATAAGCGAAAAAGACGTAGGGAGTAATTTCTTTATAGAATTTGTGGCGTATAATGAACAAGTTTGACAGATTATCTCTTTTAGAAGCAAACAAAGAAGAAAACGCCGTCGTTTCCGTGATAGAACCTAAAATCGAAAAAAAGGAAGCGCCTAAAAAAAAGCCGAATATATTAACCGCCGTTTTTGCGAATTTCAAGCAGGATAAAACTGTGATATATCCCGCCGAAGGCGCGGTTTTGCCAAATCTTAAAGGCACGATGAACGCTTTCGTTATTATGATTTTTTTATCGGCGTTATTCGTTGCCATGTGGTATTTTATAGACAAACTCGTTTTTATCCCCATGGCTATGGTTTTTTTATCGACGGCTATGCCGATTTTCATAATGACCTTTTATTACGAATTCGACGTCGGAATGAAAAAACCCATAGGCAAACTTTTGATGCTTGTTCTCGTGGGCGCGCTTATTTACGTAATGACGAAGCAACTTATGTCGGAACTTTTACATTTGTTCATGTATTCGTCGCTCGTTGACAGTATTTTGCTTCCCATAATATTGAACGTTATAATATTTATAGCGATTTTTATCGCGGCAAACTTTTTTAAAGGCGAAACGGTAAGAGATTATTTCGTAATAGTTTCCTTTCTTTGTATGGGCTACGTAATATGCGAATGTCTTACTAAAAGTTTTTCAAAACTGTTTATTTCGGGGACCATAGACAGCGACACGTTTTATTCTTTGAAAGTCATCGTTAACAACGAGCAGATGCTCGGGCTGAGCATGCGTAACGTTTTGAAAAATCTTCTTTACGACTATATTTTAATGCCCTTTATGTATTCATGTTGGGGTACCGCGTACGCTTATCTCGTGTACTATCTTATCGACTACAAAAAGAAGAAAAACTCTATACCGAAGTCGATGTATCTTTTACTTTTATTGATAACTGTACTTAACATTCTGGCGCTTGTCGATACTTCGATGATTTATTTTAACGTGGTCTTAAAATTTATAACGGTCGGCGTTTCTTTCCTGATTTTAATTAAAATGTTAAATTATTCTTTTGACGAAGAACCTCCGAGGATGAAACCCGAAGAAACCGAATAGTTTATATTTTTGCGCGCTTTCTTTACTTTGAAAGCGCGTTTTTATATACGCGCCGACCGACGCGCAAGATTTAAAAAAAGTTTTTAACGTTTTTTAAACTTTTTTTGAAAAAGTGAAAAAATTCGGGGCAAAAAAACGTCTTATTATATGAAGATATCTTTTTCAGGAGGAAGCCGAATGCGGTTTGAGCAAAAATTAAAGCGCGCGCTTGATTCTGCCGATTCGGCAAAAATACACAAAGTCTTTGAAGAGGTTTACGCCGCGTACGGAAAACTCGTCTATTTTCTCGTTAGCCGCTACGTGGATAACGCCGACGCAGAAGACTTGACTCAGGAAGTTTTTATAGGTTTATTCGACAGCGAAAATTTACGCGAGATAAAAAACCTTAAATACTACCTTACCGCCGCGGCAAAAAACAAGGCTAAAGACTTCGTAAGAAGAAAGCGAGAAACAGTGCCTATCCCGCCCGACAAAGAAGCGTTGACGGAATCAGACTATTCTGACGTTCTTAACGAAATGAGGCGTTTTCTGACCGAAGAAGAGGTGGAAATCGTTATCGGTCACGTGGTTGACGGTTGCACTTTTTCCGAACTTTCAAAAGAATTGAATAAGCCTTCGGCAACCGTCGCGACGTCTTACTACCGCGCTATAAAAAAAATGAAGAAAAGGAGTAAATATTATGAAAGGAAGTGAAGTTTTTCGGGCATTTTTAAACGAATCGGTTTCGTTTACGCCCGATTACGAAAAAATTAAACCGAGGGTTTTCGTAAAACCCTTGAAAACTTCGGAGGCAACCGATAGAAAAAGAAGGGGATTATCTTTTTATCTAAAATACGCCGTGTCGTCGGTCCTTATATGCTCGCTTTTATGTTGCTGTTTGTATATTGCCTATGACGACAGATTTCCGAAATACACGGGGGATCCCGCACTATTAAGTTTTGGATTGACCGACGTAAGGTATATAAGCAAAGACTCCGATAAAGTTACTATCGATTTAGGTAAACTTTTAAACCCGAAAAAGATAAAAGTCATGCAAGTAAGCATTGGAACGTTACTTTCTTCAGTTGCGCCCAAAACAACGACTAATAAAAGTTTAATGACGCCTATAATAGACTTTATAGATCAAAAATTTGTTTTCGAGATAAACGACGACGAAACAAAACGGCTGCATGAACTCATAAAAGAATATCAGATAATTAATCCTAACATCTGTTTGTATTTTTTAAATTATGAAGGTGAATTGATTCAAGTTTCCGTCTTCGATAACGTAACGCATTTTCATTACAATCCGGGTGCATGGAACCCTAACGCGACCAGCAGATTTCCCAAAATAAAAGGTTTGTATATCAGCACGAAAGATTTCGAGTACGTTTGTAAGGATATTGATTCTATTGACTTATATAACTTTTACAGTCTTTTCTGCAGTCAATATATTTATAATGAAACATGGGATTTTTCTTATAATTATTTAGTTTGGCACTAATTCGGCTTTAAATAATTTGCTGTTTATGCGGTTATTTCAAGTTATATAATTAAATAAGGAGTGACTTATGAAGAAACTAATTTTAACCTTTGTTGCAATTTTTGCGATATGTTCCACATTACCGTTTATGCAGGCTTTTGCAAAAGCATCGAGTAACTCGTCTGAAGATATTGAGATGACGCAGATAAATCATGATCAAGCGAATCAATTATTAGATTTAGCACTCGATTCATCAAAACCGTTAACAAATTTTATTAGAGATAATCATTTGCAACACTCTGCTACGCAAAGTTTACTTGAGGCGTGGCGCGAAACAAGTACTGTAAGTACGCCGAATGGTTCTTCGGTATTGGTTTATGTTTCTTCCGAAGAGCTTTCGTCAACCGATATACAGAATTTAAATAATCATTTTGCTAATCAGTATCCCGAAGCGATACGTTTAGCAGATGCTTCCGTTATCTATAATTGCCACTCGTATGCTTGGTATAAGAGTTTGCCGGTTAATCCGTATTGGATGCCGACACCTGCTACATATTATTCTGCGCAAGATTTATCTTACGTTGAAGTAAGTTCCCCCAGAGTCGGTGATATTATTTGTTATTATAAATCGAATGGCGAAAATATACACTCAGGACTTATCGTTGATACATTAAACGGTACCTCAAACGGTGTTTGCGGAAACTCAAATCTCGTTATGATAGAATCAAAATGGGGCAGTGCGGGTTTATATCGGCATAGAGGCGACCAGTGTCCCTATCCGGGCTTAGGCGCGACGCACGTTAAGTACTACAGACCGCGTACGGGTTCGTCCTATACGCTCAATCGAAGTATGTCGGATAAAACACTGGTTAAAACGATAAACGCCAACGGCGGAATTATAGATAGGTACGAAATGTATGAGTTAAACGTTACCGTGGCGGGATACTATGACTTTGTTGTATCCTCGGACGCCGAACCATGGGTAAGATTATTTGAAAAGAATTATACCGACGTATCGTTTCCGCGCGTCAAGTTCGAAAATCATACAAAATGGTTTACTAAATATTTTACCGTCGGTACGTATTATTTGAGGATAGAATACATGGACGAAACCCGTTCCGGTAACATCATAACCACGATGAAAACGCACAGCGAACATATTTTTCAATGTAAACCTATTAACGATACGCATCATATAGATAAATGCGAATGCGGAGTAAAGCAAGGCATGCCGAGTATGCACGTAATAGTCACCCCCACGGCTTTACTTCCGCCGGGGTTAAGAAGTAGGTGCGGATATTGCGGTTACTTGCTTCCGCCAAATGGAAATTATCCTATAATAATAGTATAAAATAAAAAAGCGGTGTTTATCGGTCGGTCTTGGTTTAGAGATGCCAATTTAATTATGGTAAACTTTTGTTTATTTTAAAGACTAATTTTTACGGCGCGGAAATTTTTCCGCGTCGTGTTAATTTTTTGCAAAAAAATCATCGTAATTACTCTGCTTTAAACTTTGCGACGTTAACTGCGAAGAAGCATCTTGAAAAAATTTTTTCGGTTTTTATTGATTTTATCGTTTTTATATGGTAAAATTAATATGTAAAAATGATTTGGAGGAATAAAAATGAAAAAAGTTCTGTCGTTACTGGTATGTTGCTTAATCGTATTTTTGCTCGTTTCGTGCGAATTGCCTAAAAACAAAATTACAGAGCCGGAGGACACTACTCCTGTTTTTCAACCGCTTGAATCCGGTGGGATATCTATCGATTTAGGTAAACTTTTAAACCCGAAAAAGATAAAAGTCATGCAAGTAAGCGAAGGCTCTTATTTCTCTTCACTCGGACCTATTTGCACGTCGAATAAACGTTTAATTACGCCTATAATAGATTTTATAGATCAAAAATTTATTTTCGAGTTAAACGACGATGAAACAAATCGACTGCTTGAACTCATAAAAGAATACGGGAAAGCCAATTTCCATATTTGCTTGAATTTTTTAAATTATGAAGGAGAATTGATTCAAGTTTGCGTTTTCGATAACGTAACTCACTTTAATTACCCTAATTTGAATCCTAACGATTCCGGCGTATTACCAAAAATAAAAGGTTTATATGTTCATACGAAAGATTTCGAGTACGTCTGTAAGGATATCGATTCTATTGACTTATACGAATTTAGCGAACTTGTTTACAAATACTTTAGAAATAGGAAATGGTTCGTTTAGGCGAGCAATCTGGTCTTTAAGTGCTTATATAAGTGATTTTTAGTAATATAATTTAAAAAGGAGCAACTATGAAAAAACTATTATCTACCATTGTTGTAATTTTTGCAGTATGCGGCACATTATCGTTTATGCAGGCTTTTACCAAAGGAACAGCAGTCACAAACGTAGAACAAGTACACAATATGGAAGAATTTTTAGATGAGCAAGTTTTGAGATACTATTTTAATTCTTGTTCGGAAATTTTTTCGAAAAGCGATAGTTTGGTTGATACCGCTTGTATTATACAATCACCTGAATTTGAAACGAGGACTGTAGAGACACCAAACGGTTCACCTGTAAGCGTGGATTATTATTTTGAGCAACTGACAAGCGAAGAAATAATATATTCAAAAGAATTGGTATCACAAAATTACCCACAAGCAGTTTTACTTGCAGAGCCTTCACGATTTTATAATTGCCACTCTTACGCTTGGTATATGAGTTCGACTTCGAATCGTTATTGGATGAATGAGCCGCACATTTATTACTCAAACACAGATTTATCTTACGTTGAAGTAAATTCCCCTAGAGTCGGTGATATTATTTGTTATTATAAATCGAATGGCGAAAATATACACTCAGGACTTGTCGTTGATACATTAAACGGTACACCGAACGGTGTTTGCGGAAACTCAAATCTATTTATTGTAGAATCTAAATGGGGAAAATCGGGGCTTTATAGGCATAGAGGAGATCAGTGCTTTTATGCGAATGAACTGAGGGGCGATGAAGTTAAGTATTACAGACCGCGTACGGGTTCATCCTATACGTTCAATCAAAGTATGGAAAGCCAAACTAAGGTAAAATACATAAACGCAAACGGTCAATACAACACTGATAAATATGGTATGTATGAGTTAAACGTTACCGTGGCGGGATACTACGACTTTGTCGTATCCTCGGACGCCGAACCATGGGTAAGATTATTTGAAAACAATTATTCCAACGTATCGTTTCCGCGCGTCAAGTTCGAAAATCATACAAAATGGTTTACTAAATATTTTACCGTCGGTACGTATTATTTGAGGATAGAATACATGGACGAAACCCGTTCCGGTAACATCATAACCACGATGAAAACGCACAGCGAACATATTTATCAATGTAAACCTATTAACGATACGCATCATAGAGATAAATGCGAATGCGGTGTAACGCAAGGCATGCCGAGTATGCACGTAATAGTCACCCCCACGGCTTTACTTCCGCCGGGGTTAAGAAGTTGGTGCGGATATTGCGGTTACTTGCTTCCGCCCGATGGAAATTATCCCATAATAATGGCATAAAATAAGAAAGCGGTGCTTATCGGTCGGTCTTGGTTTTGAGATGCTAATTTAATTATGGTAAACTTTTGTTTATTTTAAAGACTAATTTTTACGGCGCGGAAATTTTTCCGCGTCGTTTCTACGTTCACTTTGTTTTTATCTTTAAATATTATCTGAGTTTAGTTTGTAATTCTTTGTGATACGATTGATTGTCGTAAATCCGTCGTACGGAGGTTAAAACGCCGTTTCGGCTGTATTCTTTTATAAAAATATAAATTCGGTTGACAATTATATAAACTTTAATTTGCGGGATCTTTATTGTTTCGGTTGCCAAGGCTTAAGTATAATGCTAAAATCAACACAACCCGATAACGTAAAGGTGCTTAAATGTTACGAACCGCAACCAACAAATACGAAACCGATATGACGAAGGGCAACCTTTTGCCCAAAATGATTGCTTTTGCCTTGCCGGTAGTTCTTACTTCTATATTAGGGCTTTTGTACAATACCGCAGATATGGTAGTCGTCGGGCAATTTTTGGGAAGCGACGCAATAGGCGCGGTAGGCGCTACTACTTCGGTAAACAGCATGCTTACGTTTTTTGCGTCGGGACTTTCCGGCGGCGCGGGAATCGCTCTTACCTATGCGTTCGGGGCAAAAAACGACGCGCTTGGCAACGGAATTTTACATACTTCCATGCTTTTGAGCGCGATTATCGGGCTTGTTATCGGTTTAGTCGGCTTTTTCTGTTCGGAGCCGTTGCTCGTTCTGATGAAAACGCCCGATATACAACTTAAAGACGCCGTCGATTATTTAAAAATTATTTGCCTCGGTTACCCGCTTAACATGATTTCAAATTTCGGCGGTTCTATGCTCAGGGGAACGGGGGACGTAAAAAGACCTCTCATATACAACACGATTTCCGGCGTATTAAACGTAATTTGCAACGTTATTTTCGTCGCGGTTTTTGCTTTAGGCGTAAAAGGAGTTGCGTTTGCGACGATTTTAAGTCAGGGCGTATCGGCTTTTTGCGTAGTGGTTACACTTCTTAAAAACACGGGCTTCATAAGGCTGAAACTCGGCAAACTTAAGATTGATCCGACGGCACTGAAAATGATACTTAAATACGGCGTGCCGTCGGGTATTCAGTTATCCCTGTTTTCTTTATGTAGCGTTATTTTGCAATCGACCATTAACGGGTTCGGTAAAGAAGTGGTTAATTCTTCCGCAATATCGCAACAAATAGAATTGTATATTTATGCGTTAATGTCCGCCATAATCACCACGACGGGAACGGGCGTAGGGCAAAATTTCGGCGCGAAAGATTTTGCAAGAATTAAAAAATGTTACAGATTGTCAAATATTATGATGGTTATCGTCGGCGCAACGGCGGGGCTTATAGTAATAATATTCAATAAACAGATTTGCAAAATTTTTATTAACGGAACCGATTCGCCCGAACAAGCGGATATTATTTTCGGGCTTGTAAAAGAAAGACTTCTTATTGTCGCCGCAACCTACTTTATCGACGGACTGTTTGAAAGCGGCGCCGCGGCGTTAAGGGGAATAGGCTATTCGTTTACGTCGATGCTGATAGTTCTGGTCGGCACTTGTTTTTTCAGAATCGCCTGGATTTATCTGATATTCCCGCTTTATCCCACGCTTTGGTTTTTATATATGTTGTACCCCGCTTCGTACGTCGTTACGCTTATTGCAATATGTATAACTTTTAAACTTAAACTCGGCAAAGAAGAAAATATATATAAGCAATCTTTAATCGGCGCAGCGATATCTAAATAACGGCTTAAAAACCCGACTTATAAAACGCTTGCCGTTATAGTAGGCGCGGTTTTTGATTCGACGAAGCGTATGTTTGAAGCGTATGTTTGAAGCGTATATATGACAACAAAAAGAATAAGAGCATAAAAAAGGCGACAGCATCAACGTACTGTCGCCTTAAATTGTATATTATTTAGTTTCTTTAAATACTTTCCGTTTTGACGGGGTTTCGTGAGGCGGTCATAAAAATTTTCTTTTCCGCAACTTTTGTCTTAACGATTATCACGGCAACGCCTTTTTCGCAAATGAAAAGGAACCGCGGGTTCGACCACGGTCCCTTATGGTGGAGATAAGGGGATTCGAACCCCTGGCCTATGCGTTGCGAACGCATCGCTCTACCAACTGAGCCATACCCCCGTATGCGTGACTTAAACAGGCGGTAACCGTTTGCCGTTTACAAGCGACCATCGCTACATCGGTTAAGTCAACGCTAATATAATATATCTTTTTATCGTATATGTCAACGTTTTTTTGTTTTTTTGTCAAAAAAAACCTTATTTTTTGTTAATAATCGTCAAAATCGATTTAATTGACTTGAATTTATAAAAAAATAGTGGTAATATTGCCTTCAAAGGCGGGTATATACGATTATGAAACGAAACTACGACAGAGAATTTATAAACGTTACCTACGACGGAGAACGCGCTTTATACGGCGAAAGCGAAGCGTTGATTAAAAATTGTCGGTTTGAAGGTCCTTCGGACGGTGAATCTTGTCTGAAAGAAACAAGCGATCTGACGGTTGAAAAATGTCATTTTGCCTTGCGTTACCCGTTATGGCACGCAACCAAAATTAAAATCGTCGATTGCGATATGACTACGACCTGTCGCGCGCCGTTATGGTATGGCAAAGATCTCGTTATAAACAATCTAGATTGTTCGGGCGTCAAAGCCGTAAGAGAATGTAAAAACGTAACTATATCCGACAGTAATTTTATTTCGTCCGAATTTTGCTGGCTTTCGGCAAACCTTAAATTAAAAAATCTTTCGGTTGAGTCCGAATATCCGTTTTTCATGATAAAGCGCGCCGAAATAAATAATTTGAAAATGAAAGCGAAGTACTCTTTTCAATATGCTGAGGACGTTATCGTTTACGACAGTTTTTTAGATACGAAAGACGCTTTCTGGCACACGAAAAACGTTACGGTAAAAAACAGCGTCGTCAAAGGGGAATATCTCGGCTGGTACAGTAAAAATCTTACCTTCGTAAATTGTAAAATAATCGGAACGCAACCTCTTTGTTACGCCGAAAATCTGAAACTTATAGATTGTGAAACCGAAAATTGCGATTTATCTTTTGAAAATTCGGTGGTTGACGCTGAAATAAAAGGCAGAATTACGAGTGTGAAAAATCCGATGGGTAAAATCGTCGCCGACGAAATAGGCGAAATTATTATCGACGAACATTCTCGCGGTAAGTGCGAAATTTTTACCGCTTCCGATAAATAACGATCATATAAAACGCGTCCGCTAAAATTTAAGCGGACGCGTTTTATATGACGCGTTTTATTTAGCGATATAACGCCAAAAGGCTGCTAATCGATTTGAAGTATAAAAAACTTTAAGTAAGCCGATTCGTCTTCCGTTAACAAAGACGGGTGGTCAAGGCATTGTATTCGCTGTTCAAGCAGTTTGGCGCGTCGTCCCGCGCTACGGCTTGATTCCGAAAGCATTTTTTTAAACAGCGTTTCCGTCATGAAGTGCGTACATGAAGAAGAAACCAGAATACCGCCTTTGTTAAGCAATTTCATCGCTAAAATATTGACGTCTATATAACCTTTATAAGCGTTTTGAATTTCGTTTGCTCTTTTGCAAAACGCGGGAGGATCGAGTATAATCATATCGAAGGTTTTTCCCTCCGATTTGTATTCTCGCAATTTTTCAAAAACGTCGCAACAAACGGCTTCAACGTTTTTAAGCCCGTTTATTAAGGCGTTATGCTTTATATCCGAAACGGCTTTTTCCGATACGTCGAGCGCGTAAACTTTTTTCGCTCCCGCCATGCCTGCGTTCAGGGCAAACCCGCCGACGTTTGAAAAACAGTCGAGGACGATTTTGTCCTTTGAAAATCTTCTTATGGATAATCTGTTTAGTTTCTGATCGAGAAAGTAACCCGTTTTCTGCCCACCGAGAAGGTCCACGTCGATAAGTAAACCGTTTTCGGATATTCTCGCGCGTTCGACGTTTTCGCCGTAAATAACGCCTTTAAAAGGCTCTAAACCCTCCTTTGTTCTGACTTGGGCATCGCTTCTTTCGATTATTGCCCGTGGAGAAAAAATTTCTTTCAGACAATCTATGATAACGTCTTTTTTATTGTTCATACCAAGGGTTAAAAACTGCGCGGATAAAACGTCGGAAAACCTGTCTATAATTAAACCGGGAAGGTAATCGTTTTCGGAAAACACGACTCTGTAACAATCGTCCGCAAGATACTTTCTTCGCATATCGTCGGCGTAGGCGATTCTTTCCGAAAAAAGACGGCGATCGTCTTCGATATCGGAAAATATAAACAATCGAACCAAAATTTTGGATAAATGGTTGATGTAACCTTTGCCTATAAACTTACCGTCGAAAGAACGAACGACGGCTAAACTTCCGTTTTTGTCTTTGCCTTCGATTTTATAAACTTCGTTAGCAAAAACCCACGTTTTGCCCCCGATAAACTCTTTTTCTTCGTTTTTTTTCAAATAAACCGTGTAAGCCATAAAATTTTCCGTCGCTAAGAATTTAATTTCATATAAAAATATAACACATTTTGCCGTTCGTTCAAAATGAAAAGTTATTTTTTTGTGAAATATTACAAAAATTAGCACTCTACGCTTGACATTGCTAATTTTTGAGTTTATGATATAGACGCAAAATAAAACTACGCCACAAAAGGGCAGGGAGGATACGTTATGAAAAAATTCAAAACAGAATCCAAAAGAATGTTGGATCTCGTTATCAATTCCATTTACACGAACAGAGAAATATTTTTGAGAGAATTGTTGTCCAACGCAAGCGACGCTATCGATAAACTTTATTACAAAGGGCTTACCGAAGGTTTAACGGGGCTTACGCGGGACGATTTTTCGATACGGATATTGCCCGATAAAGACGCGAGAACGCTTAAAATTATCGACAACGGTATCGGTATGACCAAAGACGAACTCGAAAACAATCTCGGTACGATTGCAAAAAGCGGTTCTTTTGATTTCAAAAACGACAAAACCGACGATAATAAAGATATAGATATTATCGGTCAGTTCGGCGTTGGTTTTTATTCGGCGTTTATGGTAGCGAAGAAAGTGGAAGTCTTGTCTAAGGCGTACGGCTCGGACGAGGCGTATTTATGGACAAGCGAAGGCGCCGACGGTTACGACGTAATTCCCGCCGTAAAAGAAAGCAACGGTACGGAGGTAACGCTTTACCTTAAAGACGACGCAGGGGAAGAATCCTATAAAGAGTATCTTGAAGAATACAAACTTAAAGAACTTGTCAGAAAGTATTCCGATTATATAAGATACCCCATAAAAATGACCGTTACTACTTACGAATACGAACACGCAGACTTAAAAGGCGAATCCGATTGCCACGACGAAGAATGTAACTGCCACGACCACGAAAAAGAAACGAGCGAGCCGAAAGAAGTCAGAAAAGAAGAAACTTTAAACTCGATGACACCCGTTTGGAGAAAGACAAAGTCCGAACTTAAAGAACACGAATACGAAGATTTTTACAAAGAAGAATTTTACGACGCGCAAGATCCTTTAAGATGTATTTATACTTCGGCGGAAGGCGCCGTAGATTATAAAGCGTTGCTTTTTATACCTAAAACCATACCGTATAATTACTACTCGAAGTCGTACGAAAAAGGTCTTAAACTTTATACTGCGGGCGTAATGATTACCGATAAATGCGCAGACCTTCTGCCCGATTATTTCAATTTCGTCAAAGGCGTTGTCGATAGCGAAGTAACTCTTAATATTTCAAGAGAAACCGTACAGCAAAACAGACAACTTAAAGCAATTAAAACGAGCCTTGAAAAGAAAATTAAATCCGAACTTTTATCCATGCAGAAAAACGATAGAGAAAAGTTCGAGGAATTTTTCGATAACTTCGGCTTATCGCTGAAATACGGAGTGTATTCGAGTTTCGGCATGAATAACGAAACGCTTACCGACCTTTTAATGTTCAAATCCGTAAAAACGGGTAAATACCTTACTTTGAAGGAATACGTCGAAAACGCGGCGGAAGGGCAGAAAACCATATATTACGCAGCGGGTAAAACCGTCGATGCGTGCAAAGCGCTTCCGAAAATAGAATCGGTTCTGGATAAAGGATACGACGTTTTATGCTTATGCGACGACGTGGACGAATTTTGCCTCAAAATGATAGGTAAATACGAGGACTTTACATTTAAGTCCTATGAAACGGAAGAAGTCGAAACGGGTGAAACCGTAGAAATCGACAAAGACGTGGAAAAGGCGATTTTAGACGACTTAAAAGATAAAATAGTTAAGGTAAAACTTTCCAAAAATCTTAAAAATCATCCCGTCGCGCTTACGAGCGAAGGCGAACTTTCTATCGAGATGGAGAAGGTTTTTTCTAAAATGCCCAACGCAAACGTCCCTATGAAGGCTCAAAAAGTACTTGAAATAAACGCCGATCACCCCGTTTATCGGAAATTGCTCGACACGTTATCGGGCGACAAGAAAAAATTCGACGATATAGTTACGGTATTATACGAACAGGCTTGTCTGATTTCCGGACTTGAGGTAGATGACGTTACCGCGCTTACCGACAAAATTTTCAGTTTGATAGTTTGAGCGTCGTCAGAATAAACGACTTAAAAATTACGATAAAAACGACGGAATTTTCCGCCGTTTTTATTTTTTGATATCCGGTTATTCAGGTCGGCTATAAATTTATCGTTTTTTCGTCGGTACGGTCGGAACAACAGGTCGTCGTAAGCAGTGCAAGAAGCAAGAAAAGTTGCGTTGAAGTTATCGTTCCGTTTGTTGTCAGTAAAAACAGTAAAGCGATAACCCCGAGATTTGCAGTTGACATAAAAATTTCTCCGATATTTTTGATAAAAATCGACTTTATTATACAATATGCGTGCTTTTTGCCATATATGAACAAATTGACAGTTGTCTAATCGGATAGTACAATATATTCGTAACGATAGAACGTTATAAATTATACGGACGGTGGAAAAAATGAACAATTTGCTTTTACTTGACAAGCGGACGGAATCAATCGTAAACGATTACGTTCCCGATAACGAAACTTTAAACGATCTCGTAAACTTTTTTTCTGTTTTTGCGGATTTAACGAGGCTCAAAATAATATCGGCGTTGTCGATAACCGAAATGTGCGTAACGGATATTTCAAGAACCCTTTTTATCAATCAGACTACAGTAAGTCACCAGTTAAGGCTTTTGAAAAATTACGGCGCCGTAACTTCGCGGCGCGAAGGAAAAATCATTTTTTATTCTATAAAAAACGAGATTTTAAACGACGTATTGCTCAAAGGCATCGAATTTTTAGGTTGCTGAAATTTATTATAAATAAATTAAAAACAGGTGTCGCAAATTTTGCGACACCCTTTTTTTATTTACAGCCGCATCCGCCGAAATTGTTTCCGCCGTTTACGGGCGGTCTTTTTTGTCCGCAACCGCACAAAAGCAGTACGATGAGTATGGGAAGAAGACATTCGCATCCGCAAATTTTGTCAAACAAACCTCTTACGCAGCCGCCCTGACAGCATAAAAGTAAAATGATGAGTATGTAAAGGTAACAGCAATTATTGTTGAAACAGTTTAACATTAATTTTCTCCTGTATATCTTAATCAGTCGTTTCGACTGTCATTATATATTACGGCTTGGATATATAAATTGTTACAAAACGTCGATAAACGTTTGCTAAAAGAAGCGAAATATATTAAAATAAGAATAATCTCACCGTAATCGGGAGATATATTCTTTATTATTTTTTTATCAACGGATATTCCTTGAGAAATCCGATTGGAGGTTTTTATGAAAGGTGAAGGTAATTCACAAAGTTTTGTTGAGCGCTATCTGACTGCGAAAAACGTAACGTATTTTGCAATCCTGTTGGCGCTCGTTATAGTTTTGCAACTATTCGGTTCCGTTATAAAAATCGGCGCGACTACGCTTAGTTTCGTTCTTGTTCCGATAGTTTTGTCCGGAATGATTCTCGGTCCCGTCTGGGCGGGTGGCTTAGGCTTTATTTTCGGAGTAATCGTTTATTTGCAAGGGTTGTTCGGCGCGGATCCGTTTACAGCCGTGCTTATAGCAGATCACCCGTTTATAACCGCCGCGGTATGTTTGGGCAAGGGGCTTTTGGCAGGGCTTGCCTCGGGTTATATATACAAAGCGCTAAAAGGTAAAAACGAAACGCTGGCGTCTTTTGTTTCCGCCGTTATATGCCCCGTTGTAAATACTTCCTTGTTCGTCATAGGCGCGCTTTTCATGAGCGATACTTTGAACACAAACTTCGTTCAAAGCGGGCAGACGGTAATTTATTTTTTAGTTATAGTTTGCGCCGGAATAAATTTTTTGATCGAACTCGGCATAAATATCGTTTGCGCGCCCGCGATACTTAGAATAACCAAAATAATCGAAAAAAACGTTAAAGAAAGAGGATAATATGATATTTTGCATTGATATCGGAAATACGAACGTTAAATACGGCATATATTCAGATGACTTACTCGTAGCAAGTTTCAGGGTTGCGTCGTCGAAAAATCAAACCGCAGACGAATACGGCATCGTCGTTAAGGATTTACTCGAAACGGCAAAAATAGATAAACGCGATATAGAAGGTGTTATTTTGTCCTCGGTAATTCCTCAACTTAATTATACGATGTCGCATATGTGCGAATATTATCTCGGTCATACTCCCGTTTTAGTCGGTCCCGGTATCAAAACGGGGCTTAACATACGCGTAGATAATGCGAGGGAAGTCGGCGCGGACAGAATAGTCAACAGCGTAGCGGCGTACAAAAAATACGGGAAAAACAAACCGGTAATTTGTATCGATTTCGGAACGGCGACTACTTTTAACGTAATTTCCGCCGACGGCGAACTTATCGGCGGCGTTATCGCGCCGGGAATAAAAGGGTCGCTCGATTCGCTCGTGGAGGGAACCGCACAACTTCCTCATATCGAACTCGAACTTCCCAAAAAGGTTATTTGCAAATCAACGGTAACTAATATGCAAGCGGGTTTATTGTACGGCTTTTCGGGGCTTGTGGAAAAAATCGTTTCCAAAATGAAGCAGGAACTGAAAACCGACGACGTCGTCGTCGTCGCAACGGGAGGTTTAAGCGAAATTATCGCGCCCGAAACGCCTTGCATCGACGTTATCGACAGAAAACTTACGTTAGAGGGTTTAAGAATTTTATATAACATAAATAAGGTAAAAAATGACTGATTCGGTAAAAGTAGGAAACTTGTATCTCGGGGGTAACAACCCTGTCAGGATACAAACTATGTGCGACGTAAAAACTTCAAAAATCGAAGATGTTATCAAAGAAATTTACGAAGTTTACGATTTAGGATGCGATATAATAAGAGTTGCTTGTAAAGACGAAGCCGATGCTGAAGCGGTAAAAATCATCAAGCAAAAATCCCCGATGCCGATAGTATGCGATATCCACTTCGATTACCGTTTGGCGGTTAAAGCACTTGAAAACGGCGCCGATAAAATACGAATAAATCCATCGAATATCGGCGGAGAAGATAAGTTAAAAATCGTTGCGGACGCATTAAAATCAAGTGGCGCGGCGGTAAGAGTCGGCTCTAACAGCGGCAGTATCGAAAAGGATTTTTTCGCTAAATACGGTCGCACCGCTAAGGCGCTGTCGGAAAGCGCGCTTCAAAAAGTCGGTATGTTTGAAAAATTCGGGGTGAAAAACATAGTCGTTTCCGCTAAAGCCTCGGATGTACCGACGACTGTTAAAGCGTACAGATATCTTCACGAAAAAACCGATTATCCGCTTCATCTCGGCGTAACCGAAGCGGGTTCGCCCGATATGGGCGTAGTAAAAAGCAGTATCGGCATAGGCGCTCTTTTATTAGACGGCATAGGCGATACTTTGCGTGTTTCTCTTACCGCGCCTATTACAGAAGAAGTTTTATACGCAAAGCGAATTTTGCGTAGCGTCGGTCTTGATAAAAATTACGCGGAAATCATATCTTGTCCTACTTGCGGAAGAACCGCGTACGATATGAAAAGTTTGCTTTCCGAGGTCGAAAAAAGAACCGCTAAAATAGCAAAGCCGTTAAAAATTGCAGTGATGGGATGCGTCGTAAACGGTCCGGGCGAAGCGAAAGGATGTGATATCGGTATTGCCGGCGGCGACGGCAAGTGCGTAATTTTTAAAAAGGGCGAAATATACCTTGTCGTCGATGAAAATAACGCGAAAGAAGTGTTTCTCGGCGAGATAGACAAATTATTGAGTTAAAGGTTAGTAATGAGTTTAATTATTGATAAAATAAATCAAATCGAAGGCTTAAACGGCAAAATTGCTTTAAAAAACGGGGAAATTTCACTGAGCGAAAAATCGCTTAATCTTAATTTTCTTGCTGATTTCGGCGTTTCTGAAAAGTCCGAAAGCGACGTTAAAAAACTTATTAAAGATTTATTGCCGTCAAGTTTTTTGAAAATCAAACTTAATTTTGAAAAAATAGTTGCCGAAAAGCAATTCGTCATCGACGAAATAAAGAATTATTTATCCGAAAGCCATAAAGCCGTTTGCGACGGGGTAAATTTCGATAAAGCGGAGATATCTAAAAACGATTATACGGTATCAGTCCTTCTGCACGTATCCGATTCTGCCTGCGACTATATAAAAGCGAATAAAATCGATGAAGAAATCGCCGATTATCTTAAAACGAGATTCGTTGACGACTTTATCGTTTCGACCGCGCCGACCGAAATAGAAGCGACTTTTGATTTTGAATATAAACCGACGGAAAACGACTTATACAGACGTGAACAAAGAACTTTCAAAGTTGACGAAGTTTCAAGGCTTTTTGATAACGATACGGAAAGAGAATGCGTTTATATAGCCGACACGAAAAATTACGTCGGAGAGGCTTACGTGGCGGGCGTCATAAATCGTATCGAAGAAAGGCAAACAAAAGCAGGCAAACCGTTTTTTCTTATAGAAATCAGCGACAGAACGGGAACTCTTACGGGTATGGTATTTCCGACCAAAGCAAATCTTCCCAAGGTTCAAAAACTTGCGCCGTCTTCCGAGATTATCGCAAGAGGTGATTTTCAACGCAGAGGCGAATACATAAATTTCACTTTCCGTTCGATAAACTTGTGCGTTTTCCCTAAAAATTTCGTACCAAAGCAAAGAGGACACAGACCTTGTCCGAAAGAATATTCTCTTATAACGCCCAAACCTTTAGTCGTTGAAAAGCAAGACAATTTTCTGGAACAAAAGACCGTTCCGGAGTGTTTTAAAGGACGAGTTTTCGTAGTTTTCGATCTGGAAACGACGGGTAAAGAATTTGACGACAAAATAACCGAAATAGGAGCGGTCAAGATGATTGACGGAGTTGCGACGGAATATTTTTCAACCCTCGTGAACCCCGAAAAACATATCCCGCAGGAGGTCGTAGATTTAACCGGTATTACCGACGATATGGTAAAGGATGCGCCTAAATTTTCCGAAGTATGCGGTGATTTTTATAAGTTTTGCTATGGTTCGACGCTTGTTGCTCATAATATCGAATTTGATTCGAGATATATTAAAAAAGAGAGTGAAGCGATTGATTTTTACTTCGATAATCCGCAAATGGACACGCTCGCTCTCGCAAGAGAAAACATTTTCGACGTTTCAAATCATAAATTAAACACTCTTTGCGATAAATTCGGGATAACTTTCCGCCATCACAGAGCGTACGCCGATGCGTGGGCTACGAGCGAATTATTCGTGGAAATAATCAGGATTCGTAAGAGTTTGCCTTTTTAACGCGATTTTTTACCGAAAAACGCTTGCAATTTATATTATATTGTGTTAATATGTATATGCTCAATAGTATTTTACTTAATGAGAGTGGCTTGCCACTCTCAAAATTTTTTGTAAGGGGCGTAATATGAAGGTAAAGTCTGATCAGGAAATTTACGACTTTTTAAAACCTATAGCGGATGAAGAAAACGTCGAACTTATCGAAGTCGAAATGAAAGCGGGTAAAAATCCGTCGTTAACCGTTTACGTGGATACCGAAAACGGTATAGATCTGGACACACTCGAAAAATTTCATAACCGCATAGACTCTCCGCTTGATGAACTCGATCCTACTTACGGCGAAGCCTATACGCTGAACGTTTCAAGCCCGGGGCTTGACAGACCTTTCAAAACGGAGCGTGATTATTTAAAACATCTCGGTGAAAAGGTGGAAGTAAAACTTTATTCTCCGCTCAAAGGCAAGAAGTTTTTTGAAGGCGTTATGACCGCTTTCGACGATAACACCGTTACCGTATCCGTTGACGGTCACGATGAAAAATTTGAAAAAACCCGTATTGCCAAAATCAATGTCGCAATCGAATTTAATTAGTTCACGCTATTGTTACGTTAATCGTAAAAAGTATCAAAATCACTTATAATATCTTTAATTTTAAAAATTATTACGTCGCATTTACGCGACACGGAGGATAAGATGGAAAAAGATTTCTTTCTTGCAATCGAAGATTTGGAAAGAGAAAAAGGAATTAGTCCCGACGTATTGATTGCCGCGCTCGAAACGGCTTTGTTGTCCGCTTATAAAAGGCATACGGGCGACAGCGCGGACAATATTCATATAAAGTTAAACCCCGAAAAAGGCGTGGCTAAATTTTACGCAACCAAAAAAATCGTAGAAGAGGTTGAAGATCCCGATAAAGAGATTTCTCTTGCCGCCGCTAAAAATTTCAAAAAGTCATATAAACTCGGTGATACTTTTGAAACGGAGTTCGTTCCTAAAAAATTCGGAAGAATAGCCGCTCAAACGGCAAAGCAGGTTATTACTCAGAAATTGAGAGAACTTGAACGCGACCACACCATCGCCGAATACGAAGATAAGGAAGAAGAAATTCAGAACTGCATTATCCGCCGTATCGAAAACAATACCGTTTACGTGGAAATCGGCGGAGGTCAGATAGAAGGCGTAATGCTTCCTCAGGACCAGATACCTACCGAAAAGTATAACGTCAACGATAAATTGATAGTTTACGTAAAAAAGGTAAGGTCTAACGGCAAAAACGCTCAGGTCCTCGTGTCGAGAACGTCGCCGGGGCTTGTCAGAAGATTGTTTGAAAACGAAGTTCCCGAAATCAAGCAAGGCTTTATACAAATCAAGTCTATCGCCCGCGAAGCGGGGCAAAGAACGAAAATCGCCATATACAGCGAAGATCAAAACATCGATGCCGTCGGCGCCTGCGTCGGTATGCGCGGGGCAAGGGTAAACGCCATCGTTCAGGAACTCGGCGGCGAAAAGATAGATATTATTTTGTGGAGCGAAGATCCTCTGGAATACATTTCCAAAGCATTATCGCCCGCAACGGTACTTAAAGTTTCTGCAATCGAAGGCGAAAAGGTTGCAAAAGTCGTCGTTCCCGACGATAAATTATCCCTTGCCATAGGCAGGGACGGACAGAACGCGAGGCTTGCGGCAAGGCTTACGGGCTGGAAGATAGACGTCAAGAGTCTTTCTAAGGCAACCGAAGAAGGTCTTGCCGAAACGAACGAGGTATCCGTGGAAGAATAATATCCACGGAAAAACAACATTTTTGTTCGGCGTAAATCATGAAGCACGTACCGATAAGAACCTGCATTTGTTGCAGGAAAGAGTTTCCGAAGCCGAATCTTATGCGAATCGTAAAATACGGCGATAAGATTTTCGTTGACGGAAGCGGTAAAGCAGAAGGAAGAGGCGCGTATTTTTGCGCTTCGGACGCTTGCAAAGCAAAACTTATAAAAACAAAATGTCTCGATAAAGCGTTTCGGCAAAAAGTTTCCGACGAGGTCTATACAGAACTGTTGAAACTTTGCGATGATACCGACAAAATCGACTGAAACGCATTTAAAAATACTTTTGCCGTCGGCGGGTGAATCGATCGAAAATGAAAGATAAAATTCATACTTATATCGGGTTTGCCGTAAGAAGCGGTAAAGTAAAATTAGGCGTAAACGCCATACGGACGGTAAGGGGAAAAATTCCTTTACTATTGCTGTGTTCGTCCGCTTCGGAAAACACAAAAAAAGAAGCCGTTAAACTCGGCAAAAAGTACGATTCTTCCGTTGTTTTGAGTAAAAACGAAAAACTCGAAGACCTTTTCAGTAAAGAAAATTGCAAACTTGCGGCAATTTTGGACGTGTCGCTTGCAAATGCGATTATAGATAATTTAGACGAAAATTTCGTTCAATTCGGAGGCAAATAATTCAGAATGGAAAAGAAAGAAGCTACCGTAAGTAACATTAAAAGCGTCGCAAACGCGTTGAACGGTTCTTTACAAGACCTTCTTACAAGGGCAAAATCTGCAAAAAAAGAGGTAAACGAAATTACCAAAAAACTCGGCGAAAAAGAAAACGCCGTCAAAAAAGCCAAGGCAAACGCCGAGGCTGCGCTTCGTCGTGAGGAAGAAAAGCCGACCGAGGTGAAAGCGACCGTTAAAAAAGAGCAGACCGACGTACAGCCCGAGAAAGTCAAAGTCGTAAAAGAAAAAGCGAAAATTTCCGATACCGAAGAGTCTTTGAAAGCCAAAGAGTCTTTAAAAGCAGAAGAATCTTTGAAATTAGAAGAATCTTTGAAAGCCGAAGAATTAAAAATAGCCGCGGAAAAGGCTGAAAAAGAGGCAAAAGAAAGAGCCGAACGGGAAGCCGAAGAAGCGGCGATTCAAGCCGAAAAAGAGCGTATCGAAAGATTAAAAAGGGAATCGGACGCAAGAGAAGCCGCCGAAAGAGCGAAAATTGCGGCGTCCAAACAACCTTCCGTCCGCTCGTATATTCCCAAACAGGGACAGAAGAAGGAATATACTCCTTACGATAAGCGCAATCCGTCGAAACCGGGCGAAAGACCTCCTCGTCAACCGGGCGACAGAACTCGTCCCGAAGGGTTCGGCGCGAAAAAACCCGGCGAACAGCAAACGCAACGTCCGTTAGGGGCAAGACCTTCGCTTAATAAGAAACCTCAGGAAGTCGCGTTTATTCCCAAAGAAGCAAATAAAACTTTTTCCAAGAAAAAATCCGATAAAAGTTACGAAGATAAGCGCGTTATCAACAAAAAATCGGCTATGCGCGGCGTAGTAAGCGTCAGCGATTTCGACGATAACAAGAGCGGTTACAGAAAAGTCCGTAGTAAAAAGAACAAGTCGGACGTTGTCGAAAGTCGTATAAAAGTGGATAAAGCGGTTATAACTAAAGAAATTATACCCTTAAAAGAGTTGAGTGAAAAACTCGGCGTTTCCGCAGTTGAAATCACAAAACTTCTGTTTAAAGAGGGCATCATAAAAACGATAAACGATTCTATCGATTTCGACACCGCGGGTTTCGTCGCGGCGGGGTTAGGTATCGAACTCGAACTTAAACTCGAAAAAACCGCCGAAGATGTTTTGAACGAAGGTTTTTCCGACGACGTCGATAAAGAAGAAGATTTGGTTACCCGTCCGCCAGTCGTTACGGTTATGGGACACGTCGATCACGGCAAAACCTCGTTACTCGACTATATAAGATCCACCCACGTTACCGAAGGGGAAGCCGGCGGTATTACTCAGCACATAGGCGCGTACCAGGTTACGACGCACGGAAGTCTGATTACCTTCCTCGATACCCCCGGACACGCGGCGTTTACTTCTATGCGTGCAAGGGGCGCTCAGGTTACGGATATAGCGGTTATAGTTATTGCCGCGGACGACGGTATAATGCCACAGACGGACGAAGCGATTAACCATGCAAAATCCGCGGGCGTTTCGATTATTATCGCCGCAAACAAAATAGATAAACCGCACGTCAACATCGACAAACTTCGTCAGCAACTTTCCGACAGAGGGCTTTTGGTCGAAGACTGGGGCGGAGATACCATAATGGTTCCCGTTTCCGCTAAAACCGGCGAAGGCGTCGATAAACTTCTCGATATGATTTTACTCGTTGCCGAAATGAAGGAACTTAAAGCCAACCCGAATCGCAAAGCGAAGGGCGCCGTTATCGAAGCCAAACTCGATAAAGGCAAAGGTCCGGTTGCTTCTATTTTAGTACAGAACGGTACTTTGAAAACGGGCGACTTTATCGTTGCGGGTACTTCGACGGGTAAGGTCAGGGCAATGTTCGACGATAAAGGTAAAATGGTTAAAGAGGCGACGCCTTCCATGCCCGTTTCCGTACTCGGGTTGGAAGAAGTTCCGAATGCCGGCGATATCATCGTTGCCGTTGCCGAAGATAAATTGATGAAACTCGTTGCCGAAGAAAGAAAGAATAAGGAACGTGAGGAAATGATCAGACGTTCCGAAAAAGTTACTCTTGACGAATTATTCTCGAAAATCAGCGACGGTCAACTTAAAAATCTCAATATCATAATAAAAGCGGACGTTCAAGGCTCGGTTGAAGCGGTTAAACAGTCGCTTACCGAACTTAGTAACGAAGAAGTTAAAATCAACGTCGTACACGCCGGCGTAGGCGCTATTAACGAAACCGACGTAATGCTTGCCGACTCGACAAACTCTATTATTATCGGGTTCAACGTCCGTCCCGACACGAAAGCGAAACCTCTTGCCGAAAGACAAAAAATCGACGTTAAGTTATATCGCGTAATTTACGACGCGATAGATGAAATAAAAGCCGCAATGAAGGGTATGTCTGCTCCTAAATATCAGGATATCTATATGGGTAAAGCCGAAGTCAGAGATACTTTCAAAATTACCGGCGTAGGCACCGTTGCGGGTTGCTACGTAACCGACGGCAAAATACTCAGAAGCGCGAAACTGCGCATTTACCGTAACGACGTAATGATTTGCGAAGGTAACGTTTTGCAACTTAAACGGTTCAAAGACGACGTTAAAGAAGTCGCGCAAGGTTACGAATGCGGTATTTCTATCGAAAATTTCAACGATATCAAGGTCGGCGACTTTATCGAGTGTTACGTCGTCGAACTTCAGAAGGACTGATTTATAATGAAAGAACCAAGAGAAAAACGTCTTGAAAAGGAATTTGCAAAATTGATTTACGAATTCCTTTCCAAGGGCACCAAAAATCCCGATTTAACCGAAATGTTTTCGATAACCGGAGTAAAAATTACGCACGATCTTAAAGAATCGTTCGTGTACGTAAGTGTTTTTTCAACCGATGAAGACGCTAAAAAACGTACTTTCGAAGCCATAAAAGAATCAAGCCCCAAAGTAAGAAAATTTCTTGCCGGCGAGATGAGAATAAGACAGGTACCGGTAATTCACTTTTTACCGGACACGTCTTTTGAATACGGCGAAAAGATCGACCGTATCATAAGCGGTTTTACTTACGGTGAAAACAATGACGATAAATGATTTTTCAAAAGAAATTCTGAATTTGAAAAGCGCTGTGATTTTTTGTCACGCCCGACCGGACGGGGACACATTATCATGCGCTTTTGCTTTATACTACGCTTTCGAGCGAATGGGAAAATCTTCGGAAATCGTATGTTCGACGGAGGTTTCGCAAGAACTCGCTGAATCTTTGCCGTTTTTACCGAAAAGAGTCGTTCCCGAAGGCTACGACGCTTACGTTTCGGTCGATACGCCGTCGCTTGAACAACTCGGCGAACTTGCAAACTGCTTTTTAAGAGGTCGTAAAACCTATTCTATCGACCATCACGTTTCCAATACGAGATACGCTAAAAAATATTATATCGAAAATAAACCGTCCTGTACGCTCGTATTACTCGAAATAATCAAACGTTTTCCTATCGAAATAGATAAAACAATCGCAAGTTTTCTGACTTACGGGCTTATTACCGATACGCTGGGGCTGACGGTGCGCGGTCTCGACGCCGCGGTTTTCGATTCCGTTTCCGAACTTATCGGTTACGGCGCCGATTACAGCGAGGTTTTCGATTCCTTTTACAGAAACGTTCCGAGAGAAAAAATGGAACTTCTTGCTCGCGCGTTAAGCGAAATCAAGTACTATATCGACGGTAAAATCGCGGTTATATACGTATCCGAAAAACTTCTCGCAAAGTTCGGAAACAAGGAGAATTACACGGTCGGTCTCGTCGATTACCTGACGCGTATCCAAGGCGTTGACGTGGGCATAAGCATTTTGCAGACCAAGGACAAACTTTTCAGAATAAGTTTTCGGTCAAATTTTACAAACGTCAACGAGATAGCCGAAGTTTTCGGCGGCGGCGGTCATAAGTACGCAAGCGGAGCGGTTCTTTCGGGGTACTTTGAAGACGTTTTGGACAGACTTCTTTTTACCGTGGGTAATTATTTATTATGACAGGCTTTGTATGCGTCAATAAAAAACCCGGCGATACGTCGGCGTATTGCGTAAATAAAATAAAAAGAAAACTCGGCTTAAAATGCGGGCATATGGGTACGTTGGATCCGCTTGCCTCCGGCGTTTTACCCGTTGCCATAGGACAAGCCACGAGGCTTTTTAAGTACCTTCTCGACAAAGAAAAGGTTTATCTTGCCGATTTCGACTTCGCTTATTCCACGCCGTCTTTCGATTTGGAAACCAAACCAGATTTTTTTTCCGAACGCATCCCCGCAAAGGAAGAAATCGAAAGCGTTTTGCCCGATCTTATCGGTGAAGTTATGCAAATACCGCCGTGCTTTTCGGCAAAACTCGTTGACGGCAAGCGTAGTTATAAACTTGCGCGCAAGGGTATAACGAGCGAACTTCCGCCAAAAAAAGTTATTATTTATTCAATAGACGTAGAAGAAAAGTTATCGGATTCCTCATATCGTTTCAAAATAAAATGCGGGGGAGGAACTTATATACGTTCGATAGTACGGGATATATCGAACAAGTTAGGCTGTTACGGCGTTATGACGAAACTCGTTCGTTTAAAATCCGGCGCTTTCGACTTAGAAAATTCCTATACGATAGAAGAACTTATCTCGAAAGACGATTTTACGAAAGTTCTTATTAAGCCTGAAGACGTTCTCGATTTTCCCGTAATAAATCTCGAACCTTTGTCCGCAAAAAGACTTCTGGACGGGTTAACCGACGTTTTTTCTTACGAAAACGGGACGTACAGAGTGTTTTCCGGCAACGGCTTTTTGGGCGTAGGCGAAGTTAATGACGGGATATTGAAAATGCAGGCGTACGTGCGGGATATGTAGATTATGGAATTATTGAACTTTTTTAATCGTTACGAGGGAGACAGAATAATTTGCCTCGGAAGGTTCGACGGTATTCACAAAGGACATCGCCTGGTAATCGAAAAAGGTCTTGAAATTAAAAACGATCTGAAAAAAGACGTCAATCTTTCGGTTTTTTTATTCAGACAGACGACGGAAAGCGAAACGTCGAACAGAATCCTTACTTTCGGCGAAAACGTGTCGAGGCTTGAAAAGTTATCCGTTGACGAAGTGATTTACGCTTACGAAACGCAGGATTTTTATAATACCGATAAAGACCTTTTTTTGTCGATACTGATGAGGAATTTTAACCCCGTTGCTATTGTCTGCGGGGAAGATTATACTTTCGGAAAAAATCGGGAAGGCACCGCTGAGTATCTTCAAAACTTTTGTTTAAATAACGGAATTGTTTGCCGTATAGCGCCTATTCTTTACGCGCACGGCGAAAAAATTTCATCTACGCTCATAAAAAAATTGCTTTCAGAAGGAAACGTAAAAACGGCAAACGCGCTTATCGGAGGCAAATACTTCATTTCGGGTAAAGTGCTTCACGGTAGAGCCGTCGGAAGGACTATTGGTTTTCCTACTTTGAACGTTGAAATTCCTCCGCAAAAAGCGCCGCTTAAAACGGGTGTTTACGCCACGGAAACCATTATAGACGGAAAACGTTATAAATCGGTTACCAACTACGGTTCGGCGCCGACATTCGACGAAACGAAAGTGCTTTCCGAAACTTTCGTAACAGGTTTTAACGCAGATATATACGGAAAAGAGGTTATAGTCGAATTTATCGGATATTTGCGCGAAGACGTAAAATTCGACAGCGTGGAATCTCTTAAAAAACAACTCGACGAGGATGTAAAAAAATTATGATTAAATTCGGACCGAGCGGTCCCGGTAACAGATTTTACGAAGAAGGTTTTTCCGGCTCGCTTTTTATACCCGAGTGGTTAAAAAAACAAGGTCTTGACCTATTTGAATATTCGTTCGGCAGAGGACTTAATATTTCCGAAAAAACCGCAATTGCGATGGGCGAAGCGTTTTCTGCGCACTCTATAGAATTAAGCCTGCACGCGCCGTATTATATAAATTTTGCCAACCCCGACGACGATATGGCGGAAAAGTCATACTCTTACGTTATAAATTCTGCCCTTTTTGCCAAAATAATGGGGGCAAAAAGAATAGTTTTTCACCCCGCAAGTCAAGGAAAAGACAAGCGGGAAGTCGCTTTATCAAGAACAAAAGAACGGTTGACTAAACTATCTGAAATACTTCGCTCGGAAAAATTAAACGATATTATTTATTGCCCGGAAACCATGGGAAAAATCGTTCAGATAGGTAACGTGGAAGAAATAACCGAATTATGTAAAATAGACGATATTTTTCTTCCCGCCGTCGATTTCGGACACGTCAACGCAAGGGAACAAGGCAGTCTTAAAACAGCGGATGATTTTGAACGAAAGATAAGTTACATGATAAACGAACTCGGCTTTTCGAGAGTTAAAAATTTTCACGCGCATTTTTCAAAGATTCAATATTCGATTAAAGGAGAGATAAGGCATCTTAACTTCGACGATACCGAATACGGACCTGAATTCGAGCCTTTTATCGACGCATGTCTGAAACTCAAAGTCGAACCGCACGTTATTTGCGAATCTTCGGGTAACCAGACGGACGATTCCTTAACGATGAAGAGTTATTATAAAGAAAAAAACGAAAATTAAAGATTTTAACCGACCATACAGCAAAGTAATACAATAAAAATAATAAAAGAGAGGATTTACATGAAAACGAAAAAAATATTAGCCCTTCTGTTATGTTTTGTAATGGCTTTTTCGGCTTTGTCGTTCACCGGTTGTTTGGGACCGAAGGACGTAATGGGCTTAAAAATCGACGAGGAATGTTACGTTAACAAAACGCCGTCGATAGGTTACAGCGAAAAAACTTATAACGACACGGTAAAAAACATTGCGTCGCTTAAAACTCTCGTCGAAAAAGAGGAGGCTTCAGACTTAGCGTGTCAGATTCTTTCTCTGCTTGTTTCGACAGAACTTTATAAACTTATCGACGCGTTAAGTTTGGCGAACGTCTATTATTATTCCGATATGTCGGACGAAAAAAACCGAAACGGATACGAGGATCTTTACGCTAAGTATTCTACGATAATCAATGAATTTAAAAAACTGTATCCGTTGTTTGCCGAATCCAAATATAAAACTATATTCTTCGGCGAGGACGCTACCGACGAAGAAATAAAAGAACTCGTTTCCAAAGCGGTCGTATCGGACGAACTCGTTGCGCTGAACGGAAAAGTTCTGGCGTTAACTACGCGTTATAACGATTTTACCGATGCTCAAATAGACGGTAAAGAATTTGACGAACTTTATACAGAACTTGTAAACGACCTTAACAAGACGGGAAAAATTTACGGATTCGATAATTATTTACAATATTCCTATGCTATGGAGTATTCAAGAGATTTTACTCCCGCAGATACTTTAAATTTCGTTAATTTACTTTCGGGCGACGTGTTAAATACGGTGGAACGTTCTTTGAATAATTGTAACGACGCCATAGACTCGCTCGGCGAAGACAAACTCGATAAACTCGACGGAATTTTGGATGCGCCGTTTACGTCGGATGCTTCAAAAACCATACTTGACGGCTTTTATCGCAGTTTAGGCGATGAAATTTACGATATTTATAAGCACGTTTTAAATAACGGATATTATTTTATCGCTCAAAGCGAAACCGCTTATGCAGGCGCATTTACCAACTATTTCAACATGATCGGCGAACCGTTTATGTATTTTTCGTCGGCTTACGCTTCGGTAGGTACTTTCGTTCACGAATTCGGACATTATTGCAGATACTATCTTAAAGGTAACAACGACGAAGGTTCCTATGAACTCATGGAAACCCATTCTCAAGGCGCCGAGTGGCTGTTTGCGTGTTACGTTTCCGACACTCTGTCCGATGTCGAAAAGAGTTATTTCGTTAACTCGAAATTCTTTGAAGACAGTTATATGGTGCTTGTTTCCGCGTGCGTAGGCGCGGCGGAAGTCGATATATACTCGCTCGCCGATTTATCCGGCGCAGATTATTACGATATAGTAGGAAAGCGCAAAACACAACTGTTCGGAGCAACTTTCCCGGAGTTTTATTCCGCCTTCATTACCCCTGAAAAATATTTCAGACGCGTTGCTGTCAATTCACCGGGTTACTATATCAGTTATTCCGTATCGTTGATATCTTCCATACAACTTTTCGTTAAAGGCGCCGAATCTTACGAAACGGGCGTTGCGTCGTATCAAAGTATTTTAAAAACAGACAAGGACTACGTCGGCGCGCTGAAAGAGGCGGAAATCGGCTCACCGTTTGAAAAAGCCACTATAAACGCAATTTGTTCCACTTTCTCAAACGTGTAAAAATCGCTGTTTATTCAAGTTAGAGAAAAAGAGGTTGCAATCCGCAACCTCTTTTTCATATTTTCTCCTTTTAGTAAATAAAATATAGAAGCGCAGGAAGTCGGACGTGAAACTTTGGGACGCTTCGGTCGGAAAAATCGTTAAAGTCGTCGCTTTTTATGACGAGCAACTTACCGAAAGGTTAAAAACTTACGGGATAATCGAGCAAGCGATATTGAAAATCGAAAAAAAGAACGGCGCGGGCATCATAGTGTCTTCGCGCGGGCGTTTGCTGGCTATGGACAGGTCTTACGCTTGCATTGTCGGGGTGGAATATGAAAATCGCAATAACGGGCAACCCAAATTCAGGCAAAACAACCTTGTTTAACGCATTGACCGGAAAAAACGAAAGAGTAGGAAATTACCACGGCGTTACGGTAGGCGTTACCTGTGGAAATTTTAGTTATAAGGGTAATAAGCATATAGTTTACGACCTGCCCGGTTTAAACTCTTTCGACGTTACAACCCTCGAAGAAGGCGTAAGCGTTGATTTTTTAACAAAAGGGGATTACGACCTTATCGTAAACGTTATAGAGGCGGTAAGAATCGATTGCGCCGTAAATCTTCTTGAAGATCTCGTAAAACTCGGCAAGCCCGTGCTATGCGTCGTTAACATGACGGACGATCTCGTTAAAAAAGGCGGAAATATCGATTTTGATATTCTTAAACAAGTCAATATAGATTTTATAAATTGTAATTTGTCAAAACGTTCGTCGGTAAAAAAACTCGTAAGCGATTTATTTTTGCCCCGTAAAGTTAAGGACGCGCGTTTATCTTACGTAATACGGGCGTTCACACCGCCCAAAACGGTTTTTACCGGACGCGACGACTTGCTCACAAACGCCTTATTTTGCGCCGTGATATTCGTTCTCGCGGGCTTTACGTCGTATTATCTCGCGTTCGGCAAATACGGTATCGGTAAAATTTTAAGCGATCTGATAATTTATTCGGTTGATTCGTTATCGGAAAAATTATACGTTTTACTTTTATCCCGCGGCGCCTCCGAATTTTTGTCACGGCTGATAAGGGACGGATTTTTCGGCGGTATAGGCAGTCTGTTGGGATTTCTTCCGCCCATAACGACGCTGAATTTCATTTTGATTTATCTGGAACAATCGGGAATAATTTCGAGGCTTTCATACGTTTTCGATAAACCCTTATATGCGGTAGGACTTAACGGCAGAGCCTTATACGCGCTTATTTCGGGTTTCGGCTGTACAACGCTTGCCGTTCTCTCTTCGGGCGGCGCGGAAAACGTTAAAATAAAAAAGAGGCTTATCGGCGGATTGCCGTTTATAAGTTGTTCGGCAAAACTTCCCGTTTATTTTTATATTGCGATGAGAATTTTTAAAAATTTTTCCTTTTTAGCGGTTCTTTTCGTTTATATTTGCGGTATCGCTTTTTCTTTCTGTTCCTTTTATTTGTCGGCTAAATCCGATAAAAAAAGAGTACCTTTAATGATAGAATTACCTACGCTCAGAATAAATTGTCTTAAAAACGTCGTAAAACCCTTGATAAATTCCGTTAAACAATTTATAATCAAACTGACAACGACGGTAATGCTCGTTTCGGTGGGCGTATGCTTGCTCGCTTCGACGGGACCTGCGTTTTTATATCTTGACAAATCGCAAATGAGCGAAAGTTTTTTAGCGCTTTTCGGAAGAGCGATAACTTATCTCTTGCGACCTATAGGTATTTTTGATTATAAAATAGGTACGGCGGTTTTTACGGGCATATTCGCAAAAGAAGCCGTATTATCCACGATTACCGCTTTAGGCGCGGATTTATGCTTGTCTAAGCCAAGCGCGCTTGCTTTACTTATGCTTATAGCGTTTTATCCGCCTTGTCTTACCGCCATCGGCGCGATTTGTAAAGAAACGGGCGCAATTAACGCGCTGTACGTTTTTGTATTTCAACTTGCGTTCGGGCTTTTGACCTCGTACGTTACGTATATGCTCGTTAAAAATCCTTGGCTCGGTTTCGGGATATTCGCGCTTTCGATTATATCCTGCTTATTGTTTAAACTCAGACGAAAAAATGAAATCTTTTACGGTAAAAGAAAAAACTAAATTATCAAGGTACTTACTGAACGCTTATAACGGCGAACTTACTTATTCCATGCTGAATAAACTGCTCAGAAAAAAAGACGTTAAGGTTGACGGCAAAAGAGTAAATAAAGACGTTACGCTGTCGGGCGGCGAAGTAGTAACCGTTTATTACGACGGAGAGGCGAAAACTTTTGAATTCGACACGGTTTATTCCGATGAAAACGTACTCGTCGCAATTAAACCCAAAAATATAACCTCCGAAAATTTTTATAAGTCGTTGAATAAAGACGGCAATCTTTTCTTTTGCCACAGACTCGACAGAAATACGGACGGACTGATGATTTTTGCCCGTAACGAAAAATCGTACGCAGATTTGATAAAAGGTTTTAAAAATCGCTCGTTTGAAAAGATTTATAAAGCAAAAGTATATGGCGTTCCGAAAAAAACCGAAGGCGTATTGTCCGACTATTTGTTTAAAGACAGTAAAAGTTCACGCGTTATCGTGTCGGATACTTACACTAAAGGCTCGCGCCCGATAGTTACGGAATATTCGCTTATATCGACAGACAAAGAAACGTCGGAACTTCTGGTAAAACTTGTTACGGGGCGCACCCACCAGATAAGAGCGCACCTTGCGTTTTACGGGCATTTTGTGTTAGGCGACGGCAAATACGGCGTTAACGATATAAACAAACGCCTGAAAGTTAAAGATATGGCTTTGTCGGCAGTAAAATTGACACTGTATTTCGATAAAGGGGATTTTTTGTATTATCTTAACGGAAAATCCTTTTCCTGCGACGCTTAAAACAGGCTAAATCGTTAGTTCTCGTCTGTGATAAACGTCGTATAAGCGGTTTATTAAAAATTTTTTCGTTTTTTTGAAAAACAATAAAAAAACAGTTGCGTTTTATAGAAATATTTGTTATATTATATGAGCATTCAAAAACATAGTCGTTTGGGAGCATAGCTCAGTTGGGAGAGCATCTGCCTTACAAGCAGGGGGTCACAGGTTCGAGCCCTGTTGTTCCCACCAGACAAACCATCTTATGGATATGCGGGAATGGCTCAGTGGTAGAGCGTTGCCTTGCCAAGGCAAATGTCGCGAGTTCGAATCTCGTTTCCCGCTCCATTTTTTTTTACAATCTACAGATTGTCGGTACCATAGCCAAGCGGTAAGGCAAAGGTCTGCAAAACCTTTACGCCCCGGTTCAAATCCGGGTGGTACCTCCAGAATCCTGCGTTTTCGCGCAGGATTTTTTCTTTTCTGAAAACAGGAGGTTCTTTTTTATCTTTTTTTGTGTCAAAAGTATAAACTAATATTGTCTTAACGTAGGGATTCCATTCGTCATTGCTAATTACCGAAAAGGCGCCTTTTCAACCCTTTTCCGTGACCGCTCGGTCGCAGTACGACTATGCGGCATCCCTTACGCTCACGAAAAATCATCTTTAAATGCGCTCTTTTCGGTGCGAAGCATTTTTGCGGCGAAGAAATCGCCTCTTTAGGTTAAAGTTTTTGCAAGGCAAACGACCGAAAGCGTACTGTACGTACGGTGATGGGAGTTTAACACAGCAAAAACCGATTTATTCCCGCAAAAATAATTAGCGATAATGATTGGAATCCCTATCGATTAATGTTTACAAAGATATTCGGTTGTGATATAATTTTAGCGAAAAGAAAATAGGAGGTTTTTTATGACTGTTCTTGTTACAGGAGGGGCGGGCTATATAGGTTCGCACACGTGCGTTGAATTGTTAAATAAGGGCTATGACGTAGTAGTTATAGACAATTTTTCAAATTCTAACGAAGAATGTCTTAAAAGAGTAGAAAAAATAACGGGTAAGACGGTAAAATTGTATGTAGGCGACGTAAGAGACCGCCTCGTAATGAACAAAATTTTTGAAGAAAACAAAATCGACGCCGCTATACACTTCGCCGGTTTGAAAGCGGTGGGCGAAAGTTGTGTCAAGCCGATAGAATATTACGATAACAATCTCTACAGCACTCTCGTTCTGGTTGAAACAATGAAGAACTTCGGGTGCAAAAACATAGTTTTTTCGTCGTCGGCAACGGTGTACGGCGATCCCAAAGTCTTACCGCTCACAGAAGAATGCGAAGTCGGAGGAACTACTAATCCTTACGGTACGAGTAAACTTATGCAGGAAAGAATTTTGACCGATTTATATCGGGCGGATAATTCTTATACGGTAACTTTACTTCGCTATTTTAACCCCATTGGAGCGCACGAAAGCGGGCTTATCGGGGAGGATCCTCACGGTATACCTAATAATCTTGCTCCGTTTATTGCGGAGGTTGCAGTCGGCAAAATTAAAGAAATAGGAGTATTCGGCAACGATTACGATACGCCCGACGGCACGGGTGTCAGAGATTATATTCACGTAGTGGATTTGGCAAAAGGTCACGTCGCCGCGTTGGAAAAAATAACCAAGGCGGGTGTGCATATATATAATCTCGGTACGGGTATAGGATATTCGGTAATGGACGTGATTAAAGCATTTTCAAAAGCATGCGGGAAAGATCTTCCTTATAAAATTACCGCTCGTCGCCCGGGGGATATTGCGTCTTGTTACGCTAATTGCGATAAAGCATATAGAGAGTTAGGTTGGAAGGCGCAACTTAATCTTGACGATATGTGTAAGTCTATGTGGAAATGGCAAAGCAACAATCCCGACGGTTACAGATAAATCGTTTACTTGTAATATTTCTTAAAATTAAGCATTATATGCGTTATTTTTAATGATATTATGTTTGGTGTAATTATGGTTGATAGTTCAAAATATAAATACGCAGTCAGTGCTTCCGGAAGGATAAATATAATCGGCGAGCATGTAGATTATTGCGGCGGCAAAGTTTTTCCTGCGGCGCTTTCTCTTAAAAACACGGTGTATATACGTCCTAACGGAACAGATAAAATAAATTTAAGTTGGACGACTTTAGAGGATAAAGTTACACTCGATATCAATAAACTTGGTGAATATAAATCGTTAAAATTCGCAAATTATCAAGCGGGTTCGGCGTACGTATTACAACAAGCGGGATATAAAATTATCGGTTGCGATATGTTGCACGACTGCTCCGTTCCGTTCGGAAGCGGACTTTCTTCGTCGGCGGCAATAGAGGTTTCGACCATTGCCGCGCTTTTAAAATTAAGCGGAGAGAAGATGCCGAAACCCGAAATTGCGCTTCTTGCGCAAAAAGCCGAAAGAGAATACGCAGGCGTTAATTGCGGTATTATGGACCAGTATGCTTCAGCGTGCGGAAAATTCGGCAACGCTTTGATTTTAGATTGCAAAACCTTGCAATGCGAATACGTTCCCGTTGATTTGGGAGAGTATTCTTTGGTTATCGCAAACTGCAACAAACCGCACAACCTTGTTCAAAGCAAATATAACGAAAGGCGCTCGGAAACCGAAAAAGCGCTTGAACTTTTCCAGACAAAACTCGATATCTCCTGTCTTGCCGAAGTAACGGTTTCGGATTACGAAAAATACGGTTGTTTACTTTCGGGTAAAATTGCAGACAGGGCAAAGCACGTGATTTACGAGTGTGAAAGGGTAAATTTGGCAAAAGAAGCAATGCTTAAGGGCGATTTAATAGCGCTCGGTAAGTTATTGAACCAATCACACGCTTCCCTTCGTGATTTATATGAAGTAACTGGAAAAGAACTCGACGCTTTGCAAAGCGCCGAAGTCGAACACGATTATTGCCTCGGCGCCCGTATGATAGGCGCGGGATTCGGCGGTTGTACCATTGCCATTGTGTTAAGTAGCAAAGTCGCTGATTTTAAGCGTGAAGTAGAGGAAAAATACGAAAAAATAATCGGTTATAAGCCCTCGTTTTACGATGCATATATCGATGACGGAATTATTATCGATAATATTTGAAAAATTCAGTCAGGTAAAAATTTATGATTTCTATTGAAAATTTTGGTGTGTTTAAAGGACGCAATGCTAATTTATACGTTTTAAAAAACGATTATCTCGAAGTCGGCGTAACCGATTTCGGCGGTATTATTCAGCGCTTTAAGGTTAATTCAAAAAAAGGGATAAAGGATATCGTTTGTTCCGAAACAAGTTGTGAAGAATACGTCGCGGCGAACGCTCACATGGGTGGAACAATCGGCAGAGTCGCAAATCGAATCGCCGACGGCAGATTTATTTTAAACGGAAAAGTTTACGAACTCGATAAAAATACGGGCGTTGCGTGTCTGCACGGCGGCTTTGATCCTTACGATTACAGATTTTTCGATGCATCGGTAAACGGCGATACTCTTACTTTATCGTTATTTAGTCCCGATATGGATCAAGGATTTCCCGGCAATTTGCATTTCACCGTTGAGTTTTCACTTGAAAAAAACAAGTTAACCGTAAAGTTCAAAGGCGTTTCCGATAAGGATACTTTGTTTAATCCTACAAATCACGCTTATTTTAATTTGAACGGTGAAGGCGAGGGAAAAATTTACGATACAATGATAGCGATTTACGCCGATAAGATTACCGTTGCAGATGAAAATCTCGTAGTAAACGGCGACGTTTTGGACGTAAAAGGGACTCCTTTTGATTTTACCAGACGCAAAACCATTGCTCCGGATATTTTTTCCGACGATAAAAACTTAATGATAGCGGGCGGTTTTGACCATAACTTTATCCTTAACTCCGACCACATTGCGACGGCTACGGGCGACGTGACCGGTATTACTCTTGATATGTTTACCGATTTACCCGGCGTTCAGTTTTATACGGGTAATATGATGAAAGATATTAAAGGTAAAAGCAGATATAAAGTTCACGAAGCGTTTTGTTTAGAACCTCAGTATTTTCCGAACGCAATTAACTGTCCCGAGTTCGTTGCTCCTATTATAAAGGCGGGCGTACCTGTAGAACACTATATTGAATACGTTATAACGGAAGAATAAATTTTTTCTATTTGAAATAATACCAAAAATTGCCGATATTATCGTCTATTTTTAAGATTATTACGAATAGCGTAATATCAAAAGAACGTTTTTGTTTCTTGGCGGAATATTTTATTAGGCGGGGTAAAAACCAAATGACTATCGATTTTTCTTTTTCTCCCGTCTGTTTGTTCGATTCGGGCATCGGCGGTCTGAACGTTTTATCTGAACTAAAAAAAATTCTGCCGTCGGAAAATTTTCTTTACGTTGCTGATCAAAAATTTTGTCCTTACGGAAACAAAGGTGACGAATACGTCCGGTCAAGAGTTGAAAAAATCATCGATTTTTTAAATTCTTTTAACCCGAAAATTATTTTGATTGCATGCAATACCGCTTCGCGTTTTTTGCCGAAAGATTTTATTTCATCCGACGTAGTAATGGGGGTTATAAAAGCCACGTCCGAATACGTTGCCGTCGAAACCCCGTCGAAAAAAGTTTTATTACTCGCTACAAAAAGCACTATTGAGGGCGGACTTTACCAAAGGTTTTTTAATAGTTTGAAAATTTCTTGCGACGTTGCCGATTGCGGTAATCTCGTTGACGATATCGAAAATATGAAAATTCACGAAAATTCTTTCGCCGAAAAGGTAAAAGGCGATTTGATAAACGTAATATCAAAAAATTTCGATTCGGTTATATTCGGTTGCACGCATTTTGATTTTGCGCAAAAATACGTGTTAAACGTTTTGCGACAACCCGTCAAGCCGATATTTTGCAAAGACGCTGTGGCGCCGGTTGTCGTTAAATTTTTAACAGAACGTAATTTACTCGCTAATTCGTTTATTGCGGGCAAAACGGTTTTGCTTACTACGGGGCGCCTTGATTTTTTCAGAGAACAACTTGCTTTTTACAATGTCGATTACGACAACGCGGAAAAAGTCGTTATTGATTAAACTTTTATTATTTAGTTTACGTTAAGAATTATGAGAACAATTGATTTAAAAATAGTCACAGAGAAGATACGTGAAATGTTTATCGACGCTTGCGATAATATTCCGCAAAACGTTTTGAATAAACTCGTCGAAGCCGAGAGAAACGAACAATCACCGCTTTCAAAAAGCGTATTGAGTAAGATTATCGAAAACGATAAACTCGCGCGCGAAAAAAATCTTCCGTTATGTCAGGATACCGGCGTTGCAGTGGTTTTTTTGACGATAGGAAGCGAAGTAACCTTCAAAGGCGATATATACGATGCCGTAAACGAGGGCGTAAGGCGCGCCTATAATGACGGTTATTTAAGAAAATCAATGGTCGCTCATCCGCTTCAACGCGTCAACACGAGGGATAATACGCCTGCCGTTATTCATATAAAACTCGTTTCGGGCGACGTTTTTAAAATCGACGTTGCGCCTAAAGGCGGTGGCAGCGAAAACATGTCGGCCGTAAAAATGCTGATACCCGCCGACGGGGAAGAAGGCGTTAAAAAATTTGTTTTGGGTACCGTCCTGAATGCGGGCGGTAAGCCTTGTCCTCCCGTTATTGTCGGCGTAGGCATAGGCGGAAATTTTGAAAAGTGCGCTCTTATGGCTAAAGAAGCCTTATTAAGAGATATCGACGATAAAAGCGATGATCCGATTTCTATGAGGCTTGAAGAAGAATTAAAAACTCTTATTAACGACAGCGGTATAGGGGCAATGGGGTTCGGAGGAACCCAAACCTGCCTTGCCGTAAAAGTCAATACGTATCCTTGTCACATAGCAAGTCTTCCGGTTGCGGTAAACATACAGTGTCACGCGGCTCGTCACAAAACCTGCGAGTTGTAAACTTATCGCTATCCCGTTGAAGTTTTTACACTTCCTTAATATATAATAATGAAAACATTGATTAACGATTCTGATAAAATTATCAAATTGCATACGCCCGTTACCGAAGACGACGTAACGTCATTAAAGGCAGGCGATATAGTTTTAATCGACGGGACGCTTTTTACCGGTCGTGACGCCGCGCATAAAAGACTATGCGAAATGATTGAAAAAAATCAACCTCTCCCGTTTGATTTGAACGATTCCGTCGTTTATTACGTCGGTCCTACGCCCGCCAAACCCGGCAGAGCGATAGGTTCCTGCGGACCAACGTCGAGTTATCGAATGGATCCTTACGCGGAGCCGTTGTTAAAAAAGGGCTTGCGCGTCATGATAGGCAAAGGACCGCGTTCGCAAAAACTTAAAGAACTTCTGAAAAAATACAATGCCGTGTATTTGTCGGCAATAGGTGGCGCCGCGGCTCTTATTTCGGAAACGATAAAAAAATCCGAAATAATCGCGTTTGACGATCTCGGCGCGGAAGCGATAAGAAAACTCGAAGTTAAGGATTTTTATGCCGTCGTAACTTACGACACCTACGGGAACGATTTGTTATCGGACGGAATGAAGAAATACGAAAAACGTTGAACCACACTGAAAACCAAGGTTTTTTTCGCTTTTTTAATAACCGAAAGACATTTTTAAAAAAATATCGAAAAAGCAAGAAAATTGCTTGACTTAAAAACCTTATAGTGATATTATAAATAGGCTTGCGAGATAAAAGTAGGCAAATTTAAGCGGTTTTGCTTAATTATCGAAGATTGACAACTGCATAGCAATTAAAGACGAGATAACAGAAAAGTTATCGAGAAAACAAAGTACAGAAAG
>CAKQWM010000006.1 GCA_934278995.1 uncultured Clostridia bacterium
TTACAACCGACCAAAACGCCCGGAAACAATAAAAAATAGGGTTATTAACTCAAAAACGATAAAAACAAGTTAAAAAACAACAAAAAGTAGAGCTATAAGCCCGTTATCAAGTAAAAACCGCCCGAATTTTCGGGCGGTTTTTCAGCGTAAAAAAACAAAATTCGCTTAAAAAGCGATTTTTTATTAAAATGCAACTAATAGTAGAATTATTTTTTGCCGAAAAGTATTGACAACGAGGTTTACCGACCATATAATAAAGGCAAGAAAACTATACGAGGAGGTATTTATGAAAAAAAGTATTAAACGGCTACTGATAATCATCTCGGTAATTACGGCGTCCGTAACTATGTTTGCCTGTAGTTCCGCAGGATCGCTTGGCGGCGTCAGAGAAAACGCCGGCATCCACGTTGCCCCGGGCGGTCTGTCAAAAGATGACGCAGGTAACGCCGAAAACGAAAACGAATATCCGGCAGGGAAAATGACAGCCGGAGCGCATAACGACAATTTATATTACGATCTTTATAAATCCTTATTTTATAAGGGGCAAACGGCAACGGAAAACGGAAAGTTCGAGGCTTTTTCGGAAAACAACAAGGGGCTTGATTCTTTAAACCGTGTTAAAGTGACGGTCAGAAGCGGAACAAAGCCCGTATGCAACGCTCCGGTTAAATTTGTCGGCAACAACGAAAAAGTATTCCTCGCGCAGACCGATTCCAACGGCGTTTGTTATATTTTCGGAAACGTTTCGGGCGGCGCGGTTACGGCAAAGTGCGGAGAATACGAAAAAACCGTTCAGATAACAGCCGAGGACGAGGAAATCGAAATCCCGTTAGACGGCAATCGTGAAAAGGGCAAAGTAATCGAACTTATGTTTCTCGTTGACGTTACGGGTTCGATGGGCGACGAAATAAATTATCTTAAAGCCGAACTACAAGACGTAGTAAGGGGAATATCCGAAAGTTTTCAGGGCGTAAGTTTACGTCTTGCAATGTTGTTTTATCGGGACAACGGTGACAATGAAAAATTCGCCTACGCCGATTTTTTAGACGTAACCGACGCAAATAACTTAAAACAACAGCAAAGCGCAATCAATAAACAACGCGCGGAGGGCGGTGGCGATTACCCCGAAGCGGTTGACGAGGCTTTGGAACTCGCCGTTTCCAAGCAGTGGTCCGAAAATTCCACGAAGATAGTCTTTCACCTGCTTGACGCTCCCATTCATAACGGCAGCGTTTACGAAAACAGATTTTCAGCCGCGGTTTACAAAGCCGCCGAAAAAGGTATAAGAATCTGCCCCGTTCTGGCAAGCGGCGCCGATTTACTTACCGAATATATTGAAAGGCAGGCAGCCGTTCTGACGGGAGGGACCTTCGCGTTTATCACGGACCATTCCGGAATAGGAAATTCTCATTACGATCCGGAAATCCCCAACGTCGTTATAGAAAAACTGAACGCGCTGATGATAAGGCTCGTTAAAGGTTATTATACGGGTACTTTTGAAAGAGCCGTTTCTTACGACGATAAAGAAATGTTCTTTATCGACGCAAGCGAGGTCGAAAGCGGTTTTATAAAATACGGCGCGAAACGCTGTTACGCCGAGGGCGATACGGTTACGATCGTAACCGAAAAGGCGGATAGAAAAATCAAACTTTACGTTGACGGGGTTTTCGCTTGCGAAGGCGAAGAATTTGAGGACGATATTTATAAATCGACCGAAGGAAGCAATATATTTCTTAAATTCACCTTTAAAATGCCCGCGCGGGACGTAAAAATTACCTTTGAATATGAAGTTTTAAGCGAAGTTATAGAATAAAAGGCTGAACCGTATTACTTTAAAAACAGGCGATAACGGGCTTATAGCCACACATTTATAAATAATAAGCAGATAAAAAGCGCCTTTCGGGATTTTTGAAAGGCGCTATAATTTTACAAATATAAGAATACCGAAAACGAATTTATTTAAACAAATCGATTATTGCGTCGATTACGAGCGTTTTCATATAATCGTAATCTATATAGGGGTGATTGTCGAAAACGTATTCGTGACAAAACGACTGGACGATATTCATTGCAAGGTGAACTTTTTCGTTCAGTCCTTTTTCGTTTTCGCCGAGGCTTTTAAGTTTTTCGGCAAACTTTACGGTAATTTTATTTTCCTGCTCCAAAAACGCGCCGCTTACCTTTTCGTCAACAGGCGTAAGGGAATGTAAAACTTCGTGAATTTTGCTGTTTTTCTGATGGGCTAAAATTGCTTTGTCGATAATTTCCGGCACGATAGAACGGTAATTCAGCGCGGTTATATTGTCAAACGCCGATAAAACGGGCGCCGCTACGTTATTTATATAATTGTCAAGCACGCAAATTAAAATATCGCGCTTATCGCGGAAGTAGCCGTAAACTATTCCGGTGGACACCCCGGCGCGCTTTGCTATTTCCGCGGTGTTCGTTCCAAAGTAGCCCACTTCCGAAAAAAGTTGGTAACTTGCGTCAATGATTTTTTTCTTTTTTTCTATCGAGCGCGCTTGTTTCGGCTCTCTTACGATGCTTTTCATTCTTCTATTTTAAGACTAAACGAACAAAAAAGCAAGGGTTTTTATAAAAAAAACGGTTAAAAACGCTATTTTTCATAAAAAAACGCAAAAATAAAAAAATTTTTAAAAATATGAAAAATGTTTCGGATTTTTGCTTGACAACAAACGACGCAAGTGCTAATATAATTGCGAAAAAAGGTGAACAGTATTTCACATTCACATTTTAAGGAGGCGATTTTATGCCGTTAGTTATAGCGCCTGCGGGGCAAAACCTCAAGGTAATAAAAGTTTTGACCGACGAAAAAACAAAAAAACATCTTGAAAGTCTGGGGATAACGATTAATTCCGACCTTTCGGTAATTTCCAAAAGCGGAGGAAGCGTAATTATTCTCGTAAAAGACGGCAGGCTTGCTCTCGATAACGAACTTGCCACAAAAATCATGGTAGCATAAAAAGGAGTATATATTTATGAAAAAGTTAAGCCAATTTTCAATCGGCGAAAAGGGCGTAATAAAAACGGTCAACGCCGAACCGAGAATCAAAAGAAGACTTTTCGATATGGGCGTAACGCCGGGCGCAGAAGTCTATCTTAAAAAACGCGCGCCTTTAGGCGATCCTATCGAAGTAACCATAAGAGGTTACGAACTCACTTTGAGAAAAACCGAGGCGGACGCCGTTACTATGGAGGAAACTTTATGAAAAGATTTTGTTTGGCGGGTAACCCTAACTCAGGCAAAACTACGCTGTTCAACGCGTTGACGGGTTCTACCGCTCACGTCGGCAACTGGCCGGGCGTTACGGTGGATAAAAGAGAAGGCGTTTACAAAAAATGCGCCGAACCTATTTCTATAGTTGACCTTCCCGGCATATATTCGCTATCTCCTTATACGCCGGAAGAAGTCATCGCGCGTAATTATATTATAGACGAACACCCCGACCTCGTCATCAATATCGTTGACGCGACCAATCTGGAACGTAACTTGTATCTTACCACGCAGATAATGGAAATGGACGTTCCCATGGTAATCGCTCTTAACATGATAGACGAAGTAAATAAGCAGGGTAACGTTATCGACGCTAAAACGCTCGAACAAAAAATAGGCGTTCCCGTGGTCGCCGTTTCCGCATTGAAGGAAACAAATCTCGACGAACTTATGAAAAGAGCGTACGAAGCATCCAAAAAGCCGAGACAGGGTACTACAGTTTTAGCGGGAAGCGCTTTGATGCATCTAATAGGCGACTGCAAAATCGCGCTCGAAGGGCAAAACGTAAGTAACGCTCTGTTCCACGCCATAAAACTCGTCGAACTCGACGAACTCGAAGTAAAAGAACATCCTGCTTCCACTAAAATGGTAGAAGAATTTAAAAAGACTTTTTCCGACGATACTTTCGGTAACGATTTCGAAGCAATCGTCGCGGACGCGAGATATAAATACATAACCAAAAATTATTCGGGCGTTCTGACTTCCAAAAAGCCTCAGGAAAAGGTCGAAAAGAAAGTAACCAAATCGGATAAGATCGACAGGGTTTTAACGCATAAAGTCTGGGGTATTCCGATTTTCCTCGTTATATTGTTCCTTATATTCCACTTAACTTTCTCGGAAGATTTATTGTATCTCGGAAAAATGGGCGTTTTCGATAAAGAAATTCACGCCTACGACGAAAACGGTCGGATAGTTGAAGTTACGGAAGAAACGTTTGACAAAACTAAGTCGTATTACACGAAAGACGGCGATTTAGCAGAACTTTCTTTTGAAAACGGCGAACTTGCCTCGGTAGATCCCGTTCCTTACGTTTTCGACAGAGCGGGTAAAAAATACTATCTCGAAGAGGCGGGCGCCGTAGAAAACGGCGAATTTTTCGCAAAAAATAACGCGACTTGCCCCGTAACGGTGGAAAAAAACGACGAGGGCGAGTGGGAAATGTCTTATAATAACGCTATCGACGAATTTGCTTCCGGCGTTACGGTAAATACTTTCTTCGGTTTTGAAGAGGGAGTATTCTCGCCGGGCGTAATACTTGCAAATACCTTAGCAACCTTTACCGACTTTCTGACCGCTTGCGCGTCGCAAGGTTTAAGCGACGCCGGCGCGAGCGAATGGTTACAGGGGTTGCTCGTTGACGGCGTTTTGGGAGGATTATTCGCGGTACTTTCCTTCTTACCTCAAATTTTGTTATTGTTCCTGTTCTTCTCGATTTTGGAAGACAGCGGTTACATGGCGCGCGTAGCGTTTATTCTCGACAGAATTTTCAGAAAATTCGGTTTATCCGGAAGGGCTTTCATGCCTATGATTATGGGCTTCGGTTGCTCTGTTCCCGCTATGATTAACACGAGAACTCTTGCAGACGACAACGAAAGAACGGCAACCATCAGGGTTATACCTTTCTTCAGTTGCGGCGCAAAACTTCCTATACTTACGGCGGTTGCCGGCGGCGTTATTCAACTTGCAGGCGTAGGCAATGCCGATACCATTACGTACTCTATGTACCTTCTCGGTATGATAGTGGCAATCGTAAGCATTATTCTTATGAGGAACACGACCATGAAAGGCGAAGTACCTCCGTTTATTATGGAACTTCCTTCGTATCGTCTTCCCGGCTTTAAGAATCTGATGCTTCATCTTTGGGACAAGACCAAACACTTCGTCAAAAAAGCATTCACCATTATTCTGGCTTCCACTATTTTGATCTGGTTCATTTCTCACTTCGACTGGAATTGGCATTTCCTTACCGACACTCAGATGGACAAGAGCATTCTGGCAGGTATCGGGGGACTGGTTCAACCCATATTTACACCGCTCGGATTCGGTAGTCAACTTAAAGCCTTCGGCTGGGTATTCGTCGTTGCCGCAATCACGGGGCTTATCGCAAAAGAAAACGTTATTGCAACCTTCGGAACTTTAGCCGCTTGTATCGCAGGCGCCATGATAGATACCGAAGCGGACGGCGGCGTTTCCGCGGTAATGCAGATGATCGGCGCAACCGGAATAACCGTTCCCGCGCTTCTTGCTTTCATCGCTTTCAATATGACCACTATTCCTTGCTTTGCCGCGGTCGCAACCGCTAAAGCCGAACTCGGCAGTAAAAAGGCGTTCAACGGAACTTTGGTTTTCTGGCTTGTTACTTCATACGTCGTATCCGCTATGATTTATCTTATCGGCACGGCTTGGTGGACGGCGTTCATATTTGCCGGCGTATGGGCAATCGTTATTACGATAATAGTCCTCGTAAACAAAGGCAAACTTAAATTAGGTTCAAGAAGGTAAACTTTATGCAGTGGTGGGAATACGTAATTATCGCAATCGTTGCGCTTTTTGCAATAACCGTAGCGGTGGTAAGTGTTATAAGAAAAAAACAGGGTAAATCGTCCTGTTCGGGCGATTGTTCCTGTTGTCCGTACTGCTCGTCCCGTTGCAAAAAGAAATAAAGTTAAATTGAACTATAAAAATCCTTTTTCCGATATGGTTTTCAGACTTAATTTTAAGAGTCTGAAAACACAAAAAACCGACCTATAGGTCGGTTTTTTGCATATAATCGTTTTAGATTCAGTCGTTATGATAATGATAATCGTCAAAATTAGTCGCTATAATAATCGTCCGTGTTAAACTTGAAAGACTTCATGTGTTCGAGTTTGAAAAGATTGATTTTATGAAGATATTCTATTCTTTCCAAAGTATCCTTATCGGGCTTTACGCCGTCACGGATATAACTATCCAAAGTTTCGTAAGTAAAGCCGAGATTATCCTCGTCGGTTTTACCGCAAAGTCCGTCTATAGGCGGTTTATCGACCAAAATTTGAGGAAGCCCCAAATATCTTCCGATAAGTTTCATTTCGCGCACGGTAAAGTTGGAACAAGGCGAAAAATCCCCTGCGGAATCACCGTAACGGGTAGCGTAACCCACGTAATCTTCGCTTAAGTTACAAGTATTTGCGACTCTGCCGTTCAGCGACTGGGCTACGAAGTATAGCGCCGTCATGCGGATTCTCGGCGACAAATTGATTTTTGAAGCGTTTGAAAGTTCTATTCCGTCGGGAAGCGCTTCGTAAAATGCGTCGTGCATTTTTTTGATGTTGTAAACGTACTTTTTGATTTTCAGATGTTCGCAGAGAAGGTGAGCGCAATCGATGTCGTGCTGTTCGCCGTTAGGCATCAATACGCCTATAACCCTTTCTGTGCCGAGCGCTTTAACCAGAAGCGCAGACACAATAGAACTGTCTTTACCGCCGGAAATTCCGACTACTGCGTTACAGCCCTTGCCGTTTTCTTCAAACCAGTTACGTATCCATTCGATGCAGTCGTTAACTGCTTTTTCAACGTTGAAAACTTTCATAACGATCTCCTCGGGTATTCTTGATTATAATTATATTTGATAGTTACCCGCTTGTCAATTTTTTAAAAAACAAAACGAAAAAAGCCCGCTTGTTTTTTTAAAAAATAAGAAATAAAGTTTTCGTAACCGGAAAAATCAGCCGACAAATCGACGAACTTAAGCATATAACCCGCAGACTCGGTATATATTTTACAGAATATTTTAATTTAAAAACCGTTTTAACGATAAAAATGCCTTAAAACTATTGAAAAATAGGCGGTTTTGTGTTACAATAATTAAAAACAATCATAGGGAGGCTTATTATGGCACTTTTCAGACTGAATATAGAATGGGCGGATGATTCCAAGGACACTATAGTTTATAAGTATCCGTTCAAAAACAGCGGTAGGGAAGTCAACAACAATTCTTCGCTTACCGTAAGAGAATCTCAGGTTGCGGTTTTCGTTTATAAAGGAAAAATCGCAGACGTTTTCGAACCCGGTTTATACGAATTAAAAACCCAGATTCTTCCCATATTGACAAAACTTGCCGCGTGGAAGTATAAATTTGAAACGCCTATAACGCTCGACGTATATTTTGTAAACACCAAACAGTTTACGAATATCAAATGGGGAACCAAAAACCCCATTATGATGAGAGATCCCGAATTCGGCGCCATTCGCGTACGCGGATACGGGGCGTTTGCTTTCAAAGTTGACGATCCGGGTATCTTTTTACAGGAACTTTTCGGAACAAATTCCACCTTTAAAACGAGCGATATAGAAGATTACGCTAAAACAATGCTCGTTTCCACCCTGTCCGACGCTATCGGCGAAAGTAAAATTTCCGCTCTCGATTTAGCGGGAAACACTATGGAATTCAACGAAATAGTCAAGGCGAAGATTCAAGCCAAATTCAACGAGATAGGGCTGAATCTTACGAATATTTTCATTGAAAACATGTCCGTTCCCGAAGAAGTCGAAAAGGCTTTGGACGAAAGAGCGAAATACGGCATTCTGGGCAATACTACCGACGTTATGATGAAGTACGCCGCCGCGGAAGCCATGAAGACCGCCGCCGGAAATACCGGTATGGGCGGCGCGTTTATGGGCGCGGGCGCAGGCATCGGCGCAGGTATGGGTATGGGCTCTATTATGAGCGAAGCATTTAAACAAAGCGGTTCCTCGGGCGCTCAAAAAACTCAGGAAGTCGCAGCGCAAGGTGCGGTAGCCGGCGCGGCGGCAGGAGTAGCGGCAGGCGCGGCGGCGGGCGCGACGGCATCAAAAACTTGCCCCGCTTGCGGAAAACCCGTCCCCGGAAATTCAAAATTCTGCCCCGAATGTGGTCAGAAAATGCCCGCGGTAAAATTCTGTTCTAACTGCGGACACAAACTTTCGGATAACGCTAAATTCTGCCCCGAATGTGGTCAGAAAGCAGAATAATATAATTAAAAAATGCGAATAACCGACCTATAGGCGGTTATTTTAGCGCATAGGAGATGCAAAATATGGACAAAATCACCAAGGATACTTTAATTATCGATTTGTTAAAATACAACGAAAACGCCGCCGACGTATTATTCGCGCACGGAATGCATTGTTTAGGTTGCGCAGTTGCTCATCAGGAAACGATAGAACAGGCGACCAACGCTCACGGCGAAGACCTCGACAAACTTTTAGAAGAACTTAACAACCTCAAATAATTTTCGGAAGGTAAAATTTTATGGCAGACAACACTGCTTATTCGTGGGACCAGTCTGAAAAACGCGCGCAAACCGAGTTTCAAAAATGCCCGAGTTGCGGCGGAAACATGACGTTCGATCCCGAAAAACAAGTTTTGTCCTGTCCGTTTTGCGGACAAACGGTTGATTTCGTAAAAGATTCCGAAGTAAAAGAAAGAGATATAGAAGAGGCTTTTAAAACTGCCGAAAAATGGGACGATACGTCCGTCGTTTCCTGTGACAACTGCGGCGCGAAATTTGTAATTTCAGCCGATGACGTTGCTTTGGAATGTCCTTATTGCGGAACTTCGCACGTAAGAAAAAGCGCAGATCTTGCCGGTGTAAAGCCGAATGCTTTATATCCCTTTCTGATTACCGCAACGAAAGCCGAGTTACTTTCTAAAAAATGGGCTAAAAGGCGTATTTTTGCGCCGAGGCGTTTTAAAAAGTCGATAGAAGCAAAAAATCTGCACGGCGTGTACGAGCCTTGCTTTACTTTTGACAGCAACACCGTGTCAAGTTACAACGGCAAACTCGGAGAATATAAAACGAGAACGGTAAGGACAAAAGAAGGACTAAAGACTGAAACCTATACCGAATGGCGTTACGTATCGGGAACCATTTCTTACTTTTTCGACGACGTTACCGTTTCGGCGGGCAAAGAACTCGATCAAAAAGCATACGAAAAACTTTCCCCGTTCGATGGTACTACGATCAAGGTATATCAGAAAGACTATCTTGCCGGATACAGCGCAAAGCATTACGACAAGGACTTAAAAGACGCCTGGAACGAATCGAAAGGAATGATGGACGCCCGTATAAGAAAACTTATTCTCGCAAGATATAATTGCGACGTTATAGGTTATCTTAACGTAAAAACGGTACATAACGACGTAACTTTCAAATACGTCCTTTTACCGCTGTATCTTTTGAACTATCGCTATAAAAAGAAAGATTACAAAGTAGCGGTAAACGGAAACACAGGTAAAGTCGCGGGTAAGACGCCGATATCTTTCTGGCGCGTACTTATCGCCGTAATTTTAGGGCTTGGCGTATTTGCCGGTCTTGTCTATCTGTTTTACAATTACGGGGATCTTTCGCTTGAACTTCAAGCCTTAAATTCTCTGCTTTTAGGTTAACTTGATTGACATATTCGGTTTTTTCGGGTAGAATACACCTTGTACTCAACCCGATTTATCGAAACTAAACCCGATTTATCAAAAATATAATATTATAGGCAAGGCGAACCCGTTTTTTGTCAACGTAGATACGTCTCGGCAAAAACTTCGCTTTTCCGGAGGAAACGATAATGAAAAAATTATTAGTTAGTTTATTGACCTTAGTCGTTTTAGCTACTTGCGCTTTTACGTTCGTCGGATGTAACGATAACGTAAAACTCGGAAGCAAAATAACCAAAATCAAAACGGTTATAGAAGTTTACGACGCCGCCGGCAACGTAACCGCCACCACGGACGTTTATATGGAATTATATCTCAACTTTGCGCCCGCATCCACCGCGCATATCATTAAACTCGTAAACGACGGTTTTTTTAACGGCACCTGCGTAAGCAACGTTAATTCCAACTGGCTTGAAATAGGCGCTTATCAATACAATGCCGAAGGCAACTTTGAAAAGAAGAATTACACTTACGGCACCGTTGCGGGTGAATTTTTGAATAACGGCATCAAAGGTAATAAACTTACCACCACAAAAGGCGCCATCGTCTTTAAACGCGCCTACGACGATAATAAAATCGAAACGGAAGAATCCAGATACAATACGGCTGAAAGCACTATGGCTGTTTGCTTCTCGTCTTCGGCTGCTTCCACTTTTAACGCAGATTCTTACTGCATTTTAGGTATGATTTGTTCCGACGACGCCGATGTGGATGCGTCGAGCGATCTCGAAAAGAAGTCGAGTATCGACAAACTTGCAAGTTTTGCCGAATACAAAGAAACCAAGGTTGACGATAACACCGTCGTTACTTATTATTACGAAACCGAAAAGGCTTTCTACACTAAATGGACGGACGAAGCGGGAAGCGTTCACTACGCAACCGGCGCGGAAGTAAATACCGATAACGAAATTACCGGAAAAGAACTCGAACAGTTTAACAAAACTTTCAGCGAAAACAAAAATTACTTCCTTACCGTACCCGCAGTTAAGTTGGTAATCAAATCGATGTCGGTTTGCGGTTAATCAGGGTTTATTATTTATCACAATATATTTTCGGGCGTATAGTTAAAAATTTGACCTTTTGGGTAACAGTTAAACAACTTAGGTTTTATCGTTACGTTTAAAACGCTTGATTTTTAAGTTAATATTTTATGGTAAATTATACCGCCGAGGCTGAAATTTCAGCCTCGGCGGTTTTCATTTTGCAAAGCAATTCAAATATTCTATATTTTTAAAAATAACGGATAACAGGCTTATAGACGCGCTTTTTTATATAATTAGTCTTAGTGGTATCGTAAAAAACGACCTTTTTACAAGATAATCAACAAACCAAGTTTTTAAAAGCGAACAATTTAAAAATTAAGGGTAAAGCCTTTATTATATCATTAAGGAAAAAGTCTTTTTTCAAAAGATTTTCGTAAAAGTAGCCCGATAGTTTTATCGGACGATTTTTTTACTTAAAATAGTAAAAGGTTCTCTTAAGCCTTTAAATAATTAAGTCGGTCAAAAGAAAAACGACGGTTAAAATAAAACTTTTAAACTATTTTTGAGCGGGAAAGACCGGTATTTTGGCAAGATAAATTACGTCTTTTCTTTCCGCCGCTTTAGATTCCGCTAAAACGAAAGCCTTTTTGTAAATAATACCGCCGGACATTTTAACAAGTTCTTCCAACCCGAGTAAAGACGCTCCGGTTGAAACGACGTCGTCGATTATACCTACTTTTTTGCCTTTCAATAAATCGACGTCATGCTTACTTAAATAAAAACGTTGTTCTCTGCCGGTGGTAATAGACGCGTCTATTCTAACTTCAATACCGTCCTGCATGTAAAGTTTTTTGGACTTTCTTGCGACGGCGTAAAAATCCTGATTAAGTTCTCTTGCTATAACGTGGGTGAGTTGTAAGCCCTTGGATTCCGCCGTCAATAAAACGTCGCAATCGCCCAAAAGTTTTGCAAGTTCTTTACCGCAATGCTCGGTTAAGCGTTGGTTACCGTGAAGGTTAAAAAACGCTATTTCGAGCGTATCGGATACGGGAAGCACCGGAAGGTCGACTACGTAACCTTTGATGTCAACTGTGTAGGTTTTCATTTTCACACCTCATAAATTAACTTTCGAATAATATCAGCGGAACGAGCATTTCTTCTTTTAAAGATGTATGATGCCCTTTAAAATGAAATTCGTCCTTTTGGCAAACCATAAGTTTGCCCGTTTTGCAAACTGCTATATAATCGCCCAAAAGGTAACCGTATTCGCCCCTTTGACCGAAATAACCCTGACTAATCAGCGTTTTTGCGTTAAACAGAGTAAAATCTTCTCCGTAACGCTTTATAAAAGTTTTTTTAAATTGTCGCTTGAAACCGTTTTTTACCTTAAAGGCGGTTGCCCTCGGTTCCAGATAGGGAGGGCATAAAAGCATATCGTTTAATTCAACGTCTTTGTAAAAATCTATCGTACCCGTAACGTCTGTCTGACCGTGATCGGCGGAAACTATAAAAAGAGTGTTTTCGGAGTCTTTTTGTAATTCTTCAAGCCCTTCGGAGATACTTTTTATCGTTTTTTTCGCCCGACTGCTCGTAACGCCGTAATCGTGCATCGTCATATCGGGGTCGGGACAATAAACGTAAATAAAACGCTTCCCGGGTTTTTTAATTAACTCTTTTACGGCGGATAAACATTCCGCAACGGTCTTTGCATGCACGAAACCGTTTTTGAAGCCTTTACAAAAGGAGGGCATTACGGTAGTGATTTCATAATCGGTTTTGGCGTAATTAAACCAGTAATCGTCGCTTTCGCCGATGGGATAACGATAGTCGTCGGGTAGTTTTTCCTTCGTATATGCGGTTTGTCTGTTAAATAAAACGACTACGTCGTCGATATCTCTAAAATACCCCTTCCAGCCGAACCAACCGTGTTCGAGCGGTTGTTTGTTCGTATTTATCGAAGTAGTTGCGTTCGTAGTGGTTGACGGAAAAGTCGAATAAAGAGTTTGCGCCGTGTTTTTTACGAGAAAATCATCGTCGCTTAAATTTACCTTTATCGGATAGGAGCCTAAACCGTCGAATATTGCGAATACGATTTTTTCATAAGGTTTTTCGGATAATTTTCGTTTCAAAACGGGAAGAGTGGCGTTTGCGTTCGGCGCGTTAAAAAATTCCGCCAAAGTAGAAGTAACGTTCAAAACGCAATTATTATAGTCGGGTTTGTAAAATTTTATCATAATTAAATCCGGCTGCCATATTGAACAGACTTTTGTTTTTGTCTTTTTCGTTTGAAATAAATCTTTTTTTTAAAAAACGAAAGCACATATTATTATATCACAATATAAAAATAAAACAAGCGATTTTACCAACAATTTTTACAATCCGACTTTAAAATCAACCGTCCTCGCCGAAGCGGTTCATTGAAAAAACAAACAGACGATAGTATTTTTTAAACGACGAAGTATATTTAATTTTGCAATGCCGATAATAGATTTATGTAAAAAGTGCCGATAACAGGCTTATAGAGGCACTTTTTAGCAAAAAGGAGGCTTAAATCTTTGAATAAAGGCGTTGAAATTTGCGGAATAAACACTTCCGAACTTCCTAAAATAAACGGTAAAGAATGTGAAAAACTTATTATCGAAATGAAAAAGGGTTCCAAAGAAGCAAAAGACAAACTTATTCTTGCCAACATGAGGCTCGTTTTGTCGGTAATTAAAAAATTTAATTCGCAAACGGTTTCAAAGGACGATTTGTTTCAGGCGGGTAGTATAGGACTTATCAAGGCGGCGGACAACTTCGACGTATCCGTCGGCGTAAGATTTTCAACATACGCCGTACCTATGATTATAGGCGAAGTAAAACGGCATTTACGCGCGCGTAACAGCCTGAGGATTCCTCGCTCCGTAAGAGATACCGCTTATAAGGTTTTGAAAGTCAGGAACGAAATCGAAAAAGAATACGAAGAAGCGACCACCGACGAAATAGCGCGACGCCTCGAAATAAAAGAAAGCGAAGTCGCTTACGCTCTGGACGCCATTTCTGACACGGTTTCTTTATACGTACCCGTATATAATAAAGAAGGCGATACCTTGCTTGTAATGGATCAGATTTCCGACGACTATAATACAGACGAGCGCTGGACGGAAAGTGCGGCGCTTAACCGCGCGGTAAAAGAACTCGACGAGAGAGAAAGAAAAATCATATATTTAAGGTATTACGAGGGTAAAACGCAAACGGAAATATCAAGCGAAGTAGGGCTTTCGCAAGCGCAGGTTTCAAGGCTCGAAAAAAACGCGCTTTCTTATATTAAAAAGAGAATTTCTTAGTGCTGAGAAATAATTACCGCCGTTTTTGGTATTATTGCGAATCGATTCGTTATATAATAAATCGGACAGGTGAAGATTTTGGAAATCAATTATTCCGATTTAAAAAAGAAAAAAGTAGTTAATATTTTAGACGGAAAAGTTTTGGGCTTCGTAACCGACGTGGTTTTTACTTTCCCCGAAGGTAAAATTAAAGCCTTTATAGCGTGCGATAATAAGGCGGTATTTTTTAAAGAAGAAAAAATAATTTGTTTAAGCGACGTCAATAAAATAGGCGACGACGCGGTCCTTGTTTGCGTTAAGGAATGTCCGAAAAAATGCCGTAAAGACGAAAACGCATGCGAAGAAAAAGACTTTTAAAAGTATTTGCTTCAATTTAAAGAACCGTAAAAACAGCGAATAATCGGCCTATAGGCGGGCTTTTATCGTTATTTTGAGAAGGTTTCGCCATAACGACAAGCGAATAATAGCATATAAAAAAGCGTCGGATTATTGCGTCCGACGCTTTTTTATATGCTTTTCGGAGACTTTTTACAAAATCGCGCCGAAAGGCAGTTTTATCAGTTTTACGAAAAACAAAGCGAACGGGTAGATGAAGAAAAACCCCGCTACTACAAGGAAAAGGACGAGCGCCGCATAATAAACGAAGCCGGAAACTAAGAGATACGCCTTTGAGTTTTTAAGAACAAAGATTACGAGTATAATTGCTAAAAGTCCGCCTATAAGCCCGTAAAGCGAGTATAACACGTAAGGCGAGCGGTAAGAAATTTCAACGTGATTTCTGCCTGCGTTAAGCGGAATAAGCATCATGTTAAGACCGTTATCGATAAAATCGACTTTTTTTCCGTTAACGGTTACGGTATGTCCGTCGAGTTTTACGTAGTTCAAAAACAAAAAAGTTTCGTCATCTTCGCCTGTTACGTCCGCAAGGAAAGTATTACCGCCGGATATTTCGTAATCGACTTTATTTTTTACGACCTCGTCGTAAACCACGTTTTTTGCGTCGGGGTTATAAACCGAACTTACCGCTACGCCATAGGTTTTGCAGTATTTTTGTATGTCGGCTACGGTTAATTTGTCGCTATAATCTTTTATCGTGGCGGTGTAGGAGGCGTTTTTACGGTTATAAAAACCGAAAAGAACGTCTTGCCCGCTTTCAAGTTTTTTAGCGTTTGTTTCAGAATACTTGCGGGTACGACAGTATTTGATATCGTAGATATCAGGAAAATTCGTATTAAGAAACCAAAAAGATTCCTTAGTAGTTATTTTCAGCGAAATTCTGAAAACGCCGTCCGACAGTTTTTCTATATCGGTATCGTATTCGTCGGAAACTTTAAGGTCGTATTCGTCGCAAATATCTCTTTTTCCACCTAAAAAGCGGTTAAGTTTATTCAACTTTTGCGCGTAATTAAGCCCGTCGAAGTTTAAATCACCTGATTTTACGGTAAAGGCGTTGGGAAGCGACGCTTCGTTTTTATAAGCAACCAGATGATTTTGCTGAGTATAATCGAGTTTTTTAAGATACGAGCGATTAACTTGGGTTTCGTAATCGTGAAGTTCGCCGTTATCGTTGCGTATTATAAAATATTTGTACCCGAGAAGCATATCACCGAGGAACAAACCGTTGGCGCTTTTGGAAATATTTATACCGTTTCCTTTGTAGTTGAAAAAATCGGTTGCGACAAAGTTTTTCTTATCGATGACGGAAGAAAACACCGAGTAAGAATTAGTGTGCGTCGTAAGCGAAGCGTCGGCGGTAAGAAGATCACCCGCGTCTTTTATGCGATAATAATTTCGCCCGTCGCCCTCGTCGCTTTCGATTTGGCGGGCTATAGAGGAATACTCCTTGTAATACGCGGGATCGTAAAGGTTTCCTTTTACGAGGGAAATATTGTAAAAGGCAATCTGAACGGCAAACAGACAACACAGCGATAACGCTATAACTTTCGGGGAACAAAGTCGTTTTGTATAAAAAACGATCGATAAAGTTAAAACGGCTGACATTATCAAAGCCATCGGCGCCAAAAATTCAAGTCCGCCCAAAGAATGAGCGAAAACGGAAAAGAATTCGTAAGAATCGGTTTCGTCAAACTTTTTGTAAAGACCGTCGATAAATTTTATTACGTTTTCCGAAAAAACAAAGTATAACGACGCGCCCGCAACCGCTAAAACGAGCAAAAAAGCGAATATAAACGATTTTTTATCGGGATAAGGGGTTTTTATTCTCGTCTTTTTCGGCGCGGTAAAATGTTCCTGCGTAAGTTTTGACGCAACGTAAAAACTATAAAAAGAATTTAAAAAACCGAACCTTAAAGAGTAACTCAAATAACTTCCGCCGTTTAATAAATTGCAACATTCGTCAATTAAGACGGGGAAGAGCAAAATTATCGCCGTAATCAACAAAAATCGGTCTATAGGTCGTTTAACGCCGTTTTTTATAAAATAAACGGCGGTTAAAAACACAAAAAGAACGTCTGATACGATATAAGAAATTTTTCTGTATAAGTGGGTTACGTTAAGATTGTTATAAATGTTTTCAAAAAGCCCTTTGTTTCTTTCGGACGATAAAAAGGCTTTCAGCGCGGGAAGCATTACGGGAAGCGACAACAAAACCGCAATCAAAAGCGCGAAGCAACTTTTTACGAGAACGTCTTTTTCGTCGCGTTTAACGACGAGCGAATACGTTACTATTATTACGAAAACGATAAGCATTGAAAACGACGCCAAGGAAAAACAAGTATAAATCATAAGCGCGTAACTTATCGCAAAGCGTAATACTTTGCCTTCCCGTACTATTTTTTGAAAACCCGTTACGACAAATGGAAGGTAAATTAAAAAATCCATCCAGCCTATATAGGTGTTTGCAACGAAGGCGTAACCCGAATAAGCGTACAATATCGAGTAAAGGATACGGATGCGTTCGGGAATTTTCGGAAATACTTTATTAAGAAAATATATTGCCGAAAACGCCGTAAATATAAGTTTCAGGGGCATTACGAGCGCTACGCCGTAATAAACGTTTGATCTTCCGAAAAGCAAAAACAACCACGTAAAAGGGCTTATAAGACAGTACGCAAGGCTTCCGAAAAGATCTGCGCCTCCCGCAACCGCCGTCGAATACAGCAGTGAAGATTTTCCTTCCAAAACGTCGAATAAATGCTCTATAAACGGCGTAATTTGCGCAAGCATATCGTAACTTGCCACGGTATTTAAGCCGAAAGGATAAACTTTACATACAATCAGGCAAGAAAGATAGAATATAGTTATAATAACCGCGGAAACGGAATAACTCGCGGTTTTAATAAGGAAATTCTTAATGCCGTATAGCGGATTAACCCGTTGAGGTTTTTTATTATTTTTGCCGTTATCGGGCTTATAGGCGGACTTTTCGACGCAATCTAAGTCGGAATCCGTTATTTTTTTTGTTTTAAATAAGAAACTTTCGCTCATAAATTTATCTCGATTTTTTGTTCGTTTATTGTATCATATTTCGGACAAGTTTGCAACCAAAGATACAATAATTGAAAATTTATGGAATAAATCCTTGATTTTTCGTAAAAAGTGGTATATAATAACGAGGCAATTAAAAAGGCATTACGCTTTACGATACGGAGGCATATCGAAGCGGTCACAACGAGGCGGTCTTGAAAACCGTTTGGGTTCACGCCCACGGGGGTTCGAATCCCTCTGCCTCCGCCAACTTCCGAAAAGCGAACACCGATTCACTCCGCGTTCGCTTTTTTTCTTTTATTTATTTTATCGCGCGGATTTATTCGTTGCGTTTTATCGCGTTGCATTCGTTGTATTCTATTATACGGATAAAGTCTGCAAAATGTAAATAAAGAATTTCGCAGAACCCGAATAAAGAAAAAATTAAAAAACGTCATAAAAAGGACGCTTCAAAAGACGTCGAATCTGCTTGTTTGCGAAAAAATGCGCGGCGTTACGGGAAGGCTCTGTCGGGGGAAAAGTAAATCCGTCAGATATACGTCGGGGTTAAAAACAAAAAAGCGCAACAAAAAAAGAAGAAAAACGAGAAGAAAAATAACGCGCGGCAAAACGGCGTCGCTTTTACGCGACAAAAAATCAGCCTTGTAAAGTCGGCGCTTTTGCGGGGCTTTGCGGGGCTTTACGCGGTTTTGTCGAGCGCTGAAAAGGAGACGGACAAATGATAGGAAAAACAATCGACAGAGTGCTTGCGATGAAAGAAGTCGCAACGAAAACGGAACGGAAACTTATCGAAGGATTGCTTAAAATCGACGGCGAAGAATTGATTTATTTATCGATAACCGAATTATCTTCAAAACTTAACGTCGCCGAAGCAACCATAGTACGCTTTTGCAAAAAAATAGGGTACAACGGATTTCAGGACTTCAAACTCAGCCTGAGTAAAGAATTAGGCATGCAGGAAAAATCTTCGCACAATTCCGTCGTAAGAAATATCGCGTTGAAAATGACCGACGCTATCGATGAAACGTCGCGCAGTATAAATTACGACGAGTGCCTTCAGATAGCGGACTTACTTATAAACGCGCGCAGAATATGCGCTTTCGGCGTCGGTAATTCTTCCATTACCGCAACCGAATTCGGCAACGTGCTGGCGCGTATCGGCATCAACGTTACGGTAACGCCCGATTCACACTTGCAGGCAATGATTACGAGCAATATGTCGGATACCGACGTGGTTATGCTGATAAGCGTGTCGGGCAGTACGAAGGATATCATAGACGTTGCCGAAGTAGCGAAAAAGAACGGCGTAAAAATCGTGGTTATTACCTGTTACGATCATTCTCCGCTCACAAAATACGCCGATTACGTACTTAACAGCACCAGGCGCGAAGCCGCGTACGAAGGCGGTTCGGTATCTACCATAGTATCGATTTCTTTTATAATCAACGTTTTATACAGCGCCGTTTACGACAAACTCGGCGCGGAGGCGTACGACCGTACCATGCGGGCGGCGGGTTCCGTAGCGAACAAATCCATTTAACAATCAATAAACATTTTACAATCAATAAATCCGTTTAACAATCAACAAATCCTTTACGGGAGAAAATCAATGTTACAGGGAAGACAGACAGACAGACTTATCGCAAAAGTAATGCGCCTCGGCGTCGTATATGAACCTTTGATGAAAACGTCGGAAGCTTTTCAGACGGTTTTTATTTCCGAGGGCGGAATAACTTCGCCGGCGAAAAAAGGTCTTACGTGGGGAAAAGATTTTTCTTACGCGGATTTTTATTTTGAGGCGCAAGGGTTAAAAAAGGGCGAATACTATTATCTTTCTGCCGAAACCGGCGGGGTGGAACATCTCGTGTCGGTAAACGGAAAAAAAGTCGGGCTTATAGACAAAGTCGAAGGAGAGCGCGACGGCGTTTTCCGTATTCACGGGTTATTGTTGCTCGATAATCTGAAAAACGGCGACAAAGTTAACGTAGAAGCCTATTATTCTCATTCTTTGCCGGGCACGATGCCTTACGACGAGGTATCCACTTTTGCCTTGAAAAGTTACGCGCCCGTCCGCCCTTATAAGCGCGTAACCCTGTTTACGATTTGGCAAAACCTTGCAAAGTTCAGCCAAAAACTTACTTTGCTGAACAAGCATTACCTATCGCGGGAAGATAACACTTTTGAAAAAGTCGCGGTTGAAAAAGTTTACGCGCGGTTGTTTGAAATTTTACCGATGGAACCTTCGCGTCTTAGCGACGAAGCCTTGTATAAAGCCGTCGAAGTTATCGACGAATATTTTAAAAACTGCGCAAAATACAAACCTTTCGTCGGCGTAATAGGGCATAGTCATCTCGATACGGCGTGGCTTTGGACTGTGGAAGAAACCCGCCATAAATTGATGCGCACGCTGTCTAACGCGGTTACGCTTCTCGAAAAATACCCCGATTATAAATTCTTTTTATCCACCGTTTTATATCTGAAATGGGTGGAAGAAGACGATCCCGACCTGTTCGTTAAAGTTAAAGAGTTGATTAAAAAGGGGCGTATCGAGCCTAACGGTTCGACGTGGGTGGAATGTGACGGAAACCTTACGGGCGCGGAGGCTTTTTGCCGTCAGTTTATAAGGGGAAAGCGTTATTTACGCGATAAATTCGATTACGAATCGGATACTTTCTGGCTTCCCGACACGTTCGGCTACTCGGCGGCTTTACCTCAAATAATGAAAAAGAGCGGCGTGAAGTATTTTTGCACGACAAAACTCGGTTGGAACGATACCAATACCTTTCCGTACGAAACTTTCGTCTGGCAGGGTAACGACGGCAGCGCCGTAATTACTCATTTCAATTCCATTCAGACGGCTATAGACGACAAAAGCGTATCCGAAAGACTTTCAAACGTTCGGGATAAGCGTGAAAGCGACTGCGTGTTAATGGCTTACGGCTACGGCGACGGAGGCGGCGGTCCGTCTTCGGATATGGTAGAACAAGCGTTATATACTCAGCAAAACTGCGCTTTTGCCGACGTAAAACACGTTACAGTGTCCGATTTTATGTCAAGACTTGACAAAAAGGAACTTCCGACTTATTGCGGAGAACTGTACCTTGAATTGCATCGCGGAACCTTTACCACTAATCACGCCTTAAAGCAGAATAATCGCCGTCTCGAAGAGGCTTTACACAACGCGGAACTCGTTTCGGTATTTAAAGAAGAAGACAATAAAGCCGTAACCGACGGATTGTACGATATTCTGATGCTCAATCAATTTCACGATATTTTGCCCGGAACCTGTATCAAAGAGGCGACGGATATTGCAATTTCGGAACAACGCGCGGCGATAGAAAAGGCTCTTGAAATAATACGGGGGAAGGGGAGCGACGAAGCATACTTCAACACACTATGGTTTTCGCGCGACGTCTTGCTCGACGGTAAAAACGGAACCGCGTATATCGATCTCGACGGCAACGAACGCAGGCTTTCGCTCTATCGGTTTAAACCGTACGGATACGGAACGGAAATATCCGCTTCGGGCGAAGTTTTCTTCGACGGAAAAACCGTTACTACGCCTTATTATACGGCGACGCTTAACGACGGAGAAATCTCCTCGTTTATATATAACGGAAGAGAACTCGTTAACGGGCGGTTTGCCTATCTTGTGATTTCCGAAGACGTTCCGTATATATACGATAACTGGGATATCGACGCCGATTACGTATTAAAGGAAGGCGCGGTAAAATTTATAAAACAAAACGTCGTTTTGCAGACGAAAAATCTTCTTATTATACGCGCGTCGTTTAAACTTACCGAAAAATCCGCTCTGACGAGAGATATTATATTCCGTTCCGACTGCGCTACCGTGGAATTTGATAACAAACTCGAATTTTACGACAAACACACGCTTCTCAGGACATACTTCGATACTACGTTATTTGCCCGCCATTACAATTGCGAAACCCAGTTCGGGTACGTGGAAAGAAACGCTCTTCCCCAAAGCAGGGAAGATAACGCGAAATTTGAAGTCTGCTCGCACAAATGGACCGATTTATCCGAACGAAACGTCGGGTTATCGTTGCTGTCCGACAGCAAGTACGGCGTATCCGTTATCGGCGGAAAGATGGGGCTTACGCTTCACAAAAGCGGTACTCACCCTGACGCCCGCGGAGATAACGGCGTAAGTCGATTCCGCTACGCTTTGTATCCGCACGAAAAAGGACTCGGAACGGATACCGTAAAAGAGGGATATTCCTTTAATATGTTGCCCGTTTTGACTTCGATACAAACTCTCGAATGTCCGTTCGTCGTAAAAGGCGACGATTCCGTTATCGTCGAAACGATAAAACAAGGCGAAAACGGCGGTATTGCCCTGAGGTTATACGAAAGCATGGGCGCCACGGCGAAAATTTCGGTATCTTCCGATAAATATAAAAGCATAACGCTTACGAACATTTTAGAGGATTCCGTTTCGGAATTGTCAAAAAACGGCGAGGCTGTAATCGTGTTGTCGCCGTTTGAAATAGTAACGCTGGTTCTCAGATAATAACGGATGGTTATAAGAGCCGTCGCATGAAGTTTTTTTCTTCACGCGACGGTTTTTTTCGTTTAAAAAACTATAAAAAGTCCTCGTCGGGACAGCGATTTTTCTATCGGAAATCAACGTTATGAAAAAAGTTTTCATAATTTTAAAGTTTTTTGAAAAAAGTATTGACAATCGCTTCTCGTATGTTATATACTTATGACAGAGAGTGAAATTGTGGCGTAAAACGCATAATATATTTACGAGGAACGATAAAACCGATCGGTCGATTCTTTTTGCAAAGGGGATATCCCCTTTGCGTTTGCCTTCGCAAACGCAAATCCGCTTTATTCTTTTTGTAATAAATCACGGGCGAAACAGAATTTTTTTATCGGATATATATAATTTACGTAAGACGCAACGGTCGCTAATTTATAACGCTAAAAGGAACTGTCAATATGTTATTAAACAGAGGACTTATCGTTTCATGTCAAGCCGTACCGGGGGAACCGTTATACGGATACGGAATAATGCATTTGTTCGCAAAAGCGGCAAAAGAGGGGGGCGCGTGCGGAATACGCGCGCTTTGCGACGACGTTGACACCATCAAACGCGAAGTCGGTTTACCCGTTATAGGGCTTGTAAAACGTTGTTACGAGGATTCTTGCGTATATATCACGCCTTCGCGCGCGGACGTTGACAGATTGCTTCAGACGAGTTGCGACGTTATCTGTATGGACGCGACGCTCAGAAGCCGTCATGCGGGGGAAACGCTGGCGCAAGTTTACGATTACGCCCGTAAAAAAGCGAAGGGAAGGGAATTGCTTGCCGACGTATCCACCGTAGAAGAAGCCTTAAACGCAGACAAAATGGGGTTCGATTATATTTCGACGACGTTGCGTGGCTATACGGAATATACGAAAGATACGCGTTTACCCGACGTTGAATTCGTCAAGCAATGCGTCGATAGCGTCAAAAGGGCGAAAGTGATTGCGGAAGGCGGTTTTTTCGAGGTTCGTGACGTCGAAGCCGTATCTAAGGTTAACCCTTACGCGTTAGTGATAGGTTCGGCTATTACCAGACCTAAGATAATTACAGAAAGATTGAATTCCGCGCTCAGACTGATATAAAAAAGGGCGCCGATTGTTTTACCGATAAAATGAAACGGATTAAAAAAATAATTCTTGCGTTTGCGGCGGTGTTTTGCCTGCTTACGGGAGTGGTTACTATGGGTTTACATGATACGAAAACAGGCTACGCCGCGGAAATAGTCAGCGGAGTAAGCAGAGTTTCCGCGCGCGGAGTATGGCATCGCCCCGACGACACGGGCAATGAAAAAAACGTAAAAGGCGTGAGCGATTTTCTGGATAAATTGCAAAGAGCGGGGATAAACCTCGTGTTTTTGGAAACTTTTTACCACGGTATGGCCATGTACCGTTCTCGTTTCGTTCCCTATTACACCAAATTTCAATCCTACGACTACGGCGAATATCCCGATTACCTGACCTGTTTTCTGGAAGAAGCCAAAAAACGCGACATAGAGGTTCACGCCTGGGTTGAAGATTTTTATATAGGGATAGAGGAAAATTACTTTACTAAAAATCTACCCGAATGGATACTCGTTACCGACAAAGGTTCTACGCGTAACACCGAGGGCGGCGGGTTTATATTTTTAGATCCCGCAAACGAAGAAGTTAAAAAATATCTTATAAATTTTTACGACGAATTATTGACGAAATTCCCCGATATAAAAGGGCTGAATCTCGACTATATACGCTATCCCGTATCCGAACAAAACGACGATACGGGCTATACAAAAACGGCAATTTCAGCCTTTTGTAAAGAACGGGGGATAAGCGGTAATTTTTCCGCGTCCGAATTTGCTTTTAACGTAAATAAAAACGGATTATACAAAGCGTGGGTGGATTTCAGAGCAGGACACGTAACCGAGTTTGTGAAAAGAGTTTTTGAAACGGTTCGTAAAAACCACAAAGGAAGGCTTGTTTCCACGGCGATATTCCCCGAACCCGAAAACGCTTACAATACTAAAAAACAAGATTTTTTGACCTGGATAAACCGCGGATATATAGATATCGTAACGCCTATGGCGTATTATAATAACCCCGCGCAACTTAAAAATGCCCTGAATTTAATGGGAAAAGGTTGCGAAAAATGTTTTTGTTACGCGGGGCTTGCGGCTACGTATCATAACTTATCCGACGCCGAAGTTTTAAAGCAGTTAAACGTAGCGGAAGAAACCGGTATGGACGGCTTCGTGTTTTTCGGCGCGAAGTCTTTGGTGAGTAATCCGTCGTACGTCGAACTTTTAAACGGACAATTCAGCGGCGTTTCGTCCGTTACGCCTCACTCGGAGGTGAAAAAACTGTATCGCGCCATCGTGACGCCTCTTACGGATTATTTAAAAACAAGCGGTGAAGACGCTGAAAAGGTCAACGCTTTGGAAAACGCGTTAACGCCTTTATATAATTGTAACGAATACGACGTAAATTCTTTATCGGAAGGAATAAAAGCGTTAAGGCTTACCGTAAAGTACAATTTGAACGAGTACGTAAGCCCTACTAATATTACCGCAACCAAAAGATGCCTTGAAGACTTATTGCGCTTTACTTCCATAAAACTCGAAAGACTTAAAGTTACCCGCGACGACGTAAAACCCGATCCGTCCGACTCTGGTTCGGAAAGCGGAAGCGAGAGTAACGGCGGTTGCTCAAAAGGCTGTTCGGGCGTTGATTTAAGCGCGTTATGTTTAGTCTTTGTCGCGCTTTCCGCAACGATAGTGTTAAAAAAGAGGTAACGACAGATGAACGTAAAAACTCGCTCCCGTTTATTGATTATATTCGCGCTGACGCTCGTAACGGCGTTGTGTTTGTCCTTTACGCCCGTAAAAGAAGTCCTGGCGGAAGGCGAATATACGAGAGATTTACGCGTTACCGAAGTAACGGTAACCGTTCAGGGAAAACCTTACAACGATTTTTATACCGATCCCGCTTATTATTACGAAGAAGCGTCGGCGGGATATCTTAACGATCAAAAAATCGACTATCACAACGTAGATAAATCGGATAAAGTCGTTTATACCGCTTTTTATCCCGATACGACTACGGGAAGACTCGGCGCCGTACGCGAATACGTTTGCGAACCCGACGCCGCGGGTGAATACGTCGTAACAAAAATCAACGAAGCCGGCGACGGCTCGACCTACATACCGGTAGGGGGATTCGTTCTTTCCGTCGGCGGCGCGAACGCCGAAACCTTTGCAAAAATCGGCGACACGGTAAAACTCGACAAAAAAGTCAAAATTCCCAAAAAAGTCGTAGAATCGGAAAATAAGCGCGTCGTTGTTGATAACACGAACACCACGCGTTCGGGACCTATGGTTGTTTATTACGACTATCAGTTCGGCGCGAAAACGGGTACGAACGTTTTCGGAACGGAAATTACCTGTAAATACGATTTTACCAAAAAAGCGTTTTTAGTCGATTCCTTCCGCGGTTTCGGCATCGGCGACGCTTCGGGTTCCGACATACCCGACAACAGTTTCGTTTTAAGCGCGTACGGCGAAGGTTATCGCGGTTTACTCGTCAAAAATCAACTCTTTAAAGAGGGCGACGAAGTTAAACTCGTCGGGTTCGACTTTATACGCTTCGGCGGAACGGTTTACGGAGAATACGACTTTGTAAACCCCACGAAAGAGAAAAACCCCAAAGGCATGGAAACGGCTACGTCGCCTTTTCCGGCGTACAGAGGCGAAAATCAGACCATAATTTACGAAGACGGTTGGAGTTACGAAGGCTCTAACGGCACGGGTACCAACGTTTACGGTTACGAGGCGGCGGTGAATTCCGACGGAGTGGTCGTGGAACTCGGCGTAAACGTGTCGAAAATACCCGAAAACGGTTACGTACTTTCGGGACACGGCAAGGGGAGAGATTTTATCCGTTCCAACGTGGTTTTAGGCGCGACGGTCGCCGTTGACAAAACTAATAAACGGTATTCGGTATCCACTACTTTAAACAGTTATTACGAAAATCTCGTTACCGAAGTAACGTCGGTGATAACTCAGGCGGAACAGCGTATAAACAGGCTTTACGACGTTAACAAAGAAGAGTTAGAGAAAAAAACGAAATCTGCCCGTGATGAACTTGCGAAATTAAAAGAAGTCAAAGAGCAAATCGAACAGAAGTTGGAGCAAGGCGGTTTGGACGAAAAAGATCGTCTGAGCCTGCTAATGGATTACAACAACTCTCAGTTAAAAGTTTCTAAACTGCAAAACCTTATTACTACGCTTTCGGCGGAAAGCAAACCCGTTTCCGCGCGCGGAGTATGGCACCGCCCCGTAGAAACGACTTACGAAGAAATCGAAAGCAATATCCTTACTTACAGCGAAACGGGTATCAACCACGTATTCGTGGAAACTCTTTATAACGGTTATTCGGCTTTCCGCTCGGATATAGAAGAATTTCCTTATAACCCTAAACTTGCCGAAAGTTACGTTGACGGAGAAACCACGTATAAAGATTATCTTTCGGCTTTCACAGCCGTTTGCGACAAATACGGAATCGAAGTTCACGCCTGGGTGGAAAATTTCTACGTAGGTACTTTAAACAGCGTACCCGTCGTTAAAAATCATCCCGACTATTTACTTTATAACGACGACGGAACTATACTGCAACGCAACGAAGGAGGAGCGTATATCTTCCTCGATCCCGCCGACAAAAGGGTACAGGACCTGCTGATAAATTATTATAAAGACCTGTTTGAAAAGGTTGGTAACGTAAAGGGGCTTAACCTCGACTATATACGTTATCCGGTATCGGACAGAGCGGAGGATACGGGTTATACTTTCGCCGCGATGAAAGCGTTTGCCGAAATCAAAGGAATGACTTTTTCCGAAGCGCAACTGAAAAGTCGTGAAAAAACAGCGAAAAAATTCGTTCAACTGTTCGACGCCGCCTATCAGGGAGAAGAAAAGGCAAACAAAAATTACGACGACTGGGTGGATTACAGAGCGGGCGTAATAACTAATTTCGTCAGACGCATTAAAACCGAAGTCAAAGACGAGTATAACAAAATGCTGTCAACCTCGGTTTTCGCGTCGGTAACCGACAGTTACAACGCTAAAAAGCAGGATTGGAAGACCTGGATAAATAACGGCTGGATAGACGTAGCGACGCCTATGGCGTACTACAACAACCCCGCCGACGTAAGACACCACACCGAGGATATGATTCTTCTTGCGGGTAACAACGCTTACTACTATACGGGTATCGCTTCTTCATACAGCGGTTTGCCCGCGTGGGAAAACAAAGAACAGATAGAGGCTTCCTACATGGCGGGCGCGAACGGTTACGTAATCTTTTGTTCCACCCAGATTATCGGACATTCTGACGTGCAGGAAGCGCTTAAAAACGGCGTAAACGGCATAAAAGGTATTTTACCGCACGCAGAACTTAACAAAGTTTTATCGGGTTACTTCGACAAAATAATCGACCGCGCGGACAGAATTTATATTCCGGAAAATGGTATGACGGAGGAACAAAAAACAACGCTTAAGGCTAAGTTTGACGCAATTCTTTCAATGCCTAAGGACGGAGCGGTAAATATACGCAAAATACAAAGCGTGGTAAAAGCCTTATATACGGGCGTAAGTTACGCGAAAGGGTATTCGGGACAAAGAATCAAAGAGCAGTTAAGCGAACTCGTTACTCTTCTGGAAACTAAAATTTCGGTCGAACTTATCGAAAAAAGGGTGTGGAATCCGGAAACTCAAGCCCGACCCACGGTTACCGATACGGAAATAATTTTCCCGACGCCTACGCCCGACCCGACGCCAACGCCCGATCCCAAGCCCGAACAGCCGAAATCGTACGTTCTCACGACGGTTTTGTGGTGCGCTACGGGAGTAGTCGTAATAAGCGGCGGAATTTTGGTATTTCTTATGCTTAAACGCAAAAAAAACAAGATCGAATAAATTAAATTCATATAATTCCGGTTACCGCCGATAATTCAAAAAGGGTTATTCCTGTTGGTTACGGCGGAACGAACGCAAACTTTTGCGGTGAAAAATATAATGAAAATAAAGATGAAAATAAACATCTTTAATATAAAAATACGGAGGTATCAGATGAAAACAAACAAACTCTTTGTCGCTTTGATGCTCGTTGCGGTCATGGCGTGCGCGTCCGCTTTCGCGGGGTGCAACCTTCAACCCAACAAACAGTACAAAGCGCCCGAAATCAGTGTTGTTCCCGCGGAAATCACCATTTACGCCGGTGAAGAAATCGACCTTTTGACGGGTGTTACGGCAACCGACGAGGTTGACGGCAACGTAACCGTTACCATTACGGACGATAACGATTTCGACAACGAAACGGTAGGTACTTACACGATTACTTATTCCGCTACGAATTCTCATGAAAAAACTGCTACGGCGACGCGTACCGTAATAGTTCAGAAACCCTTGTCCAACATGGCGCTTGAGGTAAAACATAATAAACTCGGCGAAAACAAATGGCAAGGCACGAAAATCAATTTTGCTCACGCGTTATACGTTGAACTTACGGAAAACGCTACTCTTGAAAAACAAAGCGGCGTATTCCATAACGCCAGCGAAAGCGCGATAACCCTGAACGTCGAAGGCGGATACGGTTGCTCGGCAATCATAACCGCAAACGGCGTGGTTATCGAAGGACGCGACGGCGCCAACAGCAAACTCGTAAACAAAGATAATCCCACCCGCACGGGCAGTACCGCCACGAAAATGACCGTTGACGGCGAAGAAGTTGCCGTTTCGAGCGCGTTTGCGAAACAAATGGTTATACCCGCGGGCGGATACGCGATAGTTATCCAGGCTAACTACGCCGGCACTACTTCGGATACGGACGGCCGCGGTTTTATGAACTACAACGTTATCGGCGAATACGGCAACGTAGTGCGTTTGCTTTGGATTGACGATAACGACGTTATCACTCCTTACGTAAATCAAGCCCCCACGGTAAGCGGTAACACCACTATGCTCGTTCAGTTGCGTCAGGAAGGCTTCGTGCTTAACGACGAAGTAGTTAAAGGATTGAGCGCGCTTGACGACAACGGTACCTTTGAAGTGGAAGACGACGTTACGATTACTCAATTCACCGTAGTAAACGACGGCGGTTTCGATATCAATAAAGAGGGTAAATACACCGTAAAATTGAGCGTTACGGACGGAACCAACACCGTTGAATTTACCCGCATGATAGAAGTCAAAGCGGACGGATTCGGAAAAGTTAAAGTCGGTGAAAAAGAATATCTCGTTTTATCCGAAAAAGTGGCAATCGATCAGGAACTTACTTCCATAGGAAACTATTCGTTTATAGTTTATACCTCCGAGTATAAGAAAGAAATCGGATACAGCAACGGTTACGGTATCGCTTTCGTAGTAAGTAAATACGGCAAACTCGTTCGTATTTACGACGGCGCAAACGGTAAATATTACGACGCCGACAACGTAAACGGTATAGTGGATTCTACTAAATGCACTCCCGCCGGCTATATAACCGAAGCCATGGCAAGCCGAAAGGAAGGCGAAATCGTCATCATTGCCCCCAACTCGAGCGCAAATAACGTATCCGGAGGCTCCCGTGATTTCTTCAATAACGCCAAGTTTATAGGCGCGGACGTAACCTTCCTCGATATGACGTTTGAAGAAATGTCTTACACCTTTACGGTAGGCGAAAAGTCTTTCACCGCGCCCGAAGACAAATACGTTTATAATAAAGAACTCGCAAACGGTCAGGCGGCTAAAATGAAAATGATCGTTTATACCAAAGCATTCACGGGTAACGTGAACGTTAACGGTTACGGTGCCGCAATCGTTATAGATCAATACGGTACTTTGATAAAAGTTATCGACGGAGCAAACTCGGGCGTTTATGATTCAACGGGTAAAACAAGCGAAAAACCCAACGTAAATACCTACGCAAAGGATGCTTTCACCGCCCTTAACGCCGGCGAAACGCTTATAATATTCCCCAACGACGGAACGAACGGCCCGGATTCCGCCAGAACCTTCGCTTTAAGTCTTCGCACCGACGGCTCTATCGGTAAAAAAGTTACCCTGACGGGTATTAAATTCGCAGAAGAACCCAAGGAAGAAACGACTATCGTTATAAACGGAAAAACTTATACGTTAGATACTGCTAAAGTAGCAATCAACAAAACCACAAAAACGGTTACTGATTATTCTTTCTATATCTTCACCACGAGTTTTTCCGGCGCGCTTAACTTTGTAAACGGTTACGGCGAAGCCTTCGTAATAGGCGCGGATAACAAAGTCGTACGCATTTACGACGGCGTCAGCGGAAAATACTACGATAAAGATAATAACGGCGTAACGGGCATAATAACTGCCGCAAGTTATTTAACCGACGCTCTCAAGTCTTTAAAAGCCAACGAATGGTTACTCGTAGCGCCTAACGATAGCGGAAGCAATCTCGAAAGAGCGTACTTTTACGGTAACAGAACTATCGGCGCAGAAGTATCGATAACGGGCGTAACCGTTCCCGTTTCCGATCAGGATTACTCTGCGTTAATGACGGTCAACGGAAACGTCTTCTACAACGCCGCTATAAAAGTTAACGCGGATATCGCCGCAAAAGACGTCGATTTTGCAGTATATACTTACGGTTATAACGGAGTAGTTACCACAAACGGTTGGTGTCAGATTTTCGTTATCGACGCCGACGGTAAAATCGTTCGTATCTACGACGGCGTCAGTCCAAAATATTTTGACGCGGATAATACGGCAGGCGTTGCGCCGGGTACTTATTACACTGTAAAAACAATGACCTTAGACGCTTTCAAGGCGCTTAAACCGGGCGAAACCATGGTTATAGGCTTTAACGGCGGCAGAAACGATAACGCCGGTCGTACTTTCCTCGGCTCTAACCGTAAAATCGGCGCAACCGTAACCGTCGAAGGCTTAACCCTTCCCGCCGCTTCTACCGAAGAAGTTACCTATATGACGGTTACCGTCGGAGCAAAAGTTTTCTTCCAGGACGTAACCAAAGTTGCGGTTAACAAAGAATATACCGGTACCCCCGCTTTCGCAATTTACGATTACGGTTATAGCGGAAAAACCTATAAAGGCGGCTTCGGCGTTGCTTTTATAGTAGATAAGGCTACGGGTAAAGTCGTTAAGGTTTACGACGGCGCAAGCGGTAAGTATTGGGATGCCGAACAAAACGGCGTTACCGGCGTCTGCGCTGCGGATAAATACGCCGAACAGGCTTTTGCCGCTTTAGAAGAAGGTCAATACGTAATTATCGCTCCTAACGGCGGTACTGCGGGCAACGTCGCTCGCGGACTGTTATACGGAAGTCGCAAGGTAGGAACCGACGTTTCTTACCAGATGCCCGCTGAAGAGCAGGCGTAATTAAAGCGATTATTAAAAATTCGGTTGACGTTTTGTAATAGTTTGACCGAATCGGTTTTAAAAACAGCAGATTCGTTGCCGTCCGAAGCAAAAAGTTTCGGACGGCAACGCAAAAACTTATTAAAAACTATTTTAAAATCATGAAAAATATATTATACTGTTTATTGATAGCGCTATTAGCGGCGTTATTTACGGCGCCTGTAGGGGCGTCCGCCTTCACGGCGCAAGTTTTTGATAATCCCGATTACGTTTACGAGCAGGACGGGTTTATTTACAAGGAGAAAAAAACAAAGGAAAACGGAGTAAATCAGTCGCTGTTTTACGCAGAGTACGACTCTACTACAACGAACGCAAAATACGAGTGGGTGATACACAGCGTGCGTAACGGTTCGGTTACCACTAAATCCACGGTGGAAGAAATCGCCGATAATTACGCGACAACGTACAAACGCAAGGTGCTTTTTGCCGCCAACGGCGATTATTTCGACCTTAATTCAGGTTCCAACATGGAATCTTACGTAAACGACGGTATAGTCGTAAGCAAAGGTTCGTTTGCGACAAAACACTGTATAGGATTCGACAACAAAGGAAAAGTCGTCGTCGGTCGTATGACGGAGGTTAAACAAAAATTACTCGTTAAAACCGCCGACGAACAAAGACTTTTCGATATAGATAAATACGATTCCGCACCTCACGACGGCGAAATCTCGGTTTACGTAACACCGGGGACTTACAACGCCGACGGATGCGGAAAATACGTTATAGGCACCGACAGTACCAACCTTAAACAACTTCCCGTATGGGGCTTGTCAAGACGGCTCACCACGGGCGAAGTTACCGACGACAAGTCTTTTACCGTAAAAAGCAGTCAGTTCGTGGTGGCTGTAAAAGGCGAAAACGCGCAATACTTTTTCGATAAAGTAACTTACGGCGTGAACGTAAGTTTAGTGGAAATCCCCGCGGGCGCTTACGAAAACTGTACCTGGGTTCTCGGCGGATACGATATTTTAGTCGATAACGGAAAGGTAAATACAAATTGCCATACCGATAACAGCGGAAACCTTCCCGCTCCCCGCACTTTCGTAGGGGTAAAAGAGAACGGCAGTATGTTCGTGTGTATGCTCGACGGCAGGCAGGCAGGTTACGCCTTAGGCATAACCGTAAACGAGGAGGCGAAACTCGCAAAGGTTTTAGGCGCAAAATACGCTCTGGAACTCGACGGGGGAGGCTCTACCACCTCGATATTATACAGAGATAATAAATTCGTGTGTCGCAACAAACCTTCGGACGGGCAGATGCGTAAGGTTAGTAACGCGATTTTGCTTGTAGAAAAGAAATCGGCAAAGCCCGATTCTCCTATGCCAACGCCCGCGCCGTCGGAAAGTCCTCGCGGTTGCTTCGGCTCAGGCGGAACGGTTTCTTCCGCGTTTGCTTTGATTTTTTCCGCTATTTTAGCCGTGTGCTATAAAACTATCGCAAAAAGACACTGATATGTTATTCTTGCCACCGCCGAAATCAATAAAGCGCTGTCAAAAATAAACGATAAAATACGAATATCAGCAAAACATATATGAACGGAGGCAAAATTATATGAAAAAATTCAGAATTACGTTAGCCGTAATTACGTGCGCCATATTAACGTTTTCTTTTTTCGGCTGTAACGGCGGTTCGGGCGACAGCCGGATAAACTTCGATATCGATTTAGGCAAAAAACCCGAATTGTCTGTTCTTATGCCGTATTCCGGTTATGAAATAGGTACGGTAAATTCGTCGCTTACGGCTAAAACTATCGAGAAACTTACGGGGTATAAAACGACTTATACTCAACTTCCCTCGGCGGACGCTTCCAAAACTTTAAACAACGAGTTGATGGATAAACGCCCCTATAACGCGATTAAACTCACGAAAGATCAGTTTGCCGACCTCGTTAAGGACGATATGCTCGTCGATTTAACCGAGGCGCTTAAAAAATTCGCGCCCGATATGTTAAAGGTTATATCGGAAGAATCATGGGACGTAGTTACCGTTGACGGTAAAATTTACGGAATCCCCGAACGCGCTTCGAGCGACAATATCGAAAACCCGATAGTTTTCAATCAGGATTTGATGTTGCAGTGTAATCTCGATATGCCCGTAACGCTTGACGAGTTTGAAAACGTGCTTAAAGCGCTTACGGAAAAAATAGGAAAGCCTGCGCTCACTTTCGATAGGTACACCCCGCTCGTATATTCGGTTTCCGCCGCCTTCGGCATTTACTCCGACTGGCAGGAATACACCGTTAACGGGGAAAAGCAGGTTTTGTACTATATGAACGCCCCGCGTTATAAAGATTACGTAGATTACATGCACGGTTTGTATTCCAAGGGCTATATCGACGTAGCGGCAGGCGATAATAAATCGTCAGTCTGCATAAATAATTTCGTAAACGGAAACGCCGCGGCGTACGCTTGCTCTTTGTGGACGGTGCCGAGTATCGTCAACAGTCTGCGCAGCGTAGGTAAAATTACCGAAACTTTGGCGAGCGGTACTTTAGAAGAATATCTCGGATATTTACGCGCGTTGAAATCCGACGCGTCCTCTCCCGAAAAAGTTTATCGCTCCGGCGGTTACACCTACATTGCGGGAATACCTTTCTATATGGCGGAAAACGCCGGTTACGTACTTGACTGGATGAATTCCAAACTAATAGACACCGACGACGCTCATAACTTCAGAGAAATCGTTTTAGGAACCGAAAACGTTCACTTTACTTACAGTAATACGGCAGGGTATCTTCCCGCGGCGAACTTTTCCGAAAAAGACGACGCAAGTTACTTTTTAACGGGTACCAACGAAACAAAATACACCGAATACTGGAAAGCGCGCGTTCGTAAACAACCCGAATTGTTCCGCGCCTGGAGCATTCTGATGGAAAACGCGGACGCGGTAGGCGTTTATAACGTTACCGACTTTACTCCGCCTATTCAGGAATACAATTCGAGCCGTTCGGCAATCGAAGAATACGCGCAGGATCAGTTTTACATCATGATGAAGGACGGAACTTCTAAACTTAACGAATATATGAATAAACTTAACGGTCAGCAGGGTTGCAAAAAAGCGACCGACGCCGTTAACGCCTGGTATAAGGCGAATAACTGATTTTGTCAAAACTATGAAACAGCGTGGTTTACGGAAGATTTTATTCTGCCGTCCCGCGCGTAAAAAAAGCGACGCGTCTTTAAAAACGCGCCCGTCAAAAAAGAGGTGAACGCTCGGCAATGAAACAAACATTGGCTCACCAACTGAAAAAACACAAAAGTCTTATTCCTTTCGTAATTCCGGCAATCGTATTTGCCCTGATTTTTTCCTACCTTCCCATGGCGGGTATATTGATTGCGTTTAAGGACAACCCCAACTTCGGAAGATATCCCGTTTTCGAGGCGTTTAACCGCGCCAAATGGACAATGGATAATTTTAAGACGCTCGTATCCGATCCCGAAATTTTGCGTTACATAAAAAACACGCTTATAATTTCGGTTATGAAAATCGTCATACTGTTTCCGCTTCCCATACTGCTTGCGGTAATGATTTCTGAACTCAGAAATCAAAAGTTTTCAAAACTCGTGCAAGGGCTTGTGTTTTTGCCTCACTTTGTATCCTGGGTTGTAATAGTAGGTATTTTTAACAATATTTTCGGTGTTTACGGACCTGTCAACAACTTACGCGACGTGCTTTTCGGAGCCGATCCCGTCTATTTTATGGGAGAACCCGCGTGGTTTCGGTGGTTGGTGGTTATTTTGTCCGGCTGGAAGGAAATAGGTTACAGTTCCATAGTGTATATCGCCGCAATTACCGCCATAAACCCCGCGCTTTACGAAGCCGCCAAAATAGACGGCGCAAGTAAATTGAAACAGGTTTTTTCGATAACCATTCCGTCGATACTGCCTACGATAATAGTAATGCTTATCATACGTATAGGTTATCTTATGGACGCGGGGTTCGAGCAGGTTTACGCTATGATTAACTCTTACACGAGAGAAACCGGCGAAATCATCGGGACGTACGTTTATCGTCTGGGGCTTGGTATGGGTTCGCGTGATTACGGCTTATCGACGGCTGTGGGCTTGGCTAACGGAATTATCTCTTTGGTTTTGATAATCGGCGCGAATAAATTGTCGAAAAAGTTCACAGGCTCGGGTATATGGTGATAATATGACGAATAATTTCACTCCGAAAAAAGAAAACAAAATAAGCGACAGTCGTGGTTTTCATATCGTAAACGCCATCGCGCTGGTTATCATATCCCTCGTGTGTCTGTTGCCGTTTTTAAACGTACTTGCCAACGCTTTTTCGACTTCCGGCAATCAGGTCAATTTCTTTCCGAAAGGGTTTACCTGGTATAACTTTATCGCGGTGTTCGGAAAAGTCGGGTTCTGGCGCTCGCTGGGCGTTTCGGTTCTCGTTACCGTTTGCGGTACGGCGTTGTCGGTTTTCGTAATGTACTCGGCGGCGTACGCGTTAAGTAAGCCCGATTTCCCTTTAAGAAGGGGCATAATGATATTCTTTATCATCGTCATGATTTTCAGCGGCGGTATGGTTCCAAACTACATAGTGGTAAACGCTTTGGGGCTTACCCGCTCGCCGTTGGCGCTCATTTTGCCGTCGGTAGTGCAGGTGTATAATCTTATACTTATCAAAAGTTATCTCGAAGGTCTGCCGGCGGAACTCGAAGAATCGGCTAAAATAGACGGCGCGAACAATTTGCAGATAATGTTCAAAGTGCTGATTCCCGTATCGCTTCCGTGCGTTGCAAGCGTAAGTTTGTTTACGGCGGTAACTTTCTGGAACAATTATACGAGCGCGCTTATATACCTCGGCACGGAAGAAAAATGGTATCCGCTGTCGTTATATATACTCAACTACATTCAGTCTGAACCCGACGCGTTGAATCCGACGCTCGAAAACATTCAGAAAGCGAATATCGAGTCGGCAATGATTGCGCTTAGTATTCTTCCCATTCTAATAATTTATCCGTTCGTTTTGAAATTCTTTACCAAAGGCGTTACCGTAGGCAGCGTCAAGGGTTAAAAAACAAAAACAAGCGGATTTCGGCGCAACCGGATAAGGTTGCGCTTTTAAAAAAACGATAAAATTACAAGGCGTATCCCGCAAAAGAATTTATTACGAGGTTTTAATGATAACGACTGTTTTGCAAAATAACAACTTAAAAAACGACGGTTTTGAAACAAACTTCGACGTAGTGGTGTGCGGAGGCAGTCTTGGGGGAACCCTGGCGGCGGTTTCCGTCGCAAAATGCGGTAAAAAAGTCGTTCTGCTCGAAGAATCCGACCGCATAGGCGGGCAACTTACGTCGCAGGCGGTTCCGCCCGACGAGCATAAATGGATTGAAAAAGACGGCTGTACGGCAAGTTACCGTTTTTACCGCAACGCCGTCAGAGATTATTACCGCGCCGATCCCGCGTTTTGCGACCAAGTAAAACGAATGGACGCATTTTGTCCTGCCGACTCCGAAGTAAGTTATATATCGCATCCGCCCAGACTTGCCCGCAAAATTTTGGAAAACATCGCAAAGCCGTACGTTAAAAAGGGATTACTCACTATATATACGGGCGCAAAACTTATCGATTGCGTCGCCGACGACGAAATTCACGGCGTAACCTATTTAATTGACGGCAATAAAATAACTTTTACGGGTAAATATTATCTTGACGGAACGGATACGGGCGAACTTATTTATAAAAGCGGGACGGAATACGTAACGGGCGCGGAAAGTAAATTTATTACGGGCGAAACGCACGCCCCGAACGTTTCCGATCCTTTCGATATGCAACCCGCCACTTTCACCGCCGAACTTCATAATTGCAAAAAAGGCGATTTCGTAATAGATAAGCCTTATATGTACGACGAGTTTAAAAAACTCCTGATGCCCTACGATAAGTATAACGTTTATTCCATGTACGGACCGGATTCTTCTACCGGCAAGGCTAAACGCTTCGGAATGTTCCCGGGCGAAACAGACGAAAAAGGGGAGGAATTGTTTCCGCTTTTCAAATATCGTCGTATCGTTTGCGCCGATTACTATAAAGACGGAAGCCGTCCGTTTGACGTCAGTTTGATAAACTGGCCCCAAAACGATTATTTTCTCGGCAATCTTTACGAAACGAAAGAGGCGGAAACGAATAAAAAACTTGCAAAGTTGTTTACGCTCGGTTTCGTTTACTGGCTCCAGACCGAGGCGCCGAGAACGGACGGCGGAAAAGGGTACAGGTACTTTAAACTCGACGGTAAAGAAATAGAAACGCAAGACGGTCTTTCCGCAATGCCGTATATAAGGGAATCGAGGCGCATAAAAGCGCAGTTTACCGTTACCGAAGAAATGATAAAAAATGGCTCCCGCCCGGTATTTTGGGACAGCGTCGGCGTAGGAAGTTACCCCATTGACCTGCATATCACCACAAAAACCCATACGTTTTTTTACGCCCCGAGCGAGCGCTTCACCATACCTTTGGGCGCGTTTTTGCCCGTACGTATGAAAAATTTGATTCCAGCATGTAAAAATATAGGAACGACGCATCTAACAAACGGTTGTTACAGACTGCACCCCGTCGAATGGAACGTCGGCGAGGTAGCGGGCATACTTGCAAGTTTCGTAATTTCAGAGCGCGTTTCGCCGTCCGACGTGAGAAACGATAAAACGCTGTTTAATAAGTTTGCCGAACTTCTTGAAGAAAACGGCGTCGAACGTTACTGGAAAGACTGAAAAAGTAATTTAGCCTCCTTTGTGTAAAGGGACATTATCAGCCTCATTTAGTCGATAATCGACCTATAGCCCGACTTTTAAGGCTGAAAAAGTAATTTAGCATCCCTTGTGTAAAGGAACGTTCAGCCTCATTTAGTCGATAATCGACCTATAGCCCGACTTTTAAGGCTGAAAAAGTAATTTAGCCTCCCTTGTGTAAAGGGATATTGTCAGCCTCATTAGGCTCCACCTGGTAGGGGGAGCTGTCGATGAAATCGACTGAGGAGGTTGGAAAGCGTATAAGGTCGTAAAGATTATATAGCCACCCTCATCAGGCTCTACGAGCCAGCTTCTCCCACAGGGTGAAGCCTTTCTTATTTCACGCGACCAACGGGAGCAATTCACGCGACCAACGGGAGCAATTCACGCGCGGTTACGCGCAATTCACGTTGCGTCAGTAACAATTCACGACCGAGGCGAGGGTTTTAACTCTCGCCCTTTGCATTACTTTTTTTTACCGTTCGACGGTGTTTGCCGCGAACGGCTTTTATATATATATTGTTTTATTTATAGTTATTTATTGTCTTTGAAAAAATCGTCAAAGTTCTTGAAAAAAAAGGAAAAGTATGTTATCATATATGCAAACGGCGGATTAAAAATCAAAAACCGCCGAACGGGATAAATAGCAACTATGAGAGTAAGAAACGACGTTTTATTCAACGAAAAAAAAGAACAGATTATGAAAGCGTGCTTTGATTGTTTTGCGGAAAAAGGTTTACACGGAACGGGAATTGCCGCCGTTGCCGAATACGCGGGGGTATCCAAGGCGACGCTTTACGTTTATTTTACCGATATAGACGATCTTATTACTCAATCCACCGAATACTGTATGAGCAAGGTAGAGGACGAGTTTATGGATAAATCGCCTAAAAGCATTGCGGACGTAAACGAATTTATAGACGAAATTCCTTACTGGACAGCTAAAAATCACGGCAAAAAGTATCGTCTGATGTATCAGGTTTATACACACCCGAAATACATCGAGTACGGAAAGCGGTTTTTTGAAGGCGTTGACAAAAGATATATGGAATACGCAAAAACCCTCGAGCCGAAACTCAATATTTCATGCGAAATAATCGCTCCGCTTATATTCTTCTTCGTAAGGGCGTGCGTGCATTACGCTCTTTTTGAAGATGAGTTTTATCTGAAAGCGCAAACTAATCTGCTGAAAAAAACTATTGCTTTGTATATAGAAAAAGACCTTAGCGTCATATACGAATAAGGAATTGTTCCTTTTAGCCTCCTTTGTGTAAAGGGAGGTGGCGCGCGACAGCGTGACGAAGGGATTGTTATATAATTTGCCGTCCGCTTCAGCCTTCCCCTGGTAGGGGTAAGGTGTCGCGTAGCGACGGATGAGGTTGGAAAGCGAATTGACGAGCAAACTCGTCGTGAAATGGCTACGCCGTGAATTCTCGCTTCGCTCCATGAATTGAATTGCAAAGCAATTCGTTTTTCCTTTTTCGCCTCCCTTGTGTAAAGGAATATTTAACCTCATTCAGCCGATAATCGACCTATAGCCCGACTTTTAAGGCTGAAAAAGTGATTAGCCTCTTTTGTGTAAAGGGAGGTGGCGCACGTCAGCGTGACGAAGGGATTGTTACGCGACCAACGGAGCAATGCACGTTGCATTCCTAAAATAGCCGATAACGGGCTTATAGGTTTACTTTTTTGTCGTAAAAATTATATATAGCCACCCTCATCAGGCTCTACGAGCCAGCTCTCCCACAGGGTGAAGCCTTTCACGCGCGGTTACGCGCAATTCACGTTGCGTCAGCAACAATTCACGACCGACGGTCAATTCATTTTACAATCCCTCAGTCGCTACGCCTACGCACCCCCACAGGGTGAAGCCTTTAACGCCGACTATCGTCGACTACACCTCATCAGTCAACGAAGTTGACAGCTTCCTCCTCCGAGGGGAAGCCTTGCATGCGTCGCAAGACGCAATTCACGCGACCAACGGGAGCAATTCACGCGCCGTCAGGCGCAATTCACGTTGCGTCGGCAACAATTCACGACCGTAAGGTCAATTCATTTTTTCAATCCCTCAGTCGATTTCATCGACAGCCCCCTTTACACAAAGAGGCCTTTCCGTAGGTCGTAAAAGATTATATAGCCACCCTCATCAGGCTCTACGAGCCAGCTTCTCCCACAGGGTGAAGCCTTGCACGCCGACTATCGTCGGCTACACCTCATCAGTCAACAAAATTGACAGCTGTCCGCCTCGGTCTTACGACCTTCGGGCTACGGCTACAAACAGCGCACTGTGCTGTTTGTTTAACGCCTGCGCACCCCTCAAGGGGAAGCCTTGCTTGCGTTGCAAAACGCAATTCACGTTGCATTTTCGGACTATTTTCTATTACTTCCGACGCTTTTCGGCTTTTTTCTATTAAATTTTCGACCGTATTCTATTATATAATAATGAAAGAAAAAGCGAGATTGTTTAGTCGCCATCGGTTTATCGACGATAAAAAACGGCTTAAACGGCGTTTTTTTTAAAAAAATACTTGACAAAAGTTCCGTTATAAAGTATAATAAGAGTACAAAGACAGTTAAATCGATTAACCTCCGGGTATTTTACCCAAAAAACGGTCGTAAGGTTTGCAAAAGGGAATATTCCCTTTTGCGTTTGCTTCTGCAAACGCAATTCGCTTTATTCGTTTAATGCGAACGCAATACGTTTTACGCGAAAGTAATTTGTTTTACGCAAACGCAATTAGGTTTAATCGATTTATATTACTGTAAATATATAAAACGGGTAAAATAGGGCATCGCCCTAAATAATAATGAACGATTATCAGGAGGAAAATATGAAAAAATCGTTTTTAGCAATTTTACTGGCACTCACGCTTTGCTTCAGCCTTGCTTTTGCTGTTGCTTGCAAACCTAAAACTCCCGATCCCGGACCCGGTCCTCAACCCGGCCCGACAGGTGAAGTTCCCACTGAGGAAGGCAAAGTTACCTATTACTTCGAATTAGCAGAAGAATCGGTAGAACAAGCCGCTTACGCTTCTTACTGGATCGTGGGCGACTTCAGCGAATGGAAAGAAAAACCCGATGACGGCGCTCTTGAAGCGAAGAACGTCGAAGGCACGAGGCTTTATTACGTATTCGGCAACGCTCCTACTAAAAATGAAGACGGTACTTTCGCCAGCGGTTTTAAAGTAACCCTCGGCTATAACGATCAAAGCACTCTTCCTAAAAGCATGCAGGGTGTCAACTGGTCCTATCAGTCCAAGGAATGTCCCGCGGGCGTTGATAACCAAAAAATGCCTTACAACGAAGGCGATAAGAAAGTTAACCTCGGTAAACAAACCTTCGAAACCCAATTACCCGCTCCTAAGAGAATCAACACCGCTTTAACCGTTGAGTTTAAAGACGCGCTTCCCGAAGGTTACAAAGTTGCTATCGTAGGCGGCTTCAACGACTGGGATGCCACTAAAGCGTTCGCAACCGTATCCGCAGACAGAAAATCGGCTACTTTGGAACTTAAAGAAGTTCTCGTAATGGGTTACGAATACAAGATTAAAGTTTTCGAAAACTATGAAGAAGGCAAGTTCTGGAACGAAGACCTCGAAGACGGAACTCAACGTCCTTACGGTATCGAAATTGCGGGCTACAAAGGCGCAAACCTCAAAGTCGAACTCAAACTCGCTCACGAAAACGACGAATGTATACTTAACAACTCCTTCCCCAAAATCGGTTATAAAATCGACCTTGCGGACGCGGTTGAAAACAGAATCGCCGTTGCCAATCAGGTAAGCACTTTAAAGGTTACCTTTGCCGCTCCCGTTGCAAGAGAGTACGTTTTAATAAAAGGCTCTTTCGACGGTTGGGCAAGTTTCCACGTAATGACCGCTAACGAAGCGAAAACCAAATATACGATCGATTTTGCCGTAGCCGCAGGCGAATACGAATTCATTATCTGCTTGTGCGACACGGAAGACAACGCCGGCGATCAATACGACCAGAAGGTTGCGGGTACCGGTGAACAAGGCGCCGAAGCCGACGCAACTGTTACGATCGTTGACGGAATGACTTCTTACGACTTATTCGCCAATCCCGTCGTTATTACCGAAGCTACCCCTGCGGCATAAATCGGTAACGACGTTACGTCAAATTTCAGATATAACGATAGAATATCGTTTAAATAAGTCAATAATGCCGTGGTGGCGACCGTCGCCACGGCATTACTTGCAAAAAATCGATCGATATGGAGGATAATGTATGAAAAAACTTTTAAGTCTTGTTTTGTGCTTCGTTTTGTCGGTTGCGTGCCTTTCGGTTCTGACTGCTTGCGGAAGCAAAGAAAAAACAATAATGCTCTGGGGTCCCGAAGAACATCGTGACCTCTATCTTAAATGGGCGGAGGAATTCCGTTCGACTCACGAAGACGCTTTTAAAGGCTATAAATTCGAGTTTGCGGGAAGCGGCGACGCAGGCGCGTCCGCCGAAATGGGCAAGGATCCTCTTCAGGGTGCCGCTCTTTACTCTTTTGCAAACGATCAGTTAGCGGATTTATCCAACCTCGGCGCGCTCTCTCCCTTAGCGGAAGCGGACGTACAATGGGTTAAGGAAAACAACCTTGAGGACGCGGTGGAGTCCACGAAAATAGGCGGACAGTATTCGGCTTATCCCTTCCAGGCGGATAACGGTTACTATATGTACTATAACAGGGACGCTTTTAAAGGCACCTCCGCTTGGGACAACGCTACCGACAAATTGAGAGAAGACGTTACCTTCCGCGATCTTTACGCGGCTTTGGACAAAAGAGGCGAAGGCGACGCGGTTTATAAAGACAAAAACGGCAACGACATAAAACTTAACTGGTCCAACGGTATGATTTGTATGCCTATGGCAAGCGCCTGGTACGTTTCGGGTATATTCTTCTCGGTCGGCGGCGACTACGAAGTCAGATACAACGCCGAAGGTAAACAGGAAAGCGCTACCTGTACGTTTACTTACGTTCAGCCCGAAGGCACGCAATATCTTAAAGACGCAGACTTTTCAATCGGCCTCAACGCCTTAGAATGTCTGAAAAACATCTTTTTGAATACGGACGGAAGCGTCAACAAACATTACTTGTTTGCCGACGAAAGTTATAACGATAAATATTCGTTATACATAAACACCGCTAACGAAGACGCCGTTAAAACTCCTCTTGCCGCAATGCTTTGCGGTACCTGGAAAGACGCCGAAGTCAGAAAGGCTTGGGGCGACAACTACGACGCAACGGTTCTTCCCATGCTCGAAGGCACCGACGGTAAATACGCTTACAAAAACTTCCGCGGATACAAACACATGGGCGTTAACCCCTTGTGCGAATTCGTAAGAGACAAAGCAGAAAACATCGTTGTTCTGCACGAAATGGCAAAATACTTTACGAATAAAGAAGCGCAACTCGAACGTTACAAAAAGAACGGCTCCGGTCCTTCCAACAAGGAAGCGGTAAACGATCCTACCATCAAAGCGGATAAAGCCCTCGTCGCGTTACAGAAACAATACGACAGAGTATGCGTATATCCCGAAACCACTACCATGAAGGACAAAGACGGTAATTCTCTTGCAGGCAAGCCCGTAGGAACTCCTTCGCACGAAGGTTACGGCAAAGGCTTCCGCGTACAGGACAGCGTTCCTCAGAACTACTGGACTCCTCTTACAGACTTCGGTCAGAACGTCTGGAACGAATATTCCGAGAAAAAGTTTAACGCTTTCCACGAATCAAACATTAAGACTACTTTGGCGGAATTACAACGTCAGATCGAAAAATCCGCTTAATATAAAGCGAAAGTAAATTTTAAACGGTTTTTTACTCGCCCTCTTCCTTACGTGGGAGAGGGCGAGTTTTCCAACCGGACGTTTTTGTAAATTACCTAATATAAAGGAGTAGCCCATGAGAAAAATTTCAACGCTCGAATATTTATCGATGCCCAAATTTACCAGATTTTGGGTAAAATTCGGTCGTTTCTTTTTAAATATCCCGTCGGCTGTTCTGGCGTTTTTGAAAAAAATCCCCGTATTTTTTTGGGGGCTTTTACAAAAAGCGGGCAGATGGTTTTCGACGTTTTTCGAAGCGCTTCGTTACGGCAATTATAAAACCAAACTTTCCGCCCTTATATGGGGTTTCGGCTGTTTTTGTTACGGTCAGATAGGAAGGGGGCTTTTACTTGTCTTATATGAGGCCGCTTTCGTTTGTTTTATGATATTTTTCGGCGCAAAGTATCTCGGTAAACTCAATACTTTGGGTACGGTAAAAATGACGACCAACGCTTACGGTGTGCCTATCGGCGATTACGACAACTCTTTCTCGATTTTGTTGTATTCCATGTTGTCGATAGTGGTAATTATCTTTACGGTAATGGTTCTGATATCCTCGGTAAAACTCGGATATACAAATCAACTTAACCGTTCCGTCGCAAAAAGACTTGCGACCGCGCGCGACGATATGTCGCAACTTCTCAACAAAAAATTTCATCTTACCATTTTAGCCTTCCCCAGTTTAACCCTCGTGGTTTTTACGGTGGTGCCGCTGATGTTCATGATACTCGTTGCGTTTACCGACTTTTATCGTGACACTATGCCCCCTAAAAATCTCTTTACCTGGGTTGGCTTCGATAACTTTAAAGCGATGCTTTTCGGGGGCGACGCGCTCGGCTCGCAAGGGCAGGATATCGATAAATACACGCATACCTTCTGGTTTATACTTCGCTGGACGCTTATATGGGCGGTCATAGCGACTTTCTCCAACCTGTTTATAGGTATGTTCGTCGCCATGCTCATAAACAAAAAGGGCATAAGGCTTAAAAAGTTATGGCGTACCTGCCTCGTCACCGTTATAGCGGTACCGCAGTTCATATCGCTTATGCTCGTATCCAAAATGTTTATGACGGACGGCGGTATTATGAACTATCTGCTCGAATACGTCATGCATCTTCCCAAGGTAAGATGGCTTGACGGAACGAGGACGACCGCGCAGTTAATGATTATTTTAATCAACCTGTGGGTGGGCGTTCCGTACACCGTGTTAACCTGTACAGGCATTTTGCTGAACATTCCGTCCGATCTTTACGAGGCGGCGAAAATCGACGGGGCAAACCCGTTCACGATGTTCGCAAAAATTACCTTCCCGTATATGATGTTCATTTTAGGACCGAGTACGCTTACGGCGTTTACGGGCAATATCAACAACTTTAACATAATCTTCCTTCTGACGGGAGGAAGCGCAAAAACGAGCGAATATACTTCGGCGGGGCTTGTTTCGAGCGCGGGCGATCTGGACCTTCTGATTACCTGGCTGTATCGTATGACGGTAGATAAGTCTGCTTACAACTTAGCCTCGGTTATCGGTATTTTGCTGTTCATCGTAATTGCTTTCTTCTCCCTTGTCGTATATTCCAGAATAGGATCTGTCAAAAACGAGGAGGATTTCCAATGACGAACGGTTTAATAGGTAAAAAAATAAAAAACGGCGTGATAAATACCTTTTTATACGTTTTACTTATCGTTATTTCGATAGTATGGGTTTTTCCTTTCGTATATCTCGTTTTATCCGCGCTACGCGGTGAAAGCACCACGATAGTTCAGTATTTATTTCCAAAACAATGGACGTTCGATAATTTTATATGGCTGTTTACGGGTAAAGGTTCATACTTCGTCAACTGGTACGTGAACACTCTGATAATATCTTTAGTGGTATCCGTCGTAAACACGCTTATAACTTTATTGACGGCTTACGCGCTTTCCCGTATGCGTTTCAAAGGCAGAAAAGCCCTTATGAAGTTTATGCTTATCCTCGGCATGTTCCCCGGATTTTTAAGCATGATTTGCATTTATTATCTGCTTAATACTTTAGGGCTTGTAGCAAGTTCGACTTCCATATTCGGGCTTATGCTCGTTTATACTTCGGGTTCGATGATGGGCTATATGGTTGCGAAAGGCTTTTTCGATACCATACCCAAGTCTTTGGACGAGGCAGCAATGATAGACGGCGCAAGTCGCGGTAAAATTTTCTGGTCGATAACGCTTCCTTTAAGTAAGCCGATAATTATCCAGACTCTTTTAGGCGCTTTCGTCGGTCCGTGGGGCGACTTTATGATGGCAAGTTACATAGTAGGCGGCAGTAAAGGTCCGCAGTATCAGACGGTTGCGGTAGGTCTGCAAAGTTGGATTTCGAATCAGGCAATGTATTCGTTGCACTTTACACACTTCTGCGCGGGCGGCGTCGTCGTTTCGATAATACCCATCATATTGTTCTTTTTGATGCAACGCTTCTACGTAGAAGGCGTAACCGGCGGTTCGGTAAAGGGATAAGATTATGAAAAAGTTTAAAATTTTATCGGTTTTATTGACGATTTGTCTTTTATTCGTATCGCTTACGGCGTGCGCGGAAAAAGGCGATATCGTCCCTTCGGTACAAAAAACGACCGACAAATACCGCACGTATTACGAAATTTTTCCGTATAGTTTTGCCGACAGTAACGGCGACGGTACGGGGGATTTACAAGGTATCATAGATAAACTCGACTATATTGACGGTCTTAATTACGACGGATTGTGGCTTACCCCCGTCCATCAATCTACTACTTACCATAAATACGACGTTATCGATTATTGCTCCATCGACAGGGTTTTCGGGACTCTTGCCGATTACGACGATCTCGTAAAAGCCTGCCACGACAGGGGCATGACCGTTCTTCTCGACCTGGTATTTAACCATACTTCGTCAAAACACGAATGGTTCGAGCGTTGTATTTCGGCGCACAGCATAAACCTTACTACCAACAAGTACTATAACTATTACAACGTAAAACCGGTTTCCTATCCCGTACCTTCGGGCTGGACGGTTCACCCGCAGGAAACTTCTTTGATGTACGAATGTAAATTCTGGTCGGAAATGCCCGATCTCAATTTACAAAACGTTCTGGACGAACCCGACGGATATTTAGCGACCGATTTAAAGAACGTAATGAAGTTCTGGCTGGTCGATCATAAAGTTGACGGTTTCAGACTCGATGCGGTAAGCGAATATTTCGATCAGAATCACAATCTTAACAAGAGATTTTTAAAATGGCTTAACGATACGGCAAAAGAACTCAAACCCGATTGTTACATAGTGGGCGAAGGTACCTGGGGCAACCCCGGAGCCAACCAGACGTACTACGAATCGGGCATAGACGGAGTTTTTGCTTTCCAGAACGGCTATACGGCAAACGGCAATTTATCTTACGCGGTAAGACTCGAAAAAGCAGGATATCTCAGCCTTATCGATACCGACACCGCTAAATCGTCCGCGCCGGGGATTCCCGCAAACTTCATTGCAAACCACGACACGGGGCGCGCCTACGGCATATCTTTGGCAGGAGCAAATCCCGAAAACCTCAAAGAAATTCACGGGCTTTTAGCCATGACTTACGGCGTTACGTTCTCGTATTACGGCGACGAAGCGGGTATGACCGTTCTTGCCCAGAAAGGTTCAAAAGACAGTTATAAGGACGAAGATAAGCGTCAACCCATGCCTTGGGGCGACAAGTATCAATGTAAACCCGTTGCGGGTTCCACAAAGGGAGAGGACAGCGAAAAATATCTTTACGGAAAAGTGAGCGATCAGTTAAAGGACGCAAATTCGCTCCCTAACTACGTTAAAAGAGCCAACGCCATAAGAAGGGCTTTCCCGCAGATAGCGAGAAACGTTGCCGAACAGATTTACGTTAACCGCAACCGCGATTTGTGCGTAGTTAAAAAAGGTAGCGGTAAGGACGCCGTTTATATCGTGTGGAACGCATCGAAAACGCTTACCCAAACTTACGACGCGTCAAGCCTCGGCAAGGTAAAATTATCGGCGACTTTATCGGCAGACGTATCGAAAATTCCTTCGATACAAGGTTCCGTGCTTACCCTGCCGCCGGCGACGTTTGCAGTACTTCAATAACGATCAGGAGGGAAATATGTCAAACTTAAGTTTAAGACACTTATATAAGGTTTACCCCAACGGGGTAAAGGCAGTAAACGATTTCAATATGGAAATCGAAGACAGAGAATTTATAGTTTTCGTCGGTCCTTCGGGTTGCGGTAAATCAACTACCCTCCGTATGATTGCGGGGTTAGAGGAAATTACCGCCGGCGAATTATACATAGGCGATACTTTTTCCAACCACGTGGAACCTAAAGACAGGGATATCGCCATGGTTTTCCAGAACTACGCTTTATATCCGCACATGACGGTTTACGAAAATCTGGCGTTCGGGTTAAGGCTAAGACACGTTCCGCAAGCGGAAATTCATAAAAAAGTTTTGTGGGCGGCAAAAATACTTAAACTCGAAGAATACCTCGAACGTAAACCTAAGGCGCTTTCGGGCGGTCAACGCCAACGCGTAAGTTTAGGAAGAGCCATTTTGCGTACCCCCAAGGTTTTCCTTCTCGACGAACCTTTATCCAACCTCGACGCCAAACTTCGTACCGAAATGCGCGCCGAGATAGCGAAACTTCATCAGGAAATAGCAACTACCTTCATTTACGTTACGCACGATCAGGTCGAAGCCATGACCATGGGTACGAGAATAGTCGTTATGTCCATGGGTTACGTCCAGCAAATCGACACGCCTCAAAATCTTTACAACTATCCCGAAAATAAATTCGTTGCGGGCTTTATAGGAACGCCTCAGATGAATTTCTTCAAAGCGACCTTGCTCAGAAAAGACGATAAGGTGGAAGTTCGCTTCGAGGGCATAGAAAAACCTCTGACGATTCCTTACGAGCAAATGCTGAAAGTCCGCCCCGAATATCTTAACGGCGACAGGAAAGTCATAATAGGGCTTCGTTGCGAACATTTATCCGCCGACGAAAGCGTTATAGAAAAATCGGATAACGTTCTTAAAATGAAAATTTCTCACTTTGAAGAACTCGGTAACGAAACGCTTATTTACGGCGACTTCAACCTCGACGTACACGGCTTAGGCGACAGCGACACCGCCGTTATAGTAAAACAGTACGGCGGAACGCATACCTCTAAAATAGGGGACGTAATCGACGTTGCGGTCAATATGGAAAAAGCCCATTTCTTCGACGGAAAAACCGAACAGACCATTGCTCCGCGTATTCCCAGAGAAAACGTTTTTGACGTAACGATAGAAGGCGATAAACTCAAATTATTAGGTCAGACGATAACTCTGCCCGTCGCGGTTATGGAACAACTTTCTTCGGTTGTGTTTGAAAACAGACAAAACGTACTTATTCCCACCGACGCTTTGATAGAAGGCGGAAAAGACTTTACTGCTACCGTCGTAAACGAAGAAGTTATCAATAAAACGATAGTTACCCATTTAAAATCGGGCGACAGAACCTTCTTTATGATATCCGACCGCAAACACGCGCCGGGTGAAAAACTCGACCTCGGTATAGACTTTAAGAGTATTTCCGTCCTCGACGGACAAAAAGAAGTCGTAACCGCTCTTCCCGCATCCGATACTTTCGTAGGTTCGTATTTCGATCGTCTGAACGCGAAACGTTCGTCAAGACAACTTGTCAGACATTTTGAAACTCTTAAAAAACAAGAAATTTCCGATATCGACAAAAAGATGAACCAAGAACTCGCGCATATAGTGATGACGGACGCTTTACTTAAAGAATTTAAAGCGGAATATCTTGCAAAACGCGTAAAAATTCAGGAAGATATGTCCTATTCGCTCGGACTCGACGGCGCTAAAAAAGAGGCTCGCAGAAAAATCAAACAAAAAGCCGACGCCGAACTCGTCGCGTTAAAGAAAGATTACGACGAAAAAGTGGCTTCCTTTAAAAAGGCTAAATCGGATTTTGCCTTATTACCCGAAGCCGAAAAGGCGGAAAGGCTGGAAAAAGAGAGAAAAATACGCGAAGATTACGAAGCGCAAAAAACTTCCGTTGCGGCGCGTTACGACGAGATGATTAAAGTCGTAAACGACAATCTCGGAAAGGTCGAAGATACTCTTCTTCCCGTCGAAAAGCAAAAACAAGAGGAAACAAATCGGAAGATTACCGCTTGCAACGATAAGTACAAAGCGGAAAGAGAGGCTCTTATCCAAAAAGAGGACGCTTCTATAAGTGAAGCCGAACAAAAAGTCGCAGCCGCTTCCGGTGAAGAAAAAGACGTTGCTATCGTCGCGCTGAAAGACGCGAAACGCTCCAAACTCGATAAAGTAAACGCGTTACTCGCTTCTCATAACGCCGAAATCGACGATATCTTATTCGAATCCAAAGTTTTCGCCGCGTATATCGACGGCAGAACCTTCATAACCGACCTCGATATCAATAAAAAGATAGTAAAAGGTCTCGGCGCGCAACTTTTCCTCAGTCATTACCGCTTCGAAGCGGCGCACGACGCGTACGAAATAGAAGAAGGCGGTATCGAACTTACCGTAAAAGGCATGCTCGATTACGGTAAGGATAAATACGCCGTTTGCGAGGTTGACGGCAACGTAGTTTACGTTGAAACCACCCGCGATTATAAGGAAGGCGACGTTATTTCGGTTTCCATCGACGTAACCAAAGCAAAAATATTCGAAAACAAATTCGATATCAGATTATATTAAAATTTTCGTTACCGGAACGGCAATCTGCCGTTTCGGTAATCCGATAAGGAGGAACAATGAAGAAAGTTTTAACAATGATTTTATTCGTCGTCATGGTTTTGTGCGTGACTTTGGTTGCTTGCAACAAAGGTCCTTCCATGACGGGCGAGGGCGAATTTGCTTATCAACCGTACAGCGGTACGAATTCGTTCAGTAACGAGAAAGTGCTTCCGACAGACCTGCCTGAAAATCTGACCGAGCCTACTTTGCAAATTCATTATTATCGCAAAAATTCGGCGGATTACAAAAAATGGGGCTTCTGGCTTTGGGCAAAGGGAGGCGAAGGCAAACTGTTCAACCTCAACTATCAGGACGATTTCGGCGGAATCGCTTTATATAAACTGTCCGAGATCGGTAGCGGAGCAGAACAAAAAGGCATTGGCGTCATTCCGAGGCTTCAGTCCGGCTGGACGAAGGACGGAGACGCCGACAGAGAAATCGATTTCAAACAACTCACTTTACAAAACAACTGCTATCACGTTTACGTCATTCAAGGAGATATCAACGTGTACACTACGCTTGACGATCAATTAAAACAAAGAGTCGTTGACTTAAAATACGGCGTCAACGCCGAATTTACAGACGAGCAGAATATTTCCATAAAAACGGAGACCCCCGTTAAAAAAGTGGAAATTTTGCACGGTCAGGACGTTTTAGGCGGTACCGAGACCGAACTTACCGCTCTTATAACCTATAAATTCAAAAAGGGAAGCAAGGCGAAAATAGGCGACGAATATTTTGCGAGAGTCGTTTTTGAAGACGGAAAAACCGTAACTCAAAATATAGCGATTACTAATCTTTTCGGAACCAAATCTTTTGACCAGGCGTATTATTACGACGGCGAATTAGGCGCCTTGTACGGAAAAGAAGCAACTACTTTCCGCGTATGGTCGCCCGTTTCGACTAAAATAGTCCTTAATATTTATAAAAAAGGCGACGGCGCCGAAACGCCCGAAAAAACCGAGATGACAAAGGGAGAAAAAGGCGTTTTTGAAACCAGGTTAAGCAGTAACGTGGCGGGTAAGTATTATACCTACACCGTTTATAACTCGGCTTATCCCGGCGGACGCGAAGTAGTGGATCCTTACGCTAAAAGCGCGGGCTTGAGCGGCGTAAGAGGTCAGATAGTCGATTTTTCGGATACCAATCCGGACGGGTGGGACAAGATAAAACCGCACGCTTACGACAGAAAATCTCTCACCGTATGGGAAACTCACGTTTCCGACGTTACGAGTTCGCAAACGTGGAAGGGAACGGAAAGTAACCGTAAAAAATTCCTCGGCATGGCGGAAAGCGGTACTACTTATACGAAAGACGGCGTAACCGTCAAGACGGGCTTCGATCATATCAAGGAGTTAGGCGTCAACGCCGTACAACTCGTACCTATATTCGATCAGGCGAACGACGAAAGCGTTATGAAGTTCAACTGGGGCTACAATCCGCTGAATTACAACGTTTTAGAAGGAAGTTATTCTTCCGATCCTACCGACGGCTACGTTCGTATAAGAGAATTTAAACAACTCGTCAAGGCTTATAACGAGGCGGGTATAAATATCATTATGGACGTCGTCTATAACCACGTTGCGGCGGCAAGCGGTTCTAACTTTGACGTTCTGATGCCCGGTTATTATTTCCGTTACACCAAAACGGGCGCGTTTTCCGACGGTTCAGGTTGCGGTAACGAAACGGCAAGCGACCACAGCATGTTCAGAAAGTTCATGATAGACTCGGTTTGCTTCTGGGCAAAAGAGTACAAACTCGGCGGATTCAGATTCGACCTTATGGGCGTACACGATATCGATACCATGAACGAATTAAACGCCGAACTTAAAAAAATCAACTCCTCTATCGTCGTTTACGGCGAGCCTTGGGAAGGCGGTACCTGCGCGCTCGCGCAATCAAAACAAGCCGACCAGAGTAACGGAAATCTTCTCACCGTAGGTCAGTTCAGCGATCAGTTCCGCGACGCTTTGATAAAGGGCGGTATGAACGACAAAAAGAACCTCGGTTGGGTTACCAACATAGGCGCTGTCGATACGAACGACCTTTCGAGAATAGTTGCCGGCTTAAAAGGTCAGATATATACCGGTTCACTTACGATATCCTCTCCCGACAAGGTCGTAAACTACGTTACCTGTCACGATAACTACACGCTTTACGACAGAATAGTCGCTACCGGCGAATACGAAACGATAAGCCATGCCGACATGATTAAAAAGATGGCTGTTCTTGCCGATGCCATGGTATTTACCGCAAACGGCACGTCGTTTATGCTCGCGGGCGATGAATTTTTGCGTACAAAAGGCGGCGATTCCAACTCTTACGAATCGAGTTACAAAGTCAACGAACTCGATTACTCTTTGAAAGTAAAGCATTACGACGTTTTTGAAAAATTCCAAAAACTTATAGCCTTCAAACAGACCTGTAAAGCCCTTCAATATGACGAAAATCAGATATCGTTATATAAAGTTTCGACTATAAACGGCGGGGCTACAATTCAGATTACTTTTACCGTTGACGGAAAAAATTATAAAATCATTCACTCCAACAGCGCGGTAAAAGGTAAAAACTATACGGCGGATTTTGCAGGCTACACGCTATATCTCGATACGGTAGGCGACGGCGCTCTTTCAGCAAATACGCCCCTTTTGCCTTATCAGACGATTATCGCATACAAATAACCAAAATAGTCTTTTAAGGGCAATTTTTTGCCCTTAAAAGATAAACAAACACCGTCTTTTAAGGGCAGTTTTTTGCCCTTAAAAGATAAATAAAAAATCGGTGGATATTATGAAAAAAATCACTTATATCGCGTTTTTGCTCATATTCTGTTTGTCTTTAATCGCAGGCTGTCAAAAGTCTTATAAACCCGATCCCGAAGTCGAAGAATACCTAAACGGCGATATTTCCGCCCAAAACGCGATGAACGCCGTAAAAACGGCAAACTATACCGTTAAAGAAACGAAAAGCAAATTCGACGGAACGGTTACAGGCACGAGCGTAACCGAAGTTTTTATCGATTTAACCGATAAAAATTCCCGCGTTGTCAGGATAAAGATAACGACCGACGGCGATTATTCGGACGGAAAAACCAAAGAAAGCCTCGTTACGATAAAAAGAGAAAACTCGGTTTACGTTCATCAAAAGACCGAAAACGGCAAAACCGAAACGAAGGAGGTTACGGAAGATTTCGCAACCGATTACGTTACAAAACTGTTTTTTACTTTTAACGACGCTTACTATGAAGGCGGATTATATTACGGCGATTATTTCAGACTGTATATATATAAATATCCTTCGCAGTTCTTTTTCGTCGATAAAGAAAACGATTTATGCGCTTTTCATCAGGCGCGCTTTGTCGAATATAAAGACGTCGGCAAAGTTACGTTCGTTCAGAAAACCAAAATTAACAGGCTCGGTCTTTTACGGTTTAACGAAGAAAGATACGAATCCGAAGAAAAGGATTTTTCTTTGGTTTCAACACTTAACGCCGATTACGTTTACTTTGAAACCAAGGCTTGACGCGTTATGAAGAAATTTAATAAAATTACCGTTTTCAGGCTTATATACCTACTTTTCACCGTTTTAACCTTCGGGTTTTCGGTGTTTTTGATGGTCAGGGATTTTGCTTACGGTCTTAAAAATCAAATAGATTTTAATTTGATAATCGATATGGTATCGGTGCTTTTTTGCGGACTTTTTGAAATATCCGTTGCGCTGTTTATCGTAAGATCGTTATCTTCAAGGCAAACTTTACTTATAAAAAACGTGGTTTTTAAACGCGACGGTTCGCCGTTTTTTGCAGGCGTGATTTTTACCGTTGTAAGCGGAACGCTTTTGACGGCGTTATCCGTTTTGATGGTTATTTCCGCTGCGGGAGCGAATATTTTTACAAAAATGATTATAGGCGCTCAATTGTTTATCGCCGACGTAACCGCTACGTTAGGCGTTAATTTATTATTTTGTTTTATATATTTTCTTCTTTTCCGTCACGAAGCGGGAACCTTTGAACTTATATAAAACGCTTATTGTTAAAAACGTTAAGGAGTCAATTTAAATTACTATGGACAAATATTCCGTAATGCATCAGTCGGATTCAAGGTTTTCCTTTCCCGTTTCCGATACGGAGGCTTTTTTAAGGCTCAGGGTTAAAAGAAACGACGATATAAAATCCGTAAACGTTTTGTGGAACACTTGCCACAAGTTCTGGACGGAGCGTCTGGTTACGCCTATGAAGATTACTGCAAGCGACGCTTTGTTCGATTATTATACCGCAAAATTAGATAACGGCTATCCCGGATACTCCTATCTTTTCGAGATTACGGACGGCGACGGAGAAGTCTGGTACTATAACGAAAGCGGTTTCGACAAAAAAATATATCTTACGCAAACTTTTCAGGATAATTTTACCGTGGTTTTTCCTAATTCCGACGACGTGGCGGTTCCGAACGCAAAACTCGAAGGCAGGGTGTTTTATCAGATTTTCCCCGAACGGTTCAATATGTCCGAAAACAAAAAAGACAAGTCGTATATCACTATGGACTGGTACACGGAGGAACCTAAAAACGATAAGTTTGCCGGCGGGGATTTTCAGGGGATTATCGAAAAACTCCCTTATTTAAGCGATTTAGGTATAAACGGAATTTACCTGACGCCTGTTCACCCGTCCGTTTCCGCCCATAAATACGACGTTGACGATTATTTTGCCGTCGATAAAACGTTCGGCGATCTCGACGATTTGAAAAACCTGATAAATGAAGCCCATAAACGCGATATTTTAATCGTTCTGGACCTTGTTTTTAATCATTCGGGTTATTTTAATCCGCTTTTTCAGGACGTAGTTAAAAACGGAAGAAAGAGCAAGTATTACGACTGGTATTTCGTTGACGGCGATAAGCCTTCTTACGAAAAAATGAATTATAAAACTTTCAGCGACGTTGCCATGATGCCTAAACTCAATACGAACAACCCCGAAGTTAAAGAGTATCTTACTAATGTAGGAAAGTTTTATCTCGGTTTGGGCGTTGACGGTTTCAGACTCGACGTAGCCTTCGACGTTTCTCACGAGTTCTGGAGATATTTCAAGTTTAACCTCAAAAAAGAGTATCCCGACGTATTTTTAATCGGCGAAGACTGGCAAAATTCCGAATCATTCCTCGGAAACGATCAGTGGGACTCTGTTATGAATTACCCGTTTTTATACGCCTGTCAAAGATATTTTGCTTATAAACGCTATAACGCCAAGGATTTTGCCGATTATCTCAACAACGCGCTTATGCGTTACAAAGACGGCACCAACCGTATGATGCTCAACCTTATAGATTCGCACGATATCGAACGTTTTTATAACACGTTGAACTTCGACGACGATCTGATGCTTATGGCGATAGCCGCACTTACTTTTTATCAGGGTTGCCCCATGATTTATTACGGCGACGAAATCTTTATGGAAGGCAAGCAGGATCCTTATAATCGTAAGTGCATGCGCTGGAACAGCCCGAGGTTTAACTCTGAAGAATTTCAAACGGTAAAAGCGCTGTTTGCTTTGAGAAAACTCGATTGTCTTAAAATAGGCGATATATCGATTTGGGAAACTGACGGCGTTTGTTATATAAAACGTAGTCTTGCAGGAAAATCTCTTACGCTTGCGCTTAACTACAGCGGTAAAGACAAAACGATAAAAGGCAAAGTCATTTTGTCAAGAAACGTTTGCGACTTTATTATGAAGAATAAATCTTTCGCGGTGGTCGAATAAAGGAGAAAAAATATATAAAAAACGGATTTCGGAAACTCGGTTTTCCGATTTCCGTTTTTTTATGCGTGATTTTTATCGCATCGTCGCTTGGAAACAATCTTATATAATATTTAAGTAATTTTACGCGCGAAACACAATCCGGAATAATAAACGGTGTACGCAAAATAAATACAAAATTTACAAAAAAGCGGATAAAATAATTACAAAAAACATATCCGTTTAGTGCATATTTTTGACCGTATTATCCCTTGCATATTGCGTTTTACCGCTGTACAATAGGGGCGTAAGAAGGGGAGTTTAGTCGTAACGACGCAAAAACCGACACTCTATAAGAGGCTATATGCGATAATCCTTTAACGGGTTTTCGTCGTATCGTGTAATTTCACGTTTTTATGGTCTTTCATTACGTCGAAGGTAAAAAACGTCGTTCGTCTGAGGTTTCGGTTCTTTTTCTTAAGTCAACCGTATCGTTGTAAATAATAGTTGCGCTCGATTTTAAAGCGCGCTTTTTTGATATTGCCGTACTTGAAAACATGCGTCGGGCAATCAACCGACGTAAAGATATAGGAGGTAAATATGAAAACTGTAACACACAAACTACTTATAACGATTATGGCTGTTCTGCTCGTTATTTCGGTTGCGTTTACGTTCGTAGCCTGCGCCAAACAAGGCGAAAAAGGCGAAAAAGGCGACGTTGGTCGGAACGGAGCCGACGGCGTAGGCATTGCCGACGTAAAAATCAACGAAAAAGGGCAACTCGTTATCACTTACACAGACGGTAAAGTACAAATCGTAGGCGACGTCGTCGGTAAAGACGGCAAAGACGGAAAATCCGCCTACGAAATTTACGTAGAGGATTACGGTTATATGGGAAGTCAAACTCAGTGGCTTTATGACCTCGCAAACGGAAAATTGTCCGCGCAATATCCCGTAAGATTGTCGGGAGACGCAAAATCGTTCACTTACGGCTTTATAGGCGAAGAAAAAACGGTTGCGATAAACGAAAAGAACTTCTACGTTGACGGAAGATTGTCCGACGCGTTTATTGCAGATAAAGATTACGTATTCAATACATTTAACGCGGCTTTGGAAGCCGCAACCGACGGTACGGAAGAAGATCCGATGAATATCTTCATGGCGCCTTACGTTTACTGGACGCACGATCCCGATTCGGAAAAAACAGAACAGGCGACTTTAATGACTAAAAGTTGCGCAAACTTGCACGTAACAGGTCTTACCGACGACGCGAGAAACGTAGTCATCGCGATGAACTACGGTCATAACGAAGGCTACGACGGCGGTAACCCTACCATGCTCAACATATCCGGCGACGGTCTTACCCTTAAAAACTTCACTATCGGCGGTTTCTGCAACGTTGACCTCGATTATCCTCTGAACCCCTCTTTATCGAGAGTAAAAAGAACGGATAACGTTACTCAATGTCAGATTGCTTCTTACGGCGGCGATAAATTGTTTGCCAAGAACGTTCGTTTCGTAAGTCGTCTTAACATGATGCCTTTTATCAGCAGTAAGAGGGCTTTATACGTAGATTGCCACCTTGAATCCACAGACGATTCGTTAAACGGTTCTTCAAAAGCGGTATATCTTAACTGTGATTTTGAATTTTACAGCGGTAAACCGTGGGGCGGAAGCAGCGGCGTAACGTTGCTTAATTGCGAAATGAAAGGTCGCCACACGAACGTCGGCGCTCAAGTTAAACAATACCTTTCAAAAGGTGCCGGAAGATTTAACTTAATCGATTGTCGTTTTACCGACGATTATAAAGTTCCCGCAACGTTCGGTTGGTCGGATATTTTGCCCGATACTTTCCGTAGTTACTATTCCAACGTAACGCGTAACGGCGAACAGATTCACATGGAAGGCGACAACGTCCCCGAAAAGGCTGTAGATATTACCGGAACGGAATTTTTGAAAGCGTATAAACTCGTTCAGGCAAACGGTAACGTTGTTTACAACGTATATAATCTTCTCCGCGGAACCGACGAATGGGATCCTTTGGGGCAAAAAGAAACAGTAACCGCGCTCGGAGCAACCGACGTTGCTACTGAAATCAAACCGTACCTGGAAAAAACGACGACTTCGATGTGGGGACAGACCTACGTGACTTACGTAGATACCAAGACTCTGGAAACGGGTAAAGAAGGTTTTGACGAAGCCACCGTTCAGTTTGAGGTAGGCGGACCGCAGAATACCGATTATACGACCGATTACAAGGCGACGTTCAAACTATTGAATCCTATCGACGCTAAATACGTAACGTTAACGCCTTCCGAGGACGGAAAAACCTGCCTCGTTAAGGCAATAAACGAACAAGAAGAAACGGCAAAAGTTATTATTGAAGTTATCGGCGAAACCGGCATCGAAGGCGCTATCGCGCTTACGGTAAAACCGTCTATGCTTCCCGCGCCGACCTTTACCACCGCTCCCGAAATCAAACAAAACGGAGCGAAAGCAGAATTAACGTATAAACTCGATCTCGGCGAACGCGAAGACATGTCGCTTATTACGTGGTATCTATGCGACGCGGCAGATTCCGACGGCGGTATTCAGATAGCCATCGGAAGAACCGCTCCTTTAAAAGAGATTGCGATTGCCGAAGCATACGTCGGTAAATATCTCCGCGTTGAAATTTTACCCAAACATATCCGCTGCGAATACGGCGATCCTACCGTTTATACTTGTCCTGTCGCCGTAACGGCGGACGGTGTTTCGGCAGCCGACGGCGTTTCTATCGACGTTAAAACATTCGCAACCGCGCGCCAGGCTCAGATTATCCCCGGTATGTGGACTTTGGACGCATATTGTCCCGCAGACACTCAACTCGGTTATATTCCTTTGGACGGAAACGAAGTAGATAACAAGTATTCGGCAAAAGTTAACGGCAAATGGACGCCCGCAAATATTACAGAAAACAACTCGTGGGCGTATGCAATCGGACACAAAAACGGTTTCTTAGGCTACGAAGGCATTTATCACACTCAACGCGGCGCGCGTATGATGTACACGCCCAAGGGTTCGACTTACGGCGATATGAACGCTACAATTAAACTTGCGCCCGGTAAGACCGCTGCTCAGGGTTTCGGTTCGGACTATCAATATATGGATATCATGATTAAGTTCGACACTACTACCTTAACCGGCTACGGCGTACGTATATACAGAACGAGCGGTTCCTCCTGCGCTGCCGTTTTGATGGAACATAAAGATGGTAAGTTCAAAGAAATCTGCGCTCCCGTAAACGGAACGTTCTATCTTACCGAAGTAACAGTACGCGTATGGACGGAAGGAAATACCCTTAACGCAACAATTAAATCGTCTTCTCCGAACGCCGTGTCGCGGGCGGAAGGCACCGATTTACAAAGCGAAGCGAATCTTACCGCAACGATAGCGGGTAACCAAAACGGCGGATTCTGCTTAATCAATACGGGTACGCTCGGCGACAACACAACGTACGTCGGCGGTATCGAACTAAACTGGAAGTAATCGCTATATTACTCGGCTAACGGTTTTTGCTTCCCTGCGGCAAACGTCGCGGGGAAGCATTTTCGTTTTAAAACGCCGATAATCGACCTATACAGGCACTTTTAATAAAAAATAGATTGCATAACACGAATAAAAAAGCAAAATATCAAATAATAAAATTACGTAACCGCCGCTAATTAGTGTTGACACAAAGTTAATAATTTTATATAATACATCGTATGAGATATTTATTTTACGATACCGAGTGCGCTTACGGAAGAGGCGGTATCTGCGAGTTCGGCTACGTTATAACCGACGAAAATTTTAATTACTTAAGAGAAGACAATTTACTGATAAACCCACACATAAAATTCGATGATTACGGACATAAAAAAGCGGGTATAGTTTTTGCTTATTCTAAAAACGAGTATTATTCTTCGCCCGATATCATGGACAGATACGACGAAATCAAAGCCCTTCTGACCGCTCCCGACACGGTGGTTATCGGTTATGCGACCGACAGCGACGCAAAGTTTTTAATAAACGACCTCGACAGATTCGATTTGCCTCCCATAAATTACGTATTCTGGGACGTAATGAGAATGTATCGGTTTATAGCAAAAAGAGAAAGCGGACTTAAACTCGATATTCTGTACGCCGAAACGGGATGCAGCGACCTTATGCATCATCAGGCGCTTTACGACAGTAAAATGACGATAGAGGTCCTGAAAAAACTGCTTCGTGATTACAATTTGACTTTTTCGGACGTTCAAAAAAATTACAAAATGGCATCGGGCGAAAGTTATAACGGCAGAATAGTAATACGTGACGGCTCCGTTTTTAATTACACCAAAGGCGGAAGAACAACCGTCGCTAATCGTAAAATTTTGGACGATTACATTAAAAGCGAGCCTATAAGCCTGGTATCGAACAAATTTGAAGGTAAAATATTCTCAATTGCGCCCGACGTAGTTAAGGAAGATTTCGCCGTTACCATGGCGCTTTGCGAAAAATCAAAAAAGCGCGGCGGACAATTTACCCTTTCAATATGCGACGCTCATTATCTTTTGGTCGGAGAAAAATCCAAAATACCGAGACAGCGTATGAGAAGGGGCGTAAAACTACTTAAAACAAACGATATGGAAAGGCTTTTGGAACTCGACGAAGGTAGCCTTTCGGATGAAAAAATCGACGTTGACGGGCTTATAGGCGAACTTCCCGAAAACGTAGAGTGGTATAAAGAATATTTAAAAAATCATTAAAAGTTTAACGAATAAAAAATACGGCAAACCTCGCGGAAAATCGGCAAACAACGGTTACCGTATTTTTTATTTCCGAAAATAAAAGCGTAAAATTTAATTATTGTAAAATTTACGATAAATTCATAAAAAATGATTGTAAAAAACTTAATAGTATGTTAAAATTATTGAGCGTGAAAAAGGGAGATAAAAAAGTTGAATTTTCAGGATAAAATAGAAAAAAGCAAAGCGATAAAGATGAGTCCGGTCGTTCTTGCTTTTATAGGGGACGCGGTGTATTCGCTTTTTGTCCGCGAAAAAGTTGCTTTTGAAACCGATTACAAAAGCGGAAAATTAAACGAGTTTACTTCAAAAATCGTAAGTGCAAAAACTCAGGCGGAACTCGCGGGAGAAATTTTACCTTTTCTTACCGACGAAGAAGCGGATATTTTCAGGCGCGGAAGAAACGCGAAAAAGCCTTCCCATTCCAAAAACGCCAAAATTTCCGATTACAACAAGTCAACCGGTTTTGAAGCGGTCGTGGGCTATTTATACGTAATCGGCAATTACGACAGGCTTAATTACGTTCTGAATTTTCATAATTACGACGCCGTAACGGGAACTAAAGTAACCGATAAGGAAATTTAAAGTAACCGATAAATAATTTTTACGAGGAATAAAAGGTTATGAAAGTCGAAGGCAGAAATGCTGTTTACGAACTTATAAATTCAACTAAAACAATCGATAAGGTACTCGTCCAGAACGGCATGAGAGACTTGGAGTCGAAAAAACTTATCGAAGCCATAAAAGAAAACGGAATAAAATACGTCTTTTGCGAAAAGGCGGTGCTTGATAAAGAAAGCGTTACGAAAAAGCATCAGGGCTTCGTAGCGTACGCTTCGGACTTTATTTACGCCGACCTTGACAACGTTCTTGACGCCGTTCACGATAAAGACTGTCTGATTCTTATTCTGGACGGTATAGAAGATACCCATAATTTAGGCAGTATAATAAGGGTGGCGGAGTGCGCAGGCGTCGATGCGATAATCATAGGAAAACGCAGATCGGCTTCCGTCAACGAAGTAGTTATGCGTATATCGGAAGGTAGCGCAAATCACGTGGTAATAGCAAAAGTCGGCAACATAAACGACGCAATAAAAACTCTCAAAGAAAACAATGTATGGGTTTACGCGCTCGATATGAGCGGCGAAAACATTTATAACGCGGATTTACGCGGAAAAACTGCCGTCGTCATCGGCGGAGAAGATACGGGCGTAAACAAACTTACGAAAAGTTTGTGCGACGGCGTAATAAAAATACCCATGTTCGGAAAAATAAACTCGCTCAACGCGTCCGTCGCAACGGGAATCGCCGTTTTCGAAGCGACGAGGCAAAGAAATTTCAGATAAAAATTTACGAGGGGGAAAATGAATCGGAATTTATCGGACGAGGAACTCGTCGTATTAAGTAAAAACGGAGATCAAAGCGCCTTTGACGAATTGTATTCCCGCTACATGACCGCTATAAGAATTACGGCGCGGGCATACTTTCTGGTCGGCGGCGACGAAGAAGATCTGTGTCAGGAAGGCTTAATCGGTCTTTTTTCCGCGGTAAACGGTTACGATAAAGAAAAACTCGGCTCGTCATCGTTTAAAACTTACGCAAGTAAGTGTATCAAAAGCAGAATAATAAACGCGATAACGCGGGCGAGGGCGGAAAAACATCGCGCTCTTAACGATTCGGTTTCCATTCAGGAGGTAATCGAAAACGAATCCGAAGGATTCGGGTATTCGCCCGAAGATAAAGTTATCGGCGAAGAAGGTTTAGCCGAACTCATCTGCGATATAAAAAGCAAACTGTCGGGTTTCGAGGCAAGCGTTTTCGAACTTTACGCCGAAGGCGAAAAGTACACCGAAATTGCTCAAAAACTCGGTAAAAGCCCAAAGTCAGTGGATAACGCCATTCAAAGAATTAAAGAAAAAACAAAAGGGTTGAGGTGATAAAGTGTCGTATCTTGCAATATACAGAAGGTTCAGACCGGACGATTTTTCAAAAGTAGTCGGTCAGGAACACGTCGTAACGACGCTTATAAATCAAATAAAAACCGAACGTATAGGTCACGCGTACCTGTTTTGCGGGGCGCGAGGCACGGGCAAAACGACCGTGGCGAGAATTTTCGCGCGGGCTATAAACTGTCTGTCGCCGAAAAACGGTTCGCCGTGCGGTGAATGTGAGGTTTGCAAAAAACTTTCCGATCAGGGCAATCTCGATATCATAGAAATCGACGCGGCGTCCAACAACAAGGTAGATAACGTGCAGGAAATCCGCGCCAACGTTCAGTATCCGCCCGTATCGTGCAGATACAAAGTGTATATCATAGACGAAGTTCACATGCTCACGACGGAAGCCTTCAACGCGCTTTTAAAAACTCTTGAAGAACCGCCTAAGCACGCGGTATTTATACTTGCGACGACGGAACCGCAAAAATTGCCGGCGACCATATTGTCAAGGTGTATGCGTTTCGACTTCCATCTCGTTTCGGACAAGGTAATACAAGACGTTATCGAAAAAATTTACGACGAAGTCGGTAAATCCTACGAAAAATCCGCTACCGCGCTGATTGCAAGATCGGGTGAGGGAAGTATAAGGGACGCCTTGTCGCTTGCCGATTTGTGTTTGTCTTACGGCAACGAAAAGTTGACCTATAAGCAGGTTATCGACATTTTAGGCGCTTTCGATTCGGCAAAAACGGCAAAACTTTTAGGCTCGGTTTTACGTTCGGACGTAGGCGGAGTGCTGTCGGTTATAGACGAACTTAACAATCTCGGAAAAAGCATAAGCGTTTTAACCAAGGACGTTTTGTCGATGATACGCGACGTTCTGGTCGTAAAAACCTGCAAGGGGGCAAAAGATATATTGATGCTTCCCGACGCGGAGTACGAAAAACTGTACGAATTATCCGATTTGGCGGATAATCACAGATTTTTAAGAATTTTGGAAATTTTCACGGCTATCGAGTACGACCTTCGTTACAGTACCCATCCGAGAATCGTTTTTGAAGCGGCGGCGGTAAAAGCAACGCTTCCGCCCGAAGACTATAACGTTGACGCGCTTATATCTCGTGTTTCTTCACTCGAAAAGGCGCTTTCAAATATGGAAGGAGGCGGCGGCGACGGGTTAAAAATCGTAAAATCCGCATCTGAAAAGACGCCCAAGATATCTGAAAATATATGTGAAAAAGTAGCGGAAACCATGCCCGAAAATAGACAAAAACCCGCCTATAAGCCCGTTATCGAGCAAAACATAACGGAGAATGAGTTAAATCCCGCGAAAAAAGAGGACGGTTTAAAGGATGCTGACGTACAAAAATCGGATAGGCTTGCGTCTTTCGATTACGTTTCCGACTCAGACGCGCCCCCCGAAGATTTTTCACCCGTTGACGGACAGATAGGTTTTGACGGCGCGGCGGATGACTTAACTTCCGCAAACGATTTTCCTAAAGTGAACGAAAAAGTGCAAGAAGCAATCGAGTCTAAGCCGAAAAATGGCTCGTCAACGGAAGGAGCCGTCTTAAGAGACCGTGTTTCCGACGCAAGATTGTGGGGTACGGTTATAAGAAAACTTCGTTCGGAAAAGCACATAATGTTATGGATTGCCTGTCAGGAACTCGACGCAAAAATCGAGGGCGACAAGTTGAACCTTATTGCCGAAGGCGAAAACGAATACAATCTTCTCGTTAAGCCCGAGAGCATGAAAGTATTACAAAACGTCGTATCAGAGTTAGCGCCTTACCGCGTCGTTTTAAATAGAGCGGGCAAAAGCGTTTCTGACGGCGACGATTTCAGAAAAGACGCCGAAAAAGCAAACGAAATGTTCGACGGCAAACTGAAAATCAAAGAATAAACAAGTCAGATTAAAAATCAAAAAGAATAAACAAGTCAGATTAAAAATCAAAGAATAAACGGACAAAAAATCAATAAAAACAAAACCGATTTAAAGGAGACTATATGGGATATAAAGGCTTCGGCGGCGGCTTCGGCGGCGGCAACAACCAGATGCAACAACTTATGAAACAGGCGCAAAAAATGCAGGAAGACATTCAGCGCGCTCAACAAGAACTCGAAGAAGCAGAACTTATCGGCGAAGCGGCAGGCGGAGCCGTCAAAGTTACGGTAAGCGGAAAAAAGATCGTTAAAGGCGTAACTTTCGATCCTTCCGTTATCGATCCCGATGACGCCGAAATGCTTGAAGATCTTTTTATGGCGGCGTACAATTCCGCGTGCGAAAAAGCGGACGAGTTAAGCGAAGAAAAATTAGGCGCTTACAGTAAAATGGGAGGCATGTTTTAATGAAGGCTTTTATAGAGCCTATCGGTCGATTGATCAACAAACTTACGAAACTTCCGGGCGTCGGAGCAAAAACGGCGCAACGTTACGCATACAAAATCATCGAAATGTCGGACGAAGAAGCATCTGAACTTGCCGACGCAATTTTACGCGTAAAAAAGGAAGTTAAATATTGTAAAATTTGCGGTAACTTTTCCGAAAACGATATTTGCGACGTTTGCAAAACGAGAAATTCCGATATAATTTGCGTCGTTAAAGAACCGAAAGACGTCGTGGCGATAGAAAAATCCGAAAAGTTTAACGGCAGATACCACGTTTTGCACGGAACCATTAACCCCATGGAGGGTATAGGTCCTAACGACATAAGAATAAAAGAACTTTTAGAAAGACTCGGCGCCGAAAAGGTAAGCGAGGTTATTATTGCGACGAACCCCGACGTAGAAGGCGAGGCTACCGCGATGTATCTATGCAAACTTATAAAACCGCTCGGCATAAAGGTTACGAGGCTTGCCCACGGCATAGCGGTCGGAACCGATCTGGAATACGCCGATTTAAGTTCTTTATCCCGCGCGATAACCGACAGGCGCGAAATGTAAACGCCCGCCCAGCGGGTAATAACGCGTAAAAGTCGCGCTATAAGCCGATTATCGTCGTTTTTTATTATTATTTTACAAAACACAAACGCACTTAAAGTGCAGATAAGGAGATTACAAAATGAAAAAATGCGGTTTATTGATGCCGGTGTTTTCACTGCCTTCGAAATACGGAATAGGTTCCTTCGGAAAATGGGCTTATTCCTTTGTCGATTTTTTAAAAAAATCCGGTCACAGTTATTGGCAAATTTTACCGCTTACACAAACCGGTTACGGCGATTCGCCTTACGCTTCATGCGCCGACGCATCAGGGAACCCTTACTTTATCGATCTCGAAGTTTTAAGAAGCAAAAAACTTTTAACCTATCGTGAAGTAGAAGGCGCTATCGACAAATCCGAGCGTATCGACTACGGAAAACTTTACGAGAAGCGTTATAAACTACTCAGAAAAGCCTTTTCGCGGTTTGACGTAAACGACAAAAATTTCAAAGCCTTTTTACAGAAAGGGGAGTTTTACGATTACGCCGTTTTTATGTCTATAAAAGGAGAGTATAACGACGTCTGGATGAACTGGCCGTATGAACTTAAAACGAGAAACCGCGACGCTTTGGCAAGTTTTGCCGAAAAAAATCGGGACGAAATACTTTTTTGGCAGTTTTTGCAGTTTGAATTCAGAAATCAATATTTTGCTCTCAAACAATACGCTAATCAGAAAGGAATTTCCATAATCGGCGATTTGCCTTTATACGTATCCTTAGACAGCGTTGACGTATGGGTTGCCCCCGAAGAATTTTTACTTGACGCAACTTATCATCCGACCATAGTTTCGGGTTGTCCGCCCGACTATTTTTCGAGAACGGGGCAACTTTGGGGAAACCCCATTTACAATTACGAACACATGAAACAGAACGGCTTTGCTTTCTGGAAGGCGAGGGTTTCGAGAGCGAGGAAGTTTTACGACGTTATAAGAATCGATCATTTCAGAGGTCTTGACAGATTCTGGGCTGTTCCGTACGGTGATACGACAGCCGAACGCGGCTGGTGGGTTCAGGCGCCCGGCAGAGAGATTTTAGACGCGATAGGCACCGACAGGCTTATTGCCGAAGATTTAGGAACGATAGACGACGGCGTAAGGTGGCTTATGGAGTATTCCAAAGCGCCCGGCATGAAGGTTTTGCATTTTGCTTTCGACGGAGGGGATTATAATCCTTATCTTCCCTGGAATATCGGTGAAAATTCCGTCGTCTATACGGGTACGCACGATAACGACACCACAGTGGGGCTTTTGAAAAGTCTTGATAAAGAAACCCTTGAAAGGTGGAAAATAATGATTAAAAAATCGGTTGATTATCTGAACGTTTATAAGCCGATGAGGGGCGTTTACAACCTGGCGGAAGCCGTTTTGGACATCGCCTACGGTTCAAAAGCGAATCTTTGCGTCGTTCCCGTTCAGGACGTTTTGTACTTGGACAGCGAATACCGCATAAACACGCCGGGAACGCTCGGTTGGTGGACGGTAAGAATAAAAGAAAGCGTGTTTACCGATACTTTGGCGCAGTCGTTAAAGCGCAGGGCAAAACGCTTTGACAGAAATTAGTTTTGTTTACTTTAAAACAATAAATTAAAACGGCGGGCGTTTTGCCCGCTTTTTAAATATAAAAAAGCGTCGATAAACGACCTATAGAGGCGCTTATTATGTTAAATAGCTTATATTTTCGGCTTAAAACCCGAAACCACCCGTCCAAAAACCCGAAACCACCCGTTAAAAAACCCGAAAACCCGCGACAGAACCCGAAAAGCACGCCACAAAAAGCCTGAAAGCTGTGACGGAAAACCCGACAAACTACGAAGCGGAAAAATCCCTGATATTTTTTTGAAAAAACTATTGAAAACGGTTGATATCGGTGATATAATATAAAACGTTCGTATAACGTCAAATTGCGTTATAGGCTATGATATAGCCGACATAACGTAGAACGTTACTCTAAAAATATTAAAATATAGTATATAGCGTTATTATAAAAAAGGATAAAGGTTTTATCTTATGCAAAATCTGATAGTAAAAAAGCCGACGAAACTCGGCGGTAAGATTTGGGCGATGATAATAGTTTTCGGTCTTGTAGGGCAACTTGCCTGGGTGGTTGAAAACGTTTATTTTTCGACTTACATACAAAAGAAGATAACCGTTGAGCCGTGGGCAACCTCGCTTACCGTTGCGGCGTCGGCGGTGGTGGCGGCGCTCGTAACTATTTTCGGCGGCGCTATATCCGACAGACTCGGCAAGCGCAAACCCTTCGTGTGCTTCGGGTATATAATCTGGGGCGTTGTAACGGCGTCTTTCGCGCTGTTCGGCAATCAATCTGTAACGACGGGCGTTGTTGCGGTAGCGGTGTTATTCGTGGTTATGGACTGCGTAATGACGCTTTTCGGCTCGCTGTCGAACGACGCCGCTTATTCCGCCTGGATAACCGACGTAACCGATATAACCAACCGCGGTTTCGTGGATACCGTGCTGTCGGTTTTGCCGGTAGCGGCGCTTATGCTGATATTCGTCGTTTTCGACGGGCTTACGCAAACGGACAACTGGACTACTTTTTTCCTTATTTTGGGCGGAATCACCGTGTCGGCGGGCATTTTGGGGCTGTTTTTATTTAAAGACAGTCCTGATTTAAAGCCGAATAAAGACGGCAATTACATGGCAAACGTAGTTTACGGTTTCAGACCGAAAAACGTAAAGCGCCATAAAATGATTTACGTATGCCTTCTCGGCATGATGTTTTCGGGGCTGTCGATGCAACTATGGCAACCGCAGATGATAATGCTTATACAATACACGATAGGGCTTGAAGACTACGTTTTACCGCTTGCGCTCGTAGTGCTTTTATCGGCGGGTGGCGCCGTCGCGCTTTCAAAACTTATGGGCAGATACGGCAAAGAAAAATTCTTTATACCCGTAGTCGTTTCGGGCGTTTTGGGCGGCGTAATAATTTACCTTATAAAATTTATCGGAAGCAATTTGATAGCAAAATTTATACTTTTCGTCGTGGGCGGAACGCTGGTGGAATCTTCTTCGCTAATGGCGGCGGGGCTTTTCAACGCCTCTGCAAGAGATTACACCCCGAGCGACAAAGCGGGCTGTTTTCAGGGCGTAAGAATCATCATATACGTAATGCTTCCTATGGTGCTGGCGTCTTTAATCAATCCGCAGGTAATAAAAGGCTTCGGCAAGGTTTTAACCGCCACCGACGAAGTCGTTATTAAAAACGTCGGTTACAAAGCGGGCGACAGACTGTATCCGTTTGAAATGTTTTTATTTTCCGCAATCTCCGCCGCGCTGATGATTTTCCCCGCGCTTATCGTCAAAAAGCGTGACAAAGCCTTGCGCGCCGAAAAACTTTCCCAAATGGAAGAGAAAAACTCCGCAGATAACGCCTGATTCAAGATATAGTTGATTTAAGACTATTATAACAGTTGATTTAAGTTTGTGTTAACGCCTGACTTAAGTTTATATATCCGTACCCGTAACCGTTATATATTTGAAAATTTAATCTTCTTTTAAACGTTTAAACCCGATTATTTAAACCCGCGTTAATGTTTAAACCATTTAAACCCGCAAATTTTCGCGGGTTTATTTTTTGCGGTTTAACCGCTTGCTAAATTATAGCCGAATTTTTTCCGCTAAAAACAGCCCGACTAAAAAGCCGGGCTGTTCGCTTCGTTATATTATGGTTTATTAACCTAATTCTTCTTTTTCCAGATAACGGGGGTTACGCCGTCGGTATCGTAATGCCAGTAATTGCCTGCGTAATCCGTGCCATCCGAATTAAGCGAAGGCTCGCTTTCGCTGTAATAATACCGCGTCGCGCCCGTTAAGTTAGAATTGTACGAACCGATTGAAATATTGCCCCATTGCTCCGCCGCGCCTTTGTAATAAACCGTTTTTAGTTTGCTGCAATTATAGAACGCAGAACTACCTATCGAAGTCACGCTGTTACCTATGGTTACGCTTGTTAATCCGCTGCAATTATAGAACGCATAATCATCGATAGAAGTCACGCTGTTACCTATGGTTACGCTTGTTAACTCGCTGCAATAACTGAACGCCCACTCACCGATAGAAGTCACGCTGTCGGGAATGGCTACACTTGTTAAACCGCTGCAATAGCTGAACGCATAAGACGCAATGCCTTTCGTATCGCCTTTTATTTCCGCAGTAGTTAAAGTTCTATTTACTACGTCGATTACCCAGGTATCTACGTAACGGATACCTTTTGAGGTTTTTATCAATTTATCACAATAATCGAACGCCGCACTACCGATAGAAGTCACGCTGTCGGGGATGGTTACGCTTGTTAAACCGCTGCAAGCAAAGAACGCATCACTACCGATAGAAGTCACGCTGTTTGGGATGGTTATGCTTGTTAAACCGCTGCAACCACCGAACGCAGAATCTGCTATACTAATGGTACCTTCTTTTATTACTATTGTAGTATTATTCGGCATCGTTCCTTTATATTGATATGCAACTATTCCTGCATATACAAGCCCGTCAGATTGATTATTATACCATGCGGTACCACTGAACGCTTCACTACCGATAGAAGTCACACTGTCTGGAATAGTTACGCTTGTTAAACCACTGCAATTATAGAACGCACGCTCACCGATAGAAGTCACACTGTCTGGAATAGTTACGCTTGTTAAACCACTGCAATTATAGAACGCACGCTCACCGATAGAAGTCACGCCGTTTCCGATAGTTACGCTTGTTAACCCGCTGCAATAACTGAACGCCCACTCACCGATAGAAGTTACGCTGTCGGGGATGGTTATGCTTGTTAACCCGCTGCAATTATAGAACGCATACCCACCGATAGAAGTTACGCTGCCGCTTAAAATAACCTTTTTTAAACTTGCAGGTATGTAGTAGTGATAATATTTGCCATTATAATAACGTTGATACGTTGCGCCACTGTCAGATGAACTGCTTGAAGTTGTCATATATCCGAAAATATATCCGAAAACCTCGTCGTAACCGCTGTTTGCCGTTTTGCTTGCGCCCACAAACGGCAATGTAATGCTTTCCAATGAAGAGCAACCATAGAACGCCTCACTACCGATAGAAGTCACGCCGTTACCGATAGTTACGCTTGTTAAACCGCTGCAATTATAGAACGCATACTTGCCGACAGAAGTCACGCCGTTACCTATGGTTACGTCTGTTAAACCGTCGCAATTATAGAACGCCCGCTCACCGATAGAAGTCACGCTGTCTGGGATAGTTACGCTTGTTAAACCGCTGCAACCACGGAACGCATACTCACCGATAGAAGTCACGTTGTTTGGAATAACTAAATCGCCCTCAACTTTTTTACCGCCGATGTACAGCGTGCGTGAAAATGACGTTACGTTACCAAGTCCTGTTATACCACACCAACCCGCAACGTCACCGGTATAATAAATGCTTGTTAACCCGCCGCAACTCTCGAACGCAGAATCACCGATAGAAGTCACACCGTTACCTATGGTTATGCTTGTTAAACCGCCGCAACCCTCGAACGCATGACTACCGATAGAGGTCACACTGTCGGGGATAGTTGCGCTTGTTAAACGGTAGCAACGATAGAACGCTTGATTACCGATAGAAGTCACGCTGTCGCTTAAAATAACCGTTTTTAAACTTGCAGGAATATAATAGTAATAACAATTGCTGCCATTACGATATTGATACGTTGCGTCACTGACAGATGGACTGCTTGTAGTTTTCTCATATCCGAAAATATATCCGAAAACCTCGTCGTATCCGTCCCTTGCCGTTTTGCTTGCGCCCACAAACGGCAATGTAATACTTTCAAGTGAATTACAACCACGGAACGCCTCACTACCGATAGAAGTCACGCCGTTACCGATAGTTGCGCTTGTTAAACCACTGCAATTATAGAACGCTCGATTACCGATCGAAGTTACGCTGTCGGGGATAGTTACGCTTGTTAAACCGCTGCAACTGTTGAACGCACCACTACCGATAGAAGCCACGCTGTCGGGGATAGTTACGCTTGTTAAACCGCTGCAATTATAGAACGTATAATCATCGATAGAAGTCACGCCGTTTCCGACGGTTACGCTTGTTAAACCGCTGCAATTATAGAACGCCCACTCACCGATAGAAGTCACGCTGTCGCTTAAAATAACTGTTTTTAAACTTGTTGGAATATAATAGTGATAATATTTGCTACCATAATTATATTGATACGTTGCGCCACTGACAGATGAACTGCTTGAAGTTGTCGTATATCCGAAAATATATCCGAAAACCTCATCGTAACCGTTGTTTGCCGTTTTGCTTGCGCCCACAAACGGCAATGTAATACTTTCAAGTGAATTACAACCACGGAACGCAGAATTAGCGATAGAAGTCACGCTGTCGCTTAAAATAACCGTTTTTAAGTTTGCAGGGATATAATAGTGATAGTAATTGCTATCATTACTATATTGATACGTTGCGCCGCTGACAGATGAACTGTTTGAAGTTGTCGTATATCCGAAAATATATCCGAAAACCTCGTCGTAACCGTTGTTTGCCGTTTTGCTTGCGCCCACAAACGGCAATGTAATACTTTCAAGTGAATTACAACCACCGAACGCAGAACGACCGATAGAAGTCACGCTGTTTCCGATAGTTACGCTCGTAAGTCCGCTGCAATTATAGAACGTATAATCATCGATAGAAGTCACGCTGTCGGGGATTGTTACGCTTGTTAAACCATTGCAACCCTCGAACGCACCAATACCGATAGAAGTTACGCTGTCGGGGATTGCTACGCTTGTTAACCCGCTGCAACTGTTGAACGCATTATTACCAATCGAAGTCACGCCATTACCGATAGTTACACTTGTTAAACCGATGCAATAGCTGAACGCATATTTATATATATTATAGTTTTGTCCGTTATAATCGGCGGGTAAAGTCAAGTCCGTATTCGCGCCTACGTAAGCCAACAAATAATTGACGTTATCGTATGTATAGAACAAGTAACCCTCTTTATTTACTATATCGCTTGCTTCGCCTTTTTTTACGTTTAACGCGTAATAAGCGATATATCCGTTATTACTGCCACCTTTTATTATATTCAAATCGCTTTTATTTATAACTTCAACTAATTTATCACAACCCTCGAACGCATAATCATCGATAGAAGTTACGCTGTCGGGGATAGTTACGCTTGTTAAACCGATGCAATAACCGAACGCAGAACTACCGATAGAAGTCACGCTGTTAGGGATAGTTACGCTTGTTAAACCGCTGCAACCACTGAACGCAGAACTACCGATAGAAGTCACGCTGTTAGGGATAGTTACGCTTGTTAAACCGCTGCAACCACTGAACGCCCACTCACCGATAGAAGTCACGCTGTCGGGAATAGTTACGCTTGTTAAACCGCTGCAACCACTGAACGCAGATTCACCGATATAAGTCACGCTGTCGGGAATAGTTACGCTTGTTAAACCGCTACAATCATAGAACGCTCGCTCACCGATAGAAGTCACGCTGTCGGGGATAACCAAATCGCCCTCGACTTTTTTACCGCCTATGTACAACGTGCGTGAAGATGACATTACGTTACTAAGTCCTGTTATGCCACACCAACCCGCAACGTCACCGTTATAGTGAATGATTGTAAGTCCGCTGCAATCATAGAACGCGAAAGACGTAATGCCTTTCGTACCGTCTTTTATTTCCGCAGTAGTTAAAGTACTATTTACTACGCCGATTACCCAGGTATCTACGTAACGGATACCTTTTGAGGTTTTTATCAATTTATCACAACCCTCGAACGCATAACGACCGATAGAAGTCACGCTGTCGGGGATAGTTACGCTTGTTAAACCATTGCAACCCTCGAACGCATAATTACCGATAGAAGTCACGCTGTTTCCGATAGTTACGCTTGTTAAACCGCTACAACCATTGAACGCATAACTACCGATAGAAGTTACGCTGTCGGGGACTGTTACGCTTGTTAATCTGCTGCAATTATAGTACGCATACCCACCGATAGAAGTTACGCTGCCGCTTAAAATAACCTTTTTTAAACTTGCAGGTATGTAGTAGTGATAATATTTGCCATTATAATAACGTTGATACGTTGCGCCACTGTCAGATGAACTGCTTGAAGTTGTCATATATCCGAAAATATATCCGAAAACCTCGTCGTAACCGCTGTTTGCCGTTTTGCTTGCGCCCACAAACGGCAATGTAATACTTTCAAGTGAATTACAACCACGGAACGCAGAATTAGCGATAGAAGTCACGCTGTCGCTTAAAATAACCGTTTTTAAGTTTGCAGGGATATAATAGTGATAGTAATTGCTATCATTACTATATTGATACGTTGCGCCGCTGACAGATGAACTGTTTGAAGTTGTCGTATATCCGAAAATATATCCGAAAACCTCGTCGTAACCGTCACTTGCCGTTTTGCTTGCGCCCACAAACGGCAATGTAATACTTTCAAGTGAATTACAACCACGGAACGCATACTCACCGATAGAAGTCACGCTGTCGGGGATTGTTACGCTTGTTAAACCGCTGCAACCACTGAACGCATACTCACCGATAGAAGTCACGCTGTCGGGGATTGTTAAGTTTGTTAAACCGCTGCAACCACTGAATGCACCACTACCGATAGAAGTCACGTCGCTACCTATAGTTACGCTTGTAAGTCCGCTGCAATTATAGAACGCAGAATTACCTATCGAAGTTACACTGTCGGGGATAGTTACGCTTGTTAAACCGCTGCAATTATAGAACGCATAACTGGGAATTATTTTAACGTTTTCGCCAATTGTTACGTTGATTAATTTTGAACAATTAGTAAATATAGGAGACGAATAAGAACCCGCAGTTGTGCAATTTTCGGCATTCCATATTACACTCGTAAGTTTGCCACAATCATAGAACGCAAAACTACCAATAGAAGTCACGCTGTTCGGGATTGTTACGCTTGTTAAACCGCTGCAGTTATAGAACGCATAATTACCTATCGAAGTCACGCTGTCGGGGATGGTTACGCTTGTTAAACCGATGCAATTATAGAACGCAGCACTACCGATAGAAGTCACACCGTTACCTATAGTTACGCTTGTTAAACCGGTGCAACCCCAAAACGCAGCACTGCCGATAGTAGTCACGCTGTTACCTATGGTTACGCTTGTTAAGCCGCTACAACCACGGAACGCAGATTCACTAATCGAAGTCACACCGTTTGGGATAACTAAATCGCCCTCGACTTTTTTACCGCCTATGTACAGCGTGCATGAATATGACGTTACGCCATGAAGTCTTTTTATACCGCACCAACCCGCAATGTCTCCGGTATAGTAAATGCTTGTTAAACCGCTGCAATCACTGAACGCCCATTCACCGATAGAAGTCACGCTGTCTGGGATAGTTACGCTTGTTAAACCGCTGCAATTATAGAACGCACGCTCACCGATAGAAGTCACGCTGTCGCTTAAAATAATCGTTTTTAAACTTGTTGGAATATAATAGTGATAATATTTGCTACCATAACTATATTGATACGTTGCGCCGCTGACAGATGAACTGCTTGAAGTTGTCCTATATCCGAAAATATGTCCGAAAACCTCGTCGTAACCGCGGTTTGCCGTTTTGCTTGCGCCCACAAACGGCAATGTAATACTTGCAAGTGAATCACAACCATAGAACGTACCGCTACCGATATAAGTCACGCTGTCGGGGATGGTTACGCTTGTTAAACTGCTGCAATCACGGAACGCATAATTACCGATAGAAGTAACGTAATCGGGGATTATTATTTCGGAAACGGTTTTATCCTTTATGCCCGTTATATTACATTTGTCAACGGAAGAATAAAAGTCAAAGTTTGACATTTCGTCTTTAACTTTAAATTTTGCTGTTACGTTATTTTCAATTGTGAACGTATATTCTTTTGCAATAGAAAGTAATTTTTCCCCGCTGTACCACCCGACAAATTCGCAACCCAGATACTCGGTCGCAACGCTTGTTATATTGCTTCCGTATTTTTTAGTAGTCGCGTTTGTTATTTCGCCGTAATAAGTATCCGCGTTTGACAGGGTATAGGTGTTTCTCGTGTAATATACTTTTAAAACAAGGCTTCCATTGCCGAAAACGTTTCCTCTTAAAATACTATTATTTTCATAAAACGTAAAATGGTCGTACGTTTTTATTTCAGCCGTTGCGGTAGTGTCGGTGGTTCCTTGTAAATTTTTTGTTTCATATAAGGTATAATTATTATCTTCAAGATTTTCCAGATAATATTCGACTTTATACGCCGTGTCGGTATTTGCCGACCAATTCGCCGTTATATAGGTATCTTTAATTATCGGCTGAGAAAAGTCGTAACTCCAACTTATGAATGTATAGCCCTCTTTTGTCGTTACGGGTTCGGGAATGACAGTGTCCTCTTCTACCGTCTGACTGTTTACCGCCGTTCCGCCGTTTGCGTTGAACGAAACTGTGTAAAGCGGTCTTCGACGAATAGTAACCTCAAACACCGCTTTCGGTTCGTCGTTTAAAAGTTCGGTGACGTAAACCTTATTGTCGCCGACTATCAGCGCAATCGTTTTGGTATCTATCTTTTTATTACCGTAAATATCAAAGGATACGAAGTATTTTATCAAGCCCGAATATTCGACCTCGTTTATAAATGAAAACGTTTCCGTGTCGTTGCTCACTTTGCCGTAAACCTTATCGCCGTTTACCGAAAGCGTCTTAAACGACATTTTGCTTGCGAGTTTACTTCCCGCGTCCGTAATAGTATTTGTTGCGGTGCAACCTTTACGGTTGCAACGCGCGGTTTTAGTTCCGTCCTTTTCATACGTCGCGTTATTGTCGGAAATGTAGTTAGTAAACTCGTGTCCGAGCGGGGAGCCGTAGTCAAAGGTTTCCGTGCCTTTTTCCCCGCACTCGCAAGAGTAATAATACTTCGCTTTTTCGGTACAAGTTGCCTTTGAGCATAAATACTCATTTGTGGCGGTTTCCGCCGTAAAAGCGTGCGGATGCTTGGTTTTATCGTTGCAACCTAAGATAAACAGCGATGCCGACAATAAAAACGTCAAGCATAAACTAAACAATAAAAACTTTCTCACTTAGTTATTCCTCCGTTAAATAATAAAAATTAGTCACTACCTTGGCACGTATAGGGTGCCGAAAATAATTCTTCACTTTTAAAAACGCCTCTTTTAAAACCCGATGACGCGCCGTAACGTTAACCGTAACGTTATCCGTATTGATTAAAAAATTTTTTATACGCGCAAAAATATACGCTATTGCTGAGTATATACTCTTTTAAAACCGTATTAAATAACGTTACGACACTATTATATCACTTAAAAAACACAATTGCAACCGTTTAACGTGAATAAATTTTCCGTCGCCGCCGAGGGGATATACGTTTTGGCAGGCAATGTAAAAAATATCGGCGGATTTTTTCGGCGGCGCTTAGTATAAAAAAGGGGGCGGGCGCATAAATTAAATCAGAAACTTTAAGCGAGGTAAAATATGTCAAGTCAGGATTACGCGGAAATGATAGAAATCCCCGTAAACAGTTGTCGGGTATTAACGGAAAAACCGCCGAAAAAGCAGGAAACAAAACGCTTTTTTAAGCCCGTAAACCTTTTTTCGGTTTTTAAGAAAAAGAACAAAAACGATTTTGTAACCGATTCTACCGGCGTTTTAAACGACGCTTTATCCGACAGCGCCGAAAGTTTTTCTAACCCCGACGGGCTTTCAAAAACGCCGTATGAAGATAAGTCGGACGAAAAAAAGTCGTATGAAAATAATTCATACGATAATAATTCCGACGAAGAAAATTCGGACGAAGCAAGTTTAAAACCCGAAAATAGCAGAATAAAAAAGCAAAACAAAATAAAATTCGATCTGATATCCTTTCAGGTCGCGGCGATTTTCGTTTTGGTTATCGGCATTTTATTAACCAACGTTTTCTGGAAGGACAGCGGTATAAATAATCTTTTCAAATCGGTTTTCGCAAGCGACGGGGAAGTCGTAGATGATAAAAAATACGACGCTTATCAGGCTTTCGCACCGTCGCAAAACGAAATAGCAATCGAAAACGGCGTTATGTCGATAGATAAAAAAGGCGCCGTGTATAGTCCGGCGGAAGGCGAGGCGGAATCGGTTAAGTTCGACGAAAAATACACTATCGTGATAAGGCACGGCAAAAACTACAAAACCGTGATAACTGGCGCCGACTATTGTTACGTAAAAAAGGGCGACAAGGTTTTCACTTCGACGCCCGTATGTTATTCTAAAGACGGCGGGGTAGAGGTTTCCATGTACGACGGCGACGCTTTAATTAAAAACTACGTCGTAAAAGACGGAAAAATCGTATGGCAAAAATAAAATTTATTATTCATCCGCTGTTTTTGGCATTCGGAATATACTTTGCTTTCCAAGGCAAAGTATTTTCTTTTTTAATCTTTACGCTGTCGGCGGTAGTGCATGAAATGGGACATTCTCTCGTTGCGTCAAGGTTCGGTTACGAATTAAAACGCATCGTTTTAATGCCTTACGGCGCGGTAATTTACGGAAATTCTGACGATATGCCGTATCGGGACGAAGCGATAATCGCGCTTTCGGGACCTTTTGTCAGCCTTGCGGCGGCGGTATTGTTCGTGTCGCTGTGGTGGCTCGTACCCGATTTGTATCCTTATACCGAAATCTGCGTTCTGGCAAATTTAACCATCGCGTCGGTTAATCTTCTGCCCGCTTATCCTCTTGACGGCGGAAGGGTTATGCTGTCGATGCTTTCATGCTTTTTAAAGCGAAAAACCGCGGTAAAAATCGTCAAGGCGGCGGGCATAGTTTTTTCAGTAATAATTTTCGCGCTGTTTATCCGCTCGGTCGTGCTGAAAACGCCTAATTTATCCATACTGTTTTTTGCGGGGTTTATAATTTTCGGCAACCTTTTTGTTTCGAGAAATTTACGGTACGAAAAAATTAAAGCCTATTTTACGCTCGGCAATTTAAAGAGAGGAAAGAAGGTGAATCTTCTTGCCGTAAACAGCGACGTTACCGTCAAGGGTTTAAAAGAAAAATATCGCTATGGAGAACTTACTACGTGCTATATATACGACCGTAATAATAGACGCGTGTTAACACTTTATCCGGAGGACGTAATTAAAATAATTTCCTCCGAAAAACTTTACGATAAGGTAACCGACGTTTACAAAAACAGCCGATAACGGGCTTATAGGCTCGTTTATTAAAAAAAACAAGCAATTTATCGCCGCCCCGCTACGTAAAAGCGCGATAAAAACTTATAAAAACAGCCGATAACGGGCTTATAGGCAGATTTATTAAAAAACAAGCAATTTATCGCCCCGCTACGTAAAAGCGCAATAAAAACTAACAAAAACAGCCGATAACGGGCTTATAAGGGTATATATTAAAAAAATACGGCGCCTTAAAACAAGGAACCGTATTTTTTATTTGTAGTTTAGTTATTTTTAAAGGGTTTCTTCGCTCTCCTGTTTTAAAAGGAGGGCGTAACGAAGCATTTGTTTTCTTGACGAAACGCCGAGTTTACCGAGTATATTATGGTTATGGTATTTAAGCGTACCTTTCTGAATACGGCAAATATCCATAATTTCGTCGGCGTCTTTGCCGTCGAGATACAACTGAAAAATAGTTTTTTCTGTTTTGGTAAGCGTCGTAAGCCCGATTTTAAACATCTCGTAATCGTCGGGGGATATTTCGTTTTTGCGCGAATATTTAAGTTTTTCGATATCGGCTTGATTTTGTTCTATAAGATCGCCTTGCTCGTCGCATCTCGTGCGTAATTTTTCCGTTTCCTCTTCGTGAAGCCTGTCTTGCTCGGCAAGGAAGGCGAACAAATCGTCGATTTCTATAAACGCCGACTTGGCGTTTTTGTGTTCCTTGCTATGTATCTGTTCGATGCCCTTTAACAGGGGGGAAAGGAATCTGTTACTGAAAAAGACCGAAACTATGACCGTCGCGCCGACGAGCAGAAGAACGAGCGAAACTACCGAAAAAACGTTGTTTGCAATCGCTCTGTCGTACTCGCTTTTAGGGTAAGCGACCGTAAGGATATAATCGTCGTCACAAATTTTGACGGGTTGAATTTTCGCAACGTAAGAAGAATCCTGATCGACGGAAGTAAGCGAAACTATACCGTTTCCTAAATTATCGACGTTAAACTCACCGCGCGGGGGCAGATAATATCCGCCGTAAACGCCCGCCGAAAACCCGTCGTCAGACTTTAAAACGTCGGTTTTCCCGGGAAAAAGCATACAGGTTAAGTGATCGAGTTGAGAGGGCTGAGCAAAATGTGATTTAAAATAAAGTTCCGAAATTTCAAACCCGCAAAACCCGTAAACAACGTTATCGTTGCCTACCATAGGCACTATAAAACTCAAAACTTTTTCCGAAGTCCCCGTTAAAACCGAAATACTCGTCAAAAATGGTTTTCTGTCGATAGGGGGTTTAACGCGTTCCGTAAACTTATCGTAATCGGCTATTTCGTCGGCTCTAAATTCCTGTCGCCACTTACGGTGAGGCTCTATACCGCGCTTTTCCGCAAGTTGGGTTATTCCTCTGAATAAAAGCAATCTTTCGTCGGTTTTGTCTATCGAATAGCGTTGAAGATACACGCCGCTTTTCGACATATAAGATTGCGGGTTAGACGTTTTTACCGTGCTGTTCATAAGGAAAAACGCGCCCGAGCAGTCTGTTTTCATAAGTTCCTGACCGAGTTTATCGAAAAGTTTGTCGTGTAATTCCATCGTAGTCACGACGTCATCGTTAAGATCCTCGAAAGGCATTCTTTTCGACATTAAAAACTCGTCCGTCATTTTGGTAAGGCTTTCCGACAAAGCGGAACCCATTCTCGACATATCCGAAAAATACCCCGAAACCTGTCTGTCGAAAGTTTTCATCTGAAACGACAGGTTGTTTGACGCCGTTTCATTCGCCGTCGAAAAATGCCCGAGAAAAAACAGCCCCATGGCAAGGAAGGCGATAACTATGACGGCAAGCGTAAGCATGTAGAAAAACAGTTTACGTCGCATCGGCGTTTTTTTATTTTTCAGATTTCGTAAAATACCCATGGGTTATTTCCCCGTGTTTCGGAAAAGTCCGACGATTTCTTCTGTAATATCATCGGCGGTTTTGCCGGAATCGTATTTGTTTTTAAGATCCGCCTGCAATTTTCTTATACCGTTGTACAAAGCGTAAGTGTTGGGAAAGTAGCCTTTAACGGAAGGCTCCGAGAGGAAAACGCAGGTATCCCTCGTCGTTTTCATTGCAAGATAGGTTGCTTTAAAACCGTCGTTTTTGAAGGTGTAGCCGGAAAGTTTGTCAAAAGCGCCGTTTCTCACGGGCATATAACCCGTTTGAGCCACGAAGTCGAGATTACGCTTTTCTTCAAGAAACCATTTTGCGAAAACCGTCGCCGCCTCGGCTTTTTGTTCGGTGGTTTTATAAGCGCACAGCCCTACTCCCGCCTGAGTAGCGTATTTTTTATCGCCGTCGGACGAGGGAAGAGGTAAAACTTTAAGTTGCATTTCTTCGGTTTCGTTATCGGGTGAATAGGTGATGACGTCGTTATAATAAAGCACCGCCGCCGACGAAGATATCCCCGAAGCAGTCTGCCCCCTCATAACCTGAGTGTTCGAGTACAGATTAGAAACCACTATATGCCCTTTGGCGATAGACGAAGCGAATTTTCTGAACGAAGAAAGCAAAATTTCGTTATCTTTATACCAACCCTTGCCGTCGTAAAAATCGGTTGCGCCGGCGCTTATGGCGTCGAGTTCCGCCGTCCTCATGACGTAATCGATTGCGCAAAAGGGCTTCCCGCCCGAATACGCGTAATATTTTGCGGCGGCGTCAAAAAACCCGTCCCACGTTGCAAGGTCGTTGTAAGTTACACCCGTGGCGTCGGAAAATCTTTTAAAAACCCCGCCCGCCAAAAATAAAAGGTGAGTGGATTTTGAAACGGGCAGAACGGCAAGAGAATCGCCTATAGTGCCGTCTGAAACGAAACTATCGACGAAATCTTTAATTTCGTCCGCCGAGAAGTATTTTTTCCAGTTAAGAACGTTACCGACGCCTATTTCAAGGACGTTCGACGCATGGCAAAAGAAAAGGTCGGGCATAGACGGAACGTCCGTTTTGCCCTGTTGAATTTTAACTAATTGTTCGCCTATTTGCGAAGCGTTTGAAAAGAAAGCAACGTTTATTATAACGCCTTTTTCTTTGCCGACGGTAGAGTTAAACTCCTCCACGTATCTGTTCATGGGGGAATCTGCTTGTTCGCCGTAAACGTGGCACATATTAAGCGTTACCGGGTTAGACGGATCGAGAAGGGACCCTTTTTTATTGCAACCCATAAAAACGAACGTCAAAAGCGAAAAAACAAGTAACGCCGAAATCAATCTTTTCACGTTGATACTCCTTGAATTATGAAAAATATTGCCAAAAAATCCGTTTCCATACCCATTTCCATACCCTTTTATACCTTTTTCCATACCTTTTTGAAAGGCGGGGCAAAAAAGCGATAAAAAAATTTGAAAAAAATTTTAGTTTTCCATATCTTTCGCGCTGTCGGGTAGGGGACAAATAAAACGAATGCACGTATAATTTATTTGTAAAGCGAACCGTTCGTTTGAAATTGCCCGAATTTTTTAAAGGTTTTTAAAATTTTCAACCGATTTGTTAAATCGAAAAATCCTTGTCAGGCTCCACCTGGTAGGGCAATTCCCCTTACTAAGGGGAGTGTCAACGAAGTTGACGAGAGGATTGCCGTCTGCGGCTTAGCAAAGCTGTCGGCAAAGCCGACTGAGGAGGTTGGAAAGCGGATGAGGTTGGAAAAGATTATATAGCCACCCTCATCAGGCTCTACGAGCCAGCTTCTCCCACAGGGTGAAGCCTTTCACAATCCACGCGACCTTATCAGGCTCCACCTGGTAGGGGGAGCTGTCGCGTTAGCGACTGAGGAGGTTGGAAAGCGGATGAGGTTGGAAAGTGGATGAGGTTGGAAAAGATTATATAGCCACCCTCATCAGGCTCTACGAGCCAGCTGTCCGCCTCGGTCTTACGACCTTCGGGCTACGGCTACAAACAGCGCACTGTGCTGTTTGTTTAACGCCTGCGCACCCCCACAGGGTGAAGCCTTGCGACCTTTAAGCCTCCTTTGTGCAAAGGGAGGTGGCGCGCGTCAGCGCGACGGAGGGATTGTTATTATAATTCTTAACGCCGACTATCGTCGGCTACACCTCATCAGTCAACGAAGTTGACAGCTTCCTCCTCCGAGGGGAAGCCTTTCGCCTTGCACGCCGACCGAAGGGAGCAATTTCTTAAATTATTATAACATAAAGTAAACCTAAAAGCAAGGGCGGAAGGCAAAATTTTACGAAACAAATACACACATACGGAACAAAATTTTACGAAACAAAATTTCACGAAACAAAATTTTACGGAACAAAATTTTACCGAACAAAATTTCACGAAACAAAATTTTACGAAACAAATACATATACAAAACAGATACGTACAAAAAACAAATATATAACGTTCAAAAACAAAAAAAGAGGTGCGCTTATGTCAGACAACGCATACACGGCAAATTACGAAGTAACTACCGACGCCGTCGGCAACAAGACGGTTTCGTTTTTTTGCGCGTCGTCGGGGATGCTCGTTTACAAATCAACGCCTAAGTCTTTTGCTAACGACGAAGAAGCCGTACAAACGGCGTGGAACGAGGAGGGTAAACACCATTTCGACAAATGCCACAAGTGCGGTAAATACGTATCGTCCGTAATGTATAACGCGGACGTTCTTTGTTGCGTTGACTGCGCCCCGTGGGAGGACCTCCCCGTATATTGCAAAAATTGCGGTGAAAAAGTCCGCGAGGGCGACGTTTTCTGTCACAAGTGCGGAAAAATTCTTATGTACGGGGAACTTACGTACGGAGGTGACGATTATGATAATTGAGATTACCGAATCCTCAAAGCGCACGGCAATGGAAAAATACGGTTTCGGCGAAGACGCTATGAAAAAAATCAAAGTGTGTCCTTCTTGCAAGGCGGCGCAGTCGGCGGAAGACAAAAATTGCGCTTATTGCGGGGCGCGGTTACCCGAACAGACGCTTTTCGATTTATACAGTCAAAGACACGTCGTTTGCAAAACCTGCGGTGAAGTTCTGGCGCGGAGAACAAAATTTTGTCCGCAATGCGGAAAACGCGTAAATTAAACGCTTTTCTGCGCCGTTAAAAAAGGTTTTAAGTCGCGTATGCGACGGAAAATTCCCCACTATTAACCCCACTATTAAAACGTATAACAAAAAAACGCAACTATCACAAAGCAAAAACACAAACGTTAAAAAAGATTTTAAGTCGCGTATGCGACGGAAAGATATTTGTAAAAAAACGAAAAGGAGATAATGTTATGACGTTTGTCAAAACGAACAAAACAAAACTTTTTACGCTTATTTTAGGGCTTACAGCGTGCCTTGCGCTTGTTTTCGGTATATGGTTAGTCAAACCGCAGACGGCTAAAGCCGATACTACGACGATTGACACGCTCGAAGTAGCGTTCAAAAAAGCGGACGTCGGCGTCAGCCTTGCCGAGGTTTTCGACTTTGCCGACGAAACTAATAAAACGCTCAAAGTACCCGCGGGCGCAAACTATACGGCAACGCTCTTATTCGTATCAAAAAACGGACAAATGACAACGTTGTGGCAAAAAGACAAAGCGTTGTTCCCGTGGAGCAAGGTTGAAAATCAGCTTATCGAGCAGAAAGTTGCCTATTGCATCCGCGTTCGTTTTGTGCTTAAAGAAAACTATAAACTGTCCAAAGACGTTGACGTATTGAAAAGAAAACTTAAAGTTTCCGGAGTGGAGTTCGGCAAAGGTAAAGACGTAGAGCTTTGGGACATTACCGGGCAATTCGCCGATTTAACTGCAGTAGATATGGACTTCATTATTTCAAAAGGTATGACGTACGTAGGCTATCAACAAACAATATATCCCAAAATCGGAGTAGAGGTAACGGGGAAAATCGGCACGCTTTACACCGATACGGGTATATGGCTGAGGGGCGCGCCCGGTCCATATACGTATGAGGCAAAGATTGCTCCCGTTGGCATGGAAGTTCAACCAAGCAACGTTTTTGACGAATCGACTTGTTATTATCGTATAACGGCGGTTAACGCTATGGATGAAGGTACGATATATATCACGGCAACGGCGGCGGACGGACAAAAATGCGATATTCCCGTTAGGATAGCAGCCGTTTCCGGCGGACACGAGCATACCTGGGTTGAAAAAATCGAAAAAATAGATCGGGAATATCACGGCTACACAAAATGCTCCGCGAAAGATTGCCCCGGCGTTTGCGTGCAATTAGACAAAGGCTCGGGATACGAAAAGCATGATTTCTACAATGGTTGCACGGCAAAATGCAGAAAGTGCGGAGACCTTAACAATCCGGACGCAAAGCATAGTTTTACTGCCGCGCCCGACGAGGACGACGACACTTGCCACGTTAAAAAATGCGATTGCGGTGAAATCGAAAAGGACGAAAGCGGTAATATATACAAGGAAAAACACAGCGGCGGAATACAAACGTGTCTTAGCGGCGCTAAGTGCGACGCTTGCGGTAAAGAGTATCTTGCCGCTACGGGGCATAAGTACGAATTCAGATATTTCAGAAAAGACGACGGCTCTTATATGCACTACGGTTTCTGCAAATACTGCGGACTGAGAGACGAAAAACTCGAACATAATCCGCGTGGTGGCAAGGCAACCTGTCAAAAGCGCGCAACGTGTAATTTTACTTACAACGGCGACGTTTGCGGTTGCGAATACGGCGACTTCAACGCGCATAATTTCGTGGGAGGTTTCTGCACCGAGTGTTCGTCCGACGAGTATATCAAAAAAGTCGTAATCGACGTGCCCGAATTTTACTTAGGTATGGAGTATAGCCCGCTGTTTTATCCAAACGTTACGGAAGGCAACGTCATCAATTTGGGAATTTTTTACTACAAGGCGTCTTCCGATCGCGACGCCAACGACACGTTGTGTAACATCAGCGATAGTAATACGGTACGTATTACCAACAACAGCGTAATGTTTTACGCTTTCAAACCGCACTCAACCTGCAAATTTCCCGACAGCGTTGACGATATAGACGTCACGGTAACCAACGGCGAAATTCTGAGTAAACAGATAAGAGATCACGACGGCGCGCTGACCGTTCTCGTGTTGTTGCGCGTCGAAAACGCCGTTCAATCGTTAGATATCGACGTTTCGCAACCCATTGCGGGGCATTTGCCCGAAACGCTTAAAATCACCGAGAAAAACGGTTGCTCCGTAACGATAGACAAAACAAGCATAGGTCCGCTTGTTGACGGCGTGTTTTATAAAGAAGTCCCGTGCGAAGTCAAATTTACGGTTACCGCGCCCGAGGGGAAAGTTTTTCCCGCGTTAAAATATTGGGCTATGGAAAAATGGCTTTGCGATTTGAGCATTACGGGCGGTAAGTTGATGACTTGCGAGCAAAGCACGGATTATAAGACGTTGACTTTCCGCATACAGACGAGAAAAGCAACTGTTTGCCCGCATGAAGAAGTTATTCTTACGGAAGCGGGAAAACTCGCAACCTGCACCGAGGACGGCGTTAAAGATAAATACTCCTGCAAAGGCTGCGGAAAAGCGTTTTTCGACGCCGCCTGCACTCTCGAATGGAAAGAAGCGGACTCCGTAATCTCCGCGGCGGGGCATAATTTCTCTACCGTATATACCGTGGAAAAGGACACGCACTACTTCAAATGTAAAAACTGCGACGCTAAAAAAGACGAATCCGCTCATGCTTACGGAACGCTCGTTGCCGAAATAAAGCCTACCTGTATGCAACACGGCGTAAAGGCGCATTATGAATGTTTGGCTTGCAAAAAACTTGCGGACGAAAACATGCAGGAAACTACGTTGGAAAATCTGAAACTGCCCGTTAATCCCGTAGGACACAGTTATGATTTCTGGAAGGAAGAAGTGCCTGCCACCGAGGAAAACAACGGCGAAAAAGCCCACAAGGATTGTAAGCTCTGCGGAAAGCATTTTGACGCGAGCGATAAAGAAATGACGAGTTTTGACATTATAATTCCTAAAATAGGTTCTCATAAAGTGGTTATCGACGACGATAATAAAATCTACGAGGAAGGAAAAACCGTTACGGCAATCGCAAAAGAAGCCGAAGAAGGCAAAGTATTCGCAGGGTGGAAGGACGAAAGCGGAAAAATCGTCAGCACCGAAAAGAATTATACCTTTAAGGTTACGGGAGAAACAACTCTTACCGCCGTGTATGAAGATAAACCCGAAGTTAAGCCGAATAAAAACGGCGGTCTTTCGGGCGGACAGATTGCGGGCATAGTAATAGGAACGGTCGCGGTTTTAGGTGTCGGCGGATTTGCCGTTCTTTGGTTCGCAATAAAGAAAAAGACTTTTGCAGACTTAGTCGCCGCAATCAAAGGCAACCGAAAAAACGGATAATAAATCAAAGTTAAACAAAATAGATAATAAATTGAAGTTAAGCAAAAAACTGCTGACACAAAAAACAAAAAACCCGCCTATAAGTCGATTATCGACCTAAAATAGGCAGAAAAACAGCATTACAACGTTTGAAAATCAAAACACAAATCACAACAGGCAACAAAAAACAAAAACTACAACAAGCACAAAAATCACAAATCGCAACAAGCACAAAAACACAAATCGTAACAAACAATAAAAATCACGAATCGCAACAAACAACAAAAACAAAAAAATCAAAAAAACTCTAAAAAATAAAAAAGGAGAAGAACTATGAGAAACAAATTACTCGGCATTACGCTGGCGCTTGTAATCGCGTTATTCTTAGGTTGTTTCGCAAGTTGCAGTTGCACGGGTTGCAACGGCTGCGGAAAACAGAACGAATTAAAAAGCGAAACGGGCATTACACTTACGGGGGGCGACTTCGCAAGAGGCGCCAGGCTCGTTACCGAAAAGTTAAATAATACCGCTGAAAAAGTAAGCAAAGCGTTGGAATTATTACCGAAAGAGTGCGAGGCTCTCGCCGAAACCGAAATTGCGGCGATAGACATTTCGGTATTTTCCGACGGCGTCAAAGTTCAACCGAACGGCAAAGTAAAAGTTACCGTCCCCGCACCGTTAAAAGACGTTGTCAAATACTCTGTTTACCACGTTAAAAACGACAGTGAGGCTGAAAAACTCGACTGCGAAACAAAAGACGGCAAAGTTACTTTTGAAACCGATTCTTTTTCCGTTTTCGTCTTTACCGATTCCGAAAAAGAAGGCGTAAAACACGTCGTTAAAGTCGCGGGAACCGGCGAGGGAAGCGTTAACTTCAAAGCGTTCAGATTATTCTCGCAGATAAAATATAACTTGCAAAAAGGCGAAGAGCAGGAATTTTACGTGTCGAAAGCCGTTGATCTTACCCTGAACGCCGAGCCTGTGCGCGACGTTTCGACTTTCGTTGGTTGGTTCAACAGCATTGACGGCGTTATGGAAGCGGAGCCTTTCTCCACCGACAAACAGATACGAGTTTACGTAGAAGAGGAACGCAATATAGTTGCCGTTTTCGCCACCGATTTTACCGGAGTTTATCAGATCTGGAACTTCCCCGGGCTTTCCGGCATGCCGGTAGGTTTCAGTGACGGAAGAGTTGCTCGCTCCGTTTACGTAAGACCGAATTCCGATATGAAAATCGACGTAAGCGCGTTGGTATTAAAGGCGCTTAAACGCGATATTTTCGGTAAAATGTTATTCGTAACGGTATCTCCCGAAGATTACGTGGTCGAAGGACTTGACAAAATAGATTACGATAAAGAAGGCACTTACGTAGTTACATACGCCTTAAAACACGACGAAACCATTACGACGAGCATATCGGTTAACGTTTCCGCCGATAACGCCGAGCGCGTCGCAAGAGCAAGCAACGGCGGAAAGTTCTACGTCGGCGACGACAGCGTTAACACTATCGATTATAAAAACTTCCTTGAAGTTCCCGTTACGGAAGAATGTGAGGTTACCGCAATAGCGGACGACAAACACTATTTCGACGGCTGGTACGAATACGAGGAAGGCGGTATTGTCGGCAATTTGGTTTCCGACAAACCTACTTACGTATTCGCTCCGAACGCAGGGGATTTTAAGATTATAGCGATGTTCAAGATAAAACCCGCTTACTCGAACCTTAAAGGCGTATATGCGCTTGGTTTGTTCCCCGGTCAATCGAACATTCCCGTCGGCGAAAAAGAAGAGATTGTTTCGGAACTGCATTATAAACCGGGCGCGCCCGTAATAGATCTTCTTAAGGTGGAAGTAAGAGGGCTTCGTCGCACGGCGGACGACAAAAATCTCGAATTCGTAAAACTCAATTACGGCGATTACGTCATAGATTACGACGGCTTGGATTTCCATAAAGACGGCTCTTATTTCGTAAGGTATAAGGTTCCCGATACTACTATAGACGCGCTCCTGAGGATTTACGTTTCCGCAAACCACGCCTACCTTACCGTGGAATTTGAAGGCAACGGCAGTCTCAAAGTTGAACGCTACGATGAAGGAATTTTGACGGAAAGCGGCGTTCAATACAAATTGAATTATTTCGTAACTTATGATTTCAGAACGGTTACGGCTCTTCCCGCAGACGGGTATAAATTCGTCGGCTGGTACGTTGCGGACGATAACGGCGTATTCGGCGAAGAACCTTTCCTGACCGACACAACCTACATATTTAAACAGACCGGTAAAGACGTACGCGTTAAAGCCGTGTTTGCCGAAATTATAACCGGTTTAACCGTAACCTGCGAAGGCTTTGAAAACAACAATTTCAATTACAACTTAAAAGAAAAAGCAAAACCCGATCTTGAAAAAATCGTAGTTAAATCGGATACGGGTAAAGTAATGGACGCATCAGTGTATATCGTCGATGCAAGCGCAGTCGATTATACTAAGACAGGCGAGCATCAAATAGTCGTAACTTATAAATACGACCGTTCGATAAGCGCGATCCTTACCGTAACCGTACCTCAAGCCCAGACGTATTCTTACGTTGAACGAGATCAGACCGGCGGAATTAACGGCGTTATCAAAAAGAACGGCGAAGTAGTAGTACATACTCCCGACGGATACGAAAAATTCTTAGATCTCGGAAGCACTCTTACGCTTACCGCCGAACCCGCTCAGGGTTATAAATTCGTCGGCTGGTTCGTAAATCACTCTATAAACGATGAAAAGAAGTTTTATTCCGCCAACACGACCGAAACCTTCACCGTAACCGACGACACCTATATTTACGCGCGGTTCGCCGAAAAGGATAAGGTTACCTTAACCGTTATCGCGGGCGAAAACGGAAACGTTTATTACAATAGCGTCGGATATTCTACCCCCGAAAAGCAACTGAAATTCGTGGTTGCCGAAGGCTCATCGGTTCAAGTTTCGGCAAGCGGAGCGACCGCTTACTTCAATTTTGTCGGCTGGTACGACGGCGAAGACGAAACCGCCGCGCTTATTTCCAAGAAAGACGTTTACGAGTTCACCGTAACTAAAGACACCGTAGTTTACGCAAGATTCGACTATGCGTTCTTCGTCACTGCGAGAATAGAAAGTGACGGCGCGGGCGAGTTCGTGGGCGAAGGCATTACCGAAAACGGCTTTTATGTCGATAATCTGCCCTACAATGCAAACGTTACCGTAGAAGTTAAACCCAACGCCGGCTACAGCTTCATAGGCTGGTTCCCCGCTTCCGATAGCGAAGGTTACGTTGCGGACGCGTTGATTTCATCAAAACTTAAATACACCTTTAACGTAAGCGAAAAAACAGGCAACGTTCATCTGACCGCTTTATTCAGAGCAACCGTTACCGAAGTTAAGTTAGAGGAAACCGAAGACTTCGGACTCAGGATAGTTGACGGCAAACCGGTTACCGAGTACGTTATGGAATTAAACCAACAAATTTTCTTCGATTACGAAGGTCACCCCTTGCTCGGAAAGACCGGCGAAACCTATCAACGCCTTATTCGCGGCTTAGAGTACGCTGTCGAAAGCGATATCGACTTAAGTAAAGCAGGCACCTACACGATAACTTACACCTATCTTGCCAACCCCGAATTAAAAGCGACTATCACGGTAAAAGTGATTGAAACGGGATACTTCATTGCGTGGCCCGATTCGTACGAAGGCGGACGCATCACCGAAAACGGGCAGACGGCTGAATTCGGCAACGGCAGAGTGGTGGAAAAAGGCACACAGATAACCCTGACCGCCGAAGCAAACGAAGGCTACAACTTTGTCGGCTGGTACTACTATAACGAAGACCTTCCCGAAACGTTTATTACCGACGAGGCTACTCACGTCTTTACGGTAAGCGGAACGATGCGCGTACTCGCTAAATTCGTTCAAAAGGAAATGTATAACTTTCACGCCTACGTAAATCCTTATGACGCAGGTCGCATCACCGAAAACGGGCAAGTCGTAGAATTCGCTAACGGCAGAATGGTGGAAAAAGGCACTCAGATAACTTTGACCGCCGAAGCAAATGAAGGCTACAGATTCGTCGGCTGGTATAAATCCGTTGGCGATCAGACCGAAGAACTCATCTCGCCCGACGCAACTTACGTCTTTACCGTTAACGACAGTACGTACGTTTACGCTAAATTTGAAAAAACGGAAACTACCAACTGACCGTCTCCTGTTAAAACGAAGCGGGTAAGCGAAAAAATTACCCGCTTCGGACAAAAACCATTCTAAACAAAAGGAGTTAAATTTATGAAAAACTGGATACTCACTCATAAACTGCTGACCGTAATTCTGGCGTGCGTGATAGGCGTCGGCACGGTATGCGCCGTGGCGATACCTCTTGCGCTCAGGCACAAACACGAGTTTTCCGCCGAATGGTCTTACGACGATACTTATCATTTCCATAAATGCCTCGACGAAAAATGCGAAGAGGTTGCAGACAAAGCCGAACACGTTTTCGATAAGGAAATTGTTTCCGCAACGTATTTTGCAAGCGAAGCAACTTATACCGAAGCGGCTAAATACTATAAATCGTGTTTATGCGGCGCGAAAGGTAAGGAAACTTTTAACAGCGGAAGTACTCTTTCGGCAAAGGAAAACGACGTCAATCTCAAAGAGGGCGTAACCCTCGGTAAAACTTACGACGGCGAAGCCTTCAATCTTACGGCGGAAGAAATAGTAAGAAACGGCGACGGCGCAATCACCTTTATGTATAAAATTAAAGATTCCGAAGCCGAATACGTTTTAACCGCGCCTGTAAAGGCAGGCGAATACACGGTAAAAGTTTCGGTAGCAGCCACCGCCGAGTGGAAAGAAGCCGAAAAAACGTTCGACTTTACTATCGCTAAAAAGTCCCTTACGGCGACGGCAAACAAACCTTACGACGGCACCAACACGATTCCCGACGTTATTCCCGAAGGCGTTTGCAAAGACGATGACGTTAAAGTCATAGTATTTATGTCAGACAAGAACGTCGGATCAATCGTAACGAGTTTGATGCTCGAAGGCGCTGACAAAGACAACTACGTAATCGATCAAACGAACGTCACCGCAAGTATTACCAAAAAAGAAATTTCCGGCCTTTCCGTAAACAAATCTTACACGGGCGAAAAGGAGTTTGAATGGACATTTGATGATTCTGTTATCGTTGCGAGCGATGACGTCCGCGCGAAAATCACCATGGAAAGCAAGAACGCCGGCGCAAATCTCACCGCCGTGAGTTTAATCGGCGATGACGCGGGCAACTACACGATTAACATAGAAAACGTAAGCGTGACGGTTACGCCGAGAGAAATCAAAATACAGAACCTTGAAGTTGAATACAACGGAAGAAGTAGGTTTTCTTTGGTAAATTACGAAGTAAGTAACGCCGACGCAGCCAAATATAATCTTATCGAAGGCGACAATATAGATCTGTCGATTGTATTCAACGGACCAAAAGCAAACGCGAGCACCACCCAGGCAAACTTAGAGAGAATCACTCTCGGCGCTACCGACGCGCAAAACTATAAAAAACCCGAATTAAGCGATGTCACGGTCACGGTTTTACAACGTGGCATTACCGTGATGAACAGGGAATTCAAAAAGAGAAAGGTCGGCGTAGGTCAGTTTGAAGGCTCGACACGGTTTACTCTTACGGAAGAAGAAGGCTTTGTCGCGGGTGAAACAGAACTGAAAATCGGTATTAAGGATTCAGCGGTTGCTTCGTATGCCGTAGGCGGTCCTTACGATATGGAATTCGTTGAAGACAGATTTTTGTTGTCGGGCGATGGCAGAGACAACTATAAAGTAGTCGGGGCAGAGGGTTGCACGTTGACAATCTACGGGAAAGAAGTCACGCTGAACGCGACGTATGTCGATGCGGACAACAAACCTATTACGGGAATCGAGGGAAATTTCAGCGTTACCATTGATGACAAAGGGATTTCTTCGCAAACCGCCCAAGGCGATCTTGCCGAGTACCTGATGAAAGGCGAAAACAAAAACAAAAACGTTGAAGTAAGAATGGAGGTTATCGAAGGAAGCGTAACCATAGCGGTATTAAGCAGAGTCGGCGTACATACTCAAAGCGACTTGGTTTACGCATGTAACTACGGCAGATTTGAGGTTATCGGTGACCAACCCTCTTTCATTGAGTTTGCGTTGCATAACCATGACACTCAATATGTTGACGAAAACTACACTTGGATTTATACCGAAACGACAACTTTGAACGTAAGAATTATAATCAAGTTCTTTGATATTGAAAAACTCGACAAAGACAACCCGGGCGAAGATGCTATCGGCGCAAACTACACCGCGGTTTTTGAAACCACCGTTGACAGCGGAGATTACGGCAGTGTCTGCACGCTTGACCTTAAATGGACAAATGAAGAAATTACCGGCAGTGAAGTTATTGTGTACAATGCGTTGACCGGCTCGGAGATTGTTTTTGAAAAAGTCAATGAAAAACAGTACTCTTTCAACGCGATTGCAGGCAATACCAAGTTCTACGTTTACGTCGAAGGCGTCGGCGGTGACAACCAGGTCGTCCTTAAAGTCACGCTGACGTGCGCTTTGAACGAAGGCACCCCGACAAGGCTTGAATTTTCCGAGGGCGTGAATGAAGTTTCGTCCGGAGAATCGTCCTATGCGGCGGGCGAAAAAAAGATATTTGTTATCAGTGTCGGCTCCGGCAGAAATTTCGGAATGAAATACACGATTTCAAATCTCCCGGAAGGCGCAACGGTAAAGGTTTATAGACAGGACGGTACGGCGGTGACTTTGTCGTCGGATAATTCTTTCACTCTTATGTCGGGAATGCCCGTCAGAGACTATACCATTGTCGTCACGAACGCCACCGATGGCAATCTGACCGTTAATTTTAGTATAACAAAACAACAGACACCCGGCGGGATTGTGGGCGCCTGAGTAAAAATCAGCAACAAAAAACAATAGGATAAGCGGGCGTATAAATCCGCCGACGATAAGAGTGAAGAACTCATCTCGTCCGACGCAACTTATACCTTTACCGTTAGCGACAGTACGTACGTTTACGCTAAACTTGAAAAAACGGGAACTACCAACTGACCGTTTTCTGGGTAAAACGAAGCGGGTAAGCGAAAAACTTACCCGCTTCGGACAAAAACCATTCTACAAACAAAAGGAGTTATATTTATGAAAAACTGGATACTCACACATAAACTGCTGACCGTAATTCTGGCGTGCGTGATAGGCGTCGGCGCGGTATGCGCCGTGGCGATACCTCTTGCGCTCAGGCACAAACACGAGTTTTCCGCCGAATGGTCTTACGACGATACTTATCATTTCCATAAATGCCTCGACGAAAAGTGCGAAGAAGTTGCCGACAAAGCCGAACACGTTTTCGACAAGGAAATTGTTTCCGCAACGTATCTTGCAAGCGAAGCAACTTATACCGAAACGGCTAAATACTATAAATCGTGTTTATGCGGCATGAAAGGTAAGGAAACTTTTAACAGCGGAAGTACTCTTTCGGCAAAAGACAACGACGTCAATCTCAAAGAAGGCGTAACCCTCGGTAAAACTTACGACGGCGAAGCCTTCAATCTTAAGGAGGAAGAAATAGCAAGAAACGGCGACGGCGCAATCACCTTTATGTATAAACTTAAAGATTCCGAAGCCGAATACGTTTTAACCGCGCCTGTAAAGGCAGGCGAATACACGGTAAAAGTTTCGGTGGCAGCCACCGCCGAGTGGAAAGAAACCGAAAAAACCTTTGATTTTGCAATAACCGCAAAACCGCTTACCGTAACCGCAACCAAAGAGTATGACGGCAACGCTGTTATGCCCGCAACCCTTACGGGCGTTGTTTCGGGCGATGATATCCGCGCGAAAATCACCATGGAAAGCAAAAACGTCGGCGCAACCGTCAAAGAAGTTACGCTTGAAGGCGCCGACAAAGACAATTATATGCTTACCGCGGAAAACGTTACCGCAAGTATAACCGCAAAACAACTTACCGTAACCGCAACCAAAGAGTATGACGGCAACGCTATTATGCCCGCAACCCTTACGGGCGTAGTCGCAGGCGAAACGGTCAACGCGACAATCACGATGACGAGTAAAAACGTCGGCGCAACCGTAAAAGAAGTTATGCTTGCAGGCGCTGACAAAGACAACTATATGCTTACCGCGGCAAACGTTACCGCAAGCATCACGCCCATGACAATCAGCGTTGAATGGGAGCATTATTACAATAATGAAAGTATTATTACAGGCGAACCCGCCGAATTGCTTGCAGGCGACGAAGCAACCATTACCGTTACAATGAGTAGTGCCAACGTCGGCGCGGCAGTCCAAAGCTTTGAAATCACCGGAAAAGACGCGGCTAACTACAGCCTTGCAAGAGAAGACGTCAACGTGGAAATCGTCAAAGCAAACATCTCTGGCTTTACAATCAGCAATGCAGACGCATTCAATAAGATTGTTATCGGCGCACAGAGTATCCCCGATCCCAAAACAAATTACAAAAAAATCGGCACCGGTTACGGCGAAATGACTATCGTTTGGGAAAAACAACTTGAAGGCGGCGTTTGGAGTCGTAACCTTACAAAAGAAGAAGTAATACAAAGTAAAACAGGCACGTTCCAAGTACGCATTCAATATGCGGAAGGCGACAACTACAAATTCGAAGCCACCCCGTCCGTCAAATTCACTATGAAGGCGAAAACAAGAACGCTTGCCGTCAGGAATTTTACGGGTAAAACGTACGACGGTAAACCTGTTGAGAATTTCACCTATGAAAACCTTGCTTACAAATTAAGCACACCTTCAATTGAAGGCGGCGTAGAGGATATCACGCCTATTCCCTCCGGCGAGAAATACGTCGAGTACCGCAAGCAAGGCGAAACCTTGTGGACAAAGGTAACAGACACCTACATTCCCAAGAACGCAGCCGAATATGAATACCGCATCGGTATCACGGCAACGGACGAATGGGAAGCAGTGGTTTCCGATAGCAAATCTTTCACAATTAGACCGTATGAGTTCGTGCTTGAACTTGGCTACGTTGAAAATCAACACAATCAGTCGCTTGATAGCGGCAAAACGTTCAAACTCAGGACGTTCAGCAAGGCAAACGAAAAAGAACTTATCGAAGGTCAGGTAATCCAACTTTGGCTTGACAACGAAAAAGCAGGATTGCAAACCGAAAAAAGAACCGGTGGTTACTATTTCATTCCTGACCAGAAAAAACAAGTAAGGACGGATTGTTTCTTCCTTAAAATAGCGAATCTTGTATCCGCTAATATGGAAAACTACAAAATCGTTCCCAAATATTCCAACGTGACGACAGTTGAGATGACGGTTGTTGAGAGGTTAACCACCGAAAAGTCCACCACCGGTAAAATCCAACTCTTAAACGAGACAGAAAAATGGATACGCGCGACTGTTGAAAAGGGATCCTTCAAAGTCGGACAAACGGTTGAGGTTTACAACAGCGCCGGCACAAAATTGGGCGAAGCCACAATTACACAAATCAAAGTCAAAGGAACTATTAGTGCAAGTGGTTTTGCAATTCCTTCCGACGGTCTAGTTGAAATAACTTTGGATCAGGTGTTTAGTGGTATGGTGAATGGCAAACTCGTAGAAAAATAACTTAAAAGTTATAATCTGATCAAAATTACGGATAAGCGGGCGTAAAAACCCGCTTGTCCGTGTCGTTCTACAAATATAAAGGAGGCATCAATGAAGAAAAAATCTTTAATTTTCCTTATGCTTGCGCTTGCGTTGTCGCTGTGTCTTGCGCTGGTCGCTTGCGGTGACAAAACAGGAGGAGTAAACAAACTGACTGCCGAAAGCGGCATTACTTTGGACGGCGCGTTTGAAAACGACGCCGTGCTAAAAGCCGAACATCATTCCGCCGACAGCGAACAAGGAAAAGCGGCTATTGCTGCGATAGACAAACCTTACGACAGCGCAAGGGTTGCCGTTTTTGACATTTCCGTTTCAAAGAACGGCGAAAAGGTTCAACCGAGCGGCAAGGTCAAAATCACCATGCCGAAGCCGTTCGAGTCTGACGGTTACGTCACCTATCACGTAAAGGGCGACAACACGGTGGAGGAACTAAAAACCACGGTTGACGGCAATAATATAACGTTTGAAACCACGAGTTTTTCCTATTTCGTGGTTACGGGCTTGGTAAACGTCGAACAACAGCATATACACAGTTACGTCGAAAAAGTTACCGACAGGAACCTTGTGGACAATGCAACATGCCAAAGAAAGGCTGTGTATCGTCTCGTTTGCAGTATTTGCGGTAGTCTTGGCAGAGAAACCTTTGAATACGGCGAACTTGCCGATCATAACCTCCGCGAAGAAAAGGGCTACGATCCTCGGTGCGAAAGAGCCGGTCTTACCCACGGCAAACGTTGTATCAATTACGGTTGCGACTACACCGAGCAGAAGCCGATACCCGCTCTCGAACACGATATGCAAAAAGTGGAGGCAAAAGAACCTAACTGCACCGAAATCGGCTGGAAAGCATACATGAGATGTTCGCATTACTGCGGAAAAATCGAGGGGTATGAAGAAATCCCCGCGACGGATCATAACATGTCCATACACGTTCCGCGCGTTGAACCTACTTGCGAAAAGTGGGGAAGCGAGGAATATACAAGATGCTCCAACAAAGGTTGCAATTATCACACCGAATACAATGGTTTGCCCGCTCTCGGACACGACAAAGAACGGCACGAGCCTTACAAGGCAACCTGCACCGAGGACGGGTATTGGGGAAGCTACTATACCTGCAAGCGCGAGGGTTGCGACTATTCGTCAAAGTCTGACAGATACGTCGATAATGCTCTCGGACACAATCTCAAACACTATGAGGCGAAACAAGCGGATTGCTTGCCCGGCTGGGAAGAATACGACAAATGTCAGCGCGAGGGTTGCGAGTATAATACGAAGGTGGAAATCCCCGCTAACGGAAAGCATAGTTACGTTTGCGACGTATGCACCACGTGCAACGGACTTAACCCCGTTCGTTACACGCGCGACGGTAATTTTATCTACTTCGGTTACTGGCCGCAAACCTGTGAGAAAGACGAGAACGTAATCGCAAAACTTAACGAAATGGCAGGAAAGCCGCCCCTTCCGCGTGATAAGGAAAATCCTCATAATTGGGAAAGTCACGAGGGGACTACTTATATGTGGCAAAAAATCGTTATATATAACGGCACGAAATACCTCGGCGTTCAAATGAACGACTATCGCGCGTCGGGGGTTTATAGTCTGCGCAGCTACATCATGAAAAACGGATATTTCACGGGTGAAGTGTACTGGTTTAAGTATGAACCGATAAAGTGGAGAATCCTCACGACAAGCGGAAATTCCGCCTTTATTATGAGCGATATCGCTTTGGATTCCTTTTCGATACAGCCCGACAGAAAGAGCGAGAATCGCGACGGCTTATTTGCTGAGTACAACAATTCGACGGGTGTCCCGGACGGAACTTACGCCAACAACTGGGAATATTGTTTCCTGCGCCGTTGGCTGAACGAGACCTTCTATAACGAGGTGTTCAACAACTTGCAAAAGGAAATCATAAAAACCGTAAAACTCGACAACAGTGCGAGAAGTTCAAACCCCAACGACTACCCGAAGTATTACGGTTACGGGGAAAACGCAGGGAAAAACAAGTTTGCAGACCAATGCAAAGATACGGACGATAAAATCTTTCTGCTGTCTTTGCGGGATATTACCACCACGGCGTACGGATTTAATAAGGACGTATTAGCGGAAGATCCCGCAAGAAACCTGCAAGCAACCGATTTTGCCAAATTACACGGTGCGCCGATGAATACCAACGATAAAAAATACGTTACCTGGTACACTCGTTCGCCCGCTCCCGCCAACGGCAATCAGGGATACGCCACCTTCGTTCTTGACAGACATGCAAAGGGCGCCATGGGTAGTATCGATTTGGTGCCCGACGGCGGCGTAGTCCCTGCGCTCTGGATAAACTTAAATTATCAGCAATAAACGTTAAACTTACAGCAATATCAGCCTCCCTTGTGTAAAGGGAGGTGGCGCGGCTTGCCGTGACGGAAGGATTGTCATATAATTCGCCGTTCCTTGTCAGCCTTCACCTGGTAGGGGAAGGGGGACCGCTTGCGGTGGATGAGGTTGGAAAGCGTATAAGGTCGTAAAAGATTATATAGCCACCCTCATCAGGCTCTACGAGCCAGCTTCTCCCACAGGGTGAAGCCTTTCATTTTTAAGCCTCCCTTGTGTAAAGGGAGGTGGCACGGCTTGCCGTGACGGAGGGATTATCACGCAAACGTAAGTTTGCAATTCACGCGTCGTAAGACGCAATTCATGACCGTAAGGTCAATTCACGCGCGGTTACGCGCAATTCACGCGACCTTGTCAGCCTTCCCCTCGGAGGAGGGAGGTGTCGCGTAGCGACGGAGGAGGTGGTCTATATAATTCTTGCACGCCGACTATCGTCGGCTACACCTCATCAGTCGGCACCGCCGACAGCTGTCCGCCTCGGCTGAAATAGCCTCGGGCTACGGCTACAAACAGCGCACTGTGCTGTTTGTTTAACGCCTGCGCACCCCTCAAGGTGAAGCCTTGCGACTTGTTAGCCTTCACCTGGTAGGGGAAGGGGGACCGCTTGCGGTGGATGAGGTTGGAAAGCCTATAAGGTCGTAAAGATTATATAGCCACCCTCATCAGGCTCTACGAGCCAGCTTCTCCCACAGGGTGAAGCCTTCCGCAATTCACGCGACCAACGGGAGCAATTCACGTTGCGTTAGCAACAATTCATGACCGCAAGGTCAATTCACTATTTACAATCCCTCAGTCGCTACGCGACAGCCCCCTTTACACAAAGGGGCCTTGCATGCGACCAACGGGAGCAATTCACACGCGGCGCAAAACTTAAAAAAGTTGCCGTATAAGCCCGTTATCGACGATTTTATTAAAAATATAAACCCTTTCCGGAAAAGGGGAAAGTAAACAATTAAACAATAAACAATAAACAATAAATAATAAATAATAAATAATAAATAATAAGTAGTAACTTAAACATAAAAATAAGCAAAAAGCCCTTTTTGGTTAACCGTACCGCAAAAACTTCGGTAACGGAGCCAAAAAGGGCTTTATAAAATTCGCCATTACAAGGTCGTCCGTTCGTAAACACGTACGCAAAACCTTGATAAAGGCGTTAATAAATCTTTAATAACGGTAAAAATTTCAAATTATCCGTATAAGTAAAATTAAAGTTGTAAAATTTTCGTAAAAGGGCTTACTTCAACGGGTAAAAGAAAACTTACTCTTCGTCGTTTTCAAAATTTACGCCCATAACGCTGCTGACGGGCAGGGAGAATATTATGCCGGCGCCGACGGTAGAAAGCCCCGCGGCTTCTTTTACGGCGGTCATAATGCTGTCCCTCTCGGTTTTAGCGGTTAAAATAAAGACTATCTCTTTATTCGGGTGTAACGTTATGCCCATAAACTTAACCAAGTCCTGCGCTTCGGCTGTACCGCGCGCGTTGAAAATGGTTCCGCCTCTCGCGCCTGCGTTTCTTGCGGCTTCCATAACGGCTTCGTCGTAGCCCTGGTTAACGATTACAACAATAAGTTCGTTCATAATTCACCTCTGATCGTATATTTTTTATTTCGGTAAGAGTGAGTTTTAAGATAAAAATATTTACCTTTAAAGTAGGTTCGTCGGGGATAAATTGCAAAAATCCGATTAAAAATCAAATCAAATCTTTGGTGTTGCCGAGCAGTATCTGTAAGGTAAGGTTTCCGCCGACAGCCGAAACGGGAACGGTCATGGAAAAAGGTCTTTCCGAAGACTTTGGAAAAGCCTCTTTCAAAACGCCGTAAATAGTTTGTACGTTTTTGTTTTCGCAAAAAGTAAAAACTACTTCTTTTTCGGGTTCGCCGAACCCGATTGCCGCTAAAATTTCGGACGAAGCGGTGCCTTTGCCTCTGAACACCGTGTCGAAATTCACGTAAGGCTTAATAAGCGACAAAACTTTTTCGCCTCTGCCTTGCGGGCAAATCATTATCAAAAGTTCGAGTAAGATATCTCTCATAAAGCCTCCTTGAAAACAATCGCGCGTACTTTAACGGTTAAAACGCTTTTAAGGCGATTTTACTTAAAAAGCCCGTCTATACGTCGATTATCGTTGTTTTTTATTGTTTAAGCGGGCAGTATTCGCCGTAATATCACGCGTAAGATAAGGTTATCTTTTGGTGTTGAGTTCCACTATGTCGCTGTCGAAAAGACGAAGAACGGATTCGGTGATTTTCGGCTTGCGCTGTGTTTTGAGTTTGACTATAAGACCTAAAATCTGAATGGTGATAAGGGGAGTAAGCGCAATAAAAGCAACCATTCCGTAAGCGTTTGACAGTATAGCGTCGGTGCTTCCCATCGAAACGGTCGTCGCCGCGCCGATTGCAAGCGGTAACATAAAGGTCGTTGCCATAGGTCCCGACGCCACGCCGCCGGAGTCAAACGCAATAGCGGTGTAGTTTTTGGGGACGACGAATGAAAGTATAAGGGCAATTCCGTATCCCGGTATCAATATATAATAAACGGGGATATCGAAAAGTATTCTCATTGTAGAAAGCCCGACCGAAATCATCATGGATATCGAAAGGGATATCAGCAAGGTTTTACCCTTAATGGTGCCGTCGGAAATCGATTCGACCTGCTTACACAGCACGTGAACAGCAGGCTCCGCCAGAACTATGAAAGCGCCGACTATCATACCCACGGGTATTAAAAGCCAGTTGTTGCCGAGCGCGGCAAGTCGTTTACCGAGGTCGAAACCCATATCCATAAACCCTGCCGACACGCCCGTCAGAAACAGCGATAAGCCTACGTAAGTATAAACAAGCCCGAAAATAATCCTCGTAACGCGTTGATGAGGAAGCCTTATGAATAATCCGTTCATTATAAAAAAGAATGCGGAAATAGGTAAAAGCGCTAACGCAACTTCCTTCATGCAACTTATTAAAATGTTGCCGAAGTTGCGCAATAGGTCGGTTATCGATGTTATTTCCGTCCCGAAAGACACGATAGTTATTTCGGGTTTAAAAATAAGACAGAGCAACAAAACCAGAAGTATCGGACCTATAGAACATATTGCAACTACGCCGAAACTGTTTTCGTTTCTGTTTTTACCGCCGAGAACCGACGCGACGCCCACGCCGAGCGCCATTATGAAAGGAACGGTTATTGCGCCGGTAGTTACCCCGCCCGAATCGAACGCGAGCGCGATATATTTGTTATCGACGAAAAACGCGAAAACAAATATCAGACAGTAAAAGAAGATAAGTATTACGTTAAGGTTGATTTTTGCGAAAATTCTTCCGAGCGCTATTGCCAGAAACAGCCCTACGCCCAAAGCAATGGTTATTATAAGAATCCATTTTATGGAGCCTAACTGATTACCAAGCACCATAAGATCGGGTTCGGCCACCGTAACCATCGCGCCTATGATAAAACCGACTAAAAGTATAAGCGGGATTTTTTTTGTCGAAGTAACTTTGCTTCCTATAACTTCGCCGATGGGCGACAAGGAAATTTCGCTGCCGAGCGAGTAAAAAACCATACCGGTTATCAGAAGAAACGCGCCGATTATAAAGGCGAGAAAGTTCCAGCCGAGTTTGCCTCCGGGAATGGCAAAATTCAGTATGAGAATAATTGCCGTAATCGGTAAAACCGACAGACACGATTCTTTAATTTTGTCAAATAAAATCTTCCTCATTAAAAACCTTGTAACCGAAATACTATCGTACTCGTATATTAGTATATTACGGATATATGATAAAGTATTCGGCAAAAAAAGTCAATAAAAATAAGCGTGCGTACAGTGAAAATTTACACGAACGCCGAAACTCGTAAATATTCAGGCGCTTTTTTTAAACGCTGTAAATTGCGATAAAAAAACAAAAAAGCGAGGCTATAGGTCGATTATCGACCATAAACAGCCTCGTTTTTTTGTAAAAGCAGGGTTTACCAGGCGATTTTTTCGCCGATGTAAGAAACAAGTTCGCTTATAGGAAGACGAATCTGCTCCATAGTATCCCTGTCGCGTAAAGTTACGGTTTCGTTTTCCAGAGTATCGAAGTCGATGGTGATGCAGAAAGGCGTGCCTATTTCGTCCTGTCTGCGATAACGTTTGCCGATCGATCCCGCTTCGTCGTAAGTTACGGGGAAGAATGTTTCGAGTTTTCTCAAAACTTCTTTAGCCTTGTCGCCGAGATTTTTCTGTAAGGGTAAGACCGCCGCTTTATACGCCGCAATCGCGGGGATAAAGTGCATTACCACTCTCGTGTCGCCGCCCTCTAACGTTTCTTCGTCGTAGGCTTCGGATAAAACTGCAAGCATAAGTCTGTCCGCGCCGATAGAATACTCGATGTCGTAAGGTATGTACTTTTCGCCCGTATTCGGATCGACGTATTGCATGCTTTTACCCGAATATTCCTGGTGACGGCTAAGGTCGTAATCCGTGCGGTTATGGATGCCGTTCAATTCCGACCAGCCGATGGGGAATAGGTATTGAATATCGCACGCGGCTTTTGCGTAATGGGCAAGTTTGTCGTGATCTTTAAATCTTAAATGTGCTTCGTCTATGCCGAGGTCGATTAAGAACTTCCACGCAGCCTTTTTATAAAAATCGTACCATTCGTGGTCGGTTCCTTCTTTGCAGAAAAACTGATGTTCCATCTGCTCGAACTCTATCGTTCTGAAAATAAAGTTGCCGGGGGTTACTTCGTTACGGAAGGCTTTGCCTATCTGAGCGATGCCGAAAGGAATTTTCGCCCTCGTCGTTCTCTGAACGTTCAGAAAGTTGACGAATTCGCCCTGAGCCGTTTCGGGACGGAGATAAATTTTGTTCTGACCGTCTTCGGTAACGCCTCTTGACGTTTCAAACATAAGGTTGAACTGACGGATATTCGTAAAATCGGCTTTTCCGCAACGCGGGCAGACGATGTGGTTATCCTTTATATATTGTTCCATTTCGGCGTAAGTCATGGTGTCGGGGTTTACCGCGCCGTGAGCGTGCGCTTCGATTAAAGTGTCGGCTCTGTACCTCGTTTTACAATTTTTACAATCCATTTTAGGATCGGAAAACGAAGCCGTATGACCGCTTGCGTCCCAAACGCGCGCGTTCATAAGAATAGCCGCGTCAACGCCGTAAGAATTTGCGCTTTCCTGAACGAAGCGTTTCCACCAGAGGCGTTTTAAATTGTTTTTAATTTCTACGCCTACGGGACCGTAATCCCAAGTGTTTCCCATTCCGCCGTAAATTTCGCTTCCGGGGAAAATTATCCCGCGTGATTTACAAAGATTAACGATTTTATCCATCGTTGCTTTTTGTTCCATAACTAAAAACCTCTTTACGTAAACAAGCGGTATAAAACCGCTTTTTTGAATTTTCCACCTTATTTTATATAAAACGTAAGATAAAGTCAAGTAAATGGGTTTATCAACCGCTTAAAAACTTGCATATTTTGCCCGCAAGTGGTAAAATTGTTAAATAAAACGTTCGTTTATTTTCGCTAAGGAGTTTTAACGATTATTATGGAAGAAAAAACAGCCGTAAATTTTATTGAAGATATCATCAACGACGAATTGAATTCGGGAAAGGTTTCCCGCGTTCATACGAGATTCCCGCCCGAACCCAACGGATATCTGCACGTCGGTCACGCCAAATCGTTGTGCATAAACTTCGGCACGGCTCAAAAATATAACGGACTATGCAATTTGTTTTTCGACGACACGAATCCTTCCAAGGAAAAAACCGAATACGTTGACGCTATCAAAAAAGATATCGAGTGGCTCGGTTTTAAGTGGTACGAAATCCATTACGCTTCCGACTTTTTCGACGATATTTACCGTCTTGCCGTAAAACTTATAAAAGACGGTAAGGCTTTCGTTTGCGATATGACCGCCGACGAAATAAGAGAAAACCGCGGTACTTTGACCGAACCGGGAAAAGAAAGTCCTTATAGAGGCAGAAGCATCGAAGAAAACCTTGCGCTTTTCGAGGGTATGAAAAACGGCAAATACGCCGACGGCGAAAAGGTCTTACGCGCGAAAATAGATATGGCGTCGCCTAATATCAATTTGCGCGATCCCGTTATTTACCGCGTTCTGCACGCCACTCATCACAGAACGGGCGACAAGTGGTGCATTTATCCTATGTACGACTTCGCGCACCCTATATGCGATTCGATGCAGGGCGTAACCCATTCTCTTTGCACGCTTGAATTTGAGGATCACAGACCGCTATATAACTGGGTTGTGGAAAATACCGAAGTGCCTCACAAACCCCGTCAGATAGAATTTGCGCGGTTAAACATAACGAACACCGTTATGAGCAAGCGTTATCTTAAAAAACTCGTTGAAGAAGGTATGGTTGACGGATGGGACGATCCCCGTATGCCAACTTTGACGGGACTCAGAAACCGCGGCGTTCCCGCAGAGGCTCTTAAAAAGTTCTGTGAAGAAATAGGCGTTTCCAAATCGAATTCGGAAATAGAAATAGGGTACTTCGAGCATTTTATACGCGACTATCTTAACGAGAATGCCCCGAGGGCTATGGCTTGCTTTAACCCCGTGAAAGTAATCATCGATAATTACGAGGGAGAAGAAGAAGTCGAGGTCGATATAAATCCGCAAAAAGAGGAACTCGGCAAGCGCAAAGTAACTTTCGGTAAAGAAATTTTTATCGACGGAGAAGATTTTTCGGTTAACCCGCCCCCGAAATATTTCAGAATGAAAAAAGACGGGCTTGTCAGACTTAAAGGCGCGTACGTCGTAAAATGTAACGATTACCTTTTGAACGAAGACGGTTCGGTTAAAGAAATACACTGCTCCTATCTTCCCGAAACGAGAAGCGGTTCGGACGAAAGCGGTATAAAAGTAAAGGGTACCGTTCAATGGGTTGACGCTAAAAATTACGTTCCCTGCGAAGTAAGAAAGTACGGATATCTTCTTCTCGACGCCGAGTATAACGGACAGGACTTCGGCGAAAGGCTAAACCCGAACAGTCTTGAAGTTATTCCCGCCGTTGCCGAAAAATATATAGAAACGGCGCCCGTAGGGGAAAGTTTTCAACTTCTCAGAAAAGGCTATTACAAAAAAATGGTTCAGGGCGATAAAATTATTTTGTCGGAAATCGTTTCCTTAAAAGACAGTTTTAAGGTTTAAGGGTTGTTTTTGTTCGATTGACGGAAAAACTCGCCCTTTTTACGGTTTTTAAGCCGTAAAAAGGTCTGTTTTTCCTGAAAAATCGTTTGTTAAACGATAAATACGATAATTTAAGCAAAAATTTGCAAAAAGGTATTGACTTTTTTGAAGATATTTAATATAATACAATCGTATGTAAACGTTGCGTGACGGCACGGCGATAGTTTTGCGTGACCGAAACCGCGTTAAATGAGGTGAAATATGTATTGGTTACTTGACTCGCTCGTCTTGCTGTTTGCCGTCGTCGTAGCGATTTGCGGATACAGAAAAGGTATTGTTGACGCGCTTTTATCTTTACTCGGCTCCATTATTTTGTTCGCTCTCGCCGTCGCCGGCGGAGCGGGAATACTTCTCTTGTTCTATAAAGTCGGCGCGGTTAACGACTTAGCGTACGCTTTATTATCCGTAATGGGAGAAACAAACTCGTTATTCCAACTTGTGGGAATGACCGCTTTCGACGTGTGCCAACTGCTATCTGCCGTCGTATTTCTTATACTCGGTCTTATTATATCCGCCGTTGCTTTCATTTACTTGGGCAAGGCGTTCAGGTTGCTTCTTAATAAGATCCCGCACGAAGGCGTTTTCGGCGTAATATCCGGGGTGCTTGGTATAATTTTATATCTTGCAATCTACTTCGGCGTTATCATAGCAGTATTCGGGCTTATAAAATCCGGCGCTACGAAAGAAGTCGATTTCTTTTCGAGGGTAGGCGAATTTATCAAGTCTTGTCAGATTTGCGGCTGGATTTACGAAATCAACCCGTTAGGCGATGTCTTCGTTGGTCTGTTTAAGTAATTTTATGATTTAAAATAAAAACACGGGCTTGTCACGCTACGTAACGCGCCCGTGTTTTCGTTTGCTTTTCGATATTTCGTTATCGTTATGAAATTAGCGGTTATACGATGAAATTAGCGGTTATACGGCGGATTTTTTATCGTTTTTTCTTCGAGGACTTCTCCTGAGGAAGACAATAAAACGCAAACGGTCTGGTCGCTCGTTATAAAGCCGACGTACCAGAAGTTTTCGTTTCCGTCGGCAATCAGCCTTATATAAATTTCGCCGTTGAAAACGCCCTTATATGAAAGCCCGTCAACGTAGTCTTTTTTATATAGATACGCGTTATAAAGAGCCTTGTCGTAAGTAACCGAAGAGGGTAAAAGAAGTGATTCCATATTAATGTTTTCACTTTGATTTTCGTGCGTAATAGTAACGATAAACGGCTTATCGGGCAACTTTTGCACTGTAAAAGTCGAAACGAAGCAGTCGCTTACGGCTGAAAACGAAAGGGTATCGGAATATTCGCGGTCGGTGGTAAAAGTTACTTTAAAATCACCGGTTTTGCCGTTTTTGACTTTTAATTTTATTATTACGTTCTTTTTTGCGGGGGACATAACCCCGTCCGCTATCATAGGGGACTCGCATAGTTCGGGATAAACGTTTATAAGATAGTTTTCCGTTTCGCCTCTATATGCGTCTTTTCTGAGCCTTGAAACGTTTTCGTCGAGATTATTCTTTTCTGCGCAACCGAAAAGGCACGAAATCGATAATACGGCGATACAGATTGCAATAATTTTTTTGATTTTCATAACTCACCTCGATATATTCTATTGCGCAAGACGGATTTTATGAAAAAAACATTGAAAAATTATTGTAATAAAAATTTAAATATGCTAAAATGTGCTTATGAAGAACTTAGTTTTGAAAACAATAGGAATAACGCTCGGCGCGATAGTAATTGCCGTTGCCCTTTTATACGGGGTATTCGCGCTTTTTTTTCCTAAAAATATCGCAAAGTTCTACGACGACGTCGGTAACGACGATCTTGCCGTTTATTATATGGAAAAAGCCTACGCCAAAAGCGACAGCATGGATAATCTGAATCTGCTTTGCCGTTACGCTGTAAAAACGGGTGATAACGGGCTTATAGCCAAACATTTGGATAAATTGTTCCTATCCGACGATTTTAAACGCTATACTTTAACAGACGGCGACGGAATAACTTATTACGATTTTATGGCAAGCAAATACGCGGTTGCGTGTCTTTATTCATCGGGCGCCCGCTACGCTACCGAAAAAGCCTTTTTGATTACCGACGATTACAGAAAAGGCTCCGCCGTTTATACTTTGCTGAGAGCGATAGTTTCGGATAAAAGTTTCGATAAAACTTGCGTTATCGATATACGGGAAGGCATTTTATCCTCTTACGAAAATTACTCCGAACAATGCAAATCTTACGCCGACGCCGATTTATCTACGATAAATATATATTTAAATCAATAAATTTTTCCGCCTATATACCCTTAAACGGGCTTATAGGCGGCTTTTTTTATTTTTTTAAAAAAGTTTTTTATTTTTTAAAAATAATTTTCGGTTTGGGTATTGCAATTGAGTTAAATCTAATGTATAATACTAAGCGTGTTGTTTTAACCGCGCTTTAAGCCCTCGGCGCAAATTTTGATAAAGGGATATCCCTTTCGCGTTTTCGTAAAAAAACGCAAATCGTTTATACGGATGTTTTATACAAATATGAAGAAGTCGGATTTAAGAGAAAAGTTAATTTCGAGAAAAATTAAAAAACCGAACGGATTTTTAGCGTCGATTTTCTTTTTTGTACTTAACAAAATTTCAAAAAAGAACAAAGTCGAGTATCATTACGGTTTCGATTTAAAATCGATCAAAAACAAATCGGTGGTACTTCTTTCGACTCACGCGTCGAGGCTTGAGTTCGTTTACGCGCTGAACGGTTTTAAAGAAAAAAACGTAAACGTAGTCTGCGGTTATCAAAATATAATGAAGAAGTATCTTTACGGTATTTTATCCGAACTCGGCGTTATCTCGAAATATTTATACCAGCCCGATTTTATGTGTACCAAGTCGATGTATTCGGTTTTAAAACGCGGAGGGAATCTTGCGCTTTTTCCGGAAGGTATTCAATCGATTTCCGGCAGTACTCATCCCATCAACCCCGCCACCGGCAAGTTTTTGAAAAGATCCGCTTCAACCATAGTTTTATGTAAAAGCGAAGGCGCGTATCTTTGTCAGAACAGATTTTCCAAAGACGTAAAGAAAGGTAAAATCGATTTTTACTACGATATTTTGTTTACGCCGGACGATCTTAAAAATATGACGGAGGAAGAAATTTACGACAAACTTTTGCAAAAGTTTAAGTACAATGAATTTAAAACCAATAAAATCCGCCGTTATAAATACGTCGGCAAGCGTCCGAACGTTGACGGGCTTGACAAAATAATATATAAATGCCCGCATTGCGGAAGCGAATTTAAATTTAAAATCGAAGGTGAAAATATGGCTTGTACCGATTGCGGTTATACCGTATCGGTAAACGAATATTACGACGTAACGATTAAAAGCGGGCATAAATTATATTTCGACGACGTCGATACATGGTTCAAGTGGCAACGCTCCGAGGTAAAAAAAGAACTTGCCGAAGGCTTTACGCCTCTTGAAATGACAGGCGGGCTTTATAAACTCAAAACGGATAAACTTTTCAAACACCCTAAAAACAAAAAGATTCTGACGCGCGGTAAAATCATTCTTTCACAAGAAGGTCTTAAGATAATCGGCGATAACTTAAAAGGCGACTTTTTAGGCGTCGATTACGATTTCAGCGCGAAAGAAGTATATTCGCTTACGTTTTCTCTTTCGGGATTTTTGGAATTTTATTATGAAAACGAATATTACTTAATATATCCGGACGGCGACCTTAATAAAATGGTAAAGTGGACCGTTTGTTCGGAGGAAATACACAATCTTTACGATCCTAAATGGGCTCAATCGTCAAAAGACGTTTACGAAAATAATTATTAACGGTGTTGAAAATGAACGAAGAATTTAAAAAAGAAGAAGTTACCGTTCTTTCGGAAGAATCCAAAGAGAATAAACTTATCGAGGATACCGAAAAGCAAGAACAAATCGCAGGCAATAAAATGTCGGAAATATCCGTTAAATTCGGTTTGAAAAGTTTTTTGACGGTAGTTGGTATTCTCCTTGCCGTGGTTATTGCCGTCGGTATAATGACCTATGTAATACCCGCAGGCAAGTTCGACCTCGACAGTAACGGAAAAATCATTTTGGGTAGTTATCATACGATTGAAAGCGCTTCGCGTCTTCCCGTATGGCGCTGGTTTACGGCGCCTTTCGAGGCTCTTATTATAGGGCAGGGAAATATGTCTATAATACAGGTTATAGCGCTTTTATTGATTTTAGGCGGTACTTTTAAAATTTTACAGGAAAGCGGCGGGCTTACGTCGCTCGTAAGAATTTTAATAGGAAAACTTTATACCAAAAGGTATCTTGCAATATGGGTTATAACCTTCGTTCTGATGTTTTTATCCGCCGTTTTCGGGCTTCAGGAGCAACTGCTTATATTGTATCCGCTCTTTTACATGTTGTGCGTTGCCATGAACTGGTCAAACTTTACGGCGATAAGTTTCGTACTTATAACGTCGGGCGTAGGGTTTACGACGGCGATAACCAACCCGTTTACGATAGGAACCGCCGCAATCAACGCGGGGATTTCTGTAACCGACGGCATAGGCTATCGTATATTGATTTTCTGTCTTTTATATATCGTAACGGCGCTTTATATGACGGTTATGGCAAAGCGCGACGAAAAAAAGTGTAAAAACAAATTCGATATCGAAAATTTTACTTTAACTACCGACGAAGAAAAAATCGCCGACAAAAAGAAGGCGACGATGATAATTTTGCTTTTCTCCATTGCTCTGTCCGGCGTTATGATTGCCATTATCGTAAAACCGCTTCGTAATATCAGCATGATTATAATGGGGGTTGCGTTTATTATAGGCTCGATAATCGTCGGAAGAAAACTTCTCGGAAGTTTCAAAAGCCTCGGAAAGCAGTTTTTAATCGGTATGAAGGACGTCGCGCCATCGCTTATTATAATCATTTTGGCGTTCAGCGTTAAATACATCGCCGACTGCGGGAATATTTTACACACAATTTTCTATTATTTTTACGGTCTTATAAACGGTACGTCTCCTTACGTCGGCGTTCTTGTATTGTATCTGTTCGTCCTGATAATCGAGTTTTTCGTACCGAGCGCTTCCGCAAAAGCGGTTTTGATTATTCCGCTTTTAACCTTGGCGCCGATCCCCGGGTTAAGCGTGAACATTATAGTTTTAACCTATTTGTTTGCAGACGGTTACACCAACGTTTTATTCCCCACTTGCGGAACCCTTTTAATCGGCTTGGGGTTAGCAGACGTAAGTTACGCACAGTGGTTTAAAAAGACGATCTGGTTCCAACTTTTACTGCTCGTATTGTCAATTGCGTTTTTAATGCTCGCCGTCGCTTTCGGGTATTGATAATTTTTTGACTGATTGACTTTACGCTCGTTCGTAATAACTTCGCCGTGCTTGACGTAAATCTATCTTTGTCTTAATTAACGTATGTATATATGCTTATATCGGCGAATAAGAATGTTTTAAAATTACAGCGTCGCCGCCGCTTACCGGTTAACTATATTTTAGCGGTTTACCGCTAAAACAAAAACTAATCAAACTAATAATTTCAGTTAATCAAACTAATAATTTCAATGGCTCATCATTAAAACAAAAATACAATTAAAATAATATAAAAGTCCGCGTATAAGCCCGTTATCGGGCATATACGCGGATTTTTTGTATGAGTCTGATTGTTTAACGTTAGTTTAGTTGTTCAATATAAGGATATATTTTTTTTAATATAAGTTCAGTTGTTGAATGTAAGAGTTTAATTGTTTTAATATAAATTTAGTCGTGAATGAATTAAGTTATAATATTGCTATTTTTCGGGTTTGGCGTCGAAGATTTCGGCGCAAACAGAAGTTGCGAAATCTTCTTCGTGGCAAACGAGGATAATTGAGCCCTCGTAGGCTAAAAGGGCTTTTTTGAGGGATTCTTTTGCCTTTACGTCGAGGTGGTTGGTGGGTTCGTCTAAAATCAGAAAGTTTGATTTTAAACAAGTCAACACGGCAAGTTTACATCTTACCTGTTCGCCGCCGCTCATATTTTTAATGGGTTTTACCGCAAGTTCGCCTATAAGCCCCGCTTTGGCAAGGCAACTTCTGCGGGCTTTTTCGTTCATAAGCGGGAAGCAGTCGTTAAAATACTGACTTGCGGTTTTTTCAAGGTTAGGGAAGTTCAAATCCTGTTCGAGATACAAAATTTTCGCTTCGGGATGAATCAAAAAATTACCTTTTATCGGCGGAATTTTTCTCATCAGCGTTTTAAGAAAGGTTGTTTTGCCGACGCCGTTTGTCCCTCTTATCCACAGGCGGGATTTCGAGTTAAGATGCATATTTACGGGCGGAATGAGCGTTTTGTCGTAACCGACTTCGAGATTATTTACAATCAACAAGTCTTTGCAATTCAAATCGACGTAAGGGAAGTTGAATTCGGCGTCGTAAAACACCATAGGTTTAGAAACAAGTTCCATTTTGTCGAGCATTTTCTGGCGCGAATGAGCCATTTTCGCCGTTGAAGCGCGGGCTTTATTTTTGTCGATATAGTCGGTAATGCGTTTAATTTCCGCTTGTTGACGTTTGTAAGCGTCCTCGTGCTGTTTTGCGTTCATTTCGCGCTGTGATAAAAACAAAGTATAGTTTCCCGAGTATTTTTTAATCGTTCCGTTTTCGATATTGACGATACATTTTGAAACGGCGTCCAAAAATTTTATGTCGTGAGAAATCACGAGAAAGGTCTTTTTGTAATCGTTAAGATACCTTATCAGCCAGTCGATATGCTCGATGTCTAAAAAGTTTGTAGGCTCGTCTAAAAGCATGATGTCGGGGGATTCGAGAAGTAGTTTGCAAAGCATGAGTTTTGCTCTCTCCCCACCCGAAATATTAGCGATAACGGTATTATAGCCCACGTTATTCATACCAAGCCCGTTCGCCACTTTGCGTATTTTAGCGTCTAAATCGTAAAAACTTTCGTCGGTTAATTCGTCCTGAAGTTTAGCCGATTTTTTGATAAGGCGGTCGAGTTCGTCGCCCTCGGCGGTCGCCATATCTTCGTACAATTTGGTTAATCTCGTTTCCTTTTCATAAAGATAGGAAAAAGAGGAGGCAAGATATTCCATCACGGTTTTAGATCTGTCTATATCCGCATGCTGGTCAAGGTAACCTTTTCTTATGCCGTTAAGCCATAAAACTTCGCCTTCGTCCTGAGATACGTTCCCCGTGATTATATTTATAAAAGTTGATTTACCTGCGCCGTTCAAGCCGACTACGCCTATATGTTCGCCGTTGTTTACCGTAAGGTTTGCCTTTTCAAACAAGTACCTGTCGTCGTAGCGGTGGGTTAAGTTTTTGATTTCGAGTACGCTCATAATAATAAAGTTTAATATATTTTTCTTATCGTGTCAAGTTTATTGCATTTTAATCGGCGTCGTGTTACAATATAAAATAGAAATCATTAAATAAGGGCGTTTATTAAGGTGTTGTATGCAAAAATTCAGATTCAAGTTTAAAATTTACGTTTATATAGTTATGTCGTGCGCGCTGGTGCTTGCGCTTGCTTCGGTTTGCATGACGGTTTTTAAAACTATAAACGGTTATGACGCATCTAAACTTATGAGTACTATTATAACGACGCTTATTTCGGTGTTTATTATCGTTTTGTTGGTATCGATAATGGTATCTTCTTATTACGCCGTTGACGACAAAAACTTCGTGTTAAGATGGGGGATTCTGAAAAACGTAATTCCCATTAAAGAAATCACGAAACTTACTTACGATTCGGATAAAGATAAACTTACCGTTTATTTCGGCGTTAACGATAACTTTATGGTAATTTCTTTAGATAAAGTAAACCCGATGGATATAGTTGACGCGCTAAGACAAAGAAATAAAAAAATACTGTTTGAAAGTTTTTCCTCCTCGGATAATTCCGACGAAAATAAAGAATAAAAGTCCTTCTATAGGTCGATTATTACCCTGTTTTTATTTAACGTAAAATTTAAAACCTATTAAAAAACAAACCCGATTTTGATATGCGCCCCAAAAGTTAGATACTTTTGGGGCGCATATCGTTTTTACTTGAAAACGCGGGTATGTTTTTTTGCGTAGTAAAAAAGTTCGGTAACTTATAAAAAAATTGTTTAGTTCGAGATTTTTTTTAAAAAACGCCTTAAAAACGATTGACATAACGTATGCGCATATATATAATTGAGTTTAGTTTTGTTAAACCAAAAGTTTAGTATAACGATTTTCATTAAACTTAAAGTTTAGTAAAACATTATTTGTATTCAGGGGTGACCAAAATTATATGGAATTGGGTGAAAAAATAAAACAGTTAAGGCTTCAGTGCGATTTAACTCAGGAAGAACTCGCATCGAGGTGCGAATTATCCAAAGGGTATATTTCGCAACTCGAAAACGACCTGACAAGTCCGTCGATAGCGACGCTTAAAGATATACTGACGGCTCTCGGCTCGTCTTTAAAAGAATTTTTCTCCGAAGTTGACGTTGACGACAAAGTAGTTTTTACCGAGCAGGACTTCAACGAAAAAGTAACGGAAAATTCCGTGCTTAACTGGCTTGTTCCAAACGCGCAGAAAAACATGATGGAACCTATTCACCTTGTTTTGTCGCCGGGGGCAAAAACCGAAGAAGACGTTCCTCACGAAGGCGAGGAATTCGGTTTCGTGCTGGAAGGCGAGATAAACTTATTTTTAGGAAAGAAAAAATACCTTGTCAAAAAAGGCGAAAGTTTTTACTTTGAAGCGGATAAAACCCATTATCTTGAAAATAAAACGGATAAAAAAGCGGTTTTAATCTGGGTGTCAACCCCTCCGACTTTTTAATAAAACAGGCTTTTAACGGGCTTATAGGCGGGCTTATGTCCTACAAATGCAAAGAAAAGCATTTGAAACAACATTTATTTACGTTTGTTTTGATTTGCAAACGGGATACTGAATATCGCGGTTTAACATATCGACATATTTAAATATAAGCATATAAACATTTTTATTTTTAGGAGCGCAAAAATGGCTGAAAAAATCATTGAGCTTAAGAAAGTAACCAAAATCTACGACGGCACGGCAGTCGTGGATAACATCGACCTTTACATTCGTAAAGGCGAATTCGTAACGTTGCTCGGTCCCTCAGGTTGCGGTAAAACGACAACGCTCAGAATGATAGCCGGGTTTGAAAAACCTGACGACGGCGAAATTCTTTTAGGCGGTAAAGACATCACGTCCATTCCCCCTTACCTCAGACCGATAAACACGGTGTTTCAGCGTTACGCGCTGTTTCCCCACCTTAACGTTTACGACAATATCGCTTACGGCTTAAAACTTAAGCGCGTAAAAAACGTTTATCAGGACAAAAACGGAAAGCGTGTGGAAAAGGTCGAAAAACTTTCCAAAAAAGTTATCGACGAAAAGGTTTCGAGGGCGCTTAAAATGGTTGACCTCGAAGAATTTGAAAAGCGCGACGTAACTACGCTTTCGGGCGGTCAGCAACAGCGTATAGCGATTGCCCGCGCAATCGTCAACGAACCGCAGATTCTTCTTCTTGACGAACCTTTGGGCGCGCTCGACCTTAAAATGCGTCAGGATATGCAGATCGAACTTAAAGAAATGCACAAAAAATTAGGCATTACTTTCATCTACGTTACTCACGATCAGGAAGAAGCGCTTACCATGAGCGATACGATAGTCGTAATGAACGACGGCGTAATTCAGCAAATCGGTACGCCAAAGGATATTTACAACGAACCCAAAAACTCGTTTGTAGCCGACTTTATCGGCGAAAGCAACATAATGAGCGGTACCATAGTCGGCGACAGAAAGGTAAGATTTATCGGTCACGTTTTCGACATGGTTGACGATTTCGATCTTCACGAAAAGGTTGACGTCGTCGTTCGCCCGGAAGACGTTTTCCTCGTCAACAAAGACAAAGGACAGGTAAACGGAAAAATTATATCCTCCGTCTTTAAAGGCGTGCATTACGAAATGACTTTTTTGGTCGGAAAAACCGAAATTATCATTCAGGATACGGTAGAAAGAGAAGTCGGCGAAGAGGTCAGCATCATCATAAAACCCGACGATATTCACATTATGAAAAAGGAATATCTCGTAAACTCTTACGACGGGTATATCACAAAGGACAATAAAGTATGCTTTGCCGAAGGCGAGTTCGATTGCGACGTTACAAAACTTTATCAAGGCTCAACCCTTGACGAAGAAGGCTATCTTATAACGGAAGACGGGCAAAAACTCGACCTTACCGATACGCCCGTAAAAGTCGAGGTTCCGCTTGACAAGATCGAAATTATCGATAACGAATCGGACGGCGAGGCTTGCGGTCAGATTATCTCCATAATTTATAAAGGCGACCATTATCAGGTCATTATCCGTACTTTCGAGGAAGAAGAGGACTTTGTCGTCGATACCGAATATTTATGGAACGAAAACGACAAGGTCAGCGTAAAAATCGCTCCGGAAGACATTACTCTTAAATTAAAGGTGAAATAACATGGGAACCGCTTTGAAATTTTCCAGAAAACATCTGGGCATACCTTACGGGCTTTTCCTGCTCGTTTTCGTATTGTTTCCGCTTGTTCTGATAGTAGTTTACGCTTTTACCGATGCCAACGGGCGGTTTACCTTCGCTAACTTCGTTGACTTTTTTTCGAGAAGTTCAAATCTTTACGTTTTGCTTATAAGTTTTGCTCTCGCCGTATTAACCACGGTTATCTGCCTTCTGATAGCCTATCCGGTCGCCTACATATTATCGAGAAGCGGCGCTAAAAAAAGGAACGTTTATCTGTTACTGTTTATACTGCCCATGTGGATAAACTTTGTTTTAAGAACCGCCGCCATGAAAGAACTTTTGTTCGCTCTCGACGGGCTGGGTATTTATAACGTTACCGACTGGTATTTCGTAAACACGGTAATCGGTATGGTTTACGACTACTTGCCGTTCACCGTATTACCCATTTACACCGTTTTGATAAAGATAGACAAAAACGTAGTGGAAGCCTCCAACGATTTGGGCGCAAACTCCTTTCAGACTTTCGTAAGGACGACTTTTCCGTTATCGCTTCCGGGGATAGTCAGCGCCGTTACGATGGTGCTTTTGCCGACCACTACGAGTTACGTTATTTCGGACACGCTCGGTAACAGCAAGGTTACCATTATAGGTAAACTTATAGAAAACCAGTTCAACATAGGTACTGCCGACAGTTGGCATACGGGTTCGGCAATCTCGCTTATTTTATTATTCTTTATCTTCGGTACCATGCTTTTATCGGGTAAGTTTACCGAAAATACAAGTACAAGTACGAGAGGTGGCGGATTATGGTAAAAAAGATTTTTCACGCTACGTATTTGTGGCTTGTTCTTATAATTCTTTACGCTCCTGTAGTGCTTTTGGTGGTTTATAGTTTCAACGCTTCTACCGAAATCGGAAGTTGGTCAAAAGAGTGGAATTTTTCTCTCTATAAAATGTTGTTTACCGATCAAAAGATTTTAAACGCTATAAAAAACACCCTTTTGCTTGCTCTTTCCGCAAGCGCTATTTCGACCGTTCTGGGAACCATGGGCGCAATCGGAATGTTTTACAGCAAACGAAAGGTTTTTAAAATTTTCAACACGGTAACCCAGATACCCATAGTAAACGCGGAAATCGTAACGGCGATCTCGCTTGCTTTGGTATGTTCGATTTTGCTTTTCCCGAGAACTTACGGCTCGCTTCTTATCGCGCACGTCGTGTTGACCTTTCCGTTCGTCGTAACGAGCGTTTTGCCCAAACTCAAACAAATGGATCCGAATCTTTACGAAGCGGGGCTTGATCTCGGCGCGTCGCCGCTTAAAGCGTTGTTCACGATAACCATACCGGAAATTATGCCCGGTATAGCGTCGGGTTTTATGCTTGCCATAACTTTGTCGCTCGACGATTACATCATAACCAACTTTACAAAACCTTCGACGATAGATACTATATCGACTTACGCGTACAATGCTTACGCAAAGAACTCGGCTAATACGTCGATACCGGCGCTACGCGCGCTTTCGGCTATAATATTTGCCGTAATAATTATTTCGGTAGTTGCGGTAAATCTTTCGGCGAACAAAAAAGTCAAGGAAAGGGAGGTAGCCTAATGAAAAAAGTACTTTCCGTTCTTATCGTTGCTACGATGTGCGGCGCAATTATAGGATATTCTCTTCTCGGCGTTGATTTTTCAAAGGATACCGATAACGTCGAAGTCCTTAAAATATATAACTGGGAAGAATATATTTCGGAATCCGACGCGAACAAAATCGGCTGGTCGGATTATACTTCCGGAAACTACGAACTTAAAGGCGACGACGAATACGTCGATTTAATCTATCTGTTTGAAAGTTATTGCAAAGAAGTTCTTAACCGCAACGTCAGGGTAGAATATTCCACTTTCGGCACCAACGAAAACATGTATAACGAACTTAACCTTTCCAAAAAAGAGATTGGCGGAAAAGTAAGTTATTCTTACGACCTCGTTTGTCCGTCGGAATACATGCTTTTAAAGATGATGAAAGAGGACATGCTCGAACCGCTTTCGGATAACGGCAGAGAGGATATGAAAATTTACGACGAAAACTCATCGGAATACATCAGAAGCCTCTTTAAAAAATTGAAGATTCAGGCTAATGACGGAACCGAAAAATGCCTTTACGATTACGCAAACTGTTATATGTGGGGTACGATGGGTTACGTTTTTAATCCCGAACTCGTCGATGCGGAAGCCGCGAAACACTGGTCGCTTTTATGGGATGACAGATATTACGGCGGCGGAACCATCAAAGACAGCGTAAGAGACAGTTATATCCTCGCAATAGGTTACGTTTACCGCGACGAACTCACCGCTCTTAAAAAAGCGTACGATAACAAAGAACTCTCCGCAATCGCTTATAACGAAAAACTTACCGAAATTTTCAATAAAACGGACGAACAATCCATTGCCAAAGCGGGCGAAGCGCTGACTTCCCTCAAATCGAGATTGTTCGGCTATGAAGTCGATAGCGGTAAAAAGGATATGGCTCAGGGCAAAATACAAATAAACTTTGCCTGGAGCGGCGACGCCGTTTATACTATGGATTTTGCCGAAGAAGCAAGCGGCGGAAAAGTCCTTTTAGAGTACGCCGTTCCCGAAGAGGGAAGCAATATCTTTTTCGACGGATGGGCGATGCCCAAAGGCGCGAACAAGGAACTTGCAAGACTGTTTATAAATTTTGTTTCGTTGCCTCAATCCGCTCGTCTTAACATGAACTATATCGGATATACTTCGTCTATCGCGGGCGACGTAATGTTTGAAAACGCTCTTGAATGGTACGGAACTTACGTTTTAATGCCGTCCGACGAAACCAACGAAGACGCCGTAAAGATTGACGACGAATATTTTACCGAAGAATATATCGGCGATCTGGACGAAGCAACCCTTGCTTCTTTGAAAACGGGCGAAAACTTATATAAAATCAATTTACCCGTATATGATGACGACAATAAATTAACAGGCGTCGAAAAAGACGTCGAAACCGAACTTTTCGTTACGGATTTATCGTATTTCTTTAACTCGGTTAAGGAAGGCGAAGACGGCTACAAAGAATATAAAATGTACACCGCCTCGCAAAACCGCCAGTGTCATACGCAGTATCCGGGGCTTGACGTCATCAATCGTTGTACGGTTATGAAGTGTTTTTCGGACGACGAAATAAGAAGCCTTAACAATATGTGGGAAACCTCGAAAGTAGGGGGCGCTTCGCTCGGTAATCTTTTAATCGTGATAGGCGTCGTTCTTTCCGTAATTATAGTTGCGGTGATTATAACCGTTTTATATCGTAAAGACGTCATAAAACGCGTTAAAATTCATAAAAATTTAAAACTTATATCGTCTGAACCTCTTGAAAATTAAAGACGTATATGGGCGTGTAACTAAGGTTAACTTATAAACTTCTTACGACCGTTTGCCGAATTTTATATTCGGCAAACGGAAAAACCGTTTTTTATTTAAAAATCAATTCGATTGACGATAATATAAATCGAAAATATAGTAGCGTATTTAAAGCATTAAAAATTAAAAAGTAAGCCTATAAGCCCGTTATCGGCTTTTTTTGTTGCAAATTTTCAAAAAACAACTATTAAATTACAAACGGATGAATAGTTGCAGATATGCGCTTATATTAAACGGTTTGTCGTTCTGCCGCGTATTTACCCTTCCAAAATCCGCAAAAAACAGGAGGAAAGATATCGTTTGACCGAGTATTTATCTGAGAAAACCGCGTACTTAAGCGTAGTCGAAAATAAATCGCTAAAATCGGCTATTTTTTTGAAAAAGGTCGAATAATCGTTTGACAATTCATAATTCATTTGCTATAATTTTCGAGCATTGTGTGAAGCGCGGGTGTAGTTCAATGGTAGAACACCAGCCTTCCAAGCTGGTTGCGTGGGTCCGATTCCCATCACCCGCTCCATTTATTTGCGTTGGAGTTATCCGCACACAAGCTATGCTTAATGCTCCTGTAGCTCAGTCGGATAGAGCAACGGCCTTCTAAGCCGTGTGTCGGGGGTTCGAATCCCTCCAGGTGCGCCATTTTAATACTTTATGGCGAGAGTCGCCCAGTTGGTTAGAGCGCCGGATTGTGGTCCCGGAGGTCGTGGGTTCGAACCCCATCTCTCGCCCCATTACGTCTTTTTATATTGGGGTGTCGCCAAGCGGTAAGGCACGGGATTTTGATTCCCGCATCCGTAGGTTCAAATCCTGCCACCCCAGCCAATAAAATTTTTCTGCTTTTTATTCAAAAGCATCTTTGGTCCACTAGCTCAGGCGGTAGAGCACGTGACTTTTAATCACGGTGTCCGGGGTTCGAGTCCCCGGTGGATCACCACCGGACCATTAGCTCAGTTGGCAGAGCACCTGACTCTTAATCAGGGTGTCCGGGGTTCGAGCCCCCGATGGTCCACCATTTTACCCTGTTTCTACTAACGAGTAGGGGCAGGATAAATTTTTATTGTTCGGCTCTTTTTACGCCGGACTTTAATTTTATTTAAATATTTTTAAAATACTTTATTTTATCAAAAACTTTTCGCTCGTTTTCGGGCGTGTTTTTGCGGATGTGGCGAAACCGGCAGACGCGTAAGACTTAGGATCTTATGTCCTCGACGTGGGGGTTCAAGTCCTCTCATCCGCACCAATTTAACGGACGGCGCTTTTGCGCCGTCCGTTAAATTTATATAATAGAGGACTTGA
>CAKQWM010000007.1 GCA_934278995.1 uncultured Clostridia bacterium
TTGCAAAGATTATGCGGTCGTAAAAGATTATATAGCCACCCTCATCAGGCTCTACGAGCCAGCTTCTCCCACAGGGTGAAGCCTTGCGCCCTTTAAGCCTCCCTTGTGTAAAGGGAGGTGGCGCGCGTCAGCGCGACGGAGGGATTGTTCTATATAATTCGCCCGTCCTTGTCAGGCTCCACCTGGTAGGGGAAGGGGGACCGCTTGCGGTGGATGAGGTTGGAAAACGTATTAGGTTGCAAAGATTATGCGGTCGTAAAAGATTATATAGCCACCCTCATCAGGCTCTACGAGCCAGCTTCTCCCACAGGGTGAAGCCTTGGGGCCTTTCACGTGTCTTTAGACGCAAATCGCCTATTAAAGCGTTCTTAAATCTTTCTGATAAACACTTATTAAAGCGTTCTTTCGATCTTTCTGATAACCGCTTCGCTGCGGAACAAAACGCCCGCGCCGTAAATTTCCGCAAGCACGCCCAAAGTTTCGTTAAGCGCGGTTTTTACGTAATCTTCGAAGCGACCTTCGAGTTTAGCGAACAGTTTTTTGCAAAGCATAAAGTCGATGGCGTCTTCTTTTTTACCGCCTGCGGCGACGAAAACGGGAACGACTTCGGAAATCTGATTTAAAATACGGTTACCGACGGTAAGGTCGAATTTGGTATAAACGAAATCGAGAACTTTTCTGAGTTTGGCTTTATCCTCCGAGGTAAGCCCCTTTGCGGACGCCTTAGCCTCGTCGTATAACCCTTTAAGGTAACTGCCGGAAAGTTTAATCGGGCTGACCTCTTCCGTTACGGTAAACGGCTCGTTGTGGGTTTCAAAGTTAATGGTTATGGCGCGGTCGTAAACCTTGTCGGTAATCGTAAAGGTCGAGTCGTCGCGGTTTGCTGTCCCCACGAAGTAACTGTTTTCGGGGATTCTTACGTATCCGTCTTCGAGTTTGATGGGCGGAACGAAAGTATGCGGAACGTTCATTATTTTAATCTTCCAATCCTTCACGGGGTATTCGAGAACGGACAAAAGATCGGCAAAATAATATTCCACACGCGAAATGTTCATTTCGTCGAGTACGTAAACGTTGATTTCGTCGGTACCGAAGTTGGATTCGTAAAGACTTATCAAAAATTCCGTTTCGGAGTAAGTCTGAGAAAACTCGTTAAAGAAGCCCAGAATACTCGTTTTGTCACGCCAGGTAGCCTGAACGGGCAAGAACAGAACTTTACCGCCGACGTATTCGCAAAAATACCTCGGAAGCGACGATTTACCCGTCCCCGACAAACCTTCGAGAATTTCAAAATGGGAAGCGCCGAAGCCGGATATAAAGAAACGAATCGTGTCGATATCGAAGTATAATTCTTCCGTTTTTGCAAGGTAGTTTCTGAAACCTTCCGCCAAAGCGGGTAAAGTTACCTCGTCCGATTGTACGGGAACGGCGTCGTAACCCTCGTACTTTTCGTCAACACTGCAAAGTTCGGGGAAGACCTTTTCTCTGTCGTCGAGTTGAGCCGATTTAGCGACTACGCTACCGTCGCCGTCGCCGCCCGCGCCTGTTCCGGAGCCTGTTCCACCGGCGTATCCGGCTCCTGCCGCGACGTTTGTATCCTGATCGACGTCGAAACTTCCGGAAATATCGTGAGTTACGTCATCGTCGTCGAAAACGGGTTCGTCGTCTTTAGAGAAAAACCTGAAAGGCTTATCGACGAGCAAAAAGTTGGTTACGAGCATAACCACCGAACCGACGCCTATAAACAATATGACGTAAAGCAAAAGCGACAACGCGAAAGAATTCCATATAAACGTATATAAAACGCCTAAATTTTCCTTGGTTATCGGGCTTTGTATAAGCGTTCCCACGCCGAGCGCGAGTACGATGCACCCGACGAAGGTTATAACGTACCACAAAATCGATTTGGGAGCGTACGGATTTTTACCCGAAACGGCGAAAACCCTTCTCTCGTAAATTATTGCGGAAACGGCAACGGAAATAAACAGTGCCAAAAGTCCTAACGCAACGTAGCCCGAAAGCGTGGGCGTAACGGTCGTAAGACCTATTGAAACCGCCAGACTGTTTATGGGGTTTTTAGCGCTCATAAACTTGAAAGAGCCGTCAATGCAAAAGCCGACGAATACCATTAAAAACGAGTAAAGACAGCTTAATGCGATGGCAATTAAATTTTTTCTTGTAAAAACTACTTTCAGCATAATTTTTCTCCTGCCGTATTGTTTTTTAGTGTTGTTTGTATTGATTAACGTTATATTTTTAGCGTTGTTTTTGCGTTTTGTGTTGTGTTGTGGTTTGTGTGTTGTTTTTTATTTTAATATTGTGTTTTGTGTTGTTTTTTGTTTGTATTGATTTTTGTACCGTTTTTTGTTTTAACGTTGTGTTTTGTATTAACGTCAGCCTTTCACGCGACCTTTTTTGCCTTCACCTGGTAGGGGAAGGGGGACCGCTTGCGGTGGATGAGGTTGGAAAGCGTATTAGGTTACAAAGATTATGCGGTCGTAAAAGATTATATAGCCACCCTCATCAGGCTCTACGAGCCAGCTTCTCCCACAGGGTGAAGCCTTTTTTTCTTTCGCGCGACCAACGGGAGCAATTCACGCGACCGAAGGGAGCAATTCATGCGACCATCGGGAGCAATTCATGCGACCAACGGGAGCAATTCATGCGACCATCGGGAGCAATTCACGTTGCGTCAGCAACAATTCATGACCGCAAGGTCAATTCACGTTGCGTCAGCAACAATTCACGCGTCTTTACGCGCAATTCATTCTTCCTCGTGCGTTTCTATATCCGAAACGACTATTTCATTCGGCTTATCATTTTCCACGCGTTCTTCTTCTATTTTTTGTTTCACGTGTTCCGCTACTTGTTCTACTTTTTCCACACGTCCGTATTCTGTTACTTGTTCCAAGTTTTCCACGTGTTGTTGTTCTACTTGTTCCACGTATTTATCTTCCACGTGAATAGAAGCGCCGTGTTCGTTCAAAAGGTAGCCAACTTTATCGAGGTAAATTTTTTCAACGAAATCCACTGTGATTTCGGAATCTTCATGTATATCTTTAATATCGAGCGCTTTAACGAGGTAATCCGTTCGTTTGTCCTGAGCGTCGTTGATTTTTTGAGTGTTTCTGTCGAACATAAACAGACAAAAAACGAGCGCTGCCACGGTTACCATACCGGCCGCCGACTGCATGAACTGCACGAAAGCCCCCAAAAACGGAATATATACGCCGGTGTATTTACCGATAACGTCATCGGGCGTCGTAACGACGTTCATCGTGGTGCTTGACTGATCGTCCGAAGCGACCGCGTCCCCTCTCGTACGGTAAGTTATTTTTCCGTCCGAAGCCGTTTCGACGCTTCTTATGCGGTGAATATAAGTTTTTCCGCTCGGGTGGCGGTAAGCGATTACGTCGTACTGTTTAATCTTCGACGTATCGACTTTTTCCAGAACGATTATCGCGTAAGTAGGAAATTGATCGTTTAAGTTGTTTGTAAAAAGATAATCGTTGAGTTTGTTTTTCTCGCTCATGGAGCCTGACGCGACCACCATAAGCGACTTTGTGCCTATAGGCACGTCTTTTGAAAACCTTACGAAAGCCGTAAACACAAGACAAACCGTGATAAACGCCATAAGTACGGTATATATTACGACTTTTAAAATTCTGAGCGCTTTTTTACGAATCTGTACCGATTTTTCCCTTTCGTGAAAGTATAATTCGATAAGTTCGATATCTCTTTTGCCGGAAGCCACTTCCGCAACAGCGAACTTACGATAGTTTACGAAAAGTACCGTAAAAACCACCGTAAAACACGCAACCGCTATAGCCGCAACGATTAGCGCAAGCCCCTGACTATCGAGCCTCCCCGCGGAAATCAAACTATTCGAAATCGTAGCGCCGACGTTCTCACGCCCCGCGGTAATAATACCGTTCGATATCGTAGCGCCGACGTTCTCACGCCCCGCGGTAATAATACCGTTCGATATCGTAGCGCCGACGTTCTCACGCCCCGCGGTAATAATACCGTTCGATATCGTAGCGCCGACGTTCGCGCGCCCCGCGGAAATCAGATTATAAAGTTGTCCTATACAACTTAATGCGTTCATGTAAAATTTCCTTTTTAGCCTTTCACGCGACCATCGGGAGCAATTCACGCGTCGCAAGACGCAATTCATGCGTCGCAAGACGCAATTCATGCGACCAACGGGAGCAATTCACGCGCCGTCAGGCGCAATTCATGCGACCAACGGGAGCAATTCACGCGTCGCAAGACGCAATTCACGCGACCATCGGGAGCAATTCACGTTGCGTCAGCAACAATTCACGCGACCATCGGGAGCAATTCACGTTGCGTCAGCAACAATTCACGACCGTAAGGTCAATTCACGTTGTGTCAGCAACAATTCACGCGACCAACGGGAGCAATTCACACTTCCTTGTTGGTTCCGTTTTCCTTAGCCGTATTGACAGACGTCACCAATAATTTCCGTATTTTACTGCATTGATTAAACATCGGCAAGTATTCAACATCTGTAATGACCAAAGCGTCATGAAAGACGTCTAACCAGTAACTAGTTTCATTGCACTCTTTTAATGCAATTTGCAATTTATTTACAAAATCAGATCTACTCGAAGCGTAACTTGCTTCGTGAATATTTGCGTCTATACTCGTACCGCTTCTTATCAACTGACTTAATATTACGGATGCTTTTTTACGACCGCGTAACATATCACAAAAGTTGATAACATCTACGGCAAATTGCTTTGACAAGTCGATAAGGTTATTTGTCATTATGTTTTTCCTTTGTATGAATTGACGAGTAAACTCGTCGTGAAATGGCTACGCCGTGAATTCTCGCTTCGCTCCATGAATTGAATTGCCAAAGCAATTCGTTTTTTTACCTTCGCACCCCCACAGGGTGAAGCCTTACGCAGCCCACGCGCGTGCGCGTAAAAAAATATGCGCTTAACGGCGCAAAAAAAGACGAAACGCCTACCGTCGTAAAGCGCGGAAACAGCGGTCGTTTTTAACAAAAACGGCGCGTTATCGGTCTTATAGCCCCACTTTCTACTTAATTTTTCGTTACTCAATCAACGCCCTTTCTCGCCTTTCACGCGTCCTTTTAGCCTCCTTTGTGTAAAGGGAGGTGGCACGCCCCGCGTGACGGAGGGATTGTTATATATATTTCGCCCGACCTTTTTCGCCTTTCCCGCGTCCTTATCAGGCTCCACCTGGTAGGGGGAGCTGTCGCGTTAGCGACTGAGGAGGTTGGAAAGCGTATTAGGTTGGAAAGCGTATTAGATTGCAAAGATTATGCGGTCGTAAAAGATTATAAAGCCACCCTCATCAGGCTCTACGAGCCAGCTTCTCCCACAGGGTGAAGCCTTTCACGCCTTTCATGCGACCAACGGGAGCAATTCACGTTGCGTCAGCAACAATTCACGCGCCGTCAGGCGCAATTCATGCGACCGAAGGGAGCAATTCTCAACCCCGTATAAATCAATCTATCCCGTGGGCGAATTGCTATAAATCAATCCGCCCGCGGGTATATCACGAAAAGAAATTTGCTTGTTATCTTAATGAAAAGAAATTTACTTAACGCAAAGCACTTTGCTTAATGAAAAGCAGTGTGCTTGTTATCTTAACGTAAAGCAGTTTGCCTAAAGAAAAGCAATTTGCTTAACATAAAGTAGTGGGCTTGTTATCTTACGATAGCCTCTATGTACAGTTTGTACGTAGGTTTAGCAAAACCGTCAGCGTAAATTACTTCGGACATTTTTGTCTGAAGTGTAGCAAGCTCGTTTGCAACGGTTTGAGAATTAGTTGCTTCTTTAACGTATGCGTCGATAGTTTTTCCGCCGAGGGTAATGCCGGCAGCGGTAATATAAGTATCGAGCGTAACGCCGTTAACGATTGCCTGTAATTTTAAAAGTTCGAGAGCAACCTGGTTAGGAATATAACTCTTATAAGTACCGTTAGCTTCGGTATCTCTCGTTATGCCGGTGTTTGCGATATTCGCCCAATCAGCCGAGTTAATAGTAGTTGCGGGGTTGATATGACCGTATCTTGCGCCCCAACCGAACGCTAAATTCGTGCCTGCAAAATCAGCCGTCGTACCCGTAGTAGGAGCGGTTATTGCGATACTACCATTCGTAAGCGTTGCGGACAAAGCAGCACTTGCGTCCGAAATATTAGTAAACGTAACGGGTTCGGTCATTTCACTACTACTCCAACTACCGTTTACGACTTTAGGTAAAGCGTTACCGTCTTTATCCATAGCGTATTCGGGAAGTTGAACGTAAGCGTCACGAGCGGTATAAGTCCAGTTTTCGCCGGTCTTTTTAAGCCCTGCCGCCGCAACGATGCAATCGGGAACCCTTACGGTAAACTTTAACGAACCGACTCTTTCCCAATGTTCAACTTTGCCGGTAAAAGCAAAGTTTAATTGTTCGCCTTTATCTTTACCGCCGTTATCCTGGAAGGTCACAAGCCCGCTTGCGTCATCGGGCAAACTGAAAACTATATCGTATCTATTACCGCTACCGTCGGTAAGTTCGCCTTTGTCACTCACGTTGTCAATGGTAAGTTTAATATTAGCCTGCGTAACGGTTTCGGTTACGATACCGCCGTTGCCTTCCGCGGTTGCGTTACTTGAAATCAACCAGGCGGCGAAACCTACCGCGGTAAGGGTAACCATAGCGAACATGGCTATACCGAAAGCAAGCGCCCTGCGCCCGAACGAGCGCCGCGTAGAATTTTTGTTTTTCATTTTACTCACCTTTTAAAATTATTATTTTAAAATTGTTAAACGTTTTTACGTAGTACGCCCTGAATTAGGCTTCAACGCTGGGTATTACGTAGTAAGTAGTATTGTTTAATCCATAAAGCGCATGCATAGCAGTTTGCGCAGCCTGTCTGTTGGTATCATTAGCGCCACCGGCTAAACCATTGTAGTACACGTAGGGATTTTGGCTACCAAAAGCACTGCCCCATGCAAACGTAACGGCTACGGTTGCGGTCGCGTTTTTATCGGCGCCGATAGCGAAATCGTTTGCCTGCAACTCAATCGTGTAACCATCTGCCATAGTTGCGCCGGTAACGGTTGCATTAGTATCAGCATCGTTAATTTTAAACGTAGGAGCGGTTACGTAATTACTCCCTTTAGCGGTATCGAATTTATTGTAATCAGTGCTTGCGGCAGGCGTCTTAGGAGTTTCCGTTAATTTAAGTTTAATCTTGTTTGAACGCAAAACAGTTGCCGGTGTAAAAGAATCAGCAACAAAATCAACGTCGGCGTCAATGGTAATCGTGAAAGTAACCGAAAGACTTGCATTTCCCACATCACTATCAAACTGAAACCAATTAGTAGTAGGGTTAACTGTAGCAGTTGCCGGCTTACCAAAAACAATCTTGTTTTCGTTGGCACCCGCACCCGTAGGCGTTACCGTAACTTTAAAATATTCATTAGAAACGTCGTAAGTTACGAATTGACCTTGTGCATCTTCAGTATGATGACCGGTAATGAGCCAGGCGGCGAAGCCGACGCTGACGAGCGCTACTACCATACATACGCTGAGTATGGGGAGTAAGAATTTCTTTTTCATGTCATTCTCCTTTTATTCGCCTTTTCGGCGAACTTTTAATATAATGATTATTATATCGACGGGTAACCCCCGTTAATACCAACGTTTAATTGCGCGTGCCGCGCGTGAATTGCGTCTTACGACGCATGAATTGTTGCTGACGCAACGTTTAATTGCGCGTGACCGCGCGTGAAAGGCTTCACCCTGTGGGGGAAGCTGGCTCGTAGAGCCTGATGAGGGTGGCTATATAATCTTTACGACCTTATACGCTTTCCAACCTCACACGCTTTCCAACCTCATCCACCGCGAGCGGTCCCCCTTCCCCTACCAGGTGAAGGCGAATAAGGACGTGAATTGTTGCTGACGCAACGTGAATTGCGTCTTGCGACGCGTGAAAGGCGGTAAAAGTCAACCTATAAGCCGATTATCGGCGTTTTTCCAACCTTCTGAAAGGTTTTCAACTCTCGGAAAGGCTTCACCCCGTGGGAGAAGCTGGCTCGTAGAGCCTGATGAGGGTGGCTATATAATCTTTTACGACCTACAGAAAGGCTTCACCCTGTGGGGGAAGCTGGCTCGTAGAGCCTGATGAGGGTGGCTTTATAATTCTTTTACGACCTCACACGCTTTCCAACCTCATCCACCGCGAGCGGTCCCCCTTCCCCTACCAGGTGAAGGCGAATAAGGACGTGAATTGTTGCTGACGCAACGTGAATTGCGTCTTGCGACGCGTGAAAGGCGGTAAAAGTCAACCTATAAGCCGATTATCGGCGTTTTTCCAACCTTCTGAAAGGCTTTCAACTCTCGGAAAGGCTTCACCCTGTGGGAGAAGCTGGCTCGTAGAGCCTGATGAGGGTGGCTATATAATTCTCTTACGACCTTATAGGCTTTCCAACCTCATAGGCTTTCCAACCTCATAGGCTTTCCAACCTCCTCAGTCGCTAACGCGACAGCTCCCCCTACCAGGTGGAGCCTGAAAAGGAATTGCAAATTATATAAAACAATCCCTCCGTCACGGCGGGGCGTGACACCTCCCTTTGCACAAAGGAGGCTGATACGGATAGGTAAATTGTAAGTTGCGTAAAAGACAAACAAGCGCTGTTTGTCTGTATAAATGACGATTTATGCAGAAACTTTGATAAAACAAAAATGCATCAAATTTATAAATATTCGACGTTCGGAATAAAAAACGAAGCGAAAAAACGCGACGAAATTTTTAGCTGAACACGCGAAATTTCGGTGTACGTGATGTTGCTATAACCGATTTTTTTGTGTTTGTCAACAATTTTTACGAATATTTTCGATTTTTGTCAAAATTTGGTAAAAACGGCGTAATTAAATATCGAAAAAATTTACGTCACCGATAATCTATTATATATGTATCCCCGAGAGGGCAAAAACGTTTGAAAATTTTCAAAAAAATTTTTGCAAAATAAATATTCGGTTGAAAATCATTTTTATTTATTATATTTTGAATATTTGGTGAAAATTCGCTTGACACACTTTGCCCGTCTATGTATAATAGAGTAAATCGCAATTTCCCGCGTATATATTACGCGTATATATTATTAGATATATATTTCGCCGTCCTTGTTAGCCTCCTTTGTGCAAAGGGAGGTGGCGCGCGTCAGCGCGACGGAGGGATTGTTATATAATTCGCAGACCTTGTTAGCCTCCTTTGTGCAAAGGGAGGTGGCGCGCGTCAGCGCGACGGAGGGATTGTTATGCAAACAAAACACAACACGCATTTAATACCCTTTGCAAAACGTTTGCGCAAGGAAATGACAAAAGAAGAAAAGCGTCTATGGTACGATTTTCTTCGTAATTATCCTGTCCGCTTTTCAAGACAAAAAGTTTTGGGCAAATATATTGCTGATTTTTACTGCGCCGGAGCAAAACTCGTAATAGAACTTGACGGTTCTCAGCATTACGAAGAAATCAACGTAGAAAAAGACACGGCGCGCAGTAGTTTTTTACAAGGTTACGGATTGAAAGTTATTCGTATTCCGAACAATCAAGTGACCGGTAACTTTCGCGGCGTGTGCGAATACATCGATATCGCCGTAAAGAACTCTGTAATGGTTGATAAACTTCGGTAACGGATAATTAAATCCCTTTGGTAACTTACAATCCCTCAGGCGCTACGCGCCAGACTCCGCCTCGGTCTTACGACCTTCGGGCTACGGCTACGGACAACACACTGTGTTATCCGTTTAACGCCTGCGCACCCTTTACACAAGGGGGCCTTGCACGCGCGGTCACGCGCAATTCACGCGACCAACAGGAGCAATTCACGTTGCGTCAGCAACAATTCACGACCGTAAGGTCAATTCACTGTTTACAATCCCTCAGGCGCTACGCGCCAGCCCCCTTTACACAAAGGGGCCTATAACAAGGGAGCCTTGCAAGGGAGCCTTGCAAGGAAACACATAAAAACCCCACCCCATAAAAACAACACAAAAAAAACCAAAAAAAGGAGCGGTTATGAAGACCACAAAAACGAAAAACAAAATATTCGGTTTTTTGTCTAAGACGAGCGTGAAGAAGTTCGCCTTGATTTTGTACGTAACCGTACCTCTTCTGATATTTGCGACGGGTTTCGCGGCGTGGACGATAATCGGGCATGAAATCACGAACAACGGCGCGAACGGCAGTTTCGTTGCGGACGGCATCATCAACAGTTACGACTACATAGAACTTCAAGGCGGAAGCAATGACCTTACGAACAAAATAAACCTCTTCCCCACCGGCTTTGTTAGCGACGGAAAAGTAACGAACCAAGCGACGATAGAAGTTACTTACACGCTTAAAAACGCAGCGTGTCAAGAACTCGTCCGTGAAAACAACGACAACAACAAAACCCTTTACGCCGACTTTACGCTGATGTTTTTATACGGAGGCACTTACAGCGCGTTTTTCGACAATTTAAAATGCTCTGTAACAGACGGCTCGTACAACGATTTACCGTCCGCTTTCACGAAAATCGACGCGAACACGTCGCCGACCGATTTGAATTACGACAAATACGGCGCGGGAAGTTTTAGAACGAACGCGAGTTTCAGAGTAATGCTCGTTTTCGATCCGAACGATCTTCAAAACGGAGATATAACGCTTAAATTCCGTTACACGGTTGCACCTTCCGCCGGCGACTTTCAGACTATTTATTCGCAGATGAAAAAAGACGAACAGAACCTCATGCAACCCATGATAGACGTAAGAATCACCGACGTCGCCCCCACCCCACAAACGTAGAAATCACCGACGTCGCCCCCAACGCATAGAATCACTTAACCACATCAGCCTCCTTTGTGTAAAGGGAGGTGGCGCGCGTCAGCGTGACGGAGGGATTGTCAATAGTGAATTGACCTCACGGTCATGAATTGCGTCTTGCGACGCGTGCAAGGCTTCACCCTGTGGGGGAAGCTGGCTCGTAGAGCCTGATGAGGGTGGCTATATAATCTTTTACGACCTCATAGGCTTTCCAACCTCATCCGTCATTTTCTTGCGAAAATGCCACCTTCCCCTACCAGGTGAAGGCTGATAAGGAATTGACCTTACGGTCGTGAATTGCGTCTTGCGACGCGTGCAAGCCTCCTTTGTGCAAAGGGAGGTGGCGCGCGTCAGCGTGACGGAGGGATTGTCAATAGTGAATTGACCTTGCGGTCATGAATTGTTGCTGACGCAACGTGAATTGCGCGTAACCGCGCATGAAAGGCTTCACCCTGTGGGGGAAGCTGGCTCGTAGAGCCTGATGAGGGTGGCTATATAATCTTTGCCAACCTCATCCGCTTTCCAACCTCCTCAGTCGGCTTTGCCGACAGCTCCCCCTACCAGGTGAAGCCTGATGAGGACGAGAATTGACCTTGCGGTCATGAATTGTTGCTGACGCAACGTGAATTGACCTTGCGGTCATGAATTGCGCCCGACGGCGCGTGCTAACCCAAACAACAAACGTACAAACAAGGATAAAAATAAGAACAAGGAGGTATAACGAAAAATGCGAGCAAACGAAAGCGACAGCCGCGAAAATTTCACGCGCGCAAACGGCGAAGCGAAAGCGAACGCGAGCGACAAAACGACGGCTAACTTCGGCGCAAGCAGAGCAAACGGCGAAGCAACGGCAAAAGCGCAAGCGAAAGCAAACGTGAGCGCCAAAGCGAGCGACAAAGCAACCGCCAAAGCGACGGCGGCAGCGCAAGCCTTATATAAAGCCAAATATTTCGTTATAGCGCTCCTTTTGGCGGTTGTTGCGATAACGTCGGTAGGTGTTTCCAAGTGGAACATTCACATTCAGCAAATTTACGGCAACAATTTCAGTTACCTTAACAGCGAAACCGCGAACACCTCTGGCGGCGATGAGCCTATTCTCACCCGCTATCTCAAGATAGATTACACCGAAACCGCGCAAAACACACAGAACGCGCCGGCGCAACAAAAAACGGCTTTTTACCGCGATACTTTAAAAGCCGAAAATCCGACAACCTTTACCTACAACGGCGGAAGTTTCGAGGTAAAAGTTTCCGACGACGAATACGGCGATTTACAAACCGACGCGTCCCCGTGGTCGAAATGGGAAGAAGTCGGCTTAGGTTTTACTTACGCCTATAAACGTACCGCAAGAATCAATTCTATCGGGCAAATCGTCGGGTGTAGCGAACCGCTCACGGACGGCGCGCTCCCCACCAACGCCGGCGTATATCAATGCGTAATAAAGGCAACCACCAACGACAACTACAACACTACTCAAACTTCGAGCAAAAAAGCGGCGGTCGATGCCGCAATTACACAACTAAATTACGTCAAAAACCCCAACGACGGCACGGAACAATGCGCCGCCGTAATTTCCTTTACTATAAAACAGCGCGATATAACGGTAAGCGTAGCCGACAAGACTTCTACTTACGGTGACGACCACCTTTCCGGTAACCCCTTAACCGCAACTACGGACGACGCTGTCGCAAACGCCGAAAACACGACTGACGGCAACCTTTCCGGAAACTTAAAAACAATCGTCCGCCTTTACACCACCGACCAAAGCGACAAAGAAATTACGCTTTCAACCACGTCGAACGCCGGAAGTTACAAAATAAAAGGCTCCGCGCTCGTTGAAAATACTAACAACCTTATCAACGCCAACTACAAAGTAAACTTTGTCTATCCGGGCGAAGCCACCCAAACGCAGGGGCAAACGGTAGCCTTTAACGGCGAAAGAGAAGCCGAAGCGAACCCCCTCGCCCTATACGTTGGCGCAGGCGCAACCGCCGTTTCTTTCGCAAACAATACGGCAAGCAATACAGCCGTTGCTTTCGCAAATAATACGGCAAGCAACGTTGCGGGTAAGCCCCAAACCCAACCCATGGCAAACGGCGGAATTGCCCTTTTGGACGGCGAAACCCCCTCAACCGGCAACGAAACCGGCACCTACACCATAACGACGAGGGAAGTCACCCTGATGTGGGGAAGCGTTACTTCTTTCGTTTACAATGGCGAGGCTAAACAACCGACGGTAAGCCACGGCGATAAAGATTTTGTCCCCGGTGAAATGTGGTCGATTACCGTAACCGGCAGTCAAGCAACGCCGGACGGTAAAGCGATAAACGTAGGCGATTACGTTTTGACCGTAACTTTACCGACAACCCAAGACGGCAAATGCAACTATATTTGGGAGGACGCGAGCGACAACTCAAACGCAACCGCCCCCAAAACATTAGAATTCCATATTACGCCGGCGGAAATCACGAACCCGCACATTACGACATATTCCGGTACTTACGACGGAGAGGAACGCAGCGTTACGACGAGCGTTACCGCAGAAACGGTAAACGATCAAACGCTTTCCTACAAGTATAGCACGAACGGCACAACTTGGAGCGATACACTCACCATTAAAAACGCGGAGACCATTACTTTCAGCGTCAAACTTTCCGCGCCCAACCACGGTGACAAAATTATCGAACCTCTAACCGCCACCGTTTCACCGCGCCCGATTATCGTAACTATTGAGAATAAATTTTCTACTTACGGCGAAAACCACCTCGTCGTTAACCCCTTAACCGCGCAAGTTTCAAGTACGCTCAACCCCGCCATAGTTACGGGCGATAACGAAAGCGATATTTATACCCTTTCTACCACGGCAGACAAAACTTCCCCCGTCGGTACTTACGACATCACGGGTAGTCAAAAACAAGACTTCCCCGCGCAAAACTACGATATCACATTCCAAGACGGCACTTACGGGATAACTAAACGCTCGATTGCCGTAACTATTGCGAATAAATCTTCTACTTACGGCAACGACCACCTAACCGATAAGCCCTTAACCGCAACTACGACGGACGCGGTCGCAAACGAGGACGGTATAAACACAATCGTCAGCCTTTACACCACCGACCAAAGCGACAACACAGTTACGCTTTCAACCACGACGGACGCCGGAACTTACAAAATAAAAGGCACCGCCATAAACAATAACTACACCGTCAGTTTTACTGAGGGTACTTATACCATACAAAAAGCGACTATTACCGCGAATATAACGTCTTACACCGGCACTTACGACGGTACGTATCACAACGCTTTAACCGTGGCGGTTACAACCGTAAACAGCCAAACGGCAACGGTTAATTATAAACTTTCTACCGAAACCGATTATACCGTAACGCCGCCTCAAATCAAAGACGCAGGCACCTATAATTACAGCGTAAAAATCACGGCAAATAACCACAACGATTTAGTAATCGAAAATAAACAAGCGACTATTTCTAAAGCCACCGTTACCGTTAAGGCGAACGACGCTTCGGTTAATATGGGGCAACAAGCAACCTTTACCTACACGATAACGGGCTTTAAAAACGGCGAAACCGAAGTCGGTTTACGTAATGCCAACGCGCTTACGGGCACCGTTACTTTCGCGTGCGGTTATAACAAAGACGAAACAAACCCCGAGAACGTTAGCGACACTTACGTCATCACCCCCGTCGTAAGCGACCTTTCCGCTACGAACTATACCTTTACTCCGGCTACCGGCACGCTTACCGTAACCCAAGCGGAGGTTGTCGATAAACCTACCGTAAACACCGAATTTACCGGCGCAAACTACGTTTACACCGCCACTTATAAAGGCTCGCCTTATAACTTCTTTACTAATATAAACACCGAGGCGCTAACCATTACCGGCAATACGTCTGCAACCAACGCCGGAACTTACACCGTAATCGTTACGCCGAAAAACGGCTACGTTTGGAGCGAGTTTGAAAACAACAACACCGAAGAAGTAACCTTTACGTTTAAGATTGAAAAGCGTGAAATCACCGTTAATATAGATGACAAAACTTCCGTTTACGGCGCAGCGATAGTACAACCTACCGCAACGACGACGGACGATGTCGCAAACGCCGACGGACTTTATAACATTATCGCGCTTTCGGCGGGCATTACGACAACAACCGCTGTCGGCGACTATTTAATCACCGGCGCATTAAAAAATACCGAAAAAGCAAACAATTACACCGTTAACTTTGTAGGCTCCCTTCAAAACGGCACAGCCGGCAAATATACTATAACCAACGCAACAATATCTGACGTTGTTGTAACGCCATATTCCGGCACTTACGACGGAGTGGAACACCCCGTTACGACGAGCGTTACCGCAGAAACGGTAAACAATCAACAGATTACCGTCGAATACAAAACAAATAACGGTGTTTGGACTTCGACAATACCGACAATTACAAACGCGGGTAGCGTTACTTTTAACGTACGCATTTCCGCGCCCAACCATGCTACGTTGACGTTAACCGAGTCCTATACTGCGACGATTAACAAAGCAACGCCGACCGCAACGCTTACAATAGTTGCCGAATCGCCTCGCGCTCCCGGTCTTATAGAGCACGGCGACACGTTGATTGCTAATATTACATTAACCGGTGTGAACGGCGAAACTATTGACTGCACTTATACCTTAACTAAAAACACCGCCGAATACACCGGTACTTCAGCCACGGCAAATCAAACGATAACTTGTACTATAACGCCACAAGATACGACAAATTATAACAACGTTACTAAAACTGTTACTATCACGGTAACCGCGGTCGCTAAAAGCGGTTCTACTTATTACGGGACTATCGAAAGCGCGCTTAATGCCCTTTCTTCCGGTACAGTTTACGTTTTAGTCGGTAAAAACCCCTTAATACGTAATGACTGTACGATAAAATCCGGCGTTACGCTTTGTTTGCCGTTAGATGACAACGGTACCTGGGAGAATATCGGTAATAAAGGAACAAACGGTTCGCATAAATTCGCCGAAGATCATGCATACGGTAAAGAAAACTTATTAAAGGCTTCGGCTGTACTGTCAGCCGGTAAGACTTTAACTAATAAAGGTACGCTAAATATCGGTGGCACGATTACCGCCGGTAATGGCGGAGCAAACGCCGGTTTTACTTGCGGTAATTATTCTCAACTGACACTTGAGGCAAATGCGAAAGTCGATTCGCCAAGCGGTTCAATAAACTGTTACGGCTATATTGCGGAGAAGTCTTTAGATAACGGTTCTGCGGTCGTTATGGGTAACGCAAGCGCTGCAACGCCGACTTTGACTTTACCGTTCGTTGTTATAGAACACCGTGGCGGTACTGCTTTCGCTGGTTTAGCGAACAGTTCAAGTGACTTAACAAGTGACCCGGCTAAAATAAACGCTACTCCTTTTAACAGATTTTTGTTGCCTAATATAACCGCAGAATTAACTGTTAACTACGGCGCAAAACTTGAAGGTTTTGCAGATCTTTATGCCCAAAGTCAGCACAACACAACTATAGTGAAGTTAATAGGCACAGGCAACGAATATCTTTTAGGTATTACAAGCGGTACGAAAATCGTAAGTAAGTATAATCCTAAAACAAACGTTACCGATCTTAATATCAAAGGTGACGCAAACATAAATAGTTTAACCTTAGAACTCAGTGTTGGTCTTACGGCAAAGTTATCGACTGAATCTGTTTACTTCCCGTTGTCTTGGTATTACAACATTACCCTCTCCAGGTTTGAGAACGGTAGTAATGCAACCGTAACCGCAGTTAAACAAGCATTAAAAATTTTACCGGGGTGCGTGGTTACTATAGGTGAAGGTGTAACTGCAAATATGAAAACCATTTTCGTTACCCAAGATACCTCTTGGAAGGAAGGCTCCGGCACGGGAGCAGTATCTTACGACGGAAACGGCACCGCTAATCCAAAAGACCCCGGCAAACTTATAGTAAACGGTACGCTTAACGTTGAAAACATAAACGGCGTAATCAGCACGGCAAGTTCTTCGGGACAATTAACAATTACGGGTTCCTTAAATCCAACGTCAAAAGAGGTTAAAGAAGCGGGTTCAACTACTTACAACATCTTATTTTTTAAAACAATACCTATTCTAACTTATACGGTATTAGGCACGAATGAAACCGCACGCGGGCTTATTTGGACGAGCGCAAGTACACCCACTACCAACAGCAATTTCAGCACAGGCACTTATAAGTCCGACGGCGCGCGTTGGTACAAAACCGGCAACTACAATATAACTTACGATACGCAAGGCGGTACTTTACCGGAAAATTACAAACAGACTGCTGTGTGTGGCGAAGAAATAGGTGCGTTACCGACGCCTACCAAGCTCGGTTATCAATTTAATGGTTGGACTTATAACAACGGTACACAAGTATCAGAGGGTGTCGTATTTTACACGGATATAAACTTTACTGCCACATGGACTGCAAATACTTACACCGTTTATATGAATAATGACTATGGTGAAACAACGACCGCAACTTTCACCGGCAATACAACGTTTACTTTACCGCAACTTGATAGCGTTACCGATAACGGTCAAACGCTTAGTTTTGCCGGTTGGTATAAGGATTCCACTTTTGCCGGCGCCTCGGTAACTTCTGTAAATGCTAACGACGCAGATAATAATTTACATATTAACGTTTACGCAAAATTTACTGCAGCCGAACTTTATAGCGTCACTTACGTTATGAATAAAGATAATCTTCCCTTTACTACTACTATAAACAACGTAACAGAACAAGACGAAGATTATACAACCTTAAGTTTGCTTGATATGACAAGTTATAATACCAACCCTGAGTTTAACTACAAATTTATAGGTTGGTATAACGAATCGGGTGAGCAAGTTACACAAATCGACGGTACGGTTAATACACTTACCCTTTACGCGCATTGGGCGGCTAAACAGAAAGTTACCATAACAAATAAAGCAACTTATAAAGTTACGACTTCGCTGACACAAGTTGATACTCTGTCCCTTAATGCAGGCGCTTCGAAAACCTTATATTATTATAATGATACGCAATTAGCTTTAGGCGCTATCACTACCACACCCGCGAAGAAAATTAACACTGATGGTAATACAGCATACATCTATAAACCAAGTTGGAAAACCGGTAACAGCGTCACTATTACAGCCGATACAACGTTAGAAATTGTCGGCACTAATGACGAAACCTATTATAAGGTCACAGTTACTATTGAAAAGGGTACAAGCGGTAACAATATACCTAATTGTTCGGTTAAGTTAACTATACCTGCAAATTGCGGTTATGAGTATGATTTTGAAACCAAAGTAACCACTAAGACATTAGATAACGATGCTACTTGGTACTGTTTTGTGAAAAAAGGCACGACGGTTACCGCAAAAAAGACAAACTGTCAAAGCGGAAATGACTCGTTCCTCGTAAATAATGCTATGACACAATCGTACAAAGGTAAAAATGGTAGCTCTGGCGGCTGTGGTAATATTAAAGAAACAAGCAATACCCCACCTGCAATGATGCCTATATTCACTACGTTTATAGCAACGCTACTCGGCGGTTACATATTAGTAAGCAAAAAGAAGCGTAAAAACAACAAGGCTATATAAGGTACACAACGCAATATCTATCAGGGCTGACCGCAAACATTTTGCGACCAGCCCTCAAATTTATAAATTATTTTCAAAATTAGGATAAATTATGTTCAAATATTTTTTAAGCGATTATATCTCGATACACAATTTCATGATAATAGTCGGTTTTGTTGCTATGTGCGTTATAAACGCGTTCAGAGCAAACAATTATGCTTTTAAATGGTGGCAAGGCTTAATTATAAGCGTAATAGTAAATATTTACGCCATTTTCGGCGCCAGACTTTTGTTCACGATTGAAAATATCGGTTACGTTATTGAAAACGGTTTAACGCTTTGGGGCGGCGTATCGTTTTTCGGGACGGTTATGTTTTTACCCGTTCTTGTAGTTGCCACGTGTAAGATTTTTAAGTTAGACGTCAAACGTTATCTCGATTTTTTAACGCCTACTGTGCCGGTTGAACTTGCCTGTATCAGAATAGGTTGTTTTTTGGGCGGTTGCTGCTACGGAAGGCAGTTTGCTTTCGGTATAGCAATGCCAACAGAACCCGGCGTTTTAAGAATCCCTGCGCAACTTATAGAATGTGTTTCAGATATCGGGATTTTTGTATTCCTTATATTATATGAAAGGAAATACGGCAAACAAACAGGCAGGCTTTATCCGCTATTTTTAATTTGTTACGGCTCGATAAGGTTCGTTATCGAATTTTTAAGAGAAAACAAAACGATATTTACTTACGCTCATCTGTTTTCGGTTTTATCGATTATAGCAGGCGTTTATTTCTACTTGCAACTTAAAAAGAATACTTGCGCCCCCGACGCGGAAAATTCGGGCGGGCAAAATCTGCCCGATCCTCCGTCTGCCCCGTGTGACGCCTTCGCGCCCCCCGGCGCCGTCACCCCCGCCCCCTCCCCCTCCTCGGAAGACGACAAAGAGGACTAAAAACACACAAGGCTTCACCCTGTGGGGGAAGGCTTTCACGCGACCGAAGGGAGCAATTCACGCGCGGTTACGCGCAATTCACGTTGCGTAAGCAACAATTCATGACCGTAAGGTCAATTCACCATTGACAATCCCTCCGTCACGGCAAGCCGTGCCACCTCCCTTTACACAAAGGAGGCTTGCAGGAGGAAGGCTTTCACGCGACCGAAGGGAGCAATTCACGCGCGGTTACGCGCAATTCACGTTGCGTCAGCAACAATTCATGACCGTAAGGTCAATTCACTTTAACCAATGAATTGACGAGTAAACTCGTCGTGAAATGGCTACGCCGTGAATTCTCGCTACGCTCCATGAATTGAATTGCCTTGGCAATTCATAGAATAAAAGCCGCCGCGGCTTATTCCGCGACGGCTTTTACGTTATATAAAGGCGGCTTTGTTGTATGAATTATCGGCATAAATTGTTTTATATAAATATATTTGCATAAATTACTTGACTTTTTGCGGTAATTCGGTTTATAATTTTTTCAGGAAAAAGGTTAAAAGATACTAATGAATTATTACGAGAAGATGAAATCTATCGACACAAACGGCGAAAACGCCACGTTCGATTTATCGACGGGCAAAGCCGTTACTTTGTCGGGCGGATACCAAGTGACTTTTCAACAGCGTGACGTAAACGAATATACCGAGGTTTTTTATAACTTTTTAGTCGAAAGCATTCAATCTTATACTTGTTCTAAGGTGTATTTGGGCGTGTATTTTAGTCAGGCGGAATTGTCGTTTTTCGTGAAAGATCGCTCGGTTGCGTTAGAAATCGCGCGAGAGTTTAATCAGGAAACGATTTTCGATTGGGACGTTTACGACGTCATCGAAAACGTTTACCATAAAAAATAACCCACAAAGGAGGATTTATTATGTCGGAATGCTTAGCCACAATAGGAGTTATCGGTATGGAAAAAACTGATTCTTTTACCAAAGCTATTCAAAAACAACAGCAGACCTTGTTAGATAAGTTACAGTCTTTGCATAATGATTACGCCAAAGGGGTGATTACCGATAAGGCGGCGTACAAAAAAGAACGCGAAGCCATTTTAAAACAGTTGAGTAACTACAGTTTGGAAGTTCTTATTTCTCAAACTTCAAATATTTATCTGAAAAATTATTATTCCTCGTTTTTAAAATAGTCGCCTATTGCCTTTCCTTTTTAGCCTCCTTTGTGCAAAGGGAAAGGTTTCAACCTTCGGAAAGGCTTCACCCTGTGGGAGAAGCTGTCGGCAAAGCCGACTGATGAGGGTGGCTTTATATAATTCTTGCACGCCGACTGTCGTCGGCTACACCTCATCAGTCAACAAAGTTGACAGCTGTCCGCCTCGGCTGAAATAGCCTCGGGCTACGGCTACAAACAGCGCACTGTGCTGTTTGTTTAACGCCTGCGCACCCCTCAAGGTGAAGCCTTCCTTTTTTAGCACCCCTACCAGGTGAAGGCTGATGAGGAACAACAAATTATATAAAACAATCCCCCCTTCTATTCCCCCCTTTACACAAAGGGGGCGAAAGCGGACGACAACAAATCTAAAAGCCGCCGCGGTTTATTCCGCGGCGGCTTTTACGTTCTTAACTTACTGCGTTAGTAATTTAATTTCTTAATTTATCCCTTTCTTAACTTACTGCGTTAGTAATTTAATTTCTTAACTTACTACGTTCTTAACTTATTACATTCCTGATTTTTTACTTTCACACTTTTTTACTTCTGCAATTTATTACGTTCTTGAATTTTTACTTACGTACTATTTTTTACGTTCGTAATTTATGATATTGACGATTTTTTTACATAACCGCTTGCCTTTTAGGGAACTTTTTGTTATAATTTAACCATAAAAGTTCCCTAAAAGGTTTACAAATATGGATTACGACGCTTTTAAAATTCAAGAACTCTTACAAAAGAGAGCAAACTATGAGGCTAATCTTAAATTGATTCCGTATTCCGGCACGCCCGAAATTAAGGTAACCGAAAGCGGAAAATATCTTTACGTTCGCAAACGTGTGGCGGGAAAACTTACGTCAACTTACGTTGATAAGTATTCCGACGAACTTTACGCTCAACTTTTGTCTTTTTCACGCAGGGAAAGAGAATTAAACAAACAAATTCGCCTTGTTAACAAGCAGTTGAACGCTTTAGGTTACCTTTCTAAAACGATACCTTTACGCGTTGCAACTAACCTTGATTTTGCAAGAATCAACCTCAAAGCAAATATTTACGACCAAGCCGTTTTAGAGGGCGTTGCGACGACGTTTCCGCAAACGGAAACTATTATCGATAACGGCTTCGTACAAGGCGTTACCGCGTCGGATATTCAGAAAATTTTAAACCTTAAACACGCTTGGGAGTTTATTCTCGATAAAGACGTGTTAACCGCGCCTTCAAATTTTAATCTGCTTTGTAACGTGGCGAAACTCGTTAACGAAGGCTTTTATTATAACGGCGGCAGCGTCAGAATCGTCCCGGTGTCGATAGGCGGTTCCTCTTACGTTCCGCCTATTCCTTCCGAATACGAAATTAAAAAGCAAATCGATAGTATAACGGCGAGCGTTGTAGCGGGCGGTATAGCAACCGGCAGTGGCGCGACGGGCGTTTCAGCGGACGGCGAAAGCAGTAAAATAAGCAAAGCGAGCGATATAACGGCAGAAAAGGACGAAACAGCCACCGGCAGTGGCGATATAACGGCGGAAAACAACGCGATTAAAGTTGCTATAGAACTTTGCCTTTTCGTGATGAAAACTCAGATTTTTAACGACGGAAACAAACGCGCCGCCGTTATTTTTGCAAATCACTACCTTATTTCGCACGGCGGTGGACTTATAGTAATCCCTGAAAATTTAGTTCCCGAATTTAAAAAACTCTTGATAGATTATTACGAAACTTCGGACGAAAAAATTAAAACGTTCATGCTCGACCACTGTTGGAAAAGTTTTTAACCCTTTTTGCAAAACAATCCCCCCTTCTATTCCCCCCTTTACACAAGGGGGGCGAATATAAAAGCCTTTCCTTTTTAGCCTCCTTTGTGCAAAGGGAAAGGCTTCACCCCGTGGGGGAAGCTGTCGGCAAAGCCGACTGATGAGGGTGGCTATATAATCTTTCCAACCTTCGGAAAGGCCTTCCCCTCGGAGGAGGAAGGTGTCGCGTCAGCGACGAATGAGGTGGTCTATATAATTCTTAACGCCGACTGTCGTCGGCTACACCTCATCAGTCAACAAAGTTGACAGCTTCCCCTCAAGGTGAAGCCTTCCTTTTTTAGCACCCCTACCAGGTGAAGGCTGATGAGGAACAACAAATTATATAAAACAATCCCCCCTTCTATTCCCCCCTTTACACAAAGGGGGCGAAAGCGGACAACAAATTATATAAAACAATCCCCCCTTTACACAAGGGGGGATTAAATGTTGGAAAAGTTTTACGTCAAACCTCTTTTAAAATAGTTTTAAAAGGTCAACGGTGACAGCAAAAAGCAGTAAAACTATAAGCCCGACAAAGTGTATCATGCCTTCCACGTTACGGTTTACGGGCTTTTTTCTTATCCATTCGACAACTACGAACACCGCCCTTGCCCCGTCGAGCGCCGGGATAGGAAGCAGGTTGAAAATCGCAACCGATAAACCTATCATGGAAGCAATGTTCATTACGTATTTAAACCCGAGCGAAACGTATTGCGACGTTACCGTAATGGTTCCTATCGGTCCGCTTACCATCGAAAGACCGAGTTTACCCGTCAAAAGTTGCCAGAAAGATTTCAGCGTTACGCCGACCGTCTTAAAGGAATACACGACGGCGCGCCCTATGCCTTCAAAAAAGCCGAATCTGACGCTTTGGGTACTCACCTGATAACTTAAACGTTCTTCGTTTTTTATTCCGAAAGCGCCAAGCACGGCGGCTTTGTCGGTTTTATCAACCGTATCGTAGTTAAGCGGCGCGGTAAGCGTTACTATATCGTTTTCGCCGTCGTTATCGACGTCTTGTACGATAAGTTGTATGGTTCCGCCCGCCTCGAGGTCTTTTAACCTCAGATATAAATCGTCAAGAGTGTAAATACGCGTGCAATCTATTCTTTCGGGCTTGTCGTAGAAGCGATAAACGTAGTTGCCGTCTTTTAAAACGCAACCTTCTTCGGTGGATAGTTTCAAAACGCTTGCTACCCCCAACGCCCTTAACGCGGGGTTTACGTCGTAATCACTCGTCGGGTTGACGTCTTCGCGTAACACGACGTTTATCGTCTCTTTTTTGCCGTTTTCGCGCTGTACGGTGACAGACACCATGTCGCCTTTCTTTTTACCGCCGAGCGCGTCGTTTATGTCGGTCGTAAAATACAAAAATTTACCGTTTATTTCCAAAAGCACGTCTTTGCCGTCAAGCATATAGGAACTTTCGGTCGCGTTTTGCGGAGCCTTGATTTCATACGCCATAAACCCGAAATGCCCGTACGCCGTGAAGTAAATTATTACGATTAACACAGCAATTACGAAGTTAAAAGTCGCGCCCGCAAGCAAAACGAGTATCCTCTGCCAAGGCGGTTTGTTGTTGAAAGCGTCTTTTGAAAGCGTTTTCGGCGTCTTTTTTGCGTCGCTTACAGAGTTTTGCGCCGCTTTTTCACGCGGCGTTGACTCCTCTTTTTGCGCTGAAAAAGCCCCGCCAGAAGTTTCATAGGCGTTATATTCGCTTTCGCCGTAAATTCCGTCGCATTTAACGGGAGAATCTTCGGCGTTATCGCTCGTTTTGTCAGAAGTTTCGGTCTTTAAAAGCCCCTTTTCGGCGAGTTTTTCGTTCTTCTTTTTAACCGTTTCGTCGTCTTCGTCTTCGCCTTCAAAGGCGCAAAAACCGCCGAGCGGAAATATCCTTATAGAAAAAACTTCGCCGTTTTTCTTGGTCTTTTTATAAATGGCGGGGCCCATTCCGATGGCAAATTCTTTTATTTTGAATTTGAATATCTTGCCGACGATGTAATGCCCGAATTCGTGTACCGTTATCGTCGCAAGAAGTATAAGTAGCGCTACTACCACCGATAATACGGTTTTTAGCGCCGAAGTCGCTGATAAAAGTTCGTACATATATTCCTTAATCTATAAAACTTGGTTCGTCCTATTTATAGTCTTATTTATAGCCTGATTTTGTTTTTATAAGGTAAAATTATAACCTTCTTTGATTTTGCGTATAGTTTTCGCGTGTGTTAAAATTATAATCTTTACGTGTGTTAATAGGGTTAAGAACGCCTAAAAAGCGTGTTAAATCGACCTATAGCCCGACTTCTTGCCCATGCGTCGGTCGTCCTGAGATTTTCCGGCGTTGCTTCGAGTTCTCTTATGTTTTTAAACGCGTCCTCCAAAAAACCGTAAATATCTGTAAACTTTATCAATCCTTGCAAAAACAAATTTACGGCAACTTCGTCGGCTGCCGATACCGCGCAAGGATAATTTTTGCCCCTTTTTATCGCTTCTATAACGAGCGGAAAACACGGATATCTTTCGTAATCCGGCGTTTTAAAGGTGAGAGTCAGAAACGAAAAATCAATCGGTCTTACGTCTGACTGTATTCTTTCCGGGTATGTAAGCGCAAGTTGTATGGGTAGTTTCATGTCCGGGCTTGCCATTTGGGCAATTATTGCGCCGTCAAAAAACTCCACCATGGAATGAACGACGCTTTCGCGGTGAATACATACCTCTATTTTATCAAGGTCGGCGTTAAACAGCCATTTGGCTTCGGCAACCTCGAAAGCCTTGTTTACCATAGTGGCGCAGTCAATCGTAATTTTGTCGCCCATTTTCCAGTTCGGGTGACGAAGCGCGTCTTCTGCCGTTACGCTTTCGAGTTTTTCAGGCGGAAGATCTCTGAAAGCCCCGCCCGACGCCGTAATTATAAGGCGCGAAAAAGGTTTTTCAAAATCAAAATCCAGCGTTTGCCATATCGCCGAATGTTCGCTGTCAACGGGAATAATTTTTACGCCTTTTTCTTTCGCAAGTTTCGTTACGTATTCGCCGCCGACAACCAACGCTTCTTTATTTGCAAGCGCGACGGATTTACCGCTTTCTATAGCCGAAACGACCGCTTCAAACCCGACGTATCCCGTTACCGCGACAAAAACAAGGTCGCAATCACTCATAATTGCGTGCGTTATGGCGTTTTCACCGTAATAAAACGAGGTGTTTTGGGGAATGTTTTTAATGTTTTTTGCCGTTTCGGCATCGCTTAAACCCGCAATAACGGGCTTATAGCGCCACATTTGCTCCTCAAGCCTTTTATAATTGCGGTTTGCCGTAAGCGCCGTTATTTTAAATTTGTCAGGATGCTCCGATACGACTTCGAGGACTTGCCCGCCTATCGAACCGGTGCTTCCTATAAGAGCAATCTTTTTCATTTCAATATTTATGATATTATAAAAATCAACGTTTATGATATTATAAAACCCGAAGTTTCGCCGCCGACGCGCCCGAAGTATTGTTGCCGACGCGGCTTATTACGCCAAAAACATGAAAACGAAGTGTATAAATGCCGCGCAAATCATGTTACCGTCTATTCTGTCGAGTATTCCGCCGTGGCCGGGTAATAAATTGCCCATGTCTTTGATGCCGAATTTACGCTTTACCGCGCCTTCTATCAGATCGCCCAACTCGGTAAACATCGAACCGAAAAGCCCGAGCAATATAAACAATATAAGTTCCGCGGTTAAATTTTCCACAACCTTGCCTTTGGCGTAAAATATCCAAAGAAAAACCGCCGCGGCTGTTCCGCCCAAAAGTCCGCCTATAGCACCGCTAACGGTCTTTTTTGGGCTTAATTTTTCGCAAAGTTTCGGTCCTTTTATAAGCGAGCCTACTACGTAAGCCATTACGTCGGAACAAGGCGAAATCAAAAAAATAAGCATAAGCGCCACTAAGGCGTTTTTTTCAAGCATGTTTACCTGAAGCATCGGTATCAACAGCCCCGTCGGATAAAACAGGCTGAAAAACCCGCACGACAATTTTTCAACGTCGGTTTTGTCGAATTCAAAAAGCATTCCGAAAAGCAACAAAAGCGGAGCGCAAACAGAAACTATCCCTACGGCGTCTATACCGAAAACCACGTAAACGGGGGTTACGGTAAGCGCGTACGCCCACACTACGCATTTAGTGAAAAACGTAAGCCTCTCGCCCATCGCCCTTACCATTTCAAACGTGCCTGCGAGCGCGAAAAAATAAAATAATATAAACATCAAACGTACATCGACGAGTTGCCTCAGTAAAAACGACGCGACGAGCACTATAACTATAAATACGCTTGAAACTGCTCTTTGCCAAAAATTATTCATTTTGCACCCAATGCGTAAAAGAATTTTTACGCGTTTGTTTTATTTGTCTTAAGATTTCCGAATAACCCGAAATAAACCGCTTATCTCGTTTCGTTTTATCTTTTTCGCCTTATCTTTTTTCGTCAAGACCGCCGAATCTTCTTTTTCTCTCGAAAAACCAGTTCAGCGCCTCGTCGTAAGCGTTATTATCGAAATCGGGCCAAAAGATATCGGTAAAATACAATTCCGAATACGCCGTCTGCCAGGGCAGTAAATTACTGAGTCGCTTTTCGCCGCTCGTACGGATAACCATATCTACGGGCGGAAGATCGCTTGAATACAATTCTTTTTCAAAGTCGTCTTCGGTAGGATTCGTAACGCCCTTTAAAACAAGGCTTTTTACGGCGTGCAGAATATCGGCTTTACCGCCGTAATTAAATAAAATATTTACCGTTTTTTTAAAATTCGCCGTTTCTTCAACCGCTTTAAGTATCTTTTTCCGGCGAGTTTCCGACAATACGGAAATATCCCCCGTAACAGACAGTCTTATCTTTTTATCGATTAAATATTGCAGGTTGTTTTCGAGCATTATCATAAGAAGCGATAAAATTCCTTCGACTTCCCGTTTCGGCCTCGACCAGTTTTCCGTAGAAAAAGCATAAAAGGACAGAACGTCCGCCCCGCGGGAAAAAGCGTACGGCACAAGGTTTTGCATTGCCTTGGCGCCGGCTTTATGTCCCGATAAGCGAGGCTTTCCTTTAGCCGTCGCCCAGCGACCGTTTCCGTCCATTATAAACGCAACATGTTTTAAACCGTCCATTAAACGGTCATCACGTCCTTTTCTTTTTCCGCTTGTAGTTTGTCTATACTTTCGATTGCTTTATTAACGGTATCGTTAACTTCTTTTTCAAAAAGCGTATATTCGTCTTCGGATATCTCTTTGTTTGTTTTCATCTTTTTGAGGGTATCCAGAACGTCTCTTCTGATATTTCTTACGGCAACTTTGGAGTCTTCTCCGCTTTTTCTTACCTGCTTACAGATTTCTTTACGTCTTTCTTCGGTAAGATCGGGGAAAACAAGCCTTATAACCGAGCCGTCGTTCGTCGGCGTGATGCCTACGTTGGAGCCGAGTATGGCTTTTTCCACGTTTTTAAGAAGGCTCTTATCCCAAGGCGCAATGACGAGGCATTTGCCTTCCTGCACGGAAATATTGCTCATCTGAGCAACGGGGGTGGGCTGACCGTAAAAATCAACCAGAACTTTATCCAAAACGTGCGGGTTTGCCCTTCCGAGTCTTATCTGAATATAGGTTTCTTTCAGAACGCTGATAGTTTTATTCGTTTTTTCTTCACATTCGAGTAAAATCATCTCGATTTGTTCCATATCGGCTGCCATAAAAATTCCTCTCTTTTACATTTTTCGATTTATTTTAAAGTTTTGCCCGTAAAGACAAGATGCAAACGGCAGATATAATTCATCCGCGCGCTTTATTTTATCCGGGTACCTAATTTTTCGCCGTTCGCGGCGCGTATCAGGGACGTTTCGTCAAGCAAAAAGCAAAGCACGGGAATATTGTTTTCCATGCACATGGTAACGGCTGTGGTATCCATGGCTTTAAGCCCGTTTTTAATAAAGTCCATATAACTTATTTCTTCGTATTTTTTTGCGTTTTTATCGGTTTTGGGATCTCCCGTATATACGCCGTCCACGTTTTTGGCAAGCAGTATAACGTCCGCTCCTATTTCCGCGGCTCTTAAAGCCGCCGCCGTATCGGTCGAAAAGTAGGGGTTTCCCGTTCCCCCCGCAAAAATAACGATATCTCCGCGGTCAAGGTATCTGAGGGCGCGTGTTTTCGTGTAAAGTTTTGCGATTCTGTCCATTTCCACGGAAGACAAAACCTCTGCATGAGCGCCTTTTTTTATAATGGCGTCTTTTAAACACAACGCGTTCATAACGGTCGCAAGCATACCCATCTGGTCGGCAACCGTTCTGTCCATATCGGCGCCTTGCCTGCCCCTCCAGAAGTTACCGCCGCCGACGACGACGCTCACTTTTACGCCCGATTTACGCAACGCAATAAGTTCATCGCAAATTTTGCCCAAAAAGTCGTAGTCGTAACCGCTTTTTTTGCCGTTTGCCAAAGCCTCGCCGCTCAATTTTAATAAAACGTTGTTGTATTTTGCCATAATAATCCCTTAATTTTTAATTAAAAACAATAAGATAACAGGCGTATAGGCGCACTTATCGGATAAATAAGCCTTCGACGAAAATAACAAAACCGATGCGCCGAAAGTTTTTATAAGTTACGCCGTATATTCCCGATTTTTAAAAAAGAGGAAACATACTTCAGTTACGTTTCCCCTTTTTAAGTCAAAACTTATTTCTTCAACGCTTCAACCTGCGCGGCGACCTCGTCGGCTAAGTTTTCGCTCTTTTTCTGTAAACCTTCGCCCATTTCGTAACGAACGAATCTTCTTATAGCGATCTTTTCACCGATGGTAGCGGTCGCTTCGATAACTAATTGTTCGATAGTCTTTGAAGGATCTTTAACGAACTTCTGATTCAACAAACAGGTATCGTCATAAAAACTTTTGATTCTGCCTTCAACCATCTTTTCGACTATATTGGCAGGTTTGCCTTCTTCTAAAGCCTGAGCCTTCAAAACCGCTTTTTCTCTTTCTAAAACGTCGGCGGGGACTTCGTCCTTATTAAGATAAGAAGGGTTAGCCGCGGCAATATGCAAGCAAATATCGTGCGCTAAATTTTTAAACTGATCTCCTCTTGCGACGAAATCGGTTTCGCAGTTGAGTTCGAGTAAAACGCCGATTTTACCGCCCATGTGAATGTAACTATCTACTATACCTTCGGCAGCGATGCGACCTGCTTTTTTAGCGGCTTTAGCCATTCCTTTTTCTCTTAAATAGTCTATGGCTTTTTCCATGTCTCCGTTGGTTTCGGTGAGCGCGTTTTTGCAATCCATCATACCGCAACCGGTTCTTTCTCTTAATGCTTTAACGTCTTGTGCTGTAAAACTCATGGTAATCTCCTTATATAAATCTGGTAAGATTATTCGGCTACTTCTTCGGTAGCGGTCTCGGTTTCGGAAGTTGCTTCTTCTTCCTTAGCGGGTTCGTCGTTCTGAACGGGTTCCTGAGGTTGTTCTTGTTGCGCGCGAAGTTTAGCCGCTTGTTCTCTGTACGCTATAACGGCGTCTTCGCCTTGCTTTCCTTCTATAACCGCGTCCGCTATTACGGAAGTTATCAGTTTAACCGCTTTGATTGCGTCGTCGTTAGCGGAAATAACGTAATCGATAAGGTCGGGATCGCAGTTGGTATCGGTAATGGCAACCACAGGGATGCCGAGTTTGTTCGCTTCTTTGACGGCAATGTCTTCCGAAGACGGATCGACGACGAACATGATGTCGGGAAGTTGACGCATTTCTCTGATACCGCCGAGGTTCTGATTAAGTTTTTCACGCTCTTTTTTTAATTCGAGAACTTCTTTTTTGGGAAGAAGGTCGAATTCGCCCATTTTTTCCATCTGATCGAGTTTGTTCAATCTGTCGATTCTCGAACGAATGGTCTTAAAGTTGGTAAGCGTACCGCCGAGCCAGCGATAGTTAACGTAGTACATACCGCAGCGTTCGGCTTCCTGCTGAATGGCTTCCTGAGCCTGACGTTTGGTGCCGACGAAAAGCACGGTCTTGTTTTCTTTTACGGAATCCGCAACGAATCTGTAAGCGTCTTCGATAAGTTTTAAGGTAATCTGCAAATCGATGATATGAATACCGTTTCTGCTGCCGTAGATGTACTTTTTCATCTTGGGGTTCCACCTTCTCGTCTGGTGTCCGAAATGGACGCCCGCTTCGAGAAGTTGCTTCATAGTTGTAACTTCCATAATAAATATACCTCCGTTATTCCTCCCCGCAGTCTTTTTTTGTCGGCGTAAGCGCTTTTTTAACTGTTTTAAAAGCCACGGTTACCGAAAACCGACGGGTGTGAATTTTTTAGCGTTGCTATTATATCATAATTTCAATCGGCTTGCAATCGTTTTTAATAGATTTTTCCAATATTTATATATAATAACCGCGTTTTCGACGATTTGTTTTCGTTTCTTTTTTAAAAAGCGCCCTTTTGGCGACGACTAAAAGCATTACGTCGCTAATCGCAAACGGTAAGTTTTCCCGCTCTCGCAACGTAAGTTTTTTTGTCTTTTTCAAACCACACGTCAACGGCAGACGGATTATACACCCTCGTCGCCGAAATCGAAAACTCAAGCGAATTAAACGCCGTAACGTAACGATAAACCTCCGCGTTCGTCACGTACGCGACGTCCTTTCTTTTTGCGACGCGGGCAACTAATTTTTCGATTATATCCCAGTTATCGTTGCCGTCGAACTCGTAACTATGCCCCCAGACGTAAAACAAATACGGTTCTCTTTCCTTTACGCTATCATGAGGATAAGTGTTGACGAATTTATCCGTAAGCGAAAAAAGTTCTGCGTCGCCGTGATGGCACGTAGGGTTTAATTCCAAAAAATCTTTGGGAATATCGAACCGACGAGTCGACACCGTGGTTCTTGCGTATCTGATGCCCGTAAGCGATAAATAGTTTTTGATTTCTTCCGAAAAGGCTCCGTACGGATAGGCAAATCCGCAAACTACCGTGTCGAAAAGTTTTTCAAGTTCCTTTTTATCGCTTAAAACTTCGTCTATTCCGCGCGGAACGTCCGTTTTGGTAAGAAACAAATGTTTAAAGCCGTGCGAAGCGACCTCGTGCTCTCCCCCTTTATACAAATTAACGGCGTCTTCCTTGTTCATTCTGCCGTGAGCGTTATTGCCGAAAACGCCGGAATTTAAATTAAAGGTACATTTTATGCCGTTATCGTCAAACAATTTTTTAAGCCGACGATCGGACGCGACTCCGTCGTCGTAACTGAATGTAACGGCTTTTTCCAGACCGTTTTCAAACCTCATAAATACTTCGTTTTCCATAAAGACCTCCTTATAAACCGATTACTATTATACATCTGAAAACGAAAAAAGTAAAGCAATAAGCCCGAAATTCGAGGTTACTGCGATATTTTTCCCTTTTTTAAGCGATTTTTTAAAAACATTTTTAAAAACCGTATTGACATAAACGGATTTGTGTGTTATCATAACCGTAACCGAAGGGAAGTCCGTTTCTTGCCGACGGAAGCGGTTTCAATCTTTCTCGATAAGCGGAGGAGCAATATGAACGATATTACTTTTTCAGGCAAACATTTAAGAGCCTATAACGTTACAAAACACAGCCACGACACGTGGGAACTCGTTTACTGTACCGACGGAAAAGGCAAATTTTTATTTGACGACGGAAACTCTCTCGAATACAAAAAGGGCGATCTCGTAATTATCCCGCCCGAAACTCCGCATGAAAACGTAAGCGATTCCGGATTTGCAAACATTTACGTAAACTTGGGTAACGCTTCTTTTCCGTTTACCGCGCCGACGATAATTTCCGACGATAACGAAAAACACATGCTATCTACTTTTAAAGACATCTTTTATTTTTACAACACGAATATAAACAAAAGTCAACTTATTTTGTCGGCGCTCGGCAACCTCGTAACGAATTACGTTATAGCGTTCAAATCCAACAAAGCCCTTTCAAAACTCGTGGAGGAAATAAAATCCGATATAGTCAAAAACTTTTCGGATCCCGAATACAGCCTTGAAAATTTTATGCATTCCTTCCCTTTTAGTTACGATTATTTAAGAAAACTTTTTAAAAGCGAAATGGGCGTAACCCCTCATAGTTACCTTATAGAAATGCGTATGCAATCTGCTGAAAAATTGCTCGCCGATATGGACCACAACGAATACAACATAAGCATGATAGCCCAGATGTGCGGTTACGAAGAGCCTTTGTACTTTTCAAGGGTTTTTAAAAAGCAGTTCGGTTGTTCGCCGAGCGCTTACTGGACGAAAAAGAACGGCGAGTAACTTTTATTCTCACCTTTTTCAGATATAAAATTTCAGATAGAAAACGCTCCTTAAAAGTGTCTGTAGGTCTTTTAAGGAGCGTTTGTTTTTTTACAACGCTTTTTAGAGGGCGCTATAATTATTTTGTTCGTCGGTTATAAATATCGGCAAAAAAGTCGGCGTATAAGCCTGTTATCGCCGTTTTTTGTTTTTTTAGAACGCAAATAAGACAAAACGTTGCATTTCGGTTTTTAAAAACGCCGGGGCGAAAGAGTTTTCGCTTCGGCGTTGTTTTATAAATAAGTTTTCGGTTTTTCTCATTCTTTTCGGACGCAATTTATTGTTTTTTCTTTTTGCGTTTGAAAAATACCGTTTTAACGGAAATTACTTCGTGCGCACGAGATAATTTTTCGTACGCGCCCTTGTTTATCAGTCTGAAAACAAGGCAATATATTCCGACGCCTATCATGGCGATAATCATTCCCGTAAGCGTTCCCGTAAAATTTATAAACACGTCGGCAATCGAAAAATATCTTCCCGGCGTTATGGATTGAGCCATTTCGCAAAGCCCCGCGCAAACGAAGCAGATCCCCGGGGACACCAAAAGCGAATAGACGAAATTGCTAAGTAAAAACGTCGCGCCCCATATACCGAACCCGAGCAGAGCAAACAGCGAAAAATGCCCGAGAACTTTCCTCACGAAAGAGTAAAAATTTGAATAGAGTTTTACCGTAAAAGTTTTATCGACGTACAAGTTTTCGTCAATCGTACTTTGACAGCGCACGGTTATTTTATCGAAAAACGTCGCCCTGAGGTTGCCGTCTTTATCGATTCTTCCGTGACCTTTTATTATTCTAAACGTAACTTTGTCGGAATATTCTTCGGGGGCGTGCTTTGCTTTCAGTTTGACCGTTCCGTTGACCGTTATCGTATCGGGTGAAGTTATTTCGAGCGAAGAAGGTTTTACGTATGAAACCGATAATTCGACGGTTTTTGAAAACGCCTTATCGTAAACCGAATAAAAAGTAACCGCTGTTTCACCTTCGTCTTTGGCGACGAGAGTATTCGATTTTACTTCAAAAATCTTTTCGTCCGACGATACCGCGTAAAGTTCGTATATGGCGTTAACGGGCTTATAGCCCGCTATTACGTCCGAAAACTTTACGACTTCCCCGCTTAAAAAATCTTTTTTTTCATTAAACTTTACGTCGTTTAAATAAACCGCCGACGAGTTAACGGAAACGTTTAGCAAAATTTTTGCCGTCGATAAATCTTCAAAAGCGGCGGTTACTTCGGCTTTTCCCGCGCCAACGAAAAACGCCGTTTTGTCTATAATCCTGATTACGTTTTCGTCGGACGAAGAAAACTTACAACAGGATACCGACGTTGCTCCGTCGTTAACTATAAAACCCGTTCTTCCGCCGACTTTAACGGAAGAATCTTTCACGCTTGTTTTCAGAGTTGCCTCGCCGCCCAAAGGACTTTTCCCCACGCAATACGCCGTAAAAGCGTATTTTAAGTCGGGCTTATCGACTGCCGTTGCGGTAATTTTAACCGAACCCGCTTTTAAAAAAGTAACGACGTCGTCGGATATTTTAGCGACTTCTTCGTTTGAAGAAGAGTAACTTACGGGGTATTTTTTTGCGTCGGAAGGATAAAAGGTAACGGTAAGCGTCCTTTCGTCGCCCGCGTAGTTATAATCGGTTTCCCCTTTTTTGACGCCCGCCTTAATATAAGCAGGCTCCACCTCGTCGGCGCCGAAAATCGACTTTAAAACTTTTACCGCTTTGGTCGTGTCCGCGCCCGACACCGCGCCCGATATAAACGACGAAATTATAAGATACGCAAGCATTGCCGTGGTAAGGTAAACGGCTATCGTCGTAAATCTGTTTAATTTTCTGAAATACCTAAGTTCAGTCGGTTTTTCTTTCACTTTTTCCGCCACCTTTTTTTCTCGCCTATATCTTAACAGCCATCAGTCGAAAAAGCAAGTTTTTCCGCGTGAAATTTTAGTGTTTTTTTTGCTTTTTTTGCCGATATTTCGTATAGCGCCGAACGGCTTTATATTCGCCGTTTTTTTGTTTTTCGGTAAATACAATTTGTTGTTTCGGTAAATTCAATTTATTACTTCGATAAACATATAATAAAGTTTGCCTGCCTGTTTGCAAAAACAACCCTGCCGAGAGAAAAAAACCTGTTTTTTAAAAAATTTTGCGATAAATTGAAAAAATATCTGCCGAAAAATCGTCTTATTATATAGAGGAACCCGCGCATACGCGAAATGTTTGCAACAGAGTTTCTAAACTTAAAACCAAAACCGCGGTTTGGGTTTTAAGTTGTCGCAGAGAGAGGTAGGGAAAAACATGAACAGACGCATATTGACATAATACGAATTTTATGCTACACTGTTAATGAGAATAATTAAAATATTTGAAATATTCACATAAAAGGAGGGCTATCCGATGAAAATTTAACCGCGCGGACGGAAATTTCCGCGCACAACGACAAAATAATAAAAAAAGGAGGAAATACTAAAAATGAGAAATTTATTGCGCAAGTTTTCGGTTGTTTTATCGATAGGCTTCTTTTGCCTTACGATTTTCGGATGTAACGATTCAAATCAGATCGAGATAGTTTTAAAGGGATGCGAAAAAATCACAAACGCGACAACAATAAACGAACTTTACGCTTTCGACTTCGAATATGAGTTTACCGTGCCGGGCGCAGACCTTCCGTTTAACTATCTTATCGACGGCAATACACCGAGTGGCGAGACGTTGACGGAAGAACACAGAACGTTGTTTGCCTATCTTACGGAATACAACGAGGACGACGGTTATTATTACCTTGCTTATATTAAAACTTCCGATATCGAAAAATATCGTGAGTGGTTAATTAACTACGAAAAAGAAAATAAAAACAACGTTTACGATTATCACTTTTCAAAATACGATAGGACAAATATCGTTGACGGCAAATACTTTTTAGCTTATCAAAAATCGGGCAAAACAGAACCAACCGTCAAATATTTTAAAACCAACGACATTAAAAGCATAAAACAACGAGCGGCAGATTACACTCTCGTTTTCTGCGCGCAAAAAAAATACGCAACTATTAAGCAAAACGTTTCAGTCGGTCAAACTATCGACAAAAGAATAAGTTTATACAAGAGAACAGAACTCGTCTTTGAAAACGAAAACGCAATTGCAACCCCTTATGTTTTTGATTCTTATGAAAAAACGAATCAAACTATGATAAGCGAAATGTTTGCGTTTAAGGGCGAAATGTTGGAAGTTTATCCTGCCGACTATAAAGATTATGTTTGCGGATATTATCCCGTTCTCGGAATGAAAAATTACTCTAAACAAAAAACGGTTCGCGCGAAAATCGTTGTAAAAGACGACGTTAAGTACGTGTCGATGCCGAGGTATTTGTTAAGCGGAGATAAAAAACTCGATCTTCTTAACGAAAACGAAACCTTAACCGCTTTGGAAGATCTCTATAAAACGCATAAAAAAGATTTTAACGATGCCCTTATAGAAACCTTTGATACAGAAGAAAACACGTTTCTTTTCGGCAGATATTATTTTGCCTTGTACGATTACAATAAAGTAATACAAATTTTAAAAATAAAATAAAGGTAATAAATGAAAAAACACTTATATTTATAACGCTGAACTACGACAAAAAATTAACGATTAACGGCAGTTATACTTTACCGAGCGGAACTATGGTTATTGTCGAAAGCGATATTTTAGCATTTACAAACGGAACGCTTATCTGGTACAACGAAAACGAATTGCCTCAAGTTGCGTAAATAGTATTTCGATTTTAGTTTCTTTCATTCCCTCGGCGAGCCAAGTTTCTTAGGCTCGCCGAGGTTAAATTTAGGTCAAAAAATACTGAATTACTTTAAAAAACCTCGCAAACAAACAATCTTCTTCTTATATTGTTTACTAATCAACCCGTGAGTTATGTCGTTTAAGTTATATCGTTTATAAATTAAGCCGATTGTTCTTGCCGAGCGAAAAAACCTGTTTTTTAAAAAATTTATCCGATTTTTGCGTTGACAAACTGAATAAACGTGATAAAATAATTACGTACCGTATGACGTCTTGAATTTATCGTCCGTATAATCGATCGGAAGGTTTTTTAAAACGATAAATTCAGGCGGTCAAAGTAATCGATAAGGAGATAAAAAAATGAAAATTATTACGATAAGTCGTGAATTCGGAAGCGGCGGAAGAGAACTCGGCAAACGTTTGGCGGACAAAGCGGGTATTGCGTATTACGATACCGAAATAATTACGGAAATAGCGAAAATGACCAACCTCGATCCTACTTACGTTTCGACGATTTCCGAAAAAGGCGTTCCTTCGTTCAACTTTCATTTCGGGCATAGTTTCGGCGCGACGATAAATCAAACGGCAATGGACGTAGTGGTCGCACAACAAAAAGTCGTAAAAGAAATCGCAAAAAAGGGCGATTGCGTAATCGTGGGAAGGTGCGCCGATAAAATTCTGAAAGATTATCGTCCGCTTCGCATTTTCGTTTACGCCGACGAAGATTCCAAATTAAAACGTTGTCGTGAAAAAAACCACGAGGACGACGGCTTGACCGATAAGCAAATGTTAAAGAAAATGAAATCGATCGACAACGACAGAAAAAAAATGTATGAGTTCGTCGCCGGTTGCGTCTGGGGAGATATGAAACAGTACGACCTTTGCCTTAATACGAGCGGGGTTAACATAAAGGAGATAGTCGATTGCGTAAACGTTTACGCCGACGCCTGGTTTGCATGCAAAAAACACACATCGGATTAGATAGTCATTTTACTTATAAAAAACTTTTCGGCTTCGTTTTATCCCCCATACTAATGATGGTTTTTACGTCTATATACGGGGTTGTTGACGGGCTTTTCGTGTCTAACGTCGTCGGCAAAACCGCCTTTGCCGCCATAAACGTTATAATGCCTCTTACCATGATTTTGGGCGCGTTCGGCTTTATGATAGGCACGGGCGGAACGGCAATAGTATCAAAAACGCTCGGCGAGGGCGACAAAAAAAGAGCGAACAATTACTTTTCGTTTTTAGTTTACGCAACCGCCGTCATGGGCGTAATTTTATCGGTAACAACCATAATTATTCTTCCGTACGTCGCGCCTTTGTTCGGCGTTGACGAGGAAATGGCACCTTACGCGCTTTCTTACGGAAGAATAGTAATAGGGTTTACTCCGCTTTTTATGATTCAAAGCCTTTTCCACTCGTTTTTCATTACGGCGGAAAAACCAAAACTCGGCTTTATCGTAACCGTTATTTCCGGTTGTACGAACATGGTTTTGGACGCTTTGTTCGTATGGGCTTTTAAATGGGGTGTCGAAGGCGCCGCCGTAGCCACCGGGATATCTCAACTTGTTGGCGCGATAATACCGGTTTTCTACTTTACGAGTAAGCGTAACGACAGTTTGTTGAAACTCGGCAAAGGCGACTTTAACGGCAAAGTGTTCTTAAAGACCTGTACGAACGGCTCGTCTGAACTCGTAAGCAATATATCGGGCTCGCTCGTATCGATTGTTTTCAATCGGCAACTTCTGCATATCGCGGGGCAAAACGGCGTTTCCGCTTACGGCGTTATGATGTACGTCAACTTTATTTACGTCGCCATATTTATAGGTTACGCCATCGGAACGGCTCCCGTCATAGGCTTTAATTACGGCGCGAAAAACGACGACGAACTTAAAAACGTTTTCAAAAAAAGCCTTGTTATTATGGGCGCGTTCGGCGGGATTATGTCACTTTTTGCCTTTCTTTTAAGCGAGCCTATATCCCGCGTCTTCGTCGGCTATGACGAAGAACTTTGCGATATGACGGCAAAAGCCTTTAAACTATTTTGTTTTTCGTTTGTGTTTACGGGCTTCGGTATTTTCGGCTCCTCGATGTTTACGGCGCTCGGAAACGGTTTCGTGTCCGCAATTATTTCGTTTTTAAGAACACTCGTTTTTCAGATTTCCTGCGTAATGATTTTACCCGAGTTTTTAGGAATAAACGGCGTCTGGCTTTCCATGCTTTTCGCCGAAATTTTAGCAACTCTCGTCACCGTGATTTTCTGGATAGCCAAGCGTAAAAAATACAACTATTAAACTCGCTTTTGTTTATAAAAATATCGCAAAAATCAGCGTATATTAGCAAGTAAACAGTTTGCAAAATATCGTAAAAACCAGCGTATATTAGCAAGTAAGTAATTTGCAAAAAGCCCGAAAATCGACCTATAGGTCTGTTTTCGGGCTTTTTATCGTTTATTGACAACGGCTTATAAAGCCGTCTATAATCGCCAAATCGGATATCGCCGACTAAATTTACGATGCCTTAGTACGGAAGAAAAACCCGCTTTCTCGATAAGCGGGTTTTTCTTCTTGTTATAAATAACGCCGTGGCGGCAAAACAACGCCGTGGCGGTAACCGTTAATCCGCCTCGGCGTTGCTATATTTTAAAGAGGTATTTTTGAGTTTTATTTCGATTGAATACTTTATTTGACGTTAAACTTTTACAACTTAGTTCGGTCTGTTTTGTCATATTGCTCTTATTATGCAACCGCAAAATCACGTATTGATTTGGTCGAACTCGATCCATCTGCCTTCAGCAAAGCGTCACTATTTGTATATTTCTCGGCTGAATATATAGTATTTGCAAAAACTTTTGTGCATACAGTCGGACATACTACAAAACTATAACATAAAAAGATAGTAATGCCAAAAATAAAAGCAATTGTTTTGCTAAAAATTTTCATCTTGTTAACTCCTTAAGCGTCATCGTATGGCAATGTATAGAAGTACCGACCTGTAATTCCATAAATCCGACGTAGCGCAAGCAGAAAAATTGTAACAATATTCACCTATTTCCTTTACAGAAATATCAACAGCCCGGTACTTTCCTCCTGACGCGCGGTACAATAAAACTTTTGCAAAAACATTATTACCTTCTTCTTTTGGCGTAAGCCACTCGTTACTCCATCTTGGATGATCTTTAAGTTGGTAACAATCTACGTAAAAACGCCTTTCCAAACCGTCGTAAGGAATTTCGATATGCAGTTCTTTAATATCGGGCGTAAATATCCATTCTCCGCCGTAATTAGACGTAACTTTTATAGTCACGTCGTATTTTTTGTCTTTTTCGTTGTCTTTGTTGAAAAGTCCGCAACCCGTAACGCAAAACAGCGTAACGAACGCAATAAAAATCGCAAATAGTTTTTTCATTTTTTATCCTCACTTCATTTTATTTTTTTATCCATTTAGCGTATAATTTTAATTCATAAAAATCGTTTTCCGCGCCCTGCGGGGTTCCCGGCATGGTATCTATGGAAAAGTTCCATTTATTTAAACATTCGGGTTCTTTATACCATCCCCCGAACACATAACCCTCCCTTGTCGGTTCCACCGGCGGTTGATACCCTATCTTCTCTCCCGCTTCGATGTTATCTATCCAAAATATACCATCGTTGTCGGCATTCAAATAATTTAAATAATAAGTCGTATTAGCCGGGAAAATGTTCCACCCACCACCTAAATCAAAATATGCTTTTGATGGTATAATTGTTTTGGCAAAAGCAAGACCCTTAGCCCCTCCTATTTCTTTCATTGATGTTACCCTAATAACATAAACCCCATCTAAAGCCGGGCAATCATTAAATGTTTCACGTATTACTTTCTTTCCACTGTGAAAATACAATTTTTTCAGTTTTTGCGAATGCCAATACCCTTTATCACTGTGATCCGTCATTGTAAAAATCATTGATTTTATAATTGCGGTAACGGGTATGCCGTCTATCGTTTCAGGCACAACCAGAACTTCTTTTTGATTACCTGCTTCAGTAAGCCCTGTTATCTCAATCCGACGATCATTTTTTTTGCTACCGAAAATATAATAAGTGAAATCTTCGTTACTATATTCCTTCTTATACAGACATCCCGTTAATAACGGAATAAGTAACGTTGTTAAAACCAATATGACCGCAAATAGTTTTTTCATTTTTTACCTCCATAAAAATTGTTTGGTTACTTGTGCGCTCCTCCTTTATATTTGCGCCTCTATTTTATTATATAGATAAAGGATAATTTTGTCAATATGAAACGTAAAAAAATGCTTAAAAGCGATTCTACTATTAGTTGCATTTTCGTTTTTACATAAAAAAACGAACCGTTACTCTTTAAAAAACGCCCCTATAAGCCCGTTATCGGCAATTTTTAATAAAACGTGCGTTTGTTTTTTAAAAAAAGAACGATAAGTCGGGCTATAAGCCCGTTTTTAAGTGAAAACCATAAAAACCCGCCCGAGGAAGAAACCTCGGGCGGGGAGTGTGAGTTTTTGCGAAAAAATCTTTTCTTTTTTACGATAAGTATCGTTTTTACGAAAAAATCTTTTTTGAAATAAGTTTCTTTTTTACGATAAGTATCGTTTTTACGATAAGTATCTTTTCTTTTTTGCGATAAATATCGTTTTACGTTAAATATCTTTTTTACGGCAAATGATTTAACTACGATTTTACGATATACATTTTTATATTAAAAACGATTTTAAGCCGTTAACAAATAGTTTATCGTATAGCCGCGTAAATTACGACTAAAACTACGGCGACGACTATAAAGAACGCGCCGGCTATAAAGTAGTGAGCGATACCGCTCTTTTTCTTTCTTTCCACGGCTTTTCTTTCTTTATAATCGGCAAAGTTTTCTCTTTCTTTAAATCTGCGTTTGGGGGATAAATTTCTGACGACCAACACGCTTTCGACCGAGTAGCCGAGAGCGTCGAAAGTCCCTTTTCTTTCCGCAAACGCTATACCTCCGATGCCGAACAGCATTATTCCCGAAACGGCGAAGGCGTCGGACAGCGCGCCTAAAACCGCCGTTATGTCGTCAAACCGCGCGTTGGAATCCGCAAAAACGACGATTAAAAATACCGCCGCGGACAACGCCAAGCCTACCGCAAAAGTAATTATATACGGCAACGGTTTTACCTTACTCATTATTAAGTTCCTTTTTATACCTTTCTTCTTCCGCGTCGTTACAATAGACGAAGTGATCCGGTCTTATTTCTCTCATCGAAGGTAAATCGACGGAATAATCGTGTTCTTTTAACGCGTTATAAGTTATCCTTTTACGACGTTTTTCGTAATAAGGATCGGGAAGCGGAATCGCCGACAAAAGAGATTTCGTATAAGGATGCATGGGATGCGCGAAAAGTTCCTCCGCCGAAGCGAGTTCTACCATATTGCCGTAATACATTACGCCGATTCTGTCGGAAAAATATTTTACAACAGACAAATCGTGCGCTATAAACAGTATAGTAAGCCCTAAACTATCTCTCAGATCGTTCAAAAGGTTTATAACCTGCGCCTGTATGGATACGTCGAGCGCGGAAATCGGCTCGTCCGCGATAATAAAATCCGGATTAAGAATAAGCGCCCTTGCTATACCGATACGTTGACGTTGTCCGCCCGAAAACTCGTGAGGATATCTTCCCGCGTGTTCGGGAAGAAGCCCTACGAGGTCGAGCATCTTCATTACTTTTTCGTTAATGACGGCTTTATTTTTTTCGCCGTGAATAACGAGTCCTTCCGAAATTATATCCCTGACCGTCATACGAGGATCGAGCGACGCAATGGGATCCTGAAAAATCATCTGAATTTTCGTAACGAGTCTTTCTTTTTTCGCTTTTTTTAAAAGTTCGTCGCGTTCTTTTATGAGAGCGGGTTTTTCCGCTTCGTCGGCGGCGTCGAGTTTTTCAGCGTAATCACGGGTGATTTCTTCGACGCGTCTTTTAGCGTAATCCTTATCGCAATACTTATGATCGCGCCGGGCTTTTTTAATTTCGGCTTTCTGTATTTCTATATAGTCTTCGGCATTTTTTATAAGTTCGGCTTTTTTCGCTTCGTAATCGTCTGAATCCGAAAATTTTCCGAGCGCGTCCAAAGCGTTTTTAAGTTCGGCTTTTTTAGCGGATATGTTATCTTTATAAGATTTTATGCCGGCAACGATTCTTTCGCCTTTAAAATAAACGTTACCGCTTGTGGCGTCGTAAAGTTTTATAATAGTTCTGCCCGTGGTGGTTTTTCCGCAACCGGATTCCCCTACAAGCCCGAAAACCTCGCCTTTTTTGATTTCAAAACTGACGTTTTCCACGGCTCTGAGTTCGCTTCTTCCGAATTTGAAATATTGACAAAGATTTTCTACTTTCAGTAACGTTTCGGCATTCTCGAATTTATTCATTATAAAGCCTCCCGTTGTTGTCTTTTCATTTTTTCTATACGTTCTTTAACCTGCTTCGGCGGTTCCACTTTAGGCGCCGACGGATGAAGCAACCATGTTGCCGCGTAATGGGTATCGGAAATTTTAAACATAGGCGGTTCTTCTTCAAAATCGATTTCGAGCGCGTATTTGTTTCTTTCCGCAAAAGCGTCGCCTTTGGGCGGGTAAATCATGTTCGGCGGGGTTCCGGGGATAGCCTCGAGTTTATCTTTGGTGTCAAGATCGGGCATGGAGGATAAAAGCGCCCACGTATATGGATGAGCGGGAGCGTAAAAAACGTCCTCCGCGGTGCCGATTTCGACAATCTTACCCGCATACATAACGGCAACCCTGTCCGCCATGTTGGCTACTACGCCCAAATCGTGCGTAATGAATATTACGGTAAGGTTGCGTTCTTTTTTAACGTTGTTTATAAGTTCCAGAATCTGCGACTGAATGGTAACGTCCAAAGCGGTGGTAGGCTCGTCGCAAATAAGTATGTCGGGGTTAAGCGAAAGCGCTATCGCTATGACGATACGCTGACGCATACCGCCGGAAAGTTCAAACGGATATTGACGGAAACGCTTACGGGGTTCGGGAATACCGACCTCCTCTAAAAGTTTCAAAGCGCGGTTTTTGGCGATTGATTTCGTAACTCTGAAAACGACCGCCGAAGCCTTTTCTTTGAAAAAGTCAATCAAGCCGACTACCTTTTTTTCAAAGTCGATTTTGTCGTTAAATTCCACGTCGCGTTGCATTTTTTCCTTTACGTGCAGGATATACGCGTAAACGTCGGCTTTTGCCGATTCGAGATCGACCAGATCTTTTTCGGCGACCGTATAGTCGGGCGCTTTTCCTTTTTCGACGAGGCTTTCGTAGTGTTTAATCTGCTTTTCGTAACGTTTCTCTTCGGATTCGTTGTGTAAAATTCCGTTATAATACATATCGAGAGCGGTTCTCATTCCCGATTTGAAGGTATATAAAACGTTGTCTTTCACGACGTCGAGAAGATCTATCGATTTTTCGACCGCGTCTGCTATTACTTTTGCTTTTTCAAACGCCGATTTTTTATCGCAATCGAGCGTTTTGAAAAATTCTTCGTTTTCTTCTATAAGTTTGACAGCCGCCTTTTTATTTTCTACGGAACGCGCGTTGGAATACAAAACGCCTTTTTTTGCTTCCTCGATAAAGTAAAGCATAAAATTGTCGTCGAGATACTTCCTCAAAAATGCGTTAAGTTCGTCGATTTCCATATCGGGAAGCGGATCTAAGGAAAAAGTAACGTAATAGCCCATTGCGAAAAAGTTCGGCTTTATATACGACGAGGCTTCTTTTAAAATATCGGATACCGTCGAAAGTTTCTGATATATCGCTTCCCAGTCGGCGTCTTCTTCGGTGTCCTTTTTTTCGCTTTTGTTGAACATAAAGCGGGTTAAGGAATTAAGTTTTTCGCCGAAAGATATTTTTACGAGCGACTTTATCTCGGAAAGGTTCTTTTTAAGTTCTTCCGCGCGGGAATACACGACGTATCTTTCTACCGATTTTTCCGCCGTTTTGATAATTTCAAGCAGTTCCTTCCGCACGCTTTGGTAAGCCTTCTTTTCTATACGGAACATTACGTCCGTAATATCCGAAAGAGCGTTATCCGCCGCTTCCTTCGCCTTATTGTACGAATACTCCAGAGCAAGATGCTTATACTCGAATTTATCGAAATTCGAGCATAGTTCTTTATTTTCGGCTTTCTTTGACGCGTCCGCGTTCATGGCTTCGTCCATACTGCGGTTCAGCGTCGAAAGCATATCGTTAAAAGCCTTTCTCGATTCTCTTTGGCTGACTTTACCTTTGATAAGGGAAGCCTCCGTCATTTGCTTACCGATTCTCATAATCGGGTTGAGACTCGACATGGGATCCTGGAAAATCATTGCGATTTTATCTCCCCGCAATTTGTGAAATTCTTCTTCGGGGATTTTCATAAGATCTCTGCCGTCGTAAATGATTTCGCCGCCTTCTTTGATGGCGTTGCCCGCTAAAATGCCCATTATGGCGCGGTTCGTAACGGATTTTCCCGAACCGCTTTCGCCTACGATCGCAAGAGTTTCGCCTTTATAAAGGTCGAAATCGATGCCTCTTACGGCTTGCACGATGCCCGCGTCGGTACGGAAGGATATTTTTAAGTTGTTTACCGATAATTTAACCTGTTTCATATCTTTATTCCTCCGAACCGCGCAACGACGGGTTGAAAGCATCTCTTAATCCGTTACCGAAAAGGTTAAACGATAACATCATAAGAACTAAGAAAATCGACGGGAAAAGCGCAACGAAAGGCGTTGTTGCAAGCGTTGCCTGTCCTGCCGCTATAAGCGTGCCTACGCTTGTAATATTGCCCGTTTCGAGATTGATAATTCCCAAATAAGAAAGGTTGGTTTCGGAATATATCATCGAGGGAATAACAAGAGCGCAAGCCGTTACTAAAGTACCGATGGCGTTCGGGAATATGTGCTTGAACATAAGCCTGAAATCGTTTGCGCCGAGCGTCCTTGCCGCCAGAACGTATTCTTGCTTTTTATAACGGTAAAACTGCATACGCGTCGTACCTGCCATACCTATCCAACCCGTTAAGAAAAACGACAGGAATAATACGAGAGCATGACTCGACGCACCCATGTGAAGTTTCAAAAGGGTAATGACAATCATCATGGGAATAGCACCCAAAACGTCGGTGATTCTTTCCATGATAAGGTCGGTTTTCCCGCCGAAGTAACCGGCGACAGATCCCCATATAGCCCCGATAATAAGATTGACCGCCGCAACTACCGTGGCGAATAAAAACGAAAACCTTGCGCCGGAAGCAAGACAGGTCAATATGTCTTTTCCCGCGCCCGTCGTTCCGAATAAAAAACTCGGTTCGGTTATTCCGTCTTTCAACACTTGCGTGTGGTAGTAACGATAGTATTCATAGTAGTTTATACGACATTCGAATCCGCTTGACGTCTTGCGTGCGTAAGCGTAATAATAGGTTTTTCCTTCCTTCGTATATCCGTCGCCTGCGATTCTTGACGAATAGTAAAAATCTTTCGGATCTTCAAAGTCCCCCGACGCTTCGTCTTTAACGTAAGCCCAATAAACGGGGATAACCTTACCGTCTTCGTAAACTATTTGCGTCTTAGATTCGCCTTTTGTTTTATAATAATAGTTTGCGTCGGTGGAGTCCTGTTCCGCTTTCGGTCTGTCTGACAATTTTAAAGTCGGATATATAACTTGTTTTCCGGTTTGATTTTGATATTCCTGAATGGCTTTGTACTCGTTTTCTTCGAAGTTCTTGTAAATCATACCGATTTGATGATAGGTATCGAGCCTATACTTATACAAACCTTCGTCGTTAACCGAGTAGGACTGATTTTTAACTGCATTGTGTCCGGTTTCTTCGCCCATCGCGTAATAATACATAAAACTCAGTTTGCCCGTTTCTTTTTCAACACAGCCGTCCCAGAACGAAGTGTTTTTAAACCATGAGTTTTTAGGCCGCGTGGAAGAATAGTAAGTATCGTTGTAAGAAACGCTGTACGGCGTGCAGAAAGGAACGATTATGGCAAACAAAATCAATAAGATAATGATTCCGGAAGCAACAACCGCGCCTTTATTTTTACTGAATCTGCGTAAAGCGTCCTGAAAGTAGCCGACGGGTTTTGTCTGCAACTTTTTTTCGTGAGAAAAGTCGGTTTTTTCGGCAAATCTGAATTTTTCCGCGGGGATATTGTTTAAATTGATATCTTTCATATTATTTAGCCCCCATTCTTATTCTCGGGTCGATAAATCCGTAACTTATGTCTATAACTATTCCCGCAAGCAAACTTACCAGAGTATAAAAGCCGGAAAGCAACATAAAAAAGTCGTAATCTTTATAGGTTATCGAATCAAGATATAGTCTTCCCACTCCCGGTACGGAGAACATGGACTCGATAATAAGCGAACCCGATAATACGGCGATGAATTCGCTTAAAATAGACGGAAAGATTACTACCATGGAGTTTCTCATGGCGTGGCGGAAAGTCGCCTGCCCCCTTGTTAAGCCTTTGGTCCTTGCAAGCAACATGAATTCGTTGGTCAAAACTTCGGAAAGTTCTGCCCGCGTGTATCTTGCGTAGCCCGCAATAGAGCCGAGACACAACGCCAAAACCGGCGGCATCATCGACTTAAACATGGCAAAACTAAAATAGTCGTAACCTACTTTCATCGTTTGGGGGAACCAATTCCATTTAAAACACATGAAATACTGTATAAGCACGCCCAAAACTATCGATGGCAACGATATAAGCAGTATAATAAATATGTTTATCACCTGATCCTGCCATTTGTTCTTTTTAAGCGCGGCTAAAATACCGAGCCCTAATCCGATAGGCACGCCTATTATGGTCGAATAAAGGTTAATAAGAATCGTCGGCGGTAATTTTTCGGCAAAAACTTCCGCTACCGGATATCCGCGATAAGACGGCAAAGAAACGCCTACGCCGAAATCGCCGTTTGTGAATATACGTTTTAAATAGTTACCGAGTTGTATCAACACGGGAACTCTGTCGTAACTCCATGTGCCGTTAGCGTTTTTAACGGCATTTTGTATATATCCGCGCCCTACCAGCCGATTAATTATAACGTTGGCGTCCTGTCCCTGTTGAACGGTAATAACTATCGGCAACATTTTGATAAGCACGAAACACATCAGCATTATTATGCAAAACGTCATGACCATAAGACCAAGTCTTTTCATCACGTATTTAAACATGTACATAATAAATGGCTCCTTTTTTTCGTTAACATTCTTAAATACGCAAACTGACGGCGGGCAAAAAAACTTCCGTCCGCCGTCGATTTTACGTTTTATCTTAGTTTTTTAACTATGCGTTGCTGTCGGGATTTTTTATGTTAAAAAATTCCTGACAGCCACAATCTGAAACTATTCGCTCTTTTTGTATTCGGTTTCGAGGTTGTTGTTGTTTGCGGAAACGTATGCTCTCCACTCTGCATCGTCATACTTCGGTTGCAGATATCTTATTCCGCCAAATGCCATAAATACGTTATGTTCATCCGAAATCGCGGCAAACTTGGCGCTTGTAACGGTCGCCGAGAATTGCGAAGTCGTCATAATCGAAAAATATTTACTTAAAACAACTTCTTCGATCTTGGATAACAAAGCCATTCTCGCGGTTTCGGGAATAAAGCCCGAACCCCAATTGTAAGACTTAGGCTGATTTTTGCTTACCGCAATACCGTTTAAGCAGCAATACCAGTTGAAAACGCTCATCGTAATGGCTTCGCCGGCTCCTTCGTAATCGCCTTCCGGCATAGTGTAAGTAAGAGCCTCTTTCGAAGTATCCCACCAGGTTGAGTACATCAATCCCGCTTCGGGATCGACATAGCATTGTAAGAACCCGAACGGATCGAACGCGCCGCCCCGGAAACCTGTTCCTGTGGCAATATCGTACGAACCCGATTTGAAATCTTTTGCCCAGTTTTCACCGAAACTTGAATCGAAGGTTATATCGAGTTTACCTTCCAAAGAAGTACCTGCAACCATTTCTTCGAAAGTCTTTTTCATATAATCGTAATGACGACGAGTATTTGCGTTATCTTCCGAGGTACCGAATTTCAATTCGATTTTCTTGGTTGCGTCATAACCATACTTTTCGGCGTTTGCGGTAAGTTCCGCATAAGCCGCTTCCACGAGTTGTTTCGAAAGCGGTCTGTTCATACCGTTCATTGCATCGTACGCCTTTTGGTAATCGGTGTAAGTGGTTGTACCGTCTGTCCAGGTACCGTCTTCTTTTTGGGTAAAGCCGTAAACGCGTAGCAAGCCTTCTTTGGCTATTTGCGTGTCACGATATACGCCGCCGTTTTCTATATCGTAGTAATAAGAAGGACCGAGTAACCCGAAGCAAGCCTTGTGCGAAGTAAAACACGTAGCGTTGTAATCGGCTCTGTCAAGGTAGAGAGAGAATGCTTTTCTGAAGTCTTCTATTGCTAAAATACCGTTGTTTCTGCCCGCGGTTTTTAGCACGTCCAGATTTGCATATAAGTTCGTACCATAAGTACCGGTTCCGGGAGCGTATTGAGTGTATTTCGAGTTTCTGTAGTCGTCTTTATGCGCTACGTCAAGACCGATTTCATCGATTTCACCCGCTAAGAACTTAGTCCATTGAGTATTTACTTCGGAAACTTGTTCGCAGAATATCTCATCGATCTTGTACTGATTTTTGTAAAGTTCCATGTTATAGCCGTACCAGTTATCGTTTCTCGATAAAGTATAAGCCTTGCCTTTCTGGAATTGCGTTAATTTATAGGGCCCCCAACTTGCGGTGGTATCTTTATCCGAATTATAAACGGACGTATAAAGAGTTGCTCCTTCTGCGGGTTCTCTTTTACATTTTTCATAAAGATCTCTTTTTACAAGAGGCAAACTGGAAAGAGAATACGCCGCTTCGTAAGAAAGTTCACCGTTTTCCTTTTTACACTTGATGGGCGCTTCAAGACAAAGGACGATTTCGTATTTAGACGGAGCATACAAACCTACTTTTTCGAAAGAAAGTTCGGGATAAGTATATTCCACGACAAAGAAATCCAATTCTTCGTTAGGTTCGGTCTTCCAACTGTCTATTAACTTAGTCCACGTTGCGTTTAATGCTTCATCGGCAACGATTTGCGCATAGGTTTTTCCTTCAAGCGCAAGTAATTCTTCTACCGTTGCGTCAATGGGTTTATTGATTCCGTTCGCTACAAGATAGGCTGCAACTTTAGCCGCCGTCCATGCGTCAGGGAAACCGAAAGCACCACGCATACTGCATACCGCGCCACCGCGTTCTTCCTTATTTTCTTCGGAAGATGCAAGGCTGAATACGATTCTGTCGTATAATGCTTCCTCGAAAACGGTGTATGGACCATCCGCGGGGAACCAGCCGCTTTGACCTTGGTAAACGTAACTACGCGCGTTTTTAACCTGAATATTAGCGTAGTAAGTAGATGCGCGCATATTCTGGAATTTCGGATCGAGTTGCTGTTGCATCGTGTAAACGAAATCCGTTGCGTCGATAGGCGTTCCGTCGTGCCACTTCAAGTCTTGTCTTAAAGTGATCTTCCAGGCGTAACTGCCGTCGGCTTTCTGTTTATCGGTGTATCCCCATTCTTCACCGACGGTACTCGTTACGTCTTCCAGATTCGTAGCCGCCGAATAGTTAACGGTATATCCGCCCGACACGATTGCATCCGCATTGACTTCTCCGCTTGCGGTGTACTTTTTATCGCCTTCAAATTTGTAATCGTATTCGAAGAACGACGATACCAGATAATCTAAAATTTGTGTATCGTTGTTATCTTCGTAAGTAAGTTCGTTCCAGTTGCTGGGCATCGTCACCGTATAACTTCTATATGTGTTTACGCCTTTTCCTTCATTGTTCGGTTTACAAGCGGTAAACACGCCGACGGAAACGGCAAGAACCAGCAAAACTGCCAATAGTTTTTTCATTTTTTTAAAAACCTCCGTTTTAATTTTTTATTTTTAACGCTATCAAACGCGACTTGTTTTTTTAATTTCGAACGCAAACGGTGATATCTCCGTCCTGAAAAATAAACAAGGCGCGCTTTTTAACGATTTTTTAGCCCTTCGGTTAGGGATTCCAATCATTATCACTAATTATTTTTGCGGGAATAAATCGGTTTTTGCTGTGTTAAACTCCCATCACCGTACGTATAGTACGCTTTCGGTCGTTTGCCTTGCAAAAACTTAACCTAAATCGGCGATTTCTTCGCCGCAAAAATGCTTCGCACCGAAAAGAGCGCATTTTCAGATGATTTTTCGTGAGCGTAAGGGATGCCGTACTATCCGTACTGCGACCGAGCGGTCACGGAAAAGGGCTGAAAAGTCGCCTTTTCGGTAATTAGCGATGACGAATGGAATCCCTATCTTCGCGACGCCGAAAATTCCATATTTTTGACACCGCTTTTTTCTTCGTTTATCGGCGCTGTTTTTTGTTGTTTAAAATATAGCATTTCATCTGTTTAAAATATAAAAACAGTTGCGTGTGTCGTAAAAACAGGATATGTACAATAATACCCGAAGTTTTCTTCCGTGTCAAATTTTTTTTGCCTTTTTTCGGCTTTTTGGCGTTTTTTGTGCAACTTGCACAAAGAAATAAGTTTAAAAGTTTACTTGTTTGCCTTTTAGAAACAATAATGCAATATAATTGATATTATATACCGTTTTCGGGCAATTTTTTGTATTTTATACAGTAAAATAATCGACAAATGTCTTAACTACACGTACAGTTTTTCGCATTTAAAAAACATTTTTTGTCATAAAAGCGGTTTTTGCTGTCATTTTTTTACTTCTTTTGCGATTGTTTAGTGCATATTTGAAACGTAAGTTTTGCCTTACGGGTTTTTACTTATAAGTTTTTTCTTCTAAATCGATTTTGCGTATTTTCCGCCGATACTATTCCGCCGCCGCGCAAAAAAACACGGTTGTTTGCGTTTTTAATGCGCGCAAACAGCCGTTACCTGTTAAGTTTTACAATCCGTAATTTTTAAAATTAAATTTTACGGTTAAATTTTGCGATTCGCGGTTTTCTTTTTTGAACGAAACCGCTTACGCTTCGGGGTTTTGGGTATGTATCGTTTCGTCCTCGAGCGTCAACCAGATTTCTTTTACTTTATTATCCGGAAGCGAAACGGCTAATACTGCGCCGCTGAAATCGCTTGTGGCGGAGAACTTCAATTGCGTAACGTTACGCGGAATTTCAATCTGCGTCCACTTTTCTCCTGCGGCGAATTTTAACTGCTCCACGACTTCGATTCCGCCTGAGCCGACGTTTTCGACGTAATAAACCTTGTTCCATTTCTCATACACGTTCACTTTAAGCGGCGCGACGGATTTTTCCCAGTGGGCTACGATATTTACTTCCTGATTAGCGTAATCGATAAATTCTTGTTTTGCTTCTTCGGAAAGCGAGTAGGTAAGGGTTATTCTTATTGCTTCGTTTGTCAGTTCTTTTACAAAGCCGACGGGGGCTTCTTCGCCCTGTTTTATGATTTTATCCGAGTCTATAGGTTCGTTTCCGCACTTTGCCGTTATTTTAAGAACGTCGGAAAGTTGCTTCGTCGCCCCGAGGGTTTTCTGAACGACTTCGATATAAAACTTGCCGTGAGTAAATTCGTCGGCGTTAAGGTCGTCTTTGTATTTCGTATTGCTTAAAACTATCGTAACGCTTTCTTCGGTGTCGGGCGTAAGCACTTTCGCTTCCGTTTCGCCTTCGCCACCGACGGTAAGTTCCACTATTTCGCCGAAGCCCAAAGTAACTTCTACGGTTTCGGCGTCTCTTCTGTACATAGAGAAGGCAACCGCAACGATTATCAGACATAGCGACACCGCCGCCGCTTTCAAGAAAAATATTCTGTCTTTCATGCGTTACCTCCCGCGGAAGTAAACGCAACTTCCATTTTTCCGCCTATTGCGGTTAATTCGGAAACGCCGTATCTTTCGCCGCTTTGTTTGGGCGTAAGATATATCCTGACGAGGTAATGCGTCGTTTCGTTTATCCCGTCTATTTTTATCTCACCCGCGCCGATCTGCGTTTTTAACGCGGTTTCGGTGTCGTCGTCGCCGAAAATAGCAAAAGTTACGTTGTCAAGCGTCATGGTTTCGCTTTCATCGGTAAGTTTGAGCCTCAGCGTTGCGTTTGCGTTTTCGCCCGAACCCGACGATTTTGCGATTTTTGCCGTAATCGCGTAATTTACGCCGTCTTCGGTCAGGGTAAGACTTGCCGTTTGCGCCGTGCGGTCGAGCGATAATATTATCGCGTGATCGGTTTTAACGCCGAAGTGCCGTTCCGCATCGAAATACGACGTCGCCATGATTCCCATAATACCGAAAACACACAGCGCCATGCCGAGTAGCATTGTCACTTTTTTCATCTGTACTTTTTACTCCTTGGTTTTTTATCTTTTGTTTTTTAACGCCTCCCGAAAATCGTCAGCGACCGAAAGGTTTTTCTTAAGTAAAACAGTCGGCTCTAAACTCAATTAAACCGTTCGGCAGCCGAGAAGCGAAACAAAACCGTTTTTTAACGAAAAGGTCTTTTTATCATCTTTATATAAAGTCGCCCTCAACCGCCCGTTTTTCGGTAAAATACGCCGTTAACGGGCTTATAGGTCGTTTTTTATATCCACCGACCAAAGTCGGGAAACCGTTTGTTTTATCTGATAAGCCGTCGGGCTTAATACGTTTATTTCTTTTTCTTAAAGGAAAAATCCATATCGTCGGGAAGAACGAGGCTTAAAACGACTGAGATTACGAACATATTGAGAACGTTATTTGAAAGCATGCCCGCAAGATAGTTTAAGTTTATAGATTTTAAATAGTCAAACAGCCCGGTAACCGTTGTTATGCCGTAGCCAAGACATATCGAAAGCGACAAAATAAGCACGTTTTTTGGAGAAAACCCTTGTTTTGCGCACATTTCCATACCGACGACGGCGATTGACCCGAAAAGCGTTACTATGGTTCCGCCCATTACGGCGTCGGGGATAGTCAGCAAAAAGTCGGAAACAATCGGAAAAAACGAAGCGATCGTCAAAAATACCGCGCCCGTAAACAGGGTAAAACGGTTGATTATTTTGGTTTGCGTAACTATGCCCACGTTTTGTGCGTAAACCGTAACGGGAAGCGCGCCGAAAAGCGAGCATAAGCACGAATCGACGTTGACGGTTACTACCGTTCCGGTAATTTCGCGGTCGGTCGGATCGCGTTCTAAACAGTTTTTACAAATCGCCGTAGCGCCGCCTATTCCTTCGGCAACCGACATCAGATAAAACACCGTGGTAAGTATAATCGCCTGAAAATCGAATCTGAGTTTGGTTACGTCTATAATTTTAGGATAAGAAATCACGTCCGACACGCTTTTGACGTTCAATGCGGAAAAATCTATGATTCCCGGTATGAACAAACAGACGATATACCCCGCTATAAGCCCGAAAACGATGTTTAAACTCTTATAAACGCCTTTGGCGAATATTTGCCAGAGTATCCCCGATACAAGGGTTACCGCCGCCACGACGGGATATGCGTAGTACGGCGCGGCGGTTTCGACGCCCTTGGATATTTTATCTATCACGCCCGAGCCGCCCAAAAATTGCGTTGCCCCGCTGTTTAAAAGGCTTAACCCTATAGCAAGCACGACCACGCAAGGGACAATCGGCTTTATCGCCCTTCCCCACCATTTAACGAAAAGACAAAGCACCGCGGAAATAAAACCGCCCGCCAGCGCCGAACCTAAAATCACGTAATAGCCCGCTTCTCCACCGCCGTGCGAAAGCCCTATGGTTATAAACACACCTACGTAAGTGAAAGAGGTTCCCACCACTACGGGAAGCCTCGCGCCGACAAGAAGTTGGATTATCGTGCCTATTCCCGCCGTGAAAAGAGCGCCCGTCAGAGCCTCGGTCGCAAGTTTGCTTCCGTAAAGCCCCATTGCGCCGAATACTATTAAAAGCGGCGTTACGTTGGAAACAAACATCGCCAGTACGTGCTGAAGCCCGAAAGGCATCGCCCTTTTTAACGGCACCCTTCCGTCGAGCCTGAAAGCATTGTCCGCTTCCGTATTTTTTGTAAAAACGGATTTTATTCCGTCAAGCAAATCTTTAAAAAACATTTCTTTTTCAGGTAAAGTAAATTTTTGCGCTATGGTCCGCCAAAATTAACGACGAACCGAAATTTGTTGTTAAAAGTTCGATTTATTTGTTGTTAAAGGTTCAATTTGAAAGTAAAAAGTGTAACGCTGTAAAAAGTTTAATTCAAAAGTAACAGGTCAAAAGCAAAAGTTAATTTAAAACAGGTCGCGGTTACTTAAAGTTTATAATCGCGTTCACGTTGTCTATGATGAATTCCTGAGCCTTTTTATCGTACACGATGACTCGGTATTCTCCGCCATACCCGTTTCTGAGCTCGATCGATATTCCGAGTTTATTCCCTTTTTCGGTGGGTATTTTTACCTTTTTGCCGTTTTCGACGGTTTCTTCTATGACGTTGACGCTAATAAGCCAATTCATAACCTGCCTGAACGGCAACTTTTTCATTACGTCGGCGTCTATCAGTTCGTTGATTCTTTTGACTATCTCGCTTACGGTTATCGGATAAGAAGAATAACAAAAGTCGTTTAATCGTTCTTCGGTTACGTCAAAATCTTGTTTTTGGGCTTTTTTAACGGAAAATGCGCCGTCGCTTTCTATCGCTTGCCGTAATATGTCCGAAACGAAGAAAAAACACCTTGCTATTCTGACGTTGTTCACAACGTCGCTTTCGGAAACCGGACTGTCGTCAATCGGATTTATCCCGTTGGCAAGTTTGTCTATAAAAGTCTTGGCGTAGGCGATTTTTTCTTTTTCCGTCATATTTTTCCACCTTCGTATAACCCGCCTTTATCACTCCTTGATAAACGTTTTTTATCGTTTATTCGACGGCTAAGCCGTTATTTGCGGGAAAATACGTTTTTTATATCGTTACAATTATACCTTGTTTTATATACGTTGTCAACCGCGTTTTCAAAAAAGTCGGGTTTTTGTGTTTTACGCGGTAATTATCGCCGTTAATACGTCGGTCTTCGTAAACAGAGAACTTTTTGAATTTTTAGAAGTCAAAGATTCCGTTCGTCATCGATAATGTTCGGAATCCTTGTCTGAAGGTTCTTTTTCGCGTTTTAAAAAACTTACTAAAAAAGGTATGCTTATAAGCCCCGAAATCACGTCGGCAATGCCTTGGGAGGATTGAATACCGAAAAGTTTGAAACAAGAAGTCGAAACAATCAGAACGGGAATGAACACAAGCCCCGATCTTAACAGCGCGAGAAAGGATGCTACTTCAGATTTTCTGATGCTTTGAAACAGCATGTTTGCCGTCGTTGAGGATGGCAAAAAAAGCAAGCCTAAGGAGGCGAACCTTAAAGCCGTCGCGCCTATATTTATAACTTCCGGCGTTTTTTGAAAAACGCTTATAATTTCGGGCGCGAATATTACGCCGACGAGCGAAAAAGCGCCGACTATAACGGTGGAAAAAACCCAGGTAAAAACCAAGCCTTGTTTTACGCGTCCCGTTTTAGCGGCGCTGTAATTAAACGAAGCAACGGGTTGCAGACCTTGACCTATCCCTATGCCGACAGCCAGAACGAACGACGTATAGCGGTTTACTATGCTGACTGCGGCAATTGCGCTGTCGCCGAAAGGTTTGGTTAAATTGTTTAAGATACCGTTTGAAACCGAAGCAAGTCCCTGTCGGATAAGAGAAGGAAAACCGCCTTTTAATATATTCAGAAAAACTATCTTGTTTAATTTTACCGCTTTAAGTTTTATCGAGCCTTGCGCCTTTTTGACGTACAAAACGAGAAGTATCGTAAACCCGACTACCTGAGAAACCGCGGTGGAAAGCCCCGCTCCGTAAATGCCCGTATGCAACTTCATTACCAGAAGATAATCGCCCAAAATATTCAGAACGCCGCCGAAGGTAAGCCCTATCATGGAAAAGAAGGCGATGCCCTCGTATCGTAAGTTATTGTTGAGTATTAAAGAACAGATCATGAACGGACACGATACCAAAACCCAGAAACCGTAACTTTCGGCGTGCGGAAGTATGGTCTCGGTACTTCCCAAAAAGCGCATAAAGGGCGTTAAAAAGATAAGCCCGAAAACCGTCAGAATCACTCCCGAAAAAAGCCCCGTAAAAAACGCCGTCGAAACGTAAGTCGTCGCGGTATCGGCATCTTTTTCGGCAAGCGCTTTGGCGCAGTAGGTTCCCGATCCGTGTCCGAGCATAAAGGCAATAGCCTGTATTATAGCCTGAAGGGTAAAAAGCACCCCCGTAGCCGCTTGCGCGCTTTCATCGATAGTCCCCACGAAATAGGTATCGGCAAGGTTATAAAAGTTCGTTATCAGCATGGATATCGTCGTGGGAAGCCCGAGTTTAAGTATAAGTTTATGGACGGGCGTTTCCGTCATTTTTTTATAGTAGCCGTCAATATTAGTCATCATAAATAGTTTAATCTTAATTTTTAAAAAAGGCAACGCTTTTTGACGTTTATGGCAAAAACTTTGCAAAGCGTAAGAAGGCACGACTTAATTTTAAAACGATAATACTTAAGCGACGGAAGCGATAAAACTTAAGCGGCAACAGCGTAAAACAAACCGCTTGCCCGCCGCCGAAAAATTACGCCATTAAAAACCTCGACGGGTAGGAAAATCTCGTAAACGCTAAAAATTTGCGGATAATCGGCTTATAGCGTAATTTTTATATAAAAACGCTCTCGCCTGAAATTTCGGACGAGAGCGTTTTTTTAGATATGAAAGCCGTGTTTTTTGCTTTCTTTAGTGTTTTCAAACTATACGATTTTGTTTTTCTCTTTATCGGGTTCTTTTAACGTAGCGGGCGTTTTGTTTTTCAGTAAGTTTTTGATTTCCCACTGAATAAAGATTGAAAGCGCCGCCATTAAAACGATAATGCTTCCCAAAATCAGAAGTTCTTTGATATCGCGTACTATTAACGTTCTTAAAACTTCGCTTCCGAGTTTAAATTCGAGAGCGAGCGCAATACCCTCGGAAACTTCAAGCCCTACGTTTTCCGTTTTCCGAAAAAGTCTTATCAACGACCTTATTATGGTAAAACAAATTATGCCTGCGCTTATTATTTCGATAACTATCACGGCAAACTTGATAACGTATTCGTAAACTAAATAAAAACTATTGTAAAAACCTTCTATATTTTCCATAAATTATTGCCTTTCGTCAATCATACTCTTGACTTTCATAAGTCTTGTCAAAGCGCCTCTTTCGTTTTCGCCGAGTTTGGCGGTAATATATTTGATGGTTTCTTCAAGTTGCGGAATCATTACGTATTCCAGAGCGTTTACCCTGCGTTTGTTTTTTACTATCTCTTCCGCGAGCATCTGCGTCTTTTTTTCGACGGCGGCAAGTTCCGCCAGAACGACTATCGCTTCGGTAATCTTTTTCACCGAATAGTCGGCTTCGCTCGTTATCATGGCGTAAGAATACGGCATGCCCGCGCGGCGACTTTCAAAAACCTTCATTTTCGGCACTATAACGTTCATTATGCTTTCGGTTTCCGTTTCGAGCGTAAGAGAGGTAGAAGGCATGCTGAAAGCGTTTTCCGTTTCGGCTTCGCCCATAACGGCGCGCGCGGAGGAAAACTCCTTCAAAGCGTCGGCTAAAAGCGCTTTCGCGCGCTCGCGTAAACGCTTATTCTCTTTTATTATAACGGAAAAGCGACGAATCATTTCGTCGGACTTATCCTTTAAAAGTTTGCGTCCCCTGTTAGCCGTACTTAATCTTTGTTTAAGTTTTTTAAGTTCCATACGGGTAGGGTTAACGTTCAATCTTGCCATTTTTACCTTTCAAAATATCAAAGTGTGTTAAAAAAGCGTGATAACGGGCTTATAGCCGGACATATCAAAGCGTAATAACAAAAGTCAAGGAGCGATAAATTAATCTTCAAGATACTTTTCGATGTATTTTTCCTTAATACGTTTAAGTTCGGATCTTGGTAAAATTTTCAAAAGTTTCCAACCGATTTCGAGTGTTTCTTCTATCGGTCTGTCGGTGGTCGTGCCTTGCGAAACGTATTCTTTTTCAAACTTTTCGGCAAATTCGGCGTATAACCTGTCGGTCGGCGTCAAAGCGGCGTCGCCTAATATTGCGGCGAGTTCTTTGCTTTCTTTACCTTTCGCGTAAGCCGAGAAAAGTTGGTTCATGGTATCGGCGTGGTCTTCTCTCGTTTTTCCGTCGCCGATTCCTTTGTCTTTAAGACGGGAAAGCGACGGCAAAACGTCGATGGGGGGATTTATTCCTCGTTTATATAATTCTCTCGACAAAATAATCTGCCCTTCGGTAATGTAGCCCGTCAAGTCGGGAATGGGGTGAGTTTTGTCGTCTTCCGGCATGGTAAGAATAGGTATTTGGGTTATAGAGCCTTTTTTACCTTTGATTCTTCCGGCGCGTTCGTATAAGGTTGCGAGGTCGGTATATAAATAGCCGGGATATCCTCTTCTGCCGGGAACCTCTTTTCTTGCCGCAGACACCTCGCGCAAGGCTTCGGCGTAATTAGTTATGTCCGTAATTATAACCAGAACGTGCATGCCGAGTTCAAAAGCGAGGTATTCGGCGCAAGTCAGCGCCATACGAGGAGTCGCTATACGTTCGACGGCAGGGTCGTTTGCAAGGTTGGTAAACAGTACCGTTCTTTCGATAGCGCCCGTACGACGGAAATCGTCGATGAAGTATTCGGCTTCCTCAAAAGTTATACCTACCGCGGCGAATACTACCGCGAATTTCTCGCCGGACCTTACTTTTGCCTGACGGGCAATCTGGGCGGCGAGTTCTGCGTGGTTAAGCCCGCTCATGGAAAAAACGGGGAGTTTTTGACCTCTTACGAGGGTATTAAGACCGTCGATTGCCGAAACGCCCGTCTGAATAAACTCGTTGGGATAGTCGCGCGCCGCGGGATTGATGGGTTCGCCGTTTATGTCCATTCTTTTTTTCGGTATAATGGGCGCGCCGCCGTCGCGGGGATTGCCCATACCGTCGAAAACTCTGCCGAGCATGTCTTCGGAAACGCCGAGCGTCTGGCTTCTTCCCAAAAATCTTGCTTTGGAAGTGGAAATCTGCAAGCCGTTTGAGGACTCGAAAAGTTGAACTACTGCTTTATCGTCTTTAACTTCCAGAACTTTGCCCATTCTTACTTCGCCGTTTAACTGAGTGATTTCGACAAGTTCGTTATACTTGACGCCCTCTACTCCTTCCACGAGCATTAACGGTCCTACGACTTCTTTTATTGTTTTATACTCTTTATACATCTTCCCTACCTCCGCGAGCGACCGCTTTCAGTTCGGATATAAGTTCCGTAAGCGTTTCGTCCAAAGACGCAACGTCTTGTTCTTCCACGTATTTTGCCCTGCCTATTTTCTCTACGGCGGGAACGCTTAAAATTTCGTCGAGTTCTGCGTACTCGTCAACGGCGCGGTTTGCGTAAACGTAAAAGGCGTTGATGAGTTTTATCATTTTATACTGCTTGTTAAGGGTGGTATAGGTATCCGTTTCGTGGAAAGCGTTCTGATGCAGGTAATCCTCTCTTATCATCTTTGCCGTTTCCATAGTGATACGATCGCGATAAGATAAAGAATCCATACCGACGAGTCTTACTATTTCGTCAAGCGAGGCTTCCTCCTGCAAAATCTTCATCGTAAAGGTTCTTAATTCGGGAAAGTCGCTTGCGACGTTTTCTTTATACCATTCCGCCATTTTGTCGGCGTAAAGCGAATAACTTACGAGCCAATCGATTGCGGGGAAGTGACGCTTGTATGCAAGCGATGACGAAAGCCCCCAGAAAACTTTGACTATACGAAGGGTTGCCTGCGAAACGGGCTCGGACAAATCTCCTCCCGGAGGGGATACGGCGCCGATAGCCGTTACCGAACCTGTTTTGTCCGCGCTTCCCAAAACTTTGACTATACCCGCTCTTTCATAGAATTCCGCAAGCCTTGACGATAGGTAAGCGGGATAGCCTTCGTCGCCGGGCATTTCTTCGAGACGTCCGCTAATTTCACGCAAGGCTTCCGCCCAACGAGAAGTAGAGTCCGCCATAATAGCGACCGAATAGCCCATATCTCTGAAATATTCGGCAATCGTGATGCCCGTGTATATGGACGCCTCGCGCGCGGCAACCGGCATATCCGAAGTGTTGGCTATAAGTACGGTGCGTTTCATCAAAGGTTCTCCCGATTTCGGATCTTTAAGTTCGGGAAACTCATTAAGAACGTCCGTCATCTCGTTTCCGCGCTCTCCGCAACCGACGTAAACTATTATTTCGGCGTCCGCCCATTTTGCGAGTTGATGTTGAACCACGGTTTTACCGCTGCCGAAAGGACCGGGAACGGCTGCGCAACCGCCTTTTGCGATGGGGAAAAGCATATCTATAACCCTTTGACCGGTAACCATCGGCTTGTCTGGCGAAAGTTTTTCTTTATATTTTCTTGCGCGTCTTACCGGCCATTTTCTGAGCATGGGAACTTCAACGTCGCCTCTTTCGGTCGTAATGACGGCAATAGGCTCCAAAACGGTAAAACTTCCGCTTTTTATAGATTTAAGCGTTCCGTTTACGCCTTCGGGAACCATTATCGAATGACGAACGACCGGGGTTTCCGTAACGAAGCCTAATTCGTCGCCCGTCTGCAGTTTGCTCCCTATAATCGCGGTTGCGTTAAAAGCCCACTTTTTATCGTGGTCGATATTGTTTATGACGATGCCTCTCGAAATTCTGTCGCCGTATTTTTCGACGAGTTTATTTAAAGGTCTTTGTATGCCGTCGAAAATACCTTCTATAAGCCCCGGCGCGAGTTCGACCGACAACGGCGCGCCCGTAGATACGACTTTATCGCCTACCCCTAAGCCCGCGGTTTCTTCGTAAACTTCGATTGACGCCCTGTCCCCGCGAAGTTCTATTATTTCGCCGATAAGCCCTGATTCGCCTACTTTTACGACGTCGAACATTTTGCTGTCCGCCATGTTTTCGGCAACGATTAACGGACCTGCAACTTTTATAATTCTGCCTTCTTGCATTACTTTTCCTCTCTTCCGAATAATATGTCAACGCCCAGAGCGCTTTCCATCGCCGAGCGCAATAATTCCATTCCGTAATCGCCGTCGCCGTCGGGGACGGGTACGATTATAGGATAGGCTGTTTCGTTAAAGCGTTTAAGATACGCCGAAAGTTCACGACAAAAACTGTCCGTTATAAAGATAACGGCGTAGTCTTTCGCTAAGGTTCGAAGCGTTTCGCGCGCCTTTTCAGCATTTTCGACGGTAAAAGCGTCAACCCCGCCCGCCTTAAAAGCGATTACGTTGTCGCCGTTACCGATAATTGCCATTTTTCCTGTCATAAAACCTATCCTTTCAAGAAAAATTTTTCATATACTTTTACGCATATACTTTTCCGCGCCGACCGTTAATAATAACATTCGCGGAGTTTGTTTTTGATAACCGTTTTGTCCTTACCTGCCTTTATGCCGAGCAGAACGAGCCTTACGTTTTTGATGTCGGCTTTTCTGTACGATACGTAAAGCAGATACGGCTCCTTGCCCCGATTAAAGAACCTCGTTTCTCTTAACTTTGAAACGGGATATCCCTCGGCTTCTTTTTCGTAATCGATCAAAGGGTTTCCCATTTCGCTCATCGCTTTTAGCACGAAGTTTTGCATCGGGGTATTTTTAAACGCCTGTTCTATTGCGGCTTTATCCTTCGATAAAACCGCCTTTTCGGATTCTTCCGCGATACTTCCGCCGTAAAGTTTTATAGCGGAATATTCTTCTATGGTTTCGCACCTGAAAAGGGCTGACAAATTTTTAAAATCGATTTCTTGTTTAACGAGTTTTTTCGCCGTCGGATCTTTTACAAGCCTTAACGTGGCGGCGTAAAGATTTCTCATAAAAACGGCGTCAACGCAAGAACCCGCCGGTAGCGTTTCGTTTTTAAACAACTCTTCAGCCTCTTTAACGGCAAAAGTAATTTCGGGAATCGCGGACTTTTCTCCGTCAACGGCTTTTCTGATTTCGTCTATGGTAAGAACGCCTTCGTGCGTAAGCATTTTTTCTTCTTTAAGCCCTAATTTTTTGCATTTGAAAAGCGCCTCGGCGTTAAAAAAATCGTAAGGCAAAAGAAAATAATATTTTACGCCTCCTTTGGGCGCGTATTCTTTGATAAACGCGATAAGTTCCTCTTCTTCGGCGTAGATAAGCGAATATAAATCGGCGCCTTCTTCGGCGGACTTTCCGAACCCGTACTCTTTTAAAAGCGAAACCGCTTCCTCGTAAGAGTCTTGTTCGGCGATTCTTAAAAGTTTATCTTTGCCCAAAAGAAATTTCTCACGGGACTTACAAGCCGCGTCTATGAACAAAATATCTTTTTGCATGATTAAATTCAATCGAAAAGTTTTTCGGAAACGTAAGTTTCGTACCTTTCTTTAAGATCTGAAACTATGGCTTCAAAACTTAAATTAAGGTCTGAAGATTTTCCTTCTATAACTATGCCGCCGTTAAAATTTCCGCCTTCTTTTACGTTAAGATTAAGTTTTTTGACTTCTTCAGCGCTTAAAACGTCCTTAGCGTTCAAAACCGAATTTTTAGCAAGTACGATTGTATCGCCGTTTTTTGCGTTTTCTTTTATCAAACGGCAAATAATCGACTTATAGGTCGATTTATCGAGCCTGTTAAGTTTATAAAGGCACGTGGAAAAAACCTTTTCGACCGCTCTTGACTTACCCGATAAATACAACTTTTTGCCGTCGAGTACAGCCAACGTTTTGCGCCTTTTTAAAGTTTCTTCTTCCTCTTTTTTAAGAAAATCCAAGGCTTCCGAAATTATCCTCGTCGCCTCATCTTCCGCGTCGGAAACTACTTTTTCGGCGTTTTCCTTTGCCTTTAACGTTACGGATTCGCGGTAGTTATCGGCGTCGGATAAAATCTTTTCGATTATTTTATCTTTTCCGTCCATGATAAATTAAAGCATTATCGAAATAACGAGAGCCAAAATCGCGTAAGTTTCTACCATTGCGGGGAACAATATAAGTTTACCCGAAATACTTTCGTTTTTGGAAATAGCCATGATGCCCGCTACCGAAGTAAGACCTTGGAATATAGCCGAAACGCATCCCACGACGGTCAAAGGAAGAACCGCAAAGAAAAGCGCCCAACCCGCTTCAACCGTCATTTCGGCGACAACTAAACCGGATTTTAAGATTGCGAGAACGAATCCGTAAATACCTTGCGTTGCGGGAAGAACCGACAAAACGAGTACCTTACTGAATTTTTTTCCGTCTTCCGCCAAAACGCCGGAAGCGGCGGAACCCGTTCTCCATAACGCGAGCGCGCTTGCCGAACCGCACATAATGACGCAAAGGGCTAATCCGAGTAAAGCTATTGATTGACCATTCATAAATATTTACCTCCGAACGGTTAAAGTTTTAACCGTCATATTTTTTTATTTTTCAGGCTTTACGCCTATGTTTTATAAATATAATTTTTAAAAATGTAGGGCTATATGCCCGTTATTTGCCGTTTTAAACGTTTTTGTCGGCAAAATAAACGTTTTCAAACCTTGTGCCGAAGGGGCGGAAAAGTTCTCCCTCGCCTTCGTAAAACCTTCCGTAAAACTCGATGTATTGAAGCCTTGCGTCGTGAATAAACGCGCCTAAAAGCCCCATTGCCAGATTGAACGCGTGACCTATTATGAGTATCAGTACGCCTGCGATAGCCGTTGCCCCGTTAAACATGGGAAGCGATAAGTTTGTAACTATCTGCGCTATCTGCGCGCCCGAAAGCATTAAACCGTAAAGCCTTGCGTAACTTAATATATCCGACATGTAATTTATCAACCCGTAAACGGCGACGAAGGACGACGTAACTTTACCGAAACCTTTGGAATGTCTTCCCGCAAAAATCGCGCCGACGGCAACTGCCAAAACGGTTATTATTGCCGCTATTTTTGTAAGGCCGCGCGTTACCCCCGCAAGGTCGATTACCAGAAGCATAAGCCCCGCAAGGAATATCGCCCAGACGACTCCGTCGAAAAGCCCGTCGAAAAACTCTCCGTCACGGAAACTTTTAGCGGCTTTTAAAAGCAAACTCGCTATTATCTGAACGACGCCCATTCCGAGACTTAACAGTAATAAGGTAGGAACGGAAATGCCTGCAACGTTCAGTTTATGGTTTATCGCGTCGGGCATTAACGGCTCGCTTATAAGCCCTATCTGTCTTAATAAGCCGTACCCGAAAAAACTGTCGAACAATACGCCGAATATAAAGGTGAAAATCCCGCCGACGGCGATAACGTTGCTGAGCCTTGCGGTACCGGTATCTCTGCCGATTTTTTTAGCGAAAAGCAATCCGCCTGCCGTCATCAGCACGCCGTAGCCCATATCCGCCATGATAAATCCCATAAAAACGCTGAAGAAAATCATCATCACGAAGTTTTGGTCTATGGTGCCGTATTTTGGCGGCGAATACAGGTTCGTAACGAATTCAAACTGCTTCGTTATTTTTTTGTTCTTCATCAAAGTCGGCGCGAACTCGTCTTTCGGAATCTCTTTAAATTCGGTAAAGACTTTATCCGTTACTTCTTTTACGGCTTCTTCAACTCGCTCCGTAGCCTCGGTCGGAACGTACGCTCTCAGTAAAAAGGTTCCGTCCGTAGTCGCAAAACCGTCTTTGTCTTTCTCTTTTTCGAGTTCGAAAGCGTACCTGTCGGACAAAATTTTCATATCCTTATAGTAAACGCTTTCTTTGACTATTGCCTCGTCGAGTTTTTTGAGATTATCTTTTACGTCCTTTATTTTACGCGATAATTCGTCGCATTTTTCTTTTGCGGTAAAGTCGCCCGTAAGGGTAAACCTTACAAATCCCAAAGAACCCAGAGCGCCGAGAACCTTAGCCTCGTCTTTGTTAAGACAAACGACAGATAAAACCGCGTTTACGGCGTCCTCGTATTCTATAAACGCTTCGGCGTCCGTATTCGTTTCTAAAAACTCGCGACAAAAATTAGGCTTTATCGTTCCTAAAAAAACTTTCGTTTCCTTAGTCCCTTTAAACTCGGAAAGTTTTGTTTTAACCCCGATAAACGGCTTATAGGCGGACATTTCGTTATTAAGCCTGAATAATTCCGCTTTTTGCGCGATTATGTTTTCGCTTATCGTTTTAAGCCTTTTTATAACGGGCAGGACGATTTCTTCTTTTTTAAGCGCGTTCATAAACTCGTCGTAAGTAACGCCGTAAACGGTTTCCTTTATAGGCTCCGCGTCCTTAACTTCTTTTGCGATGCGGTTTACGTTCGTAAATAAATAATCGCACGCGAAACGAAGTTTGTCGAATTTTTCGGCAAACTCACCGTCCGGTTTTTTTTCTTCATTGACGGAAACGCTTGATATAATTTGAACGGAACACGTCCTGTGAAGCGCGCCGAGGATCTTTTCTTCCTCGCTTTTAACGCCTAAAAGCCTCATTTCGGACATTTTAGCAATCGCCATTTATAACCTTCCCGACTATTTCTTCCGCTAACTTTTCTATAATCGCCGCTTTGGAATTATACAAAGCCTCGACGTCGATTTTGGCTGCCGCGATTATTTCGTTATAGAGTTTTTCCGACTTTTCCGCAGTCCTCGCCTTGCTTAATGCTTTTTCCTTTTTTACGGTTTCTTCGGCGCAAGACAAAATTGACGAGGATTTTTCTTCGGCTTGCTTGCCGATTGACGAGACAAGACTATCAGCCTCAAACCTGATATTTTCAGCCTTTTGTTCGGCTTGTTTAATTTCCTCTAAAACTTGTTCGATCATATTTTACCTTCCTTTAAGGAAATCGACGCCGTAAAAGCGTAAACTCTCACCATACGCGTACTATATTATGATAGCAAATTTTTATAAATTTTTCAAGACTTTTAGCCGAATTTTTATGTCATTTTCGGTTTTTTTACGATACGCCGTAATATGTACATATTTTTTGCTAACAAACATTCGGATATTTTCCCTTTTTTTTTGCATCGTGTAAAAAAACGCGTAATTATGCCTCGGTTTTCTTTACTTTTTATCAAATTTATGCTAAAATGACAGAAATATATTTTATAAAAGGAGTAAATTTAATCAAGTTATGCAACCTGATCCCGACCCTGAACCTGAAAGTATAATTACCGTACAAATACTTGTACTTGTGGTTCTCGTATTGCTTTCCGCAATGTTTTCGGCAAGCGAAACTGCGTTCACCTCGCTTAATCGTTCAAGGCTTAAAGCCAGAATGCAGGACGATAGGCGCACAAAATCTCAACAAAAGAGGTCTGAAAAAACTTTAAAACTTTCCGACGACTACGACAGGCTTTTGTTCACACTTTTAATCGGCAACAATATAGTTAACATTACGGCTTCGACCATAGGCGCGCTATTGTTTATGAATATCATCCAAAACCCTGCTCTCGCGCCAACCGTTTCAACAATCGTTTTAACTATGGTCATTTTGATTTTCGGCGAAATAATGCCCAAAACTTTGGCTAAGGAAAGACCGGAAGCCTTTGCGGAATTCATTACGGGTTTCGTCAAATTGTTTATCTATGTTCTGTGGCCGATCTGTATGATTTTTACCGGGCTTAAAAAACTCGTGGTAAAAATCTTTAAGTTGAAAAAGGCGGAAGGCGTTACCGAAGAAGAAATTCTTAACATCGTCGAAGAAGCCAGCGAAGACGGCGCTTTGAATAAGAGCGAAACCGAACTTATCTCTAACGCGATAGAATTCCACGATTGCGAAGTCGGTGAAATTTTAGTCCCGCGCGTCAACGTGATTGCCGTTTCCGTCGATATGAGTATGGAAAAAATTAAGGAAACCTTCCTTAAAAACGGTTATTCGCGTTTACCTATTTATACCGACAGCATCGATCATATAATCGGTATGGTTCACGAAAAAGATTTTCTTAACTCTTTGGACCGCGGCGATAAAAACGTAAATTCTATAATAAAAAAGGTTGCCGTCGCAACCGAGCATATGAAGATTTCCACTCTTTTGAAAGTTTTCCAGAAATCCAAAGTGCATATGGCGGTCGTCGTTGACGAATACGGCGGAACGCTCGGCATCGTTACCTTAGAAGACGTTTTAGAAGAATTAGTGGGAGAAATTTGGGACGAACACGACGAAGTGGTCGAGTACTTTGAAAAACTTTCAGACGATACTTATAAAGTCGATGCGAACGCCGACCTCGGGGACTTTTTCGAACTGTTCTCCATAGAAGCCGAAGACGATGACTTCGATTCTCAGACCGTCGGCGGCTGGGTTGTCGAAAAACTCGGCGATATGCCTAAACGTAACGACTCTTTCGATTTCGAACACTTACATATAGTCGTAACAAGGTGCAGTCAACGGAAGGTAAGCGAACTCAAAGTCGTAATCCTCGACGAGGACGCGAAAGATAAAGCCGAAACCGAAATTTCCGAACAGGAAAACGGATTCCCCGAAGAATAATAATATCTCTTATAATAATTTTACGCCCTTGCGACCGTCGCAAGGGCGTTTTAACTAATATGCGAATTTTACCTTAAGAGTAAATTCGTCATTTTTTACGTAATAAATTATCGCGTACGAAATGACTTTTTTATCTTTAAATTCAACCGTTAGTTTTACGTTTTCGGCGTCTAAATTCAAAGAAAAGAAATCGCGGATTTTCGAGGCTTTAATATGAGCGTTGAAAAAATCCCCGTCGTTCGTCTGATTTTCCGTGTTTTCAAAAAACCATAACCTCATTTTAAAAACTATCGGGAAAATATTATCCGCTTCATAAGCGTTTTCGGTTATCGAATACTTTTCTTCGCTTAAAGCGTCAACCGAAAGCAAAATCTTTTTTTCGTTTACAAGATACCCGCTTTCCGTCTTTTTATACTCGGTAACGATGCGGTTTACTTCGGCGCCCTGACTTCTTTGACTGAGCGTAGCGTTTACCGTCGTCGCGTTTTCGGCGTAGCTTAGCGACGCTTTTGCTTGGTAATACGAACTCGTAAAGTACGCAACCGACAAAGTTACCGCTCCTCCTGCCGCAAGAGTTACCGCGATTAAAATAATCAGAAGTTTTTTGCTCATTTTATCACCCTTTTTATAAAAAGACAAATCGCAGCGACAGCCACGGCAGAAACAACCGAATAGTTAAAAGATATTTTATCGTAAACGGATTTTGCCGTGATAAATTTTGCGTTTACTTCACTGTAAAAAGATTCGTATTCCGCAACAAAATCGTCGATAATCGACTTATAGACCGGGTTTTGTTCGATTTGCGCTTTATCTGTTTTTGAAAATTTTAAAATCGCGCTCTTGATTTTTAACAGGTTTTTCAACTTTACGCTCTCGTTATTTTTCGCTTCTTGCAGCAAAACGGAAATTTCTTCCGTTTTGTTTTTTACGTTTTCATACGCGTAAAAATCAAAGTTGATTTCGCCCGTCAGGTTTTCGTCGTTTATTTTAGCAACCAAAACGTATTTGCCCGCCGCGTCGATTGACGATACCTCTTTACCTTTGAACAAAACGGTTGTTATAACCTCCGCGCTGTAATCGAAAAGTAGGGCTATAGGTCTGTTATCGCCGACAACGGCAAAATCTTTATGGCTTAAATTTACTTTCAGTTTATCCGAAACGTCCTTTTTTAAAACAGTAATCGTAAACTCCGCCTTTTCCATTTCGTAATAAACGTTATCGAGTAATTCGACGGATATAAGATACTCTCCGGCGTTTATAACGTTTTTTGAAAAAACCTTTCCGCCCGCTTCGACAAAATAATTTTTTACCGAAAATTCGGCGTCGAAATCGAGCAAGCCGTCAACGTTTTTATTCTTGTCGAAAACCACGATATCTTTGCCTGAATAAATATATTTTGCCTCGACGTCTTTTAAACTTAACCGCCTTTTTGTAACGGTCAAAAGAGCGGGTGTTACGGTTGCGTCGTAATTCTGATTGTTTGTTTCCGCGGACAAAAGATAACTTCCGATTGCCGAAGGTTTGCCGAAGAAATCACCCGATAAGAGCGCTCCTTTATCTGATATAAAATAGTTCAACTTAAAATCGGAGTAGGCAACGCCGCTTTTTATTTTGTAATTTGCAAGAAGCAGAATTTCGTCGTAAGTTTTGGCAAAATCCGCCGAAATATCGCCTACCTCAACCTCCACGGGAGATTTTTTAATCGTAAACGAAGAATAAGTTCCGTTCGTGTAAACCGATTTAACCGAATAGTTAAAATCAATCGTTTCAATCGTCATTTCGTAATTTCCGACGTTTTCGCCCGCCTGTCTGTTTATTTTGACGATTTTTTCAAGCGATTCGTCAATCGCTTCGTCGCAATAAACGCCGTATTTGTCGGCTTCTCCGTAACGTTTCGCGCCGTCGGGTAAAATTACCGTGATTTTTTTCGGAAAAATCGTCAGCGTCGCAGGTTTTATCGTAACGTCGTAATTATCGTTTATCGCTTTTGCGAAGTATTCCCGCCGCCCGACGGTTTTATCGGGAGGAATAAATTTTGCGACGTCCGAAATTTCATCGTCAAATGCAAGCCGTCCGTCCGTTACGCTTGCCGAAAGTTCTATATCCTCGCCGTAAGTAAAAAATAAATCGTGACAGGTTACGGTGACGGGGCGCGGTAATATGCGATACTTTGCGGGGATAAATTTGACGTCGTAACGCTCCTTAAACAAACATTCCGCGGTTACTTCGTAATCGCCTGCCGCCTCGCCTTCTTTTCTCGCAATTTTGACGACGCTGTAAAGCGTATCGTACGCCGCCATGCTTCCTTCGACGATTTTATATTCGATCGTTCTGTCTTTATCACCGTAATATTTTACGGTTTCAAGCGCTTGCACCGTTATCGGGCGAGGAAGTTTTTTAACGCTTCCCGATATTTTATCGACCACGTAGTTTTTATCGTCTATCGTCGCCGTTATCGTTTCGCCGTAAACGGAAAGTTCAAGAGAGTTTTTCGGAACAACGCAAGAGGTCGTATATCTGATGTCGGTAGGCATATCTCCGTAATAGTAAGAAAAATCTTCCACGGTTACTATAACCCGCCTCGGTTTTATCGTTATGAAAGCGTAATAGTCCTCCCCATCAATAACCGCGTTTATCGTATAAAAACCGCAGTCTTTAATTTCCGCGCAAGGTTTTCCATCTTTCGCTATGCTCGTTTCTATATTACCGTCGTAAATTTCGTTCGTCTTTTTGTTTATCGCCCTGACGAAATAATTAAAAACCTTTCCGTAGTATTCTTCTACCGCGCCGGACGTAAAACCGAAAGATACCGAGTATTTATCCTCGTTCGGCGTAATCGTTAATTTTGCCCGACAATCTTTTTCAAGTAAAAAGTTTTCGTTAATTTCAGGCTCGATTACGTATTCGCCGACGTCTAAAACTTGCGATAAGTTTGCGTATAGGTCGATTATCGCTACTTTTTCATTATTTTTATACACGGTAAAACCTTTAATCGTTCCGCTATGACTTTCGGTATATTTTACCGCGACGGACTTTTGATTATCAAAAGATACCTCCGCGTCCGTCACCGAAACTTCGGTTTTTTTAGGGTTAATCGTGTAAGTCGCGTTTAAAAATTTAACCTCGTAAAACGGGCTTAAACATTTTCCCGTGACGGGATACCATCCCTTGGGCGAACCTTTGGTTGCTTCGGTGGAAAGCGATATAATGCTTTCGTCGTCTTTAAATTTAAGTTCGCCTTCTTTGATTTTTCCGTCGAGTTTCGATAACTCGTCGAGATAACACGAAGATTTTGCGTTTATCAGATAAGTTATTTTACTTTTTGCAACGTTTTTAAGTCGCTTTTCCAAAGTATAATTTACGCCGTAAAATTTCGCGTTCAATTTTGCCGTTACCGAAATTTCACCGTTTTCGTATTCGTAATTGCTTAATAATACGTATTTTTCTTCTTCGCGCCCGTCGATCGATATAACGGTTGCAAAGGCTTTTTCGTCGCCGTAAGTTATACCGTCCGCTGTAAAGTCTATAAAATACAGATAATCGTCGTAACCGTTCAGCGCTTCCGACAAAAAATTAAGTTCGTATTCGGAACGGTTTTTAACGACGGTTTTATACTCTTTATAAAGACTTGCTACCCTTTTTTGAGATAAATCTCCGCCTATAAGCCCGTTAAACTCGTTTTTATAATCGTCAAGGTCTTTTTTGTAAAAGTTTACGATAGCGTAAAGATTTTCATTTATCATATACTCGTCGGAAGAAAACGTAACGACTTCAGCGTATTTTTCGGACGCGGTAACGTTTGTGGTTACCTCTATAAGTTTTGTTTTTCCGCCGTAAAATTCAATTTCGGCAAAGAATTTTTGCAAGGTTTTATCATAACGAATCACGTAATCGTTATCGTCTTTCAGTTTAACGCTTTTTGCAACTTCGCCTAAAATCACCTTTTCATCGACTTTCGGCTTAACGAAAAACCTCTTATCTGTAAGCGGCGAGCAATATTCTATCGGCAAAATATCGTCTATCGGTCCTTCTATATAAACGCTTGCGGTAAATTCTCCGTTTTCGTCGGTAAAGCGCTTTTTACCTTGTACGGTTACTTCGACGTTTTTGACTTTTTCCCCGATATAAAACGGTAAATCGCAACGCCGACCGTTTTCGTCGGTTTCCAAAAACGCTCCGTTTATCTCCTCATATAGATATAATTTGTAATTTGAAACCGTATTTTTGCCGTCGCAAATTTTATCAAAAAGGGCAAAATTCATCTTAAACGGGCTTATAGCGTAACTTTTATATGTTTTATCTTGTTTTAGTTGCTCAAAATCATATACGCTTTTTACTTTCGCGTTCAGCGTAAAAGTCGCCGAATACTCTCTTATCTTCGTTCCGTAATTTTCCTTGACGACCTTTTTAAGCCGAGCGTTTTTATCGATATTTATCTGCCCTTTAAGATTTTTAGTCTGAATAAGCCCCGCAAAAGAACCCGTTACGTTCAAGTTTCCGTTTACCGTCAATGCTCCCGTTTTTTTGTAGCCGTAATCGTATAAAATCTGCGCCGACGGATAAGTTACGCCTTCCGACGGCGTAATAAGCGCGTCGTAAACGGATAAATCGCCGAAAACGTCAAGCGTCGCGCCCTCGTCTATAACTATTCCGGCGCCCGGTAAAACTTTAATTTCGGTTTGCCTTTCGATAACGGCTTTACTTTTCTGACTTAAAACGACCTCGTAATTGTACGGCAAAGAGATAACGTTGCTTTTCTTCAATCCTTCGAGCGTTTCGGAATTTATATAAACGCTTCCGAAAAGTTTTATTCGGGTTTTTCCGAAACTTTTCAGATTCCTGTCTCCCGCAAACTGACCTATATTCTTATCTTGGTCATAGTCAAATTCGACTCTGCCATTTTTTACGCGTATTATTCCTACGCTTCCCACAATACAAACGCTTTTTTCGGTTCTTATAAATTTACCGACGTAACTTGCTTCTTCAAAAATCGTCCGTTTAATTTTAACGGAAGTTAAAGCATGCTCGTTGCCTATAAAAGAATTTTCATCGGTATAATCGAGATAATCGAACGGCTCGAAAAGTTTGCCGTAAACGTCGAATCCTCCGCCTCCTGCGACAACGGAATACACCTCCGCTTCTCCGTTTACTATAATCGTTCCGTCACAGATAACCGAAGTAACAGATAAAGCCTCGTCAAAAGCAGAATTTATGCCGTTACCGTTACCTATAACGAGTTTTCCGTCAACCGTTAATTTGACGCCCATTTTTATATGTATAGGATTGTTGCTTTTACTTGTGTCGATATATAAACACGTACCGTTTAAAACGACTAAATCTTCTTCTATAACGCTGCCGAAAAACCTTACCGTATCACCGTCGCGCGCCGTATTTAAAGCCTCAGCAAGCGTTAAATATTCTCCGTTCAGTTCGGCTGACAAAACTTCTTCGTTGTCAAAAAGCGCGCCTATATGCCCGTTATCGGCATTAACGACAAAATGCCCCGTTACAAAACAGTAACAAAGGCACAAAAAACACAATAAGATAAATAAACTTTTAATTATTGCAGTTGCGGCGATTTTTCTTTCTTTTGGGTACATCGTTTTTTCTTCTCTTTAGTGCGTTTGGGCTTTATCCCTTGACTATATAATACATCGACAATTTTAAGTTGTCAATCCGACAACGAAAAAAGCCTTGAAATTCTTGTAATATAATTTTTGATATCGTTTATTTTTTATCTACGAGTTCTTATTGTTATTTTTATTATACCATATTTCGCCCACTTTTTACAATAGTTTTCCACTCCGTGCAAATAAAAAACGAACAACGGGTTTGCCACTGTTCGATTTATCAATTTATTATGAAAACGTCTGACAAGGACAAAAATAAAAGTTTAAAAACAGGTGAAACCGCCCTTAAAAGATACAAAAAGCCCCTGAAAATACAAAATTGCCCTTAAAAACACAAAACGCCCCTAAAAATGCAAAATGCCCTTAAAAATGCAAAAATGATGGTCTATAAGAAAAGACTTATAGACCATCATTTTTGTGTCGCTCGGGCAAAATCTCGTTTTTCAGGCGATTTCCGAAAATGTATCGGACGATAAGTACTTTTTTGCGTATTAAGCAACTATTTTGTTCGCTTTGTTAATCCTTCGACAAAAATCGCTTCACTCATTTCTGAATCCTCCGCACGGCTCGTAGCTCAATGTATCCGCGCTGTCCACGAGGTTCTAATTGAATGCGCGGATTTTCATCGTCCCAAAGGTAACCGATGACGGACGGATCGTAGCTATCCATTGCCGTTTGTACGGTGCGGATAGCTTCGCAATAATCTTCTTCGCGGAAAGACGGTCCTTGAAACATAAGATATTCTGCTTCGGGCAGATGAATGGTTTCAAATCCCTCCGGAATGATTCCCATGTAGTCGGTTTCAACCTCAACACCCTGCACATAGGTGGATGTATTCGGCTTTTTATATTTTTCGGGTAACCACATGGAAACCGGTTCTCCGCAGAGCGACTTCATGCTCATAAGAATACCCCAAACGTCACAACTAACTTCCTCGCAGTACGGAAAATAGTCCGCCGCCTGCTTACCGCGTTTGATAATGCACAGGCGTTCCGGTTTGCGGATAACCTGTATAAAAATAGGTTGAATGTTTGACACGTCGATGTCCTCCTTTTTTAGTTCTCGATATTTTGCACCGTAAGGAATAAAGAAGGTGACGGGAACCGGATTTTTCATATAGTCGCTTGGGTTCAGCCCGAATTCTCTGTAAAATGCCCGTGTAAAGGTATCCACATTGGAAAATCCTGCGTCAAACGCCGCATCAATGACCTTTACGTTACCGCTTTTAAGTTGTTTAGCCGCCTGAGTAAGCCGATATTTACGAATATACTCGGTCGGTGTCAGCCCAAGAGAGTCACGGAACAGTCGATAAGAATACCACGGAGAAAACAATGATACGCGCGCTAAGTCAGACAAATTGATTTCTTCTGCATTATTCTTCTCGATATAATCTTGCATCCGCTGGACAGCCAAAATCTGTTCTTTCATATTCCTTTAGTTCCTTACAGACAATAATTATATCGTAGAGAACAATTTTTTTCTCGACTTTTTTTGCCTTTTTAATTTCTCAGTTGAAAAAACATCAATGGATTTAATATCTTTAATCGTCCATACGATGTGGAACTGCAAGGATTTTTTTCATTCGATTACTCCTTGTAACGGCGAATTGTCAATAAAGTTCGTTATAATTTTTTGCATTGACAAGAAAGCAGCAAACCGGCACCTCAATGATTTACAAAATCAAGAAGTCCGCTTGCGTTTTTCATAAACTCATCAAGTTCTTTATTTAGCTCCGGTCTTTCATTCATCTGCATTTGCTCCTATAACTATAGTCTTTTTTCTGCTTCGATAACCGTATAATGCTCTCTCACCGATTCTATCCCCGTTGGATGAAATCCCTGTTTAAGCCAAAAACTTCGAGCAGACAAATTGGTTTTAACGTACCCCAATTTGATACGCGAGTATCCTTCCGCCCCGAGCGTCTGCGACAATGCTTTTGTAATATAAGTTCCGATACCTTTTCCTTGGTAACTTTTCGATACCATTAGAAGTCCGATAAAAACAGTTTGGTTATCCGGATATCGGTCAATCAGATCCATAACCGCAACAAGATAATTATCGTCAAAAATACCGATAAAATATTTGTCTGCCGCTTCTTTTTTCGGAGGAAAAGCGACCATATCTTCTTTTACCGTTTCGCGGTTCGGACTCGGAGGACAATGCTTAAAGTATTCCGTGTTTTCCAAATATAAGTCCAAAATATCGGAAACATCAGCCTCTGTAAGTTTCCGCGCTTTGTACGGCGCAAAAACGTTTTCAAGATTTATATTAGTCGGTTTCATTCCGCCGCCTCCAAAGCGGCAATATTCCCCGACTGAATAGCGGAAATATTTCGTTTTATTTTTCCATCGTCCCAGTCCCACCAACGCAAAGCCAGAAGTTTTTCTATCGTTTCATCGTCAAACCTTCTACGTATCGGTTTAGCGGGTACTCCGCCTACTATGGTGTAAGGTGGAACGTCTTTGGTTACAACCGCGCGCGTGCCTATAATCGCGCCGTCGCCTATTTTAACACCGGACATAATTACCGCTTCGTAACCTATCCACACGTCGTTCCCGATTACTATATCGCCTTTATTGTCCCACGCGTCGCGGATATTCTTCGCATCAAGCTCCCACTCGTCGAAAAAAATCGGGAATGTATAAGTTGACAAGGATTTCAGCGAATGATTGCCACTCGTGAACAAAAATTTCGCTCCGCAGGCTATAGAACAGAATTTACCGATTTTCAGCTTATCGCCGTTAACGGGATAATGATATAAAACGTTATTCTTCTCGAAATCGCGCGGATCATGCACGAAGTCATTGTAAATCGTGTAGTCGCCGACTTCTATATTATCTTTTGTTATGACGTCTTTCAGATAAACAATCTGCTTATCGTGCGGACGGGGATATATTTTACTTTTCATTATTGCTCCCTCTTTTCTTGAATACAGTTTCTCCTTCACTTCATTGTTCTTTTTTGGGGCATCGGTAATTCACCGTACATTGCGTCAAACAGTTCTGTAAGAAACCCTTTGTTGTCAACTTCTTCTACGAGCAGCATTTCTTTTCCTCCGTCATACGGAAAATCGCAAATAGCCGCAGGCATAAGTTTCAAAGCCGATTTCGTTTTCTTTACAAGCAATCTGTCATCATATATTCCGCCGACGATTTTACCGCGATAGTAGATAATATACTCGCCCATCATAGGTCTGTAAGATATATCGACTAAACCGCTTAACTGTTCTAAAATAAATTGGAGAAACTCTTTACTCGAAGCCATTTTATTTACACCATTTCTTGCATTGTTCGATTCTTGCGCCGTTATCGCTTTGCTCCATATCGTAAGCGAAAGTATGTAACAGCGGACAAACAAAGTCCTCATATTCTCCGCAATGTTGTAACCCTTTCTTTTCGCAACAGGATTTAACGGGACAACTATCCGCCCAAAAAGGTTTATCCATATTCACGCATCCTTTGCAACCCATTGCTTCACGAAAACTACACTCGCTGCACCTAAGTCCACATCTTGACTCAATCATAATTATAATCCTCCCACTCAGGACAACTGTCCGGGCCGTTTCTTCTTTTCCTTCTTCGGAAACGTCGCTTCAAAACGTTCAAAGGCTTCGGGGTTATTTTCACAAACAAAATACCCGTCGGGGTCTTTATAAGTACCGGAAATGCCATCAAGGAAACCGGGAATCAACTCTTTGATGAGAAAATAATCCGCCTCGGGGTCGTCCGCATAGCGCACGCCTTTCGTCTTTGCGGGGACAAACCCGGACTTTCCGTAAAACAAAATATTGCCCGTAATCGCAAGCGCACCAACGCCTATTTCCTTGGCTTTTTCCATGGAATAATCAAGCAAGCGCTTTCCGTAACCTTGCCGTTTATATTCCGGCGCAATGCCGATAGGTCCGAAGGTCATAATCGGCACTTTTTTACCGTCGTCGCAGTCGATTTCCGACCGCACGTAGATGACCTGCCCGATAAGTTTGCCGTCCAGTTCCATTACAAAATCGAGTTCCGGCACGAACGCGGGATCGTCGCGATAACAGTGCAAAACGTAATGCTCCATACAACCGGGGCGATAAACGTTCCAAAACGCCTCGCGGGTTAAATTTTCCACCTTTCTGTAATCTTCGTTTGTTTCGTTTCTTATGATAATTTTATTTTCTGTCATGTTTATTTTCCTTTAATTTATAATTGATTTTATCGGTATTCGCGCAAAAAAGATGAATACCGAGTGCGGCATTGAACCACGTCGCCGCAAACACGCTGAAGCGTTCCACAACGCCGAAATATTTTGGCGGTACAATTTTCATTCCGAGCGCACCCACAAGCATCATAAAAAGGGCAACCGCGGCGCAAATGCCGTAGGAACGGCAATCTTTATTCTTTACGCCCGCGATCACGATGATCGTAAGCGACGCGATGGATAAAAGCACTACCGCAACGGTTACCGCTATGTGCATAACGTCCTGAAACGCACCTGCATAACCGCTATCCGAAAGAGGAAACGCTCTGTACCCTACGGCGGAAATCCATTCCATAACCGCAAAAAGGTAAACGCCGGTTCGGAGCAGTTTCGTTTTCTGTCCTTGTATGCCGATACAAACGACCGTTACGCATACCACTTCGCACGCGTTATAAAACGCGGTAAGTTGATTCCATAGCGCAAGCGAAGGCGCGTTCGCCGCGCTTAAATCGCTCACGGCTTGCGAAAGCCAATCGTAACCGGGATATGCAAGCGGGGCGAAAATCACTGCCGCCGTGTAAGAAAGAAAACTGACGATACCGAGCAATCCCAGTTTTTGTGTCAATGGTTTTTTCATTCGTTTTCGCCCCCGTTCGACTTTCCGCCGTGAACCATATTATAGAACAAATACACATGCCGTTTTAATTTATCCAAACATTCGCCTTCCCTTTCGGGCTGACGGTCGCACACGCTTATCAGCGTAAGCACGGGCGCGACGTACATCATGGACAAAGTTTCGGGGGCGGCAGCCATAATTTCGCCCGCCGAAATCAATGCGCGAAAAATACCTGCATGATATTCAACCAAACGTTCCACGTAACGCCGCGAGTACAACGCTGCAAGTTCGGGCGAGCGGAACTGCTCTATCGTCATCATTTTACGGAAGCGGCTTATAGTTTCGTTGTGCAGAGAATACTCGAAAATCTGCCTTACTTTTTCAAAAAGAGCCTCCTCTGTTATCTCGGTAAAAACGGGAATATCCTGCGCGGAATTCTGCACGTGAATATCCACTTTATCTGTATCGGCTTCGTATTGCTTTGCCGTTGCTTCTACGATCGCGTCGAAAATCGCCTGTTTGCTTGGGTAGTGATTGTAAAGCGACGGCGCTTTTATTCCTACCGCCTGCGCGATTTCACCCACGCTTACGGAATCATACCCCTGAGTCGCAAAAAGTTCTAACGCTTTGTCTAAAATTTTCTTTTTCGTGTCCTCTTGTTTCATATTTACCTTACACTAACTAACATTCGTTAGTATAAGTATAAACCAACGATGTTTATTTGTCAAGTCTTTTTGAGAGTATTCTTCTATTATTTTTGTTTATTCAACATGAAAGAAAGTAAGGTCGTCAGTTCGAGTCCTGTTTTTCAAAAAACAGGTCAAAATGCAGCTCTTAAATTCAAATATTCCGCAAGATGTGCAAAACACTAAATATAGCAACAAAAAAGCACAAGACCTACTAAATCTTGTGTTTTTTATGTTTTGTAGCTTTTTCGTACTACAAAGATGTGTGTGTACGACAAAATCTCGTTTTTAAGGCGGTTTTCGAGAGTGTGTCGGACGATAAGTACTTTTTGCCACCTTGTGTAAATAAAAAAAGACCACTACCGTTTTATTGGATAGTGGTCTTCGCTTATATGGTTTCGTGAATATCGACTCCGCATTTGAATCGGAACTCGATATCGTGTTTTCCTTCGACCTTTATGCAGTCGATTGAAAAAGTGTCGAAAAACGCCCTTCCGTTCGGTTACTTTACGCCAGTCAACAGCTTGTCCGGTGGGATTCTCTCCGGGTATTTTCCTTCAGTCAGAATATCGCTTAAATATTTGTTGTCCAGAATCATATCATCCCGGATAAGCTGCCAGTTTGCCTTTTTCCTGAAAAACACTTTGAAGATCAGGAAATTCATAATCGCCCCGATTACCGGCGTGGTCATGCCGAAAGCCTCTGTATGAGAGAAATGGCACCCGGTCTCTGTTCGCTTTCCTTCAAAAGTAATAAAAGCTGTCTTCTTGTCGCTTTGGAAGACTATGCGGAAGTGGTTTTCATCCTGTTCGCATTCCGTAATTGTGCCGGTCACATCGTAGTCCAGCCCCATGACGATTTCGCGGAAGCGAACCTTGCTTCCTGCATGATAGTTCCCGTTATAGAGATTACATTCGATGTGGTAGGGACTCCATTTCACAAACTCTTCCTCAAAGTTAGCAGCCCATGCCTCCAGTTTCTCATAGGGTGCCTGAATATCTATCTGTTCCGTAAGAATAACCATTATCAGTTTCTCCTATTCTGTTAAAGCGGCATCGGCACTCCGGCAATCTCAAGGATTACGACAATAGCAATCGCAAACGCCGCAATTCCGACGACCTCTATCTCTTTTGGTTTCGTTTTGTCTGCTCCGCAGCTAATTCCATTATAGCATATTTTACCGACTTGTCAATAATTTTAGCATCCGGACTAAATAAAAAAAGACCACTACCTGTTTTATTGGATAGTGGTCTTCGCTTATATGTTTTCGTGGATATCGACTCCGCATTTGAATTGGAACTCGATATCGTGTTTTCCTTCGACCTTTATGCCGTCGGTTAAAAATGGGCGAAAATGCCCCTGAAAATGCAAAAATGATGGTCTATAAGAAAAGACTTATAGACTATCACACTTGGCTATCACATACGAAATAGCCTGCACCGCTATCTCATCAAAATACACCCGATTTAACCCCTTCTCCTAACGACCATAATTATTATGGCACTTTTTATGATAAAAATAAATAGAAAAATGCTTCCGGTGTCGTGCTTTTATTACTTATAGAAAGAAGTCCGAAACAGATGTTTCAGGCTTCCCCGCTTTTAGGTATTTTCTTGTATTTGCATTCCGCCTTTCAGAACGATGATAATCGAATTGTCTTTCATAACTCAGATATACTCAACAAGGCGACGAATTGTCACATCGTTATATTCCGGAAAATCAAGGCTGTCGGCTTAGAACTGATAATTGAATTCGACATTCAATTTTGCAAAATATTTTGCCTATATATTCCATTTTTGAAGCAACGAGTTCCCTTGACAACGGTCAAGAATGTATTGACGATTTTTTTTAATCTCACAAATAACTTTAGATTTCAACCATTGATATTTTTGTCTTATAGAGAGTTCATACGAAGTATCTAACTCTTTTTGGCAAGAATCCAATACACAATTAAAATACTCCGGGACTTTCTCTTGTCCACCAAAAAGTTGAATTGACCGAAGTAATGTCACAGGATTTATATAAAACAGTTCATCATCATCTTTCGAAATCAGCATTGATTCCCAAATACTTTGTGGAACTGCATTATTGTGCACGTTTCCGTCGTCAAGCAATCCACGATTAAATACTATTCTCGGGAATGACGCCACATTACTTTCAAGTAAATATGCTTGTGTTAGTCCTTTCCCGAAGATAATAGAATCTTCTCTGAAAAGTGTTCCTCGCGCTACACCTCCGCGCAATAGAATCTTATCCCGCAACAATGCCATCTGTATTGTTTGGCAAGTACTCAATAATGCAAATAAAGCATCTTCAGTATCTACATCTATGTATAACACCACACTATCCGACATAATTGTGTATTCGATACGATGAAAAGCCTCTACTTCTTTGTCGTTCACCGCGGCGGTCGTATGGCTTGCCTCCATAATAGTCTCGAATATTCCATATAGTTTATTACAATCCGAACTGTTAATCATATTTTTGAAACCAAGAATATCTAAAAACGCAACATAACAGTTCCGGTATACTTTTTCAATCATATTAACGCCAACTCCTAACTATAAAAGCTTTTTATAAGAAAAATCAAGCGCGGAATTCTCCACAAATCATACTAAGGATTTTATGTATCGTAACGCTCTCCATAGCTTTTCTTAAATTCTTCCAACATACATTCAAACCAATCTTCCCGAGAATAATGATTTCTAAAAAATGAAAAAATTGGATACCCGTTAATCATCTCATCGCTCGGCAAACCCTTTTCACTTATCTCTCTTGTAAGTTGATTATTGTTTTGTATCAACTCCAAAAATCGCAAACGGTTTAGTTTGTCAGTCTTAAAACCATCTGTCAACTCATTATAAATACCAATAATAAATTTCGCCACCGCTTTCGCATATTTTAAGACGTCATCTTTATTCGGAAACAATCCTTGATGTGTTACTTTATTGCGAAATTGCGTTTGATTTTCGGGAAACAGTTCAGGCAAATGTCCTTTAGTCATCATATAAGCGGTTAGAAAAGCTCCATATTGTCTTTCAGATTGTTTCTTTATAGGTTTCCAAAGTTGTTCAATTTTTTCGCCACATACATTTTGATCAGGATAACGCTCTATAAGAAAAATATTAGTACAGTTCTCGTAAAACCTTTCAAGACTTGCGGCAAAATCCAAAACTGCCTCTCTATAAAATCCATTAAAATAAGCACAAAGCCCCATATCAAACAGCAGTTCATATTTAGGATTTGTAATATAAAACCTATTCAAATGTCCCTTTTTACAATGAAATTCATATAAAAGTTTATCTGTTATTTCGATAGAATACTGCTTACCGTGGGGAATTACCACCATAATTTTATTAGGCTCGCTACAAGCAGGACATTCACATTTATCACAAAATAATTTTATCTTCATCTATCACACTCCATTTCCAATATTTCAAACGCCATCAACTATTTGTCATTTTTATTATACCATATTTCGTCATTTCTTTCAAGTTGGCTTTCTAATACGAAATAGCTACAGCACTATAGAACAAAATTCAACTATTTAATCTTTTTTATTTCAATCATACATTTTTTAGAATTATATTTCATCCCATTTTATAGCACCACTTGTACTTCCCATATAATCACTAATTTCCGGATACAATATGGTCGCACTTGAAGTTCCCATAAATAGATACGAAGCAAAATATTTGAAGTGTGCATCCGGATTTTCATTTGGACAAATAAATCTATTTTTCAAATTCACATTATTCACACTGGGATACATCATTGTTTTTTTATTATCATCATAATACGCAAGAAGCCCATCTTCAACGCTCAAGATTAGATTATGTCGATGTCTATAGTCTAAGCTCGCATCATAAAATGAATTTATATTCGTCGAAATATTAGTTATATCAAAATCAAGTTTTTTGCATATTATAAATGTAAATAATTGGTCATAAGCATACGAGCTTGGAGAAAAATCACGCCCTCGTTCCCTTTTCAAAACTACTGGATTTTTTACCCTTTCTCTCATATTTTTTACGGTTGCCAGCTTGTTAATTGTTTCTTTAAATGCTCGCTTACTCAAAACTGATTTTATTTCACCGACTGCAGCAACACTTTCAATTGTATAAAACATTTGACTAAACTGAGATTCAACTAACGGAGTCTGTAACGCATCATATATGACAATATCGCATTGATGACTCACTTCGTTATAAGTATTTATTAAAAAACCCTGTCCAATACTTAAGCGAGATGGCGTTATGTATCTTATAAATTGCTTACAAGCCTCTTCCCTATAATGACCAAACTCTCCCGGATGTATCAATTTCCCATTCTCATCAAAAAAAACATCTTCAGCCGTATAGTTAAAAGCTCGCCTAAAATTTTCAATTTTTTCAATTAATAATTTTTCAAAAATATTGTTATTCATAAGTTTGTCCTATTAAATAGTTTTTATTGTATTGTATTCAGATATTTGTTTATACACTCAGATTTATCACAAAATAATTTTATCATCATCTGCCCCACCCCAATTCCAATATTTCAAACGCCATCAACTATTCGTTATTTTTATTATACCATATTTCGTCATTTCTTTCAAGTCGTTTTGGTAAAACATAGAAAAAGCCATAAACAAGCGTTCCAGCCCTCTGCATTATCATTTCAAGATTATATTGTTGAATTTTAATTATATATGGATTCATTGCAATATTTTTCTTTCAAAATTGCCGCAATTATGCTATAATTTTGCTCATTATTTTTTTTAAAGGAGCAAGATTTATGAACACTTACCACGAAAAAGAAAAAATCGCCGTTGTAAACAGATACTTAAACGGCGAAACAATTTTAAAAATTTCTCAAACGACAAAAATATCCAGAACGACCATCTATCTATGGATAAAAGAACGAAACAACTCTTTTAATAACGGGAAAGCACCCAATTTCCGTTATTTACACGATTTACAAGAAAAATGCGACAGGCAACAAAAAATTATCGAAATATTGCAACGCTCGCCATATTCACCGAACGCTCCGCTATCCAAAAGATACGAAGTAATCAAAAGCCTTTCCGATGAATATACCGTAAATATCTTATGCGAAGCACTGAAAGTCGCTAAAGGAAGTTACTACAACCACATACTGCGCAACAAAAACGGAAACACGAAAGCTGCAAACAGAAAGTCAGAAATGTTTCCTGTTATCGGACAGATATTTCACGATTACAACGAAATTTTCGGAAGCAGTAAAATTTATGCAATTTTGAAAGACCGCGGGTACGCCATATCCGAATCCACCGTTGCGAAGATTATGCATGAGAACGGAATGTTTTCTATTCGTGCTTGCGCGAAAACTCTTTACAAACAGCATCAGGAACGAAAAGCAAATATATTGCAACAACAATTTCAGATTTCACGCCCGAATGAAGTTTGGGTAAGCGACGTTACATATTTCAGCGTTTTCGGCAGAATGTATTACATTTGCGTTGTTTTAGACCTATACGCGAGAAAAGTTATCGCATATAAAATTTCACGACATAACAGCACGCAACTGACAAAATCCACTGTTAAAGCGGCTTACGGAACAAGAAAGCCGACTGAAATCCTGCTTTTCCATAGCGACCAAGGAAGCAATTACACGTCAAGCGAATTCCGAAAATACTTAAAAAGCCTTAATATCATACAATCGTTTTCAAATCCGGGAATGCCCTACGACAATTCGGTTATGGAGTCTTTCTTCGGTAGTTTTAAGAGAGAAGCATTATATCGCTACCGTTTCAAAACGGAAAACGATTTTTTTGAAGGTGTCGAAACATATATACACTTTTATAATAGCAAAAGACCACACTCTGTTTTAATGAACCAGACACCCGATAAGTTTGAAAGCAAATATTTCAATAACAATAATAAAAAAACGAATTTTGAAACCGAACATTAACGGTTCGAAAAAATATTATCCGAGCGTTCTTACAGTAATTCCGATATTTTTTACAATTAAACGTTCAGTTTGAAACACATCCTTAAACATGACTTTTTATCAGAAAAAACCTGCATTTTTGCATAAGAAAAGACCTTGAAACCGAACAATTAAAGTTCATATTTCAAGGTCTATTCACTTGGCTCCCCCTGTAAGATTCGAACTTACGACCCTCCGGTTAACAGCCGGATGCTCTCGCATTCGTTTAGGTTTGCTGGGAAAAGCCGTTAATTATTTAATAAACTTTTTGGGCAATGTAGGCTTTTGCCCATCAACAACTATTTTTGTTTCCATTGTCGCCTTCTTAGTTTTAAAGTCGAACACATCTATTCCTTTACCTATTGTTATACAAAATGAAGGACAAAATATATATCGATCGTGAAAATCTTTTGGATCAGATGGATGCATATGTATTCTTTTCCCAAATTTGCCTTTTAATGTAGAAATCAACTTTTGATCTTCATATTTTTTTTCATTGTATATATGGATATTTGCAGTTGTTGGCATTAACGGAAGAAACATTTTACACAATAAGTCTGTGTTTCCTTTCTTACAAAAATAACGATCTATGATTGTAATTTCAGATTCAGCCTTTAACCAATTACCAATCCATTCTTCAAAAACAGACATAGGCGCATTCTTTTTTATAAAAGCACAGTATGGTATACAATATTTTGCCAATTCATTATCACAATTTGAATCATCTAATTCGCTCAAAGAAATAAAACAAATTTTATTATTTTTGAATCTCTCTTCTTCTGAAAACACAATAATATGATGAGGATTATTGATTTGATAAAAAGATAAAATGTCTATAACTTCTTTATCTTCATCATAATCATCATAATATTTTATTTTATCGGTTTTACCCACAATCGAAACCCATGAATTAAACAGTTCAACCGCCTCTTTCCTAGAAAAAAAGTTTTTATAAGCACATATTAACGATTTTGAAAGAAGTATTTTATGCTGATCTAAACGACTTCTTGCCGTGCTTAAATTATAAGGATGTGTTATGAGATTATCAATTGCTGATGTTGTTAACCCGATGATTATCTTTTCCATTTCATTAGTTATTTCTTTCCTTTTGAGAAGCCTTCAGCATTAATTCAATAGCCAAATTATAGCCTTGGTCAAAAAAGCCTTCTGGCCATATTTTTTCAAACTTACCATTTTCTTTAATAACCATTTTGTCTATTGTAGTCTCGCCATCTTTTTTATCAACATACAATATTTGAACCATCTCATTTGTTAATGAATTTGCCTCATCCGCAATTAAAACCTGTAATTTACTAATTAGATGTTCACTATGTGTTTCGATTATTAACCTTGCATTAGGATTCAATGTGACACATGTAGCAAATAATTCAGCCAAACTAGCTTGTGCCGCAGGATGCAAATGCAATTCGGGCTGTTCTATTAGCACAATACTATTTATGCCATAATCAGTTTTGCTTTTTTTCTTTAATTTAGAAGTTAAACATATTTCCGATATAATAGGTAGAACTTGGGATATTCCAAACCCGACATCAATAATATTCAACAATAAGCCATTATCTTGTTGTAGCATTAATTGGAAATAATTATTCCCCAACTCTTGAATTGTTAATCGGTAGCCAAAATACTTATTTAACCATGTGGATATTTCTTTAAATAATGGACTTATCTCACTTTTTTGATATGCACCAACAAGGATATCACCAACATTCTCACCTCTAGTGCCCACATGGATTTTATCCGCTTCTGAATTCCTATATATACGTCCAGGATTTTGACGAAACGGCCCTATATATGATATTCGATTTCGACTTTCAGCATTAAATAATTCATATATATTTCTCATGATATCAGACGAATAATTAAAATACATATATATTTGAGCAATATCTAACTCTTCTTTATTTAATTCAATTTTATCTTTTATTCCTCGTGAACTTAAATAACAATACTTAAAAATTTCAATTTGTCGATTCTCTGAAATTTTTAAATTTTTAGTTCTAGCAATAGCTTTTATTGAATCTCCATTGTAAATAGGGAAAAATTTCTCAAACTCTACCTCATCCTTTTCAAAGAATATCTCCTCCACAATTTCTTTCAAGTTTTTGCCGTCATAAAATGCTAATAATTTTAGCACAAATATTCCAGTTTTTTCATCCCAAAACAGTTTACTTAAAGGTTTTTCGTCAATTTCCGTAAATACGCCATTAACTTTAATAGATTTATCATCCCTACATAGTTTCACAGTTATTGTAACCTTATGGAAATTTGTTTCCCCTTTACTTCGGATAGCAACTCGAATTCCACCATAATCAGAAACTATTCTCGTATTGCAACTTATGTCTAAATTATACGAAATTGAAAACGACAACTCTTTTCCTGTTTTTCCATATACAACATCTTCAAAATTCCCGTAATCAACATAATCCCCAAAAAAAGATATTGGCTTTTTTTCATCAAATTTAGCTGTTTGAGCTAATACTGCAGGAAAACGCAACAAACTACTCTTCCCACAACTATTTTTACCCACAAGAATTGTGATAGGTTTTATTTTTATTTCTCCAGAATCTTTAAATGACTTAATATTTTGTATTCTAAAAGCTTCCATTTTAACTCCCATCTATACCATTAAAAATTCTTTCATTTATTGCCAATCCTTTGCATTATCCTTAACATTGCCACCTATATCTCTATGTGGTCTATAAACAAATTGATTAGATAACCCTCAATAATTGCTTATATAATACGTTCTCCATCGTATCAAAGCGTTCGCCAAATAAGACAAAGCGATTATTATCATTTTTATAGAAATCTAAAAGTTGAGCCTTATCTTCGCACTCGAGATATACTATACCTCCACCGATTTCATGCTGCACATCTTTCAACTTCAGTATAACCGTATCCATCATAGCATTTCCGGAAATATTCGCTTGTTTACCATCAAGACTCTTTCCGAATTGAGCCAACAAGAACGCTGACACTATGTACTTTCCGCTTTCTATATCCTTTTCCGCAAATTTTTCTATCTGTTTTATTTTCGTTTTACTCAAAGGCTCTGGATCGATTTCGATGACCTTATGCGTAATAGCATAAATCGCATATACTTTGCCGATGTTTTCATCAACAAATAAATATGTAATCGAGATTTTTCTCTTTGCAAAATCAACCGCGCTATTTCTCACGAAGTTTTCTATTTCGGGATTTTTTTGACAAATAAAAACGGAGAGAATGCTTTTTGTTTCATCCTCTCCGATAACATCAATCAAGTCCAAGATGTTAACAACTTTTAATTCCATATTACTTTTTCTTTTGAGCAAAAGCCTTTCTTATTTGGTCTTTATCCATAGAAGGTATTACGGAACATTCAGAAACTTGACTATTGTGTTTTTCTGCAACCGTAACTGCGTTTATAAAACTTTCGGTTGCCTTGCGGTCACTGATTTTTACGTTAGAAAAAATACTTGACGTTGCCATATTTATATACCTCCTCTGCTCTTTTCTACTCTTATTATATGCCATTATTATAGAAATGTCAATGGTTTTGCGACATATTCTTGCCGTTTTTCTGTACTATCCCTTAATATTATATGCTTAACTGATAAATTTAATCATTTTTTAACTTAAAAACACAGAAAACCCCATACAACAAAACACAGAAAGAACTTCATTCCCAAGTCCTCGCTGTACTTTGTTTCTCGCCCCGTTTTATAGGAAATGCTCGTAATTTATATTCATTTTTACCCTTATTTCGTACCCTTTTCCTATCTCTATGCGGTCTATAAGTTTGCAGATTATCATTTTCTTCCGTTCTTGGCTTGCCGTGGCGAATTCCGCCCAACTTTTGAACGTGTCGTAATATCCGTCAAGGTGTTCGAGAATTTCGTTTTTATCGGTATATTCTTTATACTCCTGCGGGATTTGCTTTTCGTATTCCACCAACTTTTCTTTCGTTGCGCTTATCGACGCGTTTAACACGTCTATCGTAAACGCTGATTCCCCGATTAACGCTCGTCCTACTTCGCGGTTCTAAAATAAATGTTGGGGTGTGAGGAAAACACTTCAACATTTTTTGGTTTAATGCATAAAAAAGGGCGATAATTTTCCCACCCAATTACAAAATTTTATGTAAAATAGAGGTAAATTATGGCCTATTAAAAGTAATGTGCTTAAAAATGCGGAACTCGAAAAATGCTCAGAAAAAACAAAAAACGCAGATAAAATCTACGTTTTTTTTGCTTTGTAATACGAAATAGCTACGCAAGCAAATTCCAATATATCAGAATAATACTTATAAAATTAATCAGATATATTTCTTCAATTGCTCCGAAAGGATTGATAAGTCCGCAGTTTTAGACTCCTCGCTATTTTCGATATTACCTAAAACATAATCTGCCACTTCGGGTTGCCAATAAACTTTAAGGTTTTTCTTCGCCCTGGTGACCGCCGTATAAAAAATATTCTTTGTTACCTGCTCGTCCGATTCTTTAGTGATCACGATCTTAACGGAATCGAACTCCAAGCCTTGCGCTTTGTGGATTGACATAGCGTACGATATTTGAAACGGAAGTTTTGTCCTCGTATCCATATCCGTATCGTATTTGTCGTTATAATATTTCATTTTGGTCACAATAGCATAAAACCCGGAACCTTCCCCCACAATTTCTATCTCGTTAGATAATTTGCCGAAATAACTTACACTTTCCAACAATTCAATTTTAAACGTTATGTTTTCCTCTTCGTTTTTTATCCCAACGATTTTTCCGCTTAAATTGTTATAAATGCCATGCGCGCTGTAATCGTTCGTTATAAAAACAACGGGGTCGCCGACTTTATATAGGTTTTGCTGATATTCAAAAGCGTCATTCGGGTTGGACGCCTGCAAATATCTGTTAATATTGTTTATTCCGTATAAACCGTCATAATTAAGACACAGGACAACTTCATTTTCCTGAACCTTAAAAATATCGTCGCTTATTTCCTCCGTCATTTCGTAGGCAGAAAGCAATTCGATGATATTTTTCTTTTTCCCGTGCCTTACCTCGTCCCAGATTTTTGTCAGTTCGACAACTTTTGTTCTGTGTTCAACGTCCAAAGTAAAAACAACATCTTTGGCTTCTAATAAATTCAACAATAAATCGAACCAATTGCCGAACTCAATCGACTCTATTTGCCCGGGATCGCCGACAACCATAAAAGCAGAACTTTTATATACTTCGATAATCTTTTCTATCGAATCCGTCGAAACAAAACTCGCTTCGTCGACGATAATTATATCACAATCTTCATGATTCTTTTCTTTTTCAAATTGCGCTATGTTTTTATATGTAATATTGCCTGCAAAGTCTTTTATTTTTAAATTGTTATTCGCCGTATTTGTAGTTGTCAGACATAAAATTCTTTTATCGGGATTATTCTTGATAAATTCTTTTATAATTGTAGTTTTACCCGTTCCCGCAGCCCCCGTAATCAACGCAACTGAAGAGTTTTTTAAAGATTTACTCAGTATATTCTTCTGCGCCGCGGACAAAACGGTGTTTTCGGAATAATCGTTATCAACCTGTATATTTTTTGTTTTACACAAGTTCACTGCTTTTAAAATCACGTTTTTGGTGGAGTTATAATAGCTTTCAACCGTATAATATCCGCTGATTTCTATTATCCGATGATCCGAATAATATGAATTTATTCTTAACAATTTTTCGTTGAATCTGTTTTTTAATTCAATGAATTTTTCGTCAGAATACCCGATGTCGCAGGGTTTTACGAAAAGAGTATTGTTCGTATTGATATAATTCACCAGATAATGATATAAAATCTCATCGGCGGCATCCGGCGCGTCATAAAGTTCAAATAACGTATATAAGGACGGCCTTACCTCTTTCGGTGAAAAAGCGAACGGCATCAATTCAAACGATTTTGAACCAAGCCGAATTCTCAATCCGTCAAACTCACCGTTATAAGCCGGCATATTTCCGTATGGTTTATACGCCTGCGCTTTTATCGTACGGTTTCTCATATCCGTCAATAAAAATCTGATTAAATTCCCTCCGAGTTTGCCGCTTCGCAAAAATTCTTTTACTTTACTTATAAATTCTGTATAATATCCGTCGGTGGCAAGAAAAATTTCTTTTTTACTATCGATTAAATCTACAAGCGACTTCCTTTTATCTTTAATCGTTTTCATCAGCGCCGAATATTCTTTATCGCGTCTGCATTTCTCATCGTTATAGTTAATTAAGTACAACAATTTCTGAAACGCACACGGTCTTATTGAATACTCGTAATCGTAAATTACGTTTATAAATATTTTTGTATTTAAATACGTGATTTCCTTTTTCGCAAGCAGAAGTTTTAAATCATAATCGAATCTTATATTTTTAAAACTGTAACAAACGAAAGTATTGAATTTGTTTGCTTTATCGTCGGAAACGTCAAATACATATTCGTAAAATATATACCCGTTAATATACTTCATCGACCTCTTTTTAACAAAATACTGGTTGCGGGTCATCTGCATCGAATCGGGCTTGGAATGAAGCAATACAAATAGAATTTTCTCATAAAAAGAAACAAGACTTGTATCTAAATCCAAAGGATATTTATCTATATTTTCAAGTACGCCTATTCCGTATTGTTTCTGTAAAAAAGTTTTTAATCTTATTAGCTGCGGTATATATTTTAAGGTCAACGCCTCCGACTGCATCGGCCCGAAATCCATATGACCGACGCTCGAATCCAACAATGAATGAAATTTATAAACGTCATAATGCTTGTCTCTGACATACGTCCGCACAATCTTCAGATTATCCTGAGTCTGATATAAATCGGCGTCATTTTCTTCATCATAAACCTTATACATAAACGTTTCGCAAAAATTTCTCAGATGAGATAAAATTTCTCCCGACACCTCGCCTCTGTTTTCTTCATTTACTTTAGCGAAATTTTTATTTATGACGTCCGCTGTTTCTCTTAATCTTTTGTCGACTATTTTCATAGTTTGTTCCTCGCGTTGTATGATACATATCATTTCAATCAAGATTTATCCCGATTTTGTTTAATTCTGCCGTTATTCCGCCTTTCCCATTTTTCCCGTAACGATATCTTTCTGGTAACAGTTGTCGTAAATTTTTTATATTATCTATCAAACTACAACCTTCAACACCATTAATACTGCAAAATTTCAATTCATACCTTGCTAAAAATTTGTGATGACTGACCGCATTCCTTAATTCCTTAACTGCACCTAAATTATTATCGCTGTATGCATCACCAAATAATTGCTTCTTATCGCCATCTGGAAGATTCTTTACTTGCTGAATCAAACTCCCAAAATTAGTATCTTCAAGCACATCAAATAGGTTCTTACCACTAGCAATATTAGTTTTAATTTTATCCTCCTGTCTTTGACTTGTGCCGTCAATCCAAAATTTTTGCTGAACACTATCTATATATTTATTGGAAATAAAGGCTCTTATGTATTCTTCTAATGTGGCTAGATATTTGTATATAATATCTCTCAACGCCTTATCAGTTCTTAATACATTTGCTATTTTGGGCCATTCAATTTTTTAAATAAATTATCTGATTACCATGATCTACTTCATAAAATACGCCTAAAATATATCGACAAACACGCTCGGGAAAAGATTCTCCATCATAAGCCCAAATATCATTATCATAAGTGCTTTTAGTTAATGCCCGTAATCGCATTCTATCCAAATCTTTTGAAAATTGATCTCGGTATGACTTCTTCATTTCAATCGCTAATAAATTATCTTGTTTAATGTTGTTTCCTCTGCTATGGACAATAAGGTCACATTGAATGCTGACAACTTCAAAATTATCATCCAAAATTGTCTTTACTTGTCCGTAATTTCGATTATATTCAACATCCACATAATAACCCTTTATTTTAGCAAAAGACAGTTCTTTCTCCAAATGAGATTTTAAAGCGCCGCATAAAGTACGTTCTGCAACATCGTCATCTATCAATGACCTATCAGTTTTTAAAAAAGTACGATTTGCATTATTAAAAATGGTCTTTAATATCAGATACGCTTTTTCGTTGTCATACTCTAATGTAGGATTTTTAGACAGAGGTTCTTTCATACTTCTCCTTCATAAAATCAAGGTATTATATCTTCAAAATATTCCTTTCTCAAATTAATCAATAACTCCTCGCCATCTGCTGTATTAAACAATTCAAACACACCTTCTTCATATGCGGTGTTATTTGAAAACTTGAGAATATGGATAAGTTGCGTCATTAATCCTTTGTAATCTAAATGCCTTAATATTAAATTATAGTCGTTTGCCTTTATTATTTCCTCAAAAAGTTCTTCATATGGTTTTGCTATCGCATCAATTTCATCATCGCTCTTTCTTTCTGCTTTATACAAGGCTTTAAACGAATTCAAATCCTTTAAAGGCTTTATTTTTCCTCTATAATCAAATTTATCACGTAGATCAAATGCAACATGTTTAGCAATCCATTCATCCTTCTTTTCGGTAAATATTTTTTTTACGACCTCAAATAAATTTGTAAATACCAACTCCTTATCGGCTTCTTGACTATAAATATCTATCATCTTTTTTATTATTTTTTCAGAAAATAAGAAGTTTTCAATCTCTAAAAACGGCAAATGGTATATTTTTGTCGTTTTTAAAGAGTCGAGATATTTCGGATCTCTGTAGTCACAATCAATAATTCCATAAACCTTCTGCGGACGTTCCAACGTTTTATAAGCTTTAACGTAGGTTTCTACTTGAGTACATCCCGACGCAGAAACAACTTTAAATTCGGGAAACATTTTTTTGAAAATCTTTGCGTCTAATTTATATTCATCTTTTGACTCGCAAAATATTACAGGTTCACGACTTCCTACAAGTTGTATAGCCAACTCTTTAGGCAAATCTTTATTTTCAGCAAGCTGCTTCCATGTCCATTTTTGCCCATTATACTTTTCAATCCAATAAATTTTTGCATTTATTCTTGAAGCAACAAAATCACTATCATGTGTAAGATATACAAAAACGGATCCTTGCATTTCTTTTTCTATGAAGTCCCAGAGCTTTGACACTATAGCAGGATTCAGGTTGTTTTCGGGTTCGTCTATAAAATAAAAATCCTTCTTTTCTTGCAATATTATCCCTATAAGAAAATATAGAATTGACTTTTCACCGCTACTTAAATATTTCAACGGATACGGATCTCCATTTATTGGACGAACTCGTAAACCATGCTCAAAAAACAATTCCCTATCTTTTACAAGTTCTCCCCATTTTTTTATAATTCGATGTGTTTTTCCATCGATTATTTTCTTTTCATTCTCTTCATTGCGCTCTCTTTCAAGTAAGTTAATGAAATAATCAAATTGTTCAATTATATTGCTCCCTTGCAAAAAATAATCCACATCAATTGCATGCTGATACGTATCATTTAAATCTTGCATAAATGCATCGTATGAACGTTTTGGATTAAAACCTTCTTTTACAAGCAAAACTCTATCCGCAGGATAATAATATATTTTTGCTCCTTGCGTATCTTTTTTCAATTTTCGCAACAAAGTTGTTTTTCCGCAACCATTCGGGCCAACAAAAACAACATTTCTATTTTCTTCGCTTAAAAATTCTAAATATTTAATAGATTCAAACTTTTCTATATATCTTTCCAATCCTTCTACTAATTCGTTTTCAGTAATAGCAGGTTTTCCTGAAATAATATAGGATATTTTTCCATCTAATCCTTGTCTGACGATAATAGGAAATTGATTCAATATAGCTTCTACGGCAGTACGATATCTTGAAGTATATCTTTCGATTTTATCATTAAAATTTTTGTAAAAATCTTTAATTTGTTTGATTAATCCACTTATTTCAGTCGAATCAGAAATTTCTTGTTGGGAAATAAACTTTTTAAACTCTTGGTTGATATACATACATATCTCCCCCTTAAATGAGCAAAAATAACTGTAAATTAATTATATCACATCTCTCAAAAAAACTCAACCCTATTAATGCTTTCTACTGTTCACAATTCTGACTAAATGATATAATTTAAGTATTATTTATTCATTAGGAGGTTTGGTCAATATGCAATATCCAAAAGAAATTAAATCCCAAACAATTGCAAGATACAAAAGCAAAGAAAGTGTCATTAGTATTTCAAACGAAACCGGAATTCCACGCTCTACTATTTATCGATGGTTAAATGAATCAAAGAATTCAAATCATCCAAACATAAAGGACAAAGAAATTAAAGAACTTGAACGCAAGGTGGAAAAGTTGCAAACCATGTTGGCTATTATTCGTGAACTTGGAATTTCGATCAACGCACCATTAAAAGAAAAACTAAATGCTATGGCGCCGCTATATGGGAAATATAACGTTCATTGGTTGTGTGAAGCTATGCAGGTTGACCGAGGAACTTTTTACAACCATATTTTTCGTAATAAAAAAGACAACACTTGGTATGATAAACGCCGAGAGATTCTGCGTGAAGAAATCCTCAAAATCTATGAAGAAAACAGACAAATCTTCGGTGCAGGTAAAATCACAGCGATTCTAAAACAGAAAGGTTATCGGACAAGCGAAGAAACCGTTTCTTTTCTCATGCATGATATGGGTTTACAAAGCATTCGCCACCGTGCGAAAGCTATATATGAAAAAGAAGTAAAGGCAAAGAACAAAGTTAATCAGCAATTTCAAACCACACGCCCCAATGAAGTATGGGTGAGCGACGTTACATATTTTAGAACACCATATAATTCGTATTACATTTGCGTTATTCTCGACCTATACTCTCGAAAGGTTATAGCTCATAGAATTGCCTTAAATAACAGTACACAATTGGTAAAAAATACTTTTAAAGACGCTTATGAAACAAGACAGCCAAAGGGTACGCTTATTTTTCACTCTGATCGTGGCGGTAATTATCGCTCAAAAACCTTTTGTAATTACTTAAAATATCTAAAGGTCACGCAATCGTTTTCTCGTGCTTATACCCCCTACGATAATTCCGTTGTAGAGTCTTTTTTCTCAAGTCTTAAGAGAGAAGAACTCTATCGCACCAAATATCGATCGGATAAAGAATTCAAAAAAGCTGTTGATGAGTATATGGTCTTCTACAACAGCCAACGTCCTCATTCGAACAATAATTATAGGACACCCGATGCCAAAGAAGCCGAATATTACAGCAAAAATAGCACCTGATGTCCTATTACAAGAGTTCAAAAGTGAAGAATTTTATTTTTTCGATCTCAAAATTTCAATTTTTTGGAAATACGTGCCCCACCCAAAATCAAATTCAATAACGCTGAAGCCCTTTCAAATAAAGGGATAAAAGAAAAACCTATTGAAATGTCTTACCATAAAGGTTTAAATTTCAATAGGTAATTCAGATGGCTCCCCCTGTAAGATTCGAACTTACGACCCTCCGGTTAACAGCCGGATGCTCTACCGCTGAGCTAAGGAGGAATATTTGAATGCGGCAGCTCCTTATCCTCCCGTGTCGTTGCCGACAAAGTACTTTCAGCGCAATTGAGCTTAACTTCTGTGTTCGGGATGGGAACAGGTGGGTCCT
>CAKQWM010000008.1 GCA_934278995.1 uncultured Clostridia bacterium
TGTTAAAACAAACAAACCAAAAGCCGAAGGCGAATTTTTTCGCCTTCGGCTTTAACTATATAATTCGTTTTTCCTTTTTAGCCTCCTTTGTGTAAAGGGAGGTGGCACGGCTTGCCGTGACGGAGGGATTGTTCTATATAATTTATGCGACCTTTTTCGCCTTCCCCTCGGAGGAGGGAGGTGTCGCGTTAGCGACGGAGGAGGTGTTCTATAAATTTGCTCGTCCTTGTCAGCCTTCACCTGGTAGGGCAATTCCCCTTACTAAGGGGAGTGTCAACGTAGTTGACGAGAGGATTGCCGTCTGCGGCTTAGCAAAGGTGGCATTTTCGCAAGAAAATGACGGATGAGGTTGGAAAGCGTATAAGGTCGTAAAAAATTGTATAGCCACCCTCATCAGGCTCTACGAGCCAGCTGTCCGCCTCGGTCTTACGACCTTCGGGCTACGGCTACAAACAGCGCACTGTGCTGTTTGTTTAACGCCTGCGCACCCCCACAGGGTGAAGCCTTGCACGCGCGGTTACGCGCAATTCACGCAAACGTAAGTTTGCAATTCACACGAACGCAAGTTCTCAATTCATTTATAAAAACGGCGTAAGCGGTATAATGATTACCGCTTACGCCCATAATGTAATTATCGATAAACGCAGTTTAGCACTCTGAACCCTGTTTAACATTTTTTTAAACGCGGTTAACATTCTAAACGATGTTTAACACTTTAAACGCTGTTTAGTACTCTGAACGCTGTAACACCTTTTAAAACACGGGTTAACGTATTTAAACTTGGTTTAACGCCATTAAACGCGGTTATCGCAAAAATTCACGGTAGGTTAAAATGCTTAATCAAAAACAAATCGAAGCGCTTTTAAAAATCGCAAGACCGTCCGACGCGTCAAAACTAACGAAAAAATTAGTGGAAGCGGTAATTGACGATTCGCCGTCGGACAAAAACTAAACTTTCCAAAACCATAAAAAATGATTTTATCGCCCGACGAATTTAAACGAACAAACTAATAATCCCACTTCGGAATAAACGCCGTATCGCAGGAATCTTTATCTTGCAAAAACAGATTTTTAATGCCCAAAGACAACGTTTTATCCACGACCGAGCGGTATTCCCGCTTAGTAATTTTTCTTTTCAGTTCCGGCAAGCCGTCAAGATTCCCGTACGGAGTATATTGCGACATAATCGACAGATAATTATCGCCTAAAACGCCCGCCAAAAACTCTAATATTTTATAACTTTCGTCCACGTTTTGCGGTAAAACAAGGTGCCTTACAATAACGCCTTTTTTTATCAGCCCGTCCTCGAAAATCGGGCTTTTGCTCTCGAGCATAAATTCAATCGCTTCTTTGGCAACTTCGTAGTAATTTGCCTTTTTTGCATACCTATACGAGCGTGAGGGGCTGAAATACTTTAAATCGGGCAGATAAACGTCAACGTAGTCGTTAATCTTTTTAAGTGTTTCTATCGTCTCGTACCCGTGCGTATTCCAGACGACGGGTATTTTCGGGCGATAAATATCAAACGCCCTGACAATTTGCGTCGCGTAATGGGTAGGGTTTACCAGATTTATATTATGCGCGCCGTCGGTTTCGAGTTTTTTAAAAATATCGGCAAGTTCGTTTACGGAAAAAACTTTCCCTCTTGAGTTATGCGACAGTTCGTAGTTCTGACAAAAGGCGCATTTTAAACTGCACCCGCCGAAAAACACGCACCCCGAGCCGTTTTTGCCGGATACGGGAGGCTCCTCGTAAGGGTGAAGATAATATTTAGCGATAACTATATCGTTTTTAACGCCGCAAGCGCCCGCGTTCGTATCTCTTGAGATACCGCAGGCGTTAGGGCAAAGGTAACAAAGGCTCATAGATGCTTCCGAAAGTTAATTACACGTAGATTTTACCACTTAATAACGAGTTTGACAACCAAACGATTGACAATTTTACGTTTAGGTTTTACAATAGTGATACTAACGATTCGGAAGGTTATTTATATGAAAAGATATTTTACGTCGGAAAGCGTAACGGAAGGGCATCCCGATAAGGTTTGCGATATCATATCCGACAGCGTTCTGGACGCTATTTTGGAAAAGGATCCCGACGCAAGAGTCGCTTGCGAGTGTACCGCTTCAACGGGTATGGTTCTGGTTATGGGCGAAATAACCACCCATTGTTACGTGGATATCCAGAAAATCGCGCGCGACGCCATAAGAGAAATAGGTTATACGCGCGCAAAATACGGTTTCGACGCCGATACTTGCGCCGTTTTAACGAGTATAAACGAACAAAGCGCCGATATTGCGTTAGGCGTTGACAGTTCGCAGGAATACAAAAAAACGGGCGATAAATACGATATGCTCGGCGCGGGCGATCAGGGTATGATGTTCGGTTACGCCACCGACGAAACCGAAGAATACATGCCTCTTGCCCTCGTTCTTGCGCATAAATTAAGCAAACGCCTTGCCGACGTAAGAAAGCAGGGGCTTTTAAATTATCTTCGTCCCGACGGTAAAAGTCAGGTTACGATAGAGTACGACGACGATAAAATCGTCGGTATAGATACTATAGTCGTGTCGGCGCAACATTCGGAGGGCGTTTCTACCGAAGATTTACGAAAAGATATCAAAAAACACGTTATCGATTACGTTATCCCGGAAAATCTTCTGAAAGCCGATACGAAATATTACATCAACCCCACCGGAAGATTTGAAATCGGCGGTCCGAAGGGCGATTGCGGGCTTACGGGAAGAAAAATCATCGTAGATACTTACGGCGGATTCTGTCCTCACGGCGGCGGCGCGTTTTCCGGTAAAGATCCGACTAAAGTTGACAGAAGCGCGGCGTATATGGCGCGTTACGCCGCTAAAAACGTCGTTGCGGCGGGTTTGGCTAAAAAGTGCAGGATTTCTTTATCTTACGCAATCGGAGTATCGCGCCCGCTTCAGGTTTTTGTCGAAACTTTCTCAACCGGCAAACTTTCCGACGACAAACTACGTGCCGTCGTTGAAAAAGAATTTGATTTCAGACCGCTTGCCATTATAGAAAAACTCGATTTAAAAAAGCCGATTTATAAGAAAACCGCCTCGTACGGTCACTTCGGCAGGGATGAGTTTTCCTGGGAAAAACTCGATAAAATAGAGGATTTGAAAAAGTATTTAAACTAAAAAAGTCGCTCTATAGGTCGGTTATCCCCGCATTTTACTATAATTAAGATAAAAAATTACGCTTCGAAGCATAACTTCGACGCGTAATTTTATTTCTTCATTGATTTTCGTTATCGAAAAAGTTCGTATAAATTATTCTTTATCTTTTTTCGATAGTTTGTCTTTTATTTCGGTAACTTTCTTCTCGGTTTCTTTTTCGGCTTTTTGTAACGCTTTCCCTAATTTTTCGGAAGACGATACTATAAGAACTCCCATAAGCGTACCGAGGGCTAACCCGAAGCAAAATTCTTTCATAAAACCTCCGACGGGAATAAACTTCCCGAAATTATTATGCGTTAATTTCCCTGCAATATGCCTGTTTAGTACTGCTAAAATATGTAAAAAGCCCCGTATATGCCCGTTAACGCTATATTTTACGTCACGCGTAATGGTTATAGTCATAGATAAATAGGGATACTTAAAATAATATTATCGCTAAAGTGCGAAAAACGCTTGATATGTTTCGTTTTATTTGATATAATAGAATACACTGTACGTTACTCGGCGGTAGTTATGAAGTTAATTTGTTTCGATATAGGTGTTAAGCGCATAGGTGTTGCCACGTCGGACCCTTTTATGTCAATGGCGCTTCCGCAAAAAACATATTGGCGCAAGAATTTAAAAAAAGACGTAGAAGCGCTCGTTGCGCTTGCCAAAGAGGTTTCCGCAACCACGATAGTTTGCGGTTTACCCGTTAACTTCGACGGTTCGCCGTCAAGTCAGACCGAAATCACGCGGGCGTTTATAGAGGCGCTTAAAAACGCCACCGATATCCCCGTCGTAACGAACGACGAAAGATTTACCACCAAACTTGCTACACGCAATCTGATTTTGGCTAACGTCAGGAGAGAGGAGCGTAAAAATTACGTTGACAGCATAGCGGCTTCCTATATTCTGGAAGACTACATAAATAAACTCAAAAACAAGGAGCAGTAAAAATGACCGACGAAATCAAAAAACACGATACTTGCGAAAACGATAATTGCGAATGTGAAGAAGCCGAAATCGTCGAATTTTCCGACGAAAACGGCAAGGTTATGAAGTTTTATCATCTCGACACCATAAAATACGAGGACAGATTTTTCGCGTTTTTTATTCCCGCCGAAGAACTCGAGGGTATTGATCCCGAAGAACTTATCATTTACGAAGTTACCGGCAACCCCGGAGAAGAAGAACTTCTCCCGGTTTTGGACGACGACCTTTTAGACGCCGTTTATCAGGAATTTTGCGACATGATGGACGAAGAAGAATGTACCGACGACGATTGCGCCTGCTGTCATCATCACGACCATTGTCACGAATAATTTCTTTTTAAACAGCAAAAAGCGGGCTATAAGCCCGTTAACGTGCTTTTTGTAATTTGCATTACTACAACGCGAAATGATTTAAACACAACGTAAAGGATTAGTTATGAATTTAATTATCGATTTGATAAACGGAACTTTGCCGACTTTGCAGAATCAAAATGTGTTACACTGCGTCATATATTGGTTTTCCAACGTTTTGACGCTCGTTTTCTTATTTATGTATCTTCATCAGTGGTTTTATCTTATTCTCGGAACGGTTTATAACAAAAAACCCAAAAAGAACAAAGAACATAAAAAACACTCGGTGGGCATCGTAATATCCGCGAGAAACGAAGAAGCCGTAATAGGCAACCTTATCGACAGTATTCAGAAAAACGATTACCCGAAAGATCTTTGCAAAATCTTTGTCATTGCGGACAACTGTACCGATTCCACAGCAGAAATTTGCCGTAATAAAGGCTGTTACGTTTTCGAGCGTAACGATACCGAGCATATAGGGAAAGGTTTCGCTTTAAACTATTTGTTCACTAAACTTCACACCGAAGAAAAGTATAAAGATCTCGTTCCGGAAGCGTATATCGTTTTAGACGCCGATAACGTCGTTAAACCGAATTTTATAACCGAAATAAACAAAGTTTACGACGAAGGTTACGAAATCGTCACAAGTTACCGCAACTCCAAAAACTTCAGTAAAAACTGGATAAGTTCGGGCTACGGATTATGGTTTTTACACGAAGCGCGTCATCTCAACAACTCCCGTATGATTTTACATACTTCCTGCTCGATAAGCGGAACGGGATTTTTGATTTCCAAAAAGGTTATCGAAGAATACGACAACTGGAAGTTCTTTACGATGACCGAGGATATCGAATGTGCAACAGATTTCGCCACTACCGGAAGAAAAGCGGGTTACTGCTCGACGGCGGAATTTTACGACGAACAGCCCACCACTTTCAAACAGTCTTACGTCCAGCGCGAAAGATGGGCAAAAGGTTACTATCAGGTACTTTTTAAATACTCCGGCAAACTTATCAAAGGTTTTTTCAATAATTTTTCATGCTGGGATATGTTTACCACGTTGTTCCCGGCGTTGTTTTTGACGATTGCGTGCTTTGTTTTCTATCCGGTTATCGCCATTATAGCGTCAACCGCGCGCGACGGGGCAAACGTGCTGTACGCGTTGGAACAATTAGGTTCTACCTTTCTGATGTTCTATCCGATAATATTCGTCATAGGGCTTTTGGTTACGATTACCGAGTGGAAAAAGATAATTTGCAGTCCCATTAAAAAGATACTTTATATGTTCACTTTCCCGCTCTTTATGTACACCTATATTCCCGTTTCGCTGGGCGCGATAATTCGCTACAAAAAGATTGTCTGGAAGCCTATTTTGCATAAAGAAAATCTTTCCATAGAGGATATGGAAAACGATCAGGAAGCCACGAAAACCATCGGCAATAAACCCATGAACGTTCTTGCGGACAAAACCGACGCTTCCCAAAACCCGGAAAACGACAACGTAAAGAAATAATAATTTTATTTATAAAAGGGAAATTTCCCGCGAGTTAATTTATTAACTTACAAGACGAGTTAACTTACAAGTTAATTTCTATATAAAAGGAAAATTCCTCACTTAAAATATAAAAGGGAAATTTCCCGCGTAAAATATAAAAGGGAATTTTTCCCATGTAAAAAAGCCTTTCGCTTCAAACCAAAGCGAAAGGCTTTTTGCCATAATAACGCGCTATAAGCCCGTTAACGGACGATTATTATGAATCAGTTTACTTTATTCCATTTGTTCCCGTCGTATTGTACGACTTCTTGTTCTTCGAGTAAATCGTCGATTTCCTGTTGAATGATAGGTATTTTGTTGTTGTCGCCCTTAATGTAAATACACTGTTCGGAATTTTGATCGGTTGACATTTTTATTCTGAAGAAAATTTCCGGTCTGGCGTCGCTCTTATATTCGTATATTTTTAAAAGCAATATATCGGCGCAAAACCACGCTTTACTTTTAACAAGTTGCATGGTAAGGTGATTTCTTACGCTTTCTTCATGCGCATGGTAAATGTTTTCCAATTGTTTTTTAGAACCCGGATATTCGAAAAAAAGATAAGTATAATTGACGCCCTGCTCAAGATTTTTTGCAACGAGAGGGAAGATTTTTCCTCCTTTTACGTCATCGGTCGTGTTTGCGGCGACGAGTGTAAGACTTTTAAGGTCGGAAGAAATTTTTTCTTCATACGTGTGCAATTCCTTGGGAGAAAACAAAATACTTCTGCCCCAGCCGAGCGTTTCCAACAATTCTCTTAATTTCTTAAGTTGCTTTTCTTCATTGCTTATGGAGCAGCCGCGTCTGTCAAGCCATTCGCGGATTAATTCGAAATTATCGGTGTATTCGCCGGTATGCCATTCCAATAAATCGTTATGTCCGTTTATTATTTGAGAGTGTAATTCCCTAAAAAAGTCTAACTGTTCTTCTCCCTTTTTCTCGCAACCGACGTAAAAGAAATTAAAGTCGTGTCTGTTGCGCATACCGCGTGTGATGAGATCGTAAAACCCATCGACTTCGGAACGAATTTGTGATTCTCTGTCGCCGAGGTCGTTTCCGAGTCTTCCCGTGGAGTTTCTCGCTACTCTTTCATTCACAACGGCGAGAAAGCACTGACAATCGTCTATTATTTCCCACGTTCTGTTCCATTGAACGTCTTTATGCTCCGGTAAGCAGGAATATCCGTGAAGATAAACCTCGAAACCAACCTTTTCGTCGGTAAGGTAATCGCATATTTTTTTTGCCGCCTGGTAAGAGCCGTAATCGTCAAAAGTGCCGTGATAAGCTATAAACAAATCGTATTTTTTATTTTTTGCCATTGTAATCTTCCTTTTGTAAAATTTCTATTTATTATTAATCGTAAACCGATTAAAATTATTGCGTAATGTTTTTTATAAATCGCGCAGGGATGCCACCTACGAGTGTGTTTGATTCAACGTCTTTTGTAACGACTGCGCCCGCTGCGATAACCGCACCTTTATGCAAGGTAACGCCCGGTAATATAGTTGCGTTCGCGCCTATCCATACATCGTCTTCTATAACCGTTTTACCGCCTTTAAGATTTCTTCTGCAATTTGCTTCGAGAGGGTGCGTAACAGCGGAAATAACTACGTTAGGGGCTATGAAAACGTTGTTTCCTATGGACACCTCGTAACTGTCGAGTATAGTTACGTTATAATTGATATAGCAGTCGTTGCCGATACTTATATTGAACCCGAAATTGCATTTGAAGCCTTCCTTTATAATGCAGTTTTTACCGATCGAAGCAAACAGTTTTTTAAATGCTTTTTCGCGGTTCATATTGCCGAAAGGACGCTTGTTAACGTAAGAAATTATCTTAGCGCATTGCTTTTGTTTGTTAAAAAGATAATCGTCGAAACAAAACGATTCTCCTTTCTTCATTAATAAATACTGTTCGCTTTCGTTATTATTCATATTAATCACCTAAATTAAACTATAAGCCCGTTATCTGACGATTATTGTATTTTAACTATTTTAAATCCGTTGTCGTTTAACAGGTTATACGCGCCGTCTAAAAGTTGAAAATCGTATTTGATAACGTCCTTTTCGGTTTCGGAAACTTTATCTCGCTTCGCAACGAGTTTTCTAAATTCGTACAAACCGTCGAAGGTAGTAAGATTGCCGTGTCGGCGTATGCTGTAACTTTTACCGTTCGTGTATTTTTCGTTTTCGTCCTTTTCGGTTTCGATGATATCTTTCGCCGCAGGAATAAACCCGTTCATTATCATAAAAGCGTTCCATCTGTAATGCTCTAAAACGGCAAGATTTTTACGCCTCGATTCTTTAAACGCGGCGGGATAACGTATTCCGCAGGTTTTACCTTCGCTGTATGCGACGGTTTCCGGCATATCGTTTTTGGCGTAAATCGACATGTATTCGTCGTAACTAAGTCCTTTAAGTTCGCTTGATTTTTCGACGTAATCAAGCCCCATAAGGTTGAGTTTGAGTTTTAAACTGAGAACGCTGTAAACGTTTGATTCCTTTTCGGTAAGCGAACGCTTGACGTACCACGAAATACGTGATTTTTGTCTTTCTTCGGAAGTGATTACGGCATGCTTTAAGTCGTGTTCGATATCGTAACAGAAATTTTGCATAATCGCCATCTCGGTAAACTTTTCGCTCGTTACGTGCGCGTAGTCAAAGACGACCGTTTTTTCGTTACCGAAGGAAACGCATATTTTCGGATCGGTGCAAAGGGACGCCTTTTCAAAAATCTTAACGTCTCTTATTCTAACGAAAACCCTCGTGTTTTCAAGTTTCCATTCGCGTAGTTTCGCTACGAGTTTATTCGCCATGTCGATGTTTATATAATCGTCGCCCAACGCAACCACTATGAAGTTAAGCGTCGTATCCTCGCCGGTAAGCGTGGTTTTAAGGGCGTCGTAAAAATCAAGCGAGTTGATATCCGCGCTTATATAGTCTGAGATAGCGGGTAACGGAGGCAGGGGAAGGTACTCTTTTTCGTTTACCTTAGGTTTTCCGTCTTTAAAAAACTCGTGTTCGTACCTGTAATAAGTATGGTTTAAATTTTTGTGTTCGCCCGTTTCGTTTTTATCGAAAAGGTGATAGGAAACCGGATAATAAACGGCGTTCCCGTTTTCGTCCTTTTTTAAAAACTGATTATTCGCCACCGAAGTTAAAAATACTTGCTGGTTTACTTTACCGAATCCTACGAGCGCCACGTTGATTTTCGTATCCGGAAAAAGGAGAGAAGTTTCCTTGTTAAAATGTTTGTCGGTCATAAACTCGGTAAACGGATGATTATCGACGAGATCGATTGCAATTTTACGGTGTTCGTTTACGTAATGCAGACACCCCGAAGATTGTTCTTCGTATTTTGCGTAAACGTCCTCGTATTCTCTGTCGCCGTAAACGTACATATCGATATTGTCGATAACGCCCGTCCCGCGGGATTTGACGAAGTTAACGAATCTTCCGCACAAATCGAGGTTGGCGGCGTCAACGCCGGTATTTACTATTATATTTAGTTTGGAATGAGTGCCTTTGAATTTTTTGAGAAGATAATCGATTTCTTCGTCCAGCCAATTAAACAACCGACTGTTTTTGGTTACGCTTTTATAGGTAATTCTATCGACGTACATTTTGTCGCATTCCTCTTTAGTAAAACTCCCCGCGAACAGTTTTTTGTCATAGCACGATTTATATAGCGTAACGCTTTTTTTGTTGTAACCGATAATAATACATTTATCCGATTTTCCTTTGTTGAAATAAAGAAGAGAAACGCCGTTGGAGATTATCTGACAGAAAACTGAAGCAGTCAGCATAAAAGCGTTAAGGGTTACGAGGACAAGGCAAACGTAAACCGCAACGTGATAGGCGGTATTTTGATTAAACAAGGGGGTGGAAAAGTCGAATTTGATTACGACGAGGTCAAGGGAATCTTTCAGCGCGGTAAAAAGAGAAACGCCGATATCCGCCCCGCCGAATCTTTCCGCCATATAACAAATAGGGTAGGCGGCAAGATAAACGAGAAAAAACTTGCCCTTTTTGAAACTTTTGATATAAGCGATTCTGTCCGCTCTGTCAAGGCGTATAATTCTTACGACCACGCTTAAAAACAGTAAAACGAGTATCGCCGTACAAATAATGGAAACTATCGTATAAGCCATATTGCCTCCGATTCGGCTTCTGCCGAACAAGTAACTACTTAGTTATTATATCAATTCGGGCGGGCGGTGTCAATGATTGTCGCCGAAAAATCGAATACTTTGCGGGCGTTAAGGAAAAAAACGCAAGGTTTTTCATTGAAAAAAGATTGATTTAAGAGGCAAAAAATGCTATACTGAGAAGAAAACAGGAGTTATTATATTTATGTTGCTTGACGGAAAAGTCGCCGTGGTAACCGGCGGTTCGCGCGGTATAGGTTTTGCAACCGTAAAAGAGTTTTTAAAAGAAGGCGCAACGGTTATACTATGCGCGTCTAAAAAAGAAACCGCCGATAAAGCGGTCGAAACTTTGAAACAGGAAAATCCCGCGTGGCGGGTAACGGGTATTTATCCCGATTTATCCGATTACGAAAGCGTAATGGCGGAATTTTCGGCTATCGAGCGTACTTACGGGAGAATTGACGTTCTCGTGAATAACGCCGGGATATCGGCTTCACAGCCCTTCGATACCTATACCGAAGAAATGTTCGATAAGGTTATGGATTTAAACGTAAAAGGCGTTTTCAATTGTACCCGCGCGGTCGTCGGCGGTATGCAGGAACGCAAATACGGCGTCATCCTCAATACGTCGAGTATGGTCAGTCTTTACGGTCAACCCTCGGGCGTTGCGTATCCGACGAGTAAATTCGCCGTTAACGGTATGACGTTGTCGCTCGCGAGAGAATTAGGTCCTTACGGCATAAGGGTAAACGCGGTAGCCCCCGGCATCACCGATACGGACATGTTTAAAGCCGTTCCCAAGGAATTTGTGGAACCTTTAATCAAACAAATACCTTTAAGAAGAATCGGCAAACCCGAAGACGTGGCGAACGCGTTCGTATTTTTGGCAAGCGACAAAGCAAGTTATATTACCGGCGTGGTTTTGAGCGTGGACGGTCTGGCAAGATCGTAACCGTTAGGAGTAACGTAGTCGGCTAAACGCAAACTTAGTCGCCCGATACGGGTGTATCGTAAAAAGTCGCGGTTTTGCCGTTTTTTACAAAAAAAGCGACACAAAACAGAGTAAAAATTTGCAAAACGCCGTAAAAACGCTTGCAACTAATTTTCCGATATGTTACACTAAATAACGGCCCGGTGGTCCTCTTGTATTCAGGCAATGAACACTTGGTATTATGTTTTAGGAGGTTGCCAGACTATGGAAGGCATAATCGAACAGATTAACAAAGAGAATCTGAAAGCTGAAATTCCTCAATACAACATCGGTGATACCGTAAGGGTATATGTAAAAGTTGTCGAAGGTACGAGAGAAAGATTGCAGGCTTTTGAAGGAATCGTTATCGCTAAACGCCACGGCGGCATCAGCGAAACCTTTACCGTAAGGCGTTTGTCGTTCGGTATCGGCGTTGAAAGAACGTTCCCCGTTCACAGCCCCAAGATCGACCGCATCGAAGTCGTTCGTAAGGGTAAAGTCAGACGCGCCAAACTTTATTATTTGCGCGGAAGAACCGGCAAAGCGGCTAAAGTTAAAGAAATCATCTGAGTTAATTCTATTGAAAAGAACGGCTTTCGCCGTTCTTTTTTCATACTTTTTCATACTTTGTTTACGCAATTTTCGTTGCTTGTCAAACTATTTCTCTTTCGGCAGGTTTTTATTTTTCAGATATTTGTTTTTCGTTGCTATTCCGCCCCGAATATGCCTGAAAGCGAGGTTGTAGTTTAAAATTTTTCTGACCTTGATATAAAGGTTATGGTCGATATAATACAGTTTAACCGAAACGTCTTTATGTACGGTCGATTTCGATACGCCGAACTTTTCGGCTGTTTTTCTCACGGTTGCGCCGGTATCCAGAACGTAATTTGCTTCGAGTAATATTCTTTCGCGTATATCGGAATACATCGTTATCCCTTCCCGATATTATGTATGATTTAAGTCGTCGGGTTATTACAAAACGATTGTCGGACGTAACAAAATGCGATAAAAATTTTAATAAAACGTTCTATCGGAGGGATTTCAAAAGTAATGTATAATGCAAGAAGTTAAAAAATCGCTTAAAGCCCGCAAGGTTTTATAAACTTTGCTTTTTACGAAACACTTTCAAAAAACCGCCGGAAAAGCGAATTTTTCGTCTTTCCGTAAAAATTCACAAAAATCGACTGAAAAAAACAAAAAATTATAAAACGGGTATGATATTATGAAAAAAGAATTCACAAAAAGGATGCCTGAAATAACGGACGCTTTAAAAAACGTCCTCGTTATAGTTTTATGTACGGTTATCGTTATCGGTTGCGCGGTAATAAACGGCGTCGATCTTTGCGCCGTATATGCGGGCAAAACGAACAGAAAACTTCCCATATACAGAGTAAAAAGGCAAGACAAAAAAATAGCGATATCCTTTGATTGCGCATGGGGAACGGATTACACCGACGAACTTTTGCGGGTAATGAAAAATTACGACGTAAAATGCACTTTTTTCGCCGTTGAATTCTGGACGACAAAACACCCCGACTACGTCAGAAAAATAGTCGCCGACGGTCATGAAATAGGCACGCACGGCGCAACGCACAGTCACATGAAAAAATTGAGCGCGACGGCGATAGACGAGGAATTAAAGTCTTCGTCTTCGGCTATAAGCGATATAACGGGCGTCCCGGTAACTTTGTTCAGAGCGCCTTACGGGGAATATAACGATACCGTCATATCCGTTGCGGAAAAAAACGGGCTTGTTACCGTGCAGTGGGACGTTGACAGTCTGGACTGGAAAAACCTTTCGGCAAAAGAAATCGCGTCGCGCGTTTTAAAGCAAATCAAGCCCGGTTCCGTGATACTTTGCCACAATAACGGACTACATACTGCCGAGGCGCTACCCATGATTTTATCCGCCGCAAAAAATATCGGATATGAATTTGTGCCGATTTCCAAACTTATTTACACCGAAAAATATATAATAAAGGCAGACGGTGAGCAAACGCTTGCCGATCAGGCGACGAACGATTGAAAAATCCTCGTTGCCGAGCCTTACTTAAACATAAAGCACATTATAAACTTAAGGAGTAATAACATGAGCAACGAACAACAAAACAACAAAGTTTTCTTAAAAGGAAAAATCGTAAGCGAGAAACGATTCTCTCACGAAGTTTACGGGGAAGGCTTTTACGAAACCGACATTGCCGTCGAACGTCTTTCGGGGCAGGCGGACGTTATCCCCGTTACGGTATCGGAAAGACTTATGGAAGATTATTTCGAGCAAGGCAAAAGCGTCGCAATAATCGGGCAGTTCAGAAGTTATAACAAACTCGTTGACGGAAAAAGCAAACTATTGCTTACGGTTTTCGTAAGAGAAATCGTGGATTACGACACGATGAAAAACCCCAACAGTATAGTTTTGTCGGGCTTCGTATGCAAGCAACCGACTTACCGTACGACGCCTTTTAACCGCGAAATAGCGGACGTTTTGATTGCAGTCAACCGCGCCTATAACAAATCCGACTATATCCCTTGCATCGCCTGGGGAAGAAACGCCAGATTCGTCAAAAACATCCCCGTCGGAGAAAGAGTATGCGTATCCGGCAGAATCCAAAGCAGAGAGTATCAGAAAAAGTTGAGTGAAACCGACGTCAAAACGCTTACCGCTTACGAGGTTTCGGTATGCAAACTCGCCGCGTACGACAACGTGGATACTTTTGACCTCGACGCCGAACTCGGTTTACCGGGCGAAAGCGAAGATTACGTTAAAGACATAGTGTAGTTTTTAATCGATATTATGCCGAAAACGCGCTTATAAGCCCGTTAACGGCATTTTTTGTTGTTAAATAAATTGACCGAAATTTGTTTTCGGGTTATAATTATCAAGTAGTTTACGTTACCGCAAGCGTTTTTCGCGGTCGTTTAATAGCCGCCGTAAATAAATTTTACGGTCGATAAACAACCCGAAACTAAAGAATTAAACAAAACAAAGGATAACTATATGTTTACGCCCACCGTTATAGCAAAAATTAAAAGCCCGTATTCGGGTAAGTTCGGCATACCGCGCCAGAGCGGAATGGTCAACTGCGTTTCCGAAGTCGTTTTTGAAAAGCCTTACAACAACATAGACGCGGTAAGGGGAATCGAAGAATTTTCACATATCTGGCTTATCTGGTATTTCGACAAATCGGACGAAAAAGCATCGTCGCTTACCGTCAGACCGCCCAAACTCGGCGGAAACGTAAGAGTAGGCGTGTTCGCTTCGCGCTCGCCGTTCAGACCGAACCCTATCGGATTAACGCTCGTAAAATTAGTAAAAGTCAACGCGGAAGGTAAAAAACTTTCGCTTACGGTTGAGGGTGCGGACTTGCTCGACGGAACGCCAATACTCGATATAAAACCCTATTTGCCTTTTTCGGAGTCTTTGGCGGACGCGATCGGCGGTTTTAGCGAAACGACCTCAAAAGTCCGCCTATACGTCGATTTTCCCGATAATTTGATTAAAAAAATAGACGAAGACAAAAGACTTGCCGTTAAGAATTTGCTGTCTTTGGATCCTCGCCCGGGTTATCAGAACGACGCCGAACGAATTTACGGCGTAACGTATTACGACTATAATATAAAGTTCAGAACAGACGGTAAAACTTTATACGTTACGGAAGTTGAAAACGTATAATTTAAACCGTTTTAAAAGCGTTCGCTCCTTTTCGGGAGCGAACGCTTTTTTTAATCGAAATAATTTAATTGCCGTTACGTCGTGAATATTTACGTTTATAAACGAAAGTTACCGTAACGATAATCGCTATCAAAACAAGGGTAATCAGCGCAAGGTTTCTTACAACCGTAAGTCCTTTCGGTCGAACGGACGTGGCTTGAATGTAAGCGACTTTTCCGTCGTAATCTATCAGGGCAACGCCGTTTTCGGTTTTATATACTTTTATTTCGGCAAAGGCGTCAAGGCTGCCTATAACTTCGGTCATTGCGCTGTCCGCGTAAACCTTCGCGCCCGTTCTCGAAACGGTGTAAGTTCCGAAGTCAAGGGAGGTATCCGTTATCGCAACGCCCGTTTTAAGCATTGAATAAGGAACGTAACCGGTGGTTTCGCCGTAGTTTATCGTCGCAAACTTAACAGAGTTAAACGTAAACGTATCTGATACGCGGACGTTTTGGTTGCGCGCCGTAGAAGCGTTTCTGAAATACTCGGTCAAAACGGGATATCCGTAACAATAACCGTTTACGACGTAGAACATGTTTTCGGTTTTTTCGGTTCTGTCAAGGTTGATTTCGGTTACGTCAGAAGTTCTTACGACGCAACTTAATTCGTCGTTTGCGACGAGCGTGTACTTGTCATCCTCGTATATAACGGCAAAATTCTTGTCGCCGGTGTAGGTAGAATAACCCGTGTAATCGAAATATTCGCTTTCTTTGTCGGATAAACTTACCTCAAAGTACCTCGTTTTTGCTTTTAAAGAGCAGATTTTAAAATCGGGATTATAGTTATTCAGGACGGCGTTCGGCTTTTTCATCCGCATAGGACTTGAAACCTCGAAATCAGAGGGATTCAAAGATAATATGAAACCGTCAAACAGCGCGTAAATTTTATCCGTCGCGGGGACAGTCGTCAAATCTTTAGCCGTTGAATAAGCGGGAAGGTTATCCGAAAGCGTCAGCGTGTAATATTTCACCCCGAGGTCGTTATCGATTCTCGCAATTTTATTGTTTCCCAAAAGCGCGTAAACGTTACACTCGAAATCGCATATTATAGAATTGATTTTATCCGATTCGGCAACGGTGAAAAGTTCTTTGACTTTCGCGTCGCCCTCGTTGAAGGACACTACCGAAGAAATAGAATTTTTACTGATCCGAATATAAAGTTTTCCGAATATATCCGCGCAAATATCGTCTCCGCGTCCTTGTACGGAGGCGATTTTTTCGGCTTTTTTGAAATCGCGCGAGGAAATCGAATAAACTTCCACGTAAGGATTGCTTTCGATTGTGGTGTTGTTGATAAAATAGAAGTTTTCCGCAAAACTCGTTATTGCGGTAACGTTCGTAAACGCCGAAAGATTCGCGCCTATCGTGATAAGTGAAGGCGCTTTCGCTTCATCTTCAAGATCTACCGCGTAGATGGCGCTGCCGTTAGTAACGAGCATTTTTTGACCTATAACGGAAAAAGCCGAAAAGGCGCCGAAAAGGGGTAAGGTTTTATATGAGTTTTTACCGTCCTTAAAGATTTTTACGACGTTTTTATCCAGGGCGTAAACCGCTCCGTCCGAGCATTGAAGATCGCTCGTCATCGCGGAAACTCTGCAAGAACCGTCCGACCGCGAAGTAATGTAAAAGCCCGTAAAAGTTTTTGTTTCGGGATTAAATTCCGACACGGCGTTGAGAGAGTAGTCGGCAACGTACAGTTTTCCGTTGTAGCAGGATACGCCCTGAGGGGATATAACGTTGCCGAGAAGATGCGCGCTTTCCGAGCCTTTAAGCAAAACGGTTTCGCCGGTCGCCACGTTGACGGAATAAAGACCGGAAGGTCTCGTAAGATAATAATAACCGTTAAAATAGGTCGCGTATCGCGTGTCTTTAAGGTTGTTGGTGACGGTAACGAAGTTGCCGTTGCCGTTAGAGTTGAATTTAAAAAGAGTGCCTTCATTGACGCACAACCATTCCACGTCGGAAATTATCGTTATCGCCGTATAGTTTTTTTCCACGTTGTAGTGGGATTTTTCGGTAAAAGTAATATCGTCCGAAACGCTTACCGAAATCGCTTTGAAACTGTTACCTACCGACAGCACGAGAAGGTTGTTGTTTACGTCGAAGTAATTCGCAACGATAGTACTGTCTGAAACTTTTTTATCGGTAAGTTTAAGCGAATATAATTTTCCGTCCGACAAAAACAAAAGGTAATCGGAGTTAAAAAATTTGATTTTGGTTATATTGTAGTCCGACAATTCTACGTAATCGAATTTCCCGTCGCGGTATATTATAAGTCTTTTGGCTTCGGCTATCACGTGGGTATCGGATGAAGAATCGTAAGAATAATCGATAGGCGAAGACAGATCGCAAAATTCGAGATAAGTTTCGGGCGAAAAAACGTCCGTTCTTATCCCGTCTGAAGCGTAAGCGCCGTAAACCGAAACGGAAAGGCAAACCGAAAATAATATTGTCAAAGTAAGAATAAGTTTTTTCATAATATCAGCGGCGTCATTTAAAATTCGATATATAAAATATTATAACAGATAATATCTATAAAAACAATAGTTTGCGTCGAAAAAATTAAAATAAAAAAGGTACTTAAAAACGGCACCTTTTATTTTTATAATTAGAACAAATGTTCGATAAACTAAAATCGACTTCGAGCCTATCTTAAGTGCGTCGCCCGGTCGAATATTAAATTTTGAAAAAAATATGTTCAAAATTTGTCATAAAGTATTGAATCGAGCATTTCGGTTTTGTATAATGAAAGCGTAAAGAGCAAACAAAGGGATGATATTTAATGACTTACGCAAAGATAATTTTAATCGCTTATCCTTATATCGAGGATGCTTGTCGGCTTATCGACAGCCAGATAGAAAAGCGTTCGAGGCTGAGTTTCTATTCGTATAAACCTTGCGAAAAACTTGCCGAAAAAATAGCGGACCTGATAGCGGATAAGAGGTATTTATTGCTTTTAAAAAGCAAAGTCAGCGCGCTTATTCAAAGACTTACCGAAGAAGAAAAAAGATTGATCGGGTATAAATACTTTAATAATCGACCTATAGAGGGATTTGATTATAAATCAAGGCAATATTTCAGAAAACAGGTAAAAGTTCTCGATAAGTTTCAAAAATTGCTCGAAAAAGCAAAACTTACCGAAGAAAATTTTATAAAATACTATGCGGATATTCCTTTTATAAAAAGTATATCCATAAGACTTATGAAACTCGCTGCGTAAACACAGATGATTTTTTTTAAAAAAGTTAAAACGTTTTTTGACGGTTTTTTAAACTTCTTACGTTTTAAACTTAGTGTTTTAATTTTTTAACCTTTGCCGTAAAACAAAGGCGGAAGAATTTTTAATAAATTTGAACAAAATTCATTTTTTCGTCAATCGTCATCGAACTGCTTGTAAGATTTTTTTGAATTAGGTTTTAAGGCAAACACGATAAGGGTTAAACCGACGATTATTATAACGGCGACGATAATTACTTCCGACGTTTTAAATTTTTCTTTCGTATCGTTATCTTCGGTAATCGAAAAACTTTGTTCGCCGTTATCCTCGTTTTCTATCGTGAGAGATATTTCGTTTACGGGTAGAACGTAACTGAAAAATCCGTCTTTTCTTATATATCCGACGTAACCGTTAACAAAGACGTAAAGATAATTTACACCTTCCGTTTTGATTTCACCGTAAAATTTTGCCTGAGAACCCGCCGAAATAACCGCTTTAGGAGTTTTAAGGCTCAGGTCTCCGAAAATTACCTCGTCCGTTTTCAGCGAAACCAACGTTTTGGGATACAGCGCGCTTTCCGGGGTTAGCGTAAAATTAAGGCACACGTTTTTCACGTAGCCTTCTGCGGGCGGGCAGGAAAAATCGTCGTCGAGATAAATAACGCGGGACGTTTCCGCGCCGACCGAAATAATTTTAACGTAATACGAATAGGGAAGTATAAACTTGACGAATTTCAAACTTGCGTCGGAATAAAAAGCGCAATCGTCGGTTACCACCTGAGCGTACTCGTAAGTTTCGGCTTTTGCGGTTATATAGTTTCCGGCCGAAACGAGAAAAAAGACGAGCAGAAACGCCGTCAAAGATTTTTTAATCAAAACTGATTTTTTTATCAAACCGCTCGCGTATAGTTTCATAGTAATGTAATTATATAACGACCGATTGCGCAAATTTTGAGGACTTTTAGCAATAAGGGAAAAATAATGTCAAAATCCAACGACACGGCTTTGAAAATAATCGCGCTCGATAACGAACTGAAAAAAAGAAACGAAGACAAGTTATCGGCGTATAACCGTGATAAAATACATAAAAAACAAATTGCGTTTCATAAATGCCAGAAGCGGAACAGATGGGTTTTCGGGGGCAACCGCAGCGGTAAAACCGAGTGCGGAGCGGTCGAAGCGGTTTATATGGCAAGGGGGATACATCCATTTAGACAAAACAGGAAAAACGTGTTCGGGTGGGTTGTTTCGCTTTCCTCTCAGGTACAAAGAGATGTAGCGCAAAAAAAGATTTTATCATACTTAAAACCGGAGTGGATAGAGCATATAGTAATGAGCGAAGGACGGCGCGATAGCCCCGAAAACGGTATTATAGACCAACTTATTATTAAAAACGCTCTCGGAGGAAGGTCGGTTATCGGCTTTAAAAGTTGCGATCAGGGCAGGGAAAAGTTTCAGGGAAGTTCTCTTGACTTCGTGTGGTTTGACGAAGAACCGCCCAAGGATATTTACGATGAATGTAAAATGAGAGTTCTCGATAAAAAAGGGGATATTTTCGGAACGATGACGCCTCTTAAAGGACTTACCTTTATTTACGACGAAATCTACATGAACAAATATTCGAGTAAAGAAGTCTGGTACGAATTTATGGAATGGGCGGACAACCCGTATCTTGACAAAACGGAAATCGATAATCTTACCGCAAGTCTGTCGGAAGACGTAATAGAGTCGAGAAGATACGGAAGATTTTGCGTCCAGTCCGGGCTTGTTTATACCGAATTTGACGAAAACACGCACGTAATAGAACCTTTCCCGATTCCTAAGGAGTGGCAAAACAATCTGTCGATAGATCCGGGGCTTAACAATCCGCTGTCCTGTCATTTTTACGCGGTTGATTACGACGATAACGTTTACGTCGTGGCGGAACATTACGCTCAGGGAAAAGACGTAGGCTATCACGCCGAAAAAATTAAAGAAATTGCAAAAAAACTCGACTGGAAGACAGATAAAAACGGCAGAATAAACGCGCTTATAGACAGCGCCGCCAATCAGAAAACCCTGGCGTCTTTAAAAAGCGTAAGCGAACTGTTTTTTGAACAAGGAATCGCCGTTGACGCGCGGGTTAACAAAGACGTATTCAGCGGAATATCGAGAGTAAAACAATATTTTAAGGAAAAACGTATTTTCATCTTTAAAAATTGCGTCAATCTTATAAGAGAACTCAAAGGGTACTGGTGGGGAAAAAACGATTCGCCCGTAAAGCGCGACGACCATTGTCTTGACGAACTCAGATATTTCATAATGTCAAGACCTAAAGGCGAAAAAATACGGCAAATTCAGACTGAAGTTCAGAAAGATAAAGAAAGGCTTATGAGAAAACTGCAACGGCAACGAAGGGGGCAATAGTATTACTAATATCGAAAATAAAGTTAAAAAAGCAATTATAAAGAAAGCGACGGGGTACGAAGCGGAGGAAGTCGTCGAAGAATATTCGGTAGAAGACGACGTTATGACGCTTACGAAAAAGAAAATATCCAAAAAGCATTATCCGCCGGATACGCAGGCGGCGAAAATGCTTCTGGAAGCGGAGGACGCGGAATCCGTTTGCGATTTGTCCGACGAAGAAATAAAAGACAAAATAAAAAAGTTGTTAATCAAATATAAAGGAGAGTTAAATGAAGAAAACGAAACTTGATGAAAAAATAGTGTGCGACGTCATCGGATGTGGCGGTTTATCGACCTATAGGCTGACTTTTTCAAACGGAACGGATATATTTCTGTGCGACAAATGTTATCGTGAGGTAAAGGAGTTTTTCGCAAACGAAAATAAAAAAGATGAAAAATCAGATAAAAAACAATAAGTTTTACGAGGACCTTATTAAAGAAGTAAAAGAAGATTTCAACCGCCGACGCGAAGAAAGAAGAAGCCTCGAACAGCAATGGAATCTTAACCTGAACTATCTTACGGGCAATCAATATTGCGAAATCTCGCCTACGGGCGACGTCCTTGAAGAAGAAAGTTATTACTACTGGCAAAACCGCAACGTTTATAACCATATCGCGCCGATCGTCGAAACGAGGCTCGCCAAATTATCGCGCGTTCGTCCGGATATGAGCGTACGCGCGGCGGGGAGCGAAGACAGCGACTTAAAAGCGGCGAAAATCGCCTCCGACATTTTAAAAGCGACGGCGGGAAGGCTTGATCTCGATTCGATAATTTCAAAAGCCACCCTATGGAGCGAAACTCTCGGCACGAGTTTTTACAAGGTAATGTGGAACGGTGACAAGGGTAAGCCGGTAGGCGAACTTGAGGGCAGTAAAATAAAAGAAGGCGACGTTGACGTGATAGCGGTATCGCCTTTTGAAATTTTCCCCGACAGTTTGTTTAAGGAAGAAATGACCGATTTAAAATCGATAATACACGCGCGGGCAATGGACGTAAACGACATCGAATCTATTTACGGCGTAAAAGTGGAAGGAAAGGACATTGACGTGTTTTCGCTTTCGCCCGTCGTAAAAGGCGTAACGGGAAAGCAAAGTAAAATTACGAACGGTATAATACATAAAGCCGAACTCGTGATAGAGCGTTACGAAAAACCTTGCAAAGAATATCCGTCTGGAAGAGTTGTAACCGTCGCGGGAGATAAAATTCTGAACGTTTGCGAATTGCCCTATTTAAACGGCGTTGACGATACGAGGGAGTTTCCTTTTATCAAACAGACGAGCATCAAACAGGCGGGTATGTTTTTCGGGGCGAGCATTATCGAAAGAATAATACCCTTGCAACGGGCTTACAACGCGGTAAAAAACCGCAAACACGAATTTTTAAACAGAATAAGCATGGGCGTTATCGCCGTGGAAGACGGCTCGATCGACACCGACGATTTAACCGAGGACGGGCTTTCCCCCGGTAAAGTCATCGTATATAGACAGGGCGCTAATCCTCCTCAGATGATGGCGACGGGAAGCGTTCCTTTAGATTTTTCTTACGAAGAAGAAAGGCTCGAAAACGAGTTTATAACTATAAGCGGCGTAAGCGAAATTTCAAGGAACTCTAAAGTCCCCGTATCGACGACGAGCGGCGTTGCTTTGCAACTTTTAATCGAGCAGGACGAAACAAGGCTTTCCGAAACGGCTGAAAACATAAGGCTCGCAATAAAAATCATGGCAAAGCAGATTATAAGATTGTTTAAACAGTTTGCCAGAAACACCCGCATAATGAAGATAGCGGGCGAGGGCAGAAAGGCTGAAATATTCTATTATAATTCGAGCGATTTAAACAGCGACGACGTGGTTTTCGACACCGAAAACGAACTAAATTCAACGCCTGCGCAGAAGAAAAATTCGGTTTTTGAACTATTAAGCAGCGGTATTTTAACCGATAAAGACGGCAGGTTAAGCGCGCGTACCAAAGCGAAAATTCTCGATATGTTAGGTTACGGAAGTTTTGAAAACGCTCAGGATCTTACGAGTTTGCACCTGAATAAAGCCGCCGAAGAAAATTTAAAATTCGGCAGCGGCGAAATAGAAGTCGATGAGTACGACGATCACGAACTGCACATATCCGAGCATACCAGATATCTTTTGTCGGGCGAGATATCGGGCAGGGATAAACAAATTACAAAGGAAAACGCGATCAGACATTTAAGAAAGCACAAAAAAATCAAAGAAGAACTTGCCGGAAATCTTCTCAAAAAATACGGCGAAGAAAATTAAAATAAGGGGACAAAATGAAGCAAAACAGGAAGCAGATCAGCGAACAAGTCGGAATAAACGCGCACACCGCGGAGGCGGACAAGTTATTTGGCGAAGGGATTTTGCCGACCTCACTCGGTAAGTTTCACGACGTTGAGTCATTGTGTAAAGCGTACAACTCTTTGGAATCCGAGTTTACCAAGCGTTGTCAGAGGATAAAGGAGTTGGAAGGGGAAATCGAAGAACTTAAAGTTAAGTCGGAATCTTTTAAAAAAGAAGAAAACGCCGACGCATCAGCCGATGAAAAAGTCAACCATAAATTTGCAGAAAACGCCGATAACGGGCTTATAGACGGAGATTTTGACGTTAAAGGGGAATTTTTAGAAGAAACGACTAAAGAAAAAGCGCCGGCGGAAAAACCGACGGGCTTTACTAAGGACGAAACACAAGTCGGTGAAAAACCCGACGGCGAAAAACCCGACGGCGAAAAACCCGACGTATCCGACCTATCGACGAGCGAATCGGTTGACGAAACTAACTTAAGGAAGATTTCGGAGGGAGCAAAAGTAAGGACGATTATGGAATTTTTCCGCGACTACCCCGAGGCAAGCGTTTACGCGCTTAAAATCGGAGTAAATCTTAACGAAGACGAAATCACGAAAACTGCCTTACTCGACGCTTACGTAAAAGTTTTAAGGCAAGAAAAAGCCGTCTTGCCGAAAAACGGGGAAAGCCCGTTAGAAAAAAGTCGGAACGCTTGCGACGTTTCGGAAAGCGTTAAAGAAGAAATTATAAAAGACTATCTTTTTTCGCTTAAAGAAAACGGACCTAAACTTATGGGCGGCGGAGGAGAAATCCCCGTTACGCCGCCCGTAAGACCAAAAACGCTTGCCGAAGCGGGCAGGCTTGCGCAAAACATTATTAAATTAAGATAAGGAGATACTATGGTAACATTAACAAGCGCTGAAAACGCTCTTAAAACGGTATATTTAGGACCGGTTGCGGAACAAATCAATACGGAAATAAACCCGTTACTTGCAAAAATCAAACAATCCACACAAGACGTATGGGGCAAGGAAGTAAAACGCCTCGTTCAGTACGGGATAAACGGCGGCGTAGGCGCCGGCGGCGAAACCGACAATTTGCCTTCGGCAGGCGGAAACAATTACAAAACGCTTACCACGGGGCTTAAAAACCTGTACGGAACCATTCAACTTTCCGACAAAGCGATAAGAGCCTCTCAAAATAACGTCGGCTCGTTCGTAAATTTATTAAACGCCGAAATGGAAGGACTAATAAAAGCGTCGTCGTTTAATTTCGGCAGAATGCTTTTCGGCGACGGCACGGGCGTTCTTGCAACGGTCGTATCGGTATCGGGAACGGACGTAACGGTAGATTCGGTTAAAAACCTTACCGTCGGTATGACAATCGAATTCAGATCCGCCGACGGCGAAGTAATCGAAGGCGTAACGGTAAGAAGAATTATCGGCATCGACAGGGCGCAAAACAAAATACAGATAAACGGTTTATCGCTCGCAACTTCCGTCGTAAAAGACAATATAATAACCGTTCAAGGCTCTTACGGCAGCGAACTTACAGGGTTAAAGGCGATATTCAAAGACACGGGTTATCTTTACGGTTTGAACAGAACTAACAACAAATGGCTCGTTCCCTACATAAAATCAGACGTCGGTACGATTTCCGAAACGGAAATTCAGAAGGCGATCGACTACGTGGAAGAAAACACCGGTTCTAAAATCAATTTTATCGTTTGTTCTTCGGGAGTAAAAAGGGCGTTCCAGAACTACCTCGCCACTTACAGAAGAAACACCGACGTAATGGAACTCAAAGGCGGTTACAAGGCGATATCCTATAACGGTATCCCCATCGTATCAGACCGTTTCTGTCCCGAGGGAACCATGTATTTATTGAACACGGACGACTTTACTTTGCATCAACTTTGCGACTGGAAGTGGCTTGAGGGCGAAGACGGAAAAGTCTTGAAACAGATTCCCGGTACGCCTACTTATTCGGCGACGCTCGTAAAATACGCCGACCTCGTCTGCGTAAGACCTTGCGGGCAAGCAATGCTTTCGGGCATAACCGAGGCTTAAAAAAGGGTTTCGCCGTCCGCCGCTTTTGACGGACGGCGAAAATAAAAGGTGAATTATGAAAGTAGGAAACGTTTTATCGACGGCTGCATTTTTGACGGGCAAGCGCGATTTATCCGAAAAAATCACGGCGCAACTTAACGGCGAAGAAGTTTTATCTCAGGAAGAAACCGAAGAAATCGGAAAACTTATCGGTTACTATAACATAACGGTATCGGAACTTTCCGACGAATATTTTCCGCTTGTAGAAAGGGAAAATATGAAGTCGCAAGACGGCAGATTTTATTATAAAAATTTCAAAAAAGTACCTCTCGAAATCAAGTCGGTAACAAGCAGAAATATCCCGGTAACTTTCAAAGTTTACCCGACTTATTTTACGGCGGAGCCGGGCGACGTCGAAGTAACTTACGCATATAGATACGAAAACAAAAAAAATCTTGACGATATATGCGAATACTTTGGCACCGCGATAAGCGAAAGAATCATCGCGGAGGGCGTTGTTTCCGAGTGGCTTATGAACGACGGCATGTTTGAAGAAGCCGTTATGTGGCGGACAAGATACGTAAATTCGCTCAAAAATTGCCTTGTAAAGCGCAAGGTAGGCAAAATTAAACCGAGGGGCTGGTACTGATGTTTGAAAACTTTTACGAAGGCAATCTCAAGAAAAAAAGAATCGACCTTTTTGACTTCAATAATAGCGTTAACGGGCGTATAGACGGACATTTGAGTAAATATACGAGGGCAAAAAACTGTTATAACTTCGATTATACCGACGGCGCGTTAAAGTGCGGGATAGGCGTTAAACCGCTCGAAATTTTGCTCGGCGAAAACCATTACGTGCCAAAAACGCCGGAAAATCTTATTCCGAAAAAACTTTATTATTATAAAAGGTACGACGACGAAACCGATTCGAGAGACGACAGAATAATAGTCCTTTTTTCATGCGGAGATATTTACGAATGGAAAATATATTCCGGTACGGGCGAGATGACTAAAATAAACGGTTTATCTTTTACGTCCGCGCCTTTCGGAGTAAATTATCGGCTTAATTCTGAAGACGTAATATTATTTTCGGCAGACGGTAAATTATACGTTTATAACGGCAAAACGGTTACTTGTTGCGACGCGCCTACCATTACTTCTATGTGCATACACAACGAAAGGCTTTACGCAACGGCGGGAAACAGCGAAACCGAACTTTGGTTTTCCAAAACTTTCGATCCCACAAACTGGAATTTAAATCTCGACGAGGGCGGTTTTATAGATTTCAGGGGCAAAGCGGGCGGGCTTTTGAAGGTCGTAAGCATTGACGGCTATCTTTATGCTTTCGCAAATTACGGCGTGTACAGAATAACCGCCTATAACGATCAGCTCGAAATGACAGCCGAGGCGTTATACTTAAATTCCGGCAGAATTATTAAAAATTCAGTTACAGAGTGCGGAAGATACGTAATATATCTTGCCGAAGACGGCTTTTACAGATTTGACGGCTCGTCGTCGTACCGGATTTTATCCGAACTCGACAAATATCTTAAAGGAGCGAACAACGAAGACGTATCCGCAATATACCACAATGGAAAATTTTACGCGTCGGTAAGGCTTAAAACCGATAAATTGTATAAAGCGGTGGTCTGTTACGACGTGGCAAGCAAGGAGTTTTATCTTGCGAAGGGTTTAAACGTTTACGACCTCGAAAAAATTGACGGCGACGGATTTTCCTTTCTTGCGGTGCTTTCGGAAGGCTATAACGAATTAGGCACGCTTTCTTTCGACGGCGCGCTATTTGGAAACCCATTAAGCAAAATCTGGAAGTCTAATCCGAGCGACTACGGAGTTTACGGCGAAAAAACTTTGTCTTACGTAAGTTTATATACGCGTAGCGACGTAATAATCGAATTTGAATCCGAAAGAGGCAAAAAATCCGTTGACTTTAACGGAAGTTTATACAGGCAAAAAAAGCCCGTCGGGCTGAAAGGCGTTACTTTTACGGTTACCGTAAAGTCTAAAAGCAAAAACGCGGAAGTTTCCAAGGTATTGTTGGAATTGCAATATTTATAAAATGATGAACGAATATAATACGGATTTAGAAAGAAGATTGAGAGCGATGGAAGGGAAAACTTACCCGCCGTACAAAACGCTTGTTTTTAATAAAGAGGATTGCTTTTTTCATGAAAACGAATACACTCTTAGTTTTAACGCGGTAAAAAATACCGAAATAATTATTACGTCAACGTTTTATACCGAACAGACGGTTACGTTTGATTTATATTTAAACGATGTAAAAATAAACGCCTATAAGTCCGTTATCGGCAAAAATCTGTTTATCGTAAAATGTAGCGGTACGGGAGAACAAATTTTAAAAGCAAAGTTTAACGGCGCAATTACGGCAGAACTTAAATTTTACGTATCAGGGTATATCGAGAACTTCGCTTATGACGGAACGACGGAAATTTTACGTTGCGAAAACGTTGTTTACGTAATGGCATACGATGAATTAAAATACATCACTACCGTTTACAAAATCAATAACTTTTCTCTTGAAACAATATGTAGCGTTTCCGAAGTAAAATCTTCTGGTTTATCTTTATCCGACGACGGTTTGTTTAATTTATATTGCGTTGATTTAAGCGGAAATTTAAGCGTAGCAAAGGTAAAAGAGGGGCAAAACCTTGTCTTTACGCAAATAGATACCTCGGTAAGTAAAGTGTCCGGCGCGCTTTTTGATACGGAAGGCGGTTGCTTTTTCATTAAAAACAAGGCAGTTTACTCGGCAAAAAAGGATTCGGGTGTCTTAAAAATAACCGATTACGGCATCAAAAACGCGTACGAAATCAGATCTACGCCGTCTTATAGCGGAAGTTTCATAGTTATCGGATACGATAAAAATTCTACTTTATACGTAAAATAATTCCCTAAAACAAAAAGACCTTAAAAGGAGATAAAATGAAAAAATACGCTATCGGACGAAACGGAAAATTCAATATCGATTACGACGGAATGCTTGCGGTTTACCGTACGGAAAACGGATGCGTTTATAAACGAAGCATGAACGTCGGTATGCAAAAGGAAAAACTTTTTGCCTATGCCGACGAAGCATTTACAATCGATAACGAAAGAACTCTTATAAGAAATAAAAATAAACTCGAAATAATTTAGGAGGAACAATGACGGACATCAAAAAAAAGTATAAAATATCCGACTTTACCGTGTCGCAAGCAAACGACGGCGGAGGAGAAAAAGAAAAACGAAAAGATAAAATATATAGCGGCGGGGTAGATATAACCCGCCCGCTCGAATACGACAAAACCACCGACGACGAACTTTTAAAAGTCGCCGAAGCAACCTATAAAACGGCAAAAGACGAAAAAATAAAATTCGTCCAAGAAAACGCGGAAAACAAGAAAAAGTCGCTCTATGAGTCGATTAACGAGCAAAATGAACTTGCTTTAAATCGGGCGCAAAACGCAGAAAAGGCTTTTCATAGAGCGGAAAGTAATTTGGAAGATCAAACTTTAAGACGCGGAATACAGCGCTCGAGCGCCGCCGTAGCTGGGCTTAAAGATCTTGAAACGGAGCGACTTGATAAACTTGCGTCGATTGACGCCGACAAAAAGAAATATATCGACAAAGTAAATGCCGAAATAGAAGATCTCGAAAGCGAACTCGGAAAAGAAATCTCGGCTATAAACGAAAAATACCATAACGCCGTTCAGACGAGGCTGCACGACCTCAAAAAAGAAAGAGACGCAAAGAACAAGGAAATCACAAAATACAACAATACGCTCGACTTGTTTTATCCCGCCGACTATTACGAAGAAAATTCTGCCGAGCAGAACGCAACCGAAGGCGAAAATAGTTTTGACGCGAGTAAAATCAAAGAGCGTTTCCGCGAAAGAATAGACGAAGTTTTAAAAGATTATACCGAAATAAAAGACCCAAAAGAAGCGCTCGAACTTTTTGAAACCAACGATTCCGTAAAAAGTTACCTCGGCAAATATTACGACTACGTACGTAAACTTTTAAAAAATTACGCGGAAAACAATTAATTTTTCAAACAAAAATACCACGTTAATCGACCTATATAAGGACTTTTTATCATTTGCCCACATAAGCATATTGCTTTTGCGGGCTTTTTTTATTATATTTAAAATATAATATCTATGGTATAAACGGTATTTATGATTACGCTTGAAGTAAATTTAAAAAACGCAGAAAATAATTTTAATTACGTAAAGAGCCTTACCGATAAAAAAATATTATGCGTGGTAAAATCAAACGCCTACGGACACGGAATTGTTTTAAGCAAACTTTTTGCTTCCTCAGGCGCGCGCGCTTTCGTCGTGGCGGAAGCGGAAGAAGCGTTTACGTTGAGAAATATCGGAATAAACAAGGATATTCTGATAACGAATTACGTCGAGCCAAAACACCTTGAAGAAATTTTTAAACTTAACGTAAGCGTAGGGCTTACAGATTATTCTTACGCTGAAATAGTTAACGAATTTGCAAGAAAACACGGTATAAAGATAAAGGCGCATATTGCTTTCGATACGGGTATGCACAGATTCGGTTTTTCTTGCAAAAAAGAGGAAATTCAAAAAGCGTACGAAGTTTTTGAAATGAAAAATTTGTCGATAACGGGCTTATACACCCACTTTTCATGTTCCGATAAGGCAAACGACGCTTATACTAAAATGCAGATAAATAGTTTTTACGACCTGAAAAAACGTTTTAAAGACAAACGACTTTTTACACACGCCTCATCATCGTCGGCGCTTATAAATTACAAATCGATAAAAGAAGACGGCGTTCGCGCGGGTTTGATTTTATACGGCGGTATAAAAGGCGTTCCGGTAAATCCGCCGTTTACGTTTAAAACGATAATATGTTCGGTAAAAGATTTATCGCTCGGCGACAAACTCGGTTACGGCGGATATCCGCTTTGCCGTAACAAAAAAATAGCGATAATACCCGTCGGTTACGATAACGGATTTTTCCCGCAATCGGAAAAATACCGCGTAACGGTGAACGGCAAAAAGGCGCCCGTCATAGGCAGGGTATGTATGAATCATTCGTTTATCGATGTAACCGACGTTAACGTAAAAGCCGGCGATGAGGTTATCGTTTTAAAAACCGCGGAAGATTTATTCGCGCTGTCCGAGGCGCAAAACGTTTCGGTATATCAAACCCTTTGTTTTTTAGGGAGGCAAAACGCGCGGTTTATAAAATACGTCGGCTCGCCTAAATCAAAATCGCCCAAATAAAATTCGCCTAAATCAAAATCGCCAAAATAAAATTCGCCTTAAACTAATTCGACTAAATCGGATAACTATTTTACAGAGTTAGCGAAAATTGAGCGAATAATTACATTGACAAACTCCGCGCGACAATATATAATAAATACGTAAGCCTACCGAAATACTTAATCGTAGCGATAACAAGTACCGAATAGCGTAGCGATAACAAGTACCGAATAGCGTAGCGATAACAAGTACCGAATAGCGTAGCGATAACAAGTACCGAAAAGCGTTGCGATAACAAGTACCAAAATCGTTGCGATAGCAAGTACCGGAAAGCGTAGCGATAACAAGTACCGAATAGCGTAGCGATAACAAATACCGGGAAGCGTAGCAGAAACAAATACGGAAATGAAAAACCGCGTAGCGTCGGCAGATAAAAATCGGACTATAAACGCGGATAAAGAGAGAATAAAAAAATGACTGATATCGAAATTGCCCAAAGCGCTGAAATGTTGCCGATAACCGAAATCCTTAGAAAACTCGGTTTTACCGACGAGGAATACGAATTATACGGAAAATACAAAGCAAAATTGAACTTAAACGTTTTTGAAAAACTAAAGCACAAAAAAGACGGCAAGTTGATTCTTGTAACCGCAATCACACCGACATCTTTTGGGGAAGGAAAAACCACCACTACGATAGGTCTTGCGGACGGTCTTAACCTGTCGGGTAAAAAAGCGGTCGTCGCGCTGAGAGAGCCTTCATTAGGTCCCGTTTTCGGCGTCAAAGGCGGTGCGGCAGGCGGCGGATACGCACAAGTCGTTCCCATGGAAGACATCAACCTGCATTTTACCGGTGATTTTCACGCAATCGGCGCGGCAAACAATTTACTGTGCGCCATGATAGACAATCACATTCAGCAAGGCAACGAACTCAAAATCGATCCGAAAAGGATAACTTTTAAGCGCGTTGTGGACATGAACGACAGACAACTGCGCAATATCGTTGACGGGCTTGGCGGAAGGGCAAACGGCGTTCCGCGCGAAGACGGCTTCGACATAACGGTTGCAAGCGAGGTCATGGCAATTTTGTGTCTGGCGGAAGGTATCGACGATTTAAAGAACAGACTTTCAAAAATCGTAATAGGCTACACTTATGACGGCGCGCCGGTTTACTGTAAGGATCTTAAAGCGCAGGGCGCAATGACTGCTTTACTTAAAGACGCCGTCAAACCGAACGTCGTACAAACGCTCGAACACACCCCCGCTTTTGTTCACGGCGGTCCTTTTGCGAACATTGCGCACGGATGCAATTCGGTGCTTGCCACGAAACTTGCCTTAAAGTGCGGTGATTATTGCGTTACGGAAGCAGGCTTCGGCGCAGACCTCGGCGCGGAAAAATTTCTTGATATAAAATGCCGTACCGCAAACCTTAAACCCGATTGCGTTGTCGTGGTTGCGACCGTTCGCGCTCTGAAAATGCACGGCGGAGTAGCCAAGACCGATCTACCGCGTGAAAACGTAGAGGCATTAAAAAAAGGGTTTGCAAATCTTAATAAGCACGTCAGAAACATGACCGACGTTTACGGATTAAAAGCGGTCGTTGCCATAAATAAATTTCCTGCCGACACCGCGGACGAAATTAAAATTCTCAAAAACCTGTGCGAAGAAAACGGTTTTGCCGTTTCCGTTGCCGAAGGCTTTGAAAAGGGCGGCGCCGGTATGACGGATTTGGCGGAAAAAGTAATAGAACTTTCAAAAAAGCCGTCGGTTTTAACTTTCCCGTATTCTCCTACCGACTCGTTAAAAGATAAAATTTTATCTCTTACCGAAAAAATATACGGCGGGGCGGACGTTATATATACCGCTGCCGCCGAAAAGCAGATAGCCGAAATAACCGAACTCGGTTTTTCCTCTTTACCCGTATGTATGGCGAAAACTCAATACAGCCTTTCCGACAATCCCGCTTTATTCGGCGCGCCGAGCGGTTTTACCTTAACCGTCAGAAACGTAAAAGTATCTAACGGGGCGGGCTTCGTCGTAATTTTAACGGGCGACGTTATGACTATGCCGGGGCTTCCGAAAAAGCCGGCGGCGGAAAACATCGACGTAAAAAGCGACGGAAAAATCGTCGGGTTATTTTAACGGACGGGGGGCATCATGAAAAAAATAACAGCGTTTCTTTTGGCTACCATTATTGCGATTATTTCGTGCGGTTGCGCGCCGAAAGTTTTCAGGGCAAATTTGTATTCTCCGACCGAAGAAGAATACAAAAAAATCGTGAGCGCGTTCCAAAACGACGATTCGCCTTTTTCCTTGACGAAAGGTTCTTATCGGCTCAGCGGTAATCTTTTTTTGAAAAACGGAATCAACAGCGTTTATTATGCTTCCGATATTTCGTTTGACGATTCTTTTGTCAAAGGGAAGTCCGGCGTCGTAAGAAAAACGCCGATTCTTAATTATAAGGAAACTTTAAACTATTATTTAAAAGACGGTAAAACTTACCTCGAAAAAAACGAAGAGGCTAAACCGTTTACCATATCTATAGACGACGCGTTATCGTCAATAGGTTGCCCGTTAGAGTTTATAAACCTTTTAAGCGCGATAATTAAAAATATCGATCTCCTCTCGGTAAGCGAAGTCGAAACGGCAAGATATTTTCAACTGCTTTACGTGCGCATAAAAATAAACGCGGTTTCAGTAAAACCTCTTTTTTTCAGAGGCATTGACGCAGAAACGGCGGTAGGGGACGTATATCTTACCTACGACGAGCATCTTTCGCATTTTATCGGTTTTAAACTGACTTTTAAATCCTGTATCGACGAAGATTATTTACGTAATAACGACGTCATTGTGGGAAACGTCGGCATGTTTACACAAATCGAATCCGACCTTTCTTTTTATAAAAAATAACAATCAAAAAAAACGATTTATAATTTCACGCTAATATATGTCAAACAGGCTTGCTTTTCCGTAAACTTTATGGTAAAATGTAAAAAATGAAACATATCATATATTGATATGCGGAACTTTTAACGCCGAATAACCTGCAAAAAAAATGCGAAATACAGGCAAAAGGAGTTGACAAGGTATGACAAGTCTGCGACAATCATTAGCAAGCAAGCAAGCAAGCAAGCAAGCAAGCAAGCAAGCAAGCAAGCAAGCAAGCAAGCAAGCAAGCCGTAAGTCTGCCCTTTGGGGCGAATATAACAAAACATTAACGCACTGCTGCATAGGCTAAACCTATGGGGCGGTGCGATTTTGCTTTTATAAGGAAAAAATACTACATTTTTACAAAGGTTTTAAGTCGCAACAGCGACACAGAACATATCCTAAATCTAAAAAAGGAGATACGATTATGACACACACAAAGGCGAATAAATCAAAGATATTGGCACTTATACTCGGTCTTACGATGTGCATTGCGCTTATGCTCGGCATTGTGTTTGCAAGCCCGACGAATACAGTATATGCTGCAGGAGAAGACGGAACAGCGCCGACAATTATCCGCACGGGCGGTATTGATGTTGATAGAAAAAACCATATGGGCAATCTTCCTGCGGCAATCAAAGGCAAGCCTTACAAGGCGGAAGACGGTAGCAACTATAAAATTGAGGTGACAGGAACAGAACCGTTCACTTTTCACGCATATAAATCGGGTGAAGGCCGTGCCCCACTGCCCGAAGGACTTTCACTAAACTCGGTGACAGGCGAAATCGAAGGTACGCCTACGGGAGAAACAGGTCCATACAATATCAGCGTTACCGTTACAAATAAATTCGGTAGTGATAACATTTTTGTGGGGATGTACGTTTACGACGAAACCTCCAAACCGCAAATCACAACGCCAGCTGGAGCATTGCCGGACGGTTATTTAAATTCTTCTTATAATCAAAAGATAGATTTTACCCATAACATGAGCAATTTTCCCGAAGTAAGTATTCCAAGTGGCACTTTACCTGACGGGTTAACATTCCTACGTCAAGGTCGCACTATCGCAATATACGGAACGCCTACCAAGGCGAGGACGTACACTTTTACCGTGCGCGTAGAAAACGGTGCAGGATTTGACGAAAAACAATATACCATAACAATCAAAAATGAAATCGTCCGCCCTGAAATTCAAATGGACATGACTGTCATAAATGATAGTTATTCAAAAGTTAGTGATAGCGGTGATCTTGAAATAATCAAAGGAAAACCGGTAGACGTTCAGTTTTGCGCTACGGGTACAAATACACCCGAGAAGCCTATCAAATGGTCTTGCGATGAAACCGTATTGCCGGAAGGACTTACTCTTTCGGAAAGCGGTCGTCTGACAGGCACTGTGGCTGAAAGCGTTGAACTTCCCAATTGGGGCTATAAGCATTTTTATATAAAGCTTAAGGCAACAAATGTAAATAGTTCAGGAGTGGAACAAAGTAATACATCGTCTTACGCTTTAATAGTATATGAAAACGGAAAAATAACAGGAGTTACTATTTCCCCTGAAAACACTTCCGTTCCTAAGGGCGGGCAAAGGCAATTTACCGCAATCGTAATTGGACACGGCGATTTTGACAAGTCGGTTACGTGGAATGTATATTATCATAGTTCCAAAGATACAAAAATATCTCAAGACGGCATTTTGACTGTCGGAATTGATGAAACGGCAACAGAAATAGGAGTTGAAGCAAGAATCAGCAGAGACACTTTTAAAGAAATACCGGTAACTATAATAACCCATACGCACTCGATAACGCTTGTCTCTGAAACACCGAAAACCTGCACAACGGACGGAAATAAAGAACATTTCAAATGTAACGTTTGCGGAGATTTGTTTTCGGACGCAGGAGGGGTTAATGTACTTACCGAAGAACAAGTAAAAATCCCTGCTGGACACGAATACGGTGAATTAGTGCCAAAACAAGAGCCTACCTGCAAACAAACGGGTATGCAAGCACATTACAAATGCTCGGTTTGCAACAAGTATTTTGACGAAAGCAAAACCGAAAGGACCGAAGCGGAATTGACTATTCCTGTAAATCCGAACGCTCACGATTTTGGGGCGTGGATAGAGGAAGTTCCTGCAACTTGCGTGGCAACTGGAACAAAAGGTCATAAAGATTGTAATAGGTGCAATAAGCATTGTGACGAGAGCGGAAATGAAATCACCGACCTTACAATTTCTACAAACGACAATCACGACTGGAACGCTTGGGCAAGTAACAAAGACGGAACGCATACTCGCACTTGTAAGAGAGATAGCAGCCATAAAGAAAACGGCACTTGCTCGGGCGGAACGGCAACTTGCACAACAAAAGCGGTTTGTGACTTTTGCAGAACAACGTATGGTAATACTGCACCGCATAACACAACACAATACGGCGGAAAAGATAGTTCGGGACACTGGGATAAATGCTCGACTTGCGATAACAAATTCAACTTTGAAGCACATACCCCTGACAGAGAAAAGGCTGACGAAACCAACCCTGTAAAATGCACGAAGTGTGGTTTTGAAATTACTCCTGCGGGACATTATAATCATACGGCAGACAGTGAATGGCACAATTCGGCAGACGGAAAGTATCACTATCACAAATGTACGCATTGCTCGGAGATTTTGGACAAAGCAGATCACTCGGGTGGAACGGCAACCTGCGAAAATAAAGCAGTTTGCTCTGTTTGTAGTCTTGAGTATGGTGATAAACTCGGTCACGACTATGGCGAAGTGACATATACTTGGACGAGTGACAACACTTGCAAAGCGGAAAGGGTTTGCAAGCACGACAGCGCCCATATCGAAAGCGAAACGGTACCCGCAACAGGAACGACTATCAAAGCGGCAACCTGCAAAGAAAAAGGCAAAATGAAATATACCGCTACCTTTGTGAATACTGCGTTTGCGGCGCAAGAAAAGGAAGTGGATATTGATTTTGCCGAGCATACATACGGTGACCTGATACCCGAAGTTCCTGCAACTTGTATCGCAGGCGGTATGAAAGCACACTACAAATGCACAGGGTGCGGAAAATACTTTGACGCGGACAAAAACGAAACAACCGAAGAAGCGTTGAAAACTCCCATCAGCCCATACTACGGGCACAACTTTGGTCGTTGGGTAGAAGAAAAGTACGCTACTTGTCAAGCCCCGGGCAGAAAAGGATACAAGCATTGCAGCATCTGCAACAAGGATTACGACGCAAGCAATACGGAAATTACCGATTGGGTTATCCCTGTCAATCCGGACGGTCACCAATTGGGTGATTCGGTTGCAGAAGTTCCTGCAACTTGCAAAGATCCCGGCGTGAAAGAGCATAGAGACTGCAGATTGTGCGGAAAACATTGCGACCCGATAAGCCGAAAAGAGATTGCGGACTTGACTATCCCCACCACAAACGACCATACCTTTGGTGGTTGGACGGACGAAGTTGCGCCGACAACCACAGAATTTGGAACGAAAGGACATAAAGATTGCACGGTTTGCGGAAAGCACTTTGATAAAGACGGCAACGAAATCACCGAACTTAAAATTGCCAAAATCGGCACGCATAACGTGGTAATAAACGGCGAAAGCAATTTCTATGCACACGGCGAAAGCGTAACCGTAACGGCAGAAGATAAAGAAGGCAAAGAGTTCGTTGGCTGGAAGGACGAAAGCGGAGAAATCGTCAGCACCAAAAAGGAATATACCTTCAAGGTAGAGGGAGAAAAAACCCTTACGGCGGTATATGAAGATAAGTCTTCGGGCGGTGGCGAAATCACCCCGCCTGCTAAAAAAGACGGACTTTCGGGCGGACAAATTGCGGGTATCGTAATCGGTTCGGTAGCGGTCGCAGGAATCGGCGGATTTGCAATCTTCTGGTTTGCAGTCAAGAAAAAGACCTTTGCAGAATTGGGCGTTGCATTAAAGAAAGGCTTTACCGCAATCGGAAACTTCTTCAAAACTCTCGGAGCAAAAATCAAAGCATTGTTCACCAAGAAAAAATAATTTGCAGGATTAAGCAAAACTAAATAATAGGGATTCCAATCATTATCACTAATTATTTTTGCGGGAATAAATCGGTTTTTGCTGTGTTAAACTCCCGTCACCGTACCATAGTACGCTTTCGGTCGTTTGCCTTGCAAAAACTTTAACCTAAAGAGGCGATTTCTTCGCCGCAAAAATGCTTCGCACCGAAAAGAGCGCATTTTTAGATGATTTTTCGTGAGCGTAAGGGATGCCGTACTATCCGTACTGCGACCGAGCGGTCACGGAAAAGGGCTGAAAAGTCGCCTTTTCGGTAATTAGCGATGACGAATGGAATCCCTAACAAAAAAGAGAGTTTGACTACGGTTAGACTCTCTTTTCTGTTTTATCTTTTCTACTATATAATTTATAATCGAAAAATTGATTTGGCTCTTTGGCGGGCGCTTGACTTATGCAGGTTTTTTTCGTAATTTTGTAAGCGCCGTAAAAAAGGATTTTCGCGCGGTATCGGGTATAAGTAAAAATTGCGTAAAAGAATAAGTAAAAACCACGTTAAAACCACTTTAAAGCCGACAGGGGACGCGCTTTTGTTACCGAAGAAAAAAACTTTTAAAAAGAAAAATAGACCCCCTAAAGCGCGTCCCCATTAGGGATTTTTTAGTACATTGTAAAAGGGTAGCAAATTTTGCTACCCTTTGTCTTTTTTGCTTTGCAAACAGTTATAGTTTCAGAACAAGTCTAAAAGTTATATTTCGACTTTCAGCCGAAGTTATATTATATTTGCCTTAACTTCTCTCGAAGAGAGAAATAACACTTTGCTGAAAGCAAAATATAACTGCGTTAGCAATATAACTTGCCGTAGGGCAAATATAGTTGCGGCGTAGCGATAAATCCCTATCGCTACGCCGCTAAGGGGCCGTAGATTATTTTAAGGTTATGCTAATGCGTTGATTCTCTTGGCGAAACCCGACTTTTTGTTTGCGGCGGTATTTATGTGCATTCTGCCTGCGCTTACAGCCTGGTCTAAAAGTTTGGACGTTTCCCTGAAAATCTCCTGCGCCTTTGCTTTTTCACCGTTTTCGATAGCAGCGTTCAACTTTCTGACGGAAGTTTTAACTTCTGCAAGAGCGCTTCTGTTACGAGCGTTTTTGGTTTCGGTTACTAAAACACGTTTTTTAGCGGATTTAATATTGGGCACGGTTGTATCTCCTTATACGTAAGCCCTTTTGGGGGCTTTTTTATTTTACTACTGTGGTATTTTATCATACTTGCATGGTTTTTGCAAGGGTTTTTAAGGTTTTTTTACATTTTAAGCCAACTTTTTTAATTTTTAATCCCTGTTTTCGGATAAACGTTTTTTTATTGCGTAAAGATAAAAACCGCAAATTTTTTCGGTTTTTTAAACCGTAAATTTTATAAACGAAAAAAGCAAAATTACGAAATGTTAAAAACCCGCGATTTTACTTATGATTTTGTTAATTACCGCGTCGCGCCGAAAAAGTTATCAACATTTACCGCCTCCGTTTTTTTGTCGTCGGAGCAAAAACACGGTGCTTTATTATTTGTGTTTTAATATCTTAAAATTTCAGAAAAAACGGTTAATTTTTATCAACTCAAATTTTTCAAACAAACGTTCTGTATTTTTGGCGCTTACATTGCCGATTTTGCGTTTTGTGGATAACTTTAAGGCTGCAAGATACCTAACGAGTTATTCACATTTTTTCTTTTTCCCAAGAAAAAAGGCGAGTAGTAAGAGCGAAAAAAAACGTTTGCCGTCGTGATAAAATTTTTTCTTTTCGTTTGCTTTTTTAAAGTCGATTATTAAAGGCGCTTCTTAATATATATGAAAGCATAGGGATTCGTTTGAGGTAATTTTTGCTTTTTTGTTATTTTTGAACCGTTTTCGGTAAATTTGTGGGATTTTAAGCCACCAAAAACAGAGGAGTTAATAATAATCGTTCCTTTGGTGAAAATATAGATAAAAAATCGTAAAAAACGACAAAATGCGACTATTTATGCCGAATTTTAAATATAATTATTTAAGTCCTGCGTTTTATGTTTTTTCGGTTTGGCACAAATGTTCTAAAAATTCCGCTAAAAATCTTAAAAATTTTTTAATTTTTTTTGCAAAAGTGGTTGATTATGGCTAAAATTTATGCTATAATCATCTTGTCATCAAAAAAAGGAGGGTAAGTATATGTTTTTCGGCACGTACTTTCATCAGATGGACGCTAAAAACAGAATACGCATCCCTTCGAGGTTCAAAAACGAACTCGGCACCACTTACGTCGTAGGACGTTCCGCAATGCCGGGCGCTTTGGCGCTTTACACCATCGAGGAGTTTACGGAGATTGCAAAAAAGAAACATTCGCCGTTTAACAAGGCTGCCGAAATGGCGTACAACGTATTTTTCGGGTCTTACTTCGAGGTGTCGGAGGACACCCAGGGAAGGCTTCAGATAACCGAAGCCATCAAAAAGATAGTATCGCTCGATAAAGATATCGTTTTTATAGGGGCGCAGGATCACATAAATTTGATGTCAAAAAGAACCTTTGATGCGATGAACGAGGCGTTGAGTTACGATGACGCGCTTGAAATACTCGACAAAGAGTATCAGAAGAACAAGGAAAACGAACAAAGTAACCGGTAAATGGAATATAAACATCTTCCCGTAATGCTCGATGAGTGCATGGAAGGGTTAAATTTAAAAGACGGCGGACTGTACTTCGACGGCACGATGGGCGCGTGCGGGCATACGCGTGAAATCTTGCGCCGTAAAAATACCGAGGTCATCGCAACCGACCTTGATACGGCTTCGATAAAAAACGCCGAAAAAGTGCAGAAGGAGTTTCCCGGAAGGCTTACCGTCATACACGATAATTTTAAAAACTTTACCGAAATATCCGATAATTTATCGGTCGAGGGGTACGACGGAATATTGTTGGATCTCGGGGTTTCGAGTTATCAGTTAGACGAAAGGGCTCGCGGGTTCAGTTACATGGCGACGTATGAAAAACTCGACATGAAGATGAATCCCGACGGAAATTTTTCCGCTTACGACGTCGTAAACGGATATAGTTATAAAGACCTTGACCGCATATTGAAAGATTACGGAGAGGAAAGATTCCATTCTAAAATCGCCGAAAACATCGTAAAAGAGCGACAAAACGGAAAAATAGTTACTTGCGGGCAGTTAAACGAGATAATCGACAGATCGATTCCCGCAAAATTCAAGCAGGACGGACACCCGTCGAAGCGCGCTTATCAGGCGCTCCGCATCGAGGTCAACGGCGAACTTGACGGACTATACGAAGCGATAGTCGCTATGGGAGAGAGGCTTAAAAAGGGCGGAAGGCTTGCGGTTATAACCTTCCACTCGTTGGAAGACAGAATAGTCAAAAACGCATACAAATATCTGGAAACCGATTGCATTTGCGATAAAAGTTTGCCCGTTTGCGTATGCGGAAAAAAGAAAATAGTAAACGTTTTAACCGCAAAACCCATCGTCTCGGGCGAAGAAGAGCTGGACCGTAATCCGAGGGCGAAAAGCGCAAAGTTAAGAGTGTGCGAAAGGGTTTAAAAATAAAAAAACAATTCGGTCGGCAAGAATATTTTTAGAGGAGAGACAATAGTATATTATGGTAAACGGATACGACAACAACTCCCCGAAGTATAGCCGCGGTTATGCTGAACCGGAGAATATGAGATATAATCAGAACGCAAATTATCAGACGCCTAACAGAGGCGGTTTTGCCGACAGTCTGGAAAATCAATTTTATTTCGACCGTCCCGCAAAAAAAGAAATAACGGATAATTACGACGAAAAACAGCGCGCCTATAACGATAACGCGCCGCGCAATGCCCGTCAGAACGATTATCCCGACCATAACGCTTACGCCGATAGCAGGCAAAAAGCGGAAGCCGATTACGATGCGGATCCCACTTATTACGACTATAACGAAATGGAAAGACAGCAAAATCTTTCCGCGCGTTATCAAAAGCCTGCCCGTAGCAGTACGGAATATCAGAAAGAACAGATGTCCTATACTACCGACGACGACACCGCGCCTACGCCGACCACCATGCAGTATTCCAGCATAGAAGCGGGCGACAATCCTTTTGAGGACTATCACAAAAAAGGCGAATCGGTAGATAAACAATACACGATAAACACTAAGGGTAAAATACTTATTGCCGTTTACGCGCTCGTAGTAGCAACGGTTTTTGCTCTTATAATTTTAAACACGCGACTTTTAAAGACGATGAACGCTTCCATGATTGCCAAAGAAATGCAGATAACGAAACTCAGTATGGAAGTAGATAATCTTCAGAAGGAATACGAATACGTATCTTCCGACGAAGTTATCGAGAAAAAAGCCGAGGAAAAGGGCATGGTAAAAGCGTAAACGCGTCGCATGCATAATAAACACTCTCATTTTGGTTTGCAAAAGAGGTTAATTACGATTTTTCGTAACTAACCTCTTTATTTTTATAAAGGAGACGGAAAAACATATCCGATTATTCGCTTAGTGTAATACGAAAGAGGTTATTCTGCTACGTTTTGGCGATAACCTTTTTATTTTTTGCGGTTATAACGAGGGCTTTTATCGTGGAAGTCGTTTCCTCATCGACGTTACAGAAAAAGGCTGTCGATCAATGGACGAGGGAACTTCCGGTAAAAGCCGGACGAGGCGAAATTTTGTCGTCGGACGGTAAAGTTTTAGCGGGAAGCGAACCTTGTTTCGCGGTGTATATAAGAACCCGTTCGGTTTCGGACCCCGAAAAAGTTTCAGACGTTCTTTCCCGCTTGTTTTCGGTCGATAAAGACAAACTTTATCAAAAAATCGTAAAAAAAGCGACTTCTGAAATCACCGTAAAACGTCGGGTTTCCAAGATAGATATCATAAAACTTTGCGAATACGATCTTGACGGCGTTTATTATTCCGCGGATCAGAACCGCGTTTATCCTTACGGCGACGCTCTTTGCAGCGTCTTAGGCTATACGTCTTCGGACGGAAGCGGTCAGGCGGGGCTTGAAAAGTATTACGACAAATACTTAAAAGGGGTTGACGGGGAAATTTTATACGAATCCGACCTTACCGGCGAAGATTTACAAGGCTCGACTCCGTATTATACCGAGGGGACGGACGGGTTTAACGTAAACCTTAATATCGACCTCGAAATTCAACTTATTTCAGAAAACGCTTTGAAAAAGGTAATCGACGAATATAACCCCAAGCGTTGTTCGGCGGTCGTTTTATCGCCCGATGACGGCAGAATTTTAGCGCTTGCGTCGCTTCCGTCTTACGACCTAAACAACGTCCCTCGGGACGATATCGCATTGTTGAACGAACTTTCCCGCAACGTTGTCGTGGTCGATTGTTACGAGCCGGGTTCGACTTTTAAAATAATTACCGCCATAGCCGACATCGAAGAAACGCTTGCGGGTAATAAAAAGGCGAAATCGTTAAATTACGTTTTTTCGTCGTCAAGATACCGTGCCGTAAAAGGCGGAAAAATCAAATGCTGGTCAAACCACGCGAACGGCAAACATTCCAACCAGACTTTAAAAGAGGCGCTTAACAACAGTTGCAACCCGTGTTTTACCGATATTGCTTTATCGCTCGGTAAATCCGATTTTTATAAATACGTTAAAAACTTCAATTTCGGTAAAAAAACGGGGGTTGATTTTTTCGGAGAAGCGCCCGGTATGGTAATACCCGAAAGCGCCGTTACCGAAGGGGATCTTGCAAGAATCGCTTTCGGGCAAAGTATAGCGGTTACCGAAATTCAACTTGCCGCGGCGGCGGCGTCTGCGATAAACGGCGGAAACTATTTCGTTCCGAAGTTTATCGATAAAATAACCGACGACGAGGGCAATACGATAGAAATTTTTCCGCCGAAACTATCAGGTAAGACCTGTTCGGAAAAAGCCTCCCGAATCCTTGCGTCCTACCTTGAAGGCGTCGTTAAAGACGGTAGCGGGAAGCAATGTTATATCGAGGGTTACAAGATAGGCGGAAAAACCGGTACCGCTCAAAAATTTGAAAACGGAGCCATAAAAAGCGGTAAATACGTTATGTCGTTTTTGGGCTTTTTTCCGTCCGACGCTCCCAAATACCTTTGCCTCGTAACCGTTGACGAACCCATAGGCGGATCTTACGGCTCGACCGTTGCCGCGCCCGTCGCCCGCGATATATTTCAAGGCATAATAAACGCAAAATCAATTCGGAAATTCGAGTAAAAAAATGAAACTCAGTGAAATTACAAACAGTTTAAAAAACGTTAAAATTTATCCCTTAAACGCCGACGTCGAAATTTCCGGCGTCGCCCACAATAGTAGCAGCGTAAAGCAAGGCGATTTATACTTTTGTTTAAGAGGCGAAAATTCCGACGGGCATAAATTTGCAGACGTCGCCGTAAAAAACGGAGCGTCGGCTATAGTGACCGAAAAATTACTGCCAAAACTTAATTGCGCACAGGTACTATGCGAGGATACGAGGCTTGCGTATTCCTTTTTTTCAGCGGCGTTTTACAAAAATCCTCAAAAGAATTTGAAAATAATAGGCGTCGTCGGTACTAACGGAAAAACAAGCACCGTAAAAATAATAAAAGATATTTTAACGGCGCACGGCAAACCGACCGCGTCGATAGGCACCAACGGCGTCGAATGGGGGAATAACTTTTTGCCGTCTTTACTGACTACGCCCGATCCGAACGATTTATTTTGCCTTCTCGCGCGCTTAAAAGAGGACGGAATACTATACGTGGTAACCGAACTTTCCGCTCACGCGATATGGCTTAAAAAGGCGGCGGCGATAAACTTCGAGTGTCTTGTGTTTACTAATTGTACGCACGATCATCTCGATTATTTTACCGATTTTGAAAGTTACCGCAATGTAAAAAAAAGCGCGTTTTCCAAAAACGCAAGGTTTTTCGTAGTCAACACCGACGACGCTTTAGGGCGTGAAATTTACGATGAAAACTCGAAAAAGACCGTAACGTACGGCATATATTCTCCCTCCGACGTATTCGCCGTAAACGTAAAAGAGTCGTTAAACGGACTGAGTTTTATTATAAATATGTTCGATATGATCTACAAAGTTAAGTCGAAACTTTACGGGGAGTTTAACGCCTATAATCTTTTAGGCGCGGCGTGCGCCTGCTTTTTACTCGGTATAAAACCCGAAAAAATAGTTAAATATATAGGTAACGTTACGGGCGCGGAGGGCAGAATGCAATGCGTCGCCGAATATAACGGCGCGAAAATTTTCGTGGATTACGCTCATACGCCCGACGGACTTGATAAAAGTCTTTCCTTTATAGCGTCGGTAACGGAAGGGCAAACCTTCGTCGTTTTCGGGTGCGGAGGGGACAGGGACAGAAAAAAACGCCCCCTTATGGGCAGAATAGCGGGGGATATTATGGATAACGTCATTATTACGTCGGATAATCCGAGGTCCGAAGACGCAAACGAAATAATAGCCGAAATCGAAAAAGGCGTAAAAGAAGTGAGAACCGATTACGTAAAGATACCCGACAGATACCTTGCTATAAATTACGCCGTAAAAAGGCTTTGTAAGGGCGATACGCTGATTATCACGGGTAAAGGCGCTGAAAATTATATGGAAAAGAACGGCGAAAAAATCGAATATTCCGATAAAGAAGCCGTAAAAAAAGCGATATCGGGGCAAATTCCGTAAAAAACCGATAAAATCAATCGTTAACCGAAAAAAAGGAAAGCCTCGCTTTCGGCAAAAATACGTGTATAATCCGCTTTAAATTCGTCGCGTTTACCGCTCGGCTGTTAAAACCGCCTACTAATTTATTTAAAAATATGGCTAAAAAACTAATTATCGTATATTTAATTTCGCTTTGCGTTTCCGCCGCGCTTACGTTTTTTCTCATACCGTTGCTGAAACGGGCGAAGATAAATCAGACAATATTAAAATACGTGACGGAACATTATTCCAAAAACGGAACGCCGACCATGGGCGGAATAGGTTTCGTTGTAACCACGGCGGCGGTTTATTTGTTTTCGGTAAAGTCCTCGAATATTTCGGCGGTGTCGCTTATCGTATTTCTTTTATACGCTTTAATCGGTTTTTCGGACGATTTTATTAAAATAAAATACTGCAAAAACGAAGGGCTTACCCCGTGGCAAAAAATATCCTTCCAGACGATAATAGCGATAATTTCCGCCCTGTTTTGCGGGTATAACGGACTGAACAATTTATATATTCCGTTTACCGATAAACTCGTAAACGCGGGTTTTTGGTTTTATCCTCTTTGCGTTTTCATATTTTTGGCTACATGTAACTGCGTAAATCTTACCGACGGGCTTGACGGGCTTGCGGGTACGGTATCTTCGGTGGTTTTAAGCGTCGTAGCGGTAATGATTTTATTGCAGACGGAAAAGTTCGGCGGCAATTATCTTAATAAAGAAGAATACGAGGGCTTGTCGGTTCTGGCGATTTCTTCCGCTGGAAGTTTAGTAGGATATCTTTTGTTCAACGTAAACAAGGCGAGCGTTTTTATGGGGGATACGGGTTCTCTCGCTCTCGGCGGACTTATAGCGTCGGTTTATACTTTCAGCGGAAACGCGTTATATATTCCGCTTGCGGGCGTAACCTTCGTTCTGTCGGGGGTGTCGGTAATCGTTCAGGTTTTAAATTACAAGCGTACTAAAAAGCGGATTTTTCTTATGGCGCCCCTTCATCATCATTTTCAGCATAAAGGTTACGCCGAAAGCAAAATAGTATTCTGGTATTTTGCTATAACTCTCGTCGTCGGTCTTTTATGCGTTTTGAATTTCGTATAATTTATGAGGTAATGAATGAAATATAACAACGAAAAATTTCTTGTTTTCGGAATGAAAAAAAGCGGAACAGCGTGCGCCGAATTTTTACTTTCAAAAAACGCCGTCGTAGGTATATTTGACGAGGACGAAGAAGTTTTATCGTCGAAACCTTGTTGCGATCTCGTTGAAAAAGGAGCAATAATCGCCCGTAACATCGAAGAAAATGAGGAAAATTACGACGAGCGTAAAAACTCTTTGAGTAATTTCGACGTGGTAGTTTTAAGTCCGGGCGTACCGATAGACAACCCCCTCGTAGTAAAACTCAAAAAGAAGAAAAAGCGAATAATCGGGGAAATCGAATTAGGTTATATGAACGCCAAGGCGCCTATTATAGCGGTTACGGGGACTAACGGAAAAACCACCGTTTCCACGCTTATAGGAAAGACTTTATCCGAAAGCGGAGAATCCTCTTATCTTCTCGGCAACGTGGGAACGCCTTTTATAAAGTACGCCGACGAAACCCTTCAAACCGACGTTTGCGTTCTGGAAGTTTCTTCTTTTCAACTTGAAACCGTTCATCTTTTTACGCCCCATATCGGCGTAATGCTTAATATTACGGAAGATCATCTCGACAGGCATTACAACATGCGAAATTACGTTTATTTGAAAATGCGACTTTTCAAAAACCAGCGTGAAAGCGAATGGGCGGTATTAAATTACGACGACGAAACGGTAAGAGGTTTTGCCGAAGGTTTACTTTCCGAAGTCGTTTGGTTTTCCGCAAAAACCGCGGTTAAAGGGGCGTATCTTAAAGACGGCGTAATTTATTACTTCGACGAAGAAATTTTACCCGCCGACAAGTTGGCGATAAAAGGCGAGCATAACATAGAAAACGCCCTCGCCGCCCTTTGCGCGTTAAAAATTTACGGCGTAGAAACCGAAGATATCGTCAATTCCTTTACGGATTTCAAAGGTTTGAAATATCGGATGGAAAACGTCGGGGTATATAACGGAGTAACTTATATAAACGATTCCAAAGCAACAAACGTCGATTCAACTTTGAAAGCGATAAAATCTATAAATCAAAGCGCCGTGCTTATAATGGGCGGAAAGAGTAAAAATCAAGATTTTACGCCTGTTTTTGAGGCAATAAAAAACAGCAACAACAAAATAAAACACGTTATTTTAACGGGCGAAAGCCGTTTTGATATGCTTAAAACGGCTAAGAAGCTGGGCGTAACGGTTTCGGTGGTCGCCGATCTCATTACGGCGGTACGGCTTGCGGGTTCTACCGCCGCGCCGGGCGAAGCCGTTTTGTTTTCGCCCGCAACTTCAAGTCACGACGCTTTTAAGGATTATATCGACAGAGGCGAAAGGTTTAATTATCTCGTAAGGGGGCTTAATGAGAAAACGCGCGGATAGCGGAGATTTGTTTATTCCCGTCATCGTGATATTCCTCGCGCTTTACGGGATTGTCGCGGTATATTCGGCGTCTAATTACGTTGCGGAAGCCGACTATAAAAATCCGTATTATTTCGCAAAAAAACAAAGCGTCGGTTTTTTTGCGGGGCTTATTGCGATGACCGTTACTTCCAATATAGATTACCGCAAATACATAGGAAAAACAAAATGGATGTATCTCGTCGGTCTTATACTTCTTGCGCTTTGTTTCGTGCCGTTTTTATCGGTAGAAGTTTACGGCGCTAAACGCTGGATAAACTTAGGATTTTTTACTTTGCAGTCGTCCGAAATAGCAAAATTCTGTTACGTTTTCTTCGTAGCAGAATATTTTGCCTCGTCCTTATCCCGCGCGCGAAGTTTCAAGGGCATAATTATCCCGATAATTTCAGGCGTTTTAATGTGCGTGCTTATAATGCTTGAACCTAATATGTCGATAACGATGTGTCTTATCGCCGTAATGTTTTGCATGCTGTTTCTGGCGGGGACTAAAATCGGTCATTTTGCAATGCTTTTCGCGCCTCTTTGTCTTGCGGTACCCTTGCTCGTTATTGCGGAGCCTTACAGGCTCAAACGGCTCACGGCGTTTTTAAACCCGTGGGAAAACCCGAAAGGCGAGGGTTATCAACTGTTGCAGTCGCTGTACGGACTCGGCTCGGGCGGGCTGTTCGGCGTCGGGCTTTTCAATTCACGGCAAAAATACAGATTTCTTCCTTTTTCGGAAAGCGATTTTATTTTATCCGTAATAGGCGAAGAAACGGGCTTTTTCGGAACGGCGGCGTTATTTGCGGTTATGGCGTTTCTCGTATATAGGTGCGTGCTTACGGCAAAAAGATCGGAGGATTTTTTCGGATACCTTCTTTCTCTCGGCATAACGTCCGTTTACGCCGTTCAACTTTTGGTAAATGCCCTCGTGGTAACGGGGTCTGTACCGCCGACGGGTTTACCGCTTCCGCTTATTTCGTCGGGCAACACTTCGGTAATCGCCTTTATGGGCGCTTTCGGGGTTATATATAACGTTTCCAAAAAACGAAATCGACCTTTCAAGCCGCCCGAACTTGAAAAAATTAACTAATATATGCCTTTCCGCATACTATAAACTGTGTTGCGGAAAGGTTTTTTTCGTGGTTTTTTCGGCTTTGGTTGACTAAGAAAAAACCGTATTCTTCCTTTCCGTTTCGGGAAATATTATGTCGAGTTATAAGATAAACGGTGGAAAAAGTTTATACGGCGAAGTAAAAATAAGCGCGGCGAAAAATTCCGCGCTTACGTTAATGTGCGCGTGCGTTCTGACGGACGGTAAAATTTTTATAAAAGACTGTCCCGATATCGGCGACGTAAAAGTTTTGTCTGAAGTTTTAACTTTTATCGGCGCAAAAATAAAACGCCAAAATAACGGGCTTGAAATCGACGGGCGGGATATTTTTACGCCCGAATTGCCCAAAAGTACCGCCTCGGAAATCCGCGCTTCGTTTTTTCTCACGGGCGCGCTGTTAAACAGATTCGGTTACGCGATAGTTCCTAAACCGGGCGGGTGCAAATTAGGCGCGCGTCCCGTCGATATACACCTTGACGGATTAAAAAGACTCGGCGCAAAAGTTTTTGAAACCGACGAGTATATAATGGTTTCGGCGGAAAAACTCGTCGGAAGCGTTATACCTTTACGCTATCCGTCGGTCGGCGCAACGGAAAATCTCGTTTTAGCCGCCGTTTGCGCCCGAGGCGAAACCGTTATAAAAAACGCCGCAAAAGAGCCGGAAGTCCGAGATTTGTGTGATTTTTTAAACGTCTGCGGCGCAAAAATAAGGGGAGGCGGGTTTGAGGAAATAATAGTCGAAGGCGTCGAAAAACTTAACGGCGGAATTTGTTATCGTCCGGTGCCGGACAGGATAGAAGCGGGTACCTTTTTATTGCTTTCCTATCTTTTAGGTGGCAAGATGGAAATTTCCGGTCTGAAAAGCGAAAATATTTCGTCTTTAACGAAAAAAATTCTTTATAATACTTGCAAAAACGATAAGTTATATGTTAATATATATAGTGATAAATTATATATACAATCGCAAGGAAACAACGAAGGCTTCGGCGCTGTAAAAACAGGACCGTATCCGTCGTTCCCGACCGATCTTCAACCTGTAGTTTCCTGCGCGGCGGCGGGGCTTAAAGGCTTGACCGTCGTTAACGAAACGGTTTTCGACAGTCGGTTTCAATATCTTAAAGAACTTGAAAAAACAGGCGCGAGGTTTAAAATCGAAGGTAATAAAGTTTCCGTCGAAGGCGGGCTTTTATACGGCGCCGATATGACCGCGCCCGATTTAAGAGGAGGCGCCGGGCTTTTGGTAGCGGCGTTAAAAGCAGAGGGCTTTTCCGTCGTTAAAAACGCCGAAGCAATAATGCGCGGTTATGAAGATTTCGACAAAAAACTTGCCGCTTTGGGCGCGGATATCCGCCTTTCGCACGACTAACGACTTTTTAAATTCTACGGAACATAACGAGGACGAAAAATGAATTACAAAAAAACGGTTTTAATATCGGGAATAATCGCGCTTTGTTTTTATCTGGCGCTCGTTTTCGTTACCGTTACGAGGGTAAGCGATATTAACGTGAATTATTCGGCGTATTCCTTTGAAGACTATGAACTTTGCATGGAAGTTTTATCCGATTTCAAAGGAAAAAATCTTTTGTTTCTGAATACCGAAGAAGTTGAAGAAAGGGTAGTTGCCTCCACCGGCTTTAAAGTTAAAAGCGTAAAGAAGCGTTACCCCTTTACGTTAGAGGTTAATCTGTATTCCGACGAGGAAAGATTCGCAGTAATTTATAACGACGAAATTTACGTTCTGGACGACGAATACGTGGTGTTGAAAACGCGGGAAACGCTTATAAATCCGGCGGACAACCTATCCGACGTTTTAATAGAATTCAAGACAGCGTTAAAACCGACGGTCGAACTCAAAAAACCGCTCGGATACCCCGACGAAGTCGTTTTCAACGCTTTAAAAACGGCTCTTTCTTGTTTTTCGAGTCCGAGAGATTATTTATCTTCGGTTGCCGTTATAGAAACACCGGAAAAGGGGAATTACCGTATTGAGATAAATATGCGCAGCGGTTTAAAAATTCTCGTATATAAAGCCACCGAAAAAACTTCCGAAAAAGTTCTCGCGGCGATTTCCAAATACAAAGAACTTACCGACGGCGATCTTATTTGCGGCGTAATAGAAAGCCTTATGCTCGATTCGGGAAAAATAACGGCGGTTTATACCAGAAAAACTGCGGGATAAGTTACGGTTATACTTTACGTAAGCCTGTTTTCGACGCGAAAAGTTACTCTCTTTTCCGCCCTTACGATTAACGTACAAGCCTGAAAGCGAAACGCTTTTGCTTTACGCGCGTACAAGCGTGTAAAAGTACAAGCATATAAAAGTACAATCGTACAATCGTACAAGCATATAAAAGTACAAGCGTACAAACTCTTGTAACGACAAATAAACCAATGAGGTAAAATCATGTTAAAAGACGCAGTTGCGGTAATCGACGTAGGAAGTTACTCTCTTACCGCCCTTATCGGCGAAAACGGAATTAACAACAATTTCACCATTCGCGCCATCACGAGATGCGTTCACGACGCCTTTGACGGAGAAAAAATCAACGAAAGAAATTTATACGATGCCGTTTCAAAAAGTTTAAAATCGGTTTCTTCGTCGGCGAAAGCGCGCTTAAACAAGGTTTACGTAGGCGTGCCCGGTGAATTTTTGCGTTTGTTCAATACCGAACAACGCGCCTTTTATAACCGCAAAAAACGTATTCGCCCCAAGGATATAACAGAATTTTTCGACGGCGCGTGCCACGGGCTTGATATGGGCGAATACGAAATAATTTCTCGTAACGGCGTTTGTTTTTTCATTGACGGCGGTTTGCGTTGCGACGAAGTTTTAGGCGTCCGCACTTCATCGCTTTCTTCTTACGTTTCCGTTTACGGCGCCATGAAAGATTTCACCGAAACCGTAAGAAAAATACTCAACGGCTTAAAGATTGACGAGGTTATTTTTATTCCCGTAACTCTTGCCGAAGGCTCCCTTTTATTTACGAAGGAAGAAAGAAGAACTGCGCAGATTTTACTCGACGTGGGATATTCTTCCTCTCAACTTACCGTTTTATCCGGCGACGGCGCGCTTTTTGAAAGGGCTTTCCCCGTAGGCGGCGGGCATATAACGGCTTATCTTTACGATAAATTTCAGGTCGATTTCGAGGTCGCCGAAAGATTAAAACGCAAAATCAATTTAAGTATCCACATGGACGGCGGAAACTACGTCGTTTTATACGGGGACGAGCAGTTTAATTTCCCCGTGTCTTCTTCAAACGACGTTGCCCGTTACGTACTTGACGAACTCGCGGAAAACTTCGACAGGGCAATATTAAACAGCAGGGTGAAGTTACCGCACAACGTTTCCGTATCCCTCACGGGCGGCGGAATCTCATATATCCGAGGAGGAGCGGAATATTTGGCGGGCAGAATCGAAATGCCCGTTAACGTCGTATGTCCCAAAACGGCGTATATGTCCAAACCCGACGACAGTTCGAGTCTGGCGGTTTTAAATTACGCCTTGAATCACAACATATATTAAGGAGAGTTGTATGAAACAGCAATACGTACCAAAAAACAATAAAAAGAAGCATAAATTCGGCAGTGGCAAAGGAGGATACGGCGCCTTAAAACCCGAAAAAATTACCGCGTTGGAGGTAACGGCTATTGAAACCCCCGACGTCGTTTTAGAGGAAGAATCGAACGAGGAAGCGGTAATCGAAAATTTTGATAATGCTCAAAATATCGATACTATAAGCGATTTTGATACGTCAAAACTCGGAGAGTTGGAAAATTACGACGAAGCCGAGCAAACGGAACAAGAAGAATCTTCCGACGAAATCGAAGAAGAAACCGACGAAATCGCCGACGAAATCAACGACGAAATCGAAGAAATGTCAGACGACGAACCCGCCGACGAACCCGCCGATGAAATCGAAGAAACCGACGAACCCGCCGACGAAATCAACGACGAAATCGAAGTAGAACCTGCCGATGAAATCGAAGAAGAAACCGTGTATTACGCAGGGCGGGACGATTCTGCCGACAATATTAAAGAAGATTATTCGGATGCGGTTTATTTGAACGAGGACGGCGAAACCGATTTTACCGCGCCCGAAGCGGTAGCAGAAGAAGAATACGAAACCGACGTTGAAACTATGCCAGAAGAAGCCGAAGTCGAAACGATGTCAGAAGAAGCCGAACCGACGGAAAATTATCAAGCCGAAGCCGAAGCCGAAACGACGGTTGAGGACGAAACGGACGCCGAGATTATAACCGAAGAACTCGAAGAACCCGTGATCGACGACGTCGAGGAGGCTTGCGAAGAAACCGCCGACGAAGCGATAGAGCAAGCCGAATCTTATAAAGACGAACTTTTAGACGGCGAGGAAATCGACGAACCGACGGAAGATTATCAAGCCGAAACCGAAGCCGAAACGACGGTTGAGGACGAAACGGACGCCGAGATTATAACCGAAGAACTCGAAGAACCCGTAGAAGAATCGTATGCGCAATCGGAAGAATCGACGCAAAACGCAGAAGAAAACGACACGACCGTAAAGGAAGAAGAACCCGAGGTTTCACAGGACGAACTTATCCGTCTTGCCGTTCAACGAGCATTGAAACAGCGCGACGAAGAAGAACTTGCCCGTCGTGAAGTTTTACAAAAAGAAGAAGCCGAAAAACGTGAAGAGGCTGTAAAACTTGCAGTTTCCGAACGCGAAAGATCGGAAGCCGAAAGAAATCGTCTGATGCAAGAAGAAGCCGAAAAGCGTGAGCAAGAGGCGATAAGTCGTCAGAAAGAATTTGAAGAAATGATGCTTTCCTGGAAGAGGGAACTCGAAAAGCGCGACGAAGAAATTCGTCAGATGCGCGAAAAGCAGGCGCTTGACGAACGCAAACGGCAAGAGGAAATCAGACTCAAAGAAGAACTTGCCGAAAAGCAAAAGCGTGAAGAGTTTGAAAAACAACGCGAACTCGACGAACGCAAACGTCAAGAGGAACTTTTAAAACAGCAAGAAATCGAGAATCAGCGTAAACAACGCGAACTCGAAGACAGGCAAAAACAGGAAGAATTTTTAAGACAAAAAGAAGAGTTGATAAGACTTCGCGACGAACTCGAAAAACAACGCGAACTCGACGAACGCAAACGTCGGGAAGAACAACAACGGCAGGAAGAACTTCGCCGTCGTCAGGAATTAGAAGAACAGCAGCGGCAGGAAGAACTTCGCCGCCGTCGGGAATTAGAAGAACAGCAACGGCAGGAAGAACTTCGCCGCCGTCAGGAACTTGAAGAACAACAACGGCAGGAAGAACTTCGTCGCCGTCAGGAACTTGAAGAACAGCAACGGCAGGAAGAACTTCGCCGTCGTCAGGAATTAGAAGAACAACAACGGCAGGAAGAACTTCGCCGCCGTCAGGAATTAGAAGAACAACAACAGCTCGAAGAACAACAAAGATATAACTATTCTCAGGATTACGAGGAGGAAGACTATATGAATACTCAAAACGTGGCAAAAATCAAAGTAGTAGGCGTGGGCGGCGCAGGCTCCAACGCGGTAAACAGAATGATCGAATTAGGCGTGGATACAGCCGAATTCGTTGCGGTCAACACCGATAAACAAGCGTTGATGTTATCGCTTTGCGACGACGTAAACAGAATTCAGATCGGCGCGGGCATAACCAAAGGCTTAGGCGCGGGCGCGGATCCCGCCGTAGGCGAGCAGTCCGCAGAAGAAAGCAAAAAATCGCTTGAAGAAGTCGTTAAAGGCGTCGATTTATTATTTATTGCCGCCGGTATGGGCGGCGGAACGGGTACCGGCGCGGCGCCTATCGTTGCAAAAACCGCAAAAGACGCGGGTTGCGTAACGGTTGCCGTCGTTACAAGGCCTTTCCATTTTGAAGGCAAAAAACGCGAAACGAACGCTAAAAAAGGTATTTCCAATTTAGCAAAATACGTCGATACAATAATTATTATACCTAACGACAGACTTTTAGAGGCGCTTCCTCCCGATACGCCTTTCGTTGACGCGTTAAAATACGCAGACGACACTCTTCGTCAGGGCATTTGCGGCATTGCCGATCTTATCGCAACGCCGTCGCTTATCAACCTTGACTTTGCCGACGTCAGAACCATTTTGAAAAACCAAGGTCTTGCGCACATGGGCGTAGGAAAAGCAAAGGGCGAAAACAGAGTTATCGAAGCCGTTCGTCAGGCAGTTTCGAGTCCTCTGCTCGAAACCACAATCGAAGGCGCCCACGGTATTATATTAAACGTTACGGGCGGTAAAGACCTATCTATGTCGCAGGTTAAAGAAGCCGCCGACAGAGTACAGGAAATCATCGATCCTACCGCGAATATTATTTTCGGTATGAACGTCAATCCCGACCTGCAGGAAGAAATTATCATTACGATTATCGCAACGGGCTTCGACAGAAAAGTAGATGACGAAACCGAACAGAAACCTCGTCCGGAATTTGCTTTCAACGTTAATCGCGGGCAGACGCTCGGTCAGGCAAGCGGTTCTTCCGATAAAAAAGCCGAACCCGAAACGAGTAATCCCGAATATATGAATATAAGACCTTCTCAAAGGGGCGAATACGGTCAATTCAGACCGCAACGCGATGCCGAAGCAGGTCGTAACGAAAAGCCTTACGAGCCTACTTTCCCGAGAAGGCAGGAGCCTATTAACGAGCATAGGGAAGAATACAACGAACCTTCATACAGAGAAGACCTCCCCGAAGAAACAAATCTGAAGCCAGAACGTAAAACCGACGTTCCTTCATTCGTAAAACGTCTTTTCGGCAGAAAATAAGACTCCGCAGTGTTATGCAGCAAATAAGGTTCCCTATGTGCGTCTGCCACGCCCGCTAAAAAATACGTTAGTTCCGCAGGTTACGTAGAAAATAAGGTTTCGCAGGGTTATTTTAGCATTATTTCCTCTTAGCCTCCCTTGTGTAAAAGCGGAAACATTTAAGCCTCCCTTGTGTAAAGGGAGGTGGCGCGGCTTGCCGTGACGGAGGGATTGTTATATAATCCGCCGACCTTTTAGCCTCCCTTGTGTAAAGGGAGGTGGCACGGCTTACCGTGACGGAGGGATTGTAAATAGTGAATTGACCTTACGGTCATGAATTGCGCGTAACCGCGCGTGAATTGTCGCTACGCTCCGTGAATTGAATTGCAGAGCAATTCGTTTATCCTCTTAGCCTCCCTTGTGTAAAGGGAGGTGGCACGGCTTGCCGTGACGGAGGGATTGTTTTATATAATTTCGCCGTCCGCTTCAGCCTTCCCCTCGGAGGAGGAAGGTGGCATTTTCGCAAGAAAATGACGGATGAGGTGTTCTATATAATTCACGCGACCAACGGGAGCAATTCACGCGTCGCAAGACGCAATTCACGCAAACGTAAGTTTGCAATTCACGTTGCGTCAGCAACAATTCACCTTTCAATCCCTCAGTCGCTACGCGACAGCCCCCTTTACACAAAGGGGCCTTGCACACGCCGTCAGGCGCAATTCACGCAAACGTAAGTTTGCAATTCACGCCGACTGTCGTCGGCTACACCTCATCAGTCAACAAAGTTGACAGCTTCCCCTCAAGGTGAAGCCTATCACGCGCCGTCAGGCGCAATTCACGCGTCGCAATTTATTAAAAAACTTTTTCGATAAAAAAATAAAAAAGGGTTGTCGTTAAATCGGCAACCCTTTTTTATTTACCTACGCGCTGATATTTACCTACGCGCTGATATTTACCTACGCGCTGATATTTACCTACGCGCTGATATTTACATACGAGGTGATATTTACCTGTGCGTTGATATCTGTGCGCTGATATTTATTGTTGATATTTACCTATGCGTTTTTGCCCATTCCTTCATACGAAGTTCTTTCGACAAAATTTTCTTTCTCAGACGAATATTTTTAGGGGTAATTTCCAAAAGTTCGTCGTCCGCGATGAATTCCATGCATTGTTCAAGACTAAGCGTAGTTGGCGGGGTAAGTTTTAAAGCGTCCTCGCTACCGCTCGCGCGGTTATTCGTCAGATGTTTTTGTTTACAAACGTTGACGGCAAGGTCGTCCTCGCGTGAGTTTTCGCCCACTATCATACCTTCATAAACGTTTAAACCGGGACCGACGAACAGGGTACAACGTTCCTGCGCGTTAAACAGCCCGTACTGAGTGGTAACGCCCGTCTCGAATACTACCAAACTTCCGCGCGTTCTTTCCTGAATGTCGCCTTTATATTCTTCGTAACCCGAAAAAACGTGGCTCATAACGCCGAAGCCCTTAGTATCGGTTAAAAGTTCAGACCTGTAACCGATAAGACAGCGCGACGGAATTTTAAATTCGAGTTTGGTTTCCCCGCTCGGGTTAATGCTCATATTCTGAAGTTCGCCCTTTCTTGCGCCGATTTTATTCATTACAGCGCCTACGAATTCGTCGGGAACCTCTATAACGAGATCCTCCATAGGTTCACAGCATCTGCCGTTTATTTCCTTATAAATAACTTTGGGGCGGGAAACCTGAAATTCGTAGCCCTCTCTGCGCATATTCTCGATAAGCACCGAAAGATGAAGTTCGCCTCTGCCGTAAACTTTAAAGGTATCTGCGGACTCGGTTTCCTCGATTCTCATCGAAACGTTCGTTTCCACTTCTTTAAAAAGCCTTGCTCTTAAGTGGCGGGAAGTAACGTATTTACCTTCCTTCCCCGCAAACGGGCTGTTATTCACCATAAACATCATGGAAATGGTGGGTTCGTCTATCGCAACGAAGGGTAAGGCTTCGGGGTAATCGACATCGCAAACGGTTTCGCCGATGTTTAATTTTTCCGAGCATATCACGGCGACGATATCGCCGATTTTGCCTAAGGGTACTTCCGTTCTTTTAAGTCCTTCGAACTGATAAAGGAATGAAACCTTCGCTCTCACCACGCTGCCGTCCGTTCTGCATATAGAAACGGGTTGATTTTGTTTTAAAGTTCCGCGTATTATTTTTCCCACGCCTATACGACCTACGTATTCGTCGTAATCGATGTTGGAAATCATAAGTTGAAGGGGTTCGGTATCGGAACCTTCCGGGCAAGGTATTTCTTCTAAAATCGTATCGAAAACAGGCGTTATATCCGTTCTCGGAGCGTCAAGACTTAACGCCGCCCATCCTTGTTTTGCCGAAGCGTAAAGGGTTTTAAAATTAAGTTGATCGTCGTTTGCGCCAAGATCCAGAAACAAATCCACTATTCCGTCGAGGGTAACGTCCGTATCCCCGCCTTTATCTACTTTGTTTATGACTACGATCGGTTTTTTGTTAAGGTTAAGCGCCTTTTTCAAAACGAATCTTGTCTGAGGCATACAGCCTTCGACGGCGTCAACCAAAAGCAACACGCCGTCCACCATAGACAAAATGCGTTCTACTTCTCCGCCGAAGTCGGCGTGACCGGGGGTGTCGATAATGTTAATTTTTACGCCTTTATAATGTACCGAGGTGTTTTTTGCCAGAATAGTAATGCCTCTTTCGCGTTCGATATCGTTCGAGTCCATAACTCTTTCCTGAACGACTTCGTTCGTGCGGAAGATATGGCTCTGTTTTAAAAGTTGATCGACGAGCGTCGTTTTGCCGTGATCGACGTGGGCGATAATCGCTATATTTCGTATATCTTCTCTTTTCATAAAATCCTCGTAATCTGATAGGTCTGAAAACGAAAAAAATTATAACTTAATTTCACGCCTTTTGTCAAATAATACTGTTACGGGTGACAAAAAAAGTAGCCTTTATCGTAAAAAAAATGGACAAAAAAGCGTTTTTATGTTATATTGAAGTAAGTAATGATTTTTTATGGAATAAATACGGTGAAAAATGACTAAAAACGAAAATACGAAAAAATATTCCGCCGTAAAACTCATAGGTGAGTTTTCAAAATATTACAAACCACACTTAGGTTTGTTTATATTCGATTTAAGTTGCGCCTTTTTGATGACTATTTGCAATCTCGTTTATCCCACCATTGCAAGAAGCATAATAAACGTTTACGCTCCAAATAAACTCGTAAACGACATTATATTGTGGTCGGGCGTATTACTGTCTATTTTTATAATAAAGGCGGTTTTAAACTATTGCGTAACTTACTGGGGGCATACGGTAGGCGTAAGGATACAGGGCGATATGCGCCTTACTTTGTTTTCCCATCTTGAAAAGTTGCCGTTTTCTTACTATGACGAAACAAAAGTCGGCTCGATAATGTCGAGGGTAACCAACGACCTTTTTGAAATTTCCGAACTTGCGCATCACGGTCCCGAAGATTTGTTTTTATCGGTACTCGCCATAATAGGTTCGCTTGTTATGATAACGACAATTAACCCGTGGCTCGCTCTTATAGTTTTCCTGTTGCTTCCGCCCATGTTTCTGGTCGTAATAAAGTTGCGTAAGCAGATGCGTTCGACCTTTACCGAGGGAAGGGAAAAGACCGCCGCGATAAACGCGAGCGTCGAAAGTTCTCTGTCCGGTATCAGGGTATCCAAGTCTTATACCGCGGAAGATCACGAAATCGAAAAATTCAACGAAAAAAACGAAGAGTATAAAAGCGTAAGAAAGAAAAACTACAAGTTAATGGGTAAATTCCATACGGGCATGACCTTTTGCATGGATATTTTATACCTCGCAACTTTAGTCGCCGGCGGATTATTTTACAGTTTCGATCTTATCGACGTCGGGGATATGACGGCTTATATTTTGTACGTTTCGATGCTTCTGAACCCCATTCGTACGTTCGTAAATCTTTTCGAACAGATAGAAGAAGGTTTGACGGGCTTCGCAAGGTTTTCCGAAATTATGCAAATCGCGCCCGAAAAAGACGCGATAAATCCGATTAAAATCGATAAACTCAACGGCGATATCGTTTTCGACCACGTAACTTTTACCTACCGTAAAGACTTAAATAAAAACGCCGCCGACAAGAACGCTACAGAAACGAAAACGCCGAGCGAAATTACCGTAACGAAAAACGTTATAGACGATTTGTCGCTTAAAATTAAGCAGGGCGAAACGGTTGCTCTCGTCGGACCTTCCGGCGGAGGAAAAACCACTCTTTGCAATCTCATACCGCGTTTTTACGATATCGATAAAGGCGCAATTTACATCGACGGCATCGATATAAACAAAATTGCTTTAAAAGATCTGAGAAGAAATATCGGAATAGTTCAGCAGGACGTATTTTTATACGGCGGTACCGTCAAAGAAAATATCGCGTACGGTAATCTCGACGCAACCGACGAAGAAATTATCGCCGCGGCGAAACTTGCCAACATTCACGATTTTATTTGCGCTCTTCCCGAAGGCTACGACACCTACGTCGGGGAAAGGGGAGTCAAACTTTCCGGCGGACAAAAACAAAGAGTATCTATTGCAAGAGCGTTTTTGAAAAATCCGCCGATTCTTATTTTGGACGAGGCTACGAGCGCGCTCGATAACGTTACAGAACTTCAGATTCAGGAAAGTCTTGAAAAGTTGTCTAAAGGCAGAACCACCATAGTCGTCGCGCACAGGCTTTCAACCATTAAAAACGCCGACGAAATTATAGTAATCGACGAAAACGGCGTTGAAGAAAGAGGCAGTCACAGCGAATTGCTAAATAAAGAAAACGGCGTTTATAAAGACCTTTACGAAAGAGGGTTAAGAACTTAAATGTTAACTAAAACTGAGGCTATAAGCCTGTTATCCGAAGATTTTGATAAAAACGTAGGCTTAATTCAAGTATTAAAACACGAAGATAACGCCGATCTTCTTTACGCCGATTACGACGGTGTCGCCGTCAGAAACGGCGACGGTCTGATACTTATATCCGTCAATAAACCTTCTGCAAAAGATAAAATAAGCGCCGTTATAAACCAAGCCTTTTGTCTTATGAGTACGGACGAAGACTTAGCGATTTGTTTGCGGAAAAAGTTCAAAATCGAGGGTTTAAAAAAATGTTATCAGGCTTTTTGGGCAAATAGCGAAAAAATCGCGGAAAATCCCGATATAACGATTGACAAATTACTTGCCACCGATTATAATATAAAGGCTGTTTTGGATAACTATCGTTTACCCATGACTTATGGCGAGGTAAAAACCGCTATAGAAAAAAGAGGAATGTTCGGCGCTTACGTTGACGGAAGCCTCGCGGGTTTTATAGGGATACACAGCGAACTATCAATGGGTATGCTTGAAGTATTTCCCGAATATCGCAAGCGCGGTATAGGATCTTCGCTACTTAAAAAAGATATAAATTATTGTTTGAGTAATGGCGTTACGCCGTTTTGCCACGTAGTTTACGGAAACGAAAATTCATATCGTTTATGCAGTAAAATCGGGTTAAAGTTTTACGACGGTTTTGTCTTTTGGGTAGGCTGAATATAGGGCTATAAGCCGATTTTCGCAGTTTTTAATTATTTTTGCGGTAAATATTTTACCGCTTTCCGAGGTGTAGCGCAGTTTGGTAGCGCGCTTGGTTCGGGACCAAGAGGTCGTGAGTTCGAGTCTCGTCACCTCGACCATACAAAAAAGCACGGCGTTTTCGCCGTGCTTTTTTGTTTTACGCGGTGTTTTTTGTTTTTTTTTGTGCTTACTTTTTTTGTTGATTTTTTTTAATCGGTGTAATTTTTATTTGATAAATAGAATAGCGAACGAACTCGTCCCGAACCAAGCAAAAAAACGAGGACACACTATATCGAATTAATATATATTATTCTGAGAATAAATTAAAATTATTTGTTAATAACGATACAGTATATTAAAAAAACAAAATATTTTGACCAGTAAGATATAGTATCAAAAAAAACGAAGTCTTTTTAATAAAGATATAAAAAATCGTATTCCGACGTAAGATTATATTTTAATCAAAAATACAATTGCAAATATTTTGTTGCCGTGCTATAATACAGATGAAAAGCACTAAGACTTATATTTATCACAAATAAACGAGGAGACTATTTATGAAATATTTTGCCGGTCTTGATCTTGGCGGAACTTTCGTCAAAGGCGCAATTATAGACGAAAAAGGGAATATGCTTGCAAAAGACAAAATTCCGACGGGTAAGGAAAGACCGTATCAGGCTATCTGTAAAGATATGGCTAAGCTCGTCGTAAAACTTCAGCAAAAAAGCGGAGTTAAAGTTTCCGCTATAGGGGTAGGCTCGCCGGGCGCGGTTGACAGTCGGAACGGTATAGTTGTCTATAACGGCAATCTTGGGTTTCGCAACGCGGAAATTTGCAAAGAAATCCATAAATATATAAACGTTCCCGTCTTTATAGCAAACGACGCCAACGTCGCCGCCTTGGGCGAACAATATTACGGCTCGGAAAATCCTTGCGCTAACGTAATTTTCATTACGCTCGGCACGGGCGTCGGCGGAGGAATTATTATAGACGGAAAACTTTTCGAGGGTTTTAAATCGGTCGGCGCCGAAATCGGACACGGTGTAATACGAATGGGTGGCGAGCAATGCACGTGCGGAAGAAAAGGTTGTTTTGAAACCTACGCTTCGGCAACCGCGCTTATCCGTCAGACAAAAAAGGCGATGCTTAAAAACAAAGAAAGTAAACTTTGGCAAATCGTCTGCGGAGATTTAGACAAAGTTGACGGCAAAACTGCTTTCGACGGCGTGATTGCCCGCGACAAAACGGCTGAAAGGGTAGTTAACAAATACGTAAAATATCTTTCGGAAGGCGTTTTGAATCTGTGTAACGAATTTCGCCCCGAACTCGTAATTATCGGCGGTGGGGTTTCTGGCGCAGGCGATTTGATTTTGAAACCGCTTAAAAAACTCGTAGAAAAGCACATATTCGGCGGTACCGAATACGCGCCTATTAAACTCGAAATAGCAAAACTCGGCAACGACGCGGGCGTTTACGGCGCCGTAAGGCTTGCCGAAATGCGTTCTAAAAATCTTTAAAAATAAGCCTATAGGTCGATTATTCACGTTTTTCTTGATTGCGCATCGTTTTAGACGGTGCAAAAAAACGTTTAAAAAAGACAAAAAAAAGACCGCTACAAAGTAGCGATCTTCTGGTGTCGAGGATGAGACTTGAACTCACACGGGTTAACCATACGCCCCTCAAACGTACGCGTCTGCCGATTCCGCCACCCCGACGAAATTGCTTATTTCTCAACAAGCGTTACTATTTTACTATTTATTTAACTTCTTGTCAACGATTTTTCGCTAATATACGAGATTATTTTTACATTTGCGATAAAGAAGTCGTTAAAACTTATAAGGCAGTTTATGGAAAATACTAAATTACAATTACAAAACGAACAAAACGTCGAAAAAAAGGACTTTATTGACGATAAACAGTGGATTTATGAAAACGACTTAAACCCTCCCGTTTCAGACTGCGTTAAAAACTCTGCTTGCTACGGCGTTTATGAGGATCAAAACAAACGCGCGCGAACTTATTTTATAATAAGTTTAATAGGAATGCTTTTGTCCGTTCTTGTTTTTCCCGGAATAATTCTGTCGGCGATAGGTTATATCGGCTCGCTTACGGGCTTAAGAAGGTTTTCCGACAAAGCCTACGTCCGGGGGATTTGGACGGGCGCGCTTGGCATGGGATTGAATCTTTTTATGCTTTTCGGCTTTATAATTTTCGCAATATCATAGCGTCCTCGCTTTTCGATGGTTTTACGCATATAAAAATATAAATAAAACCCTTGTTTTCAGACATACTAATACGGTAATGTTGGACGAAAGAACGAGCGTTTTATTAAACGTAATAAATAAAATCTGCTCGTCGGGAAGTTACAGCGTCGTATCTTCCGACGAGCTTATTTTAAAGTTTCCCGAAAAATTCGGAGCGGATTCCGATCTTATAAGGCAAATGATAATTACTTTGTCGCAAAAAGGCTACGTAAGTATCAGATACGACCGCGACGGAGAGTTTTGTCTTGCGCCGACGCCAAAGGGAAGACTATATTTCGAGTCCGAAGGCGAAAAGGTAAATAAAAACAAAAATCGGTCGATAACCGACCTATTGCCCTACTTTTTTAATTTTTTATCTATTTTTTCGGCAATAGTCGCGGCTTTTTTGGTTCTTAAAACGGCAGGTATATTATGTTAAACAGAATCGAAAAATCGGTAATGGACGTAATATACGAAAAGTGCGCCGATAAAGGCTCGTGTCTGATTTCCGCAGAAGAAATCGACGCTAAACTTAAACATAAGACGCTCGGTGTAAAAAAAATCAACGCGATATTGAATTCATTGTCGCTCGATAACTATTTTGAATTGTTACCCTGCAAAAAAAACGGCGCCGATATTTTTTGCGTTAATTTATTAACCAACGGTTATTCCTATAAAAGAGAGGCGCGCCGTCGCTCGCGCGATATTTTAAACAAAATCTTTTTTGCCGTTTTAACAGCGCTCGTAACCTTTGCCGTCGGAAAACTGTTGCTTTATATTTTTCGATGAAAATTTTTATATCTTTTTAAAATCTACATTAAAACGCTTTAAAAGGTAATCGGCGTGTGCTATAATATAGAATATATGTTCGCATTTGATTGCGTATTAGCAAGATGATAGTATAACGAGCGTATAATTCTATCGATAAAGTGACGGTGTCTGATGTCGTTATTCAAGTTAAAAAGTAAATTTAAGCCGACGGGCGACCAACCCGCGGCGATAGAAAAACTTACCGAGGGCGTAAAGGACGGTTTAAGGACGCAGGTTTTAGTCGGCGTTACGGGCAGCGGTAAAACTTTTACCATGGCTAACGTAATTGCCGAGTGCGACCGTCCCACTCTCGTAATTGCTCACAACAAAACGCTTGCCGCGCAGTTATGTAGCGAATTTAAAGAGTTTTTTCCCGAAAACAGAGTCGAATATTTCGTATCCTATTACGATTATTATCAACCCGAATCCTATATACCGAGTACTGACACGTATATAGAAAAAGACCTTTCCGTAAACGACGAAATCGATAAACTTCGCCACAGCGCAACCTGTTCTCTTGCCGAACGCAGAGACGTTATAGTGGTGGCGTCGGTTTCGTGCATTTACGGTTTGGGCGCGCCCGAAGAATATTATAGGTTATCGGTATCGTTGCGTCCAGGTATGGAGATATCCCGTGACGAACTGATAAGAAAACTCGTGGCAATTCAATACGAAAGGCGCGATATCGATTTTCAGCGTTCTTCATTCAGAGTACGCGGCGACACCGTTGATATTTTTCCTGCGTCGAATTCCGAAACGGTTATACGCGTAGAGTTTTTCGGCGACGAAATCGAAAGAATTTGCGAAACCGATTACGTTACGGGAAACGTTATTTCTGAACTTAATCACGCCGCGATTTTTCCTGCGTCGCACTACGCCGTCGGAAGCGAAAAATTGTCGTTCGCGTTAGATATGATTCGTAAGGATATGGAAAAAGAAGTCGAGGATTTGAAAAATCAAGGCAAACTTCTGGAAGCGCAAAGGCTTTTGCAACGTACGAATTACGATATCGAAATGATGTCCGAAATCGGCTATTGCAGCGGCGTCGAAAATTACAGCAGATATTTTGACGGAAGATCCGCCGGAGAACCGCCGTTTACCTTGCTCGATTATTTTCCAAAGGACTTTTTGATAATAGTTGACGAAAGCCACATGACGTTGCCTCAGTTAAGAGCGATGTACAACGGCGACAGATCGAGAAAAACAAATCTTGTGGATTACGGTTTCAGATTAAAAAGCGCTTTTGACAACAGACCGCTTAAATTTGAAGAATTTGAGGCAAGAATTTCGCAAATAATTTGCGTTTCGGCAACGCCTAATAGGTATGAACTCGATTTATCCGATCAGACCGTTGAGCAACTTATTCGTCCGACGGGTTTGTTGGATCCTTTGATAGAGGTCAGAAAAACCGAAGGGCAGATAGACGACCTTAACGACGAAATCGTAAAAACCGTGGCGGACGGAGGCAGGGTTTTAATTACGACGCTAACGAAAAAGATGTCGGAAAGTCTTACCGATTATCTTAAAGAACACGGTCATAAAGTGCGTTATATGCACAGCGATATCGACACCCTCGAGCGTATCGATATAATCAATGAGTTAAGGACGGGCGAAATCGACGTATTAGTCGGGATAAACTTATTAAGAGAGGGCTTGGACCTTCCCGAGGTTAGACTCGTAGCGATTCTCGACGCCGATAAGGAAGGTTTTTTGCGTAGCGATACGGCTCTTATTCAAACGGCGGGCAGAACCGCAAGAAACGCCGAGGGCAGAGTGATAATGTACGCCGACGTTATAACCGGCAGTATGAAACGCGCCATCGACGAAACGAACAGAAGAAGAAAAACTCAGCAAATCTACAATGAAGAACACGGCATAGTGCCGAAAACTATAATCAAAGAGGTAAGAAGTAACCTCGAAATAACAAAAAAAGCAAGCAGAGTTTCGGATATAAAAATGCAGGATATTCCTCAGGAAATAGAAAGGCTCAAGGGGCTTTTGAAAGTATTTTCGCAAAGCCTCGATTTCGAGCGTTGTATCGAAATAAGAGATACTATAACGGAATTAAAGAAAAAAATACGAAAATAACGAATATAAATGAAAAACTATATTACAATTCGCGGCGCGCGCGAAAACAATTTAAAAAATATCGACCTCGATATTCCGAGAGAGAAATTAGTCGTGTTTACGGGGCTGTCGGGTAGCGGTAAATCAACGCTTGCCTTCGATACGATATTTGCCGAAGGGCAAAGAAGGTACATGGAAAGTTTGTCGAGTTACGCGCGTATGTTTTTAGGGCAAATGCAAAAACCCGACGTTGACAGGATAGATGGTCTTTCGCCGGCAATAGCGATCGACCAGAAAACCACCAACAACAACCCGCGTTCCACCGTGGGTACCGTTACCGAAATATACGATTATTTGCGATTATTATACGCAAGGATAGGCGTTCCGCACTGTCCGAAATGCGGTAAAGAAATTGCCCGTCAAACGGTTGATCAGATAGTCGACAAAGTAAAACTTTTTCCCGAAAAATCAAAAATTCTTATTAACGCGCCTGTCGTAAGAGGCAGAAAAGGCGAATTTAAAAACGAACTCGAACAATACAAAAAAAGCGGTTTCGTAAGAGTCGAGATTGACGGCGTCGTTCGTGAACTTACCGAAGATATCAAACTCGAAAAAAACGTCAGGCATACGATAAACCTCGTTGTTGACAGACTCGTTATAAAAGAGGGTATAGATAAACGATTATCCGACAGCATCGAAACCGCCGTAAAACTTTCCGACGGTCTTGTAGTTATTGAAACGAACGGAGAATCCGCTACCTATTCGACAAAATACGCCTGTCCCGACTGCGACGTTTCGATAGAAGAACTCGAACCGAGATTGTTTTCTTTCAACAATCCATACGGCGCTTGTCCGGAGTGTTCGGGGCTTGGCTACAAGGAGTCCTTCGACGTCGATAAAGTGGTTAAAGACTGGAATAAATCTCTCAGAGAAGGCGCTATGACGGTAAGCGGTTGGAATATGGATACGGGAAAAATGTCCGAAATGATGTTCCGCGCTTTATCCAAACGATACGGCTTCAGCCTCGATACTCCTATAAAAGATTTGCCCGAAGATATAGTACGAATGCTATTATACGGCAACGACGGCGAAAAAATCGAAGTAAGTTATTCTACGAAAACTTCCTCCGGAAAATTTATGTCGCGTTACGAAGGCGTAATAACAAACCTTGAAAGAAGGTACAGAGAAACCACGAGCGACTATATCAGAAACGAACTCGAAAAATATATGGTTACTACGCCGTGTCCTATATGTCAGGGCAGAAGATTATCTCCGGCGGCGCTTTCCGTTACCGTCGGAGGGCTTAATATAGACGAACTGTGTCGTAAGTCGATAAGCGCCGTTAACGGGCTTATAGACGGACTTACGCTTAGCGAAACGCAACAAATAATAGCCGGACCGATTATAAAAGAAATAAAAGCAAGATTAAACTTTTTAATAAACGTGGGGCTTGATTATCTTACGCTTTCACGCTCGGCTTCGACGCTCTCGGGAGGGGAATCGCAAAGAATCCGACTTGCTACGCAGATAGGTAGCGGACTGACTGGCGTTTTATATATTCTGGACGAACCGTCTATAGGGCTTCACCAGAGAGATAACGAAAAACTTCTCGGCACCTTGAAAAATCTTCGTGATATCGGAAATACTCTTATAGTAGTCGAACACGACGAGGACACGATACGCGCCGCCGACTACGTTGTTGATATAGGACCTAAAGCGGGTATTCACGGCGGAAAAGTCGTTGCTTTCGGAAGTCCCGACGACGTCGCTTCGACGGCGGGTTCGATTACCGGCGATTATCTTGCGGGAAGGCGTGAAATAGCCGTGCCAAAGTTCCGCAAACAACCCGACGGCAGGTTTTTATGCATAAAAGGCGCAACAAAAAACAATCTTAAAAACATTGACGTAAATATTCCCGTCGGGCTTATCTGCGCAATAACGGGAGTATCCGGCAGCGGTAAATCGAGCCTTATCAACGAAACGTTGTACCCCGCGATAAACGCAGGACTTTTACGCGGAAACTTTAAATACGAAGGGTTAAAAGCCCTTGAGGGGATAGATTACTTCGATAAAGTGATAAATATAGACCAATCGCCGATAGGCAGAACGCCGAGGTCTAATCCTGCGACATATACGGGCGTTTTTGGGTATATACGCGAACTTTTCGCTTCTACGCCCGATGCAAAAGAGCGCGGTTACGGCGCGGGCAGATTTTCGTTTAACGTATCGGGCGGAAGGTGCGAACACTGTCAGGGCGACGGTATCATAAAGATTCCGATGAACTTTTTACCCGACGTTTTCGTCCCGTGCGAAGTATGTAAAGGAAAGCGTTATAACCGCGAAACCCTGCAGGTTACCTATAAGGGCAAAAATATATCGCACGTGCTTGAAATGACCGTTGACGAAGCGGTAGATTACTTTGAAAATATTCAGAGAATATACAATAAAGTCAAATGTCTTCAGGACGTGGGACTCGGATACATCAAATTAGGACAGCCCGCAACTACGTTGTCTGGCGGCGAAGCGCAAAGGGTTAAACTTGCAACCGAACTCAGTAAACGCGCCACGGGCAAAACTCTTTATATTCTCGACGAACCTACTACCGGGTTACATTCTTACGACGTATCTAAACTTATCGATATTTTGTTTAAATTAAGGGATAACGGTAATTCGATAGTCGTAATCGAACATAATCTCGACGTAATAAAAATCGCCGACTACGTCATTGATTTAGGTCCGGAAGGGGGCGACGGCGGAGGCAGGGTAATTGCCGAAGGTTCCCCCGAAGAAGTAGCCTCGGTAAACGATAGTTATACCGGTCGTTTTTTGAAACGCATCCTGAAATAATCTCACCGACGGAAGTTTTCTTCCGTCGTTTTTTTAATCTTCCGTCGGCTTTTTTAATTTTCCTTTCTTTGTTTTGATTTTCTTTTGTTTGGTTTAATCTTCCGTCGGCTTTTTTAATCTTCCTTTGTTTGTTTTAATTTTCCGTAGTTATTTGAGAAAAAGTATTAAAAAACGGGCTTATAGCCCGCTTTTTGTTATTTTACTAAAATAAATTTTCTATTTTCAAAGAAAAAGTTTTCGGTATTTGTTCGCACAATTTTATAACTACGACGAGTTTTGCTATCGCCTCGTCGTTTATGTTTGAAATTTCCCCTCGTTTTTTGTAAAAAAGTATTTAAAAACGGGCTTATAGCCCGCTTTTTGTTATTTTACTAAAACAAATTTTCGATTTTTAAAGAAAAAGTTTTGGGTATTTGTTCGCACAATTTTTTAACGACGACGAGTTTTGCTATCGCCTCGTCGTTTTTGCCGTATTTTACGTAAGTTACCGCTTCCGCAATCCATAGGTCGAGTTCTTTAAGTTCGGTATGAGGAACGTAAACGTGCAGACTTCTCTTTTTTTCATGCCAAAAAGTTTGCAACGACAAAATGTCTTCGCTTGTTGCCGTGTCGTTATCGAGTTTTTTGACAATCAGATCGTTCATTACGATAAGTTCGTCGAAAGTTTTTCTTAACGCAATATTTTCTATCATAGCGCCGACTGCTATAAGGGCTGTCGCCACTATTACCGATATTACCGATTTTACCATGCTTTCTCCTTATTTAGTTGCATATTTATTACTTTTGCGCTTTGTCCTTTGAGTTGCAGATAAACCTTGCCCGATCCCGAAACGGTCATAATATCCACGGCGCTAAGTTTTTCCGCTCCGTTTTCCGCTAAAAAAGCCTCGAAGGTTTCTTTGTCGAGGTTTAAAAGCCCGTAATTTTTTTTATTTATTTTTCCCTCTGAAACAAGCAGAACGGGCAACTCTTTCGTATCGTCAACCTTTTCTTTTTTCAAAACCGACAATTTTCCGTTGGACTCGAATATAGCGTAATAGACCGAGTCGAGTGAATAATTACCCGTTCCGCGTAGCGATTCTATAAGGTCGCTGACGTCCATATTGTTCCTTTTGAGTTCTTTTATATCCACGCCGTTTTTGTTGATGACGATGGCGGGTTTTCCGTCAACCACGCTTTTGAACCCGTCCGACAACTGTTCGAGGACGGTAAGAATCTGATGCAGGATAAATACCGCGATTATCGAAGCGACGCCGTAAACGAGAGGTATCGACACGTCGGTCATCGGAACGCATGCAAGTTCGGCTATCAAAAGAGTAATGATAAATTCAAAAGGTTGCATTTCGCCGATCTGACGTTTTCCCATAAGTCGCATAACGATAATCAAGGTTACGAAAACCACTATTGCTCTTAAAAAAATAATCAGCATACAAATAAGTTTGCGCCGAAACGAGCAAACTATGTACAATTTTCTTGCGACAAATTATATATACTACGCAAAAATATCTTGACAAAACGTCGGTTTTGTTGCATTATAGGAAGGGTGCGTTTTTTTCGTACCGTCAAAAAGGATCGGGCGCGACGATATTGTCGGCAACGTTAAAGTTTGCGATATCGGCTGCGATATCGGCTGTATATCCGCTTGTTACTTGGTAATTACGCCGTATATTATCCCGTTCGTTTCCGAATAATAGAGAAAACTATCGTTGCGATACAACGATTTTAAAAAACAAACGAAAAATATCGAAAAACAAAGGAAAAGAAAAAATGCTATCTAAAATCACGAGTTACACTTTGCAAGGCTTAGACGGCTTGCCCGTTGACGTGGAAGTCGATATTTCGCGCGGGTTGCCGAAATTCGACATCGTAGGGCTTCCCGATACGGCTGTAAAAGAATCCAAAGAAAGGGTTCGCGCCTCCATTAAAAATTCGGGTAAAAACTTTCCCGTTGCGGTAATAACCGTCAATTTAGCGCCTGCCGACGTAAAAAAAGAAGGCTCGAAACTCGACCTTGCCATAGCCATATCGCTTCTTCGCGCGACGGAGCCGGGTATGGACAGGTCTATAGATAAAACGGTTGTTTTAGGGGAGTTGTCTCTCGACGGCGCCGTTCGTCCCGTAACGGGCGTGTTGCCTATATGTCTTTCGGCAAAAGCGAGGGGATATACTACGCTCGTTATACCCAAAGCGAACGAAGAAGAAGCCTGTTACGTCGAAGGTATAAAAATCATTGCCGTTTCGTCGCTTAACGAAGCGGTAAGATATTTCAAAGGCGAAGAAATCGCCGTTACGGAAATCAAAAAATTCACGCCGCCTCAGGAAAACGACTTTAAAAACGACCTGAAATACGTAAAAGGTCAGTATATAGCAAAGCGCGCGTTGGAAATCGCGGTAAGCGGCGGACATAACATATTGATGGTCGGCGCGCCCGGCGCCGGCAAAACCATGCTTGCAAAATGTATTCCCTCCGTCATGCCGGATATGACGTTCGACGAAGCACTCGAAACCACCGCCGTTCATTCGGTTGCGGGAAATCTTTCCCATACGGACGGCATAATAAAAATAAGGCCGTTTATTTCTCCGCACCATACGGCAACGAGAATCGCGCTGGTAGGCGGCGGGGCAAACGTTTTGCCGGGGCTTGTCAGTTTAGCCAACAACGGCGTACTGTTTCTCGACGAAATGCCCGAATATCCGAGGACTGTTCTGGAGTGCCTGCGTCAGCCGATAGAAGACGGCGTTATAACCGTTTCGAGAGCGAAAGGGAGTAATAAATTCCCCGCTAAATTCATGCTTTGCGCAAGTATGAACCCTTGTCCTTGCGGAAACTACGGTTCTGAAAACGCCGAATGTAAATGTTCCGACGCTCAGATACGTAAATACCGCGCGAGGATTTCCGGACCTTTGCTTGACAGAATCGATTTACAGATACACGTGGATAACGTAAAATACGACGATTTGGTTTCGACCGAACTCGAGGAGCCGTCTTTCGCGGTCAGACAGAGAGTTAATACGGCAAGAAAGATTCAGAGAGAACGTTTTAAAGAAGACGGTATCCGTACCAACGCCGAAATGGGCGAAAGAGAACTTACCAAATACTGCAAACTTACCCCGGAAGACGAAAAACTTTTCAAAAAATCCTTTGAAAATCTCAAATTATCGGCAAGGGGAAGAAGCAGAATATTAAAAGTTGCCCGCACGATAGCAGACCTTGACTATTCGGAAAACATCGAAAGAAAACATCTTCTGGAAGCGATAAGTTACAGAAGTTTCGACATGAAAGAGTAATATTATGACCGAATATACCGAACGCGAACTTTTTCTTATCGTCGTCGATTCGCTCGACGGCTTGGAATATAAGTACGAAAAAGCGCTTGTAAAAGTCATCGGCAATGCGGAAAACCCGCTCGATTGCCCGCAAAAAGCAAAGGAATATCTTTTCGGCAATTTACCCGAGCAAAAGGCGAAAACGGTTGCCTTGTCGCTTAACCGTAAATACGCCGAAACGGTTAAAAATGCTCTCGATAAACGTTCGTTAAAGGCGATAACGATTTTTTCCAAGGACTATCCCGAAAGGCTGAAAAATCTCGACGCGCCTCCGCTCGTATTGTATTGCAAAGGCGACGTATCCTTGTTAAACTCGAAAAAAACGCTTGCCGCGGTCGGTTCGAGGAAAACGCTTCCCTACGCGGAAGCGCTATTGAAAGAAATTTGCAAAACGGTAGGAAACGCAGGGGTAACTTTAGTAACTGGAAGCGCTACGGGCGCGGACAGAGCGGTTATTTTATCCGCTTTGGACGGCGGCAACAAAGTTATTTCGGTTCTTGCGGGCGGTATTGACCACGTTTATCCCGATTGCAATAAATCTTTGATAGAAAAGGTTTGCGAAAATGGACTTGTTATTTCCGAGCAACCGCCCGAAATCTCATCGACCTACTGGATGTTTCCCGTAAGAAACAGAATCATTGCCGCGCTCGGCGACGCCGCGCTTATAGCGAGCGGCGATAAAAAGAGCGGTGCGAGGCATACTGCGGATTTCGCGCTCGAATACGGCAGGCAGGTTTTTGCTTTCCCGTACTCGGTAGGGATAACTTCGGGAGAACTTTGCAACGATCTTATCAAACACGGCGCCTTTTTATGCGACGGTTACGAAGATATTCTTTCGGAACTCGGCGTAAGTTACGAGAAAAAAGAAGACCTCGTAAAACTTACCGACGAAGAAAAGGTTTTATACGACGCCATTGCGTCCGGCGAGGAAGATATGACGGTTTACTGTATAAATAACGGCGTAAAGTTTTTTGAAATAGCGCCTGCGCTTTCATCTCTCGAAATACAGGGGCTTATAGTGAAAACGGCAGGAAACAGATACAAACCCGTAAAGTGATTTTACGGGTTATCATAACGGAATAAAAGGAGAAATATGCAACTAATTATAGTGGAATCGCCCTCCAAGGCGAAAACGATAGAAAAATATCTCGGCGGTAAAATCAAAGTTGACGCAAGCGGCGGACACGTAAGGGATCTTCCCGAAAAACGTCTCGGCGTAAACGTTGCCGAAAATTACGAGCCTAATTACGTCATAACGGCGGATAAACGAGCCGTAATCAAACGTTTGCAGGATAAATGCGACAAAAGCGAAAAAGTATATCTTGCAACCGACCCCGACCGGGAAGGGGAGGCTATTTCCTGGCATTTGCAGGAAGTTTTGGGGCTTAAAGGAAAATCACAGAGAATCGTCTTTAACGAAATAAGCGAAAAGGCGGTTAAAAACGCTCTCGCAAACCCGAGAGACATAAATTACAATCTCGTGGACTCTCAGCAGGCAAGAAGGGTTCTCGACAGACTCGTGGGCTATAAATTAAGCCCGTTTTTGTGCAAAAAAATAAAAGACGGTTTATCGGCGGGAAGGGTTCAGTCGGTAGCGCTCCGCCTCGTCGTCGAAAGAGAAAGAGAAATTCAGGCGTTCAAACCCAAAGAATACTGGAATATTTACGGCGAATTTTCAAACGCGAAACAATCCTTCAAAGCCCTTTTATGCGAAAAGAACGGCAAAAAATATCGTCCGACCTCAAAGGATGAAGCCGAAAAGGTTTACGACGAAGTTTCAAAAGGCAGGGCAATCGTAGGTGAAATCAAAAAAACTCTCACGAAAACTCACGCTCTTCCTCCGTTTACGACGAGTACCCTTCAGCAGGACGCTTCGGCAAAATTAGGGCTTTCTTCTCCTCAGGTAATGGCAATAGCGCAATACCTTTACGAAGGTCTGGATACGCCTCAGGGACATATTGCCTTCGTAACGTATATCAGAACCGACTCCGTGCGTATCGCCAAGGAAGCGCAGGAGGAAGCGCTTAAATACATCGGCGAAAAATACGGCAGGGAATACGTTCCCGAAAAGCCCAACGTATATAGGTCGAAAAAGACGGCTCAGGACGCGCACGAAGCCATTCGTCCCATAGATTTGTCGTTGACGCCACAGGAAGCGAAAAAACTTCTCGATAAAAATCATTACGGCGTTTATAAACTCATATACGAAAGATTTATCGCTTCTCAGATGGCGGAAGCAAAATACGAACTCGTTAATATTTCGGTAGATATAAACGACTACACCTTCAAAACGAGCGGAAGAACGGTACTTTTTAAAGGTTTTACCGCCGTTTACGACGATTACACGAAGGTAAACGACGAGGACGAAGTCGTAACGAAAAGTATCCCTAAACTTACCGAAGGCGAGAGCCTCGATACGGAAAAAATCGAAAAAGAACAAAAGTTTACCAAGCCCCCTGTACGCTATACGGACGCCACTTTGGTAAGAGCCATGGAGGAAAAGGGCATCGGAAGACCGAGTACCTATTCGAGCATTATAGGCGTATTAAGCAAGAGAAAATACACTAAAAAAGAAAACAAATATATCGTTCCCACACCCATCGCGTTCGAGATGACGGACGTTCTTTGCAAGTATTTTCCCGAAGTAATGGACGTATCCTTTACCGCAAATATGGAGGATAAACTCGACGACATCGAAAACGGCGGAAAAGACTGGCATCAACTTATAGCCGATTTTTACCCTGCGTTTTCGGACGAGTTAAAGGCTGCCTCGCAAGACGGCGACGAAGTAACCGACGTCGTATGCGAAAAATGTGGCGCGCCCATGGTAAGAAAGAAGGGTAAATACGGTAAATTTCTGGCTTGCTCGAATTATCCTCAATGTTCCAACATCAAGTCGGAAAACGAAGAAGTTTCCGACGTGAAATGCGAAAAATGCGGAGCGATGATGGTTTATAAAACGGGTAAGTACGGCAAATTTTTAGCGTGTCCTAACTACCCGAAATGTTCCAACATCAAACCGCTCGACGAAGAAAAATCTTCCGAAAAATGCCCCAAATGCAGTGGCAATATGGTAGTAAAAACGGGTAAATTCGGTAAATATATGCAGTGTGAAAATTGCGGCGCCACAAAAAGTATGGCTGAAAAAGCCGGCGTCTGTCCCGAATGCGGAAGACCTACCCAAAAAATGACGTCTAAATCGGGAAAAGTCTTTTACGGTTGTTCGGGTTATCCCGATTGCAAGTTTATGAGTTGGGATATGCCTACCGGCGAAAAATGCCCCGTTTGCGGAAAATATCTCGTCGTATCTAAAGACGGAAAACATATTCGCTGCGCAAACAAAGACTGTAATTACAGCGTCGAAAATGACAAAAATTAAAGTAATAGGCGGCGGATTAGCCGGCTCCGAGGCGGCGTATTATCTTGCCAAAAAGGGATACGACGTAACGCTTTACGATATAAAGCCGAACTCTTTTACACCCGCCCATCACAATAAAAACTACGGCGAACTCGTATGCTCAAATTCGCTTAAAAGCAACGACGTTTACTCAAACGCCTGCGGACTTTTAAAAGAAGAATTGCGCATTTTGGGCTCGATGGTTATAGATTGCGCCGATACAACGAAAGTTCCCGCGGGCAACGCACTGGCTGTTGACAGAGAACTTTTTGCCGAAAAAATCACGAAAAACCTTAAATCGCTTCGCAACCTTTCCTTTTGTTCCGAAGAAGTTACCGAAATAGATTTTTCTGTACCTGCGATAATTGCGACGGGACCGTTGACGACGCCCAAATTGAGCGATTTTATAGCGAAAAACATCGCGGACGGTTTGTATTTTTACGATGCCGCCGCTCCTATAGTTTCGGCGGATTCCATCGACATGACGCGCGCTTTTATCACCGACAGATACGGCGAAGAAGGAGTAGGCGACTACGTAAATTGCCCCATAGACAAAGAGGGTTACGTAAAATTTTACGAAGCGCTTATTTCGGCTAAAACGGCGGAAAAACACGAGTTTGAAAAATCACAGGTTTTCGAGGGCTGTATGCCCGTCGAAATTATGGCTTTGCGCGGAATAGATACTCTGCGCTTCGGTCCGCTGAAACCCGTCGGGCTTACCGATCCGAAAACGGGGCGCCGGCCGTACGCTTGCATGCAACTGAGAAAAGAAAACAAAGAAGGCACTATGTACAACTTAGTCGGCTTTCAGACGAATCTTTTATGGGGCGAGCAAAAGAGAGTTTTTTCGATGTTTCCAGCTCTTGAAAACGCCGAATTTCTGCGTTACGGCGTAATGCACAGAAACACTTATTTGTCCTCGCCGGGCGTTCTGGATAACAATTATTCGGTTATAGGCAAGCCCTATATTTATTTCGCGGGGCAAATAACGGGTGTGGAAGGTTACGTGGAAAGCATTGCTTCGGGGCTTACCGCGGCGATATCGCTTGACAGGAGGCTTAAAGGTAAACTCGACGTGGATTTTACCGATTTTACCGTTATGGGCGCTCTTGCTGCCCATTGCTCCTCCCCGTCGGAAGATTTTCAGCCGATGAACGCGAACTACGGTATATTAAGTCCCGTTCCGAGAATGAAAGACAAAGCCGAAAAAAAGCGCTTTTTATCCCAAAGGGCGCTTGACAAAATCAATGAAATAAAGGAGTTATTAAATGAGTAACGAATTTAAAGGCACTACTATTTGCGCCGTAAAAAAGAACGGAATTACCGCCATCGCGGGCGACGGGCAGGTAACTTTCGGCGAAAACGTAATATTTAAAAACAATGCGGTTAAAGTCCGCAGAATATATAACGACAGCGTAATTATCGGCTTTGCCGGTACCGTTTCGGACGCTTTTACTCTTACCGAACGTTTTGAAGGAATGCTCAACAAATATTCGGGCAATCTTTTAAGAAGCGCGGTCGAACTTGCGGAACTCTGGAGAAACGACAAGGTAGGAAGAAAACTCGAAGCCATGATGATATGCGCGGATAAGCATACCCTTTTAATAGTATCGGGTTCAGGCGAAGTCATAGAGCCGGACGGCGACGTTTGCGCGATAGGAAGCGGCGGAAATTACGCTTTGGCAGCCGCCCGCGCGTTGTATGAAGAAACCGATTATCCCGCGGACGTAATTGCCGAAAAGGCGTTGCGTATCGCAAGTAAGATTTGCATTTTCACAAACGAAAACATTCGTGTGGAAACGGTAAAGGAGGACTAAATGAATTACTTTTCTCCAAGACAGATAGTTTCTGAATTAGACAAATACATTATCGGGCAGGACAAAGCCAAACGGGAAGTAGCCGTTGCCCTTCGCAACCGTTACAGAAGAAGCAGGCTTTCCCCCGAAGTGCAGGAAGAAATAACCCCGAAAAACATAATAATGAAAGGACCTACGGGCGTGGGTAAAACCGAAATCGCAAGAAGGCTTGCCAAACTCGTAAAAGCGCCTTTCGTAAAAGTAGAAGCGACGAAATTCACCGAAGTCGGTTACGTCGGAAGAGATTGCGAATCCATGATACGCGACCTCGTCGAATACAGCGTAAGGCTCGTCAGAGAAGAAAGAAAAAAGGACGTTTCCTTTAAAGCGACGGCTGTCGCCAAAAGAAAGGTTTTAAAATGTCTTTACGAGGCTTTGAAAACCGAAAAAGGCGAAACGCCCGAAACTGTTTTTGAAGAAAACGTGGAAAAACGTTTCGACAGCGGCGAATTAAACGATACGATAATAGAAATCGAAGTTTTGGATCAGCCCAAATCTCTGGAACTCGTTCCCGGTTCCGGTACCGAAATCAATATCGGATCTATTTTCGAAGGATTTATGCCGCCCAAAACTAAGAGAAGAAAATTCACGGTCAAGGAAGCCATGAAGATTCTTATCGACGAAGAAGCCTCCAAACTTATCGACGAAGATTCCGTAGTGGAAGAAGGCGTAAGACGCGCCGAACAGGAAGGCATCATATTTATCGACGAAATCGATAAAATAGCCTCGAAGGGCAAAACCAACGGCGCAGACGTGTCGAGAGAAGGCGTTCAGAGGGATATTTTACCCATTGTGGAAGGTTCGACCGTCAATACCAAATACGGAACGGTTAAAACCGATTATATACTGTTCATAGCGGCAGGGGCTTTCCATATCGCGGCGGTAGAGGATCTTATCCCGGAACTGCAGGGGCGGTTCCCGATAATCGTGGATTTATCGAGTCTGACAAAGGAAGATTTCGTAAGAATTCTTACCGTTCCCCAAAACGCGCTTACCAAGCAGTACGCAACTTTGTTATCGGTAGATAATATTGATTTGAAGTTTTCCGACGACGCCATAGAAGAAATAGCCGAACTGTGCGTCGAAATGAACGCGACTCAGGAAGATATCGGGGCGAGAAGGCTCCATACCATTATGGAAAATCTCCTCGAAGACATAAGTTTCAACGCCGACGGAACCCATCCCGTCATTCCTCTTACGATTGACAAAAATTACGTTGACGAACATCTTGCCGACATCATCAGCAAACGCAACTTGAAGAAGTTTATTTTATAGGTGAGCGTATGATAAATATTCCCAAGGGTACGAAAGACGTTTTACCCGACGAGTCGTATAAATGGCATTACGCGGAAAGCGTAGTTAAAGCCGTGGCGGAACGTTTCGGCGCATCGGAAATAAGAACCCCCGTTTTCGAGCATACCGAATTATTCCTTCGCGGGGTAGGTGATACCACGGATATAGTAAATAAAGAAATGTACACTTTCACCGATAAGGGCGGAAGAAGCATTACTTTAAAACCGGAAGGCACGGCGGGGGTGGCGCGCTCGTTTATCGAAAACGGGCTTAATAACCGCGCCATGCCGTTAAAAATGTACTACGTCACACCCGTTTTCCGTTACGAAAGACCGCAGGCGGGAAGATTAAGAGAACATCATCAATTCGGCATAGAGTTTTACGGCGCGAAGGGCGCCGATACGGACGCCGAAGTTATTCTGCTTGCCTATACCGCGTTGAAAGAACTCGGTTTAAACGTAAAACTCAACGTAAACAGTATGGGTTGTAAAAACTGCAGAAAAGAATATAATTCGGCGCTGAAAGAATATCTTAAAAACAACGTCGGTTCCCTTTGCGAAACCTGTCGGACGCGTTACGAAAAGAACCCTCTCAGGATTCTCGACTGCAAAGTGGAATCCTGCCGCGAACTCGTTAAAGACGCGCCTAAAATTACAGATTATCTTTGCGACGAATGTAAGGCTCATTTTGAAAAACTTAAAAGACTTCTCGACGTCGCGGGCTTGGAATATACAGTAAATCCCTACATTGTCAGAGGTCTTGACTATTACACCAAAACGGTTTTTGAATTCGTTACCGCCGATTTAGGCTCGCAAGGGACCGTATGCGGCGGCGGAAGATACGATAATCTTATAACCGAACTCGGCGGAGGACAGGTCCCCGGCGTAGGCTTCGGTATGGGGCTTGAACGTATTCTGATGCTTATGGAGGCAAAAGGAGTTAAAATCCCGGAGGCTCCGCATTGCAAATTGTTTATTGCCGCCATGGGTGAAGACGCTTACGAAAAGGCTTTTGAAACAGCGTTTAAATTAAGACAAAAGGGAGTGTTTGCCGACCTTGACCACATGGAACGCGGAATAAAAGCGCAATTTAAGTATTCCGATAAAATTAAAGCCGAATACGTTGCCGTAATAGGCGAAAACGAACTTAAAGAAGGCTTTGTCAATCTTAAAAAAATGAGCGACGGCTCGGTCGAAAAATTACCTATAAACGGGCTTATAGACAAATTTTGCCTATAAAATACGCGATTTTCGGCTTGAAAAAACACCCGCGTGAAGATTTGCTTAACGGCGAATTTATACGCGGGTTTTATCATTACACGGTTCTACTCAAAGCCGAAGGCGTCGGTCGGTTACGACCTATAGCAAAACTGATATTATCTGCCGACGGCGCAAAAAAAAGGGGACTTTTAAAAGACGACTTTTACGACGATTTTGCATTTAATGTGAAAAAAGTTTCATATTTATTTACTAAATATGTAAAAAACGGTAAAAAATATGTAAAAAACGGGAGAAAACAGACGAAAAATCCCCGTTCCGTCATTGACACGGGCGCATAATTTGTGATATAATCTTAACGTTGCAATAAATTGCAAAAATTATCACGATAAAAATAGTTAATCTAACAATTACGGAGGATTGTATGAAGAAAATCGTTATACCGTTTGACGGTACGCCGGAACAGGAACAGCAATTGAAAAAAGAACTCGCCGAATTGGTCAAAGTACCGGGCGGTCTTATGCCCGCGCTCCAGAAAGCGCAGGAAATTTACGGCTACCTTCCCAAAGAAGTGCAGATTATGATAGCCGAAGCGTTTGACGTTCCTCTGTCTGAAGTTTACGGGGTAGCAACCTTCTACTCTCAATTCTCGCTTTATCCGAAGGGAAAATATCAGGTAAGCGTCTGCCTCGGCACCGCTTGCTACGTTAAAGGTTCCGGCGACGTATTCGACGAAATTTCCAAAGTTTTGGGTATCGCCAACGGCGAAGTAACCCCCGATAAAAAATTCTCGCTCGACGCTACGCGTTGCGTAGGTTGTTGCGGTCTGGCGCCCGTTATGTGCGTCAACGGCGAAGTTTACGGCAGAATAACCGCAAAAGACGTCGCGGGGATTCTTGCAAAGTACAACTGATTTTTTTAAGGCGGTTAATCGATGAAGATAAGTAAAGTCGCCGAGATTTTAGACGGCGTCGTGTTATGCGGTGAAGAATTTCTCGACAGGGAAGTAAATTCCGCTTGCGGTTCCGATATGATGAGCGACGTTTTGGCGTACGTAAAAGATCAGGCGGTTCTCATAACGGGGCTTTGTAATCCGCAAGTTATAAGAACGGCAGTCATGATGGATATGGTTTGCGTCGTGTTCGTTCGCGGAAAGCAACCTACAGAAGAAATGATAGCGCTGGCAAAGGAAAGGGACATCGTTTTAATCACTACCGAAAGGAGAATGTTCTCCGCCTGCGGTAAGTTATACGTAAACGGGCTGGTTCCGGGCGGTTACTGATATGGCTGACTGCGTCAGGCTTTCCTACCTTGTTGACGGCGATAATTTCGTTTCGGCGGGTTCGGCTACGGAAAGCGTAAAATCCGCTCTTAAAGGAATGGGCGTCAATCCTTCCGACGTAAGAAGGGTTGCCATTTCAATGTACGAGGGAGAAATCAATATGGTTATTCACGCGAACGGCGGGCATGCTTACGCCGATATCTACGTCGATAAGTGCGTGATAACCCTCATCGATACGGGTAAAGGGATTCCCGATATAGAATTAGCGATGAAGCCCGGATATTCCACCGCCTCCGAGGAGGTAAGATCTCTCGGTTTCGGCGCGGGAATGGGGCTTCCGAATATGAAAAAATATACCGACGAGTTCGATATCGAGAGCGAGGTCGGAAAGGGAACGAAAGTAACGCTTGTTATAAAGTTCTCGTGATAAGGGAAATATGAGCGAACTCAAAAGACTTAATACCGTTACTTTAGACGCCGAAAAATGCAAAGGTTGCGTTACGTGCATGAAGCGTTGTCCTACCGAAGCCATAAGAGTGCGCGACGGTAAAGCCAGCGTTATGTACGATAAGTGCATAGGTTGCGGCGAGTGCGTAAGATTGTGTCCTTACCGCGCAAAGGTAACGAGTTATGACAAATTCGAGGTTGTCAAAAACCCGAAATACAAGTACAGGATAGTACTTCCGGCTCCGTCGTTTTACGGGCAGTTCAACAATCTTACAGACGTCAATTACGTTCTGGAAGGTTTGAAAAGGCTCGGTTTCGACGAAGTTTTCGAGGTGGGAAGGGGAGCGGAACTTAATACGCTCGCCACGCAGATTCTTTTAAACAAGGGCAGTATCCCCAAGCCCGTCATAAGCACTGCTTGTCCCGCTGTTCTGGAACTTATTTACGCTCGTTTTTCAAATTTAAAGCAACATTTATTAAACGTCTTGCCGCCCGTCGATATCGCAGCCAAACTTGCAAGAGAAAAGGCGATGCGGAAAGGTTATAAAGACGAAGAAATAGGCGTTTTCTTCATTTCGCCGTGTCCGGCGAAGGTTTACGCCGTCAAATCGTCCATGGGGGTTAAAAAGCCGTATATAGACGGCGCGCTTTCCTCGGGCGAAATTTACATGAAACTGCTTTCCGTCATGAAACTCATAAAAGATCCCGAAAACCTGAGTAAAATGGGCGTTACGGGGCTTCAATGGGCGTCGAGCGGAGGCGAAGCCGCCGCGGCTATGAGGGGTAAATACCTTGCCGCCGACGGGATAGAAAACTGTATGCATATTTTAGAGTCCGTCGAAAACGGTACTTTAAACGAAATAGAATTTATAGAACTCAACGCCTGCATAGGCGGATGCGTCGGCGGGGTTTTAAACGTGGAAAATCCTTTCGTCGCCAAGGCGAGAATACGTAATTTACGTACGAAGTTTCCACAGATTGCAAATTCGCTTGCCGATACCGGTAAGCCCGCCGATTACTACATGGTCGAAAAACCTTTCGAGGATTCCTCTGTTTCTTTGGACAGAGCCGAAGCCTTCAATCGACTTCTGCTCATTCAGGAAATGTACGAAACCTTACCTCAGATAGATTGCGGGCTTTGCGGAGCGCCGAGTTGTCGCGCGTTTTGCGAAGACGTAGTATCGGGAAATCTCCCCAAGGACGCCGTTTGTCCTCAGCAGAAACGTAAAGACGGCAGGGACGAAAAATGACGATAGAAAACGTTTGCCGTGTTTTATCGGCGGAAAAAATCAATATTGTTGATGAAACGAGAGAACTTTCTACCGGTTACGCGGGGGACTTGTTGAGTTTCGTTATGGGAAGGGCGCCCGCGGATTGCGTTTGGTTTACCGTTATGACCAACGTAAACGTATGCGCCGTTGCCGCTTTGGCTGAAATAGGGCTTGTCGCTTTGTGCGAAGGTTCCGAGCCTATGCCCGGATTTACGGAAAAAGCAAAAGAACAGAACATAAACGTAATAAAAACCGACTTTGATATCTATACCGCAATAAAAAGGGTTCTCGATGAAGGTAACTTATGACCTCCACGTGCATAGCGGATTGTCGCCGTGCGCGGAAAAGGACATGACTCCCTGTAACATCGTCGGTTTTGCTAAATTGAACGGTCTCGATATGGTTGCGGTTTCGGATCACAACTCGATTTTAAACGTAAAAACCGCTTTGAAGGCGGGCGAATTTTACGGCGTAACGGTCGTTCCCGCAATGGAACTTCAAACCGCCGAAGACGTTCACGTTCTGTGCTTGTTTCCCACTTTTGAAACACTCGAAGCGTTTTACGGGAGTATTGAATTTTACGAAATAGAAAATCGTCCCGATATTTTCGGTCATCAGTTCGTATATAACGAAGAAGACGAAATAACGGGTGAAGAAAAAAGGCTTTTATTGAACGGCTCTATGGTATCCTGTTCGGAGGTTTACGCGCTTGCCGATTCTTTCGGCGGTATAGCGATACCCGCGCACGTCGATAGGGAAGAAAACGGTATGGTTGCGGTTTTAGGCGCCGTAACGGAAGAATTTACCGCCGTGGAACTTTCGTTAAAGGCGACGGAAGAACAAATAGCCTTTTATAAACGGAACTATAAAGTCATAATCGATTCGGACGCTCACACGCTCGAAGAGATGTCTTCGGGAAACACTTTGGAGTTGCCCGAAATAAGCGCGGAAGCGCTCATAAAATATCTGAAAAAATGAGAGAACTATCGCTTAACGTTTTGGATATTGCCGAAAATTCTTTCAAGGCAAAAGCAAAAACGGTGGAAATATCGATAATTCAGAAAGATAATTTATTGACGATAATCGTTAAAGACGACGGAATCGGAATGGACGGGGACTTTCTGAAAAGAGTAACGGATCCTTTCACGACGACGCGGACGACGAGGAAAGTCGGTATGGGAATCCCTCTTTTCAAAATGGTTGCTCAGCAGAGCGGAGGAACTTTCGGAATCGAATCAAAAGTAGGAAAGGGGACTACCGTTACCGCTACTTTTCAGATCGATAACGTTGACAGACCGCCACTCGGCGACGTAGCCGAAACGATGACGTCGATAATTGCAAACTTAGGAGAAGCGAGGCTTATTTTTAACTTTTCGGCTTTCGGCGAAGTTTTTACGCTCGATACCGACGAGGTAAAAAAAGAACTCGGAGAAATTCCGATAAACGCGCCTGAAATTTTAGTGTTTCTGCGCGATATGATAAACGAAAATATTAAAACTAATTGTAGAGGTGTTTCATTATGAAAAGCATAGCCGACATCAAGGCGATCAGAGAGAAGATGCAATCCGAAATCATCATGAGAGACAACAAAGACTGTGATGAAATCAGGGTTGTGGTAGGCATGGCAACTTGCGGTATATCCGCGGGCGCAAGACCTGTTTTCAATACTTTTGTTGACGAAGTTTTGAAAAGAAATTTAAAGAACGTTAAAATTTCGAGGACAGGTTGCCTCGGTATGTGCAAATTGGAGCCTATCGTGGAAGTTTACGTCCCCAACAGGGAAAAGGTAACTTATTGCCACGTTGACGCGGAAAAGGCGGTTAACATAGTGGTAAATCATCTTGTAAACGGCAACGTATGCACCGACTACTTGGTTTCAAGCGAAGAATAAACGAGGTAATATATTATGTACAGAAGTCACGTTTTAGTATGCGGAGGCACCGGTTGCCATTCCAACAACAGCGCTAAAATTTTAGAAGAGTTTAACGCGCAAATCAAGGCTAACGGCTTAGAGAGCGACGTTATGACCGTTCAGACCGGTTGTTTCGGTCTTTGCGCGGTAGGTCCCGTCGTAATCGTTTATCCCGAAGGCGCGTTTTACTGTAAAATCAAAGTCGAAGACGTAAAAGAAATCGTCGAAGAACACCTCGTTAAAGGGCGTATCGTAGAAAGATTGTTACATAAAGACGACCATGCGGACGCAAATCACAAAGTTTCCGCTCTTTCGGAAACCAACTTCTATAAAAAACAAACCCGTGTGGCGTTAAGAAACTGTGGCGTCATCGATCCCGAAAACATTGACGAATACATCGCTTACGACGGGTATCAGGCACTTATAAAAGTGCTTACCTCGATGTCGCAGCAGGAAGTTATAGACGTCGTTTTAAAGTCCGGTCTGAGAGGACGCGGAGGCGCGGGCTTCCCGACGGGCAGAAAATGGCAGTTTACAAAAGACGCCCCCGGCGACGAAAAATTCGTTTGCTGTAACGCAGACGAAGGCGATCCCGGCGCTTTCATGGACAGATCCATTCTCGAAGGCGATCCTCACGCCGTAATAGAAGCCATGACCATAGCGGCTTACGCTATAGGCGCTCACCAGGGTTACGTTTACGTACGCGCGGAATACCCCATCGCGGTACACAGACTTCAGGTTGCCATAAAGCAAGCCGAAGAATACGGTTTGCTCGGCGACGATATTTTGGGTACGGGTTTCAAGTTTAATCTCGGCGTACGTTTAGGCGCGGGCGCCTTCGTATGCGGTGAAGAAACCGCTTTAATGACCTCGATAGAAGGTAAACGCGGCGAACCCCGTCCTCGTCCTCCTTTCCCCGCAATCAAAGGTTTGTTCGGAAAGCCCACTTTACTTAACAACGTCGAAACTTACGCGAACGTTTGCCAGATTATTCTTAAAGGCGCCGACTGGTTTGCTTCCATGGGTACCGAAAAGAGTAAAGGAACCAAGGTTTTCGCTCTCGGCGGTAAAATTACGAACACCGGCTTAGTGGAAATCCCTATGGGTACGACGCTTCGCACCGTTATAGAAGATATCGGAGGAGGCATTCCTCACGGCAAAAAATTCAAGGCGGCTCAGACGGGCGGTCCTTCCGGCGGTTGTATCCCCGCCGAACATCTCGATATCCCCATCGATTACGACAATCTTATTTCCATCGGTTCGATGATGGGTTCGGGCGGGCTTATCGTAATGGACGAAGACAACTGTATGGTAGATATAGCAAAATTCTTCCTCGAATTTACGGTTGACGAATCCTGCGGTAAATGTACCCCTTGCCGTATAGGCAATAAACGTCTGCTCGAACTTCTGACCAAAGTTACCGACGGCACCGCAACGATGGAAGACCTCGACAAGATGGAAAAACTTTGCTACTACATCAAAGCCAACTCTCTTTGCGGACTCGGTCAGACGGCTCCCAACCCCGTTTTATCCACTCTCCGTTATTTCAGAGACGAATATATCGCTCACGTAGTCGATAAGACTTGCCCCGCGGGCGTATGCAAAAAACTTCTGAACTTTACCATCGATAAAGACAAATGTATCGGTTGCGGTATGTGCGCGAGAAATTGCCCCGCAAGCGCGATTACGAGGACCGATTACGTCGCTCCTTCTCACAAACTCGCTTCTTTTGCGATCGACAGTGAAAAATGCGTAAAATGCGGAGCCTGCATGCAGGGTTGTAAGTTCGGCGCAATAAGCAAAGGTTAACAGGTGATGATTATGATAAATTTAAAGATTAACAATATTCCCGTAAGCGTTCCCGAAGGAACTACTATTTTAGAAGCCGCTCAGAAAGCAGGCATCAGAATACCTACTCTTTGCTACATGAAAGAAATCAACGCTATCGGCGCTTGCCGTATCTGCGTGGTTGAAGTCAAGGGGGCAAGAGGTTTTGCCGCCGCGTGCGTATATCCCGTTGCCGAAGGTATGGAAGTCTTTACCGATACGCCTAAAATTCGTGAATCGAGAAAGACCACTTTGGAACTTATTTTGTCCGACCATAAAAAAGAATGTTTGTCCTGCGACAGAAACCTCCATTGCGAACTTCAGTCGCTCGCTTACGAATACGGTTGCGACGCTTCGTTTTATCACGGCGTCGAAAACAAATACGAACCCGATTATTCCACCGATTACCTCGTGAGAGATAACGAAAAGTGTATTCTTTGCAGAAGATGCGTCGCCGTTTGCAACAAAGTTCAGCATTGCGGCGTCATCAACGCTTTAAACCGCGGGTTTGCAACCCACGTCGGACAGGCTTTTGAAGATACTTTAGCCGAAACCGCCTGTTCTGGTTGCGGTCAATGCATCAACGTTTGTCCTACCGGCGCTTTAACCGAAAAGAGCGAAATCGATAAAGTTCTTACGGCTATAGCCGATCCCGACAAGGTCGTCATAGCGGGCGTTGCTCCTTCCGTAAGAGCGGGTTTGGGCGAAGAATTCGGTTACCCCATCGGCACTAACGTGGAAGGTAAGATGGTTCAGGCGATGAAGATGCTTCATTTCGACAAAGTTTTCGACGTAAACGTTACGGCGGATCTTACCATTTTAGAAGAAGCGAACGAACTTGTCGAAAGAATCAGCGACGGCGGAACACTCCCTATGATTACGAGTTGTTCACCCGGTTGGGTTAGATTTTTAGAATACTATTACCCCGCTTTAATTCCAAATTTATCTACTTGCAAATCTCCGCAACAGATGTTCGGCGCGATAGTGAAAACTTATTACGCGAAGAAGATGAACATCGATCCCGAAAACATTTTCGTAGTGTCGGTAATGCCTTGCGTCGCCAAAAAGTTTGAAAAAACCCGCGCCGACGAGGCGGCTTCGGGATATCCCGATATCGACGCGGCGATAACGAGCAGGGAACTTGCGAGAATGATTAAACGCGCGGGCATTTTATTCAACGATATTCCCGACGGAACGTTTGATAATCCTTTGGGCGAATACACCGGCGCGGGCGTAATTTTCGGCGCGACGGGCGGCGTTATGGAAGCGGCGCTTCGTACCGCAGTGGAAACTCTGACGGGTAAAGAACTCAAAAACCCCGAATTTACCGAGGTAAGAGGCACCAAAGGTATAAAAGAGGCAACGTATAAGGTCGGTAAACTCGAAGTTAAAGTTGCCGTCGCATCAGGTCTTGAAAACGCGAGAGTATTATGCGACCAGATTAAAAACGGTACGTCGCCGTATCAGTTTATCGAAATCATGGCATGCCCCGGCGGTTGCGTAAACGGCGGCGGTCAACCCATTGTTGACGCTTATACGAGAAGAACCGTTGACGTACAGGCTTTAAGAGCGAAAGTTTTATACGATATCGATAAGGAAACACCGTTAAGAAAGAGCCACGAAAGCCCCGTTTGCAAGGCTATCTACGGCGAATACTTAGGCAAACCCGGTAGTCACGAAGCGCACGAAGTATTGCATACTACTTACGTTGCGAGAAAAAAATACTGATTTTTGCGTAATAATACGATTAGTTTTAACGCGTCCGTTTGTGCGGGCGCGTTTCTTTACGCGTTTATCGGTAACAACACGATTTATTCGGTTGTTTAAGGATATTTGTGTTGACATCAAGGGTACCTTATGATATACTTATGTCGAAAATTTATGTATTTTGTAAAATTTTATATAATATTTTAAATATTCTCAAACGAAACGCACGTTGAAAAAATACATAAAGCGGTTGTGTTTATCGGCTTTACGTTTTGCCGATAATCAAAAAAGGTTCATAAATCCAAGAAATAAACGCATTTTCGGAAAACATTATGATATTTTTGTATTACGCCGTCGGCGCGGTAATTGCGCTCGCGGTGGTTTTTGGCGGTTTTTTAATCGGCAAAAAAATTCCTCTTAAACTTAATAACTACCTTAAATGCCTGTCTTACGCGCTTATAGTTTTGTTTTTCTTTCGTTTTATGACGGGAAAAGACGCTATTTCCGACGTTAATTACTTCGGCGCGATACCCGCGCTGAACGCGAAATGGAAGGTCGTTTTGGGTTTTTTTGAGGTTTGGCTTTCGTATTCCGTCGTTTTACTTGCGATTTTGGCGCCGTTTTTCAACTTTAAAACTTTACCCGCTTTGGTTGCGTTTTTCGGATTACCTTCTTTCATCTTTAATTTTGCGACGCTTTTTAATTTCGCAAACGCAATAGTAGGCGAAAACGCAACTTCGGTATTTAACTACCGTACTTTGCTTCTGGCGCTCGAAACCTCGTTAGGTCTTGGGTTATGCGTAATCTACACGATAAAAAACCGTAAAAGCGTATTGCTTCGTGGCAAAGAATGGATATATTTTGCTTTTGCGATTGCGGGAATGTTATTTGCTTCCGTCGAGCCTTATTATCCGAAAATATTGTTCGATGCGACAAAATATCAGATGAAGCCTATCGATTTGAATTATTATCATAGGTTGCTTATATATCCCGCGTTCGTTTTCCCGGTGGTTTTGTATCTGATTTTCTGCAACAAATCCGATCAGACAAAGCGGTTTGCCATGCTGTATTACAGTTGGGGCGCTCTTATAATGTTTTCGTTCTCGCATAAGTTTGCGGATTTTGCCGGTAATTCGTGGGTAACCTCTTTACCGTTGCACCTTTGTAATACCGCTTTGTACGTAACGCCGCTGTGTCTTACGTTCAGGCTTAAAAAGTTATTTTACTTTACCTACTTTATCAACGTTTTAGGCGCTTTTTGCGCTATAACCATGCCCGACACGGGCGACGCTCTGATATTATCGTCGAGTATATGCTTGTTCTATCTGAGTCATTATCAGGCGTTCTTTATGCCCTTGCTTCTCGTAGGGTTAGGGGAGTTTCGTCGTCCGAGATGGAAAGAGTTTAAGTACAGTATGGTATCGTTCGTCGTGTACTTCGTTCTGATGCTTATCATCAACGCATGGTTTACCAACTACAATCCCGACGTAAATTATTTCTTTTTGAACAACGACTTTATTCCCGATAAATTCGGCTCGTTCGGAATGAATCTGTTGCATTTTACGTGGGAATTCGATATAGGCAATCTTCATTTCAAATTTTACCCGCTGTATCAGTTTTTATTCTTTTTGGTGTATTTCGGCGCGGCGTTCGGCATGTGGTTTTTATACGAACTCGGCTATAACGCCGTATCCGGCTGGCAAGACGTCGCAAGACGTAACGAAGTAATCAAAGTTGACAGATTAGCGCTCGAATCGCGTCTTGATGGAAGAAGTTTAAAGGAACCCGTTTCTATGGAAAACACGAATAAACTTGTATTGAAACATTTTACAAAACGTTACGCCAAATCGTCGGTTTACGCCGTAAAAGACGCAAATTTAGAGGTCGTCGGCGGTGAAATTTACGGCTTTTTGGGACCTAACGGCGCGGGTAAATCGACGATAATCAAAAGTATCGTAGGTATTCAGACCATAACCGACGGCGCTATAGAAGTGTGCGGATACGACGTTGCGTTGCAAAGCGTGGAAGCAAAGATGCAGATCGGTTACGTACCCGACCATTACGCCCTTTACGAAAAACTTACGGCGCGGGAATATATAAACTATATCGCGGACCTTTACGAAGTGTCGAAAGAGGACAGAGAGGAAAGGCTCAATAAGTATATCAAACTTTTTGAATTTGAAACGGCTATCGACAATCAGATAAAAACCTATTCGCACGGCATGAAGCAAAAAGTAACCATAATGTCCGCGCTTATTCATAATCCCAAAGTCTGGATTCTGGACGAGCCTTTGACGGGGCTTGATCCCAACAGTATTTTTCAGGTCAAAGAATGTATGAAACAGCACGCAAAAGAAGGAAACATCGTTTTCTTTTCAAGCCATATAATCGACGTTGTGGAGCGTATTTGCGATAAAATAGCCATTATAAGAAAAGGTCAGATACAATGCGTCCGTAACGTACGCGATATGGAAGAAAAAGGCGAGAGCCTCGAAGCCTTCTATATGGAAACCATTAACGGACACGAAGTAGAGCCGGTTATGGTGGAAAAAGGAGCGTAAAAATGACTTCCTTTTCAAAACTTAAACCGCTCGTTATGATGCAGGTAAAGGACAAACTCGATTTTTCTTTTCTGCAGACCAAAAGGAGCGCTATAATAAAGACGGTAACCACGATATTTAAATTCGTTATCGTTACGGGAATATTTTATCTGGGCTTTTTCGTTTGTAATCTGCTTTCGATATTCCGCCCGGCGGGTATTATCCCCGATACCGTCGTAAACGTAATTTTCGTTATCATACAACTGTTATCGCTTATCACCTGCACGGCGGGGCTTGTAAACGCGCTTTATATGACGGCTGATAACAAGGTATTATTGACCTTCCCCGCGTCCTCGACGACGATTTACGAGTCAAAACTTATCGTATATTTTATTTTCGAGCTAAAAAAGAATCTTGCCATAACTTTACCCGTATTTTTGGCTTACGGCATCATAAACGGAGCGGTATGGTACTATTATCCCTGGGTAATTCTGTGTTTCGTTCCCGTATCTCTTTTGCCGGTGGCGATGGGCGCGGTTTTGAGTATTCCCGCCCTCGTGGTTATGACTTTCGTAAGAAATCATAAATGGTTGCAGTTTTTAATGATTTTGCTCGTAACCGCGGCGATAAGTTACGCGCTTGTAAAACTTATAGGAAAAATCCCCGAAAACATAAACATAATGGGGCAGTGGGGAACTATTTTTTTAGGAATACAAAACTTTTTGAACGGTTTTTCGGGCGCGTTTAAGCCCTACTACTTTATAACGAAAATGCTCGTCGGCGGAACGCTGAGAATTTCTTCGACGCTTTTCGGGCTTGACACGATTTATATAACTCTCGCGTTTTCGGGTATTCTTGCTTTTTTGACGGGTTTATCCTTTCTGGTTGCCAAACCGCTGTTTATAAAAATGGCGTCAAGACAATTCGAGTTTGAAAAAGCAATTATTCCGCCCAAAAAAAACAAAACGCACAAAAGAACGCTTTCTCCGTATATCGAAAGCGCCATGATAGAGTTAAGAAGCACCCGCTTTATAATTGTAACCCTTATCGGGCTTTTGTTACCCGGCATAGCCATATTTCTTCTGAATAAAATCTATGCCGCAATGAGTACGAATTACGCGGGGCAACTTATGACGAAGTCTTTTAACTTCCTCGTAATGCTCATAGTTTCCGTATCGTTCAACAACGAATACGCGACCGTATATTCCAAAGAAGGCGCGGCGCGAAACTTATTAAAGGTAAGACCTATCGAGCCTATACACGTATTGCTCGGCAGAATATCGATAAGAATAGTTACCGTAATCGCTTCGGTAATAGGTTTGACCGCCGCGTTTTTAAGCGGTTCAGACGCTTCTAAAGCGGAAATATTACTTATGGGCGTAATCACTACGCTCGTAACGCTCTCTCATCTTTTATGGAGTGCCGAACTCGACGTAATGCATTCATACAGCGATCAATACGCAACGGTCGGAATGCAGTTCGACAGTCCGAACGAAACCAAAGCCACGATTTTAGGCTTTTTGCTGTCGATACTCGTAACCTTCGTTTATTATTTCATATCCGACAGGGGAACTATGCACTCGTTAAGGATATTGCTGATATTGTCCTTAATGTTTGCCGGTTTCAGGGCGTATATGTTCTTTATTCGGTCGAAACTCTATTTCGTGGAGAACTGAACATGAAAAAATCAACCATTTTAATTTTACTGGTAATATATCTCGGTTCGGTTCTCATCGTCGGCATTTTCGGAATGAAGTCGATACCTTTCGAGGAAAGAGTTTACGTTAAAGAAATCAAACCGACGTCCGTAACGTCCTCTACGGGCGATACTTACGAAATAAAGCAAAAGCCCGACGGCGGTTACTATGTTATGGTTAATTATCACGATGGCATGGTTATCATGATAAATTACGAGTTAAAACCCGCCGACTGCACGGACAAAAACGTAAAGATAACCATTGTCGAACCTAACGATCCTCCCGCGACGCTATCAGACAGGGGAGAGATAATTTTTAAAGAAAAAGGTCCCGTTCACGTCGTTTATAAAGCGCAGGATTCGGCAACCGGTCCGCAGATGGACGTCTGGATTTATTGTCGGTAATATCTTATTATTTTTTACGATGTTTTTAAAAATAATACGAATTTAAGAATAATACGACGCTTTGCGTTCGATATTATATATAACCCAAAGGAGTAAAACATGAGAAAATCAATCACATTGCTTTTATGCTTGACGATGGCGTGCGCGTTGTCGTTAACCCTTCTCGTCGGTTGTAACGAAAATCTCGGCACGGCGACCAAGATTGAAATCGTTAACCCCGTAACCGAATACGTAGTCGGTTCCGAGATAAACTACGACGAACTTTCGGCAAAAATTACCTATGACAGCGGTAAAACGAAAGAAGGTACGGTTAAAAAACTCAGTTTGACCGTAAAAGAAAAAGCCGATTTGTCGAAAGTCGGCAAAACCTCTTACACCGTAACTTACGGCGCCTTGTCGCAAAAAGTGGAAATTTCGGTAATCGAAGCGAATATCACGGCTTTCGCAATGCCTAAATTTTATTCTAATTATCTTTTAGCGTCCAAGGACAGAACGGCTACTCAGCCCGAAACGAGGGCAGACTTCCGTCAAACGGGCGAAATCTACGAAGTAGGTAACGTTAATAAGTTTATATTCCGTCCCGTTGCGACCGCTATCGGTGAAGAAGGCGTAGCCGATATCACCGACGTAAAGACCACCGCAAAGGTTTACGAAAAAACAAGTAAAGACGGCGAATACAGACTTATCCCCGAAACCGATTTAGAGGGCATAGTCAAAATCGAAAACAACACTTATAAATTCGCAGAAGAAACAGCAGGCAAATACTATAAGGTTGAAGTTTCCATCGACGAAAACGAATACGGCGTTTCTTCTTTGAGAGATTCCGATAAAACCATAACTTTCGAATGCGTGATTATAGGCGGCGGTTATAACGTTTACGACCAGACGGGCCTTTCCGTTATGAACGATTTAACCTCCACCCGCTGGCAGGATATATGGAAATGCACCGTTGACAACAACACTTTTGAAATTACTTCAAACGAAAACTCTCTTAAACTCGAAGCCGACGATAAGCCCTTATGCGACTACGTAGGCAAAATCGATTGGGTTGTCCTTCACGCGAGTTTTGAACTCAACGCCGACCTTCTTCCCGATTACTTTTTCTGGACGGAACAAACCGAAGGTTATGCTACCGCAAAAGACCGTTTGACGGCTAATCAGGAGGCTCAGAAATTGCTCGTCGGCTCTTTAAGAGACGGCGTAGGCAACAAACAGTGGTGGCAGATAATCAACACGGGCGAAAGCGGAAACAGACCTGTAAATTACGGCATCAATATGCAAAAAGGCTTCTTCTCGACTTCAAAAGTCAGCGTTTCCGGTAACTACAACGGTATTACCACGCCCGTTACGGCGTCTGAAGGCGGCAGAAATCTTTTTATCGTCGGTGACCAGGACGGTAGCGTAAACAATCCTACTCCTCACTGGCAGATATTCCAGATGTTGCAACCGACCGACCAACCCACCGAATTACAGTTTAATATTAAAAACCTTGCCGTAACGGGTAACATGAAGCAACTGGATACCTCCGATTACGTTCCCGCAGGTCTTAACATGTTTAACGGCTTCGGCAACGTCAACTTTTTCAATATAGTGGGTAACGGCTTCTATGTCAACGTCACGTGCGACAGTTACGGCGCAACGAGTTTCAAAGCGGATTCGGCAAAAATTTACGACGCTTACAGCAACATGATTTATATGTGGCGCGCGAAAGCCGACGTAACCAATTGCGAATTTATCGGCGCGGGCGGACCTTTATTCATCCTTTCCGACGGTAACCATACTTCTACTGAGGGCGGAAGATATTCCGACCTCACCGTTGACGAAAAGACCGTTCTTCAGGCTTACGCAACGGGCAACGAAAGTTGGTATCAGTTATACGGCGCGCAGGCTTTGGTAAACTACGTCAAGGGTACTTTTGAAACGGGAGTATTCAACAACGTTAAAAAGACCGTTCGTTTCACCAAGGACGCCAACGGCAATATGGTTCCTTATAAAGACGGCGCATCGGGCGATCAATATATCAACTTTATCGCCGCAATGATTTGCGAACCGGGCGATTTGTTTACGGGCTTAAACGAAGGCATGATGTTATTACGCGGTACTTATACGACGGTTAAAGAAAACGGTGACGTTATAGAAAAATTCGATCTTATGAACCCGTACGTTCAGGCTTTAAGAGCGCAGGCTCAAAACGACGGAACCAGATTTGCTCCTATATTCCAGACGGGCGAAAACATGATGTTTACCGACGGACAGGGATTGTACACTTTGGGCGCTACGGGCGCTCAGCCGTTTAACCCCGCAACCGACGGCGTTAAATGGGCAACCGATACTCATAGCAAACTTGCCGTTTATATGTCCGCAGGCGCTTTATCGCACTCTAAAAACGCTCCGTACTTCGGCGTTATATTAGATTGCGCTTCTTACGGAATGTAATTATCGCGCGGTATTTGCGTGGCGTAATTTAAATTAAGTTAACAAGTTTTTAATCAGGCGGAAAGGCGATTTGCCTTTCCGCTTTCTTTGAAATTCAGAAATAAAACGAAAATAAAACCAAGCGCCGACAGACGGCTGAGTTTGAGCGATACGTCGTTACGCTAACGGCTTATGCGTAGGGTATTAACCCGCTTTCACACTTTGAACGGGTTAAAAGTTACAAAACCCGTGTTTTTCGTAAAATACGGTTAAATTTCGTTGACATTTATTCAAGATTGATATAAAATCTTAATGCTAACGAAATAGGGGAGTGGCTCAACGGTAGAGTAGCGGTCTCCAAAACCGTAGGTTGCGTGTTCGAATCGCGTCTCCCCTGCCAAAAAGTACCCGTCGGTAAACCCGACGGGTACTTCTTGATTTGATAGAGAAAGTAGTTTTTAATTTGATAGTATATAGAGTGTTAAAACAGGGGATTCGGACACGCAACCAAACACGCG
>CAKQWM010000009.1 GCA_934278995.1 uncultured Clostridia bacterium
TCTCTCTTTAACTTTCCCGAATAAGAAAAAAAGATAGGAAAACCTATCTTTTTTTCTTGGCTGGGGATGAGAGATTTGAACTCCCGGATGACGGAGTCAGAGTCCGTAGCCTTACCGCTTGGCGAATCCCCAAAGTTTATCGGCAACAATAAATATAACAAATTCAACAAAAAAAGACAAGCGAATTGACGGATAAAAACGATTTTTAAGAAAAATATTATCGGTTTTTGACGACTATGACGCATCGCGCGTTGAAAAGGCGAAAAGAAACAAAAAACGATTGCTAAAACGACGCTGTTGTGGTAACATAAATCAATAAAAGAGGTTAGCGTATGTCCGAATATAAGCGTAAAAGCAAAATCGAAACGAATACAAAAGAGAGGGGGAACTTTTCAACGACTTTTGCTAAAATTTATTTTGCGAAAACGAAAGAATCGGGTTTGCCGATTTATCCGGAAGAAAGAGCGGACGAAATACTCGGATGTAAAAACGAGAAAGTAAAACGTGAAAAGTCGTCCGTATGGGCGTTGCTTTCTTTTGCCGTAAAAGACGCTTTCGGTAAAGAATTGACAAGTTATAATTTTAAAAAAAAGGAAAACGGTAAGTGGGTTTCCGACGGATTTTATTTTTCGCTTACTCATTCGAACGGCGTTGCGGGCGTGGCGATAAGCAACGCGCCGATCGGCGTCGATATCGAAAATATTGCTATGTTTGATAAAAAGATAGGTTCTAAAAAACATGCTTTTTTAAAAAAAGTGTGTTCTGATGAAGAATATAAAACATATAAAAATGCCCCTATAAGTCGATTATCGGCGCTTTGGGCGGCAAAAGAAAGTGCTTTCAAGCGAAGCGACGATAATTATTTCGATTATAAAAAATATAAAACAGATTTTTTAAAGAGTAATGAAATGAAATTGTTCAAAGAAGAATATTCCGTTTCGGTATGCGCCGAAAATGATTGCTATATTGAATATTTTATCGTGGAGTAAAAGTCTTGGGTTTCTATATTTATCGCAAAGCGGTAAGTGATTTATTTGACAATATTTTGTTTTGCAATAAAATAAAGGCTCGCCATTTTGTTATTTTTAAACTCGTTTATTATAGAAAGCGCGCCTATAAGCCTGTTATCGATACTTTTTTAATAAAGAAACGCAATCTTATTACTCTGTCTTCGGCAAAAAAGTTTTTCAAACAAAGTGTTTTTGCTTTTAAAATAATTCGTTAAAAGCAATTTTTTTAAAAAGCGCCCCTATAAGCCTGTTATTCCTATATTTTTCAATTATTTCGTCGGTCTTTTTACCTTCTTTTTCGCTTATTCGGTGAATATTTACGGCGTTTTTAATATACGCGCTTACGCTTGTCGTTTTGTAAACTCCCGCTCTATCGACTTCGGATAATTTTGTAAGACCTATTGCGAATAGGCATAGCATTAAACTTTTTGAATTGAACACGTTCAGTTCGGCTTCGCTTAAGGTGTTTACGTAAGATAGACCGGCTTTATTGAAAATTATCGGTCGTAATACTAAAATTCATTGACCGACGAATAAAATAATGATATAATTACCGCGGTTGAAAAATCAGTCGGCGGTGGTTGCCGATTTTAAAAATCATCCTTTTTTGCGATACGGCAAACGAGTTCGTTTCCGCGCCGCAAAAACAAATAATCGTCAAAACGAAATAATCATCAAGAGGAATAATAATATGTCCCGTCAGGAAGTCAACAGAAATTTAGCCCAGATGCTCAAAGGCGGAGTTATAATGGACGTTACCACGCCGGAACAAGCAAAAATTGCCGAGTCTTCAGGCGCTTGCGCGGTTATGGCTTTAGAGCGTATCCCCGCCGACATAAGAGCGGCAGGCGGCGTATCGAGAATGTCCGATCCGAAAATGATAAAAAGCATACAACAAGCCGTGTCTATTCCCGTTATGGCAAAATGCCGTATCGGTCATTTTGCCGAGGCTCAGATTTTACAAGCCATAGACATAGACTATATTGACGAAAGCGAAGTTTTATCTCCCGCAGACAACGTTTATCACATCGACAAGACCAAGTTCGACGTACCTTTCGTGTGCGGAGCCAAAGACCTCGGAGAAGCGTTAAGAAGAATTTCCGAAGGCGCATCCATGATAAGAACGAAAGGAGAACCCGGAACGGGCGACGTCGTTCAGGCGGTAACCCACATGCGTCTTATCCAGTCGCAGATAAGAAAAATAACGTCGATGAGCGAAGACGAACTTTACGAGGAAGCGAAAAATCTTCGCGTATCCGTCGAACTTGTCAGATACGTCCGCGACAATAAAAAATTACCTGTAGTAAACTTTGCCGCAGGAGGAGTCGCTACCCCTGCCGACGCCGCGCTTATGATGCAGTTAGGGGCGGAGGGCGTTTTTGTCGGAAGCGGTATTTTTAAGTCAGGCGATCCCGAAAAACGCGCGCGCGCAATCGTTAAAGCGGTAACTAATTTTGACAATCCTAAAATTCTTGCTGAAATTTCCGAAGATTTAGGCGAGGCGATGGTCGGCATCAACGAACAAGAAATAGCGCTTTTAATGGCGGAAAGAGGCAAATAATTTGAAAATAGGAGTTCTTGCGCTTCAGGGCGCTTTTTACGAACACGAAAAATGCGTTGAAGCGCTTGGCGCCACCGCCGTTGAAATTCGTCGGTTATCACAGTTTGCGCCTGATTTAGACGGGCTTATTTTACCTGGCGGCGAATCGACCGTTATAGGAAAACTTCTTCGGGAAGAAGAATTGTTTACCCCCGTGAAAAACGCTATAAAAAACGGATTTCCCGTTTTCGGTACGTGCGCGGGAATGATACTTCTCGCAAAGAAACTTTCCGACGACGAAACCGTACATCTCGGCGTTCTCGATGCGGTCGTAAAGCGTAACGCTTACGGCAGGCAACTTGCTTCCTTTCAGACGGTAGCCGATTTTAAAGGCGTGGGAAGCGTCCCCATGACTTTTATAAGGGCGCCTTATTTTGAAAGCGTCGGAAAAGACGTAGAAGTTTTGTCCGAGGTTGACGGCAATATCGTCGCCGTTCGTCAACGTAATATTTTAGCGACGTCGTTTCACCCCGAACTTACGGGTGATTTACGTATTCACAAGTATTTTTTGAATATGATAAGTAAAAACAGCCGTTAACTTAAAAATCCGAAAGGTTTTTTAAGACTTATTAAAATCCTACGCGCGCGACAATATTGTTTAAATTGCTGTTTGGATTGTTTAAATTACGGTTTGGCGCAAAAAACGGCGGTTTTTAACGCGGTTTTTCAAAATAGCCGAAAATTTTTTGAAAAACCGTGAAAAAACGTTTGACAATAAACGGCGTATATTGTATGATTGATACGCTGTGTAAAAAGGGTTGAGGCAAAAAGTTACTTTAAACCCCGTAAGTGAGCGTCGCTCAGACTGCCGGGAAGATAATTTTTGCTGACAAATGTGGGGGATTTACCCCTGCGACTAACCGAACCCTACGGAAGTTAAGTCATCTGCTAAACACGGCGCAGATGATTTTTTAATGCCCGACGGTTCGATACACACGGCAGAGTTGTTAAAACGGTTTTTCTTGACAAACACACAGCAAAATACGAGAAAAATCGCGGCAAAACGTCCTAAATTGCCACAACTTAGTAAAAGTTAGTATAAAACGGAGGAATTTTTCAATGGCAGGACAGAAAATCAGAATCAAATTATCGGCTTACGACCATAACATGGTTGATCAGGCTACGGCACGCATCGTCGAAACGATGAAAAAAGCGGGCGCTAAAATAAGCGGTCCCATTCCTCTTCCCACGGAAAAGGAAATCGTTACCATTTTGCGTTCCCCGCATAAGTATAAGGACAGTCGTGAACAGTTCGAATTAAGAACTCACAAACGCCTTATCGACATTTACTCCACCAACGCTAAGATTTTAGACAGTATTCATCTTCCCGCAGGCGTGGACGTAAAGATCAAATTGTAATCGTTTTTGAAAATATACGGAGGTGAACTTTATCGATGAATAAAGCAATCATTGGAAGAAAATTAGGTATGACGCAGATCTTTTCCCCCGACGGAAAAGTAATCCCCGTTACCGTAATCGAGGCAGGCCCCTGCCCGGTTGTTCAGGTCAAAACGGTTGACCGCGACGGTTATTCCGCAGTTAAATTAGGTTTTTCTAAAATTACCGAAAAAGAAATCAACAAACCTAACCTCGGTCAGTTTAAGAAAGCAGGTCTCGAACCTCACAAATATCTTAAAGAATTCCGTCTTGACAATGCCGAAACTTACGAAGTAGGCAAAGTAATCGACTGCGATACTTTCGCGCAAGGTGACAAGGTCGATGTCGTCGGTATTACCAAAGGACACGGCTTTACGGGCGTAATCAAAAGATGGAATCAACACAGACTTAAAGAAACGCACGGCGTAGGCCCCGTTCACAGAGAAGTCGGTTCCATGGGTTCTATAAGCGATCCGTCAAGAGTATTTAAGAACAAACACTTAGCAGGTCAGTACGGTGTCGAACAAGTTACCGTTCAGAACCTTGAAGTTATTAAAGTTGACGTTCAAAGAAACGCTATATTGGTGCGCGGCGCCGTTCCCGGTCCTAAGGGCGGAATCGTTACCATCAAAAACAGCGTTAAAGCATAAGGAGGTTTCGGATAATGCCAAGCGTAAAATTATATAATATGAATGCTCAGGAAAAAGGCGTTGTCGAACTTGACGAAAACCTTTTCTGCATCGAATACAACGAACCGTTGATTCATCAGGCGGTCGTAACCAGATTAGCAAACGAAAGACAGGGTACGAAAAGTACTTTAACGAGAACGGAAGTCAGAGGCGGCGGTAAGAAACCTTATCGTCAGAAAGGCACCGGTAACGCTCGTCAGGGTTCGACGAGGGCGCCTCAATGGATTAAAGGCGGCGTCGTATTCGCTCCCAAGTCAAGAGATTTCAGAAAGAAGATGAACATCTGCGCAAAGAGAATCGCTTTATTCTCGGCGCTTTCTAAAAAACTTGCCGATAACGAGTTTTACGTAATCGACGAAGTAGCGGTAGCAAACGGAAAGACCAAAGAAATGGTTGCGTTTACGAATGCTTTCAAATTTGAAAAGTCCGTGCTTATCGTTATGTGCAATAACGACGAAAAGGTAATAAGGGCGGCGAGGAACCTTAAAAATCTTCAAACCCTTCCCGTTGAACAACTCAACACTTACGACGTCGTTAAAAACAGCGTAATCGTTCTCGCAAAAGGCTCTGTTGAAAAATTACAGGAGGTTTACGGAGAATAATGGAAGCAAGAGATATCATTATAAAACCTGTTCTCACCGAAAAAACTTACGGTTCCATCGAGAACAAGAGATATACTTTCGTCGTTGATAAAAGAGCGAACAAAACGCAGATAAAATATGCGGTTGAAGAACTTTTCGGCGTAAAAGTAGAAAAAGTAAACACTGCAAACTGCCGCGGTAAACTTAAAAGAATGGGTAGAAACCAAGGTTACACCCCGTCTTATAAGAAGGCAGTCGTTAAATTGACCGAAGCGAGCAAGGACATTGAGTTCTTCAAGTCGCTCTCGTAATAGCGGAGGAATTGAAAATGGGTATTAAAAGATATAAACCTACAACGCCTGCTCGCCGTTTCATGTCGGTAAGTACTTTCGAAGAAATTACGACGACTACCCCGGAGAGATCTTTACTCGAAGATCAGCGTCATAAGGGCGGAAGAAACGCGCAAGGTAAGATTACCGTTCGTCATCACGGCGGCGGAAACAGAAGAAAATACCGTATCATAGACTTCAAGAGAAATAAAGACGGAATCGAAGCGGTCGTAAAAACCATCGAATACGATCCCAACAGAAGCGCAAACATCGCACTTTTATGTTATGCCGACGGCGAAAAGAGATACATCATCGCTCCTTACGGTCTTAACGTAGGCGACAAACTTTTAAGCGGCGACAACGCCGATATCAAAGTCGGTAACTGTCTGAAGTTGGCTTTCATTCCCGTAGGTACTATGATTCACAATATCGAGCTTCAGCCCGGTAAGGGCGGACAATTTGCCCGCGCCGCCGGTATGGCTGCTCAACTTATGGCTAAAGACGAAAAACTCGCTACCTTAAAGATGCCGAGCGGCGAAATGAGATACGTTCAGTTAAACTGCAAGGCTACCATAGGTCAGGTTGGCAACCTCGATCACGAAATCATTCGTATCGGTAAAGCGGGTAAAGTTCGTCATATGGGTATCCGTCCTACCGTTCGCGGTTCCGTTATGAACCCTTGCGATCACCCCCACGGCGGTGGTGAAGGTAAGTCGCCCGTAGGTCGTCCCGGTCCTCAAACGCCTTGGGGTAAGCCGGCGCTCGGTTATAAGACCAGAAAGAAAAAGAATAAGACCGACAAGTTTATTCTTAAACGCGTTAACTAAGGAGATCCGATATGAGTAGAAGTGTAAAGAAAGGACCTTTCGTGCAACCTAAATTACTTGCAAGAATAGAGGCTTTAAACGCAGAAAATAAAAAGACCGTATTAAAAACCTGGTCGAGATCTTCCACCATATTCCCGCAAATGGTTGGTCATACTATCGCCGTTTACGACGGCAGAAAGCACGTTCCCGTGTATATTACCGAAGACATGGTCGGTTGCAAACTCGGTGAGTTCGCTCCTACCAGAACGTTCAAAGGTCACGCGGGCGCCAAGACTACCGGTGCGAAGTAAGGAGTAGATAACTATGGCAAAGAATATGAAATTAAAAGCCGCTAAAATTGCGGAAAACAAAGACAGAAGACCGAGAGCGTGCGCTAAGTACATCCGTATTTCCCCCTATAAGGTAAGAGTAGTCTTGGATCTTATAAGAGGCAAAAAGGTTAACGAAGCCGTTGCTATTTTGGAAAACTGCAGTAAAGCCGGCGCGGAACCCGTCAAAAAGGTTGTTTTATCCGCCAGCGCCAACGCAGAACATAACAATTCTATGAACCCCGCCGACCTTTACGTAGCGGAATGCTACGCAGACATGGGGCCCACGCTTAAGAGAATGCAACCTATGGCTCACGGTCGCGGTTTCAGAATCTTAAAACGCACCAGCCACATTACCGTGGTTTTAGACGCACAGGCGTAACGAGGAGGATACTATGGGACAAAAAGTTAATCCGCACGGAATAAGAGTCGGAGTCATCAAAGGCTGGGATACCCAGTGGTATGCCGACAAGAAGAACTTTTCCGCATTCCTCAAAGAGGATTACGAAATAAGAACTTTCGTAAAAGAAAAATATTACGCCGCCGCCATCTCGAGAATAACTATCGAAAGAGCGGCTAACAGAATCGCGGTTACCATTTATACGGCTCGTCCGGGCGTACTTATCGGTAAGCAAGGCGCCGAAATCGAAGTTATCAAGAACGATTTGTCCAAAATCGCGAAAGGTAAACAAATCGGTATCAATATTATCGAAGTTAAGAAACCCGACTGCGACGCTCAACTCGTTGCCGAATCCATCGCGGCACAGCTTGAAAAACGCGCTTCTTTCAGAAGATGCATGAAGCAAGCCATCTCCCGCGCCATGAGATTGGGCGCAAAAGGCGTAAAAGCAATGGTCAGCGGTCGTCTTGACGGTGCCGAAATCGCAAGAACCGAGCACTATCACGAAGGATCCATTCCTCTGCAGACTTTAAGAGCAGACATCGATTACGGTTTCGCCGTTGCAAGAACTACCTTCGGCGCTATCGGCATCAAAGTTTGGGTATATAAAGGCGAAGTCCTCGGCGGAATGAAAAAAGAAGGAGGCGAAGCTTAATTATGTTGATGCCTAAGAGAGTTAAAAGAAGAAAACAACATCGCGGCAGAATGACCGGTAAATGCACCAAAGGCAATAAAATTGCTTACGGCGAATACGGATTGGTTGCGGAAAGCCCCAGTTGGATTACTTCCAACCAGATAGAGGCGGCCCGTGTCGCAATGACGAGATTCACAAAACGCGGCGGGCAGGTTTGGATCGATATATTCCCTCATAAACCTGTTACCAAAAAACCTGCCGAAACCCGTATGGGTAGCGGTAAAGGCGCGGTAGAATATTGGGTAGCGGTCGTAAAACCCGGCAGAGTATTATTTGAAATTGCCGGCGTAGCCGAAGCCGACGCAAGAGAAGCGTTAAGACTTGCAAGTCATAAACTTCCCTGCAAATGCAAAATCGTAAAGAAAGAAAATATCGAACAAGGGAGTGAGGGCTAATGAAAGCGAAACAGATTCATGAAATGACCGACGACGAGCTCACCACGAAGTTGGCTGAACTTAAAGACGAACTTTTTAACCTTCGTTTCCGTCACGCAACCGGACAACTTGAAAATCCCAACGTCTTAAACGGCGTCAAGAAGGATATCGCAAGAGTCAAAACGGTTATAAGAGAAAGAGAAATCAAGAAGGCTTAAGGAGGATTATGATGAGAAATTTACGTAAAGAAAGAGTAGGAATCGTATCTTCCGACAAGATGGACAAAACGGTCGTGGTAGTGGTGGAAGAAAAGGCTAAACACCCCCTCTACAAAAAGACTATCACTACTTCCAAAAAGTTCAAGGCGCACGACGAAAACAACGAGTGCGGTATTGGCGACAAGGTAAGAATTGTTGAAACCAGAAAATTAAGTAAGGACAAGAATTGGAGAGTTGCCGCCATCGTAGAAAAGGCTAAGTAACAGGAGGGCTACTATGATACAAGCGCAGACAAGATTAAAAGCAGCAGATAACTCGGGTGCTAAAGAGTTAATGTGCATAAAAGTTCTCGGTGGCTCTTATCGTAAATGGGGCAACATAGGCGACGTTATAGTTGCCAGCGTAAAAACGGCTACTCCGGGCGGCGCGGTTAAAAAAGGCGACGTAGTCAAAGCGGTTATCGTAAGGACTACCAGCGGTTTAAGACGTCCCGACGGTACTCATATCAGATTTGACGACAACGCAGCCGTTATCATCGACGCGGCAAAACAGCCCCGCGGTACCCGTATCTTCGGGCCTGTCGCAAGAGAATTAAGGGAAAAAGATTACATGAGAATCATTTCCCTCGCGCCGGAGGTTCTGTAAGGAGATTAATCATGAAAGTTAAAAAGAACGATACAGTATATGTTTTAACGGGAAAGGACGCCGGCAAGACCGGTAAAGTTCTTACCGCTTTCCCCAAGGAAAACAGAATCACGGTTGACGGCGTAAACGTTCAGAAGAAGCATCAGAAAGCCCGCTCCGCAAAAGAAACGGGCGGTATCGTCGATATGGCAGGCCCCATCGACGCTTCCAACGTTTTGGTCGTATGCCCCGCTTGCGGAAAGGGAACGAGGGTTCACCACGCAATCGTTGAAGACAAAAAGATCAGAGTATGCGCCAAATGCGGCGCCGCTCTCGACGTAAAAGAGGCAAAACAAACTAAAGCGGGTAAAACCGCAAAGCCTGCTAAGAAGGCTGCTAAATAATAATAAGCCAATAAGGAGATAAAAAATGGCAAGTAACAAGACTCAGGTTGCTAAAGAAACTGCAACCGATTCAAAGTACGTCAGCCGAGTAAGACAACGTTACGAACAAGAAGTCGTACCTTATCTTATAAAGCATTTTAACTATACCAACGTTAATCAGGTACCTAAACTCGTTAAGATTACCATCAACGGCGGTTTGGGCGACATTAAGGATAATGCCAAAAGTATTCAACTCGTTCAACAGGAACTTGCTCAGATTTCCGGTCAGAAAGCAGTGCTTACTACCGCTAAAAAATCCGTTGCAAACTTTAAAGTCAGGGTAGGTATGAACGTAGGTCTGAAGGTAACTCTTCGCGGAAACAGAATGTACGACTTTTTCGATAAGCTCGTATCGGTTGCTTTACCGAGAGTAAGAGACTTCAAAGGCGTTCCTACAAAATCATTCGACGGCAGAGGTAACTACGCCATGGGCGTTAAAGAACAACTTATCTTCCCCGAAATCCAGTACGACCAGATCGAAAAGATCAGAGGGTTCGATATTTGCTTCGTAACTACCGCTAAGACCGACGAAGAAGCTAAAGAGCTTTTAAAAGCGCTCGGCATGCCCTTCAAGGCTTAATAAGGAGATAAACTATGGCAAAAAAATCAATGATCAATAAACAGCAAAGAACGCCTAAGTTTTCTACGAGAGCGTACACGAGATGCAGTATCTGCGGTCGTCCGCACGCTGTTCTTCGTAAGTACGGTGTCTGCCGTATTTGCTTCAGAAACTTAGCATACAAGGGACAGATTCCCGGCGTTAAGAAATCAAGCTGGTAAGGAGGAAATAACAATGACAGATCCTATTGCAGATATGCTCACAAGAATCAGAAATGCGTTGGTTGTCAAACGTGAAGTTGTTGAAATCCCCGTTTCCAACACAAAGAAAGCAATTGCACAGATTCTTTTAGACGAAGGCTATATTGCGGACTACAAAGTGGATGGCGAAGGACTTGACAGCAAAATCGTTGTTACCCTCAAATACGGCGCAAAGGGCGAAAAGGTTATAACCGGTTTAAAGAGAATTTCCAAACCCGGTTTGAGAATTTATGCAGGTTACGATGAACTTCCCAGAGTTTTGAACGGAATGGGTATCGCAATCGTTTCTACTCCCAAGGGCGTTATGACCGACAGAGAGGCAAGAAAACTGCATCACGGCGGCGAGATACTCGCTTACGTCTGGTAAGGAGGGGTTAAGATGTCGAGAATCGGTAGAGAACCGGTGGTCATCCCCGCCGGCGTTACGGTTGATTTTTCCAACAACCTTATGACAGTTAAAGGTCCCAAGGGTACGCTTACTCAGGATTACGATTCGGTTATCACGCCCAACGTGGAAGGTAATACCGTAGTATTCACGAGAAACAGCGACGAAGGTCCTGTCCGCGCCAAGCACGGTCTTTACAGAGCGCTTCTTCATAACATGGTCGTCGGCGTTACCGAAGGTTTCACGAAAACCTTAATCGTTAACGGCGTAGGCTGGAAGGTTAACATGCAGGGCGAAAAATTGGTTTTAAACATCGGTTTTTCCCACCCCGTCGAATATCTTCCTCTGGAAGGCGTAAAACTTGCTTGTCCGTCCGCAACCGAAATCACCGTCAGCGGTATCAATAAAGTTGACGTAGGTCAGGTTGCCTCAACCTTAAGGGCTATGAGAAAGCCCGAACCTTATCACGGCTACGGAATCCGTTACAAAGACGAAGTAATCGTACGTAAGGAAGGCAAGACGGCCGGTAAATAAGGAGTAGTGAATTATGATTACTAAAATCGATAAAAATCAGGACAGATTAAAAAGACACGCAAGAGTCAGGAAGAAATTGAGCGGTACGCCCGAAACTCCCAGACTTTGCGTTTACAGAAGTCTTAATCACATTTACGCGCAGATTATCGACGACGCGGCGGGCAATACTTTGGTTGCCGCTTCTTCCGTCGAAAAAGAAATCGCTAAATTATTAGACGGTAAGACCAAAAAAGAACAAGCCAAGATTGTCGGAGCCAAACTTGCCGAAAAGGCTTTGGCGAAAGGCATCGCAAACGTCGTTTTCGATCGTGGCGGTTACATCTACACCGGTAGAGTGGCAAGCCTTGCAGACGGCGCAAGAGAAGGCGGACTTAAATTCTAAAGGAGGACTTTGAAATGGCAAGAGAAAACGGAAGACCACAAAGAAGACCCGAGGAAAAAGACGGTCTTAACAAAAAACTTATTTCCGTCAACCGTATTACAAAGGTTGTTAAAGGCGGTAAGAAAATGCGTTTCGCAGCCCTCGTTGTAGTAGGTGACGAAAACGGCAAAGTCGGTTACGGCATGGGTAAAGCCAACGAAGTACCCGAAGCAATCGAAAAAGCCTCCACGCAGGCAAAGAAGAATATGATTACCGTCGCTATGGACGGAAGCACTATTCCTCACGCGCTTGTAGGCAAGTTCGGTCGCGGTTCGGTTATCATGTTGCCTGCCGAAGAAGGTACCGGCGTTATCGCAGGCGGCCCCGTTCGTGCGGTTATGGAAGCATGCGGCATTAAAAACATCAGAACGAAATCTCACGGAACCAGCAACCCCATCAACATGGTTAAAGCGGTTGTTACGGGATTATCGCAACTTCGTACGGCTGAGCAGGTCGCTGCGCTTCGCGGTAAAACCGTGGAAGAGATTCTCGGATAAGGAGGGCTTTAAAAATGGCTGAAAACAGAGTTAAAGTAACCCTTATTAAAAGCACTATTGGTTGTCTTAAAGATCAAAAGGCTACCGTTGAGTCGTTAGGACTTAAAAAAATCGGTCAGTCGAACGAATTTAAAGACAGTCCCGCCCTTCAGGGTAAGCTTTTCAAAGTTAAGCACCTTGTTAAGGTCGAAAACGTATAAGAGGTGGCTTTATGAGATTAGGAAATTTACAACCTGCCTTCGGCTCGAGAACGAGCGCTAAAAGAGTAGGCAGAGGTATCGGCTCAGGCATGGGCAAAACTTCTACCAGAGGTCATAAAGGTCAATGGGCAAGAAGCGGCGGCGGTGTTCGTCCCGGTTTCGAAGGCGGTCAGATGCCTTTGATAAGACGTTCTCCGAAGCGTGGTTTCAACAATTATTTCAAGAAAGTTTACGCGGTAGTCAATCTGGAAGCGCTCAACGCTTTCGAAGCGGGTGCCGTAGTGGATTACGACGCTTTATACGAAGCGGGGCTTATCAAAGAAGTCAAACGTTCTCAGGGCTTGAAAGTACTCGGTAACGGAGAATTAACCGTTGCGCTTACCGTTAAAGCGGCTGCGTTTTCCGCGTCCGCAAAAGAGGCTATCGAGAAAGCAGGCGGAACTTGCGAACTTGATAAATAGTTTGCTTTTAGCGGGGTATAAAACATGTTTGAAACATTAAAAAATGCATTTAAAGTAAAAGAAATCAGAACGAAAATATTCATTACGTTATTATTCGTTTTGATTTACAGATTGGGATGCTATATTCCCGTTCCCGGTATCGGCGGTTACTTAATCAACGAAGCCGACCTCGGAAAGGTATCGTATCTCAATATTATGTCAATGATGTCGGGCGGCGCTCTTGCGCAAGGTACCTGGTTTGCAATGGGTATCGGGCCTTACATTAATGCTTCGATTATTATTCAACTTTTAGCAGTTGCAATTCCCGCATTGGAAAGATTATCCAAACAAGGTGAAGAAGGTCAGAAGAAGATCGCCAACATTACGCGTATCGGCGCTTTGATTCTTGCAATTTTGCAATCGGTCGGCATTTTGATCGCTTACGGCGATACGGCTATTTCAAGCGCTTCCGGTCATACTTCTATGTTACAACTTTTCGGAAATCAGAAATGGCTTTGCTACGTCGTTCTGGTTGTTTTCTATTCGTCCGGCGCTCTTATTACGGTATGGCTCGGCGAAAGAATTACCGAAAACGGCGTTTCAAACGGTATTTCGCTTCTCATCTTCGTCGGTATTTTAACGACGGTAGGTACGCAGACAATAAGTATGCTTACGAGCATTTTCGGCGGCGACTTCAACGCTTTATGGCGTTTCGTAGGCTTCGTTGCGATAATAATCGTAGTATTCGGTCTTATCGTCTTCGTTGAACTTTCCGAAAGAAAAATTCCCGTTCAGTACGCTAAACAGGTCAAGGGAAGAAAAATGTACGGCGGACAATCGACGGTTATTCCCATTAAAGTAAACGCAAGCGGCGTTATGCCTCTGATTTTTGCTTTTTCCATTTTATCGTTCCCCGAACTTATCGGCACGATGATTGCTCCCAACGGCGGATTTATCCTCTGGTGGCAGAAATGGATGGGAACTAACTCATGGCTTTACATGATTGTTCTTTGCTTGCTTATATTGGGCTTTGCTTATTTTTACGCAACGCTTCAATTTAACCCCGAAGACATTTCCAAGACCATTCAACAAAACGGCGGTTTTATTCCGGGTATCAGACCGGGTAAGCCTACTGCCGATTATTTGAAGAAAGTACAGAACAGAATCACTTTGTTCGGCGCAATCTTCCTCGCTTTCATGGCTCTCGTTCCCGCCATCTTGTTTAAGACGGTGTTACAGTCGGCATCGACCGTATTCAGCGCAACGGGGCTTATCATCTGCGTATCCGTGGCATTGGAATTCAATACCGCTCTGGAATCTCAGATAATGATGAAGAATTACAAAGGTTTCCTTAAATAATAAGCGAGATTTATGAATATCGTTTTTTTGGGCGCACCCGGCGCGGGTAAAGGAACTCAGGCTTCCATGATAGCCGAAAAGTTTTCTATTCCGCACATTTCAACGGGTGACATATTCAGACAAAACATAAAAGACCAAACTCCTATCGGTATCGTTGCGAAAAACTATATCGATAGGGGACTGTTGGTCCCCGACGAAGTCACGGTCGAGATAGTCAGGGGAAGAATCATCGAGGACGATTGTAAAAACGGTTTTATCCTCGACGGATTTCCGAGAGATGTCGCGCAAGCGGAGGCTTTGGCAAGTTTTGCCGAAATCGACGCGGTTATTGACATCGTTATCCCTATGACGAGGCTCATGAGAAGGCTCACCGGCAGGCGCGTATGCGCCGTGTGCGGCGAACCCCATCACGTTGACTTTATCGGAAACGTATCGGCTTGTTTAAAATGCGGCGGCGCGCTTATCCAGCGCGAAGACGATACAGAACAAACGGTACTTAACAGGCTTAATGTTTATACGGAAAAAACGGCGCCGTTGATTGATTATTATCAAAAAAGCGGTCTGTTGAAAATTGTAAACGGAGATCAACCCGTTTCAGAAGTTTTTCAGGATATCGTTAAGGTGCTGAAATGATTTACGTAAAAACACCGCAAGAAATCGAGAAAATCAAAGCGTCATGCCTGATTATCGGCGACATGCTGAAACTTCTCGAAGAAAAAATACGCCCCGGGGTAGCCACAAAAGATCTTGACCGCTTCGCTTTCGATTATATAGCGTCACGCGGCGCAAAACCTAATTTTTTAGGTTACGGCGGGTTTCCCGGAACTATTTGCGTTTCAATCGACGAACAGGTCGTACACGGTTTTCCTTCGGACAGAGTTTTAAAGGAAGGCGAAATCGTGTCTATCGATACCGGTTGCGTGCTAAACGGGTACCACTCGGACGCGGCAAGGACTTTTCCCGTCGGTAATTGTTCCCCCGAAAAATTAAGACTTATCGAAGTTACCAAAGAATGTTTTTTTAAAGGGATCGAAGCGATTACCATAGGCGGCGCGATAGGAGATATCGGATACGCCGTACAGCAACACGCGGAATCTAACGGCTTTTCCGTCGTAAGAGATATGGTCGGACACGGCGTGGGCAGGTTTCTGCACGAAGAACCGGAAGTTCCCAATTACGGCAAAAAGGGCGTGGGCGTAAGGATAAGACGAGGTATGACGCTTGCCGTCGAACCCATGATAAACATGGGGGATTACCACGTCGATATCGACGGGTGGAAATGCGTAACGTCCGACGGAAAACCGTCGGCGCACTACGAAAACACTATTGCTATTACCGATAACGGTGTAGAGATACTAACGTTATAATATAAAACGGAGGATTTAATTGTGTCGAAAAACGACGTGATAGAAGCGGAAGGCGTTATATTGGAAGCGCTTCCCAACGCAACGTTTAAGGTAAAATTATCAAACGGTTTCGTTATTACCGCGTATATTTCCGGAAAGTTAAGAATGAATTACATTAAAATTATTCCGGGAGACTCGGTAAAACTCGAAATGAGTCCTTACGACTTATCAAAAGGAAGAATCGTTTGGCGTAGCAAATCATAAGCATTAAGCAAAAATTTAAAAGTTCAAAAAATATCGGAGGAACATAATTTATGAAAGTCAGACCGTCTGTTAAACCGATGTGCGATAAGTGCAAGGTTATTAAAAGAGAAGGCAAGGTTATGGTAATTTGTTCAAAGAACAAAAATCATAAACAAAGACAAGGTTAACGGAAACAAATCGTTTACGCAAAAAGGGCATTCACCCCTCGTAGCGTAAAAGATATCGAATATATATATCAATTTATTTTTACACATTATTTTGGAGGATATTAAATAATGGCACGTATTTCCGGTGTTGACTTACCGAGAGAAAAGCGTGTAGAGATCGGCCTTACCTACATTTTCGGTATCGGCAGAACTACATCGAATAAGATTTTAAGCGAAACCGGCGTTAATCCCGACACCAGAGTCAAGGATTTAACCGAAGAAGATATTTCTAAAATCAGGGAATATATTGAACGTAATTTACACGTAGAAGGCGAACTTAAAACCGAAAATTCAATGAACATCAAACGTCTTATTGAAATCGGTTCGTATAGAGGCGTTCGCCACAGAAAGAACTTGCCCGTAAGAGGTCAGAGTTCAAAGAGAAACGCAAGGACGAGAAAAGGTCCTCGTCGTACCGTCGCCAAGAAGAAGACGGCTTCTAAGTAAGAGGTGAAAAGTTATGGCAGCTACTAAAAAAGTTATAAAAAAACGTAGAGAGTTAAAGAAGGTTGACAAGGGACAAGTTCATATTAAGTCTTCTTTCAACAACACCATCATCACCGTAACCGATATGAACGGCAACACCATTTCTCATTGCAGCGCAGGCGCTTTAGGCTTCCGCGGTTCGAGAAAATCCACTCCTTTCGCGGCTCAACAGGCTTCCGAAACCGCTGCAAGAGCGGCTATGGAACACGGATTGAGAAGTGTTGAAGTTTACGTTAAAGGTCCCGGTCAGGGCAGAGAATCCGCTATCCGCGCGCTCGGCGTTTGCGGTATCGAAGTTACTCTTATTCAGGACGTTTCCCCCATTGCTCACAACGGATGCCGTCCTCCTAAACGTCGCAGAGTATAAGGAGATATTGATTTATGGCTAAATATACAGATTCAAAATGCCGTCTTTGCAGACGTGAAGGCGCAAAATTGTTCTTAAAAGGCGAAAGATGCTACAAATCCACCTGCGCTTTTGAAAAAAGACCGGTTGCACCCGGCCCGCACGCCAACAGCAGAAGAAAAGTTTCCGAATACGGACAACAACTTCGTGAAAAGCAGAAAGTTAAGAGAATTTACGGCGTACTCGAAGGTCAGTTCAGAGAATATTATGAAAGAGCAGACCGTATGAAAGGCATTACCGGTGAAAATATGTTATCGCTTCTCGAAAGACGTCTTGATAACGTAGTTTTCAGAATGGGTATTGCCGACTCCCGTTCGCAAGCCCGTCAGTTGGTTAATCACGGTCACTTTACCGTAAACGGTAAAAACGTTGATATCGCTTCTTATCAGGTTAAAGCCGGTGACGAAATCGCCGTTAAGGAAAACAAAAAAGACAATAAGTACTTTACAGCCTTAAAAGAGGTAGCTAAAAACGGAACGATGCCCAAATGGGTTGACTTCGATCCTGAAACACTTAAAGGTAAGGTTATCGCGCTTCCCGAAAGAGACGATATAGACGCTCAGATCGCGGAACACATGATAGTCGAGTTGTATTCCAAGTAATTAGGTTTTAAATAGCGTAATTACTAAAAAAATTCAGGAGGTAATATTTCTATGATGGAAATAGATATGCCCAACATCGTTGTCGAAGAAAGCGAGGACAGAAGTTACGCAAAAGTCGTTTGTGAACCTTTGGAAAAGGGCTTCGGCTTAACGCTTGGCAACGCTTTAAGAAGGACTTTGCTGTCTTCACTTCCGGGTGCCGCCGCTCAAGGCATTAAATTTGCTCCCGAACTCGGTGTAAAACACGAATTTTCAACCATTAAAGGTGTTAAGGAAGACGTAACGGAAATTATTCTTAACATTAAAGAAATCACTTTCAAAACGGTTTCTACCGATCCTGCTTTTAAAGAAATCGTAAGCCTTAAAAAAGTCGGTCCTTGCGTCGTTACGGCGGAAGATATAGAACTTCCCGCCGATATCGAAGTCGCAAACCCCGCTCAATATATTTGCACTTTGGAAGAAGGAGCAAATCTCGATATGGAACTTACCATCGGGCGTGGCAGAGGGTATCAGGGTGCCGACGCGAATAAAACGGGCGAAATCGGTTATATAGCGGTAGATTCAAAATACGCTCCCGTAAAAAAAGTCAGTTACGGCGTTGAAAACACGAGAGTCGGTCAAAGCACCGATTACGACAAACTTGTTTTAGAAGTAACTACGAACGGAGCGTTTTCCGCAAGGGAAGTCATTTCATTGGCTGCTAAACTCGTTTCAGAACATATCAATTTGTTTGTAGGTCTGAGTCAATCTATCCCCGATATTTTGAAAGCGCAACCTACGGATCCGCTACCCAGACTCTTAGAAATGAGCATCGAGGATATGGACCTTTCGGTTCGTTCCTACAACTGCTTGAAACGTGCGAATATTCACACGGTTGAAGATTTAACCAAAAAGACAGAAGACGATATGCTTAAAGTCCGTAACCTTGGTAAAAAATCACTCGACGAAGTTATTTTGAAACTTAAAAGCTACGGCTTATCGCTCAAAGAACAGGAGGACTAACAATCATCATGGCCAGAAAATTAGGTATGACCGCTACTCAAAGACAGTCGGTCTTAAAGAATCAAGCGACCAAACTACTTTGGTATGGAAGAATAGAAACAACTGAAATGCGCGCGAAAGAACTTCGTCCTTACGTTGAAAAGATTATTACTTTGGCTGTAAATTCTTACGAAGATACAATCGAAACCAAGGTTACTTCAAAAGACGCGAAAGGCAAAGAAGTTACAAAGACCGTTATCAAAGACGGTCCTCAGAAACTCGCGGCAAGAAGACGTATTATGTCTAAACTTCACGAGTTCACTTTAACCAAAGAAGCGAAGGAATCCAAAGCGCAATTCAGAGAAAGAACTCACGGTATTAAACATCCCTTAATCGAAAAGATTTTTAACGAAATCGCTCCTAAATACGCTCAACGTAAAGAGGAATCAGGTCAAGGCGGCGGCTATACCAGAATTTATCTTTTAGGCGAACGTCGCGGCGACGCTGCTTCTATGGCAATCATAGAATTGGTTTAATTTAAATCAAAGTTTATAAAAAGCGCGGCAAAAGTCGCGCTTTTATGATTTATAGTTTTACGAATAGTAGTTTATAGTTAAATAAAAAAGCCCTTTTATAAGCCGATAATCGACCTATAGAAGGACTTTTTATTATAATAAAGGTTTTTTTGAATGACCTGTGGTGTATTTATCGAAGGCGTTTTTAGCGTTAATCGGTTTAAAAGCGTTTATAAGTAAAGCCTCTTTTTGCGATTTGTTTAACCCTACAAGGTTTATTATAACTTTATTACCGCCGTCCGTCAAAAGAGGATAAGGGTTATAGACTTCAAAATAACACGCGCCCGCTTTAACCCGCCTGAGAATAAATTTCCTTTCTCCGTCGTCAAGCGTCGAATAGTCACTCCCTGAGCAGGCGTTACAATTTTTGCCGAACGGGCAATAATACAAATCCATTACTTTCAGGCTTCCACCCGAATAATAGTAACCCGAAAAACCTGTTTTTTGCCCGGAAGATATTTCTTTTGAAATAACGTAATCGTAAACGTAATTTAGTAAAACGGATTCCGAAATACGGTTATAAACGTTTAAACCGCTGCCTAAAACGCAAAGAATATTAAGGTTTTTTGCTAACGCTATTCCGTATAAACCTTCGCAATACAAACCGTCGAATTTGCTTAAAAGTGGCTCTATAAGCCCGTTATCGTCAAGTTTTGCGGGCAAATACAAGAACTTTTTGCAATTTTTGTCTCTTAAAGAAGTGAAAAACAAGTCGAAAGCGTTTTTATCTGCGTAGTTTAAAGGAGAAAATATGGCTACGTCGAAGTCGTGTTTAAGTCCGCTGAAATCGTCGGAAATCACGGCGATCGATTTGCCGTTAGCATGTTTGGTTTCGGGTAAAAAAACGTCTTTCACCGGCTTTATCGAAAGGGGAGATAAACGATTAACGAGCCTTTCGTAGCATGCGCGTCTTAACGAGTTTAAACGACTTTTTGCAAGAAATACGCCATCGGTGCTTACAGTTATTTTTGGAGCGAAGGGATACTTGTCGCATTTTTTAAAAGAAGCGACGATATCGTTTTCGCTAAGAGGACTATCGTTTGCTTTTTCAAGCAAAAAATCCTCCGAGTAAACGAATTTTATATTGTTACTTTCAACGGTAACTTGCGGGTTTTTGCCACAGAGCAAAGAAACGCAAATATTTACGGGAACTAAAGATTCTGCTTGTTTTGCGGTTTTTTCAAGCATGGCGTCGGTCGTAATCGTTACAGTGTCGCCGACCGAGCATTGACCGTTAACGGTCGCGTTACCGCTTGTTAAAAATTGAAAACTACCGACTTCGTAACCGCCGCGCAGTATCTTGCCCGCATCGCCCGCGTTAAAGCGGTAGGGATTTTTAAGGGTAAAACCGTTCTTTTTTACTGCGGAAACAACGCCGACGGCTTCTCCTATATGACTTTGCACCTTGTCCGATATTAAATTCTTATCTTGTCCGAACGCTAAGCCGTAAGTATAGTTACCGCGTTTAAAAGACCTCGATAACGGGCTTATAGACGGGTTTTTGCCGTCTAAAAGATCACGATAATACTTAGTGGCGTAATAAACGTAAGAAGGCTTTCTCATTCTGCCCTCGATTTTAAGAGAGTGAACGCCCGCCTTTAAAAGTTCGTTCAACTTGTCGTTTACCGACAAGTCCGCAAGAGAAATCGCGTATCCGGTTTTGTCGTACTTATCGTTATACAGTCTGTATTTTTTTCGGCAAGGCTGTTTGCAAAGCCCGCGATTCCCGCTGAAATTGCCCGCAAAACCGGACATATAGCATTGACCTGAAAACGCCGTGCAAAGCGCTCCTTGTATAAAAACTTCGACCTCGATAATTTTCGCTATTTCCTTTATGAGAGAAAGAGGAGTTTCTCTTGCTAATACGACACGTTTAAAGCCGAATTTTTTGGCAAGGCTTGCTCCGTCTTGATCGGTTACGCCCGCCTGAGTGGAAAGATGCAGTTCAAGTTCCGGAAATTTATCGTGTATATATTTTCCCAAAAAGACGTCCTGCAAGATAACGCCGTCAACGCCGTTGTCGTTGCAAAACTTGAGATAGGTGAAAAATTCGTCAAGTTCTTTGTCGGCGACTATCGTGTTTAAGGCAACGTAAACCTTTACGCCCGAAATATGAGCGTATTTTATAAAAAACGGAAGATTGTCGCGCGTAAAGTTTTCGGCGTTTTTTCTTGCCGAAAATAAATCCAGACCAAGATAAACGGCGTTTGCCCCCGCGTTTATTGCATAATAAAAAGATTCGGGATTACCCGCAGGCGATAAAAGTTCGACCATAATTACCTACTCGACGCGTTTATTTAAAAGGCGTTCGATACTGTTTAATTTTACCACAACCAGTAATATAAGGCAAACGATATAATCAAAAGGGAGAATAAATTAGTTTCCGATATTTTATTATGCTTCGGACAAATAATTGCTATTTATCGACGATTATGTTACAATAGTACGGTCAAAAAAAGCGTTATCGGCTTTTTGGAGGGAATTATGAAAACCGATTTGAAATATGACGTAATAATTATCGGCGCAGGTCCGTCGGGCATCTTTTGCGCTTACGAACTTAAAGAAAAGCGCCCCGAGTTAAAAATTTTGATGATAGAAAAGGGCAGGAGTATTGAAAAGCGTAATTGTCCCAAAAGGATAACGGGCGTTTGCGCAGGTTGTAAGCCGTGTGCTATTACCACCGGCTTTGCCGGCGCGGGCGCGTTTTCGGACGGAAAATTATCGCTTTCCCCGGACGTAGGCGGAAATTTGCAAAACATTTTAGGTTATGACAAGGCGGTAGAACTTATCAAAAGATCCGACGATATTTATCTTAAATTCGGCGCAGATTCTTTTGTTTATGGCGTGGGAAAAGAAGACGAAATCCGCGAAATACGTCGTAAAGCCATAGGCGCTAACCTGAAACTTATCGAATGTCCTATACGTCATCTCGGAACCGAAGAAGGCTACAAAATTTATACGAGATTAGAGCGTCACCTTGAAAAAATCGGCGTGGAAATGATTTTCAATACTATGGTTACCGATATAATCATCGACGAAGGTATGGTTAAAGGCGTCGTTACCGATAAAGGCGAAACTTTTTATTCGGACGAAGTTGTTACGGGTATCGGGAGAGAAGGCTCGGAGTGGTTTTTGGGTATATGCCGTAAGCACGGTATCGCAACCAAGGTCGGCACGGTCGATATCGGCGTCAGGGTTGAATGTCGTGACGAGGTTATGGAAGAACTTAACCGTAACCTTTACGAGGCGAAACTTATATATTACTCTCAGACCTTTGACGACAGGGTAAGAACTTTTTGTACAAATCCGTCGGGAGAGGTCGCTACCGAATATTACGAAAACGGGCTTGCCGTCGTAAACGGACACGCGTATAAGAGTAAAGAGTTCAAAACCAACAACACGAACTTTGCGATTTTGGTTTCCAAAAACTTTACCAAACCTTTTAAAACGCCTATAGAGTACGGCAAGCACATCGCTCAACTTTCCAACATGCTTTGCGACGGTAAAATTTTAGTTCAACGTTTCGGCGATTTTTTAAGAGGTCGTCGTACTACCGAAGAAAGACTCACGAGAAACAACATCGTTCCCACTTTAAAAGACGCGGTTCCCGGAGATCTTTCACTCGTCTTGCCTCACCGCATCATGACGGATATTATAGAAATGATTTACGCTTTGGATAAAGTTACGCCGGGGCTTGCGAGCGACGAAACTTTGTTATACGGCGTGGAAGTTAAATTTTATTCCAACTCGGTCGTAGTGGACGAAAACTTTGAGACGAGCGTCAAGGGATTATATTCCATCGGTGACGGGTCGAGCGTAACAAGGGGCTTGCAACAAGCCTCCGCAAACGGACTGTCGGTTGCGGACTCTTTGCTGAATAAACTTTCTGCTAAAGTATAAAGTCCGCCTATAAGCCGATTATCAGGCTTTTTCGGGATAAATTTACCGCAAAATAACAACAAAAAATATTTATGGCAAGCGATAAACAATTTATAGATTACGTTTCAGACGTTTTACCGAAAGACAAAATCACCGTAAAGCCGATGATGGGCGAATACCTTTTATATTACGAAGGCTTGCTTTTCGGCGGTATTTACGACAACAGATTTCTTGCAAAAATAACGGCGGAAAACGAAAAATATAATCGTAGGGATTCCAATCATTATCACTAATTATTTTTGCGGGAACAAATCGGTTTTTGCTGTGTTAAACTCCCATCACCGTACGTATAGTACGCTTTCGGTCGTTTGCCTTGCAAAAACTTTGACCTAAAGAGGCGATTTCTTCGCCACAAAAATGCTTCGCACCGAAAAGAGCGCATTTTCAGATGATTTTTCGTGAGCGTAAGGGATGCTGTACTGGACGTACTGCGACCGAGCGGTCATGGAAAAGGGCTAAAAAGTCGCCTTTTCGGTAATTAGCGATGACGAATGGAATCCCTAAAAAAGCAATTCCGTACGACGGCGCAAAACCGATGTACGAGGTGGATTGCGATATCGGTGGCGAAGAAATAGCCGAGATAGTCCGCGCCACCGTAGATTCTCTCAAAAAAGAGAAAAGAGGTAAAAAACAATGAAAGATCCGAGACTTAATAAACTTGCGAAATTACTCGTAAACTACTCAGTAAAACTTAAACCGAACGAAAAATTGATGGTCGAAGGTTTCGGCGAAGTGCAAGACCTTGTTAAAGAAGTAATTGCAGAAGCGTATAAAGCGGGAGGCTATCCTTTCGCCGTTTTAAGAGATCATTCGGTTATGCGCGCTCAAATTTCGGGGGCATCCGACGAGGCTTTAAAACTTTGGGCTAAGTACGACGGATACGTGATGGACGATATGGATTGTTACATAGGTATCCGCGGAGGATCGAACGCTTTTGAACTTTCCGACGTCCCATCGGATCGCAACGACGCTTACTCGACTCTTTACGGCTATCCCGTGCATCACGAAAAGAGGGTAAACAACACCAGATGGGTTATTTTGAGATATCCTTCGCCTTCGATGGCTCAACAATCGGGAATGTCAACCGAAGCCTTTGAGGATTTTTTCTTCGACGTATGCACGCTCGATTACGCAAAAATGAACAAAGCCATGGACTCGCTTAAGGCCCTTATGGATAAAACCGACAAGGTAAGACTTAAAGCAAAAGACACCGATTTGACTTTTTCTATCAAAAATATCGGCGCGGTCAAATGCGCGGGAGAATGTAACATTCCCGACGGCGAAGTTTATACCGCGCCCGTAAAAACGAGCGTAAACGGGTACATAACTTACAACGCGCCTTCCGTTCATTCGGGAGTAAGATACGAGAATATCCGACTTGAATTTAAAGACGGTAAGATAGTAAGAGCGACTTCGGACGGTAAAAGCGAAATAGAAAAAGTTTTCGACGTAGATGAAGGGGCAAGATACGTCGGAGAGTTTGCCATAGGCGTAAATCCTTACGTAAATAAACCCATGTGCGATATTTTGTTCGACGAAAAAATAGCAGGCTCTATTCACTTTACGCCGGGTTGTTCGTACGAAGACTGTTCAAACGGTAATATTTCGGCGCTTCACTGGGACCTTGTTTTGATAATGACCAAGGATTACGGCGGCGGAGAAATTTGGTTCGACGACAAACTTATCCGTAAAGACGGACTTTTCGTTTTGGACGAATTAAAATGTCTTAACCCGTCCGAACTGAAGTGATTTTTTTATAAAAACCACGTTAAACGCGCGTTTTACGGCGAGAAAAACAAAATTTTCAACTAATAAAACAAAAGGGCGTTTAAACAATTGACGGGCTTGAAATTTTTTAATATAATACAATCAGTATAAGTGATATCGAATAGATTCAGGTTTCGATGTCACAAGTTAAAAAAGCAAAAAATCATCATAAGGAGATTTTATAAATTATGGCAAATGTAAGAGTTGCAATTAACGGTTTCGGCAGAATAGGTCGTCTTGCTTTCAGACAAATGTTCGGCGCAAAGGGCTACACTATCGTTGCTATCAACGATTTGACCAGCCCCAAAATGCTCGCTCATCTTCTTAAGTACGACTCCACTCAGGGTAACTACGCAAGAGAACATCAGGTAGATTACAAGGACGCCGTTCTAAGTGAGGACGGAAAGACCGTAGTAACCCCCGGCTCCATTACCGTTGACGGCAAAGAAATCACTATTTATGCTTGCCCGAAGGCACAGGATCTTCCCTGGAAGAAACTTAAAGTTGACGTAGTTTTGGAATGTACCGGTTTCTACACCAAGAAGGAAAAGGCTCAGGCTCACATCGACGCCGGCGCTAAGAACGTCGTTATTTCCGCTCCTGCCGGAAACGATCTTCCCACCATCGTTTACAACGTAAACCACAACGTCTTAACAAAAGACGATCATATCATTTCCGCGGCAAGTTGCACTACCAACTGCCTCGCTCCCATGGCTAAGGCTTTGAACGATTACGCTCCTATCGTATCCGGTATCATGACTACCGTTCACGCATATACGGGCGATCAGATGCCTTTGGACGGACCGCAGAGAAAGGGTGATTTAAGAAGAAGTCGCGCGTGCGCTATCAATATCGTTCCCAACTCCACCGGTGCGGCGAAAGCCATCGGTCTTGTTATCCCCGAACTTAACGGTAAACTTATCGGTTCCGCTCAACGCGTTCCTACCGCTACCGGCTCCACCACTATTTTAGTTGCCGTCGTTAAAGGTAAAGACATCACCGTTGAAAGCATCAACGCCGCCATGAAGGCTCAGGCTAACGAATCTTTCGGTTACAACGAAGATCAAATCGTTTCTTCCGACGTTATCGGTATGAAGTACGGTTCTTTATTCGACGCTACTCAGACCATGGTTCAGAAGATCGACGAAGACACCTATCAGGTACAAGTAGTTTCCTGGTACGATAACGAAAACTCTTACACCTCTCAGATGGTAAGAACCATTAAGTATTTCTCCGAAATAGAAAAAGCGTAAAGGTTTTTATCGGGGTTAAGACGTATTTCTTAACAACTGAATAATATCGGAAGTTGTATTTTCCGAAAATCAAATAATAACGTCGCCCTCTTTTTTGAAAGAGGGCGATTTTTTTAATCAAATCCGCTTTTTATACCGCGCGACAGACGCTTTTTTCACCGCGCGACAGATAAGAATTTGTTGTAAACGGCTCGTTTTTCTTGCGCCCGCTTTTTCTTTCAATAATCAAATCAAACTTTAAAAGTAATAGCATAATGAACTTAATCGTACTTAAAAAGCCACCTACAAGCCCGTTATCGTCGATTTTTATGGACATTAACGCACGTAAAACAAGACGCCGCGGATTATTTTTTATCTTTTGGCGGATTATTTTTTATCTTTTGAAAGAAGATGCAATTTAAAAAAGCCTTTTCAAAACGGACAAATTCTTGTAAATCGGCTTGCGGAACTTGACAAAAACAACGAATAAAGGTATATTATAAATCTGCCTTATCCCCGTGTCGGGAGCGTGAAACAAAAAACGATTTTTAAATCGGTAAAGCAGTCGATATTAACTAAACGCTCCGCGCGGGCAAATAAAACAGAACTTAAAAAGAGGACGCGACGTAATGAAAAAACTGAAAGACGCATTTGAACTGTTCTTGTTGTTTTTTAAAATAGGTTTATTCACTTTTGGCGGAGGTTACGCGATGATTTCGCTGATTTCGCACGAAGTGGTAGAAAAGCGTAAATATCTCGGCGCGGAAGAATTTTCCGACGTCGTCGCCATAGCGGAATCGACGCCGGGACCTATAGCGATAAACAGTGCGACCTACATAGGTTATAAACGCGCCGGCATATTCGGTTCCGTAATGGCTACTATCGGCGTATCGTTGCCGTCGCTTATCATAATATACCTTATTTCGCTGTTCTTTTCAAAGGTGCTTGAGTATCCTGTAGTTAATAAAGCCTTTCAGGGCATACAGTGCGGTGTTTCGATACTCATAATATCGGCGGGCATAAAACTTATGAAAAACGTAAAAAAGAACGCAATTTCTTACGTTTTGACCTTTATAAGTTTTGCGCTTTTGACGGTAATCAATTTTACGTCGCTGAATATCTCGACGATATACTTCGTGATAGTCGGCGCCGTTCTGGGCGTTTTAATATATTATCGTCCTAAGAAAAAAGCCGATAACGGGCTTATAGGTGAGGATTTGAAAAACAATTCCGAAGAAAACCCCCATGATAAAATCGTTAATGCGGACGAAAAAACAGCCGACCTTAAGGTAGAACCGCTAAAAGGAGGCGAAAACGAAGAAGTCAAACGTAAACGCCCCGTAAAGCCTAAAACGATAATTCCGCTTGCGATATCGCTTTTCGTTCTTTCAGGCTTGCTGTTTTTCGGCGGAATATATAAAATAATCTGTAAAGACGCAATCGAAATTTTATCTACGTCGAACGCGTACAGATATTTTTTAAGCGTAAGCGAGTTATTCGCAACGTTTTTTAAAGTCGGTTTGTTTTCTTTCGGCGGAGGGTACGGAATGCTTCCTTTAATGCTTGAAGAAACCGTCGGAAAAGGTTGGCTTACCGAAGCCGAATTTGCAAGTTTTCTTGCCGTGGCAGAATCGACGCCGGGACCTATAGCGATAAATATGGCAACGTACGTCGGAAGTACGCAAGGCGGGCTTTACGGACCTATAGGCGGACTTTTTGGCTCGATTATGGCTACGATAGGAGTAATAGTTCCGTCACTTACGATAATTCTTTTAATAGTAGCGGTTTTGAAAAACTTTCTGCAATATAAGGCTGTGCGCGCCGCTCTTTACGGTATGAAACCGGTAATCTGCGGTATGATACTCGCAACCGGCTTTAACCTCGTAATGACGAACGTTTTTCCGAATTTCGACAAATTCGATTTCACTGACTTTGGTTGGGTTTCGCTCGTTATCACCGTAGTTATAGCAATTACGGCGACGGTTTATAAAAAATTACGCAAAAAAAATGCTTCGCCGATAATGCTTATAGTCGTATCGGCGGCGCTCGGAATTTTGCTCAACTTAAACGCTTTATAACCTTTGAGTTACTCTATGACGCCTGAGTTAAAGGCTTTACAACTTAACCGTGTAAATAAACTTTCTTAACCGTCGTTTTCGGGATAATTTGACGGCGATTGACGATAATTTGACGTTAATCGACGGTGGTTTGACGTTAATCGACGATAAAACAACCTTAAAAGTAAATATATTATATACCTATACCCGTGAAATCGTGCGATAATCGATTGACAAACGGTATATAAAATGATAAAATACAATACAGCATTTGACGCGCCCGTTATTACCAAAGGCGCTATTATGGAGTAATTATGAAAAAAATATTAAACTATTTGTTATGTTTAGCGCTTTTGGTTTGCTGTTTTTCTGTAGTTGCCTGCAACGACGACAAAGGTAACGCAAGCAAAAAGGAACTCGGCTTTACTTACGAACTCGTTAAAGGGGATAAGTCGGAGGAAGATTATCTTAAAGTTACGGGCTACAACGTTTCGGACGAAGTAACCGAACTCGTTTCCCGTAAAAATTTTGCGGCGGAAGCCGTACAAGCGGTTTCTAAAATCGAAGTTCCCTCTCAAAATGTTGAGTATAAGCGTAACGGTACGGCAGTAGGTACTTATCCCGTTAAAGAAATTGCGGAAAGCGCGTTTTCGGGGATGCTTTTCGTTAAAGAAGTCGTAATACCTTCAAATATCGAAACTATCGGCAGCGCTTGTTTATCCGGTTGCGTTAATCTCGAAAAATTAACCGTTCCCTTCGTCGGAAACAAAAAAGAAGGCAACGTCAATTCCAAAAAGACGCTGGCGTATTTGTTCGGTTCTTCCGAAGTAACCGGTACGACTTCCACGACCGTTAAATACAACTCGTCCGGTTCCTTTACCGTTTATGTTCCGAATAGTCTTAAAACCGTCGTTTTAACAGGTTCTGCCGTCGGCGAATACGCTTTTTACGGTTTATCGGGCGTTGAAGAAGTCGTTCTTCCCGCCGAGGTAACAGAATACGGCGCTTACGCTTTCGCAAACATGACTTCGTTATATAAGTTTGCTATCGGTAGTAACGTAACAAAAATTTCCGAATCGGCTTTCTCGGGTTGCACCGCGCTTGTTAACCCTAAGTTTGACGACGCGGCGGCGTTGACTTATATAGGTAACTCGGCTTTCTCGGGTTGCACGCTTTTAGGTAGCAGCGTCAATGGCGGCAGTTACGTCGCAAGCGAAAATCTGACCTATATCGGCGCGAACGCGTTTAACGGTTGCACCGCTTTGGAAACGGTTGACCTTTCTAAATTATCCGGAAAAACCGTTACGATAAGAGAAAACGCTTTCAAGGGCTTGACTGCTCTTAAAAAAGTAGTAATCCCCACCGACGTTACGAAAATTACTTTCGGTAACCTCGTATTCGCAGGTTGCACTGCTTTGGAAAAAGCAAACGTTACTAATCACGATAAAGTTGCCGATTTAAAATTGTTCGATTTCGATTACGCTAAGGATAAAGGCGCAACGGAATAATCAGACAAATTAAATAAATAATGCGCTCGTCTTTTAAGGCGAGCGTATTTTATAAAACAAAGACTTGCTATTAAGTAACAAACGATACCTCTAACCGCATTTTACCGTTTGTTTTCGTTCAACAAAGTAAGTAAGTCGTCTTTATGGTCAAACGGCTTAATTTTTCCGAAAAACAAGGCTATAAGCCCGTAAACGAAGAAAATCGTTCCGCTTACGAAGTAATAAACGGGGTAAAAAACAAAAAAGCCGAGCGCAATAAGGCATGTGCCGTACAGTATAAGTTTTTTACCGTTGGTTTTATAAAAAAGGGCTTTTAAAAGTTTTCTTTCAGGCTTTACGGCTTTATCGATTTTCGGCAAAAGATCGTACTTTTCAAAAAGCGGTATTACGCTTTTCGTACGAAGAATAATTATTTTTTCAGAGCAACTCAAGTCGGAAGAAAACCTGTCCGAAATTATAACGAGTTTTTCGTCGTCGAAAGGGCGGTTTCTATATAACTTCAGAAGTTCGTTAAAATTAAGTTCTTCAGGCAAAAATACGGGCAATACGCTTACGCCGTTAACCGAAAAGTAACCGTTATTTCGTTTATAAACCAAACCGAGTTTGTTTAAAAGTTCGCCGAAGATTTTTTGAATCTGTTTTTGCGAACGCGTATTAAGCGCAAAAAGCGCGTCGGTTTCCTTGACTTTTTTACACTTAATATCCCGTTTTCTTTCTTCGTTTTTGCCGAAAATGCCGTAAGCGCAAAAACTTACGGAAAAAGCGATTGCCAGCGAAAAAATTACTCTTAACGCAGGCGATAAATCGATAAAACCGAAAGGTATAATCACTATAAAAAAAGAAAAAGCGAATACTATAAGCGAGTTAAGTATCGCGGGTAAACTAAAAGATTTCATATCGTGAATTATTGCCGAAAAGTCTATTGATTATTCTTGAAAAACTCACTTGTTTGTGATAAAATGTACGTATGAAAATAGGAATCTATGGGGGATCGTTCGATCCGCCACACGTCGAACACGTTAAAATTGCGGAAAACTTCATAAAAGAAGCGGGGCTTGATAAATTGTACGTCGTGCCGGCAAACGTTGCTCCTCATAAACCGTACGCGCACATGATAAGCGGAAAGGACCGTCTTAACATGCTCGATATAGCGTTTGCTTCCTTGTTTAAGGCGATAATCTGCGATTACGAAATAAACGCGGGCGGAAGCAGTTATACTTATCTTACCGCGGAACGGTTCCGTAAAGAGTTTCCCGAAGCGGAAATATATTTTCTGATGGGGACCGATATGCTCGAAAATTTTCCTTGCTGGAAAAACCCCGAAATAATTTTAAAAAATGCAAAACTTTTCGTTACGGGACGAAGCGGAGAGGATAAAAACCGCGCGATAAAAACCTTCGTCGATAAATTCGGCTCGCTCGACCGAGTTGTCTTTTCAGAATTTGAAGGGGAAAAGATATCTTCTACCGACATAAGAAACCGTTTGATGCTCGGGCTTGACGTTGACGGTAAATTGAACGACGAAGTGTTGGAATATATAAAAAAAGAGGGCTTGTATAAAGGCGACGAAAAAGCAGAATACGTGAGAAAAAGTTTGCCTATAAGCCGATTAACGCATACTTTGGGCGTTATGAACCTGTCGAAAACCTACGCTAAAACGCTTAACGAGGACGAAAATAAAGCGACGCTTGCCGCAATGCTTCACGACGTTGCCAAATATTCCGATCCGAAAGACTTTAAAGGTTTTGTATTGCCGGAAGGCGTTCCTAAACCCGTCGTACATCAATTTTTAGGCGCGTTTATTGCGGAAAATATTCTCGGCGTAAAGGACGAAGACGTTTTGAACGCCATACGTTATCACACGACGGGTAGGCCGAATATGAGCAATCTTGAAAAAATCGTTTTCTTAGCCGACCTTCTGGAGGAAGGACGAAAGTATTCCGACGCGCAAGAATTAAGAGAAGCGGTTAAAAACGATTTTGAAAAAGGCTTTTTGCTTTGTCTCAGGCGTCTGAAGGATTTTTTGGAAAACTCCGACGAGCCTGTGTATTATCTTTCCGAGGAGTGTTACGACTATTATCTGAAAGATTTGCGACATGAAAAAACCCATACGAAGAATGATTAAAAAATATAAAAAACGGAGATATTAAAGTGGAAAATAATTATCCTCAGACGCTTGCCGACGGCATTTGTAAATTTTTGTCGCAAAAAAAGGCGCAGGACATAGTAAAAATTTACGTTGCAGATAAAACCATTATTGCAGATTATTTCATAATAGCAAGCGGAAGATCGACTACGCAGGTACATTCTTTATGCGATAACGTAGAAGAATTCTGCTCCAAAGAGTACGGCATTGACGTTAAACGCCGCGAGGGCGTATCCGAAGGCAGATGGGCGGTACTCGATTTCGGTGAAGTAATAGTTCACGTTTTCGACGACGAACAAAGGCTTTTCTATCATCTTGAAAGACTTTGGGGCGAAGGCGAAAAGTTTATCGATGAAGAATAATTTATAAAAAACGCCCTATAAGCCCGATAACGACGTTTTTTTGTTTTGTTTTCGGCTATTTGCCGAGAAGTTTTTTCAAGTCGTTTTTGTTTACGAGCGCGGCTTTAACGGATATCGCGTCGCTTTTCTTTGCTTTACGCTTAGGCTTTTTTGATGCCGTAACGTAAAAAATTTCAGGGGCTTTTTGATAAGACTTCGGCTTATCAAAATGTTTATACTTGATTAAAACGGCAAAAAAGCCGAGTAAAAGACAAATAATAAACAATAAAAGCACGCAGGTTACGCCTAAAAAAGATTCGTCCATATTCTTTCCTTTTTATATGTAAGTTCGGTTACTTTGAATATAACATAACCGAAAGACGATATCAGGTCGTAAATTATCGATTTACGTATAATTCGGTCGTAATCTCGTTATTATTTATTTTTTAAGGCGTTAAATCGTCTGCAAAAAAACAATAAGGAGGCATTTACAAATGAACGATGAAAAATTAAACGAACAAAATACCGATAACGGCAACTTTTTCGACGAATCCGAACAAAATCGTACTGATTTTACAGACGTTCAAAATGCTTATGACGATCAAGCCCGTAACGAAAAGGACGCAGAACTTTCCGAAGCGGAAGAAAAAGACGATTTATTCGTAACCCTTCCCGCGTCTGACTGCGACGCTGTTAAGATAACGCCCGTCCCACAAACGACGGAGGACGACGAAGGAGCGGAAAACAACTCTTCGACGGACGTTGAAAAAGCAACGCAAAAAGAGGAAGATATTTCCGATAACGACGGCGAAACCGCTACGGAAACTCAGCAAGAAGGCGAAGAACCACAACCCGCCTCCTTATACGAAACGGCAAAACTTTTCGGCGTAAGCGAGGAAAAACTTGTGGGCGAATTTAACGCTTACAAGGCGTCGAAGTTGTTTAAAAGCATAAATTGGCTGATAATAGACCCTAAAACGGAAGACGAAAAGTTGAAAAGAAATATCGAAAGCGCCGTTTTACTCGGAATAGAATCGGTTACCGTTTTTCCCGTCAACCTTGAAAACGCGAAAAAATACGCGGGGGACAGGCTTAACGTAAGAGTCGCCGCGTTCTACCCGTTCGGCGCGGAAACCCTAAAGGCGAGAATCAAATTTATAAAAACAGCGACGCGGCTTAAACCGTCCGCAATAGAAATGCCGATTTTTTTAGGCGAACTTATTAAAAAAGGTCCTCAGAAAACGGCGAAAGAATGGGCTAAACTTAAAAAGAAAGCGGGTAAAACCGAACTTATCGCGGTTACCGATTTCGATATTCTGAAAGAAGAAGAAAAAGGCGCCGTTCTTGCGATGGTTAAACGCGCGGGAATCGAAAAAATAAAAACTTCCACCTGCGTTTTATCCGACGGTGTATCGGATTTGACGCCCGGTAACCGATCGGGACTTTTTGAAAACGTCAAATTTGAGATAGCGATTAAAAACCCGACGGCGGAAGATCTTTTAAAAGCCTTCGGTTCGGGCGCAGATACGATATCTTCCATCTACGTCGAAAGCGCGGTTAAAGACGTTAAAAAACTTCTCGGCTGTAAGTAATCTAAGAAAAATATTCTAAACGGCAAGCGATTTATTTAAATAAAGACTAAGCGATAACGGGCGTATAGGCGGACTTTTAGCGCAACGAACCCCGCGAAGAAGTTTTTTAAGGTAAAAAACACGATAACGCCGACGATTTACCATAGCCTTTAAAACGGGCTTTTGAGAGAAACTTTTTTATCCGCTTATGCGTACGCGCCTTTACGAAAAAAGGCTCGTTACGGTTCACCGTATAAACCGCGCGTTCGTTTTTGGGCGATTATACGGGCGGTCGCACGGGTGGCATAATAAGTTGATTATATATTAACGAAAAGCCGAAAAACTTCGCGCGCGACGTTACCCGAAAAAATATCCCGAAAAAATAAAAAAATAACGATAAAAAGTATTGACAATCCCATATTTTGTGTTATTATAATTAGGTAAGCACAATTTAGCGGCGATTTTTAAAATTATCGACACGGTAAAAACGCAACGGAATATTTGCAAAAGGGGTACCCCTTTTGCGTTTGCCCTGACGGTCAAACGCAAAAGACTTTCACGGCGAAGTTTTCGCCTTAATTTTGTCGGGTTAAACCGACTTCTCCGTAACGGTTGAAACGGGTTTATTCATTCCCGTTGCGCGAAAGCGCAAATAAATTTAAAAGGAGACAAAAATGAAAAAAGTATTGGCAATTATCCTCTCCGCACTCTTAGTCATCGGCGCATGCGCGTGCCTCACGGCTTGTACCGAAAACAAGAAAGAAGCTGAAATCGCAGTAGTAACCGACGTAGGTCAGTTAAAAGACGGCGGCTTCAACCAGGGTACTTACGAAGGTGCCGAAGCCTACGCTAAAGCAAACGGCAAAACTTACAAATATTATCAGCCCGCCAACGGTTCCGAGGCTACGGATAACGACCGTATCGCCGCTATGAACCAGGCTATAAATAACGGCGCAAAAATCATAGTCGCCCCCGGTTATTTACAGGCTAAAGCTATGACCACCGTTGCGACGCAAAACCCCACTGTTAAATTCATCTTTATCGACGGCTGGACTTTGACCGATGCAGACGGTAAAGCCCTCCCCAACGTTACCGCGGTCGTATATAAAGAACAAGAATCCGGCTTCCTCGCGGGTTACGCTGCGGTTAAAGAAGGCTACACCAAATTAGGCGCAACTTTAGGCGGCGGCGGAACGAACCCCGCATGCAACCGTTTCGGTTCCGGCTTCGTTCAGGGCGCGGAAGCGGCGGCAAGGGCTATGAATTTAGCCGACGGCGCTATCGAACTCAAATACAGTTACAATCACGGTTCCGGCTTCAGCGCAAGCCCTGCTCTTCAAACTCAGATCGCCGGTTGGTACAACGCTGGTACCGAAGTAGTTTTCGCTTGCGGCGGTTCTATGTTCGAATCCGTTAAAGCGGCTGCCGAAGCAAAAGGCGCAACCGCTAAGATTATCGGCGTTGACGTTGACCAGAGTCATTTATCAGATCACGTTATCACCAGCGCGGTTAAAGGTTTGAAGGAATCCGTTCAACTTATACTTACCCAGTACTACGCAGGCGAATGGGATACCAAACTTGCGGGCAAGACTTCTAACCTCGGCGCTAAAGAAAAAGCCACCGGTCTTCCCACCGCTACCTGGTCTTTAACTAAATTCACCGTTGCCGAATACAACACTTTGTTCAGCAATATCGCTAATGGCACCGTAGCCGTAAGCGACGTAGTTCCCGCAGACTGCAACAACGGCACCTGGTTTGCCGCTATGGGGCTTACGAAGGTAAACGTTGTTTTTGAAAAATAATTTTTGAAATATCACAAGGACCCCTCATTATATTTTGTATAACGCAGGAATCCGTACGAAAGGCTTCCACTTATCGTGGGAGCCTTTCCCGTATTACGGCGCTATATCGGCGCTGAATATTCGCAGGAGAAAACAATGATCGAAACCAACCCTTCGGCAATGTCCGAAGAAACCCAAAAAACGCCATTCGTTATAGAAATGTGCCATATTACCAAGGAGTTTCCGAGTAATAACGGCGTTTTCAAAGCGAACGACGATATCAATCTTCAACTTAAAAGAGGTGAAATCCACGCTCTTTTAGGTGAAAACGGAGCCGGAAAGTCCACCCTTATGAGCGTGCTTTTCGGGCTTTATCAACCCGAACAGGGTTATATTAAAAAAGACGGAAAAGAAGTTAAAATAAGCGATCCTAACGACGCTACCGCGCTCGGCATAGGTATGGTGCATCAGCACTTTAAACTTGTCGAATGTTTTACCGTGCTTGAAAACATCATACTCGGCGCGGAGGACAGCGTTTTCGGCGTGCTAAAAACCAAGGAGGCTCGTGAAAAAGTAGTAGAACTTTCCGACAGGTACGGTTTAAAAGTCGATCCGGACGCTAAAATAGAGGATATCACGGTAGGCATGCAACAACGCGTTGAAATTTTAAAAATGCTTTACCGCAATAACGAAGTCCTGATTTTCGACGAGCCTACCGCCGTACTAACCCCGCAGGAGATAGACGAACTCATGTCTATAATGAGGGGGCTTAAAAAAGAAGGCAAATCCATACTGTTTATCACCCATAAACTTAACGAAATCATGGCGGTTTCCGACAGATGCACCGTTTTAAGAAAGGGTAAGTGCATCGGCACGGTAAACGTTAACGATACCACCAAAGAAGAACTTTCCGAAATGATGGTAGGAAGAAACGTTAAGTTTGCCGTTGACAAAACGAAAGCAACCCCGGGTGACGTGGTATTAGAAGTCGAAGATATTTGCGTAAAAAGCAAAACACATAAAAAAGACGCCGTTAAAAACGTTTCCTTTGAAGTAAGAAAGGGTGAAATCGTCTGTATCGCCGGTATCGACGGCAACGGTCAAACCGAACTCGTTCAGGGTTTAACCGGCTTGGAAAAAATCGAAAGCGGTAAAATCTATCTTTTCGGCGAGGACGTAACTCATAAATCGGTACGTTATAAAAACACCCACGGCGTAAGTCATATACCCGAAGACAGACACAAACACGGGCTTGTTCTCGATTATTCCTTGCAGGAAAACCTCGTGTTGCAACGCTACTTTGAAGGCGACTTTAAAAACGGCGCGTTTATCCGCTTCGACGAAGTTAAAAAATACGCCGATAAACTTATAGCCGACTTCGATATCCGTAGCAGCGAAGGCGCGACGTCGATCGCCCGCGGAATGTCCGGCGGTAATCAGCAAAAGGCTATAGTCGCGCGTGAAATGGACAGAAACCAAGGTTTGCTTATCGCCGTCCAGCCTACGAGGGGTTTGGACGTAGGCGCCATAGAATATATTCATAACAAAATAGTAGAGATGCGCGATAAGGGAGCGGCGGTGCTTTTAGTATCCCTCGAACTCGACGAAGTTATGAATTTGTCCGACAGAATCCTCGTTATGTACGAGGGTGAAATCACGGGAGAACTCGATCCCGAAAATATCACCGTTCAGGAACTCGGCTTATACATGTCGGGCGCCAAACGCGACGACCGGAGGGTATAAGATGAATAAAAAATCTTTACAACCTATTCTTGCAAGTCTCGGTTGTATTTTTGCGGGGATGATAGTCGGCTTTTTCGTAATGTTGTTTTTATCTATCTCTTCCGAATACACCGCCCCGAGCGACGCCTTTTTGGGCTTTGGAAAATTACTTATAGGACCATTTGGTTCGGGCAACTTTAAAATGATACAAGCGGATTTAGGAAATATGATTTTCTATTCCGTTCCCATTATTTTCACCGGTCTTTCGGTTGCGATAGCCTTTAAAACGGGGTTATTCAACATCGGCGCGCCCGGTCAGTATCTTATGGGTATCATGGGTTCTTTGCTGGTAGCGTTATCCATACACGCAAGCACGGGCTTCGGCAAGTTTATGGTATGGGTTCTGGCTCTTATCGTAGGCGCTTTGCTCGGCGCTTTGTGGGGGGCTATACCGGGCGCTTTCAAGTCCCTTTTAAAAGTCAACGAAGTAATCGTCTGCATTATGACTAACTGGATTGCCGCAAATATTATAACCTGGGTATTTTCAAAAACCAACCTTCAAAACGTAAGCATGGGTAAAACGGCGTATCTTGTTACGACTTCGACCACCGGCGCGTCAACGCCTACCTTGGGGCTTGATAAACTGCTTAAAGGTTCTTACGTAGATTGCGGTATATTGATTGCGATTCTGGTTGCCGTAGGCGTTTATATATTGCTTAACAAAACGGTGTTCGGTTACGAACTCAAAGCGTGCGGATACAATAAAAACGCGTCTATTTACGCCGGTATGAACGCAAAACGCAATATAATACTGAGCATGGCAATAGCCGGCGGGCTTTCAGCAATGGGCGGCGCGCTTTATTATCTTAACCCCGGTATCGAGTTTAACTATTTAAGCGTTTATATGTCGCTTCCCGCAACGGGCTTTAACGGTATCCCCGTAGCCTTGCTCGCGGGCAGTAACCCCCTCGGCGTTATATTTTCGGGCGTTTTACTGCAATACCTTGCAATGGGCGGGCAGTACCTTCAGGGCATAGGTTTTAATAAGTACATTGCCGACATCATAGTCGCGGTAATAATTTACTTCGCGGGCTTCGTCCGTCTGATTACCGAACTTATTCAACGGGCAAAAACTCAGAAAGCCGAAAAGAAGGAGAACCTCGCTTCCGTCGCCGACGAAAACCACGATAAAAATTCCGAAAAAACGATTAAAAAGACCTTTTCCGGAATTATTGAAAAGATAAAAAGCAAGTTCAAAAAGACATTTTCGGTAATTATCGATAAGATAAAAAATAAGTTCAAAAAGAATAACTCCGAAAAAAAAGACGACGACACGAAAGTAAAGGAGGACGAAAATGAATAATTTGGTATTTATTTTGCAACAGGTTATTATTTGCTCCATTCCTCTTCTCATCGTCGCGCTTGCGGGCGTTTTCGCCGAAAGAAGCGGTATTATCAACATCGCGCTCGACGGTATCATGATTTTCGGTTCTTTCGTGGGCGCCATGTTCGCTAAAACCATGCTGGAATCGAACGTCGCTTCGGGTAGTTGGCTGTTTATATTATCCATGCTCGTAGCGGCGGCGGCGGGCGCGGCGTTTTCTCTATTACTGTCGTTTTCGGCAATCAATCTTAAAGCCGATCAGACGATAGGCGGTACGGCTTTAAACATGCTTGCGCCCGCGCTTGTATGCAGTATATCGCTCGTTTTGTTCAATCAGGAAAAAGTCGTCATGCCGGCGAAAGGAACGGGCTACGTCATTCATAACGACAGCCTTCCTGCCGTTCTGCGAATTTTCTTCGACAAAGCGTATATTTCGACCTTCGTCGTCATCGCTTTGTTCGTGTTGCTTTCCTTGTGGCTTTATAAAACCAAAACCGGCTTGAGAATGCGTTCTTGCGGGGAACATCCTCAGGCGGCGGCAAGCGTCGGCATAAACGTTTACAAAATGCGTTATCTCGGTACTACCATATCGGGCGCGCTGGCGGGTTTGGGCGGTTACGTTTACGCCGCAACGACTTCGGCGGGAACTGCCGAAGCAACGGTTGCCGGCACCGGATTTTTAGCCCTTGCGATTATGATTTTCGGTAACTGGAAGCCGCTTGGCATAGTCCTCGGCGCGCTTATGTTCGGTTTACTTAAATGCCTCGGCGTTTTATCTTCCCAGATTTCGTTTTTAAAAGGTTTGGATATGCCGATGTATTTTTACAATATGATACCGTATATCGTCGTGCTGATAGTTTTGGGATTCACCGCCAAAAAATCGGGTTGTCCGAAAGCCGAAGGTATTCCTTACGAAAAAGGACAAAGATAAAATTATAAAAATTAAACGGCAAAAGTCGGTCTATAGGTCGATTTTTGCCCTTTTTTATTATGTTTTTTATGGGCGCGCAAAGTTAAACGTATAAGATTTTATTTAAAAGGCAATCATTTTTTACGGCAATACGCCTTCAGGAGTAAAAATGAACCCTTTTGAACTTAAACCAAAAAAACTTGAAAATCTTATTGTACCGCTTTGCAAAATCCCTCAAAAACCTTACGACAAACTCGAAGTAAGTCCTTATACCAAAGTAAGACTTATTCTGGCGCAGGGTACGGAATTCGAAGCAAACGCAAACAGTCATCAAATCGATCGGCGCATTTATAACAACGATATTCGAAGACGACTCGCTTTCGTAAGGAGGCAGGAACAAATTCAGCATAAAATGCTTGCTTCTTTCAAACCGAAAGACGAGAACCTTCTCGAAACGACTTTGTCGTACGAGCAACTCGCCGTAGATTTAACCGCGATTTTGGCAAAACGCGCCGAAAATTACGTGGTTAAACAGCAACTCGATTTTGCTCTGCTTGAGGATTTCGACCATTTATACAGGTTTTCCGACCTTCTTGAAATGGAAGAAGGTAAAAATTTTGAATTATACCTCGGCGACTATACGGAGGTTATGCCCGGTCGTCCCACGGTTGCAGAATTTCGCCATCCCGACGACGACGTAAGATTTGCCGTTAACTCTTGTAAAAACGACATTATAACGAGTATCGACGTCGGTATTATTACGGCGGCGGAACAGCAAACCATGAACTTTTATATGAATCTCGGAAGTTACTATCCGAACGATACGGGAAGAAAAATGTTTGCCGAAATCGCTCTTATCGAGGAACAGCACGTAACCGGTTACGAAAGTTTAAAAGATCCCGATATTTCGCTTCTCGAGTGTAATCTTATGCACGAGTACACCGAGTGTTACCTTTATTATTCGCTTCTTAACGACGAAAGCGATCAGAATATCAAAGGGGTTTACGAAAAAATATTTGAACAGGAAGTTGCCCATCTTCACGAGGCGGCGGATTTACTGAAAACTTACGAGGGCAAGAGTTGGTGCGAAGTTATTCCCGACGGAAACTTTCCCGAACTTATCAGATTCGGCGGCAATATCGGATATATCCGCAACGTTTTGAAAGATTGCGACTTAACCGCCGTAAACGAGGGGTATGTTCCCGTCGGCGAATTAAAAGACAATTCCAAGTATTACAGGTACCAGAAACAATTTGTCGGTACGGGGGAGAAAAACCCGACTCATAAGATAATCGAAAAATTTATCGCCCGTAACGGAGAAGATTTGCGTTTTGAAACCGCGCCTCATCCGATTTATGAACTCAGAAACAGAAAAATAGACAACTTAACCGTCGGCAGAGGTAAAGTAGGTTATAAAAAACAGTAAAGGCGAAAGCCTTTTTAAAGGGCGAAAGCCCTTTTTTTTATACCCGAAATCGCGTTTTTTAGGTATAAAAAATCGTAAGAAAAGCAAAAAACGCAGGAAACGGCGTTATTTGCGTAAAAACACCGACGTTTTCTTGACAATCGGCAAAATTGCGTATAAAATATATACGTAATACGCGGGTGTAGTACATCGGTAGTATGCGAGCTTCCCAAGCTTGAGAGGTGGGTCCGACTCCCATCATCCGCTCCACATTCGATTTCGTGATACGGCGTTACGTTCGGCTACTTCGAGTTTAATATGCAAGTAGATGAGGTAGCGCTTGTTTTTTTATCGTATATATAGCGGTTATATAGCGGGGCGGAAATGGTAATTACGGCTAACGGAAAAAATTACGACGTTATAAGACTTCTCGGTAAGGGTAAGGGAGGGTATTCGTATCTTTCCGTAAATCTTGAAGGAAGAAAGGTCGTGGTTAAAAAAATCCACCACGAGCCTTGCTCTTACTATAGTTTCGGAAATAAAATTTTAGCCGAACTTAACGATTACAACCGATTGAAAACGACAAAGATACTCATGCCCGAACTTATCGATATCGATATCGAAAACGAAGTCGTTATAAAAGAGTATATCGAAGGCGAAACGATTTTCGACCTCGTATTACGCGATAAAATGAAAGATTGTTACTTAAAACAGATATCCGAAACAGCGCGTAAGGTATATAATTACGGGCTGAATATAGATTATTTTCCCACTAACTTCGTGGTGAAAAACGACCTTATTTATTACGTCGATTATGAGTGTAGCGTTTATTCGGACGAATGGAACTTTGAAAACTGGGGCGTTAAATATTGGTCGAAAACCGAAGAATTTATAAAATATATCAAGGATAAAGGGTAATATGGAAACTATCGCTAAAAGAACGAATAAAGCGCTTTACGTAACGTTAGGGTTCGTGGTTTCGGGGATTGTACTTCTCGCGCTCGGCTTTGCGTTTAAAAAATACGTATGGATTTTCGGCGCGGCAATAACTACGGTCGCGCTCTGCTTTTTAATCGATTTTTTGTTTCAGCCCGCAACGCCGATAACTTTCGACGGCAATAATCTTTATATCGAAGGTAACGCCGTTTCGCCAAAATGTTTATCCGACGTAAGCAGTAAGTCTTTCAGACTCGGTCAGTCCGATTTTAATTGGGGGACGGTACGCTTTCGGGCGAACGGAAAAAACTACGCGTTCAGATACGTGGATAACTGCAACGAAGTTTTTGAAAAATTAAAAGAATTATCCGCTTAGTTTTTTAGCGGGTTTAATTTAAGCATATTATATAACGACTAAAAACTTGCGACACAAAAACGACTTTTAAAGTCCGCCAAGTTTAAAAACGCCTCTATAAGCCCGTTATCGACGTTTTTAGTATATTATAAACGCAACGGCAATGCGTGTTTAATGGTAAATATCGCGGTAGTTGGTAGTATTACGATATAGTAACGCGCTTATGAAACTTTAAACGTTTACGGCGGAAATATCTTCGCCGCTATAATACGAATTTATGAAAGAAACCGGCAGAGAAGATAAAACCCCTAATGGAAAGGTAAACGATAAAAACTACGTTCAGGCTTTTAAGTTTTTATTGTTTTCGATTTCTGCGGGGATAATACAGTTGATAAGCGATACGGTTATGCTGGAGGTTTTTAAGTTTCCCGCATGGCTGTCCTATCTGATAGCGCTTACTTTATCCGTTATATGGAATTTTACGCTTAATCGTAAATTTACGTTTCATTCGGCTAAGAACGTTCCCGTTGCGATGCTTAAAGTGGCGGGATACTATCTTGTCTTTACGCCGCTATCTACGTGGTGGACCAAATATTTTACCGACACGCTTTTCTGGAACGAATACGTTGTCCTGGCTATTACGATGGTTATAAACTTTATTACCGAATTTTTGTTTCAAAAATACTTCGTGTTTAACGATAAGCAGGATGATGCGGAAAACGCTTAAACGCTCAAAAACAAAAACAGATTAAATGCCCGATAATCGACCTATAGACGGGCTTTTTATAAAAAATTACGGTTTTATGGGGGTAAAATGAAAAGTTTTATTATACGACAACCGAAGTGGATAAGAAATTATTATCTTATTATATTCTTCGCGGCGATTATTTTCGTCGGCGTATTTACGGCGTTACGTTTAAACGGCGTTTTAAAGACGAACGTCTATCTGACGCTGACCGTTTTGTCCGCCGTCTTCGCAATATTCGGGTTTTTCGGAATTTCTTTCTATTTTTACGAAAAGTTTTATTATAAAGACGGCGTATATTGTTGCGTTCGCCCCTTCAGGAAGGCTCAAAAAGCCAATCTGTCCGATATATCGTACGTAAACGTAAAAACGTCGAAAAAAAGATTTTGCGACGTCGAAATCGAGTTTGTGGGAAAATCAGGCGAAAACCTTATAGTCTTTACCGCGGACGGGTGGATTTTCAAAAACAATATTTTGATTACGAACCTTAAACAAAACAGAATTAAAATCAACAATTACGTTGCCGAAAAATCCTGAGCCGTCGCATTATTTTTTCGTATAAACCGCCGACAAGAGGATAAAACGTTGACAAAAGAAGTTTTATGGACTATAATACATTACGTAAATTATAACAAACCGATTATATTCGGAAGGAGCTAATTATGGCAACCAAAAAGAAAATTTCGTTTAAATTAAGCAACGATCTTATGACCGCTATACTTTACATCGTCATAGGCGTTCTTTGTTGTGTTTTAAAAACACAGGCAATAGACGTTATGTTTACCGTTATCGGCGCTTTATTTGTTATTCAGGGCATTTTAAGCGTCGTTGAAAAAGATTGGGTAAACGCCGGTATAAACCTTGTCGTAGGCGTGGTCATCATAGTATTTGCCTGGGTTTTGACGGACATAATACTCGTTATTTTCGGTATCCTTATTATTTTAAGCGGCGTTCAGCAACTCGTACCGGCATTAAAGCAAAAAAACATTATGCCTGTCCTCGCCGCCGCGATAACCATTGCGATAGGTATTATGCTCGTCGTCGCAAAGTATGTTCTTGCGGATTGGATTTTTATCGTAGTAGGTATAATCTTTATCGTCAACGGCGTTTTGAAACTCCTCGGCAAAAAGTAATTCACTTCAATTTTACGAATAAAAGAGAAGGCTGAACAAGCCTTCTTTTTTTTATTTAAAAAATAAGGATTGAACAAAATCGATTTTTATGTACTATTCGGATTTTTGCTATGAAAAAATAAATAGGCACATTTTTTCAAATAAGTATTGACATAAGAACCGATGTGCGTTATACTATTAGGTGTATAATAAATTTTCAGTCAAAAAAACGGTAAAAAAATATTTAACGGCGATGTGTTTTTTCCTCGCTTTTATTGCTTCTTTGTCGGTGTTTTTCCCTTTTTTATACGCTTGTAAGGGTGAAGGGCAAAAACAAATTATGCTTTTAGGTAGCCCCGTAAGTTATTACGTAACCGATTACGGATATACTGAAAACAGCATAAAGGACAGGAAAATTTCACAAAGTTTATATGAACTCTGCGAAAGGTTAAATAAAACCTTCAGCACGGAAGAGGATAGCCAAATATCCGCCTATAATACCGTTATCGGGCAAAAATCGATAAAAATCGACGAAGATTTTTATTATCTTACGACAATTTTTAATAAGTTGTATTCAAAAACCGACGGCGCGGTGAATCCGCAGGTAAAATTGTCGGTTGACCTTTGGGGCTTTTCAAAAAGATATAAAGAGCCGAATTATTTGCCGGAGAAAATTTTCGACAGAAAAAGAAACGAGGACGGCTCGTTTCCGCTTCCAAAAAGAGAATATATAGAAGGCTTTAAAAAACTTGCGGATTTTTCAAAAACCGTTCTCGAAAAAAAGACTGTGCAAGGCGATATTCAAAAAACGGAACTATATATTCACAAATCGGATCTTTCCGTAACCATAGACAACCAAACTTATTATTCAGCGCTCGATTATTCCTCCGCCGTAAAAGGCTATTTTTGCGACGAAGCGAAGAAAATTTTCGCTCGCTTCGGAGTAAAAAACTATTATATATCCGCGGGCGGAAGCAGTATGTATCTATCCGAAAACAACGCCGCGGAATGGAATTTGAAAATAGTAAATCCTTTTTCCGCTTCCCGCGACGCGTTTATAAGCCTTCCCGTATCGGATAAATTCGTTTCGACAAGCGGTACTTACGAAAATTATTACGAATTAGGCGGCGTAAGATATTCTCATATAATTGATCCGAAAACCGGTTGCCCCGCTAAAAGCAAAATCGTTTCCGCGACGGTTATCGGTGAAAACGGCGCATATACGGACGCGCTTTCTACGGCGCTTATAAATCTTGACGACAAGGCTGCGGATTTTATGTCGGGTATGCCGTACGATTACGTTCTGATAACCGAAGACGGAAAAGTATTAAGCAACGTTTACGACCGTTTGACTTTTTTATGATTCGGCGCGAAAACAATTATGATAACAAAAGTTTCAAAAAAGCCTTTTAAGAAGGCAGATATACTTATTTACGCCGTACTCGTTTTGTTGACGGTGAGTTTGTTTGCCGTTCCGTTTTGCAAAAAAAACGATCTGCCTTCGGGGTTTATCGTTTCTTTAAACGGAAAAATCGTCATGACGTCCGATTTTGACGCAAAAACCGTTTCCGTCATCGACGCAAAAGCCGTAACGAAAATAAGCGACGAGGTTTATAAAATCATATCCGAAAAAGGATACAATTCAATTAAAATAGATTGGGACGCGCATAACGTTACCGTTACCGGAACCGATTGCGGTACGAGTAAAGAATGTACTCTTATGAGTTTAAAAGGCGGTGAAATAATCTGCGTTCCGCATTCTCTCGTGATAAAACCTACCGGTTTTACGCCCGATCCCACGGTTGGTTGATATGGCTGAAAGAATTACCAAAACGTCGCTTCTTTGCGCTCTTTCGCTCGTGGCGTTTACAATCGAAAATCTGTTTCCGCCTTTTTTCGTACCGGGCGCAAGGTTGGGCGTCGGTAACGTTTTCGTTGTTTTATGTCTTATATATATCGGATATATCGACGCAACGTTGCTTATAGCGGCGAAAAGTATTCTTGCCGCAATTTTTGCGGGTAATTTTTTCGCGGTAGCGTATAGTTTTACCGCGGGGATAGTTTCACTTTCGCTTACCTATATTTTATTGAAGTATGCCGAAAATAAAGTGTCTTTGATTGCCGTCGGTTCCTTAGCCGCCACGGTTAACAATCTCGTTCAGTTATCGGTTTTTGCGCTCGTAACAAAAAGCGTCGGCGTTTTTACTTACGCGCCTTATCTTAGCATAGCGGGCGTTTTGGCAGGCGCTTTTACGGGGATTATTTGTCTTTTAATAACAAAGAACGATTTTAAATTTTTAGTCCTTAAAACAGATAGGGATTCCATTCGTCATCACTAATTACCTAAAAGGCGTCTTTTCAGCCCTTTTCCGTGACCGCTCGGTCGCAGTACGGATAGTACGGCATCCCTTACGCTCACGAAAAATCATCTAAAAATACGCTCTTTTCGGTGCGAAGCATTTTTGCGGCGAAGAAATCGCCTCTTTAGGTTAAAGTTTTTGCAAGGCAAACGACCGAAAGCGTACTATGGTACGGTGATGGGAGTTTAACACAGCAAAAACCGATTTATTCCCGCAAAAATAATTAGTGATAATGATTGGAATCCCTACGGCTAAACGATAAAAAAGTCGAATAACGGGCTTATAGGGGAAGTTTTTAATTTGTAAGCGGAGTTTTTTAAGCCGTTTTCAATAAAAATAAATCAAAACGACGTATTTTCGTTTTCGGCGCTTACCGAAAACGAACGGAGGAAACAGTGTCAATAAAAAAGCAATCCACGTTCAGGGGAGGCAAACACGTCCCCGATCACAAAGGGCTGACGAACGCTAAGAGCATCGAAAGAATGCCCGCGCCGAAAACGGTTTACATATCGCTTGCTCAGCATATAGGAAAGCCGTCGAAAGTTGCCGTTACGGCAGGCGAAAGAGTAAAAAAAGGTCAGATGGTCGGTGAAGAAGTCGGCTTCATAAGCGCGTGCGTGTATTCGAGCGTTTCGGGCGTGGTTAAAGAAATCAAAACGATAACGACGCCTTTTGGCGCCGCCGAATACGTAGTTATCGAAAACGACGGACTCGAAGAAGAAATAAGTTTACCGCCGATTGACAAAGATAGCGGCGCGGAAATTTCGGAGCGAGTCAGAAAAGCGGGCATCGTCGGGCTTGGCGGGGCAGGCTTTCCTACCTACGTCAAAATGGCGACCAACGACAAAATCGACACCGTGCTTATAAACGGCGCCGAATGCGAACCTTATCTTACGTGCGATCATCGTTCGATGACAGAACGCCCTGAGGAACTCGTTAAAGGCGCAAGGTATATGGCTAAAGCGCTTAACGCTCGAAATATCGTCATAGGAATCGAAGAAAACAAGCCCGACGCAATTAAAATTTTAGGCGGGTTTGACGATATTACTGTCGTTCCTTTAAAAAAGAAGTATCCGCAGGGAAGCGAAAAACAGATTATTTACGCCTGTCTTAAAAGAAAGGTCGCGCCGGGCAAACTTCCGTCGTCGGCAGGCGTTTGCGTATTTAACGTTCAGACGGCGCTACAAACCTACGAGGCGATAGAATTAAACAAACCGCTTTACGAGAGAGTTATGACGGTAACCGGCGAAGGAATAAAAGAACCGAAAAACGTTATCGTAAGAAACGGTACGCCGTATTCGGAAATTTTAGAATATTGCGGCGGACTTACGGACGGCGCCGTGAAATTGATTGCGGGCGGTCCCATGATGGGGAAAATTCTGCCGTCCGTATCCGGGTACGCAAGAAAAACCGACTCAGGGCTTCTGGTTCTTTCCGAAAAAGAAACCTCGCTTTTATCTCCCACCGCTTGCATAAATTGCGGAAGATGTAGAAAAGTCTGCCCCATGCGACTTATGCCCATGTATATAGATTTATATACGAGAACGGGTAATTACGAAAGGGCGGACGATTACGGCGTGTCAAATTGTTTTGAATGCGGAACGTGCGCTTACGTCTGTCCCGCGAAAAGGGATTTGGTCGGCAGCGTTCAACTGTGCAAACGCAAACTAAGGGAATTAAGGAGTTAAAGTTATGGCTAAACTTACAATATCACCGAATCCGCATATAAAAGCCAAAGATACGACGAAGCGCATAATGATCGACGTCGTAATCGCTCTTTTACCCGCTACCGTAGTCGGAGCCGTATTTTTCGGTTTTTACGCGTTTATTATAGTCGCGCTTTCTCTGATATCCGCCGTAGCCTCCGAAATCGTTTATTTACTTATCCGAGGCGAAAAGTTTTCGGATATTATGAAGAAATTCGATTTTACTTCGGCGGTAACGGGGCTTTTGCTCGGACTTAACCTTCCTCCGACCTGTCCCGTTTACGTACCCGTTCTGGGCGCGGTGTTTGCGGTAATCGTAGTAAAAATGCTTTTCGGCGGCACGGGTAAAAACTTCGTAAATCCCGCCATTGCGGGCAGAGTGTTTTTACTTATAAGTTTTGCAGAAGTAATGACGACCTGGTCTTCACCCGCGTTCGCTTCTATAAAGCCTTCCTCTTTGACGACGGGCGCTACTCCTCTCGGTTCTATTATAAAAGGGGAATACGCCGTTTCCGTCCTCGACTTGTTTTTGGGTACGGGCGTAAGCACGGGCGCGATAGGCGAAACTTGTAAACTTGCGCTTATAGTCGGTTACGTTTATCTTCTGTTGCGGCGCGTGGTTGACTATAAACCCCTTATTTATATCGGCGCTACGGGCATCGTGACGGTGATTTTACAAGGCAGTTTTTCTGCGTTTTTGCCGTCAATACTGTCAGGCGGTCTTATATTCGGCGCAATTTATATGGCAACGGACTACGTTACCACGCCGAATACTACTACGGGCAATATAATTTATTTCCTGCTACTCGGTGTGCTTACCGCCGTACTAAGACACCTTAAAGGAACCGAAGTTGTTTCGTATTGCATACTTTTCATGAACTTTTTCGTTCCGCTGATAGACAGAATCATAGTGGCGAAACCTTTCGGATACAAGAAACCCGAAAAGGAGGTTAAAAATGGCTGACAAAAAAGAAAGCACGTTAAGATGCGTAATTGTTTTAACCGTTATAGCCGTCATTTGCGGGGTGTTGCTCGCGGTGCTTAATCCTCTTTTATACGTCGCGCCGACGGCTGACGATATAAGTAAGTATTTCACGCTCGATGAAAACGCTCGCGGTGAGTGGGAAGTCATAGAGTTAAACGCCGACTTTGCGGGAAAAACTTCCGATAAAAGCGGGGCGGCGGTAAGTCTTTTCGCAAAAACGACGACTGAAAGCGAAACTTATTACGGAATACTTATCACGACCAAGGCTTCCGGAAATTTAAGCGAATGTAAGTTCGTGATGTTTTTTACGGCAAGCGACAATAAACTCGTAGATGCGAAAATGACCGTTGACGGTACGAGCGGCGGCAAATATTCTTACGAAACCGCTTCCGATAAAAACGCAAACGTAAAAAAGTTTAAAGAATATTACGGGGTAATCGAATCCGAAAATCAATTCGACGACGATTATTCCATTCCAAAAGTCGGCGCGACGCTTACGCTCACCGCCGTAGATAACGCCTTTAAAAAGGCGGCGTACTATTATTATAACGTCATCGTAAAGGGGGATAAGCCACAATGAAAAACAAAGTTAAAGACCTTGCTTTGGACGGGCTTATCCGTCAGAATCCGACGTTCAAACTCGTTCTCGGCACCTGTCCGACGCTTGCGCTTACGACGGCGGCTGTAAACGGCGTGGGTATGGGGCTTGCCGTAACCTTCGTTCTGATGTGTTCAAACGTAATAATTTCGCTTTTACGTAACGTTATTCCGTCCAAGGTAAGAATCCCCGCGTACATACTTATTATAGCGACGTTCGTTACCATCGTCAGAATGCTTTTAAACAAATTTGCCCCCGCAATAGCAACCGCAATGGGCGCTTATCTTCCGCTCATCGTCGTAAACTGTATCATACTCGGAAGAGCGGAGGCTTTCGCAAGTAAAAGCCCCGTTGCCGATTCCTTTTTTGACGGATTATTCATGGGGCTTGGGTTTATGCTTGCGTTGACTTTTATGGGCGCTTTCAGAGAAATCTTAGGCGCGGGGACGATTTTCGGCTTGAAATTATGGGATTTTAAGATCGAATTTTTCATAAATGCGTCGGGCGCTTTGTTCACTTACGCCCTGTTTATTGCATTAATTACCTATTTCAGCGGTATTTATGATAAAAAAGTCAAACAAAACGGGCTTATAAAAGATAAAGAGGAGGAAGCCTTATGAATTATTTTACGATAATTTTTACGGCGATGCTTTCCGCCAACTTCGTTCTGGTTAAATTTTTGGGTATCTGTCCCTTTCTGGGCGTTTCCAAAAATTTAAAAAGCGCGCTCGGTATGGGTATAGCCGTTACCTTCGTTATGACGATAACGTGCCTCATAACTTACCCTCTATATACGCTTTTGTTGGTTCCACTCGGCGTCGAATATCTCGAAATAATAGTATTTATTTTCGTTATAGCGGCGTTGGTTCAGATAATAGAAGTTATCATAAAGAAAATATCCAAACCCTTGTATAACGCGATGGGCGTATATCTTCCGCTTATTACCACCAATTGCGCCGTTTTAGGCGTTGCCGAAATCTGTATAGCGGGCGATATCGTTTCAAACCTTTCAGGCGCGTTAACTTACGGGCTTTTCGGCGGATTGGGTTTTACGCTTGCTATGGTTCTGATGAGCGGTATGCGCGAAAAACTCGATACTCTTTCTTTACCGAAGTCGATAGAAGGTTTTCCCGCGTCGATGCTCCTTGCATGCTTTATGGCGATGGCGTTCAACGTTTTCGTCGGAATATCGTTTTAAGGGGAGGGGAAAACAATGTTGTGTTATCTTGCTAACGATCCGAGCAAAATCGATCCTTTAACCGTGCTTATAGCGGTAGGCATTATGCTCGTTATGGCTATAGTTTTCGGTTTCCTCATTATGGTGGTATCCAAAAAGTTCGCGGTTGCGACCGACGAAAGAGAAGAAACCGTTTTAGGCTGTCTGGCGGGCGCGAATTGCGGCGGTTGCGGAAAAGCAGGTTGCGGCGCGTTTGCCCGTTCGCTTGTGGAAAATAAAGCAAGTATCGACGATTGCGCCGTTACAGATAAAAAAAATAAAGAAAAAATAGCCGAAGTTCTCGGAATCGAATACACCGCGTCAAAAGCCGTAAAATTCGTTGTGGCTTGCGCGGGAGGAAAAAACGCCGCGGACAGAAACTCTTACGTGGGCGAAAACGATTGCGTAAGACAGAATATGATTGTCGGCGGAAGAAAACTTTGCCTGACGGCGTGTTTAGGCGGCGGAACTTGCTTGGTTAAATGTCCGCAAGACGCCATCGCCGTTTCAGACGACGTTGCCTCGATAGATCAATCTCTTTGCATCAGATGCGGGGCGTGTTACAGGGCTTGTCCCAAAAACGTCATAGAAAAAATAGATCAAAGCGCGCAAGTTTACATTGCCTGTTCCACAAAATGTCGAGGAAAAGAAGTAATGGACGCTTGTAAAAACGGGTGCATCGGCTGCGGGTTATGCGCAAAAAATTGTCCCGAAGGCGCTATAAAAATAGTTAACAATTTACCGGAGATAGATTATAATAAATGCGTGGCTTGTTTCGCGTGCGTCGAAAGATGCCCTCGTAAGGTCATAAAAAAGTTGTCATAAGTTTGTTTTCGGGCGTTTTCTGATTTATAAACGGCGTTTGATTGTAATGACGATTTATCGTAGTTTTACCCGTTAAGCGAAATAATCTTGCGCGCTTATTTATTAAAAAACGCAGATAACGGGCTTATACGGGCATTTTTGCAACGCGGTTAACAGTCGCGTAAATAAACGACGGTTTTGTTTCTCGTCGATAAAAAACCGATTATTTTATACTACGGTCGAATTTGATTATTTTATACTTTGCAATGACGAATAAGTTCTTTCGGAGCGGTTATGAAAAAAACACATAAAATTATTTCGCTTATTCTGGCAATCTCGCTGTCGTTTTCGCTGGTTGCCTGTTTTGGCGAGGAAACGAACGAGAATATGAAATATCGGCTTACGGAGTCCGTCCGTAAAAGCGATTTATCGTCAGGCGTCGTCACGTTTAACGCGGAAAGCGAAAAAAACGGCTACGATGCGAAAATGCTCGTTGCGAACGATAACGGCGATTATAAGTTCGATATGTACGTAATGCAGTATCGGATAAACGATAAAATTTCCAAACAAAACAAACAGGCTACCGCTTTATATCTTCGTGACGACAATATTTACACTATTATAGTAAAGGGCGAAAAAAAGATATCGTTTTTCCCCGTTTCCTCAACCAACTACGAAATAGAAGTAAGCAACCACGTCCTGACCACGACCGACCAGATAGGTTATCTTTGCGCGAGAAACGAGTTTTATGCGGATATACTCGATCTTTTCATACTCTTTTTACCGGATTTTGACTTGGATACGATAAAAGTTCCTACTCTTCCGGAAGTTCTTCTGTCGGTGGTTAAAAACGAATATTCGCTTTATAACGCGACAGCCACCCGCGTATATAACGGTTTCAGACTGAACGTTGACGTTGTAAAAATCATAAAAGAGTGTCTTACAAAATTCGTCGCCATCGGCGAAGCAATCGATAAAAACAGAGCGATGACGATAGGAAGCCTTTACGCTTCCGAGGAGTTCGTCGGGTTGTTTAAACCTATTTTGGAAAGAACGGACGCCGCAACGATTTTCAGACTCTTAACCTTTGCAAACGAGCGCATTAAAAAAAGCGGTTATGATTACCCGATGGACGTTATCGAGCCGCTAAGCGGCGAAGACGGTTATAGTTACCTCGGAAGGTTTTTGAATACCAAAATAAAAGGTATAACGGTCGCTTCGCTTCGCATAACCGATATCGCGGAAAATTTCGGAATGAACGCCGACGAGTCTTTTAAGACGAAATTCTCTAAAACAAGCGAAGTATTTTACGAAACGTTCAAAAAGTTTACCGACGCTTTAAACATAATTTACTTTTTCGACGAAACCGCAACGCTTCAAAAAATATCGATTGATTTTAACCTTAAAAAAGGTAATTTCTTACCGGACGGGTTTTCCTCATACGATAACGCGCACGTAAAACTAAACTACGTCCCGTGTGACGTTATGTTTACAACTATTACTTAAAAGTCGGGCTATAAGCCCGTTATCATCGGTTTTATTATAAAAAGAGCCTTAAATGAAGACTCTTTTTTTTTGCGTAAAAAACTATCCGCTACGCATTACGTAATATTTCAGCGTTATTTTCAGGAAACAAGGCGTAATTCAACGCATCTGTTTATAACGTTGCGCCTACGAAAAAAAACAGCGTCGAGGGTAAAGATTACTCAGCCCCGACGCTTTATTTTAACGGTGTTTGCGTGTTTTTTTGTCGTTTAAAACATTTAAGATTTCGTTCATTTTTGATTTAGTGGTTTCGTAACCTATTCTATAAATTTCTTCGTAATCGTTAACCGAGGCAGAGTTGAATTTATCGAGCGGAAAATAAATCGTATAATCGGCTTCGTTTATCTGTTTTAACCTGTCGGCAAGTTTTATGCCGTTTTTAGGATAGACTACGTCGGCGTATTTTTTAAGATTGTCGTTGGAATGATAATCGTGCAACGATAACGCTATAACAACGTCTGCGCCGAGGTTTTTAACCGCATCTGCGGGAACGGCGTTAACAAAAGCGCCGTCAACGAGTTTTCTTCCCATTCGGTGAACGGGTCTGAAAACCGGCGGTACGGCGCTCGAAGCCGCCAACGCTTTCGACAGACTTCCCGTCCCCATAACGACTTCTTCCCCGCTGTTTACGTCGCAGGCGATAGCCCTGAACGGTAAAAGCGTATCGGCAAAAGTTTTTTCGCCCAAAATCGAATCGAGAGCGTTTTCAAGAGAATCTTTACCGATTGCCATTTTCAAAACGCTTATACGGCTTGAAAGATTGTATTCTTCCGTTATTTTCAGCATTTCATAGGATGAATACCCGAGCGAATACATTGCGCCGACTATAGAACCTATGCTTGTACCCGCGATCATATCGAAAGAAACACCCGCTTCCTCGAAAGCCTTCAACGCGCCGATATGCGCGATTCCTTTTGCGCCTCCGCTACCAAGCGCAAGCCCCGTTTTTCTTTTTCGTCTTGCAAAAAGACGTTTAAAAAAACTAAATATACTCATGTAATTATTATACTGAAATATAATTAAAAAGTAAACAAAATGCGACAAAAAACGAGTTAAAAATTTTTTTGTCGGGTTATCGTCGAGATTTCAATTACATAAAATTAAAGAGAAACTTTACCATTTTGAAATTTCCGAAAAATGTGGATAACTGTGGATAACTTCGTCAAGTTATCCACAATCGGAGTTTAATTTAGGCAAAATTGTGGATAAACAGGGCAAAAAGGTGGTTTTATGATTAAAAAAACGTTGTTGATTTCGCTTTGTTTGACCGTCGTTATGACGGCGGTAAATTATTATTCGCTCACCTATAAAACGACTGTATTTCGTAAGAGCGATTTTACCGTCGTAATCGATCCCGGTCACGGCGGAATCGATCCGGGCGTTACGGGGGTAAAAACGGGCGAAAAGGAATCTACCCTTAACCTTTATTTAGCCGAGGCGTTATATAAAAGATTTTACGCCGACGGAATAAACGTAATTTTAACAAGAAACAGCGAAGCCGGATTGTACGGTAACTATTCGGACGGTTTCAAACTGAGAGATTTAAATAAAAGAGTGGAAATTGCCGATAAATCCGGTTGCGATTTGTTTATTTCCTTGCACATGAATAAGTTTTCCGACGCAAAAAGAAGGGGCGCGCAGGTTTTTTATAAGGCGGGCAACGAAAAAAGCAAATTGCTTTCAAACGTCATACAAAACCAACTTAACGGCATGGAGGAAAGCGAAAGGGAGTTTACGTCGCTTGCGGGGGATTATTACGTATTAAATAAAGTAAAATGCGCGGCGGTGCTTATCGAATGCGGTTTTTTGTCAAACGAAAAGGACGAAAAATTGTTGTTGACAAAAGAGTATCGGGAAAAAATAGCGCACGAAATTTTTTACGGAGTAGTAAGTTTTTACGGGAAAGAATATAAAACCTGACGTCTTAGAATAAAACACGACGAAATGCTCACAAATAAAGTAGGCGACTAAAGCCCGAAAGGAGCATCAGAAAGTGAAAGAAACAGGAATAATAAGAAGAATAGACGAACTCGGAAGAGTCGTAATACCCAAAGAAATCAGAAAAAGCATGAGAATAAACGAAGGGGATCCTTTGGAAATATTTACCGAAGCCGACAGGCTTTTTTTGAAAAAATTTTCACCCGTCGGCGCGATAGGCGGGTATTTGAAAGAAATAGCCGAAAGCGTTTACGCGCAAACTTCGATGTCGGTTGCTATTTGCGATACGGACGCGTTTTTGACCGTAAAGGGCGCTAAGGCAAAAGAATTAGACAAAAAGGACGTTTCAAGGGATCTACTGAGATCTTTAAAAACGGGCAAAACGCATATTTCCGATAAAGGCGCCACCGATAAAATCGCGCTTACCGCGCTTGACGAAAAAAAATATAACGTTCAACTTATTATGCCGATAATTTCTCAAGGGGATTTATTCGGCGGTTTAGTGCTTTTATCCGACGAAGCGCAAATCGATTCAAAAATAATAAGTCTTGCGTCTTTTGTAACGGACTTTTTGGCAAGGCTTGTATGAACGGAATATTAAAGGGAGGTTTCCTTCTCGCGCTTTGCATGCTCGTAACGAAAGTTCTCGGGGCAATATACAGAATACCGCTCACAAACTTTTTAGGAGCGGAAGGCATAGGGATATACCAAACGGTGTTTCCCTTTTATTCTATTTTATTAACCGTTTCCGCAACGGGCATACCGAACGCTTTGTCGAAAATTATCGGCGAAGGTAAAAATGCTGAAAAAGTCCTCTATAAGTCGATTATCGCCTTCGGCGGCATAGGTCTTGCTGGGAGTTTAGTTATGGCGGCGGGTGCTAAATATTTATCAACGCTTCAAGGAAATCCTTCTTCATGTAAAGCCTATCTCGCCATATCCCCGTCGGTTTTTTTCGTGTCGATTTTATCGTGCTTTCGCGGGTATTTTCAGGGAAAGGGGAAGATGCTTCCTACAGGGATAAGCCAGATAAGCGAACAGACGATAAAACTTATAACGGGGCTTACGCTGATATTTTTTTTGTCGCTGTCGGGTGAGAACGGAGCGATTGCCGCCTGTTTTGCGGTTACGGTGTCCGAAGCCTTATCTTTATTGTTTATGGTAATTTATAAACATAAAAAAGAGGGCTATAAGCCCGTTATCGACGATTTTTCCGCAGAAAACGCAAAAAAAACCACGCTGAAAGAAATATTTAAAGTCGTTTTACCCGTAACGCTTACTTCCATAATACTGCCGTTTTCAAGATTTATTGACAGTTTTATCGTAATAAATTCGATTAATAATTATAGCGCCTTCGCAGTGTCGTTATACGGCTTATATTCGGGCGCCGTTGAATCCGTAGTGGGCGTCCCGGTTGCGTTATGCTACGGAATTGCCGTTTCCGCTTTACCCGAAATCAGCAAAAACAAGAACGGAAACAGCGGAAGAAAGGTGATTTTATATACGTTGCTGTTATCGATAACGGCAGGCGTTATTACCTATACGACCGCCGATTACGCGATAGACTTTTTATATAGGAGGTTAAACGCGGAAGAAACAGCCGTCGCAACGAGATTGCTAAAAATATCGGCAATGCAGGTTGTTTTGCTTCCCGTTTTGCAAGCGTCAACCCTCGTTCTTATCGGAAAAGACAGGCTATATTTACCGGGAATATTTCTTTGTCTTGGGGTAACGGTCAAATTGATTTTATCCTTTACGCTGACTAAAATTCCTTCGCTGAATATTTACGGAATGACTTTTTCGGATATTGCTTGCTATTTTGTTGCGGGTTTTTGTAATTTGTTATATATTATTAGAGAACGAAAACAAAAGGCGATTCATCCTGCAATATCAGGGAGAATCGAAACGAAAACCTAAGATGCAACTATATATTATCGGGCTTGGCGTTGAAAGAGGAGATATTTCCGTTTCAGCGCTGAAAATTATAAAAAATTGTAAAAACGTCGCGCTGAGAACGGAAAAAACCGTTTCCGCGCAAACGTTAAAAGACGAGGGCGTGGAATACGCGTCGCTCGACTATCTCTACGAAAAATCGAAAAACTTCGATACGCTTACAAAAAATATCTGTAAAAAAATAGGGGAATTACTGAAAACGGGCGACGTATGCTACCTTGTTGACGGCGCCGTTTCCGAGGACGCTTCGTCAAAAGTTCTTTTAAAAAAGTATAAGAACGCAATCGTTTACGAAGGTGTTTCAAAAGTATCTTACGCTCTTTCAAAAGCAAAACTGAACGGCGGAAAATATACCGCCGTTTCCGCTTACGACTTAAAAGATTTCGCAAAATTTTCTTTGCCTCTATTGATTTACGATTTAGACAGCGGGATTCTTGCCTCCGAATGGAAATTGAAACTTATGTCGCTCGTGGGCGAAGAAGTAAAAGTCCGCCTATATGCCCGTAATCGGGAATTTTATATTCCTATGTACGAAATAGATTCGCTTCAAAACGTTTACGATTATTCAACCGTTCTCGTGGTGGAAGACGCGCCTATAAAAGATAAGGAACGTTTCGGTTATCGTGACCTTGTATCGATAGTGAAGATTTTACGCGCCGACGGCGGTTGTCCGTGGGACAGGGCGCAGACGAAACAAAGCATAACGAAGTCTCTTATAGAAGAATGTTACGAACTCGTCGATGCGGTAAACAAAAACGCCGACGATAAAATTTGCGAGGAAACGGGCGACGTTTTATTGCAAACCGCGTTTTATATAAACTTTTTAGAGGAAAGTTTAAGTTACGACTATACCGACGTAGTAAGCGCAATATGTCGTAAATTGATAACGAGGCATTCGCACGTTTTCGGTAACGACAAGGCTGGCGACGCTGAAGAAGCGCTGACGGTATGGAACAAAAACAAACAAACGGAAAAGGGTTACGAGTCTAACGCCGCATACGTTGACGACGTCCCTAAAAACTTCCCCGCCGCGTTAAGAGCGGAAAAGGTTATAAAACGGGCGGATTATTGTAATTTTTCTTACGGCGACAAAACCGAGATAGTTAAAAAGATAAAAAATCTCGTCGAAAATCTTTCCGACGCCGAAATAGATAAAGACGCGCTTAAAGAACTCGTTTTCCAAGTAATTGCCCTTATCAGAAAATGCGATTTTAGCGCCGAAGAAGTTATTTCCGAAAAAACGAGGGAGTATATTTCGGAATTATCAAAAACCGAAAAACTTATTTCGCTTCACGGCGAGGATATGAAAAATCTTACTGAAAAACAGGTAGAAGAATATCGTAATGAAGTTAAAAAGTCTTGATATAGGTCGATTATCGATAAAAAACAACCTTTTTTTGGCTCCGCTTGCCTCGTTCAGCGACTTTGCTTTCCGCTCCGTTTGCTACGATTTGGGCGCAGGACTTTGTTTTACCGAGATGGTTTCAGCCAAAGGCTTGGTTTATAACAACGAAAACACTAAAGACCTTTTATATACCACGAATGCGGATTACGTAAAAGCCTGTCAATTATTCGGTTGCGAACCCGATATTTTAGAAAAGGCGTGCCTTACGGATGCGCTGAAAGATTTTGAACTTATAGATATTAACATGGGATGCCCCGTTCCGAAAGTTTTCAATAACGGCGAGGGCTGTAAACTTATGGAAAACCCGATTCTGGCGGGCAAACTCGTTTCGGCGGTTAAAAAAACGGGTAAAGAAGTAAGCGTTAAAATGCGACTCGGCATAAATCACGATAAATTTTTAGCGAAAGATCTTAGTGAAGCGGTAGAGGGAAGCGGCGCGGGGCTTATAAGCGTGCATGCAAGATACCGCGACGATTATTACGGCGGTATGCCCGATTACGAAAAGGTCGCAAGAGTCGTCGAAGCCGTAAAAATACCCGTTATATTCAACGGAGGAATCTTTACGAAAGAAGACGCCGACAAAGGAATTAACGAAACGGGCGCGGCGGGCGTTATGCTCGCAAGGGGCGCATTGATGAAGCCGTGGCTTTTTTCGGAGATTTGCGGTAAACCCGTTAAAGACAAAAAAAGTGTCATTAAACGGCATATAGACCTACTTTTGGAAAAATATCCCGACAAATACGTGGCGATAACCATGCGCAAACAAATGGCGCTTTATTTAAACGGACTTAAAGACGCCAAAAAATATAAAATAAGAGCGTTTAACGCAACGAGCGCGAAAGAACTTAAAGCCATTATAAACGAACTCAATTTGTAACGGTAACTTAACCCGCCGTTCTTTCATAAGTATAAAAGTATGAAAGATAAAATCAAAGTCGCTTACTCAAAAGAATTTATACCTTTCGGCGAAAAAACGTTTTCGGAAGCCGATCTCGTAATTTTAGGCAGAAGAACTTACGAAAAACTTTCGTATAAAGAAGAACTCGACGGAACGAGTTCAAATCTTGCGGATATGCGAAAATTTTCAAAAAATATATCGGCGCCCTGTTTTATTGCGGTAAAAAGCGACGATTACGGCAGGATAAAGCGAAGCGTCGCCGTTTTTGAAAACGGTAAACTTATTGCCGTTTGCGACGCCAACCTCGTGGAAAAGAACGAAGCGTCCTCGTTTGGCTACAAAGTGGTAAAAACTTCGGTCGGTAAAATCGGCGTTGCGGTGTCGAAAGATATATTAAACCCCGACTGTCTGAAATCGCTTTCTTTATGCGAGAGCGAACTTATCGTGAATCTTTACGTAGATATTTACGATTACGATATGACAAGGCTCATACCGTCACTCGGCTATTTATACGGGCTTCCCATAATATCGTGCGGCGCGCACGGCGCAGTCGCGGCGGACGGAACGGGTAAAACGTGTTTTTGCTCTTTGCGGGAAAAAGACGATTTTACTCTTTTTACAAAACGCAAAGTCAAAGACGTCACCGTAAAAACAATTTCCAATTATTGATCGCTTTTTCGGCGATAAAGGAGTCAGATATGAAATTTAACGTCGTTTTGGTAGAACCCGAAATTCCTCAGAACACGGGCAATATAGCGAGGACTTGCGCGGCGACGGGTTCTACGCTGCATCTGGTGCGTCCGCTCGGCTTTGAAATTTCGGACAAGCAGTTAAAAAGGGCGGGGCTGGATTACTGGAGCCTCCTTGACGTAAAAATATACGACAATATCGAGGAAGTCCTAAAATTTTACGACGGAACGAATTTTTATTTTATGTCAACCAAAGGCAAGCACATATACTCCGACGCAAATTTTAAAGACGGCGACTTTTTGGTTTTCGGAAAAGAAACGCACGGGCTTAACGAACTTTTGCTGGAAAAGTTTTACGATAAAACGCTGAGAATCCCTATGATAGGGGAAGCAAGATCGTTAAACCTTTCAAATACCGTTGCTCTTACGGTTTTCGAGGCGCTCAGACAAAACGGCTTTAAAGGTATGAAAACCGAAGGTTCTTTAACGGGAAGAAAATGTTAATTTATATATGGATAATCCGACGGCGTAAGCCGTCCTTTTTTATGCTTAAAGATAATCCGGTAACCGACGCTATTATAAACGAGAGTAAAAGAGTAACCGTTATAAAATATCGTTTAATCTTAAAAAACACGATGAAAAAAGTCGATTTTTCATTTATTAAGGCTTAAAGCAAACAATCCGGAAAGGATTTTCTTAACGGTTTTAGTCGAAAAACTCTGTTAAAACATATACAAAAACCGAAAAACTGTCAATTTTTAAAAAAAATGCGTCGAAAATACGTTAATTTCAGATAGCGGAAAAAGTTTGTTGACTTTAATTTTAAATTGTGTTACAATTTCTAATGTATGTGATAAATCGGTGAAGTAAAAATCGACCTATCACGTTGTCGCTTTGTTTTTGCGACCGATAAAGAGTACGGCTTTGCCGTATCGAGAGGTAAAAATGAAAAAAGAAAAAACAACGGATAATAAAAAAATCAAAAAACACAGGAAGGACCGCAAGGACGGAAGATGGGTAAAAGAAGCCGACGCGATGCATCATTTCGTGCCGTACCTTATTCCGAACCGTTGCGATAACGAAGCGCTTTTACAGGAAACTTTCGATATGACCGAGGTTGTGAAATACCTTGAAGAAAAAAACGCAACCGTTCCGGAAGGCGGATACAGATACACGCTTTTTCACGTAGTATCGGCGGCGCTTGCGAAAGTTATTTATCACAGACCTAAACTGAATTATTTTATACAAGGACACAGACTGTACGAAAGAAACAACATTTCGTTTTCGTTTGCGATGAAAAAACGTTTCGTCGATAACGCCGACGAAGGACTTTGCATTATTAAGGTGGGCGAAAAAGGTACCGTTCCCATTGACGATCTTTATGAAAAAATCAAAGAAAGGGTTTTTACGATTCGTCATCACGACGAAACGGACGGCTCGACCGACATAATGGAAAAACTTGTTAAACTTCCGAGATTTTTATTAAAATTTATAACCCATATACTTAACTTTCTGGATTATCACGGCTGGATGCCTCGTTCTCTTTCCAAAGACGATCCGTATTATTCGTCCGTGTTTATATCTAACCTCGGCAGTATTAAACTAAGCGCAAATTATCACCATTTGACGAATTACGGGACAAACTCGTTTTTCCTCATCATCAACCGCATGAAAAAAACGCCCGTTTTTCATGAAGACGGGACGTTTGAAATGAAAGATACGCTCGATTTAGCGGTAACCATCGACGAGAGAATTGCCGACGGTTTGTACTTCGGAAACTCCATTAAACTTATCAAAAAGATTTTCGAGAACCCGAAAATTCTGGAACTTCCGATAGAAACGCCGATAGATCCCGTAGAGTAGCAAGCCGTCTTTTTTGGACGCATTACTTGGCTGATTTTTATATAAAAGTCGGTCAATAAGCCCGTTATCGCAATTTTTATATTTGATCTATTTTTAATTTTCGGAGAGCAACTTGAATTATGGAAGAAACGATCAACGCGCCGTGGCTTAAAAGTTACGGCGATGTAAAATTTCACTTGGATTATCCCGAAGGGAGTCTTGCGGAGGTGGTTTTACAAACCGCCGACAAATACCCTTTGCAAACGGCTTTGTCGTGCATGGGTACGCACATTAAATATCTTAAATTCAAACAGAAGATTTTAGACGCCGCGAAAGCGTATCAAAGTCTCGGCTTGAAACCCGGCGATAAGGTTACGGTTTGTATGCCGAACCTTCCGCAAACTGTTTACTCTTTATACGCCTTGAACTATATCGGCGTTATAGCGAGTTTTATTCATCCCATGTCGGCAGTTTCGGAGATAGCCTTTTATCTTACCGAAGTCGGCTCCAAAACCGTTCTGACGCTCGACAGTTTTTATAACAAATTGCTGGAAGTTCAGAAACTCGTTAAAATCGACAAAATAATTCTTACGGGCGCGGCGGAAGAACTCGGTCTTGTCAAAAAAGTCGCTTATAAACTTATGAGAGGCAAAAAAGACAGGGATTATACCGTTGAAGACAACGTTGTTTACTGGGACGCGCTTTTTAAAAGCGTAAAATGTTCCAAACCCGCAACCCCGCATTTTATGAAAAAAACCGATCCCGCCGTTATTTTATTCTCCGGCGGAACCACCGGCGTAACCAAAGGCATACTGCTTTCGAGTCTTAACTTCAACGCTTTGGCTTATCAGACGGGGGCGATGTGCAACAAGCAGATTCAGGGCAAAAAGATGCTTGCGGCAATGCCTTGTTTCCACGGATTCGGCTTGGGCGTCTGCATACATACGATGATGGTGCTCGGCGGCGAATCCATTTTAGTCCCGAAATTCAACGTAAAAGATTACGCGCTTCTGATTAAAAAGCATAAGCCCAACTACATTGCGGGCGTTCCGACGTTATACGAGGCGTTAACCCGTACAAATTATCTCGACGGAGTAAATCTCGACTTTTTGATGGGCGTTTTCTCCGGTGGCGATTCTCTCCCTGTAGAACTCAAGAAAAAATTCGATAAATATCTTGCAGATCACGGCGCGACGATTCGCATCCGCGAAGGTTACGGTACCACGGAATGCGTTACGGCAAGTTGCCTGACACCTTATAACAAGGAAAAAGAAGGATCCATAGGGCTTCCGTATCCCGATACGTATTATCGTATTTGCAAGGTCGGAACCGAGGAAGAAGCGCCTTACGGAGAAGAAGGCGAAATTTGTCTTTCGGGGCCGTCGGTAATGCTTGGCTACTACAATAATCCTACAGAAACCGCGAACACTTTAAAAACTCATCCCGACGGAAGAATATGGCTTCACACCGGCGATTTGGGCGTTATGGACGAGGAAGGGTTCGTATTCTTCAAACAACGTATTAAACGTATGATAATAACGTGCGGTTACAACGTTTATCCGTCGCAGATAGAAAACGTTCTCGACGCCTATCCGGCAGTACAGATGAGTTGCGTAATCGGCGTTAAGGACGAATACAAAATGCAACGCATCAAAGCGTTTATAACTTTGAAGCCCGGCTATGAACCGTCGAAAGAATTAAAAATCGATATTCTGAATTATTGTCGCAAAAACATTGCCAAATACGCTATTCCTTACGACATCGAATTCAGAAACGAACTTCCCAAAACCCTTGTAGGTAAAGTTGCTTACACCGTTTTGGAAAAGGAAGAAGCGGCAAAGCAAGCCGAACAAATGAAGGCTTAATTAAGGGCGCGGTAAAGACGCTCAAACTATAAAAAAACACCGTAAAACGGCTTATAGCCGGACTTACGGTGTTTTTTATACAAACAAAAGCGGGCGAAAAACTTCGCCCGCTTAAAGATTTTCTAAAATTTATTTTTTAGTCGCAAGTTTTGAAACGATTTTGGAAACGAAAAGAACTAAAAAATCGATAATTACAAGTCCCGATAAAATTCCGAATAACCGAAGGTTTTCGTTTATCGGCGTAAGGGGAGAGAGTTCAAAAAAGCCCGATAAAACGTTCGTCGTCGTCAAAAGAGCGCAAGCGCCGAACGACAGCGCGGTTATGGCGGCAACGAGCGCTACCCTGAATTTATCGAAAGGCAGACACAAAACCACAAGGAACGCCCATCCGCCGAGAGTAAGAGCCACCGCAGACATCGTCGAGTAGTACTCCTGCGTGATATTGAGCGACGGCGCTCCGTGTAAAAGTTTTACTATAAGAGCGTTCAGTACGAGAACTATCGCGCCGGGAACAGCGTGCGACAACACGTAAGTTATAAACTTTCCTTTTATTCTTTCGCTGTTGGGCTGAACCGACAGCGCTACCGACGGAAGACCGATTATAAGAAATTCGAGCATCAGCATCATGCCGGTAGTGTAAGGATACTTTGAAAAACTGAAAATGGATATAAGCGCGAACACGAAAGTAAAAAAAGTCTTCATCAGATATAAAGACGCCGAGCGTTGAATATTGTTTACGACTCGTCTGCCTTCTCCGACAACCGCAGGTAAAGAATTAAAGTTGTTGTCAAGAAGAACGAGATGGGCGAGGCTTCTTGCAACACCGCTTCCCGAAGCGACCGTTACCGAACAATCGGCTTCCTTCATCGCAAGTATATCGTTGACGCCGTCACCGGTCATGCCGACGACGTGTTCGGCGTCTTTTATCGATTTTATTATAAGCGCTTTCTGTTCGGGGGACACTCTCCCGAAAACGACGTATTTTTTAGCCGCCGCTATAATTTCTTCGTCGGTTGCGTTATGTACGTCGATGTATTTATCGTAGCCCGTTATGCCCGCCCGTCTTGCAATTTCCGAAACGGTTACGGGATCGTCTCCCGAAATGACTTTGACGCATACGTCGTTATTCTGGAACCACGCGATAGTTTCTATCGCTTCTTTCCTGATGTTATCCTCCAAAACGACGAGAGCGGCCGGAATCAAATCAGCGGGAAGGTTTTCGTCTTTTACGACGCTTTCGGATTTAGCAAACAGCACGACGCGTCTTCCTATCTTCATTTGTTCCGTGATTTTGTCTGAAATTTCGACCGGCAAGTCATTTATAACGTAACTCGGCGCGCCCAACACGAGCGTTTTAGACGAAAAACTTGCAAGAGCGTATTTTCTTGCCGAACTGAAAGGAAGAGCGAAGGCGAAAGTTTTGGCGGGTTCTGCTTTAACGTCTTTAAGATAATCAAGTATCGCCGTTGCCGTTTGGTTTTCGTCGCCGATAGAGGATTCAAGCGTTTTTAAATCTACAAGAATAGTTTCTTCGTCGTCCGCAAGTAAGGGAATTATCGATTGAACTTTTAAATTTCCGTCGGTAATCGTTCCCGTTTTGTCAAGACACAACACGTTTACCCTCGCAAGCATTTCGAGCGAATACATATCCTGTACGAGGGTATTCATTTTTGCTAATTTAATGATGCCCACCGCCAGCGACAAAGTTGTCAGAAAAAACATACCGCAGGGAATCATTCCTATAACTACCGAGCAGGTAGAAATAACGACTTCGGGGATATTCGGCGTTCCCGTTGAAAGCGATACTTGATAGTTTACTATGCCGGAGCCTATCGCAACGGGGATAATCATCAGACTTACGGTTTTTATAATTTTGTTTAAGGAGTTTAAAAGTTTTGAGTTGGTATTCTGGTAAACTTTAGCCTTTTCGGTGAGTTGCTGTACGTAAGAATCCTTACCGACTTTGGTAAGCCTTACCAGAAATTTCCCCGAAACTATGAAACTTCCGCTCAACAGTTCGTCGTTTTCACACTTTTTTACGGGAACGGATTCACCCGTTAAAAGCGATTCGTTTGCTTCTCCTTGTCCCCATAAAACAACGCCGTCGGCAGGGACTTGCGCGCCTTGACTCAATTCAATAACGTCGTCCGATACAAGGTCGGATACGGCAACGGTTATAAATTCGCCGTTACGTAGAGCCTTTGCCGTCGGCGCTTTTACAAGCGACAATCTCTCGACGGTGTGCTTTGCCCGTATTTCCTGTACGGTGCCGATAACGGAATTTGCCACGAACAAAATTACGAAAATAAAGTTTGAAGGCGCCGTATCTTTTGCCACCGTCAACAAAACGAAAAAGCAAATAAAGCACAACAGGTTAAAAAAAGTGCAAAAATTGTCGAAAAAGATTTTCGGGTAGGATTTTGCCGACTTGTTTTTTACTTTATTTGTTTTTCCTTCGGCTATCCGCGCGTTTACTTCGTCCGACGTAAGCCCTTTTATCTCGACTTTATCGGATGCAAAATATCGTTCCATTTTATTTATATCCTCGTTAACGTTTATGATAATATTTTTCTTGCGTATAACAAGCCGAATAAAAGTATAACATAATAAAGCGATTTAATCAACAAAAAAACGCGGTAAAACCGACGCGGAACGGTAGGGAAAAACAGTTTTGCTTTAAGGTTAAAATATGTCTTGACAAGCGTTTGTCGGTTTGTTACAATATAATAACAAAATCATAACAATATAAGTAAACATAAAAGAAGGTGCTTGAATTGGAATACCGTTATAAACTTGTCGGGCTTAGTAATCTTGACGAAAAAACTCTTAAAAAATATAAGGCTAAAACGGAAAAAATCGAAAACGTCGAAGGCGTCGTATTCGACGGCGAATCAGTAATTATTTCGGCAAAAAACGAAGCCTACGAATACGATCTTCTGCAAACGCTTATAGCGATTTCCGACGAGTACGACATTGAAGTGGTTTTCGGCGACGAAATCGAAGAAACAGCCGATAACGGGCTTATAGCCGAGGATTTTGCTGATAATAACGACTTTTACGACCTTACTCCCGCAACCAAAAGCGTAAAATACGACGAAAAAATCACGCTTGATTACGACGACAGACTTGCAAAAAAAAGAAAGGAACTGAAAAAAGACACACTGTTTAGGATAGTCGAACTTTCCGTCGCGCTCGTTCTTTATATAGTAAGTTTGTTTTTAAAATCGACGGATTCGGTTTTGTCGTTTAAAATGATAACGCTTATTTTAAGTTTTTCCATATCCGGTTATGACGTCGTGTTTAACGCGGGGCTTGACGTGATTAAAAAAAGACCGCTCGGCGGAAATCTCGCGGCACTTGTAGCGTCTATAGCATTTGTCGTTCTCGGTCAACCTAACGTCGCCACCTTATTGATTTTTTTGTTCGCGCTTAATAAATTCATTCGTAATTTTTCCGAAAAATCGGGAGAAATTAAAGTCGAAAGTTGTTTTTATACCGGTAGTACCCCTGTTAATGTAAACGGCGAAGAAGTTTCAAGAAGCGAAATATCGGAGGGAACAATCGTAACTTTATATAAAGGCGATACACTGCCGACCGACGGAACAGCCCTTGGCGACGGAGAACTTTCGCGTTACGCCGTTGATTATTCTCTCGAAACCGACTGTAAAAAAGGGGACGACGTTCCGGCGGGTTCGGTAGTTTTGTCGGATAGTTTCATATATAAATCGACCAAAAATTACGGCGAAAGTATTATCGACGAAAATCGCAAAGAATTTGAACGCGCAACCGATTATCGTTCGTCCGATAAAAAAGTACAAAAACTTGCAAAAACGGGCTTATACGCGGACTTATGTATGATTTTTATAGCGCTTGCGGTAACCTTTATATTGCCTATATTCGACGCGGTTTATATAGACGGGCTTAAAAATACGGCTTTAATAGGCGCGGCGTTGTTAGCCGTAACGATGATTACCGATACGATAGGGCAGACGTTATTGACCTACAAAAACCTTTACGCCGACGCGCGCGCCTGCTTTGTAAAATATAATACTTTGAGCGGCGTTAAAAAAATAGGCGGGGCAAATTCCGTAAAGTTAAGCGCGAAAGCCCTTTCAAACGGCAAAATATTAAAAGACGATTCTTTGGGCGCGCTTTACGAACTTAACGCTTTGGGCGTCAAAAAAGTAGAGGTGGATTTTGACTGTGAACTTTTACCGCAAGCCGAAAAGAAAATAGATTTTGTTCTGCCCGAACTGAAAAAAGAAAAACAAGTTTACGTAGAGGAAAAAGACGGTGTTTTAAAAATCGAAGACGCGCTTATACTGAACGACCAGATTTCTTACGTACCGCTCGCTTATAAAATGGCGAAACGCGCGCTGACAGCGGTCAAGGCGGGCAAAACGGTCGCAATAATAAGCAAAGCGTTGCTCGTTATCGGGCTGGTTATAGCGGCGGTTTTAAAATTCAACGCGGCTTACCTTGCCGTAATCGGCGCAGGCTTTTCGGTTATAGAGTCGATGCTTACGCTTTTTGGCTTTACGAAAAACAAATAATCAATCGAATACTTTACGGGCGGGTGGTTTAACCCGCTCTTTTTTTTGCAAATTCGTTAAAAAATCACAAAATATCGTTATAAATCGGTTGACTATTTTATCCGTAACTAATATAATAACTACTACAAAAATGTTAGGCTACTAACAAAAGGGAAGTTATGCATTACATCGGTCGGGAAATCAAAATGACGCAAAATTTAATACAAAGGCTCATGGACACGACGACGAGGCTTAATTCACAGGGCGGCGTATCGTTTTCCGTCAAGCAGATCTGCGGTTATCTTTACTGTAATTCGGATAAACCGATTTATCAAAAAGATCTGGAGAAGGTTTTTTCGTTGCGTCGTTCATCGGCAAGCGCACAACTTAAAAAAATGGAAGAGAAAGGTCTTATTACCAGAGAGGGTATTCCCGAAGACAAACGCTTAAAGGAAATCAAACTTACTCCGCTTGCCGAAAAAGAAGTGGAAAAAACGATAGAAGATATTAAAAACATCGAAGCCGTCATTTCGGGCGGTATAACCGAAGACGAAGCGGAGGCGCTTTTAAAAACACTTAAAAAGATAAGGCTTTCTATAGAAAACAGGCTTTCGCAAAAACAATAAAAGCCCGCCTATAGGTCGATTATCGTAAAATATTGATATAATTATAACGGAAAATACAAAATGATCGAACTAATTAAAAAATGCGTAAGAAATTATAAAAAGTCATCGATACTTTCGCCGATATTCGTATCTATCGAATGCGTTTTCGACGTATTGATACCTTACGTTATGACGTTGCTTTTAAACGTGGGCATTAAAGGCTCGGATACCAACGCCGTTTTATTATACGGCGCGTTGCTTGTCGCTATGAGCCTTGTCGCCTTGCTTTTTGGCGCGCTTTCGGGCATCGCGTGTTCAAAAGCGTCAAACGGGTTTGCAACGAATATACGCCACGATATGTTTGAAAAAGTGCAGGAGTATTCTTTTGAGGACATTGACAAATTTTCCGCCGCATCGCTTATAACGAGAATGACTACCGACGTAAATATGGTGCAAAATTCTTATATGATGATTATAAGGATAGCTATACGCTCTCCTTTGATGCTCGTTTTCGGGCTTGTCATGACGATAACGGTCGGCGGTCCTTTAGCAAGCGTGTTTGCCGTAGTAATGCCCATACTTTTTTTCGGTCTGATGCTTATTTTCAAAAAGGCGATGCCGGTATTCAGAAGGCTGTTTAAAAAATACGACAGATTAAACGTTGTCGTCGAAGAAGACATACGCGGTATGCGCGTGGTAAAATCCAACGTAAGAGAAGAAAAAGAGATAGAAAAATTCAACGCCGCGTCCGAAGACGTTTATAACGATTTTACGAAGGCGGGCAAAATAGTCGTTTTGTCCAACCCGCTTATGCAACTATGCATGTACGTGGTAATAACGCTTATAGGCTGGTTCGGCGCCCGCATGATTATTTCGTCGGGAGGAACCGCTTTACAGGATACTCAACTTTCCATGATGATTACGTACAGCGCCCAGATACTCATGAGCCTTATGATGTTTTCGATGATATACGTAAACCTTACCATGTCGAAAGCGTCGATTGACAGAATACTCGAAGTAATGCATCAACAACCTTCTATAAAGAACCCGGATAGTCCCGTTGCCGAGGTGAAAAACGGCGATATCGATTTCGATAACGTTAGTTTTTCTTATTCCAAAAAAAGCGGCGTAAATTGTCTTGAAAATATCAATCTTCACATAAAAAGCGGTGAAACGATTGGTATTATAGGCGGAACGGGCAGTTCTAAAACCACTTTGGTGCAACTTTTGCCGAGACTATACGACGTTACCGAAGGCGTACTAAAAGTAGGCGACGTAAACGTAAAAGATTACGACCTTAACGCGCTCAGAAAAGCCGTTGCGATGGTTCTGCAGAAAAACGTATTGTTTTCCGGTACGATACGCGAAAACATGAAGTGGGGAAACCCTGACGCCACAGACGAAGAAATCGACGAAGCCCTTAAACTTTCCTGCGCGGACGAATTCGTTTATCGGCTTGACGGACTCGACACCCACATCGAGCAAGGCGGCGCGAACGTTTCGGGAGGTCAGCGACAAAGACTCTGCATTGCGCGTGCGCTTATAGGAAAACCGAAGATTCTGGTTCTTGACGACAGCACGAGCGCCGTCGATATGAACACAGACTTAAAAATTCGTCGCGGATTTAAAAAATATATTCCCGAAACGACCAAACTCATTATAGCGCAAAGAATCGTTTCGGTTATGGATGCGGACAGAATTATCGTTATGGATAACGGTAAAATATCGGCAATCGGCACGCACGAGTATTTAATGCAAAACAGCGATATTTATCGTGAAGTTTACGATTCACAGCAAAGCGGAGGTGATTTCGATGGCGGTCAGTCATAAAACGAATACGGAAGCGACGAAAATCGCTTCCCGACCAAATCTGAAAAACAAGCACGCGCTGAAAACGCTGGGGCGAGTTATTAAGTATCTTCTTCACGGCAAAAAACTCATTCTTTTTATAACGTCGCTTATCTGCATAATTTTGTCGAGTTACGCTTCGGTGCAAAGCATGGCGATGATAGAAGATCTGCTTATCGAAATCAACGTGCAACTCGAAAACGCGAAATCGGGGTTTGAAAACGCGGTTACTTATTCGGGCATAGGCGGCGTACTGTTAAAGATGATAATTATTTTCCTTATCGGCGTCGTCGCTTCGTATTTTTCCAACCGGATAAACATTACGTTGGCGCAAGGTACTATCAGAGACATAAGGGATACGATGTTCAAAAAAATGCAGTATTTCCCGGTAAAATACTTTGATACCCATACCTTTGGGGAAACGATGAGTCGGTTTACTAACGACGTCGATACCATGGAGGAACTGATTGCAAACAGCGTTCCGAATATAATTTCTTCCATGGTAACAATCGTCGTTTGCCTTGTAGAGATGATAGTTAAAAGTTGGCAACTGACGCTCGTCGTTCTTATCAGCGTGTTCCTGATGTTTTTCGTCATTAAAGGTTTAGGAGCAAAATCCGCCCATTATTTTATCAAACGTCAGGATTCGATAGGTAAAGTCAACGGCTACGTGGAAGAAATGATGAACGGGCAGAAAATCGTAAAGGTATTTTGCCACGAAAGCGAAAACCAACGTAAATTCGACGTCATAAACGAGGAGTTGAACGAAAATTCCACCAAAGCGAACAAGTACGCCAATATATTTATGCCCATAATGGCGAACCTTACTTACGTGCAGTATGTTTTAATAGCGGTAATCGGCGCGATTTTCGCCAACAACAATTTGTTGATAGTAAGGGATCAATCGATAACGTACAGCGCCGCCGCAATTGCTCTTATATCTGCATTTTTACTTTTATCGAGATCGTTTACAAGACCTATAAATATGGTTTCGCAACAGTTTAACTCGGTCGTTATGGCTCTTGCCGGAGCGGAAAGGATTTTCGATCTTATGGATACCGAACCCGAAGTCGATAACGGTTACGTAACTTTGGTTAAAGCGCGCGAGGAGGAAGGAAAGATAGTAGAAACCGATTCGGGCGAATGGGAATATTACTGGAAACATCCGCACGGGGACGGTACGCTTACTTACGAAAAACTTAAGGGACACGTTGTGTTAAAAGACGTAGATTTTTCTTACGACGGCGAAACTCAGGTTCTTCACGACGTTTCCATAGACGCCAAACCCGGCACCAAGGTAGCCCTTATCGGTAAAACAGGCGCGGGAAAAACAACGATTTCAAATCTTATAAACCGCTTTTACGATATCGACGATGGCAAAATTCGTTACGACGGCATAAATATAAATAAGATAAAGAAAGCGGACTTAAGAAGATCGCTCGGCGTCGTACTGCAGGAAATAAATTTGTTTACCGATACCGTTATGGAAAACATAAGATACGGTAAACCCGATGCTACCGACGAAGAAGTTTATAACGCGGCGCGACTCGTCCACGCGGACGAATTTATCAGGCGGTTACCGGACGGCTATAATACGGTACTTACCCACGACGGAGCAAATCTGTCGCAAGGACAGAGGCAACTGTTGTCGATAGCAAGGGTAGCGGTAGCAAATCCGCCAGCAATGATACTCGACGAAGCAACGTCGAGCATCGACACGAGGACGGAAGAAATAGTTCAAAGCGGTATGGATAACCTTATGAAGGGAAGAACCGTGTTCGTAATAGCCCATAGACTTTCCACCGTAAGAAACGCCGACAACATTATGGTTATGGACGGCGGAAGAATAGCGGAACAGGGCAATCACGACGAACTTATGAATTTAAAAGGAATGTATTACTCGCTTTATACCGGCAGTACGATTACTTAAAAATTGCCGATAACGGGCGTATAAGCGAACTTTTGATGAAATTTTTAAATAACTCACGATGACTTTACGGTTTGTCGCGGGTTATTTTTTTACGGTGAAATATATGTTAAAAATAGAAGGCGCTATAACAGCGCTCGTAACTCCTATAAAAAAGGGAGGCTACGTGGATTATGAATGTTTAAAACGACTTATTTTAAGGCAAATAAGACTGAAAGCCTCCGCAATAGTCGTTCTGGGTACGACCGGAGAGGCTTCCGCAATGCCCGTTTACGAGCATAAAAAGATTTTAGAATACGCCGTAACCGTATCGGACGGCAAAATACCCGTAATATCGGGGTGCGGTTCAAACGATACCGCTCACGCCGTCGAAATGACGAAATTTTGCAAAAAAATAGGGGCGACGGCAGGTTTGTCTGTTACGCCGTATTATAATAAAACTACTCAAAACGGGCTTATAGCGCACTATTTTAAGATTGCGGACGAGGCAGATTTTCCGTTGATAGTCTATAACGTGCCGAGCCGTACGGGTATGGATATAACGACGGAAACATATTTAAAACTAATAGAAAATCCTAATATCGTCGGCATAAAAGAAGCGTCGTTTGATGTAAATAAACTCTCTTCGCTTTCGCTTATTTCCGATAAAACGGCGGTTTATTGCGGAAACGACGAAGCAATACTTCCTTATTTTTTGTCCGGAGCAAAAGGGGTGATATCTGTCGTGGCGAACATTATACCCGATAAAATTCAGTACGTTTATAAAATGGCGAAAGCAGGCAAAATAAAAGAAGCGAAAGTAGAATACGATAAATATTACGGGTTTATTAAATCGCTGTTTTCAACGGTTAATCCTATTCCCGTAAAATACGCCATGTCGAAACTGAAACTGTGCGAAAACAGGCTTATACTGCCACTTTTGCCCATAAAAAGTAGCAGTCTGATATTAAAAGAATTAAAAAAAGTTAAGAGCGATGTATTGCCATGAAAATCAATTTTTTCAAGATGCAGGCGCAAGGCAACGATTATTGTTATTGCGACTTAAATTATAACGACGAAGATTTTATAACCGAAAACGCGTCGGAAATTGCCAAAAAAATGTCGGAACGCAGATTTTCGGTAGGCGCAGACGGATTGATTATACTTAAACGGGATGACTTTTGCGATGCAAAGATAATAATTTACAATTCCGACGGCACAAGAGCGTCCGTTTGCGGTAACGGGCTAAGGTGCGTCGCTTATTATTTATCGAAAAAACTTTCCGCGCGCAGTTTGAAAATCGCTACGGACGCCGGATTATACGATGCCGTAGTTTACGATAATTACGTCAGCGTCAATATGAAAAAGCCTGAAATAATCGAAAATCAAAAAGGTGCCTTTGTTAAATTAAAGCAAATAAGCGACGTGATTTTTTTCGATTTCGTGCGGGCGGGAAACAAACACCTTGTTTTGTATTACGGCAATAAAAAGGTTGATAACGGGCTTATAGACCGCTTTTTATCAAATAACAGAGAATTATCCGACGAATACAATCTTGAATTTATATATAAACGTGAAAAAGAATACCTAATAAGAGTGTTTGAGCGCGGAAGCGGTGAAACCCTTTGTTGCGGTTCGGGAGCGGTTGCCTCGTATTATTCGTTAAAATCAAAAGGGCTGATAGCCGATAAAAAAGCGTCGCTTAATTTCAGAGGCGGGAAAGTTTTCCTCGAAACGATAAAAGAAAACGTTTATCTCGGGGGAGAAGTAAGTTACCTTTACGAGGGAGTTTTTTACTATGATTGAAATTAACCCAAACTATTTTGATTTACCGGAAAATTATTTTTTCAGCGAAATCGAAAAAAAAGTAGCGTCTTCTTTTCGCAAAGATTTAATCAATCTCGGAATCGGCGACGCCGTAAGACCTTTATTTTCCGAGGTCGTTTTTAAACTAAGAAAATGCGCTTTTTTAATGTCGAACAGAAAGACGTTTAAAGGATATCCGCCGGTAAACGGTTACGATTTTTTTAAGGAAGCCGTAGCGGAAAAATACCGTAAAATCGGCGTCAAACTAAACATTGACGACGTATTCGTGTCGGACGGCGCAAAAACGGATATATTTTCGCTTTTACACGTCTTCGGTAAAACAGACGCGCTTATACATAATCCCTGTTACCCGGCATATCTCGACGCCAACGTTGCTTTCGGAAACAACGTGGAATTTATTCCGAGCAATAAAGAAAACTCGTTTTTACCCATGCCGGACGAAATTCCCGAAATTTTCAAAAATAAACGCGCTCTTATTTATTTATGTTCGCCCGATAACCCTACGGGCGCGGTTTACGACTTGGCTTCTTTATCTTCTTGGGTTAAATACGCGAACGAAAGCGGTTCGGTAATATTATTCGACAGCGCGTATTCGGATTATATAAGGGGCGATTATCCGAAATCGATTTTTCAGATAGAAAACGCCGATAATTGCGCGATAGAAATTTCATCGCTGTCTAAGTCGGCAAACTTTACGGGCGTAAGGGTAGGCTGGACCATCATAGGAAAAAATCTCAAAATCGGCGGTGTAAAATTGAACAAGGTCTTTTCGAGAATGAAGGCGTCTATGACGAACGGAGTTTCTTTTATAGGTCAGTATATCGGCGCCGCTGCGCTTTCAAAAACAGGTTTAAAAAAATGCCGTCGGAACACGGATTATTATCTTGGCAACGCAAAATCGCTTAAAAAGTTTTTATGCGAAAAAGGAATTTATGCCGTGGGCGGGGATGATTCGCCGTACGTGTTTTTTCAATGTCCTAAGGGCTTTACCTCCCGCGGGTATTCCGACTTTTTGCTAAGCGAAGCCGGAATCGTTACCGCACCGGGTTCGGGCTTTAACACGGGCGGCGAAGGCTATATACGCCTCTCCGGCTTTTGTACGCGCGAGGAGGCAAAGATTGCCGCAAAAAGATTAAATAAGGTTATAGGAACCGATTACGTAAACCTTAAACAGATAATACGTTAATCAAGAACAACAAACAATCGGTGCAAAAATGCGCCTATAAGCCTGTTATCGACTAAAAATTATAAAAGGGGCGACGCTATAAGCGACGCCCCGATAGTTTTTTATACGAAGGTTTTATAATTTGATAACGGATATTTCCGTTCTCGGTTTAATTATAGTGTTTCCGGAAAGTATAGGCGCTACCGTTACGGCGTTTTGAGAGCCGTTTATAAGTCTGTACTCCGTTTGAGTATCGGTTACTCTCAATATCGCCGAGCCGTTTACGCTCGAACCCGTATTTGAAGAAGACGAATAAACGTTTGTTCCGTCGGTAAGATTAACCGTAACAGCGCCCGCCTCGGTATTCGCGGGCGTTACCGAATAATTGACAAGGTAATTGCCGGTGCTGTTAAAATTAAAACCGTTTGCGCCTAAAGTTACCAGATTGCCTGCGTCTTCTTCTTCGGTGGTAAGAGGAAAAATTCCGTTTGGCTGTACGGTGGTGGGAACTTCTGTGGTTCCCGTAACGCCGGAACTTAAAATTGCGGTTGAAGTAGTAATACTTCCCGCAGGTCCGGTAGGTCCGGTAGGTCCCGTTGCGCCTGTCGCTCCGACCGCACCCGCAGGTCCGATAGGCCCCGTCGCTCCTGTTGCACCCGTCTCTCCGACCGCACCTGCAGGTCCGGTAGGTCCCGTCGCTCCTGTTGCTCCGACCGCACCTACAGGTCCGGTAGGTCCCGTCGCTCCTGTTGCTCCGACCGCACCCGCAGGTCCTGTCGCGCCTGTTGCACCCGTCGCGCCCGTAGGTCCCGTTATACCGCTTGAAGGACCCATAGGTCCCATAGGTCCCGTAGGACCGGTCGCGCCCGTCGCGCCGGGTATTCCGTTATAACCTCTCGGTCCGGTGGGACCGGTAGGTCCTACGATCACTCTCGGACGCTGGATAGCCTGATTCTTACACGGATTATTACAGCAAAAAAGATTTGAAAAATCGAACATATAAACTCCTTTAAGCGAAGGTTCGCTCAATTTATAATATGAAGATTTATACTTTTTTTGGTGACAAAAGTATTTTTAGAACAATAAACTGTAGTATGAACACTATAAGTTTATGTATGATAGTTAAAGACGAAGAAAAAACCCTCGCGCGGATTTTATCGATAGCCGAAAAGTTTTGCGACGAAATAATCATTGTCGATACGGGTTCTTCGGACGACACTTTGAAAATAGCGAAAAAATTTACCGATAAAATATTCGGGTATCGGTTTAACGGAGATTTTTCCGCCGCAAGAAACTACGCTTTTTCCTTTGCGAAATGCGACTATCTTTTGTGGCTCGATGCGGATGATTTCATCGACGCAAAGAATATCGAAAAAATCGAAAAACTCAAGAAAACGGGCTTATACGCCGACATTTATACCTTTTTATACAACACTTACGATCGAAAAAACGGCAATTTGTTGCTGTCGTTTTATCGTGAAAGGCTTTTAAAAAGAGATAAAAACTATAAGTTTTACGGCGCCGTACACGAAGCGATCCCTTTAACGGGCAACGTAGTTTTTACGGATATAATCGTAGAACACAGAAAAGAGAAAACCATAGACGCGAAAAGAAATTTAAACATTTACTTTTTATTGAAAAAGCGAAAATACGCGTTTTCCGGGCGAGACGTATATTATTTTGCAAGAGAATTGTATTACAACGGTTATTACAAACAAGCAGCCGTCAATTTCAAAAAATTTCTGAAACTCGGCGGACAGGATGCGGACGAAGCCGAAGCGCGCGTTCTTTTAAGCGATTGTTTTATAAGAGAAAAATCGACGGAAAAAGCCGAAGCCGTTATATTCGACGCGTTAAGAAAATTCGTTCCGTATCCCGAAATGCTTTGCGCCTTAGGTCGGGTTTACTATGAAAAAGGCGAATACGAAAAATCTGCGTTTTATTATAAAACCGCGTTGTTTGCAGATGAAAAAAAAGACGGCTTTTGCCGTCCCGAATATAAAGGAATAATTCCTTTGTTATGGCTTACCGTCATATATTACAATCTGCGGGACTATAAATCGGCTAAAAAATATCACGAAGAATGTAAAAAAATCGCGCCGACGGATCCTTCCGTCAGGTTTAACGATAAGTTGCCGTTATTATCCGAAAACAATAACGGGCAAAACAAACAATAACGGACAAAAAAAAGTTGCGAACAAAAAAAAGTTGCGAACAAAAAAAACGCCGATTTCGGCGTTTTTCGCTCGTAAGCAAAAGGCTTACGAAATGGTATTGTTTCAGTCGGCGCGTTTTACGCGTTGAAAGCGTCTTTAAAGGATTTGCCGAATTTCAAAACGGGTTTCTTGCATGCGGGGACGTGAATTTTTTCGCCCGTAGCGGGGTTTAAAGCGTCTTTAGCGGGAATGTCTTTTACTTCAAAAGTGCCGAAGCCTACCAAAGCGACCTTGTCGCCTTCCTGTAACGCTTCCTCCAAAGTATCCATAAGGGCTTGATAGGCGTCTGCCATCTGGGCTTGAGTAAGACCTGCCTTACGAGCGGCAATCTTAATGAGTTCGGTTTTAGTCATGATTTCCTCCAATGTTTTACTTAATTTATTTAGGGCGTTGCGCCTTATACGAATACTATAACCTAAAAAACGGGTATTGTCAATACGTTTTATAAAAAAAATTATTGTTTTTTTTCGAAAAACCTTGATTTTTCCTTATTTTTTAAAAAAAATTGTCGCAAAGCCGTTGACAAAACGTAAATCCGTTATATAATCGCCTCAGGGAATTCTTTTAAGGCAAGGAGATTATATGAACGAAAATTTACGGAGAGTAACGGTTACGGGCATTCCTTTATACCAGACGGACAACGGCGCGGGCGCTTATGAATTTAAAATGAAAAGATACTATTGCGATAAAGATTTATCAACGCTTACCCCATATTTGAAAATCAGGTTTCAGGACGAAAGCACGGATAAAATTTTAATTACGAATTTTATTGCGGAAGACCAGACCGTTACCGCGTATTTTGCGGTATCGGACGCGTTTTCACGCGTTGCCGGCGCTGCAAAATGTCAGTTATGTTTTGAAAATACGGACGGATCCGTGGTTATTAACAGCGAAGTTTTTACCGTGCAAATTTTAGATTCCGTTGAAGTGGAAAGTTACGGACAAACGGTGCTTCCGAGCGCGATACGCCTTTTACAAACGGCGCTTAACGAAAAAATAATCGAAATGAACGCTAAAATAAACGTTATAAACGATTGTTTTAAGACGATAAATTCCGTTATCGACGCCGAAAGTTTTGTAAACGGCAGTCAGTCCGTAGCACTGCCGGGCGTAAAACAAGACAGCGTCGTTACCTTTTCGCCTGTATCAAACCCCGACGTTTTTGCCTCTTGCGGACTTTATATAGCCGAGCAGGGAGAAGATTACGTAACCGTAAGATACACGGTAAAACCGACGAGCGATTTCGGCGTAAGATTTTTAGTGGTAAATAAACTTCCCGTACAAGAAGCGTAAAGCGCGCAAATAACGGCTGAAAAATCGGAATTTTAGCGGTAAGCGTCCGTTATACGGCGTAAAAGCGTAAAGTTTTCATATAGAAGGCGTTTAAAAGTTGACATAATAAACTTAAAAGTTTAAAATAAAACCGAAAAAACAGCCGAAATCGATTTTCGGCGTAACAAAGAGGTTATTATGTCCGAATTTTTAGACGGAATGAAAAGAACGAATATGTGCGGCGATTTCAGAATAAGCGACGCAGGTAAAACCGTCACCGTAATGGGGTGGGTTCAAAGAAGAAGAAACTTAGGAAGTCTTATCTTCGTCGATTTACGCGACCGCACGGGTATTATACAAGTTGTTTTTGACGAAACTACGGAGGAAAGCGTTTTTTTGAAGGCGCAGGGGATTCGTTCGGAATTCGTCCTCGCTGTTTCCGGTACCGTAAGGGAAAGACAGTCAAAAACCGGCAAAATAGCGACCGGCGACGTTGAAGTTCTGGCTTTTTCGCTGAAAATTTTATCCGAAGCGGACACCACGCCTTTTGAAATTACCGACGACACGAACGTAAACGAAAATTTACGTCTGAAGTACAGGTATCTCGATTTGCGCCGTCCTTCGCTTCAGCAAAAATTGATAACTCGTTCCAAAATCGCGGTTGCGACGAGGAATTACCTTGCCGAAAACGGCTTTTTGGAAATAGAAACGCCCTATCTTGGCAAATCGACGCCGGAAGGGGCGCGCGATTATCTCGTTCCGTCGAGAATAAAAGAAGGCTGTTTTTACGCCCTTCCCCAGTCGCCTCAACTCTATAAACAACTTTTGATGATAGCAGGTTACGACAGGTACTTCCAGATTGCAAAATGCTTCAGAGACGAAGATTTAAGAGCCAACCGTCAGCCGGAATTTACCCAGATAGACCTTGAAATGAGTTTCGTCGAGGACGAAACGGACGTTATGTATCCCGTAGAAGGCCTTATAAAAAGAATCTTCAAAGAATCTATCGGTACGGAACTTCCCGAAGGGCATTTCAGAACGATGACCTGGCAGGAAGCAATGGATCGTTTCGGTTCCGACAAACCCGATACGAGATTCGGTCTTGAATTAAAGAACGTTTCGGATATTTTCGTCGGTTCGGACTTTAAAGTTTTTTCCGACTGCGTAAGCGAAGGTAAAAGCGTCCGCGCGATAAACGCCGCAGGCTTCCAGTCAAAACTGTCGAGGAAGGATCTGGACGGTCTTTCGGAAGTAGCCAAAACGCTCGGCGCGAAAGGGCTTGCGTGGCTTACGAAGCAAAACGGAGAAGTCCGCTCTTCTTTCAATAAATTTTTGACGGACGAAGTGATCGAAAAACTTACCGAAAGAATGAATCTTGAAGACGGCGACGTATTGTTGTTTGCCGCCGACAAAGACACGGTGGTATATAATACTTTGGGCGGAATAAGGTTGTATCTCGGCGACAAGTACGACTTATACGACAAAAATTCTTATGATATTTTATGGATAGTCGATTTCCCGATGTTCGAGTACAGCGAAGAAGAGGGAAGATACGTAGCCATGCATCACCCCTTTACCGCGCCTAAGGACGAAGATCTTCATCTTCTCGATACCGATCCTACCGGGATGCGCGCAAAAGCGTACGACATCGTCATAAACGGTCAGGAAGCGGGCGGCGGTTCTATAAGAATCCATTCGAGGGAACTCCAGAAGAAGATATTTAACGTTTTGTCTTTTACCGACGAAGATATCGAACGCAAATTCGGCTTCTTCGTAAATGCTTTTAATTACGGAACGCCTCCTCACGGCGGACTTGCGCTTGGCTTGGACAGGGTAACCATGTTGCTTACCAAAACAGACTCCATTAAAGACGTAATAGCGTTCCCCAAGGTGCAGAACGCTTCGTGTCTTATGAGCGACGCTCCGTCCGCGGTCGAGCAAAAGCAACTTGACGAATTGTCTCTTTTGATTAACGCTAAATAATAATTCGGCTTAAACGCGTCGCCATATCGGCGGCGCGTTGTTTATACAAAAAACCACGCTATAAGCCCGTAAACGGTCATTTTTGAAAAAATGCTTGACAATTTGCGGATTTTTGGTATAATTAAAGCGAAAACAAAGCCATATAATGCCAAAAATTGATAAAAAACGATCTGAAAGCGGTTATTTTGGAAAAACGGCGCGTATAAATAATTGAAAATTTTTATGAAAGCAGGTAATTTATGAAACCGATTATTGCTATAATGTACGATTTCGACAAAACTCTTTGCACGCGTGACATGCAGGAATACACTTTTATTCCAAGCGTAGGCATGGAACCGAACGAGTTTTGGGAATACGCCGGTAAAATTTCCGGTAAAGAGGGGATGGATAACATCCTTGCTTATATGTATTGCATGGTGGAAACCGCCAAAAAAGCAGGCTCTCCCGTTACGAGAGAGGCTTTGGTTGCGTGCGGTAAGCACGTGGAATATCATCCCGGCGTACAGGAATGGTTTGAAAGAATCAACGCTTACGGCAGGGAATCCGGCGTTATTATAGAACATTACGTTTTGTCGTCGGGCTTGAAAGAAATTATTGAAGGTACTTCGATAGCGCAATACTTTAAACGCATTTACGCCTGTGAATTTTTGTATCGGGACGGGCAGGCTATCTGGCCGAAAATTTCGGTTAATTACACTAATAAAACTCAATTCGTTTACCGCATCAATAAAGGTATTTTGGATATCAACAACGATAAAGACCTTAACCGTTCCTTGCCCGAAACCGAAAGGCGCGTATTGTTTCCCAATATGATTTATATCGGCGACGGTTTAACCGACGTTCCGTGTATGAAACTCGTGAAGCAAGGCGGCGGTCATTCCATAGCCATTTACCATAAAGAGTATATGGACAACGCCATTCCGCTACTTAAACACGACCGCGTAGATTGGATGTTTGAAGCCGATTACCGCAAAAACAGCGGTCTTGACAAAGCAATGAAAATGCTTATCGAAATTTTAGCCAACGAAAATCAACTTAAAGATTTATCAATTAAGCAAAAAAAGAAAAACATTACGGAAGAAGAATAATAAAAGCCTCGAATAAAACCACGACGAAAGAACAATAATCGCAACCACGACGCTTTCTATATAATTCGTCCTATCCGCTTTCGCCTTCACCCGGTAGGGTAATTCCCCTTACTAAGGGGAGTGTCAACTATGTTGATTCTTCTCAAAGTTGTAAAAATCGCCCAATTTTAGTTTGATTTGTGCGTATAATCGTCCAATCCTATTGACAATCGCCCAATTCGGTGGTATAATTGTGCTAATCGTAAGGAGATTAGGCGTATGAGAAATTTCGATTATAAAAAATTAAAGGACGTTAAGTGGGATAGTGAGATATTAGGGCTGGTTGCTCAAATACACGAATATAAGGGTAAGCAGACGTTATTCTTAAAACAAAAGCCGGCGAGCCTTAACAAACTTGTAGAGATAGCAAAAATACACAGCACAGAGGCTTCTAATAAAATAGAAGGCATTGTGACCACTGCAACACGTATTAAGCAGTTGTGCGACCAAAAGACCTCGCCGAGAACGAGAGACGAAGAAGAAATTTCGGGGTATCGTGACGCTCTATCCTTAATTCATGAGAGTTACGAATATATTCCGATAAAATCTTCATATATTTTGCAATTGCATCAGGTTTTATATCGTTATTCTCAAAAGGGTATCGGCGGCAGATTTAAAAATACGCAAAACTATATTGAGGAAGTCAAAGAAAACGGCGAGAAAGTCTTGCGTTTTATGCCGCTCGATCCGTTTGAAACGCCTATGGCAATAGAGGCAATATGCGAAAGTTTTAACCGTGAAACGGATTCTTGCGAAATCGATCCTCTTATTCTTATTCCGGTGTTTGTTATTGATTTTTTATGTATTCATCCGTTCAATGACGGCAACGGAAGAATGTCGAGATTGCTTACGACCTTGCTTTTGTACCGCGCGGGCTACGTTGTTGGCAAATACGTGAGTTTGGAAAGCAAAATCGAAAAAACAAAAGAAAAATATTATGAAACACTCGAAAAAAGCGATATGAATTGGAATAACGAAGAAAACGACATAACGCCTTTCATAAAGTATATGCTCGGAACTATTTTGTCGGCTTATAGGGATTTTGAAGAAAGATTAACTTTAATAGATAGTAAATCATCGGCAATTGATTTGGTGAGAAATGCCGTAAACAATACAATCGGCAAGTTTACGAAAAGCGACATAATGGAACTTGTGCCGTCTGTCGGTAAAACGTCAGTCGAAAATTCGCTGAAAACTCTAATCAATGAGGGCGTTATCGGAAGAGAAGGCAAAGGAAAGGCAACGTTCTATTTCAGAAAGAATTAACAGAAATGTGAAATTACGGTTTACAGTCTAATGTAGAAGAGAAAATTGGCATAGGTATATTACTTATTAGTAGAATGTAAAAAACTACTTAGCGAATATATGACAGATCAGTAGTTTTGTAAAATGGCTGATTAGAGAGAATAGTCTCATATAAAAAACTAATCATAAATATATTTATATAAAATAGTAATTACAAAAACGGTAAAAGCGGAGGGCAAAATTTTGCCCTCCGCTTTAGCCTCCCTTGTGTAAAGGGCGGTGGCGCGTCAGCGTGACGGAGGGATTGTTTTATATAATTCGCTACCTTGTCAGCCTTCACCTGGTAGGGGAAGGGGGACCGCTTGCGGTGGATGAGGTTGGAAAGATTATATATAGCCACCCTCATCAGGCTCTACGAGCCAGCTTCTCCCACAGGGTGAAGCCTTGCGACTTGTCAGCCTCCCTTGTGTAAAGGGAGGTGGCGCGCGACAGCGTGACGGAGAGATTGTTCTATATAATTCTTAACGCCGACTATCGTCGGCTACACCTCATCAGTCAACAAAGTTGACAGCTTCCCCTCAAGGTGAAGCCTTTCACGCGACCAACGGGAGCAATTCACTATTAACTAATGAATTGACGAGTAAACTCGTCGTGAAATGGTTACGCCGTGAATTCTCGCTTCGCTCCATGAATTGAATTGCAAAGCAATTCGTTTTTCCACTTAGCCTCCCTTGTGTAAAGGGAGGTGGTATTTTTGCAAAAAAAAGCGGAGGTGTTTTACATAATGCACCTCTCCGCTTTTGGTTTATAAATATATTTTAAAACATATTTTATGTGAATAAATCGTGAAAGTTGACGTATAAGTCGGTTATCGGTGGTTTTTATCAATTTTCGCGTCGCTATATATATAAAGAGTAAAGCGGACGGACGAATATAAAAATGGTTCCTGCCGTTGCTATATATCTACCGTTGCTAAATATCTGCCGTCGCTATATATCTACCGTTGCTAAATATCTGCCGTCGCTATATATAAAGAGTAACTCGGACGGGCGAATATAAAAAACGATTCCTGCCGCCGCTATATATCTGCCGTCGCTATATATAAAGAGTAACGCGGACGGGCGAATATAAAAATGGTTCCTGTCGCTGCTATATATAAGCCGTCGCTGCTAAATATCTGCCGTCGCTATATATCTGCCGTTGCTATATATAAGCCGTCGCTATATGCAAGTATTACACGTTGAATCTGAACAAAACCACGTCTCCGTCGCGCATGACGTAATCTTTACCTTCCGATCTTACTTTGCCTTTTTCGCGGGCGTTCGCTAAGTTTCCACACTCTAAAAGGGTTTTGTAATCGACTACTTCCGCTCTTATAAAACCTCGTTCAAAATCGCTGTGAATTTTCCCCGCCGCCTGAGGCGCTTTGGTTCCCGTTTTGATGGTCCACGCGCGTGTTTCGGGTTCTCCGGCAGTCAAAAAACTCATAAGTCCCAAAAGTTTATACGAGGCTTTTACGAGCCTGTTTAATCCGCTTTCTTTTAAACCTAAAGCGTCAAGGAAGTCTTTTTGTTCGCTTTCGGGAAGTTCCGAAATTTCCTCCTCGCATTTAGCCGAAATAACGAGCGTTTCGCTCCCGTCTTGTTTTGCAAAATCTTTTACGGCTTTAACAAGCGGGATATCGTCCTCGTTTTTACTTACGTCATCCTCCGAAATGTTCGCAGCGTAAATTACGGGCTTAGAGGTCAAAAGAAACAGGTTTTTGACGTAATCCGTTTGTTCGTCGGTAAATTTCATCGATCTGACAGGTTTTTCCTGTTCGAGCGTTTTATAAATTTCGGTTAAAAGTTCGGCTTCTTCGGCGTACTTTTTGTCGCCCGTTTTCATCATGGATTTTGCTTTGTCGAGGCGTTTTTCGACCGCTTCCATATCGGATAAAACGAGTTCGAGATTTATTATGTTTATATCTCTTACCGGATCTATGGTGTTTTCGACGTGGGTAACGTTTTCATCCTCGAAACAGCGTACTACGTGTACGATTGCATCGACTTCCCGTATATGCGACAAAAACTTATTGCCCAAGCCTTCGCCTTTTGAAGCGCCTTTTACAAGCCCCGCGATATCGACGAATTCGATGGTTGCGGGTACTATTTTTTTACAATTATATAAAGTCGCGAGTTTATTTAATCTTTCGTCCGGTACGGCGACTACGCCGACGTTCGGTTCTATCGTGCAGAACGGAAAGTTTGCCACCATTGCGCCCGCGTGGGTAATGGCGTTGAATAAAGTCGATTTTCCTACGTTAGGAAGCCCTACGACACCTAATTTCATAATTTTATTCTCCTGAAATCTGACCGCGTTTTTGTCAACGGTTACAATATACCACAATTTTAGCAAATTTTCAATCGTATTTGTTGTCTTTTAAGCGATTATGTGCTAAAATAATCAGTTGATAGGCGTTATTTTTCGATGATAGACGCTATATATTGAACAGGACTTATATTTTGCTATGGATTACAAACGCTTGATTTCCGAAAACGTTAATATCGAAGGCTTTACCGCGGAGCAAATTTCTTCCTTTATAGAAGTACCTCCGACCAAGGAAGTGGGCGATTTCGCTCTGCCGTGTTTTAAGTTTTCAAAAGTTCTGAAAAAGGCTCCTAACGTTATCGCCGCCGAACTTAAAAACGCTTTTCCTGAAGTTAACGGTATCGAATCCGTCGAAGCGACGGGCGGCTATCTTAACTTTAAACTTGACAGAAAAGGCTTTACGAAGGACGTTTTAAATAAAGTATTATCTGCGGAAAATTTCGGCGCCTCAACAGAAGGCGAGGGGAAAACCGTTTGTATCGATTATTCGTCGATAAATATTGCAAAGCCTTTCCACATAGGGCATTTATCCACTACGGTAATCGGCGCCGCTTTATACAGAATATATAAATATCTCGGCTATAACGTTATAGGCATCAACCATTTAGGCGATTACGGCACGCAGTTCGGCAAACTTATTTACGCGTATAAGCGCTGGGGCGATAAAAAAATCGTCGAAGAAAAGGGCTTGAAAGAACTTACGAGGCTTTACGTCAAATATCACGAAGAAGCGGAAAAAGATCCTTCGATGGACGACGAGGCGAGGGCTTATTTTAGAAAAATAGAAACGGGCGATAAAGAATGCGTCGAACTTTTCAATTACTTCAAGTCGATAACGCTTAAAGATATAGAAAAAATTTACGACCTTTTGGACGTCAGATTCGATTCTTATGCGGGCGAAAGTTTTTATAACGACAAAATGACGCCCGTCATAGAAGAACTTAAAACCGACGGCTTGCTGACCGAAAGTCAGGGCGCTATGGTAGTGGATTTGGAAAAATACGACATGCCCCCTTGCATTATTTTGCGTTCGGACGGAGCAAGTTTGTACGCTACGCGCGATATAACCGCTGCAATTTACCGCAAAAACACTTACGATTTTTATAAGTGCCTGTACGTAGTCGCTTACCAGCAAAACCTTCATTTCAAGCAGATTTTCAAAGTGCTTGAACTTATGGGTAAGCCTTGGGCGAAAGACCTCGTTCACGTTGCTTTCGGTATGGTGTCTTTAGAGGACGGCACGATGAGTACGAGAAAAGGCCACGTCGTGCTTTTAGAAGACGTGCTTAACCGCTGTTACGAAAAAGCGCTTTCAATTATCGACGAAAAAAATCCGAAACTCGAAAACAAAGAAGAAACGGCAAGGGCTGTAGGCGTAGGCGCGGCGGTCTTCGGCATGCTTTATAACAATAAAATCAAAGACGTCGTATTCAGTTACGACAAAGTTTTGAACTTCGACGGCGAAACGGCGCCCTATTGTCAATACACGGTGGCAAGAACCAACAGCGTTTTATCTAAAGGCGCCGGGATAAAAGAAAATTTCGACTGGTCGAAAATTAACGTCAACGAAGACGAATTTAACCTTTGCTCGATTTTGGAAACTTTACCCGAACAAATAGAAAACGCCGCGGAAAAATACGAGCCTTGTTACGTTACCCGTTTTGCGGTGGATTTAGCAAAAGCCTACAACAAATTTTACTTCGACCATAAGATAATTTCAGAGGACGAAGACTTGTCCGGGTATCGTATAGCGCTCACCAAAGCGACCGGAAAGGCTTTAAAAACGGCGCTTTCTTTAATCGGCGTAAAAACCCCCGAAAAAATGTAAAACGCCTGATAATCGACCTATACGAGGACTTTTTATAAAATTTACACTATTTTAACCGAAAAATGCAAATAAAAAACTTAAAAGGAAAAATTGAGATGAAAAAACTTATCAAAGAATTTAAAATCTTTATAACGCGCGGAAACGTAGTCGATCTTTCCGTCGGCGTAATAGTCGGTTCCGCTTTTACGGCAATCGTTACCGCTTTAAGCAACAATATCATTAAACCCATAATAAACTGGGTTCTGGCGTTGTGTCTCGGCAGTAACTCGCTCGACGGCATATACACTTATTTAAAGAAAGCCTATATGCTTAACGATAAAAACGAAACCGTTATCGATCTGGCTAATTCGATCTATATAGATTGGGGCGCGTTTTTAAATGCAGTAATCAACTTTTTGATTATAGCGCTCGTCGTTTTCATTCTGGTAAAACTTATCAATAAAGCGAAGGATTTAGCCGACGTTAACGAAAGAATGACCAGAGAGGTTCAAAAGAAACTCGATAACGACAAAGAATTAACCGATTTTGAACAAAAATGGCTCAACAGATACGCAAAACGTTACCCCGATAAAGCGCCGAAAAAGACCGAAAAAGTAGTTCCGGAACCCGAAGTGAAGGAGCCGACCGAAACCGAAAAACTTTTAACCGAAATTTTAATCGAGTTAAAAGCCCGAAACGCACAAACCATCGAAACAGACCAAAACGCCCGGAAACAATAAAAAGCAGGGCTATTGACTCAAAAACGATAAAAACAAGTTAAAAAATAACAAAAAGCAGGGCTATAAGCCCGTTATCAAGTAAAAACCGACCGAAAACCTCGGGCGGTTTTTCAGCGTAAAAAAACAAAATTCGCTTAAAAAGCGATTTTTTTATTAAAATGCAACTAATAGTAGAATTATTTTTTACCGAAAAGTATTGACAACGAGGTTTACCGACCATATAATAAAGGCGTAACAACGCCGAGTTTTCATATTTCATAATCGGTTATATCATATTGTAAGGAGATGAAACGCATTATATGAAACGAAATAACTATTGTCAAAAGATATTTCGGATTGTACTATCCGTTATATATGGATTAACCGCATTATTATCTGTTGCGGGGTGCCGTACCAGCAAGAAAATACTTGATTATCCTAAAGTCTGGTCGTGCGATTACGAAGATTTTAAGTTGGAGTTTACCGTTACCGGCTTTAGGCAAGATTATTTAATTCCATCTACTCTTTATTTAGATGGCGAAGCTATAGATATACTTGTATTTTTTCTTAATCCCGGAAACGTGTGTTTTTATTTAATTGAGGACAGAGACAAAATAAACGTTTATAGTGCAGCCTTGATGCGTTGTCATTATAGGTGGAGTCGATTCGCAAGAACGAGGCTGACGATTGAAATTTATGAAGATAATACCAACCGTGAAGGCAAAGAAAGCCTTGTCGGAAGAAAATACGTTTTCCACGGCAGAGATATAACACCGCCCGAAGC
>CAKQWM010000010.1 GCA_934278995.1 uncultured Clostridia bacterium
TAGGTACAACGGGCATTGCTTCGTTGCAACGGTCGCAAACGCCGTCGTTGTTTGCGTCAACGTGACCGAGGGCGGGAGTGGATTCCGTTTTGGTTTCGCCACATTCGCAAGTGAAGGTTTTTACGCCCGTGGTCGTGCAAGTTGCGGCAAGGGTTTCTACACCTTCACCCCAAGCATGGGTGTGAACGGGAGTATCGGAAACGGCAACGAATTTGCAAACGAATTGAGAAGTTCCGAGTTGTGCGGCATTTTCGCCGGTAATACGCCACGTTTCGCTTACGCTGAGCGTACTAAAGGTGCTGTAAGTGCCGAGATACCAAACTTTATCGTCGGAAGTAGTCCACGTCATTACGCCGGCTTCATCATTCCATTTCCAGACGCCGGTTGCGGTTTCGTTTAACAAAACGCAGGATTTGCTTGCGGTATAACCTGCTTCAAGATACTTGTCGCCCATTTTCAGGGTATAGCCTTCGCCGGATTTAGCCAAAACAATTTTCGCCGCTTCGGCAACGTTTTCGGTGGTAGCAAGGTATCTGCCTGAAATTTCAGCCTTAGCGTACAAGGTCTTGTCGCTCTTAGCCTGGTATAACTTGTAGTTATATTCGCCTTCAAAGGGAACGGGGCGTTGGAAGGTGCAGATAAACTGAGTAACGCCGATATTACCGACGTTAGTGCCGGTGATATAACTCGTTTCGCTTGCGCTGATGGTATTGAAGTCTCTGTAAGTGCCGAGGTAATAAACTTTGCCGTTGAAAGCGAAAGTCATTACGCCCGCTTCTTCGTTCCAGGTCCAGACGCCGGTTGCGGTATCTTTTAACAAAACGGAAAGTTTAGTATCATCGTTGTTGCCGACTTCTACGTATTTGCCGCCTAGCAAGATGCGATAGCCTTCGGCGTCGGTCGCTTTAACCAAAGTAAATTCCGCCGCTTCTATCGGGTTTTCGGTAGTAGCAAGGTATCTGCCGTTTGCAATTTCCGCCTTAGCGTATAAGTTCTTGCCTAAGGTCTTTTGATATAAACCGTAAGCGTATGCGCCTTCTACGGGAGCGGGATTTTGAGGAGGAATAGCCGCAACGGTGATTTCTACTTCTTTAGAAGCGGTTTCTTCGCCATAAGTGAGCGTCGCTTTTAATACGACGGTCTGAGCGGCTTCGGCCTGGGTAACTTTCGCGGTTAAGCCTTCGATTACGATACCCGTACCGGAAACGACTTCCCAGGTAGCCTTGAAATCAAGAGCGAAATCTTCGGTAACGGTGGTGGTAAGACCTGCGACTATCTGGTCAACGAGATCTTGCGCGGTAGCCGTTTTGACTTCTTTTACGAATTTAGCAAGGAATGCGCCGTTGATGTAACTGATTTTGCTTACGCCTGCGGTTTCAAAGTTGTTGTAGGCGTTGAGGAAATATTTATCCCCGTCAACGGTGAAAGTATAAACTTTGTTGGTTTCGTCATAAACCCAACTTCCGGTGGAAGCATCGGTCAGATGAGCGCGGTAAGAACCGGCACCGTTCTTATAGGGTTCGAGATACTTGCCGCCGATTTGATAGGTAAAGCCTTCGGCGGTAGCGGTAACGGTAACTTTTGCCGCTTTTTCGTATTCGGTAGTGGTTTCAAGGAATTCTGTGCTGCTCAGTTTACCGGTAAGATACAAATACTTACCGAGGTTGCCCTGGTACAAGCCCATTTTGTATTCCCCTGCCTCGTTGGTTTCAAGGAAAGTGGGGATGCTGGTGTTCATTGCCGATACGGAAACGTAGTAGTCTCTCGTAGCGGTCTTTTCGCCTACGGTTACGGTAGCGGTTAACTTCATTCTTTCCGCGACTAAGGGAAGATCAACGGTTAACTTGGTACCTTTTATAGTAGCGTATTTTGCTTCGGTCGTCCAGACAATTTTAGCGTTGTCGAAGAAGGAAGTCGCGGGAAGATCGTATTCGCCCGCAACGGTAACTGCCGTTAATACGTCGAGGTTTTCGATTTCCCAGTCGGCTTTACCCTGATCGTCGAGGTTTTCAGCCTGCATAACCCGGAAGTTGTAAGCGGAGTATTCGCCGCAAGTATATTTAACCTGAACGGTTGCTTTTTCGGCAGCGCCGGGGATAACGAGTAAGTTACCTTCGCTGATAGCAAAAGCGGAACGAATGCCTAAAAGTTTGTATTCGATCTGAACGTCGCCGGAAGTTGCGGGAAGTTCGACGGTTTCGTTTTTAGTGATGAGTTTGGGAAGAGCATCAAACTTAGCGTTTACTTCAGCCATAGCCGCCTTAACTTTAGCGCTTTCGGCGTAAGCAGATTCTTCACCGCCGATAACGATATCGTCAGCGGACAAAGGTATTATCTGAGCGCCTTTGTAGTTACCCAAAATACCTTTAACGGAAACTATATCGCCTACTTTTACTTCGTTGTATTTAGCAACGAGAGCGCTCCAGGTAGCGTCGGCTTTTTTGGTCAAGTAAGCGCCTTCCATATATTTGGAAACGGCAACGGATACTTTAACTTTGTCTTTTTGAAGAGTGAATAAAGTAGCGGTTTTGCCTTCGTCGGGAGCGGCTTCCGCTTTGGAAACAACCTTCCAGCCGGTTAAAGATACCATACGGGACTGGTTGTAGTTAGCGGCGGGCGCGCCTGCAAGGAAATCACGATCGATTGCGTAAACGGTGGTGGCTAAGTCGATAGTCTTTGAAGGATCTACCTTTAACGTACCGCCGGCGTTGGTTTCGTACAAACCGTTGTAAACGGTGTTGGTGGTGCCGGTTGCTTCAACGTAAACGCCCGGTCTTAAGTTGGCGGCGTTTGCGGCGTCGCAACCTATACGGTAAAGGTAATAACCTGCGTCCATGTTTTCGTCAACTATATACAGGGATACGTTGTTATAAGTCGAAGACCATACGACGCCGATTTCTACAACGTAACCTTTCATCGTGATGGAAACGCCGGTGTTGGAATACCAGTAATCGACTTCCTGAAGATGTTCCATCTTTTCGGTTACCGTGAAACGGTAATAAGTCGTTTTGGACACTCCTTTATAAGTGAAAGTAGCGTTGATTCTTACTTCGGGGTTTAAAGAAGAAGGTATGACCTTACATACGCCGTCAACAACGCTGATGTAGCCTTGCGACTTTTCGTCTTCTACCGCCCAGGTGATGGTAGCGGTTTTGCCCTTATAAGTCGTTTCGGAAGGAAGTTCGAAATCCGCGTCAACGGCGCCTCTGTTATAAGCAAAGTTGAACGCGTCCATAATATCCTGAGTGGTGATTGCCTGAAGTCTTATCGTATAAGATTTTTTCGCCCCGCGAAGATCCGCGGTCAAAGTAACCGTTTCGTCGTTCTCGGGAATGGTTACCTTTGCGAGGTAATCTTTAGTTTCCTTTCTTTTTTCCAGAACAACGTTTTTGCTGTCGGAAGTCCAGGTAGCGCGATAATCACCTATACGGGTAGGTAAAATGAAATCTTCTTTTACTACTTGATCTTCGTATTCGAAAAGATAGTTCTGAAGGGTTTCGTCTTTCGTCAAACCGGAACCGGGTTCTAACTTACAAGCGCCGAGAGAAAGACACATTACCGCAACGAGTGCGAGTAAAATTACACCAATCTTACGATTCATAGATTTTTTCTCCTATAAATAATTTATTATTGCGGGTATTGCCCGACTTTGTTGTTTTAAACACGCGGGTATTACCCGACCTTTGTTATTTTAAAACTATATCCGAAAGTTTAAGCACGGTTATTTCGTTCTTATCTTTATCGAACTTATAACCTTTTACGCCGAAGGTTTTTCCCGCGGTGAAGTTGTTGACAAAACCGTCGTCAACCTTAACGATGAAAGTAAAGGTTACTTCTTCTTCGTTAAAGCCTTCTTTCGTACGTTGTTTTGCCGTAGCGGTTACAGTCAATACTCCGCCTTCGGTTTCGGAAGAAACTACCGTGGCTTCGCTATAAAGGGTGTCGCTGTAGTTTGCGATGAAGGCTTCGTCGTTACTGAAAGTAAGATAGTAATTTTTCTGAATGGGGTTGGAATATACGTTGGGTTGGTTTTCACCGTAATAAGAGTCGAATTTGACGCCGGAAACCTGTAAATTGTTACTGTGTTTCTGAAGCGTTCCGACTATTTTATACAAATGCCCTATCTTCATTCTCGAACCGGAACTCGAGTTATAACCGGCATATACCGCTATCGAATACGTTTCGCCCGTTTCACGATTATAGTCCACCGCGGTAAAGGTATAAGTACCGGTACCGCTTAAAGTAAGCGAAGTAAGACACGCGGTGAATTTTACTTTCGCGCCGCTGTTATACTCGTCGTTATAAAACTCTTCGAGGTTATCGTAAATTTCTTTGATAGAAGTTTCGACGGGATCTTCCGAGTATAAAGGATCGTCCTTATCCGACCAGATGCGAAGTTTTATTCTTTGAGCGGCAGCCTGAGCCTTATCGAAATAACTGTTGTACGGGAACTTGGAGGTAGGAGAACCCGTGTTCTCGCTGAAGCCGTTTTCGACAAGTTCGAGGTTGAGATTTTTAAATTCTTCGGTTTCGGAATCACGATACCAGACGTAACCTAAATACCTCGAGCCGTAAGAATCCTTTTCGGCGGGGGTAGCGGTCGCTTCCAACACGAGTTGCGTCGTTGGTTTTATTTGCTTTTCGACAAATAAGGAAGCGGCTTTGCCCCATTTTTCGACGCCGCCCGTTGATTCGGGCGTATCTATGGAGTGGAAACGAATCGTTACGACCGTCCCCTCTTTTTTGAGTTTTACGGTAAAGGTATCGCCGTCGGTATGCTTAACCAAAGAGGCTTCGCCTATGCCGTCACTTAAAAAACTTTTGTCCTCGTAAGACTTCGTCAGTTTACAGGTTTTTGTAACTTGGGTTAAATGCTCCGTATTGTCGGCAACTTTGCCCGTCGGATTGTTGTTGCAACCGACGAGGCAAAGACTTAACGCCAACGTAAGTACGAGAGCAAACGAAATAATTTTTTTCATTGCCTTATACCTAAGGTGTTGTTTTTAATCGACTTAATCAGTCGTCCAAAGCGGTTTTGGTTTTACCGCTGCATTTTTTGTACGCATCTAAAAGAGCCTGTTCGGGAGTGCTGCTACCCTTCATAACGTTATAAAGCAAACTTTCAGCCTGATCACGAGCGGTGGAAGAACCGATGAACGCGGGGGAAACGTAGAATTTGTCTCTTAACGTTTCGCCGGTTTTGATGGCTTCGGCAATGATGCCGCCACCGTTAACGAATTCTTTGTACGCTTCTACTTTAGAAGTGGAAAGACGAACGGAGTTATAGCCGGATGCTGTTGCGAACGCCGCCTGGAAGGTAGGATTCAAAAGTTCTTTGATGAACATGAAGGTCATCATTTCTTTTTCCGCGCTGTTGGTGACCTGATGGCCGCCGGTGAGCATTACGAGAGAAGGACCTTGCGAAATAACCGAACTGTTTACGGTGCCGTCGGCAAGTTTGCTTCCGGGAATGGGCGCGATGCCCCATTCAAATTTCGTGCCGGGGTCCTGGTGAGAAGCGCCGCCCGACGAACCGATACAATATACCAAACCGCCTTCTTCCATGCCTTTTACGAAAAGACCGGAGGTGTAAGCGTTGTATTCTTCCTGAGTGGTGAAGTAGCCTTTGTCAAAGTATTCTTTGATCATAGTAAGCCAAGCAGCCTGTTTTTTACCGGCGAAGAGATAATGTTCTTCTTTGTTGGTGCTGGTGTAGCCCCAATCGTTTTGTTCGCACATGGTGATGAACCAGTTTGCGCCGGAGTCAACGCCGAGCGGAGTGCATTTAGAGAACCTTTCCGTTAAGGGTGCGCATTGAGCCCAAAGTTCGTCCCAGGTAGTGGCAACGGTTAAACCTGCTTGCTGTAAAGCGGTTTTGTTGTAATACATAAGTTCGGTCGATTTAACGAACGGGAGAGTAAGCATGGAGCCTTCCTGGTATCCCCAAGTATCGTAATCGCTGAAGTTGGTCGCATAACCTTCGTGCCAATAGGTCTGAACGAAGTCCTGAAGTTCTTCCGCGGTGTAACCTACGGTGTATTCGGTAGTCTTTTTGGTTACGTTGCCTTCGCTGTCGGTAACGTTCCACGCAGCCTTTTCGGTAGAATTGATGTATTTGTTGAGATCAACGACCTTTTTTGATTTAAGATACATGGCAACGTGGTCGGGATAGCAGTAAGCAAGGTCGGGTTGGTTTCCGACTTGCAAGTCGGAGGTAATTTTGTTTCTGACTTCGTCATATCCGCCGGGTTTGGTATGAACTACCTTCCAGCCGGGATATTTGGCTTCAAAACTTGCTATGGCGTTCTTAGTGACCGTCTGAAGATTGTCGCCCTGAGAAGAATAGAAAACGATGGTGTGTTCGTAATCTACCGTTTCGCTTGAAGGGTTACAACCCGCAAAGAGAGATACAGCGCCGCTTAAAGCGATAACTAAAGCGAACACTAACAGTTTGGAAAAGATTTTTTTCATAAAAACACTCCTATTTTTATTTTATATTTAGTGGCAACGGTCGTTCGTTTTTCCGCCGCCAAAAACATATTTTGAATTGACCTTCGGTCGTGAATTGTTGCCGACGCAACGTGAATTGCTCCCTTCGGTCGCGTGAATTGTTGCTGACGCAACGTGAATTGCGCGTAACCGCACGTGAAAGGCTTCACCCTGTGGGGGTGCGTAGGCGTTAAACAAACAGCACAGTGCGCTGTTTGTAGCCGTAGCCCGAGGCTATTTCAGCCGAGGCGGACAGCTGGCTCGTAGAGCCTGATGAGGGTGGCTATATAATTTTTACGACCGCATAATCTTTCCAACCTCATCCACCGCGAAGCGGTCCCCCTTCCCCTACCAGGTGAAGGCAAACAAGGAATTGCGAATTATATAGAACAATCCCTCCGTCACGCTGACGCGCGCCACCTCCCTTTACACAAGGGAGGCTTGAAAGGTCGGCTGATAAGGATAAAGGAATTAACCTTTGGTTCCGCTCTTGGAAACGCCTTTCATTATATATTTACGGCAGAATATAAAGAGCAGGAACAACGGTAACGATACCATACAAACGGCTGCCATTTTTAAAGTCGTTAAAGGTTCCGAACCGTATTTGACGCCCGTGATAGCCGCAAGAATACCTTTATTATCGTTAAATCCTCCGGTTACCCAGTTGGTTATCATTTGCCAGTCGTCGGTATTGACGAGCCTCGGCCAGATATAAGAGTTCCACGTACCGATGAATTTTAAAAGGGTTATGGAAACGAGAGTAGGCGCGGTTAAAGGCACCATTACCTTTACAAGATACCCCATGTCCGAAAGACCGTCAACTTTTGCAGCCTGATACAAAGAATTAGGTATCTGCATAAAGTTGTTTCTGAGAAGGTAAATGTAATACACGCTCACGAGGAAAGGAAGTATCAGAACGGTGTAAGTATCCGTCCAGTGAAGTTTGCTGACGGTGAGATAGTTGGTCAGCGTGTATAATTCGCCGGGGATCATCATCGTAGCAAGCATTATGGTGAATAAAAGTGTCTTTCCGTGGAAGTTCATCCTTGCCAAAGCGTAAGCGGTAAGAATGGTTACCACTACGCCGAGTATGGTGGACGTTCCGCCGACTATAAGCGTGTTTATCAGAATTTGCAGGAAGCGGGAGTCCCCCGACGCGTTGGTTTGCGATAAAACGACTTGATAGTTTTGCCACAAAATCTGTTTCGGGAAAAGCGTCAGAACGGGATCGCGGTACTCTGCTTCCGGTTTCAGACTCGAAATAACCATCCAGTAAAACGGCAAAAACGCCAGAAACGCACAAATAGTCAGGAATATATACACGAATATATTCTTGAACACCTTACCTAAAAGTTGTTTTTGTCTTTCCTTTTCGACGTTAAATTCGGTTTTGGGAACGACGTTAGTTAAAACTTCCTGATTGTTACTCATCAATCCGCCCCCCCTTAATAAGTTACTTTTTTCTTGCTTAACTGCAAGTTGATCATGGTAAATACCATAATTATCGCAAACAAGAGGAGAGAACCCGCAAAAGCATAGCCCATCTGTCCGTCGTTTACGTAACGATAAATATAGCCTACCATGGTACCCATATCGTAGTCGATACCCATCTGAGCGCCGAATAAACCTACGATTGCGGTATATTGCTTCATTCCGCCCATAAGACCGGTTATCAATAAATAAGAGATCATAGGCATAATAAGCGGAGTGGTTACCTTCCAGAGAATGGTGGATTTGGTTGCCCCGTCGATTTTAGCCGCGTCGTAATACTGTTTGTTTACGCTCTGAAGCGAACTAAACAGTATTAAAATCTTGAAGGGTAAGCCCGACCAGATTTCGTAAACGATTACGACGACGTACTTCGTCCAGGGAATTTTAACGGCGCCGAGATCGATCGTGGTACCCGGATCGCCTTTCATCCAGTCGATTCTCGTTCCGCCCAACGCTTCTATAAGCATATTGACGATACCTATAGTCTGCGTATAATTTTTCGTACCGACTACGGTAAAGAAGGTTGCGAAAACCGCGCCCATCGCAAGCGAGTTGGTAAGATAGGGTAAAAACAGTATCGTCTGATAGGCTTTTTGTACGGCTTTAATCGAATTTAACGCAACCGAAATCAAAAGCGCCAACAGGGTGGACAAAGGAACGGAAACGAAGGTGAAAATTATAGTGTTTACAAGACACTGCACGAAGGACGCGCCGCCGGTTCCCGTATCGCCCTTTAAAACCCTCACGAAGTTATCGAAGCCCCATCCGTCATAGAAGCCTGTCAAAGCGTCGTAATTTTGTTGAAACGCGCGTATAAATGCGTTTATAATCGGATAGAACGTAAAAACGCACAAAAGAATAAGTGCGGGAAGAACGAACATCCAACCTTGCTCCGCCTTTAAAAACCTCGAAAGTTTTTCTTTAAAGGGAAGTTCTCTTTTGGCGTTGACTTCCGCCGTTATTCCGGCTGTTTCGTCCGAAAAAACCTCCGAAGCGGTTTCGGGCGCTTTCTTTTTGAAAAGCCCTATAAACTTTTCAAAAAGCGACTTACAACCTTTTCCCACGTCGATAAAAAAGTTTTTACACTTTTCCAACGCGTCGGCAAAAAAGTTTTTCTTAGGATCGTTTGACATTATCTTATTCTCTCCTCGGTTTCGGCGTTAAATAAGAATACTTTATTCGGCTTTAAAGAAAATTTTAAAGTCGTTGCTTCCCTGTTTAAGCGTACGTCGGAATCGACAATCGATCTGACAAAGGGTTTTTCGGATAAAGCGTGCGTCGTGACGATGGTTTTATCCCTGCCCATAACTTCAACGTGATTAAGATTAAGGGTTAAAACGCCGTAATCTTCATCGTAAATAAAGCCTTCGGGACGAATACCGACGTAAACTTTCTGATCGGGAACGTCTTTATCCATAACGACTTCGTCACCGATATAGACCTGACCGTTTATAATCTCTCCTTTGAATATGTTTACGGGAGGAGTCCCTAAAAAGTTTGCTACGAACAGGTTTGTAGGATCGTCGTATATCCCTTGCGGATCGCCTATCTGCTGAACCACGCCGACTTTCATTACGACCATGATGTCGCAAATACTCATGGCTTCTTCCTGATCGTGTGTAACGAAGACGGTGGTTATGCCGGTTTCGCGCTGAATACGTTTGATTTCTTCACGAGTCTGAAGCCTCAACCTTGCGTCGAGGTTGGATAAAGGTTCGTCGAGAAGCAAAACGTTGGGCATTTTGACGAGAGCGCGCGCGATTGCAACGCGTTGCTGTTGTCCGCCCGAAAGTTCGCTCGGCTTTCTCGCAAGCAACTCTTCTATCTGAACAAGTTGAGCGGCTTCCAGCGCCCTTTGCTTTGCTTCGGGTTTGGGAAGACGCATGTTGGTGAGCGGGAACATGATGTTCTGTTCAACCGTCATGTGAGGATAAAGCGCGTAGTTCTGGAATACTAAACCCACGCCCCTTCTTTCGGCGGCAAGCGTCGTTACGTCCTGATCGTCAAAATAGATTCTGCCCGAAGTAGGCGCTTCCAAGCCCGACAGCATGAACAAACTGGTACTCTTACCGCAGCCGGACGGGCCTAATAAGCCTACTAATTTGCCGGAAGGAATTTCGATGTTCATGTTATCTACCGCAACGACTTCCTTGCCTTTTTTATTCCTTGAAGGGAATATTTTGGTTAAGTTCTCAATGGTAATTTTCATAAGCGTTTAGTCCTCTTGCCTTGCTAATGTAGCGTTTATTGTTTTTTTGTATCCGTCGGCGACAAGCGTTTCGGGAAGCCCCTCTAATTTGTAACCGTACGGGATAACGACCTTTAAGTTGCCGTAATTGCCTGCTTTTACGCGGAGATACTTTTCGTAGCCGTCCGCTTTGGTAAGTTCAAACGAAAGCGCCCTTTCCGCCTCTCCGTAATTTACCGTAATATTTTGGTCAAAATCGGGATTTTCTTGCAAAAGTATCTTTAAAGTTACCGCGCAATAATAATCGTTTCCGAAAGATTCGTTTCCGATTTTCGACTGTTTTGACCTGGGTTTGATTTTGAATACTTTGAAAAGCATGAATTTGACGAATTTTATTATGAACTTGGTAAATAATAAATCCGCCAGAACGTACACTACGACAAAATATATAATAATCGTTCTCGTAGCCTTTTTCTGAGCGCGCTTTTCCGCTTGTTCGTAACTGCTTTTTTTGTAAGCGCCGTTACTTAAAAACGCCTCGTCAGTTTTCTTTAAAACTTCTTTATCGGTACTTTTATCGTTGTAAGCCGTGATAAGATCTTCTATATCGTTATAGAAGTCGGTCGAATAATTCAGGGCTTTGTCAAACGCCTTGTGATAAAAAGTTTGTCCGTCTTTGTCGAAAAAAGTCAGTTCTTCGACGGAAGGGTACTTTTCCTTTAAAAGTTCGAGAATAACTATACCCTTTTTTTCGTAGGTAAGTATTCCGTCCTTTTTACCGTCGCCGTTAACGTCAGTATCTAAAATTTCGCACGTTTCGTCTTTACCGCCGACTTTTAACAGTACTTTGGTAAGGTTGTTTTCCTCGGCGTACGTTTTATAGTCGTTTTTGATGCCGAACAAAAAAACTACGTAAGACTGTTGTAATACCGTCGGTCTGTCGGTTGCTTCCTCGCTCGAACCCGATTGCTTCCCGTAACCTATGGTAGCGGTTTCGTAAAAAACTATTTTACCTTTTTCGCCGACGTCTTCCGAATACAAAACGTTTCCGTTATAGTATCCGCCGACCAGCCTTATAGCCTCGTCGTATTTGCCGTCGTACAGGTTGTCGGAAAGGGTATCGAGCAACGTCCCTCCGTAAAGATATACAGGCGTCAGAACGAGCGCTAAAACAAAACCGACTAAGAAAGTAAAGATAAAGTACAAAACAGCCGGAAATATTTTGCTTTTTTTCATAGCGTACTTCCGTTTTACCTTTCTTCCGAAGTCGGCTTAACCTCGACGACTTCGTTTTCGGCGGAACAAGAGCCGTCTTCCGCCGTTTCGCCGGCAAGACGTGCTTTTTGCCCGTGTTTGAACGCAGCCTCGCGTTTTCTTAAATTTTCACGTCTTTCTTCATACTGCGATTTGCGGAATACCGGTATGAGAAAGTAAATGGCGATTATTGCCAGAACTATTCCGAAACAGACCAAAAAGAAGGTCCTATCTACGGAGCCTATAGGGTTCAGTAAAAAAGAATATGCGTTCACAAGCGCCTCCTTGTCCGGCGGGGTTACGTAAAACGGGTTACGCATCTATATAAGCCGAACTTATAGCAAATTTACGGCAAAAGCCGAAGGTAGTAAAAGGACACAAAAAAATACAGAAAAGCCGATAACCTCTTCTGTACTTGAATTTAAAGCCCTTTTAATTGCATAGAACCACCTTTCAAAGATTCAAAAACCTTTTGCTGGGATTATTCTAACACAAAAAAAAACTAAAAACAAGAGTTATCGTGAAAATTTTTATTTTTTTTTGAGAAATGTCGATTTTTAATCGTTTTAGTAGTAAATTAACGATAGTTTTATGGAATATTTGTTCTAATTTGTTCTGAAACTCGCAAAAAAGGAAAAACGAAGCCTTTCGGGAACGCAAAATTATCAACAAAAAATCGAACAATTATTAACAAAAACTCTTTTAAACGAGGATATTGCGCTCGAGTAACCGAAAAAAGCCCGACTTTACGGTGATAAATCGCGTCGGACTTTTGATAGCGTATGTCGTTTTTAAAAACTTACGTCGTCGTCGCGGCGCCTTATCGCATTTGGTATATGTGTGTATGATTTTTGTCTGTTTTTGAACGTAAAAACTATAAAAAGCGGGCTATAAGCCGATTATCGCATAAAAACTTGTTCCGATATACCGCGCTGTATATCGTTAAATAATTAAAAATCTCACTCGAAATCGTCTATAAAACTTTCGATAGACGTTACGAAAGGATAATCTTCGAGAATTTTGGAAATAATCGAATCCGTATATTCTTTATCGGTTTTCAACGTTGCAACCGAAAAAAGCCCGTCATCTTTTCTTTCCGTCTTTAAACGGGCAAACTTCGAGGAAGAAAAGGCTTTTAAAATATTTTCACGCGCGCCGTCAACTTCTTTAAAAGCAATTCTGTACGAAACGAACCGCTTCATTCTGAATAGATTTATGTCTGCGTGAAGCAACAGTTGAACGCCGACAATTAAAGCGGTAGTACCTAACGCTACCTGCCATAATCCTGCCGCCGCCGCCATGCCGACGCCTGCGGTAGCCCATATTCCCGCGGCTGTGGTAAGCCCGTGTATGACATGGCGCTGATGCATTATCATTCCCGCGCCCAAAAAGCCTACGCCCGCTACTATTTGCGCGGCAACCCTTGACGAATCGAATTTATCTACGTCGAAAAATCCGTATTTCGATATAATAGTGTACAGCGCCGCGCCGACCGCAACGATTGCGTGTGTTCTTATGCCGGCTTCCTTTGAACGGTACTTTCTTTCAAAACCGATCAAAAAACCTAATAAAAGCGCCAAAAAAATGCGTAAAAGATAATCAACGTTCGGATGGGACGTTAAAAATTGTCTTATGCTTTCCATTCTCCCTCATAGCGCGAAACACGTCGCGCTTAATTTGCTTTTAGACTATTGTAACATCAATAGGAAATCTTGTCAATAGCAAAATCAAAAAAAATTCAGCCGAGTCTTTTTTTAGCGGGCGTTAAAGTTTGGCGTATATTGTAAAAACAGTTGATAATCGACCTATAGAGGGACATTTACTCCGCTTCCGCGCGCTTTATCTCTTTACGTAATTTTAATACGATTTTCTTTTCGAGGCGGGAAATGTAACTTTGAGATATGCCGAGAAGGTCTGCTACTTCTTTTTGAGTGAACTCTTTATCCCCTTTCAAGCCGAAACGCAAAACCATTATTTCTTTTTCGCGTTTATTAAGTTTTCGCAAGGCTTCGGCTAAAATCTGCTTTTCGCAAGTGGATTCTATCTGCCGTGAAACCCCGTCCGTTTCGGTGCCTAAAATATCGGACAACAAAAGTTCGTTGCCCTCCCAATCGACGTTTAAAGGTTCGTCAAAGGAAACTTCTCCTTTGGTTTTGGCAATTCTTCTGAGATACATCAGAATTTCGTTTTCGATACAGCGCGACGCAAAAGTAGCAAGTTTGATTTTTTTATCGAGATTAAACGAATTTATCGCTTTTATAAGCCCGATGGTACCGATGGAAATAAGATCGTCAAGGTCGATTCCGGTATTGTCGAATTTTCTCGCTATGTAAACCACGAGTCTTAAATTATGTTCGATAAGTTGCTTTTTCGCTTCGCCGTCGCCGTCGCAAAGCCTCATAAGCATAAGTTGTTCTTCGGCGTTACCGAGCGGCTTAGGTAAGGCGTCGCCCGAAACGAGATAGTGTACTTCTTCGCTTAGAAAAACTTTTTTTATGAGCCTTTTGATTAAATTCAAGATATTCATTATAACTCCCCTTTTTGTCGATAACGGGCTTATAGCCTTATTTTACATTACATATACGCTAAGCAACATTTCTTCTTTCATGCTTGAATTATTTACTTCGCCGAGTAAACACGCGGCGCGTTTATTTTCGTTTTCTTTCTCGATAAGCATACAATCGATTTCGTATAAATTTATGTTTCCGTAACTCGATACCGTTGAAATTTCCATTTTTCTCGGGACGGGCAGTTTACCGCCCTTTCGTATTATTTTTTTAATAACGGATTTTTTGCATAAGGCTACGGGAAGCCCCGTTTTGCGGTCGATAAGCATATTCCCGCTGTCAAAGTAACCGTTAACTCTTACTGCCGTTTCCCCCGCTTTGATTATGCATTTATACCTGTATTTATCGGTAATAATTCCGTTAACGGATTTTTTTACTATTCCTTTGACGGTTAACGCAACCAGATACGCAACGCCGACCGTAAGACCGACAGGTAAAATATTAGGGTTATCGCAATAATCGTAAACGTTTACGTTCATAAGGTAAAAAGCCCCGAGCGTAACGCCTCCTATAAGAAAAGTAAACAGCAGGAAAAAATTGAAATATTTTAAATACGCCTTAAAAGAAAAGTGATTTACCGCAATAAAACTTATCAAAAGACCGAGCAGAATTTTAAGCAGAAAAAGATATTCCGATCTTATTTCGAGAACGGGTAAAATCACGGCGCCCAAAACGCCGATTACGGAGGCGAACAGTATTCTTGCCTTTGTAAACCCGATTTTCAGAATCACGGCGGTTTCTTTAAGCAATAAATAATCCATAACAAGATTATCGAGTATTACGTATTCTATGCACACTTTCATAGTGCTTATATTATAAAATGAAAATACCGCGCGGATTATAACCTTTTTTGTTATAAAAGTATATTTTTTGTCACGTTTGGTTTTAAGAACGTAAAAAGTCGCCTTATAGGTTGAAAACCGACCTATAGGGCGACTTTTGTCGTATTTTGCGTTATTTTAAACTAAAAATCGAGAAGTGCGTTATATTCTTTTTTGTCTGCCGCGGCAAGGAAAAGATACAGCCTCGGTCCGGCATCGACACCGAACAAAAGATTGTAAAAGGCTTTAAAGTATTGCTGTTGAACAGCCATGTTTTCCTTTTTGCTAAGTTCGGGATTGTTAATTATCGAATAAATAAATTGTTGTACGTCTTTTTCTTTAACGTTTTGCTGTTCTTCGATATAATCGTGCAGTTTTTTGACGGCTTGCTTCTTTTCGTCGTCAAGCGCGTCGTAATACTCCTGATTTTTTGCGTTCAGAAGTTTATACATTTTAGACGGCTGATGCTCGGTAATCCAGTTTTTGACTCTTAAAAGTCTTTCTTCGTCTTCTTTTGTAAATTCGACGTCGATTTTTTTCAGAAGTTGCCTCGTAGGCTCCGGCTTAAAGTCAACAATGGGGGCAACGCTTGCCAAAACGCCGAACGGAACTTTTGAACGAGTATTTTTGCCGTTTACAAGACACATATCGAAAACCGAAGTATAAAACTCGTCGGAAGCACCGTTTTTATAGGCTTCCAAACCTTTATCGAATTCGCTGTAATGACGAATTATCGTATCGTCGAAGTTAAACGAGAACCCGTCTTTCGGTTCGTATTTGGCGAATAACCAACGAATCATATCGGATTCATATACCTTTAAGACTTCTTCGGGCGTAATGTTATTACCCGTTGACGAGTGCATATCGCCCAAACCCGCGATGGAAAGCCAGCCGTAACCGCAGAAAAGCGGCGGCGTAACGCCGAGAACGCTTCTTGCAACGTCGGAAGCGACTACGTAGGAACCGCTTGCCGAAGCGTGATCTATTCCGCCCGGCTCGAAGTCAACGCCTTCTACACCCCAGCGCATGGGCCAGTCAACCTTCCAGACAAGTTTAATAAGATTATACTCCCTGACTTTAACCGTTTTGACCTGACCGCATTTTTTGCAACGATAAGTTAATTCTTCGCCGTCGCAAGAAGCAGACAGAACTTCCGTAAAATCGGTGTTGCAGTTATCGCAATAAACGTTCAGCGGAAAGTACTTGTCGCGTTCGCCTTCGTCGGCATCCTGCGTTTTGTATTTCATCAGAATGTCGTAAATTTCAAGCCTTTTTTTGATGGCGTTAACGATACCGTCGGCGTATCTGCCAGAAGTATATTCTTTTGCCTGATACCTATAATCGGGATAAATCGAAAGTTCCGTCAAAGAATTTTCAAACTCTTTTTCGTTATATTCGGCGTAAGAAGATTTTTCATTGTGAGGATCGGGTATAAAAGCGTAAGGCATACCTATATACCTTTCAAAATTATCCGTGATTGCGGCTATGTTGGAAGGAACTTTTCTTAATCTGTCAAACTCGTCCCAAGAAAACAAAAGACGCGCGTTTTTGCCCTTTCTTTTCAGCGCTTCGACAACGTAATAACTTGTGGCAATATCACGAAAATTACCTATATGAACGGAACCGGAAGGACTGATGCCCGCCGCGCAGACGTATTCTTTTTTATCGGGATTTCTTGCAATGATTTCATCTGCAAGTTTTTCTGCCCAGTGCATAAATTCACCTCGTAAAAATTTTAAATATAATACTTATTGTCAAAAAAGCACCGCTTATTGTCAAAAAAGTATCGATAACGGGCTTATAGCCCCGTTTTTAGCCTTTTTTTGTCTTGTTAATCCAGCACGCATATACCGCGTCGGCGACTTCTTCGGGCGAGATATCCGTCGTGTCGATGACGAAATCATAGTTATCCATGTCCTGAATATCTACCCCGTAATAGTCGTAATAACGACGTTTTTCGCTTGCTCTTCTCGACAACAAACTGTTAAAAGTTTCTTCAATGGTGCCGAAATGCTCGTCGCTTCTATGGGCGTCGAAAACCCTGTGAGCGGCTACGTTTTTATCGGTTTTTAAGTAAAAACTTACCGCCGACGGCACGAAATGAAACGCAAGGCGCGAATCAAAAATGTAATTACCGTCTTTATCGTCGTAGGATTTAAGCATATTGTCAACCAAAGCGTCGTACTGCTTATCTTTTTCGTTATTGATATTGAATTGCTCCACTGTAAGATTCAGTCTGGATGCAAGTTCACGATAAATAACGCCGGTAGATACGATTTCCGCGTTCATTCTTTCCTTCAAAATGCGCGCGACCGTACTTTTACCGCTTCCCAGATCGCCTGCAAGCGAAATTTTAAAATGCATTTTTGTCACCGATTTATATAGAAATTCTTGTAATTATTATATACTTTTAGTCATTTTCAGTCAACAAAAAACAATTGATTTTACGCTAAAAAATGTTTTACTTGATATTTTTGTCGTTTACGGACAGACACAGTTATCTAAAAAACGGCAAAAACCGACCTATAGAGGGGTTTTTACCGTTTTGGTTTATCTGTTTATCAATAGAATATTATCTTGTCGGGCTGGCAGTTTCCTACGTTTTTAAGAAGTTTTCCTCTTGATTCTCTCGTATCCGCCTGCGCCGACGATATGTCTGCGTAGAATTCCTGCGACATTCTGTCGAGAATATAGATGCCTTTTAAGCCGTTATATACCTTGGCGCGCAAGACGATTTCGGCATATTTTTTATCTCCGAGATCGAAAATCATAACGCCTTTTCTGGTCTTGACGAGTTTCTTTACGCTATCGCAATCGACCACTTTGAACATTCCGTTCGACGCGCCGAGAACGACTTTTTCGTTCGCTCCTATCTGCGTTGCGTAAATCACCTCGTCGTCCTCGTATAAGCCCATGCCCTTTACGCCGCCGGCGACTCTTAACTGTTCGGGAACGCCTTCCCAAAGCATATTGAGCGTCATTCCTTTTTTAGTAACGTATAAAAGCGTAGTGTCGGCTCTTTCCTGTTCGACGGTAATGATTTCGTCGTCGTCTTTTATCTTCATCGCCTGATAGTATCCTTTAAGCACGGTGTATTCCTGCCACGGGGTAACTTTAATCATACCGTCTTTAGTTACGAATACAAGCCTGCCTTCGGGGACTTCTATACCCTTTACTGCGAACAAACCTACTGCCTTTTCGTTGGCTTTTGCCTGTCTGAACATATCTTCGAGTTTGACGCCTTCAGTTAAACTTCCTTTGGATTCCGGCATTACTTCCACGTCGATTTTGAAACAGTTACCGAGGTTTGTGAATGCGTAAACCTGTTCTTCCGTCGTCGCCTTGACGTAAGTTTTAAAAACGTCTTTCGGCGTGGGTTTTTCAAGGTCGAGTATTCTCTTTAACTGAGCGGGTTTAACCTTTCTTAATTTTCCGAGTTCGTTTACGCCTACGTAATAAGTTTCGACGACGGTTTTGTCTTCGCCTTTTTTGACGATGATTTTGTCCGCCGTATCGACGATTACCGTTCTTCTTTCGTCGCCGTATTTTCTCTTGACCTCCTGTAATTCTTTGATTACAACGTCAAATTGTTTTTTCTTGCTGGCGATTATAGCCTCGTATTCTTTTATGAGTTCTTTTAAATTTTTGAGTTCGGCTTTAAGATTGTTTACTTCGAGTTTCGTTAGCCTTGCAAGTCTTAAATCGAGTATTGCGTTGGCTTGCTTTTCCGTAAGTGAAAAAGCCTTTCTTAAATTTGCCCGAGCAGTCGGCGTATCGGAGGAAGTTTTGATAATTCTGATGACTTCGTCGATATTGGTAACGGCAATAATCAGACCTTCTAAAATGTGGGCGCGCTCTTTGGCTTTATCGAGGTCGTATCTGGTACGCCTTAAAACGACTTCGCGCTGAAACTCCGTGTAATGGCGGTAGATATCAAGAAGTCCGAGTTGCTGGGGCTTGCCCTCGGCGATTACGACCATGTTTATGCCGAACGATAATTGAAGGTCGGAATATTTATATAAGGCGTCGAGAGTTTTTTCTACGTTGGCTTCTTTTTTGAGCCTTATTACCGCGCGCATGCCGTTGCGGTCCGATTCGTCCGAAACCGACTGAATGTTATCGGCAAGCACCTGTTTTTTTCTTTTATCGTCGCCGTCGGAACACATTTCGTCGATTTTTCTGAGCATGTCCGCTTTGTTTACGGTATAAGGGATTTCCGTAATAACGATGGTTTTCGCGCCTTTATCGTTTTCTTCGATATGAAGCTTGGCGCGCATTATTATTTTTCCCTTGCCCGTTTTGTACGCTTTTTTAAGTTCGTCGCCCGAAATAAGGTACCCGCCGGTGGGAAAATCCGGACCGGGGACGATTTTCATCATCTCCTCGAGGGAAATTTTCGGATCGTTTATGTAAGCGCACGCGCCGTCTATTACTTCGCCTAAGTTATGGGGCGGAATGTTTGTAGCAAGACCTACCGCGATACCCGTTGCGCCGTTTACCAGAAGATTCGGATAATGACTCGGTAAAACGTCCGGCTCTTTTAAAGAATCGTCGAAGTTGAGATTCCATTTTACGGTGTCTTTTTCGATATCTTTAACGAGTTCTAACGCAAGCGGTTGCATTTTTACTTCGGTATAACGCATTGCCGCCGCGGGATCGCCGTCAACCGAACCGAAGTTTCCCTGCCCGTTGACGAGCGTCATTCTCATATTATAGGGCTGAGCAAGCCTTACCATTGCGTCGTAAACCGAAGTGTCGCCGTGAGGGTGATATTTACCTAAAACTTCGCCGACGACTCTCGCGCTCTTTTTATACCCCTTGTCCGGCAAGATGCCGTTTTCATACATCGAGTATATAATTCTTCTCTGAACGGGTTTAAGTCCGTCCTCTACCCTCGGTATCGCCCTGTCCATTATGACGTATTCGGCGTAAGGTATCATTGAATTATGAAGGACGTCTTCAAAAGCGTTGTTTATTATGTTTTTTTCGTTTATTATTTCCATTTTTTCACCTTAAAAATGTAGAATAATCGACCTATAGACCGACTTTTACACTTCCTTCCTTAATTCAAAGTTGTCTTCTTTGTTGAAATCGGCGTAGTTTTGAATATAGGCTTTTCTGCCGTCGGATTCGCTTCCCATAAGTATCGGGATAAGCCTTTCCGCTTCGGCTATATCATCTAACGTAACGCGCATAAGCATACGGGTTTTTGGGTTCATGGTGGTTTCCCAAAGTTGATGCGGATTCATTTCGCCGAGTCCTTTATAGCGTTGAAGCGAATATCCTCTGCCAACTACTTCGATTTTCTTTTTAAGTTCTTTATCGTCGTAAGCGTATTCCACTACGTCTTTTTTTGAAACTTTATATAAAGGCGGCATACCTATATATACGTGTCCTTCCTGTATAAGCGGTTTCATGTAACGATAGAAGAAAGTCAGAAGTATCGCTCTTATATGCGCGCCGTCCTGATCGGCGTCCGACAAGATTATTACTTTATCGTAATTTAAATCTTTCATTTTAAAATCATCGCCGATACCGGTTCCGAGCGCGCCGATTATCGTTTTGATTTCTTCGTTTTCGAGAATTTTTTCAAGGCGCTTTTTCTCTGCGTTCAGCGGTTTACCGCGTAAAGGTAAGATTGCCTGGTACTGTCTGTCTCTTCCCTGCTTTGCGCTGCCGCCTGCGGAATCGCCTTCCACGATAAATACTTCGTTCAGCGCCGCTTTGCGAGAAGTGCAGTCTGCAAGTTTCCCGACAAGTTTCGTTCTGTCCGCCGAGGTTTTGGCTCTTGCAATATCCTTCGCGTGTTTTATCGCTTTTCTTACTTTCGCTTCTTCCGCAGCCTTAGCGATTATTTTATCGAAGTCGTTAAAGCGCTTCTTGTTTTTCATTTCCTTATTCAGTTCGGTATAGGTAACGCTGTCCATAGCGTTTTTCACTTCGGGATTGCCGAGTTTGGTTTTCGTCTGACCTTCGAACTGAGCGTTTTTCATTTTGACGGAAATTATAGCCGTCATGCCTTTACGAAAATCCTCCCCGAGGAAATTTTCGTCTTTATCCTTTAACTGTCCGTGCGCCCGCGCGTATTCGTTGAAGGCTTTCGTAACGCCCGATTTGAAACCTTCTTCGTGCTTGCCTCCCTCGGCGGTCGGTATATTGTTTACGAAGGACAAAATCGTTTCGTTATAGCCGTCGGTATGCTGAATGGCAAATTCGACCTTCATCTGATCGTGTTTGTCCCCGCAATCGATTTCGGAACAGCCGTAAATAGGCGTATCGATTAAAACGGTGTTTCCTGCGTTAAGATATTTTACGTAATCGAATATACCTCCTTCGTAACAGAAATTTTGTTCCTCGGGCGTTTTTGTACGGTTGTCGATAAATTTAAGTTTTATACCTTTGTTTAAAAAGGCTAACTCTCTGAGCCTTCTCGAAATGACTTCGGCGTTAAATTCCACCGATTCAAAAATCGACGTATCGGGTTTGAAACGAACGAAAGTTCCGTGCTTTTTAGTGGCGACTTTCGTGTTTTCAAGCGGTCCCGTAGGTACGCCCGCGTGAATTTTTCCTGTTTTTTTATCCACCCAACTTTTGAAGTCCATTTTATAAACGGTCTTCTTGAATACCTCAACTTTAAGCCACTCCGACAAAGCGTTGGTAACCGACGCGCCGACGCCGTGAAGCCCGCCGGAATAATTATAACTGTCGTTATCGAATTTACCGCCGGCGTGAAGATGGGTAAACACTACCTCTACGCCCGACACTTTAGCCTTAGGGTGAACGTCGGTAGGAATCCCCCTGCCGTTATCTTCTACCGAAGCGCTTCCGTCAGGATATAAAACGACAAGAACGGTATCGCCGTAACCGTTCGATACTTCGTCAATCGCGTTATCCACGATTTCCCATAAAATGTGATGTAACCCCTTAACGTTTGTTCCGCCGATGTACATACCCGGTCTTAGCCTTACGGCTTCAAGTCCTTCGAGAATTTTAATTTTCTCGGCTGAATACGCATTGTTTTGCATACGCAAACCTCCTATATGTAAAACTATATTTTTAAAATTTAACAAGACTAATAATAGCCTTTTTTTCGCGTGATTGTCAATCTTTTTTACGTAATTTACGTAAAACAACGTAAATAACCGACCTATACAGGCACTTTTACGATTTTTCCGTTCTGTCGTTTAATGTATCCGAAATCAAGCATTTCTTTTTTTGCGGTAATAAAATCCTCACACCTTTCGGAAATAATCAAAGACGCTTCGCCCTCGGTATATACTTTTTCGGTTGAAAATTCATCCGCGATTATTTTATAAATTGCCTTGCGTTTGTTTATCTGAACGGGAAGTTCTTCTACCCTGCCGTTTTTAAAACATTCTTTTTTAACGGCATTTTTAAAAACGTCTTTTTTCGGTTTTACCGATTTTAAAAGACGCCTAAGATCGTCCGAAAGCATTTTGGAAGATATGGAATATATCTGATAATACTGCTCTTTTTTGGCAACGACTAAATCGGCGCTCAGTAATTTTTTTAAATGAAAACTGACCGTCGATACGGAAATATTCAGTTCAAGACTCAATTCCTCAACGAATTTCGGCCTTTCCGTAAGCGACGCCAGAATTTTCAGGCGTGACTTATCAGCCAAAGCGTTGAGTAAAACTTCCTCTGCCATTACCCACCGTCACTGATTTTTATAATTTTGTTTCTATGCAAGCAAAATTAAATAATGCTATTTACTATTATACACGTCAAAATAAATTTGTCAAGTATTTTTGCATAAAAAAATCGTTTTTCTTTATAAAAAATTTAAGAAAAACGATGATTTTTATTTTATGATTTATAACGAAATCAAGATTTTATTATATAGTCGAATAATTCTTCCGCGCTGTCGGCTATAACCGAAGCGCCGAGGTTTTTAAGAAATTCTTTTCCCCTAAAGCCCCAGGAAACTCCTATAAAATCAAGATCGGCGTTTGCAGCCGTCAAATAATCGACGTCGGAATCCCCTACGTAAACAGCCTCGCTTTTTTCCGCGCCGAAAAATTTAAGCGCTTTATTTACCATATCGGGCGCGGGCTTTTTTTCAATCCCCTCGAGCCTTCCGACGGCGTAATCGAAACCGCCGGGAAAATAAACGTTGACGAGTTCTTTAACCGCATAGTCGTCTTTGTTGGAAACGACGCACGTATATAGCCCCGCGCTTTTAAGTTTATCAAGCAAAGCGTTTATGCCGTCGTAACTTTTCGTTTTGTCGGTACAATGCTCTTTATAATACGGTGTAAACGCATCGTAAACGTCTTTTCGCGTTTTTTCCGAAACGCCGTAAGGTAAGGCTCTTTCTATAAGTTTCGGGATACCGTTTCCGACGAACGATCTTACCTCGGATAAGGTCCTTTCGGGAAAAGAAAAGCGTTTAAGCGAATAGTTAAGCGCGTCTTTTAAATCTTCCAAAGTGTCAAGCACCGTTCCGTCCATATCGAAGACGACATATTTGTATTTCATAATTCACCTTAGACGCTTTTATTTGTTCACGCGTCCGTTTTTCTTGAATTATATCACAAAATTTATATTAGTCAAAGGATTCGGATGGGGTTTTCGTCTGTACCGAAAATAGCGTCCGGGTTTTTTTCGTCTATCGAAGATAAAAGCCTTTTAAAGTTTATTCTTCGGGCAAAAAAACGAGGGTGAACGGATATAAACAATCGGTAGCGTTGCATTTTTTCAATTTTTCCGCCGCCTCTCCTTCCGGAAAATTTTCGGGCGTAAGCATAACAGCCTCGCTTGGTTTTTCGATTATTAACGCGGCGCCTTTTTCCGGTTCTTTTCTTAGACGATTATCACGGACGATAACCGAGGGCGGAACGCCGACTCTTTTTGAGATTTCCGCAACGGTTTCCCCGCTCGTTACGTAAATAAAAGACTTCAAATTGTTCCAGGCAAATAATAAGTTCGTCATACTTTGAATATATTTAACAAGAAAGCGTTTTATGTATTGTTGAGGTACCGATATTAAAAAAGTCGTAAAAACGGTTGCTCTCGTAACCATGTTTTCCTGTGTCGAAAGATTATGCGGTTTTTTATACCGAATATTTTTATCGAGAAATTTAGGGGCGGAATTTATAGGCGTTTATCAGGTAACTTTATCGGTTATAGGCGTTCTCGTTACCGTTTCGGCGAGCGGAATCCCCATAACCGTTTCGAGGCTCATGATAAAAGAAAGAGCGAAAGGCTCGAAACGCGGAGAAAAAGACGTCGTTTCGGCAGGCATATTGTCCTGTCTTATTTTAAGCGTACCGTCAACCCTTGCTTTATATATCTTTAAAGACGCGTTTTCTTTTCTTTTTGCCGATCAAAGAAGTTACGATCTTCTTCTCGTTATACTTCCGGGCGTCGTTATAACGTCGGTTTACGCCGTGATACGCGGTTATTTTTGGGGTAACAGATATTTTTTTACTTATTCCTTAATCGAACTCGCGGAAGAAGCGGTAATGTGCGTTTCGGGCGTCGTTCTCGTTAAATTTGCCGACGATTATTGGTCGAAAGCAGTCGGCGCCGCGCAAAGCGTTACCATATCGTACGTGTTTTCCTTCGTGCTTTCAACGACTTTTTTTCTTATAAAATCGGGAAAGCCGACAAATCCGCTCAGAAAATTAAAACCCGTTTTAGAAAGTTCTTCACCGATAACGCTGATGAGAACGTTAACTTCCTTTTTAGGTTCCGTCGTTGCTATAATTTTACCGCAAAAACTGCTTGAATACGGTTTTAGCAAGGCAAGAGCGATGGAGGCTTTCGGGGCGCTTTCGGGAATGGCGCTTCCGCTACTGTTTATTCCGTCAACGATAATCGGCTCGATCGCCTTAGTGATTGTTCCAAAACTTTCCGAAAGTTATTACCGAAAAGACGGCGACACTCTTAAATTTGCGATAAAACGTTCGCTGGACTTTTCCGTTTTATTCTCCGTTATAATAGTACCCGTATTTATAGTGTGCGGAAAAGAAATAGGTACGGTAATTTACGACAACGCCGAAGCGGGCGGGTATCTTTCGGTATCGAGTTTCATAATGGTACCCATGAGTATTACCATGATAACCAACAGCGTTTTAAATTCGTTGAATTACGAAAAGAAAACGCTCGTTAATTTTCTTGTCGGCGCCGCAGTAATGATTGCTTCCGCGTTGTTTCTGACAGGATATATCGGCGTTTATTCTCTTATTTTGGGCTACTTTTTAAACTATGCTATTACGGGCGTTCTTAATTTCAGATTGTTAAACGGCGTTACGGGACAAGTAAAACAGTACCTTAAACAGATTACAATGTTTTTTATCGGGCTTACTCTGACCGTAATTTTCGGGCATTTTCTTCACGGCGCGATAAAAAATTACGTCGGCGACTTTTTGCGCGTCGTTATAATCGGCGTCGGCACGTGCGTTTTTCAGGCGATATACCTTCAGATAACCTCCACTTTCGATTTCAGGAAGTTTTTTTAACCGATAATCCGTTTAACCTTTCAAATATAGGTTTTTGTTTTTATGATATCGTTTTTTGCTTGACTTGAAACAATCATTCTAATATAATAAAGAAAAAATAAAAAATGCAAAGTAGGAAGTTGCGCGTTAAGTGTTGCAAAACGGGATGTTGTTTGCAAACGAAAAGGCTCCGCTTAAAAAACGGATAACCCTTGCGGTGCGCTTCCGCGTCCGTTGCAATATAGGTTTTTTACCCGTACGGAACGCTTTGCCGAGGCAAGGCGTTTTATTTTGGAATCGGACCGAACTTTAAGCGAGGGTTTTATGAAGTTTTTGGTTTCGGATTTTTTACGCAATTTATCCGTGTCGAAAAAAATAGCGTTCATTTCGCTTTTTACGGCAATATCGACGCTTTCGAATATGTATCTCGAGGTGAGAATTTTCGACGTACAGTATTCGCTGACGATAGCGTTTTCTTTTTTGAACGGTCTGTTTTTAGGACCTATGTTCGGCTTTTTGTCTTGCTTTTTGGGCGATCTTATAGGTTATCTGATAAATAACTGGGGGCAACTTTATATGCCCTGGGTGGGGATTTCCACCGGTACGTTCGCTTTTATTTCCGGCTCCGTGTTCTATTTTAAAAGTAAAAAAAGCGCAAGCGTTTTTATAAAACTTGCGTTGTTTGCGGTAATTTCTTTTATAATTTGCACCGTATTGATTAACTCGTCCGGATTTTATTTTTACAACAGAAAAATGGGGTTTTCGGACGCGGTTTTAAGTTACGCTGAAAGTTTAACAGGAAAAAGAGAGGCGGGCTATTTTATATATTTATTGTACAGACTGATTTTTAAAGGTCAGATTTTTAACAGTCTTTTTAATTACGCTTTGATTTTTATAATCGTTCCGATACTTAAAAAATTGCCGGATTTAAACAAGTTATTTTAATAAAATATTAACACGAAATATTAAAAAAGTCCGCCTATACGTCCGTTATCGATGATTTTCGGATATATCAGGCGGGCTTGTTTTATTTGTTTTTTATCAAAACTCGACGTGTTTAACGCCGGGTTTTTTGCTTTTTCTGTATAATACGATTTTTCTTCCGATAACGCAAACGACGTCCGAAGCCGTCAGCGCCGCTAATTTATCGGCGAAATCCTGCGCGGTGGAGTCGGCGTTGTCGAGAACGGAAATTTTTATAAGTTCTCTTTTATCGAGCGCTTTTGAAAGAGTTTCTATAAGCGCGTCCGACACGCCGCCCTTGCCTATCTGTGTTACAGGCTCTATACTCTGAGCCATACTTCTTAAATTGCTTCTTTGTTTTGACGTAAATTCCATAATAACCTCTCAGTCTGTAACTTGTCAGTCTAAATAATCAAATTCGACTTCGCCTATAACCACGGTGTCGCCGTCTTTTATACCGGCATTTTTAAGCGCCTTGAAAACGCCCTTGTCGCGCAGAGTTTTTTGCATATACGAAAGCGAATCCATATCGTTTAATACGACGTTTCTCGTAAGCAAATCCACGAGCGGACCGATTACCACGTACGAACCGTCTTCGTCGCGTTCGATTTCAAAAGAATTTTCGTCTTTCTTTTCGTAAACGAATTCTTCATGCTCTATGGGTTTAACGGGAGGCAGGGTTTTTAAAGCGTCCCAAACGCCGTCCAAAAGCGCCTCGACGCCTTCGCCCGTTATTGCGGAAATAGGATATATTTTATATTTTTTACCGAATTTTTTGACGAATTTTTTATAGTTTTCTTCCGAGCCGTCTATGTCGGTCTTGTTAAGCGCCACTATCTGTAAAAGCGCGCCGACGGCTTCGTCGTATTTTTTCAATTCGTCGTTAAGTTTTTTGAAATCTTCGATAGGATCTCTGCCTTCGATTCCCGATATATCGACGATGTGTACGAGCATTCTCGTCCTTTCGATATGACGTAAAAACTCGTGTCCCAGACCGGCGCCTTCGCTCGCCCCTTCTATAAGACCGGGAATATCCGCCACGACAAAACTGTCGTCGTAATGAGCGACCACGCCGAGATTAGGAGAAAGCGTCGTAAAATGATACGCCGCGATTTTCGGCTTGGCGCCCGAAATTTTGGACAATAAAGTGGATTTACCTACGCTCGGAAATCCCAAAAGACCGACGTCGGCAATCGTTTTTAATTCTAAGGTCAGCCTTACCGGCTCGGTAGTTTCGCCTTTTTGCGAAAAATGGGGCGCGTGACGAGTTGACGTGCAGAACTTTGCGTTTCCCTTTCCGCCTCTTCCGCCGCGCAGAACGAGTTTTTTTTCTCCGTCGTAAAAAACGTCGCAAACGATTTTGTCGGTCGATTTATCTTTAACTATCGTACCGAGCGGTACGTATATATAAAGATCAGTTCCCTTTTTGCCGTAACACTTTTTAGGTCCGCCTTTGGCGCCGTTTTCGGCAAAATACTTTTTCTTGTAGTAAAAATCTATAAGACTCGATTTTCTTTTGTCGCCGACGAAATAGACGTCTCCGCCGTCGCCGCCGTCGCCGCCGTCCGGACCGCCGTTGGTTACGCCTTTATAACGAATGAACGACGTCGCGCCGTCGCCTCCGTTACCTGCTTTTATGATAATATACTCTTTATCCACAAACATGTTTTTAACACTTTTTACCGCTATTTTGATAATATTCGCAGTAATCCTTCAAATTACAATTCATACAATCGGGCTTTTTGGAATGGCAAATATTCCGACCGTGATTTATCAAAAAATGATGCGCGTGACGCCACATATCTCGGTCTATAAGCCTGTTTAAGTCAAATTCGGTATGCTTCGGATCTTTTGCGGAAGACAGCCCGAGCCTGTGCGATACTCTGAATACGTGCGTATCCACGGCGATTGCCTGTCCGTTAAAGGCAACGGCGTAAACGACGTTTGCCGTCTTTTGTCCGACGCCCGCCAAGGTTTTTAATTCTTCGGTGGTTTGGGGAACCTTTCCGCCGAATTTTTCTAAAACGTCACGGCTCGCTTCAAGAATATGGCGCGCCTTCGCATGATAAAAACCGCAACTGTGTATGTAGCGTTCAAGTTCTTCCTGCGAAAGTGAAAGCATTTTTTCGGGCGTGTTATGCGCCTTGAAAAGTTCCTTGGTAACCATATTGACGCGTTTATCGGTGCATTGCGCGGATAAAATTACCGCAACCAAAAGTTCGTATGGCGAATTAAATTCAAGCGCCGTTTCCGCGTCGGGATAGGTTTTTGACAATATATCAATGATTTTGTCCGAAATAGTCTTGTCCATACAGCCACCGATACATATTTTAACATATATCGGCGATTTTTTCAATTATTTTAACTCGGTTTTTTATTGTTTAAAAGATATACGCCTTAACCCGAAAAGATTTATCGCGGCGAAAAGATTTTTTATCGTCAAATACGCGAAAGTTCAAAATACGCGAAAAGTGGAAATCCTTCCGTCGGCTTTTTTTACTTTGTAGATGGCGAAAAACGAATTATAATCGTCCGCTTTGATAAGGTTTACGGCAAGACTTAAATATCTTTCTTCGATTTTTGCGGACAAACCGCAACCGATTTTCGCTTCTTTCGGCGTTGCCACGGTTTCGATTCTTCCGCCGTTACGCTTAAATTCGTTTATAAAAGAAAACAGATCGGTTTTCGATCTGAAAACAACAATACAGGTCGTCATATAGTTTCCTTTGAAAGTTATTATTCTTATGTATCGCTAATATAATTTAGTATGATATATTTCGATAATGCCGCAACTTGCGGTAAAAAACCCGACGTCGTAAATAAAAAACTCGAATCTTTAATTAAAAGCGCGGGCGTAAACGTCGGTAGAGGCGTTTATGCGGACGCTAAAAAAGCCGAAGAAACGGTTTTTAATTGCCGAAGTTTTTTATCGAAAACCGTTAATAACGGTCATATAGCGCGACTTATTTTTACATCTAACTGTACGCACGCGCTTAACCAGATGATTTTCGGCGTTAATTTAAAGGGAACCGAAATTGTAACGAGCGTTACGGAACATAACAGCGTTTTACGCCCTTTATATCGTTTAGCCGAAAAAAACAATCTGACCTTGCGCTTTGCGGGGACAGACGAATCCGGTAAAGTAAATGCGGAAAATTTAATAGGACTTTTAAACGAAAAAACAGCCTTCGTTATATTGAACGCCGTTTCCAACGTTACGGGGATAAAAAACGATTTTGAAGAAATCGGTCGAAAAATTAACGGCGCGACGCCTTATTTTGTTGATTGCGCGCAATACGGCGGTCACGGCGAAGTCGATATGCAAAAAACGAAAATATCGGCGCTTGCTTTCGCAGGGCATAAAGGACTTTACGCAACGCAAGGCATCGGCGCGCTTGCCGTAAATAAAAACATCGACCTTATTCCTTTAATGTACGGAGGAAGCGGTAGCGAAACCTTTTCAAAAATCCCCTCGTGTTATCCTGAAAAACTCGAAGCGGGAACGCTTAACTACCCCGCGATTGTTTCGCTTTATTATGGCGCAAAATATGCTTACGACAACCTCAATCTTACAAAAACCACTCTTAAAAACCTTACTAAACGGCTTATAGACGGACTTTTTACTTTTAAACACATAAAAGTTTATTCGCCCGTAAACGAGTTCGGCATAGTTTCTTTCGAGGTCGAAAATTTATCCTCTTTAAAACTTGCCGAAGTTTTTTCCGAAAACTTCGGCATTTCGGTACGAGGCGGATTTCATTGCGCGCCCCTTATGCACAAATATTTAAAAACCGACGAAAACGGATTGATAAGGGTTTCGCTTTCGCCTTTTAATACCGAAAACGAAATTGACGAATTTCTGAACGTTTTGCCTATGGCGATATCACTTTGCTTTAAGCCTTGAAATTATTTTTTCGAGTTCTTTTTGTTGCGACGGATTAAGCGCAGGGCGAAGAGTCGTTGCAAAATTATCGAGATCGGCGTCGGTAAGTTTACCTTCGGCGCGATTTTTTTCGGCTACTTTTATAATCTCAAAAAGGAGTTCCGATTGACTTTTACCTTCGTAATCACGAACGAAATTCCTCAATAAATCTTCCGTGTTTTTGTCGAGTTTGATATCGTTTTTTTGTTTCTTGCCGGTTTTATAATCGGAAAATTTCATTTTAAGTTTCCCCGTAAATATTTTATGCCGATAAAAACATATAATGTTAATGAGTGTTTGTAACAATGGATTTCAGTCAAATTTTCTCTCTGATAAAAAAAGCCTTTATAAGCGGTGCCTTTGATTTTTTATGCGAGCAAGACGAACAATCCGTTGCGCCCGTAGCGTTACTTTTAAACCTACCGCCTAAAACAATCGCGTGTATTTGCAACGTTTTGCCTCCTCTTTTTAAAGGCGAACTCGCATTAAAAGACGCTTTACCGAAATTGCTTCCGATATTTATTTCTTTTTTGCTTAATAAAAACAAAACTTTTGAAGCGGATAAAAATTTTACAAACGGTATCGATAAGTCTGAAAACATCGAAAAACCGACCTATACCGACACTTTTACACAAAAAGAAACCGCAAACGAAGAGATTTTTTCGTTTGCGGACAGCGATATATATTATTCTATAAATTCTTATCTGGAAAGCGAAAGCGCGTCGTAAAAAGCGTTATCAGAGCCGATTATTCTTTCGTCTAAGTCGGGATTGATGCCTATATCGTGTATAGAAATCCCCGTTTTTGGCCAATAAATTTTAGCGGTCGTAAGTTTTATAGCCTCGCCGGTTATTCTCGTGTAAGTCGATTGCATTATTCCCTTTCCGTACGTTTTATAAACGGGTTTACCATCCCGATAAGATTTTTCGACTATTACGATTACGATACTGTTTTTATCGTAATCGAGAACCGCTCCAATCAGCGCTTCCGACGCGGAGGCGCTGTTTTCGTTTGCTAAAATTATGATTTTTTCGTAATTATAATCGGAATAATCAACGGCTTCGCTATAAAAACTGCTTTTCTTTTTATCTTTATAAATCGCGTAAGAAACAAGTTGTTTACTTGCTTTTTCGGCATCTATAAGGTGCGCGGAAACAGATTCGAGAATATTCATATATCCCCCGCCGTTGTTTCTCAAATCGAGTATAAGCACGGTTTTTCCGTTTTCTTTGAAGGTATCCAAAGCCTTTTTGAACTGTCCGGCGGAACCTTCGTTTCCGCTTCCGAGTCCCGAAAAGCCCGTGTATTTAATAACGCCCGTTTTGTTTTTTCCACCGAGCGGATACTCTTGGTTATCGCCCGTTCTTGCATACGAAATCGAACCCGATTTGCCCGTAAAGCCGTATTCTCCCGTTTCGTCGTAATAAGTAACGAAAGTTTCGGTGTATTCTTCCTTTTTTACGGCGTAACTTTGCCGAACGCCGTCGTAATCTATTATAAGAGAAAATTCCGTATCGTCCGGGATAGCCGAAAAGGCTTTGTTTCTTTCTTCCGTCGTGTCGATTGTCGTACGTTTGCCGTTATAATCTATCGCAACGAGTACGCCGTTCGGCTTTATCCCGGCAAATCCGGCGGGAGAATTGTTTACGGCGCGCATTATTTTATTGCTGTCGCTATAAAAAGAAAGTCCTACGCCCGAACGTTTACCGAGCGATGTTTTTTTAACGACGTCGTATTCCTCTTTCGTGTAATACTCGGAGTACTTATCCAAAAGCGCGTTTTCTATAACGCCTACGAGATCGTCCGTTTCCTCGTAATAGTACTTTTTGTACATTTCGAGAATATAGTTAACCGTTTCGATATCTTTATCGAAAGCGCTTCTTCCGACGAGATATCCGCCGAGAAACACCACCGCGGACATAATTATTGCCGATATTGCAATCAACGTGTTTTTAAGATTTTTGTTCATTTTTTTAATTCCGTTTATATAAAAATTAGTCTGCTCCCAAAAAACAGGCGTCTATACAGACGTAAAATACCGACGCCGTTAAATGATTTTTAAAGTCGGTTTGTCGAAAAAGTTGCCCTATAAGCCCGTTATCGTCGATTTTAATCGGTAATCTTTTTGATAACGGATAACATTCTGAATATCACCGCATCGGAAAATCTGCGTATATCGAGATTTGTTTCGCGCTGAATTTTATCGAGTCTATATGTAAGCGTGTTGCGATGCATATATAATTCTCTGCTGGCTTCGCTGATGTTTAAATCGTTTTCCATCAGCACTGCCGCGGTGCGAAGCATTTCTTCGTCGCAAAAGACCGAATCGGCTTCATCGCATAACAAAACGTCCTTCACCTCTTTCAGTTTGTATTTCGGTAAATCTTCCAAAAGGCGTATTACGACGAAATCCGTGTAGGAGTGAACGGACGAATTGTCGTAAAGAAAGGCGTTCATCTTCATTGCCGCAAGGGCTTCTTTAAAGGATATATCCGCTTTATATAGTTTTTGTTTGTACGTGCCGACGCCTATCAGGACTTTTTCGCCCGTTTTTTTATAAACGTCCTCAAATAGTTTAACCGCAAACGCTTCTTTTGAAACCCTTTCCTCTCCTTCTCCTATCGTTTTTATATAGACGCACGTATTCTGATCGATAACGGCAAATAAGTCGCCGTTATTTTCGGCGGTTTTTCCTAAATATTCCGATGCCGGCAAGGTAGATAGTCTGTCCTTTGTAACGGCAAGACAGAAGCAATAGCCGTCCTTGATGGAATTTTCGGCTAAAAATCTTTCGACGTTTCTCGATGAAATATGACCGAGCGCTATTTTTTTGGTGTTTTCACGAACGTCGGAATAATCGATATCCTCGCTGTAATTTTCTATAAGCGACGCAATAAGATAGGCGTAATTTTCCGATTGTTTATCCACGCCCGATACGCTCCCGACGAAATTCACGTCGTAAAAACGGAACTTGAAATAAGTTCTGTTTTGTTTTTCACTGCGATACACCTGAGAAAAATCCGTTTTGTCGGGTAAAGACACCGGCTTGTTTTGTTCGGTAAAAACGACGCTCATATCTTCCGAAAAGCAAGAAACGTCTATTCCCGTTCTGTTTTTGATGCTTTTTAATATAAACGCTAATTTTTCCATTTTTTACCTCCGCCGTTTTGTGCAAGTTGCACAAAACGATAGTTATATTTTACAGTAAAAACAGGGTTTTTGCAAGACTTTTTAAGAAAAAAATCATTATAAACCCAAAAAAAGCGCGTAACGAAAATCTTTTTTCGTTACGCGTAATTACTTTGCTTATAGATTTTTACAGTTTTTTAAGCACGGAGGTTGCGTCCTTTATGGATTTTTCATAAGCCTCTCTGCCGTATTTATCGACTTCGGCTTTATTCTTTTCTCCGTGAGTTAAACACCCTGCTCCGCCGATACAGCCGCCTATACACGCCATACCTTCGATAAAGTTTGCGTCAAGCAAATTCTTGCTTTTTTTAAGTAAGGCAATCTTACAAGCCTCTATACCGTCGCATACGCAAGGTTTCGCCTCGAAATCGATTTTTTGTTCTTTAAGCGCTTCGGTAACGGCGTCCGAAAGTCCGCCGGATCTTGCGAAGATTCTTCCGAAATAAGAAGCGTTGTCCAGAACGTCCTCATGTAGCGTCGTTATATCCATATCGCAACTATCGAAAAGCGCCTGCAATTCTTCAAAAGTCAAAACGCCGTCAACGAACGGTTTTACGTCCTCGCGCATAAGTTCGGCTTTTTTAGCCGTACAAGGACCTATAAACACTACTTTTGCGTCTTTATCGACCGATTTAATATATTTGGAAATCGCCGTCATAGGCGACGGATTATGCGAAACAAACGGCACGAGTTCGGGAAACGCGGTTTTTACGTATTGAACGAACGCGGGACAGCAAGAACTCGTCAAAAATCCTTTTTCGGCAAGTTCTTTGGATTCTTCTTCGGCAACCATATCGGCGCCGAGCGCCGCTTCTATTACCGTGTGAAAACCCATTTTTTTAAGCCCCGTTATTACCTGCCCTAACTTGGCGTAAGTAAACTGGCTTGAAATAGACGGCGCTACGACCGCATACATTTTATATTCTTTTGCCTGCGCTTTTTTCAGTAAATCGACTACGTTCACGATATAGGATTTATCCATTATCGCTCCGAAAGGACATTGATACACGCACGCCCCGCAGGAAATACACTTGTCGTTATCGATTTCCGCCGCCTTATTTATATCCATCGAAATGGCTTTTATCTTACAGGCGACCTGACAAGGACGTTTTCTTCCGACGATAGCGGTATAAGGACAGACTTTGGAGCAGGCTCCGCATTCTTTGCATTTGGACTTATCTATGTGCGCAACGTGGTTTTCGTCAAACGATATAGCGCCGAATCTGCAAACGTCCTCGCAACGGTGAGCAAGACAGCCTCTGCAAGCGTTGGTTACTTCGTATCCGCCGACGGGACATTCGTCGCACGCTATTTTAATTACCTCGATAACGTTTTTGTTTTCTTTGTCGCCGCCCATGGCGAGTTTGACTCTTTCATTGACGATTGCCCTTTCTTTATAGATACAGCAACGCATTGTGGGAACGGGACCGGGAACGATGATTTCCGGAACGTCCAAAAGATGCTCGAAAAGTTCGTCACGCCAGGCAAGACGGGCGACTTCTCGCAGTACTTTATATTTAAGGTGTTGTACTTTAGTATCGAATTTACGCATTTGTTACCTCTAAAAATAGATTACCTTTACGCGCTTTTCCATTTTTTTAAGACAAGAGGAAAGTTCTTCGACAAGGTTCATTTTTATGTTGAAATTTATGGGAAGATCGGGGTTCTGATGAGCGGGGTTGACGGCTCTGCCGACGAAAAAATTTATATCGGTCGCTTCTTCAAACAACAATCTCGATATAAGCGACGCTCCGTCGCGTTTGAATTCCCACTGTTCGTAGGTCGTATTGTCCGCAAGATAATCTTTCGCGTAGGTCAGCACTTTGTTTATGGTAATGACGCCTTCGGTTACGAGATCTACGCCTTCGATTTCGGCAATCGGAGGCACGTCGGATCGTTCGAATTTCAAACTCGCCTTCAAGGGCTTGCCGAGATATTTTGCCGCAATGGTGGAAGTCGTTCCTCCGCACACTATATGCTTGCCTTCCTTTGAAAAGAAAAGGCTCATCATGCGGTTGCAATCGTCGCGGTTGGAGGGAGGTCCGAACAAAATGTTCATGGGAACGCGCTTTCTTATCCTTACGACGCATGCCGTGGTGTCGTCGCCGGGGCGATGACCGTATAAACGATCACATTCGTCAACGAGCATGGTAGCGAGAGTTTTTGCGGTGTATCCGCCTGCGTTTACAGCCTCCATATAGCCTATTATATCGCTACGCTTCCAACCGAAGTTAAAAGCCGTGCCGATGCCCGCGTGGGGACAGCCGTCGCTCATTAAAACGAAAACGTCGTCTATTCTGAGTTTAACCTCGGCGCGGTAAATCTTTTTACCGCCGACGTTCGTTTCCGTTCTTTCGTATTCGTAATTTACGCCGTCGCGCAGCATTATGACCTGCGGATTATCGTACTCGATAATTTCGGCGATTTCGTTATTTCTGATATTGACGATGGTAAAAGTAGAATACGCCACGCCTCTTACAGAACAGATGGGAAGCGTCCCCGCGATAGTAGAAACGCAATCTTCGAGAGGTAAGCCTTCCGATATCATCGTGCAGATAATTTTTGACGTTAAGGTGGAAAGAATACTCGCCTTGACGCCGGAACCCAAGCCGTCCGCCAAAACTATTATGGTCGAATCTATTTCGTCGTTTTTTATAATGTCTATATGGTCGCCGCAAAGTTCCTCGCCGTAATGGTTTATGCTTTTATAGCCGACGTCGGCGCACATATCATTCATCCGATATACTCTCCTTAAGTTTATATAAGGCAGATTTCGTTTCGGCAACCGTTTCGCCTAAAAGCGAAGCGATTTCCTGAACGACGCGCATTTGCTTATCGATAACCTTGTCGGCGATTTCCACCGTCTGAGTTTCGATGTGTTCCTTTTTGGTGCGAACGGTTTCCACGTCCGTTACGTCGCGCAAAATGCAGATTAAAATGCGGTAATCTTTATCGAAAAGTATGGTTTCTTCAACGTATTTTCCGTATTCGGCAAGATAAACGCGTTTATCCCTTATAGGCTTACCCGAATTTAAAACTTCCATAAAGTCTTTCGGATCGAGAATACGAACGACTTTTTCGCCTAAAATATCGGACGGGGAATTTACGTTCATTATTTTTCTTGCCGATTTGTTTATCTGTTGGACTTCTAAATCCTCGTTAAGAACGATAAGACCGTTAGGCGTATTGTTTACTATGTTATCGGAAAAACTTTCGGCTTTATCCTTTAAGTAAGGGAGGCACATGGATACTTCGGCTTTGCCCTGATAAACGGCGATCGCTTTTTCTCTGCAACTGTTGTAACCGCAACTTCCGCAGTTTAATTCGTCGCTCGGCTTAAACTTGCCCATCTGCTTCATTATTGCCGAAATCTGCTCTTCCGACGGCATGGCTTCGTTTCTCGGAAGCACCGTAAAACTCTTTCTTAACTCGATATCGTCGTGTTTTATAACGTCGAAGTCTTTTTTACCTGCGTAATTTGCCACGGCAAGATAATCTTTTACGGGCGAACGGCGGAATTTTTCCATTACGGCCCCCCCGATACAACTCGATGAGCAAGCCGACATTTCGATAAAGCAATTATGTATATTGCCTTTTTCGAGGTCGCGGAGGGCGGCAATGCAGTTATCGACGCCGTCGATAGCCATATAATCGTAGCCGTCGATTTTGTCCATAGTTTTTAAAATTCCGCCCGTCGTCGGGAAAAATCTCGCGCGGGAATTTTCGATGGAATCGGTTTCTTTTTCGAGTTCGATATTTTCCGCGGCAAGCCATTTACTGAGTTCCGCAAAAGTCATTACGACGTCGGTATAGCCTTCGTAACATTGAACTTCGTCCTTTTTTGACAGGCACGGTCCTATAAAAACGACTTTCGCGCGGGGATTGCGTTTTTTGATGTCCAGCGCGTGGGCTTGCATGGGCGACAAAACGTCGGCAAGATACATAAGTTCACGCGGGAAATATTTTTGTATTAAAAGATTGACCGTATGACAGCAAGAGGAAATTATGACGTCGCGGGTTTTTTCACGCATCATGTTTTCATACTCTTTTTTTACTATCGTCGCGCCGACGGCTGTTTCCTCCACGTCGTAAAACCCGAGTTTTTTCAGGGCTTTACGCATGGATTCTATTCCGACGCCGTCGTAATTTGCTATAAACGAAGGCGCTATACTTACGTAAACCGGATCGCCGTTTTGCAAAAGCACTTTTACCTTTTCGGTATCGTCAACTATTTCTTTGGCGTCCTGAGGACATACGACGAAACAGTTGCCGCACAAAATACATTCGTTAGCCAGAACGCGAGCCTGATTGCCGGAAAATTTAATTGATTTTACCGGACAGTGGCGTATGCATTTATAACAGTTTTTACAATTCGATTTTTTTAATATCAGACAATCCGACATATCGCATCACCTAACCGTTTATAACGTTTAATACTTTTTCTTTGAAAAACTCGTCGAAGTCGGGAGGCGTAAGCCCCGTATATACGGTTCCGTCAACCGTTACCGTAACGCCTATACGGTTGCATTTTTCCATGCAAAAACTGCCCGCAAGGGTAATATCGTTTTCAAGACCGTATTCTTTTATGGCTTTATCGAAGAGTTCCACTATTTCCTGCGAGCCTTTTAAATGGCAGGAACTTCCCACGCAAATCTGGACTATCATCAAGACACCGTTATCTGACCTTTGCTAAAATTTCGGTGTTGAAAAATTCTTCCGTCGTTTCGGGTTTTACCGAAAACAATACGTCGTCCACCTTTACGCAAACGCCTTTTTGACATTCGCCCATGCAAAACGTGCCGGAAAGATCGACTTTGTTCGACAAATCGTTGGCTTCGATAAGATCCTGAAGTTGTTCAACAACCTGTCTGGAACCTTTTATATGGCAAGAACTTCCTATACATACTACTATTTTCATTGTTTTTTCTCCCTTGAAATTATTCAAAATCTACTACCTGCGCCCATGAAAGAAGGAATTCTCTTTCTTTTTCGTTGCCGGTTGCCGATTGAGCCGCCGCGACGAGAGGCATCCATTTCTGAACGTAACTCTTGTCGGTATGACTCTTTTCGCAGAAAAGTTCGAGATACTTTTTAGCGCCGTCGAAATCGCCGTTTAACCAGAACAACAGATAGGTTCTTGCGGCGTCGGCGGAAGCGTTACCCTGCGTAGCGTGCGCCCAGTCTATAATATAAGCCGTTCCGTCTTCCGATATTATGACGTTTGAAGGATTGTAGTCGCCGTGGCAAAGTTTGTTATGCTTGGGCATGGATTCGAGCCTCGTGCAAAGGTCGTAACGGGTGTTGGCGTCAAGATCGGCTTTTTCGATTTTGCTTGCCATTTTGTCCTTTAACTTGTTAAGTAAAGGATTTGTTTTCGAGTGCATTTCGAGTTGAAGATCCACGAACAAATTAAGGTATTCGTCCTTTTTGTCGGGGTTTTCTTCCATAAGTCTTTGTAAGGTTTTGCCTTTGACGTATTCTGATACTATAGCCCATTTACCGTCGATTGTCAAAACTTCGATAATCTTTGGTATTTTAAGACCGGTTTCTTCCACTCTCGCCTGATTCAACGCTTCGTTTAAAACGTCGGCTTTTGAATACTCTTTGTTGAAAACTTTAACGCACAAATCGTTATCGCGGTAAACGGTTTTCGTGTTTCTTACCGCAATTACTCTGTCAAGATTCATGATATCCTCCTTATTTTCTGGTCCTGCGACCTTTTACGTATTGAATTTTGGTGCTGTCGGCGTCGGCAGATACGACGTCTTCGTTCTGATCGGGCATTTCGGTTTCCGTATAAGGAAGTCCGTAATACGCGTTAAGATACATTTGTCTGATTTCGCTCATCAACGGATAACGGGGGTTAGCGCCCGTGCATTGATCGTCGAAAGCCTGCTCGGTCATTTCGTCGAGGCGATTAAGGAAGTCTTTTTCGTCGATGTTGTAGTCTTTGATCGTTTCTTTTATACCGACCTGTTTCTTCAAGTCGCCGACGGCTTTTATCAAGCCTTCGAGTTTTTCTTTATCCGTGTCGCCTTTTATGCCGAGATAAGTCGCTATTTCGGCGTAGCGCTGTAGGCACTGAGGATGATCGTATTGAGGGAAGGTACCCATCTTAACGGGGGTTTCGCACGCATTGAAGCGCATTACCTGCTCTATCATCAAAGCATTCGCTATTCCGTGCGGAATGTGATGGAAAGCGCCGAGTTTGTGAGCCATGGAGTGGCATACGCCGAGGAAAGCGTTCGCAAACGCCATACCCGCCATGGTGGCGGCGTTAGCCATTTTTTCACGGGCGAGAACGTCCGTCTGACCGTCGTTATACGCGCGGGGCAGATAGGTAAATATCGTCTTTAACGCCTTTAAAGCAAGACCGTCGGTGTAATCGGTTGACATTACGGAGGCATAGGCTTCTAAAGCGTGGGTTACGGCGTCTATACCGGAAGCGGCGGTAAGCCCTCTCGGCGCGCTCATGTGATAATCCGTGTCGATAATAGCCATATTCGGCAATAATTCATAATCCGCCAAAGGATATTTGACACCGCTCTTTTCGTCGGTTATAACGGCGAAAGGAGTAACTTCGGAACCGGTACCGGCGGAAGTGGGAATCGCTATAAAGAAAGCCTTTTCTCCCATTTTGGGGAAGGTGTAAATACGTTTTCTGATGTCGCAGAACCGCATCGCCATGTCCATAAAATCGACTTCGGGATGTTCGTACATAACCCACATGATTTTGCCTGCGTCCATTGCGGAACCGCCGCCCAGCGCGATTATGCAATCGGGCGCGAAGTCGGTCATTTGTTTGGTACCTTCTTTGGCGCACGCAAGAGTGGGATCGGGCGCGACGTCGAAGAAAGTTTCGTGTATGATGCCCATTTCGTCGAGTTTATCGGTAATGGGTTTTGTGTAACCGTTTTTATATAAGAAACTGTCGGTTACTATAAAGCAACGTTTTTTGCCCATGACCGTCTTTAATTCATCCAACGCGACGGGAAGGCAACCTTTTTTGATATACACCTTGGAAGGCGTTCTGAACCATAACATATTTTCTCTCCTTTCCGCAACCGTTTTGATGTTCAATAAGTGCTTGACGCCGACGTTTTCGCTTACCGAGTTACCGCCCCACGAACCGCAACCGAGCGTTAACGACGGGGCAAGTTTGAAGTTATATAAATCGCCTATGCCGCCTTGAGAGGAAGGAGTATTGACCAGAATACGGCAGGTTTTCATTCTTTCCTGAAACTCCGCAAGTTTATCCTGCGCGATAGCCGTATTGAGATAGATAGATGAAGTATGACCGTAACCGCCGTCGGATACGAGTTTATCGGCTTTGTTTAACGCGTCGGCAAAATCTTTCGCCCTGTACATGGCAAGTACCGGCGATAACTTTTCGTGAGCAAATTCTTCGCTTAATTCGACGCTTTCCACTTCGCCGATAAGAATTTTAGTGCCGACGGGTACTTTGACGCCGGCAAGATCTGCAATTTTGCAAGCCGTCTGACCGACTATTTTTGCGTTTAAAGAACCGTTTATCAATATGGTTTTACGGACTTTTTCGGTTTCCCTCTTATTAAGGAAATAGCACCCTCTGTCCATAAATTCGCTTTTAACGCCGTCGTAAACTTTATCGAGAACTATAACCGATTGCTCGGAGGCGCAAATCATGCCGTTGTCGAAGGTTTTGGAATGAATAATCGAGTTTACGGCAAGAACGATATCCGCAGTGTCGTCGATAATGGCGGGAGTATTGCCCGCGCCGACGCCGAGCGCGGGTTTACCGCTCGAATACGCCGCTTTGACCATGCCGGGACCGCCCGTTGCAAGAATAATGTCGGCTTCTCTCATCAATACGTTGGTAAGTTCCAGACTCGGAACGTCTATCCAACCGATTATATTTTCAGGAGCGCCCGCCTCTACCGCCGCTTCAAGAACGACTTTCGCCGCTTCTATAGTGGATTTTTTAGCGCGCGGGTGAGGGCTTATGATGATACCGTTACGGGTTTTTAAACTGATAAGAGTTTTGAAGATAGCGGTTGAGGTCGGGTTGGTGGTGGGAATTACCGCGCCGACGACGCCGATAGGTTCGGCTATTTTTTTAATACCGAAAGATTTATCTTCCTCTAAAACGCCGCAGGTTTTTGTATCTCTATATTTGTTGTAAATGTATTCGGAAGCAAAATGGTTCTTTATTACTTTGTCTTCCACAACGCCCATGCCCGTTTCTTCAACGGCAAGTTTTGCGAGAGGAATCCTCGCTTTGTTTGCGGCAATCGCCGCCGCCAAAAAGATTTTATCCACTTGTTCCTGAGTGTACGTGGAAAATACTTTCTGAGCCTCTCTTACGCGTGACAGAAGTTGTTCAAACTTTTCAAGCGAATCAACTATCTCGTAAGTTTTGTTTGCCATAAGTTTATATCTCCTAAAGAATTTTATTTTTCAAATTTCGTTGCGAAAATTAACCGTCGGGCTAAAAGTTTATCTTTATCCACGCCTTTATTTTAATCCATCGCGAGTTTTGTAAGGTGAGCAAGGGAAAGCGCCAGATCTTCCCTTTTATACGAAACGTTTTCGGGAACAACAAGATCGACGGGAGCAAACGACCAGATTGCCGTGATATTGCTTTTTACCATCATGTCGCAAACCTTTTGCGCTTCTTCTTTGGGAACGGCTATTATGCCGACTTTTATATCGTTGCGGTAACAAAAAAGATCGAGTTCCGAAACGTCGAAACAGTTGCGCTTTCCGGCGTTTTCTTTAACCACGCGCGGATCCTTATCGAAAACTGCAACTATGTCGATGCCGTAAACTTTAAAGCCGGCGTATCCGTATAAAGCCATGCCGAGCCTGCCCGCGCCGACTATAATCGCCTGACAATCGGTTTTTATGTTTACGAGCGATTCGAGACAAGACACGAGTTCTTTGGTATCGTATCCGATTTTCGGTTTACCGCCTCCGCAGGCTTTTGAAAGATCCTTTCTTACCTGTACCTCTCCTAAATTCAGTGCCTTGGCGATGTAAGTGGCGGAAATCGTAGGTTTTTCGCTTTCGACGGACTTCAGATAATTAAGATACATCGGGATTCTGCCGAGCGTCGCTTTTGAAACCGGACTGTATTTCATACCTGCCTCCCCTTTTTTGAATTCATTATAACACACGATTTTTAATTTGTAAACTATTTTTCGGGCATTTCGATAATATATTTATCGATATGTCCTTTACGCATACAAAATCGCTGATTATATCTGGGATTTTTTGTAAAAAATTTTTAATTTACCCGTCGTTTTTTTAAAATATCGACTTTGCGTAGTCAAACGTATATATCGATTTTTATCGGTTAAAGTCAAAAAAACGCCGCGGGTAACGGATATATATTACTATACTTAAATTATATCGATTTTTTAATCGTTTTTTATTGCTTTTTGGCGCGTTATTTGTTATAATAGTTAAGTACGCGCAAGTACGGTTAGTCGATTAACCTTGAATTTCTCCGTCACGGGTGATTTTATGAATAATTTGGAACCGAATAATCCCGTTACCTTAGTTACGGATACCATCGATAAAGGTTATTACGATATATATAATTTCAGAAAAGGCGGGCTTGCAAACGGCAGAGATTTGGGCGGGCTTAAAACAATCGACGGAAAAACCGTCAAAGCGCGCAGATTTATAAGAAGCGGTAAACTTTGTAAACTTAAGAAAAAAGAAATACAAAGTATCAGGGACGCCGGCGTTAAAACCATTATCGATCTGAGAATCGAAAACGAAATCGTCAATCGGCAGGACACCGTTATCGAAGGCATAAAATATTTGCATATACCCATCGTTTTCGCTACGCTTCCCGGTATAACGAGGGAAAAAAGCATGTACCGCATTATGAAGGAGGAATCGGAACTCTTAAAAAAAGTGTACGCCACCGCAGACGACTATATAATGGGGCTGTACGATCAGATTGTTTTCTCTCCCGAAACCCAACGTCAACTTAAAAAATGTCTTGAAGTTATAATGACTTCAAAAGGATGCGTTTTATGGCACTGCGCCGCCGGTAAGGACAGAGCGGGTATAGTCGCAATGCTTATTGAAGGGCTTTTAGGGGTTTCCGATTACGATATTATCAAAGATTATCTTCTGACAAGACAATCTCAGCGGCTGAAAAAAAACCTGCAACGCCTTGCCCTGAACGTTTACACGATTTTTACTTTCGGGTATAAATTCAGAAATATTCTGGTCGCCATGCTGGACGCGAAGGTTGAATACATAACGCACGTTTTAGAAGGTATAAAACAAAGATACGGCAGTATAGAAAATTACTGCGTTTCCGCGCTGAAAATTTCAAAAGAAAGTATCGAGGAGTTCAGGGCAAAGAGCCTGATTTGACGATAAAACTTCCCTTTTTAGCCCGATAACGGGCTTATACGCGGACTTTTTGCGTTTTTTAAGGTAAAAACCCGTCGGGGAAACGAATATTCGTTTCTCCGACGGGTTATTTTTATAAAATATTTATAACCTCGTAAATTGCGATTTGATTTCAATATACGTCTTATAGCAAAATTTATAATATCAAAATCGGAACGCAAATAAGCATAAACCCGCCTATAAGCCCGTTATCGGTTATTTATAAATAATTGCTAATATTTTAATCGATTGACTTTTGTCGAAAAACAATAGATATTTCAGCCGGCGCTTACGTAAAAATAACGATTAAAAATAATTTTAAAACGCATTCCCGAATTTCGGAATGCGTTTTAAAATTTTACCCGACACAGGTAGATATACCCATCATCGTTAAATATAAAATCAACAATATGCCTAAAACTACGAACATAGGAACAAGCATCGTTTTAACCGTGCTGAAATAAGTGTTCCATTTGTCTTTAAAGCGAGACGGCGCTTTAGGTTTATTATCGCCCTTTTTACTCGATTCGGGCAAAATAGGATTAAACGCGCCTCGTACGCCGGACATATCGGATATTGTGGAATTATCGTCGTAATATACGACTTTTTCCTTTTTTTCTTTCTTTTTATTCCTTTTCATGGGGATTATCAAGTAAGTGGCAGGCTACGAAATGACCTTCTTCGTATTCCTTGTATTCCGGAGCGATATGTTTACAAATTTCTTTTGCGACAGGGCAACGCGTATGGAACTTACACCCTTTCGGCATATTCGCGGGAGAAGGAATATCGCCTTTCAAAATAATTCTGTTGGATTTCGCTTCGGGATCGGGATTGGGTACTGCGGAAAAAAGCGCCTTGGTATAAGGATGTAAGGGGTTTGAAAATATTTCTTCCTTATTGCCGAATTCCACCATCGAGCCTAAGTACATGACGCCTATCTTGTCGGAAATATATTTTACGACGGATAAATCGTGCGAAATGAAAAGATAGGTTAGTTTTCTTTCCTTTTGAAGTTTTTTCAAAAGATTGATAATCTGCGCCTGTATGGACACGTCGAGAGCGGAAACGGGTTCGTCGCAAACGACGAGTTTAGGATTGACCGATAAAGCCCTCGCTATACAAATACGCTGACGCTGACCGCCTGAAAATTCATGCGGATATCTTTCGTAATAATAATCACGTAGTCCGCAACTTTCCATTAAATCCAAAACGTAATCTTTAATTTTTTCGGGAGGCACAACGCTATGAACCTTAACGGGTTCCGCTAAAATATCGCCTACCGTACTGCGGGGAGGCAGAGAGGAATAAGGATCCTGAAATACGATTTGCATTTCCGTTCTTAACGGGCGCATCTGCTTCGAGGAATATTTCGCTATATCCTGTCCGCGGAAGAAAATTTGCCCGTCGGTGGGTTGATGCAGTTTTAAAATCGTTCTGCCCATAGTGGTTTTTCCGCAACCGGATTCGCCTACTATGCCTAAAGTTTCGCCTTCTTTTAATACGAACGAAACGTCGTCAACGGCGCGAAGTTCGGATAAGGGCTTGCCCATAACGGTCTTTTTGAGAACGAAATATTTTTTTAAGTGCCTGACTTCCAAAATAGCGTCCGCGTCGGGCGGAAGTTCTTTGTCGAGTTCGGCTTTTTTATCCCTTTCTTCCTGCTCTTTTAAGGCTTCTGCTTCGTCGTTGAAAGTCGAAAAATCGTCTTTTGGGAGGATATTTTGTTGATTTAAAACTTCTTCGGACATTTTAATCCTCCTTCGATTCGTATAAGTGGCAAGCGACGAAGTGCGTGGGACTAACCTGATGCATGCAAGGATATTCACCCGAGCATTTGCCGATACACGAACGACATCTTTCCTTGAAATAGCAGTAATCGGGCATATTGATAGGGTTTGGAACGTTGCCCGGAATGTTATATAACGTATCGCTCGAGGAATTCATCGTCGGTTTTGATTTTTGTAAACCTTGCGTGTAGGGATGCAAAGGATTACGGAAAATTTCAAGAGCCGTTCCCTGCTCGATTATTCTGCCTGCGTACATTACTACGACGTAGTCCGCCATTTCGGCGATAACGCCCAAATCGTGAGTTATGAGAAGTATCGAGCCGTTTATTTTCTTCTTTAAATCGTTAAACAGATCGAGAATCTGCGCTTGAATGGTGACGTCCAGAGCGGTAGTAGGTTCGTCGGCGATAATAAGCCTCGGTTCGCACGCGAGAGCCATTGCTATCATGACGCGCTGGCGCATACCGCCGGATAATTCGTGCGGATACGACGCGTAAACCCTTTCAGGCATTGCGATGCCGACCATGTCGAGCATTTTAACCGAACGCTCTTTGGCGGATTTTTTGGTCGCGCCGGGAATATGTAAAAGCGTTACCTCGTCGAGTTGGTTTCCGATGGTGAAAACGGGGTTTAAACTCGTCATAGGTTCCTGAAAAACCATCGATATCTGTCTGCCTCTAAGTCGATACATCTCCTTAATCGGCATTTTCGCTATATCATAAACGGCTTCTACTTTTTCGTATTCTTTAATTTTAGGTTTTTTAATCTCTTTCCCGGAAGCGTTAGTTATCGTTTCGTAAACGATTTCGCCTTTATCGTCGGTTTCGTAAGTGGGAACGGGATTGCCGTCCGCATCGGTTTTATAATCGTACGCCTTAAAGCGTATGGAACCTTCCACAATCTGCCCGGAAGGACCTTGCAAAAGGCGCATAACGGACATTGCCGTAACCGATTTTCCGCAACCGGATTCGCCTACGACGCCGACGGTCGAGTTAACGGGGATGCTGAAAGTTACGCCGTTTACAGCCTTAACCACGCCTTGATCGGTAAAAAAGTAACTGTGAAGATTCTCTACTTCCAGAATGTTGTTCGCGTCCTTCATTTCCGATTTATACTCGGATTCGGGAACGGAGCGACGTTTTGCGCGTTCGAGCCGACGCATTTCTTTTGCGTTGGCTTTCGCTATAACGCGGATTTCTTTACCGGTAAGGTAATGCTTTTTTACTTCCTCGTTTCTGCCGCTCGGGTCTTTTTTAAATTTATTTATAATATCTTTAAAACCCATAACGGTTATCTCCTTTGCTTGGGATCGAGCGCGTCGCGTAAACCGTCGCCGATAAAGTTAAAACCTAAAACCGCAATAATGATACAGATTCCCGGAGGCCCCCAGACGTTGAAGTAATTCTTTAAAACGTTCTGGTCTTCCGAAATTATCGTAACCATGTTACCCCATGACGCTTTCGGCGCGGGAACGCCGAGGTTAAGATAGGAAAGCGTCGATTCATACAAAATCATACTGCCTAAAGATAGCGTCATGGAAACTAAAATTTGAGGTAAAATGTTGGGTATCAGATGCTTGAAAATCTTCCTCGGTGTGGAAAAGCCCATTGCTTCCGCCGCCACCATGTATTCCTGCTCTCTCAAAAAAAGGATTTGCCCGCGAACGAGCCTTGCCATTCCCGGCCAGGAAAACAGCGACAAAACGCCCATTAAAAGATATATGTAATACACCTGACTGACGCCGTTTGCGTCCAGAACCGTACCGATGATGAGCATCAGCGGAAGCGTCGGCAAGCACATAAGAATATCGCATATTCTCATTACGATATTATCCACTACGCCGCCGTAAAAACCCGAAATACCGCCCATTATGATACCGAGAGCGGACGTCAGAAATACCGCCAGAAAACTTATGATAAGCGAACGTCTTCCGCCGTACATAAGTCTTACGAACACGTCCAAACCCGTTTTGTCGGTGCCGAGAATATGATTTGCAGACGGCTTTTCCAACGAGTTTATAGGCTTACCCGTAATAATCATCTGATAGAAAGTATTGCCGTCTTCGTCGGTTATCTCGTATTCTTCGTAAGCGTTCGCGCCCGTTCTGTCGGGAACGTCTTCATGCCATTTATTATAAAAAACGGGACCTAACCAACAAAAGGTAAACAGCGCGATAAGCATTACCAGACCTGCAATCGACAATTTGGAGCGTAAAAATCTACGGACAACCATTCTGCCGGGCGACATTAGTTTAATGTTTTTATCGAGAGGCTTATCGGTGTCGGAGGACATATCTTCCTCTAAAAGTTCGGGAAGGTCTTTTTCTAAAACGTCTTCTTCTAAAATTTTGTCTTCCATATTACACCTTTAAGCAAGTTTAACGCGCGGATCGACTACCGCGTACATAAGATCGGATAACAACACGCCCAAAACGCTTAACGACGCGAGGAACATGTTGTAAGTCATAATTACGGGAATATCCCCTTGCGTCATCGCGTTTAAAGCGTAACTTCCGATACCCGTGAGGTCGAAAACCTGTTCGGTTATCATAGCGCCGGAAAAAAGCGAAGGAATAAGCCCCGCTAAGCCCGTAACCAAAGGAATCATAGTGTTTCTGAAGGCGTGTTTATAAATAACCTTGGATTCTTTTAAACCCTTTGCCCTTGCGGTACGTATGTAATCGGCGTTTAAAACCTCGAGCATATTAGTCCTTGTCATTCTCATACGAGAACCTATGCTTAAAATTACGACCGTAAGTATGGGCAAGAACATGTGCCTTAAATAGTCTTTTACCGCCGCCAGCCCGACTAAGGTTTCGCCTGCCTCCTTCATACCGGATACGGGGAACCAACCGAGTTTGATTGCTAAAATGTTTTTAAGCATCTGTCCGAAGAAAAACGACGGAAGAGAAATGCCTATCAAAACGAGTACGGTTACCAGATAATCACGGAAAGAATATTGATGAGTCGCCGCCGTTACGCCTAAGGGTATAGCGATTAAAAATTCAAAAATCGTCGCTATCGCGGCAACGAAGAAGGAAGTGCCGATTCTGTCTGCGGAAAAAATATCCGACAAAACGGGACGGTGACTTATAAAACTCGTACCGAAGTCCAGACGGAAAATATTACCGAGCCATGTAAAATAGCCCTGAATTATAGTTCCGTCTAAACCGTACGACTTTTTCATTGCTTCTATAAACTTTTCGTCAACCGTTAAGCCACCCGCAACGAGGTTCGTGATTTTTTGTTCGACGAAGTCCGTCGGCATGCAACGAAGCAACGTATAAAGAATGAGGGAAACCCCTAATAGTATTAAAATAGAAATCCCTATTCTTTTCAGAATGTATTTAAACATATTATTCCTTGGGTTACCGCGACAAGCGGTACGTTTTTATTAGGTAAATTATTTGATTAATTCGAGTTCCCAGATTTTTTCCAACGGCGAAGTATAAGGATTGACGTTTGTCTGGAATCCTTTGACCGTTTTGGAATTGTAAGCGTATAAGTTCTGTCTTTGATATACCGGAAGTTCTACCGCTAAATCGAGAACGAGGCTCATCGCTTCTTTGTACATGGGAATACGATCGGTGTCAACGTCCGTTTCGCGCGCTCTTTCGATAATACCGCTGAGTTCGTCTATGATTGCGTATTCCTCGCTGCGAGTAGTGCGGTTTTTAATGATTTCGGGATACCCCCACGCTTTTACGGAAGTAGCGGTGGAGTTTTTGTGGTAAACCTGATACATATCGGGATCGATAGTAGAACCCCAAGCCGCTGCCCAAACCGCAAGAGAGCCGTTCGTAAGTTTCAAAAGCGCCTGAGAATCGGGCTTAACTTCGATTTGCCAGTCGCAAGAGTTTAAAAGTTCTGCGGCTTTTAAAAATACTTGATATACGGGGTGTTCGGTTACGGACGAACCCGCAATGGTAAAGGTGATTTTTAACCGCGAATCGCCTTTCGACGCGCCCGCCGCCACCATGTAGTTTTTAATCTTTTTTATGACTTCCTGCTCGTCCGCGTCAAAACGCGTATAAATATGACGAGTTTCGGTGTTCATCTGCTTATCTTCTTCTTTATTTTCCCAAGGATAAGCCCAACTTTCCAAACTCATAGGCCAGTTGATGGTTTTTGCGGTACCCGTTTTGTAATAGTTGAGGGCAAGTTTTACGTCCATCGCCGACATAATAGCCTTTCTTAAGTTAATGTCTTCGACTTTGCCCGCGTTGATACCGATATAACCGTAACCGAGTTGCCAAGAAGAAAGGGTTTCAAATCCGTTTTTCTTCATTCCTTCGAGGATGTTTGCGTTATCCGCGGTAAACTGCGGCGTAATGAAATCGACTTCGCCTTTTGCGAGTTTATCTATGGCGTTGACCGATCTAACCACCTGGAAACGAAGTTTTTCGGTTTTTACTTCAAATTTATCGCCGAAGGATTCCTTAAAATAATTGTTACGTTTGAAATAAACGATGTTACTGCTTACGAAATCGGAGCCTTTAGGGTTGTCTTCGTTCTGAGCGTTTGTCGCGGCGTAAGGACCTGCGCCTACGGGGACTTCGGTTTGATTACCACCCTGAATTACTTCGGACTGGAAGGTCGCGTCGGACCATTTTATGCCGAATTTATTTTCCCAGATATTTACCGTTTGATCGCTGTAATAATGAGCGGGCGCAACGGTAAAGCCGAAGTTATATATAGCCTTGGGGTCAACGCCGTTAATGGTGATTTCCAGAACGTCGTAAGTGTTGTTTTTGGTGGTGCCGTCGTCGTTGTGGTTTTCTTTACCGTGCGCTACGTTATACGTCGTGCCGTCGATTTCTACTTTTTTGACGTCGGTGTTGTGACCTAAGGATTTTATGCCGGAAATGGTAGGAACGTCCAACGCATCGGAATCTGTGGTTTCGTGAAGAATAATTTCTTTCGCTTTAGCGGCAAACGAAGTATATACGGTGCCTGCGGTACCGCTGTACGACAAAATACCTTCGAGGTTGGTTTCCACGTTATATTTGTAAATTTTGTTGATTGCCCTGTCTTTATCGAGCGTTTTATAAGATTCGGTATCGCTGAAACCTATGATTTTTTCCTTGTTGTCTCTGCCGTTTACTTTCTCGTAGTCGGGCGTGATATCCCCTTCGTAATACAAGAATTTAAAGACTTCGTTATTGAATAAATCAACCCAGTCGGAATAAGGCTTTGCTTTTATATCGAAAGAATCCTGAGCGGCTTTGTAATCGTTTTCGAGTTCTTCTTTATAGGTTTTTAAAATATAGTTGTAATCTTTTAAAACCTGACCTTTGAAATCGAAAGAATCCCATTCGCTTTCGGCGGCGACGGCGAGTTTGTAACCGTCGGATATCGTGGAAACGTTAAGGTTGGAAATAGCGTCTCTCATGTCGGATTCGGGAACTTCGTACTTACCGTCGGATAAATCTTCGTTACCGGGTAAATTCTGACTTACTTCCTGATATAAACCGACGAGATACATTATTCTTTCGTCGGCGTAAACGCCCGCGTTTAAAGAAACTTCGGATTCGGTTGTTTCATCGTCGTCTTTTATGGTCGCGTTCTGACTTCTGTAAGCCTTCAAGCCCTTTATATCGATGGAATACATGGTAGATGAACCGGTGTAAACGGGATCGAGGTTTTCGTACATGCTGAAAAGCACGTCGTTCATGGTAAGAGGCTTACCGTCCGAAAATTTAACGCCGTTTTTCAAAACGAAAGTGTAAACGGTTTCGGCGACTTCGCCGTTAGTAATTACGTTACCGTCTTTATCCTTCTTTTCTACCTTGTAAGCCTTGACTACGGTAGGATAGTTATCGCCCGCGACCGTTTTACCGTTGTTGTCGGTGGAAAGCATGCCGACCTGCGTCATGCCTATTACGTCCTGATCGGCGCCCGACGTCGCGTAAAACGGGTTAAAGTTATTGCTTAATTCTTCGGACATTATAACGATAGCGTCTTTGGTTTTTTTGTTGCCGCCAAGCAAGGTAACCGATAAAACTACGGTAGCAACCAAAACGACAGCAACGGCGCTTGCTATAATTGCGATAAGTTTTTTCTTGTTCATATTATTCTCCTAAATTAGTGGTTATTTCGTATTCCTTTTCGGTGAAAACCGAATCGGTCGTATTGCCTAATCTCGTGTAAATTATTCTTCCGTTTTTATCGACCGCGCAAGTTGAAGGATTAACTTTATAGCGGTACTTATCGCCGTGTGCTTTTCCGTAAACGATAAGTTTGATTTTGCTTTGGTCGCAAGTTATACCGCTTACCTTACCGCTTGCAAGAAGATACAAATAAGGATTATCCTCTCTGTCCGTCCTCATATCGAGGTCGATATAGCCTAGTTTTAACGTTATTTCTCCGCGTAAGATTACGTCGGACACCGAAGATTTTTCCGAAATCGAGCCGGCAAACAGACCGAAATCGCCTTCTTTGGTGTTTTTCGTCGATACGTAATCATAGGTAACGTTTTCTATCGTAAAGTCTTTGACCACAGCGTTATCGCCGATATTGCCGAATAACCCGCCCATAAGCGAACCCGTGGATTTATATTGAGCGTTTACGTTTTTAATCGTATGATTCTGACCGTAAAATTTGCCGTTAAAACCGTTATACTGGAAGACAGTCGGCCATGCCGTCTGCGAAAAATCGAGATCGGCTTCTATATAATAAATTCCCTTTGAATTTGCGTTATCGAATAGATCCGACGCCTTTTGAATACGGTAGATATCGCCTTTATCGAACTTGACGTAAACTTTTTGAACTCTTCCGTCCGGTAAGCCCGTGGCGTAATCCAGCGTACCGCCGTGTTTTAAACTTCCGACGACTTTTTCGGTACAGCCCTCGTCCGTATAACACGAGTTAAAAGTGTAACCTTCTTTGTCGGGGAAAGTATAATTATTGTTTATTTTATAATTCATCGCGCCGTCTTTATACGAAGGAGTATAAAGGGTGTTTTTGTCTGAAATTTGTTGATTGTTTTTGTCGTACGCGGCGCTGTAATCGAAAGTGGTTTCCGCGTATTTTATCCACGACGCGCCGTCGTCGGTTTGACAGTAGTAGTCAAATTGATAGTAAGGAACCCAACCGGCGTACAGGGTTTTTTCTAATTTTTCACCCGATTTTGCCGTAACGGTATCGGTTTCAAAATTCCACGGCGTCGAATAAGACGTGCAGGCTGGATAGCCTATAACCTCGTCTTTGGTGTCCGTTCTGTAATAAACGCCGTCGATTTCCTTTAAAACGTTACCTTCCCAGTCGAGAACGTTACCTTTTTCGTCCTTTTTAAGAGCGCGTTTTTCGTACCAACCGGCAAGGAAATACCCCGAACGGGAAATGGTAATTTTAGAACCTCCGCTTATATGGCGGTTGCCCGAAGTAGGGTTCATAAGTTTTATATTCACGGTGCCGTCTGCGGATTTCGCGTAATTGTCGGGATTAAACATATCGGTTAAAGATACGTTCTGACTGCCGATAACGTTGCCGCCGTTTGGATCGTATTTAACGATGACGGTATATCCCTTGTTGATCAGTTCGTCATACTTGTTGGTATCGGAACAACCGACTATCGTCAACGATAAGAGCATCGTAAATATTAAAATTGCAATGATTCTGAATTTTTTCATTGTTTTTTCCTTAAATTGCAAATTTAAGCAGATTGTTTGTCTGACTCGTCCTTCGTCCGCCTTCCGTTATACGAAAGACGGACGAATAAGACTGATTGTCAACGCTTACGCGTTATTGCCTGTGTTGCGCTTTTTTTGTCTGATTGCCAGAACGACGAGAACTACCGCGCAACCGATTACGGTACCCGCCGCCGTCATTATCGCAACGAAGTAAGGACTTTTGACAAATAAAACGTCGTCCCTTTCGGCGGGCTTTGGCGGTTCGGGCTTAACGTTCTGATTTTTAAGGTAATCGATCAACGATTCGGCGCCCGTTAAAGTTTCTATAAGGTCTTTATCGATGAGCGATTGCTGTTCCGTGGTAAGCCCGTCGTAGGCTTCGCGCGCCGTTTTTACCGTTTGTTCCGCATCTAACGTAACGTTTGAGGGAATCTTTTTGATAAGTTCGATCGCGGCGTTCGTTTTTTCCGTTCTTGCAGGCTTTCCGAGAGCGACTTCGCTGAAGTACTTGCTGAAAATGAAAGAATCGTAATTCTGACCGTTGGAAGGTCTTATCATGATTATCGAACGGGTTACGTGACCTACGTAATCTGAGAAGTTCGCGCCGAAATAGAAGTTATCGTACCTTGAAGTAACGTTCCACATATAGTAGCCGACTATGCCGATACCTTCCATGGTTCCGAGCGAACCCGATATGGGTAAGTTGTTATAAGTGAGAACCGATTCGTCGTATTCTTCCTCTAAAACGGGAGCGTCCGGAGAAAGGAAGGTTACGGAAGAAAGATTTTCCATGTTATAGAAGGCTTTATGCCCTATCGCCTTTAACGTTGAGGGAAGAACTACGTTTGATAGTTTGGATCTCGCAAACGCCGTTGCCGAAATTCTCGATGTGCCTTCCGCGATTTCGTAAGTTTTTGCGACGGCTTCGACGGGATAAGAAACAAGTTCTTTCATTCCGTTAGGAAGCGCCCTGTATAAAACGCCGTCTATTACGTAAACACTGTCCGATACGGTAAAGTTTTCGTTAAGTTCCTTACCTATTACTTTACCGCCGAAAACGATATCTTCATATCTTCCGAAAGTCTTTATTTTGCAACCGCCGAATGGGTTTTCGCCGAGTTCTTTTACGTTATCGCCGAGAGTTACTTCGGTTACTTGCGAATTAGCGAAAGCGTAATCGCCTATCGTTTCGGCTTTTTCGAGGTTTAACTTAGTAAGTTTCGCGCCGTTGAAAGCGTTCGCGCCTATATAGGTTGCGCCGTTTAAATTATCTACGGTACCGAGATAGTAGCAATAAGCGAAAGCAACGTCGCCAAGATACGAAGTTTCGGCAAGTTTTACCGATTTAAGCGCCGTTCTTGCAAAGGCTCCTTCTCCTAAAGTTTCGACTTTGGATAAGTCAACCGACTCGAGATTTGTCTTCATAAAGGCGTAATCGCCGATTTCGGTTACGGTTTCCGAAAGCGTTAAGGAAGATAAAGCCGTGCAGTACGCGAAAGCGTAATCGGAAACTTTCGTCGCGTTTTCGTTAATTTTTACGGAAGCGAGTTTATCGTTGAACGCAAACGCGCCCTCTCCTACCGTTTCGACCTTTGATAAGTCGGCGGAGGTTATTCTCGGAGCGTAACTTGCGTACAGATAACCGACGATTTTCACTTCGCCGTCGATATACTGTCTTTCGTAAGCGTTGCGCCAAGTATTCTTATACAGCCAGTAATCGTTCATTCTCTGACCGGAAAAGGCGTAATCGCCTATAGATTTGACTTTGGAAAAATCAACCGAAGTCAAAGCGCTGTCGTTATAGAAGGCTCTGTCGCCGATTTCGGCGCCCTCGCCCAAAGTTAAGTTCTGAAGGTTGACGTTACCCGCAAACGCCGCAGTGCCGATTTTTACGTTGTCGCCGATTTCGACGGTTTTTAACACGGAAACCGAACTTGCGGTCGGATTATAACGATAATAATCGTAACTTTCGATAACTTTACCGCTTTCGTCCTTCACTTCGTACGTATAACGGGTGTAATACGCGAAACTACCGACTTTTTCGTAAGTGAAATCGTTCATCGGGCAGAAGAACGCGCCCTCTCCTAAACCGACGCCGTTGCCTACGGTGACTTTTTCGAGTTGAGGCATAAGCGCGAAAGCGTAATTATCTACTACGCAGTTATCGGGAAGAGTCAATTCCTTTATAAACGTTGCGTAAAAAGCGTACTTACCTATCGATTTAACGTTACTAAGGTTTGGCGAAACCGTAAGTTTCGTGTCGCCCGCAAAAGCGTAATCGCCTATCGCCGTTGCCGAATCAAGAGAAACTTCTCTTAAATTGGAGCAACCCGCGAAAGCGTAGTTCGCTATCGTCTTAACGTTGTTTGCAATGATTTTATAGACTTTGACGTTGCCGGAGAAGGCGCCTACCGCAATCGAAGTCGCGTCGGTTTGGATAACGTTATTTACGCCCGCGTAATTAGGAGCGACTAAAACGAGTTCTTTACCGTCGGCGGTAGTTTTTTCGATAATCGCTTTGCTTTCGTCGGTTTTAAGCGTCGTGTTCCGACTATCTATCGAGAATTTATCTACCGCGGTGCCGGTAAACGCGTACTGACCGATAACGGCTACGTCTTTGCCGAGCGTTACGTTCTTTAACGCCTTGCTGTTATAGAAAGCGTAAGAGGATAAAACTACCGAGTTGATATCTATCGATTCGAGTTTTTCACATTCGGCGAAAGCGTAGGAACCGATTTTTATCTTGGAAGCGTTAAACTGAACGCTCGTTAAATTGTCGTTGTTGTAAAACGCGCCTATACCGAGCGATTGAGCGGTTTCGGGAAGTTCAATATAGTTAAGTTTACAATTTTCAAACGTATAGTTTCCTATCGCAACGACGCTTTGGAGATTGATTTCCGAAAGCGCGCAGTTATAGAAAGCCTTCTGGTTGATAAACTTGATGTTATTTGCGTTATCCGGTTTTGTCGAACTTATCTTTTTAAGGCTCGTACAATTATAGAAAGCGCCAAGTCCTATCTTCGTAAGCGTTGACGGCACGACCACTTCTTCGAGCGCCGTAAGATTTGCGAAAGCGTATGAGTTGATTGTCGTAACGCCTTCGGGAATAACGACTTTCGTTATAGTGTCGTCGCCGAGATAGTGCTGTTTGATAAGGTAAGGATCTTCCTCGCTTATCTCGTCGTTTTCGTCCTTATCGACGTACTCGTAACCCGAAAAAGCGTAATCGTAAATGGTGGTGATACCTCTGTTGTCGGGGATAACGACTTCGCCGCCTAAACCTCTGTAATTATTAAGATAAATTGCGGTGATCTTGAAAGGATCCTTGACGGTTACGGAAACGCTCTTGAACGCTTCGCGGGTTTCTTTCGTCCCGTTATCGTAGTAAACGGTTACGGATACGTTTGCCGTTCCCTTTTTCTGAGCGACTATCGTTCCGTCTTCGGAAACGGTAACTTTGTCGTTACCCGCTTTAAATTCCACTCTCGTGCTGTTCGGGAAGTAAGAATCGAGTTTATATTTGAGCGTTACGCTTTCGGACGGGAACATGCTTAACGTGTATTCGTCCTGCTTGAATACGTAGTCGTAACCGGCTTTACCGATTTCTCTGTCTTCGCTTACGACGCCGTAATACGATTTATTCGTTTTATAGCCCGTAAGTTCGAATTTGTTGATTTTGCTGTCACGCGAATGATCTACGTAGCCTTCGTCGCCTTGTTTGAGTACTTTTACGTTTATACTCGCTTTAACCTCGGTTCCGTCTTTACTTTTACCTGTCGCGGTAATGACTGCGTTTCCGCTTTGTTTTGCTATAAGCGTTCTGTTAACCACGTCGCAAACGTTGTCGTCGGAAGATTCATAATCCAGAACTTCCACCCAACTCGTGTTCGGATATGCGTGAACAAGCGCGTCGAGCGTTTTATTTTCGCCGGGACTTAAAGTAAGAGATTCTTCTTCAAAGTATATCGATTTGATTTCATCGGGAAGTTGAAGTTCGTAAGTAGCGTTGTTCATCGCGTAGTCGTAACAGGTTACAACGAAAGAATTGGTGTTTTCGACTACCTCGCTCGTACCGTCGGCAAGATATTTTATACCGGCAGATTTTTTGATTTGGGAAACGTAATCGGTAAGTTCGACGGTTACGACCGAAGTCGAGTTGTAACTCGAATAAACCGGCGTTACGTATTTACCGAAAGAATTCATCGAGAAAGTATATTCGGAGCCTTCCGGCGCGCGGACTATCTGACCTACCGACATACCCATCGCGTAATGGTTATCGTAAACGTAAATATCAGCGTAAAGTTTAGTCTTTTTCGTCGATTTATCGTACTCGGTACGGTATATGACGTCCTCTACGGCAGGCGCTTCGAAGTCGATATACATCGGGAATTCAAAAACGTTTTTTACGTTCTTTTGTTCTTCATGCGTTCCGTAATCGATATAAGCAACCGCTTTTACCGTATATTTTGCGTTATTTTTTAAATTGTGCTTCAACACGCTGAAATCTACGTCTATAGAAGAAGCGTAAATGGTGTTTCCGCTACTGAACGATTTTAATTGATTGTATTCGGTGTGCTTAAAGATGACCTCGCCCGTGGAATCTTCGGTAATGGTAATGTCAACTTGTTTAGCGTTTCTTAATAGCCCCGCGTTGATACTGCGGATGGTATTTATAGCGCTGTCTTCGCCTCTTTCCTGATTTGAAAGCGCGATATGATCTTTATTTGCGGGAATCTGAATCGCGTCTTTATCCTGAACGAACGGATAAGTACCGAGCGTAATGATATAGTCGCTGTACGTTCCGCCGATAACTCTCGTAGCGTAAGCGTCCGCCATAAGTTTATCGTTATCGTCAAGACCTTTGTCGAGTTCGTCTTTGTTGGTGTCGTAATACTCTTCGTCGAAAATCGGGGCTTCCGTCCAGTCGCCGTAGAAAGCGAGCAAAGGAACGTTCATGTTTACTTCGGTACCCGATTTTGCAGTCAAAGTAACGTAACCTTCGACGTACATACCGTGTTCGAAAGAATCGGCAAGATATTGTTTATCTTCTTCGGATAAAGTTATCCTTACGGTTACTTTACCCGTTTCGCCTGCTTTTATCGATACGACGTTGCCGTTCTGAGAACAATTCGTAACGTGGGTTACGACGGCTGAAGCACCGTCTAACAATCTGCCGTCCTGAGAGACGGTTCTGTCTCCGTGACCGGTATAAGTGGAACTTACGCCTTCGGTCATAACTATCGAACTAACGTCGTAACTGACGCTCGACCGGCTTATGTTCGTTATGTCGAAAGTCATTTCGTAAACGCCCGTACGCTGTTTGTCGTCGCCGAGTTCGAGTTTGGTTTTATCCATAACTTTGCCGTCGGTATCGTAAGTAGTCACGTAAGAAGCCGTAGTCGTAGCCTTGTTGATGTTTACAAGCCCCGCGCCTTGTTTTCTTACGGCGTAAGGCAAGCCGTTTTTATTGATGACGATATCCGCCGTTGACATCATAAGTTTGTTAACGAGCGAATTTATCGTTGCGGCGCCTAAATTCTGCCCGAAAACTCCGCTGTACGTTACGTACTGACGGATAAGCGCGGTAGCGCCCGCCTGGTTGGGCGCAGCCATCGAAGTACCCGAAAGTCTTTCGTAATCTTGTCCGGGGACGGCGGATAAAATTTCGCCGCCGTGAGCGGTAATTTCGGGTTTAATCTTCAAGTCGGAAGTAGGTCCCCAGGAGGAAAAGTCCGACATGAAAGGACCGGCGGTATTGTTTCTCGAAATAGTAATGGTACCCGTAGGAGATTTAGCCAGTTTTTCGCCGTCGTCCTGCGATATCGAACATACCGCGCCCACGTCGGCGCCGACCGCCATCGAAATGGTACCGGATACGTTGTTGTATATTATTATACCGGCGGCGCCCATTTTTCTTAAAGCAACCCTGACTTTTTCTTCAAAGGTAGTTTGTCCCCTCTTTACGAGAACGATTTTTCCCTTGTAATAATCGGGATTGTCGGCGTAGGCGTAATCGGTAGTTTTTCCGACGCCCGGTATGGTGACGTAAGTAAAATCGTAACTGTCAACACCGCCGACAGCCTTTAAAACGTCGTCAACGAAATCCTTTTTTTGTTCGGCGTCGTTGGTGGAGGCTTCGTTAAAGTAAATAATATCGTCCCCGTAAAGAATGTAAGGGGTTTCTACGCCGTCAACCGAAGCAACCGACAAAGGTCCGTTGTAAGTGGAGGGCGAACCTACCGTACCCGAATCGGGGTTGGAGGTAAGACCGTTACTTCCGTTTTTATCGGAGCCGAAAGTCGCGTTATATGAGTTTGCGGCAGAAGCGATCAAAGAAATGCCCTGTTGATGAATTTTATCGTAAATAAGGTTTACGTTTTCTTTATCGACTTCTCTCGTAAAACCGCAACCGGTACCGAGCGACATATTGATAACGTCAACGCCTAAAATTACGCAGTCTTCAAGCGCGGCAAGCAAAGCGCTCGTTCTCGCGCCCTGACGGGTATCCGAGAAAACCTTCATTATCGCAAGTTGCGCGTTGGGCGCGACGCCCGTTATAGTATCGTCCTTACCCGCGATAACGCCGGCAACGTGGGTGCCGTGTTCGGAGTCGATCGGCAGAACGTCGGGGTCCTGATCGCCGTAATCGTACGCGTAAGGGACTTTTCTGCTGACGTAAACGTCTTCGGCGGTAAGACCGCGCGTGAGCGTTGAAGCAACCGTATCGTCTATAACCGAAGCGACGGAATCGAGCGTGAATTTTTCGTTACTCGTCGTAAAGTTTTCTTCGGACGGATTAAAAGCGGTGTGGGTGTAATCAAGCCCCGTATCGAGTACGGCGACTACTACCCCGTCGCCCTGGTATTCGCATTTAGAACTGTCGAAAATACCGGTATCATATACGTCAACGAGGTTTTTGACCACTACGGATTCGCAGGGGTTATAGACTTCGCCGACGATCAAAGTCGCGTGTTCGCTCAAAAGATTGTTGAGTTTTTGAAAATTCTTTGCTTTTATCGTTACTTCAAACCCGCTGAGAAGAGTTTCGTAAGATTCGCCGAGTTTGAAATCTATACCGGAACGACGAATGATTTTCAACAATCTGTTCTTTTCGGATTCTATCGCGCGGTTTACGAGCCTTCCCTCTCTCGTGTTGGAATATTGATAGACGGAATAAGCGGAATCCGCCTCGTTATAGACGTCCAAAAGGCTTTTGACGTTCATATCGACGATAACGGAAATATCGTCGTCGTCTTTTACCGCCGAGGGTAATTTCTGAACGACTTCTTCGTTAAAACGAGAAGCAACGTCGCTTTTTATCGACGCATCGAGTCTGGTAACTTTTTCTTGAGGAAGATATTCGGCTTTAACGGTATCGGCAGGAGTTTGGGCAAATATAGCCACAGCCATTACCGCAACCATTAAAAACGATAAAATCTTCGGAAAAACCTTTTTGAACTTTGACATGTTGTGTTCCTTTATATGATAAATAAAAAATGTTTCGGTTTTTTTCGGGCGCGAAAATGCCTTCTACCCGCTTATAATACTATGCTAAATCATTGTACAACAAAAAAATAAATTTGTAAAACATATCAACCGCGTTTTTGCAATTATATTTATATATATTATTATATACACATACGAAAATTCAATTCACGAAAGCATTATGACGAACGGAAGCGCCGAGTGATGATTCTGTTAAAAAACTTCGCGTATTTTATGAACGCAAGGATTTTTCCGAAACCAAGCGAAAGGCTTTTCTTTAATTCGGCGACGGGCATAAAAAAAAGGATAAAAAAGTAAATCGGCGCACCGATGAATCGGTACGCCGAAAAGTCTTTTGATTATTGAGCGGTTTCCGCCTTTTCTATGGTTGCCACTCCGTCGGTAATCGATACGGTATAAGTTATATTACCGCCCGTTACCACGGTGTAACTGCCGTCTTCGTTTAAAACGCAACTTCTTGCGATAATCGTCGAATAAGTCGTTTTTCCGTCCTTTTCTTTTTGCGTTACGATAGATACGACTTTACCGTCCGCCATTTCGACAAACTGCGTTTTGTCGGCGTTGTATATAACGGTCATCGTCTTTTTGGTAACGGTTACTTTGTCGAAAAGTTTTACGCCGGTCGAGGTATCTTCGACGTCACCGGAAGTTTTTTCGCTGAACACGACGTTGTAGTGAACCGAAGAGGAAACCATTCCGTTTACGGTATCTCCCCTTACAATGTAAACGATTTCGCCGTTTACGATGTAGGCCTCGGTGTACGGACGCTCGACGCCGCCTTCGGTAAGCAAGATATTGTAATACGAACCCGCTTTGTATGAGTCGGACGCTATAATCCTCTTGACGTTGACGGTATAGGCGTTATCCTCGGTCGATAGTGTTTCGTTTCTGATAAAGCCGAGCGTTCTGTACGCCTGCATGCCGTAGAACGAAGTAACGGCGAATATGAATTCATAATCGTAGCCGTCTGACATGGTAACGGAAATAACGCAAGTTCCTTTTTCTTCGTCGAGATAGTACTTGTTTTTGTCGCCCTCGTTGCCCTTGTATATCTTATGAGGCTCCGCGTCCTTTTCGGCTTTCCAGAAGTAGTTGCCCATAGAATCGACGTAGCCGTTGGCTTCGTTGAACCAGCCGGTTATGTAATCGGAAGTGATTTCGCCAGTTTCACCGTATTCTTTTACGAAAGCGATCTGCCCTACGTTGTTGGGAATGGCTACGCCCATTAACATGTAGTACATAATGTACGTTTGCGCGTAACTATACGGAACCGAGGAAGATACGCTTCTCATCGAATCGATGGTATAAAAGGCTTCTTCGCTGCCGCGGTAGGTAAGCGTGATAGCAAACTGATATTGAACCGCGCCTTTATTTATGACGAGATACAGACCTTCGCTGTTTTTAACTACGTAACCCGCTACGTTCTCGCCTCCGATTGTCGCCGTCGCTTTTACAGTGTAAGTATCGCCGCCGACGGGGGTGAATTTTACGTCCGTTATGGCTTTTTCGTTATACGGATATTTTTGAGCGTTGCCTTCGTTACGCGTGAAGGTAACGTCGTAACCGGTGTCTCTATAATAAGTTTCGTTTTCAAACTCTACGATATTCGTGAAAGTACCGAAGTCTATCGTCGTGAAACCGTAAGCGTTTTTGTTTTCGTTTTCCTCGTCGAATTTGTAAACGGTAACTTTACCGTCTGCGTCGGTCGTGTAGTAGAAAGAGTTAACTCCGTTTTTGATTACGAACCCGTATTTCGTGAAGATTAAAGTATTGAGATCTTCCGTGTAATAACTGTAAGCAAGCGACGTGCAAAGGGTAAGTTTGCCCGTTGCGGGATCGAAGTTATATAAACACGCGTCCGTATTTGCGTCGTTAAGATAGTATAAAAGGGTTTCGGTTATAAGTTTATAGGTACCCGTTTCCTTGGTGCCGTAATCTTTGTATCTTACGGCTTTACCCACGTCGTCGAGTATGAGAACGGTCCAGTCGGAGCCTTCCACGTAGGCTTTTACTATGGAATCGCCTTTGTTTATAACGAAGGTGGAATAGGTCTTTTTAGAGTAAGTAAAGGTACTCGTTTTACCTACGTATTGACCTACCGTTCCGTTGTCGGTATAGTTTACTGTGATAAGTCCGTTTTCTACCGTGTAGGAAGCGTTTTCGTCAACGAAAACTTTGTTGCCTTCTTTATCGAATTCAAAAATTTTGGCTACGTTATATCCGTCGAAATAGATATATCTGCCGACAATTCTCTGATTGTCGAAAATTATGTAGGCGCCCTGTTCGCTTCCGGGGTATTCCGAGCCTTTCATGGTAAAGGTCGTCGAGCCGTCCGCCTTTTTTGCAAGGTCGAAGTATTTATAACCTTTCGAAGTGGAAAGGGATACTACGTTGTTCTTTTGCAAGTATCTTCCGTCTAAAACAATACCGTTACGGTCGGTAAACGTGCCGGCGTAACCGAAACCGTCCAGCGCAAGCAAGCCGGAGTCGCCTTCAAATTCTTCACCCGTATAGTCGCTGTCGGCGTATTCGTACTTAGAGAAGAAAGCGTTAGAAGAAGTTGAAAGTTGAATGAAGGCAAACGGTTTGTTTTCAGCCGTTGCTTCGTCCGGCGTAAAGATATAGACCGAAGATCCGAATCTGGAATTTTTACCGGTAGCCGCAACCGAGCCTTTTACGACGGCGGTAGTCTTATTTTCTTTTCCGTCAGCGGTTTCGACGGTAACTACGGTGTAGTCGGCGTGTCCTTTGCCGTCGAGATAGATATATTCGTTCTGATCCGCCGTGCCGTCAACGTTGTATCTGTATAAATTCATCGGCGCGTGCTGAAGTTTAAGGAAGGCGCCGAGGTCGTTATTGTTACGTTTAACGTTGTCGATTTCAAAGAATAACGCGCCCGATTTGACCGTCAAACTCATGGAAACTGCTGTTGCGTTACTGAATTCGGCTTCGATTTCCTCTGCCGAAAGCGTCGCGGAAGAAGCGGTGTAAGACATGGAATAAGGTCCTACGACAACCTGTCCGCCGGCGCTGTATATCGCCATGCCGGATTCGGTTAAAGTTCCTCTCTTTATCGTGTGGGTTTTCCGACCGATAAGTTTAAGAGTGTTTTCGCCGAGATCGGTTAAAGTTTCGGTATAATCGGTGTTGGCTGTCGCGTCCTCTCCGTTATCGAGGGTTACTTCAAACCAGTAACTTACGTTGTAATTAGTGGAAGCCTTCGGATCCAGCGCAAATTCGATAGATTTTATTGCGGAATAATCGTAAAGCGCGGTTGAAACCTCCTGTTCGGGAGTTAACGTTTCGGTGATCGTCAGGGTGTAAAGCGCGATTTTGTAATTTGAATTTTCGACTATCAAACCGTCGGCTTTTTCCTGATAACTACCCGTTAAAACTTTAACGAAAGTTTTTGCCGAAGTATAGCCGTAAACGGAGGCTTTGCCCGCTTCTTCGTCGTCTATAACGATTAACGGAGCGTAATAAACGGAACCGTTGTCCGCATAGTAGTATTCGGCGTATCCGGGTAACTTTTCGGCAAACTCGTAAGTAGTGACTTCGGTCGTCTTTTTACCTTCGCCCTCGCCTTCGATAATTTCTTCGGTATGGTAAGTTACGAGGAACTTTGTCTGCTTACCGCTAAGACTTGCGGATAAAATATATCCGCCGAAAACCGACGTCGTATAGGTGTAAGCGCCTTTATATTCGGTAGCGCCGTCAAAATAAGTCAGGTTGTATAAGCCGTCGGAGATTATATAAGAACCGTTCTTTCCTTCAATCTTTCTGTCAAGCGCTTCGGCGTAGAACATATAGCCGTTTTTGCCGTTGTTTTTGAAAATTTTAAAGGAGCCTTGCGACTGATTTTTGCTGTCGTACAGGGTGTAAACGCCGTCCTTTTGAACGTAGGCGTAAGTGGTAAATTTGGTTTTGTCGTCCGCGTCGGTATAAAACTTGGCTGAACCGAACCCGTCCATTTCCAACTGATAAATCTTAAAGGTTCCGAGCGTATTTCCGTTTACGCCGAAACGAACGAGTTTACCGAGCGCGAGTTCTTCTTCGTTACGAATCTGGAAAGCGTTGGTTCCGTCCGACATACGACCTATGTTGATACACATGGTCTGCTCTGCCATTTCGCCTTCCGCGTAGGTTATCTTGAATAAACCGTTTTCTATCTGATAGGTGCCTTTTCCTTTTTCGGCGCCGTCAACGACGTAGGTAACGCCGTTGGTCGCGTCGAATTTTATCTGAGTCGTTTTATCGAGACCGACACCCGAAACGAAAAGGGTTGACGAATAGTTTTTTCTGTCGTTGTTTAAATAAACGAAAGTTTTTTCGTTTTCGTAAACTTTACCCTGTAATCTGTTTTCGTCGTCGATGTCGAATTCAAAGTTGTACGCCGTGAGCGTGGGATAATAAACGCCTTTAAAGTAGAAAGAACTGCGTTTAAGGTAGGCTGTTCCTTCCTTTTTATCGGGGTTCTTTTCGTTCTTTTCGATAAAAATTGCGTCGTCGCCCCCGAACATATCGCGGAAGCCCTGTTTCCATACGGCGTATAAAGCAGTCGTTCTTTCGGGTTCTATCGTAATAGGTTGGAAAACTTCGGTAGAATTATGTAAATTGCGTTTTAAAAAGTCGGTTTTATAAACGACTTCTCCGTCCTCGGTGGTTGAAAAGCCTTCTAAAACGTATCCGTCGAATTCAAACAGACAAGCATCGGGAACAGGCGTTTTTACACGATAAAAAGTATCGACTCTTACGCTTTCGCTCGGCGAACCGTCGGGATAATTCGGGTAAAACGATACGGTGATTTTGTTTCTTTCGTAGTAGGCTTTAAGAAGGTTTTCGCCTTCTTTTATCACGATGGATTCAACGCTTGACGGGGTGGTAACTTTTTTAAAGCCCGTTACGGAACCGGTTACGGATACGGTTTTGCCGACGTATTCGTACATAGTTTCGCCTTCCTGCTTATCGTAGCCGTTTAACGCCTCGTTCTGAAGATAAGTTTCTATCTTGTAAGGCGCTTTGTATTTTGCTTCGAGATTAAGCGCGTTCGCGGGCATTCTGAAGTTTTTACCGACTTCCGCCGCGCCGTTGAACCAGGCGCCGAATTTCATTCCCGATTTCGAGGGAACGTACTCATTTAACGCTTCGGATACGTTCGCGCCCTGTTTAAGATAAAACTTCGTGGTCGATAAACTACCGCCGTTAAGATTTAAATTTACGGCGTAAAGTTTTTCCCATTTCGCGTAAACGGTGGCGTCTTCCGAAAGAGTAACCTCCGTTACGGGGTTACCGGAAAAATCCTCCGATAAATACCAACCCGAAAAGGCGTACTCTTCGCTGAAAGACGGTACGGGTAAGGTATAAGCCGTTTCTTTCGGTACTTCGACGGTATCGATAGGGGTTCCGCCGTTTACCGCAAAAGAAAGTTTTGCGGATTTCGATCCGCACGCAACGAGCGAAAGAGCCAGAGCCGTTATCGCCAAAAGCGTGAAAATCAATAAAATTTTCTTTGTATTTTTCATGTTAAACTCCTTTACGTTTTTAATCGTCCGACCATAAACCCGAGCGTTTTACAGCCGAAACTTTGCGACTTGTCGATAAGTCCGACGCACGCGGTGCGCGCCTGTGTGCGCGTAAATATATTACTACAAATAAATATACCACTTTTATTCGACTGTTGTCAAACGGAAACAAGCCGAACAAAGGTGGTAATTTTTTATAATTTATGTTTTTTCGGTGAAATGCCTTTAAAACGTCCGAAAGAAGCCCTGTCGCGGATAAGTGTTCGTCCCCCGCAAAAGGCAATATTGCAAATCACGGATAACTGTACGCGTCGTAAAGCCGACGGTTTCGCCGCGCGCGGATAGCCGTTCGCAAAAGGCGTTCAACGTTTTATTCCGTGGCTTGGGGTTTCTCTGCCCAGACGGCGTAAAGCGTCGTTCCTTCGGGCGCTTTCGTAAGGTCGATGGCGCCGTAAACAGGCTTGTCGGAGCCTTCCTCTGTTGCCCAACCTTTAAAATCATAACCCGATCTTACGGGGGCGGAAACCGCCGAATATTCGTTTTCGTTAGTTACGGAATCGGCAGTTTTAACGAGCGATACGACGTACGATTTGTCCTCCGAAAGGGTAACGCCCCAAACGACGGGACGATATGAAGCGTTCCATCTGCCGTGCCAGTTTTCGGAAGGTTTTGTCGCTTCGGTATAGACGGAAGCCAGATCGCATCCGAAGAAAGCGTACGCGCCGAGCCATTCGACGTTAACGGGCAACGTTACGGAAGACAGATTTTCAAGCCCCGAAAAGGCGGAATTTCCGATACGTTTTAAAGTTTTGGGAAGTACGAGTTCGGAAAGCGCGACAAGATTAGCGAAAGAATTATCCCCTATCGACTCCAAAGAATTGTCGAGTTTTAGTTTTTCCACGGCGGAACACCCGTAAAAAGCAGAATCACCGACCGTTTTTACACTGTCGGGAAGGTTGATTTCTTTCAGCGAATAACAACGATAAAAAGCAGAATCTCCTATGCTTTTTACGACGCTTGATTCGTATTCGTCTTCGGCGAATATTACTTCCTCTAAATTATCGCATCCGAAGAAAGCCTGAGCGCCTATACTTTGCACCGTAACCGGTATAGTGATTGTTTTCAAAGCGTTACACTCGTAAAAAGAGTAGGGAGCAATCGTATCGAGCGTGTATTCGGGTAAAATTACCTCCTCTAACCCGCTGTAACCGAAAGCCATTATACCTACGGTTTTGAGCCTCGGACACTGAGAAAGATCTATCGATTTCAGCGATTGACAAGCGTAAAACGAAGATCTTCCGACGCTTTCGAGTTGCACCGGCGATTGATTGCCGAGATCGCTAAGCGACGAGCAACCGTAGAAGGTAAAATCGTCTATCGATCTTACATCTGAACTTAAATCGTATTTTGTCAGTTTTTCGCACCTGTAAAAAGCGCCCTCTCCGAGGTATCTTACCGACGCGGTGTTTTCTACGCTATTAAGACTTGATCCTGCGAAAGCATAATCGGCGATTCCCACCGTTCCGTCTTTCAGGGTAATCGTATCTTTTATCATGTCGTTATAGCCTATAATCCACTTACCCGCGTAAATTACGCCTTGTCCTGCGGCATTTTTCCAGATACCGGAGTTAAAAAACGCGTATCTGCCGATTTGTCTGACGGAATCAGGCACTATATTAGAATACAATTCTTCGTTTTCGGGCATTTTTAAAGCGCACTTATAAAAACTGTATTCGCCTATATAGCGCAATTTCTGACCTACTCTTACCTCCGACAGGCTTTCACATTCATAAAAGGTAGCCGCGTCGAGATATACGAGTTCGGATTCGTAAGCGTCGAAGTAACGGAGTTTTTCGCATTTATAAAACGCCGCCTGACAAACGTATTTTACGGAACGAGGTAAAGTAACTTTTTCCAGAAGTTTTGCCTGACGGAAAACCGAAGACGCAATGCCCGTTATTCCGTCGGAAATTTTCATGCTCAGTTTTTGCGTTTCTTCCTTCGTTCCTTTATCGGGATTTGCTTCCTTCGTAACGATAGTTATTCCGTCGTTATCAATACTTTTAATCTTATGTTTCAAATCGGTTGAAACGCCCACGAGCCAGTTATCGGCGTAAAAGAATTTATTTCCGGTTGCCGATTCCGATGCCGATTGTATTTTGGTTTTATAAACGACGGAGTCACCCATGTATTGAAGCGAATCGGGTATATTCAGAGATTCGAGTTTAACACAGTTTAAAAAAGCGTTGGAACCCAAATATATAAGTCCGTCGGGCAAAGTTACGCTCGTTAAAGAAGAGCAACCCGCAAAAGTTTTCTTTAAAATATATTGTAAGTTACCGTCGGTTTGAAAATCAACGGTTTCAAGCGCCGAACAGTTGACAAAAGCGTTGTTGCTCAAAACGGAAAGACCGTTACCGATTGTAAGGCTTTTTACGGAAGAACATTCTTCAAAAGCGTTCTCTCCTATACTCGTTACGCTGTCGGGGATAACAAGTTCGGTAAGAGCTTCACAGTCGAAAAAAGCGCTTGCTCCTATCGATTTTATCGTTTCGGGAATAGTTATTGCTTTAAGAGAACGACAACTCTGAAATACGTAATCGGGTAAAGAAGATAATCCTCTCGGGATATTTACTTCCTCTAACGCATGGCACGATAAAAAACAGGATTCCCCTATTTTTGTAACCGTATCCGCAAAAGTAACTTTTACGAGGTTATAACAAGAGCCGAAAGCGGTCGCCCCGACGTATGTTACGTTTTTGCCGACGGTAACGTCTGTTATGGTTTTACTCTTTTTAAAAGCGCCGTCGGCGATTGTAGTTACGGGCTTTCCTCTGTATTCGTCTTCTATCGTAAAAGCGCCTTTTGCTCTGCCGACTCTGGTGATTTCATACTCTCTGCCGTTGTTTACGAGGGTGTAAACGCAACCGGTTTCGTACTTTTTATGAAAGTAGATAGTTTTGCTCCAATCGGATTCTTCGTTACGACGACTTGAAGGAAGGGCTTTGATTTTTATATCGTAATCGCCTTCTTCAAGGTCGGAAAGGGAAAACAATTCCTTCCTCGGCGTAAAAGTCTGAACTTCCGAAGTATCGTGGTTGGTTATTTCCACCTCGTAACCCTTCGCGTCTTTATTTTCGTCCCAGGTCATATTGTTGTCTTCGTCAAACGCAATGTTCGACGGCGTGGCGATTTTATTCGTACTGCACGCCGTAAAAAACAATGCGAGCGACGTAAGACACACTAAGGTTAAGGCGATAATTGTCGCTTTTTTCATATTATTTACCGTTCTTTCTTTTTTTAGCGATGATCCCCGAAATTATTTCGTGAGGCCATTTGAATTTGAACTTACGTACCGCTATATCGGCAAGGAATAATATTATAATCAGTATGGAAAAAAGAATCCTCGGATCGTAAGACCTCTTTATTTCCGTTATAAACGTAGCGAAGATACTTGCCACGTCGGAAAGATCTTCTATTAAATTACCCTTGCAGTTTTCGCTTAGCGTCTTTAACTTTTGTAAAAGCGCTTCGCCGTCGGCGCGATTGACTTCGTCGTATTCTTTGGAATAAGAAAACGATTTATAAATTACGCAATCGTCTTTGTTTGCCTTACTTCCGTCCGCGTTGATTTTTTGCAACGTCAAGACGTAAGTGCCGGAACTTTTTACGACGAAAGAAAATCTGCTGTAATTGTTGACCGCCTCCAAAGGCGATAAAACGTAAACGTTTTCCGTAGCGCTTTGGGTATCGTTTAAAGATACGGTCCTCGTTTCGTTCCCTTCCGTCCACGATATTGTGCCGACGATTTTTTGACCGTCCGTAAGAGAAGTTATGACGCTTACCTTGTTTATATAGTTATCTTCTTCCAGGTTGGCGACGATATCGTTCGAGCGGATATCTTCGATTGCCATTAAGTTTTCGACAACGTTCAGAATGAAACGTTTACCTTTGTCGTCCGAAATGAAATCTTGCGAAAACCCGCCGTATAGATCTATCATAAAGGAGCCTACCATACCGCGCCCGAACTTCCACTGAGCGTAAACGGGTACGTCGTAATCGCCTTTTAATACGAGTTCGGCGCTTGATTTAAGTTTTGCGCCGTAAAAGCCCGTAAGTTTCGTCTTTACTTTATCGATATCTTCGCCCGTATTTTCTCTGACGCCGTTAAGAAGCGGGGACATAATGTTGTTTACCAGCGGATAAAACTCCTTATATTCCATGTCTTTGATTTCCGGCGCCATAATGTCGTCTCTTAAAACTCTCGGTATTTCCTCGGGATTGGAAAAAACGTGAAGTTTGTCTATCGCGGCGAGGCGTTTTTCCTTAGTTTTCGCGGGGTTACCGGGGACTTCTTTGGTGTCGTTTCCGAGCCAGGCGGAGCGAAGAAGTGTCTGATACGCGGAAAGTTTTTCGATATCTTCGCCGGCGGTTATCGTTATGGTTCCGTCAACCAAGCCATTTACGTAGGTATCCGAAGGCTTTTCGTTGGAGCCTATAATTACGATTGAAAGAGTGATATCGTGGTTTTTGTAGTTTGTGTCCACGAGGGTTTCAAATTGTTGTCTTTCGCTTGATCCGATCTGTCCGTCGGAAACCAGAACGATATGACGTTTTTCGATTTTTTTATTGCTTGCGAGAATCTGACAAGCCGTTTCCATGCCGGAGCAATAAGTCGTTCCGCCATAAGTTCTGTCTAACCTCGAAATCGCTTCTTTTATTTTTGACTGGCGGGTTCTCGGCGTCAGCGGTAACACTACGGTGTGGCTGTCGGACACGGTAATTATACCCATATAGTCTCTTTCGGTAAGAGCGTCCATTGCGGCAGCCATACCTACCCTCGCCCATCCGAGCCTTGACATCTCGGTGCCGTCCGTACTTGACATAGAGCCGGAAACGTCCACGATAAACATTACGCCTACCGGCGGCGTGTAGTTTATCGCCTCGACGGGAAGCATTTTTTGATAGGTCGTTCCGAACATATCGGTCCTGTTATAGGCGTGCGCCTTAGGTTTGTCTTCGGAAGATTCCGTACCGTCCGTATCGCTTCCGCCGACCGTCATAAGCCCGCCGCCGTATTCGTAAACGTAAGAATACAAAACTTCGTCAAAGCCTTCGGTCATGTCGGAATTCGCTATATTGTTGAGTATAACCTGGTCGTAGTCGCGTAAATCGTCCAAAGTAGCGGGAAAACTTTCTTCCCCGAAATAAGCGGAAGTAACCTTATATTTCTGATCTTTCGACAAAAGTTCCTTCAAAAACTCCGATTCGTCGATATTATCCTTATCGCGCGATACCAGAAGCACTTTGTTTTTTACGAGCAGATTGTAATAAGTGCTGAATTGATTGTTTTGTTCGATGGCGTCGTTTACTTTAACGGCAAAATCGAGTTTATGAAGACCTTCGTTCGCAAATTTATGAGTAAAGGAATAAACGTTGATGCCCGTAGTTACGTCCACCGTCTGTTTTTGCGTAGTTCCGTTGTCGGTCATGACGATATCGACGCTTTTTGCGGAGTTTGAGTTTACCGTAACTTTTATAATGCAGTCCTCGTTAACGGCAACCCGCCTTTCGGGAAGTTCCGCGCCCGTAATCTGCACGTCCCGCCCGTCGAGAGCGGAAGGTACGTACGCCACGTCTAAAAGAGTATTCTGCGCCGTAACGTATTTTACGGCTTTCAAAGCGTTTTCGTCGGTTTCCCTGCCGTCGGTCACAAGTACTATTTTACCGGAATCCGGATTGTTGAATAACGTCGCGGCGTACTTTATCGCCGCTTCGAGATCCGACGCCGAAGTATCGGGTTTTTTCGCATCGAGATATGTCTGATAAATCGTATCGGTTTCTTTCGTCATGGGTACGGCGTAAACCTGATTAAACCCGAAAGTTACCACGCCTACGTTAAATTCGTTATAGCCGCCGTTTTTAATGACGTCACGAACGAAATCGTCTCTTTCCTGCGCGGAATAACTTTGCGTATCCGATACGTCAACCAAAAGTATTATTTCGTTGGTCGTGTTAGGTAAAGTGTAATTGAATTTAAGCCCGGCAAGCATCGTTATTGCCAGCACCATTACTATAGTGTGAAGTATTATCGACGTTATACGGTTTCTCGTTCTTCTGTACTTTTTGCTGATTAAAAAATACGGTATGAGCGTCAGTAAAACGGCGGGAATAATCAATAACAGTAACCAGGGATATGAAAACGTAACCGTTAAATTAGTCATTTTTCTACCTCCCTACATATTATCGCGCAGTTGCAGAATCCATTCTGCAAACATAAGCGCGGTAAGCCCGATCGCAAAATACAAAAGCAAATCTTTATAAAAATCTCTCGCATCGCTTTGCGCGAAAGGATTTACCATCGTATCGAGTTCGGGATGAGTGTTGCTTTCGGTCGCGGGTATTCTTACGAAAATATTTTCAGTAAGCGTTCTGTTGCCGAAAGTATCCTGTGTTAAAGTGTAAGTTCCGGGAAAAGTCGCGGAAAAACTCGCGGGGAAAGTCGTAAAAGAGTCGGAGTACTCCGGTCCTTTTACGGAAATAGAATCCCCCATCGCGCTTAATTTTATTTCTTCGCCGACTTCGTAGGCGTTCGCGCTGACCATCGGGGGGAAGAAATATTCGAAAAAATTAACCATAAATAAAGGAAAATCTATAGTCAACGGGAAAGTGGAATAGTGAAAATCGAAATTGAGGAATACAGCCTTGTTCTGCTTGTTGTTGGCGACGAGAATCATAGGTTGCCCCATAAGCGACATTATGCTTTGATATTGCGCGTCGTAACTGTAAGTTTTTATAAACCTCGTAACCAGAATGTTGGCTGCGTTGACGTTTTTTAAAAGCGGGTGATCGACGTCTTTATTGAGAGGAACCCCTCCCGGCGCCGTTACATCGGTATAACTGCCGGTTTCCACGCCCGAACCGCGAATTGCCGAAGCAGGCGCTATGACGAGAGAAACGCCGTCCGACGGAAGAGAGTTAGGCATACTTTCGAGTTCGTAGATATACAGGTCGTATCCTTCCGACTTGGCTTCCTCTATAAACAACAGGTTATCAACGGTGATATCCCACGTTTTTTCATAACGGGTTTGCAAAGCGAGCAAAGCGCCGTTTACAAACGGGTTAGGAGTTGATGCGACGTATTGAATTTTAAACGGCGTGCTTAAACCGCCGTAGATATTGAATTCGTTGTCCTCGTAAAAGCCGTCTTCGTAAAACACGTCGCGCCCGGATTCGTCAAGTAAAGATACCTTTGCGGATTCAAAAAGAAAAATTCCTTCAAAGGTGCCGGTGTTAAGGTTCGCCATAACGGTATTTTTAGGAATCTGACCGTCGGGAAACTGATTTTTTCTGAATGCGAGGGTGGTTACGACGCCGTCTTCGAGAGATACGTTTTTAGCGATAACAGTGTAATTTCTGTTTTCGTCGTTTACGTTCGTCAACGACAGTTTTACGTTAAGATCCGAAAAAGACCTTCCGTAACACGCCAGATCGACGTAAAAATTGTAGTAGTTGTCTTCATAGTCCGCCCTTGCGTCCAAAACGGCAAGGTCCCACTCGTTTCTGTCGGGATCGGTTTCGTCGTCGTACAAAACGACGTCGTTCATCACCGTAACCCCTTTGGGAACGTGTATATAAGCAATGTCGGTGTAAAGGAAGATTTTAGCGTCTTCGTTAATCATGACGATGTCTTCGCACGCGGAAAGCGCTTTGTCGAGATCGCACGAGCCGTACGAACATGAGTAAGGATCGTCGTAAAGACGCCTTAACTCGGCGTACAAAGCGTTCGCGCTTTCGTAATTAAGACGGTTGCCCGTAACGTATTCAGGCTCGTTTTTAGCGAGAATAACCGAAACTTTTCCTTCGTTTCTGAAGGTATCGTCGGCTAAATCGATTGCGTCGTCAACCGCTCTTTGAAAACGTGTTTTGACGCCGTCGCCCGTATCGACCTCGTGACGCATACTTGCCGAAGTGTCGATGATTATAATCGATTCTTTACCCGTTTCCTTCGCAAGAAGTACCCTTCCCGGCTGAGCCAGAATAAGGGAGCAACAGACGAAAATCAAAATTTGACAGATAATAAGAAGAATGTTCCTTAATTTATTTATGGGAAGACGCTTCTTTTTGTATTTCAAACTCAACCGCCAGATGTACGTACTCGAAACCACGCGTTGCTGGTAGTTAGGTTTTATTATATAGATTATTATGAGCGCTATAAGGCTTAATAAGCCCAACAGCCCTAACGGAGCAAGCAACGTCATGAAATCATACCTACCTTCAATAATTCGCCGAAAAGCACCTTTTCTATAGGTATATCGGTACTTATCGAAACGTAATCGACACCGCGTTTGGAAGCAAAAGTCCGTATATCTTCAAAAAAGTCGCGCAAGGCTTCGTTATAAGCGGACTGAGCGGAACGGGTTATCCTCATCTTTACGTTTTTACTGTCGGCTATGTCTATGGATTCGGAGTCTATCAGGTTTACCCTGCCGTCGAAAGTCGGTTCGATTTCAGAGGGCGTAAGCGGTTGAACGAGTATAACCTGACGTTTTTTGTAACAAAGATAGTCAACGGCTTTCTTCCAGTCGTAATCGGTCATTAAATCGGATATAACGACGGACAGACCGTTATTAGTACCCGTGTCGGGACAGGAAGTAATAGCCTTTTCCAAATCGGTTTCGCCGTCGAAAACCGCTTCTTCGAGTTGACCTATCGCTCTGAAAAAAGCAGTTTTACCGACTATCGTGCCGAAAGGGTTTTCGGAAACGTTTCCATGTAAAAGATGAAATGAAACTTTATCCATATTGTGAATCGCCAGAAAACCAAGCGCGGCAGCCGACGCTATGGCGTACGCCGCCTTTTCGGGATTATCTTTTCCCATAGACGCGGAACAGTCGATAAAAATCTGAACGTGCATCTGCCTTTCGTCGGTAAAAAGTTTAATAAAATACTTTTCAAAACGACTGAATAAATTCCAGTCTATACGCCTGATATCGTCGCCGAGTTGATATTCTCTGAAATCGGCAAATTCTACCGTTTGACCGTACGTCGAAACGAGGTGTTTTCCGCCGAAATACCCTGCAAGATTTTGTTTTAAATTGAATGCGAGCGTTTCGAGCCTGCTGAAAAATTTGTCGTTTAATATCGAGTACTTCATTTGGTCCTAACATAGTAAACGGGGCTTGTAGCCCGCGTTACTTTTTGAAAAAAATTATGTTTTACTTTTTGATAAAAATTACGTTTTATTTTTTGAAAAAATCAGGTTATAATCGCCGTATTATTTGACTTTGTATTTTTTGGCGAGTTCCTGCAAAATCATCGTGATAACGTCGTCCGGGGTAATCCTTTCGGCAATGGCTTCAAAGTTAAGTTTGATACGATGACGCAAAACAAAGTGCGCGAGTTCGTTTATATCGGAATACGCGACGTTGTATCTGCCTTTTATCAGAGCGAGTACCTTGCCTGCCGAAATAAGAGCCTGTCCCGCGCGGGGGCTGGCGCCCAGACGCACGTACTTTTTGGCGGTTTCGGTAGCACATTCGCTGTCCGCGTGGGTTGCCGAGGTTAATATCATGGCGTACTGCAAAACGTCCTGCGCAACGGGAATCTGATTAGCGATAGCGCGCATTTCCATAAGTTCTTCACCCGTACAGGCGCGATCGGCGACTTCTGCCATTGTCTTTTGCGTCATGGTAACGATGTCCATAAGTTCGGCAAGGCTCGGGTTAGGAACGAGAAGTTTGAACATAAACCTGTCCATCTGCGCTTCGGGAAGCGGATAGGTACCGTCCTGTTCTATAGGGTTCTGGGTAGCCAGAACGAAGAAAGGTTCTTTTAATCTTCTCGAAGTACCCATTACGGTAACGGTATGTTCCTGCATGGCTTCGAGAAGCGCCGACTGAGTTTTCGGCGTGGCGCGGTTGATTTCGTCCGCTAAAATTATATTACTGAAAATAGGACCTTCCTGAAATTTGAAACTCGAATTACCGCTTTCGTCTTTAACGATTATGTTGGTACCCGTTACGTCCGCCGGCATAAGGTCGGGGGTAAACTGAATACGGGAAAAAGGTAAATCGAAAACTCTTCCTAAAGTTCTTACAAGCCTTGTTTTTCCGACGCCGGGAACGCCCTCTAACAGTACGTTGCCGCCGGCTATCATGGCGATTATAGTGCCTTCGACGACTTCTTTTTGCCCGATGACGTCACGTCTTATCTGGGTAAAGATATCCTGTATCTGAGTGCTGAATCTGTCGATATCCTGTTGGGTTATTTGTCTGACGTTTTGTTCTGTTGCCATTTTGTAATGTCCTTAAAATTTGGTTTTATTTTTTGATGTTGTTGAAATAATCGCTTATCGAGCCTTTTTCGCCGTCGGTAAGGTTCGGGTTTGAAGTAGATTGTTCGGTTGCTTCGGTAAGCGCCTGATTGAAAATCACTCCGCCGTAATAGGTCTTGCCGTCGATGACGTAGTTTGCCTTTTCGTCCGACTTTGTGGAACCTTGGTTGTTATCCTGAATAGGATCGGAACTTTCGGTAGGTTCATTCCACTTGGGATAACTTTCTTGACCCTCTTGCGATTCGGGATCGTACGGAGGTCTTCCGGAGTCTCCTACGGGGTTCTTTTCGTTAAGGTCGGAAACCGCTTCGAATAAAGCCGTGTAAAGCATATCGTCTTCGATGATTAAATCTTCACGGTAAGGATTCGTGTTGCCGTCCGACCATTTTACGAAAGCGTAACCGAAGTCCGCAATCGCCATAACGGCGGAACAACCTTCTCCTTTCAAAACCACCTGAGCGTCTTTTCCTAAAATCTGCCCGCCGCCGTCGATAACGTAGTTGACGTTGCAATAGACGTCGGGAACGGTGTTAGCGTCGATTATTATCTGCTTGCCCGAACGGATTACGCCCGCGGAGGAAAGCGCGTTGACGGTGGTCATCCCCCCGCTTAACAAAAGAGCGAGAGTTACGCCTAAGACAAGCGGAACGGAAACGGCGAATTTAACGAGTTTGGAATTTATCGTTTTAGTCGCTTTAGCGGCGTCGGCGCGTTGCAAAGAAGCGATAAACGAATCGTCGTTTTCGAGTTCGGTCATCGTGACGAGCCTTTCTTCAAGACCGAGTTTATCGAGTTTTCTTGCAATTTGCATAGGCTGAGGTTTAAACTTGAAAAGATACAAAAGAGTACCTGTCGTCAAGGCAACCGCGGCGAATATCACGATGGAAAGATAGAAGGCTTTTACGTCGAAAAACCAAAATAAAGCGGACGCGATTACCGCGGCTAAGAAGCCGAAGATCGAACCGTACATAGCCGACTTGACGATTCCGTTAAGCCTGAAGCGCGAATATTGAGATGAAAAAACTTGTTTAGCGTTCATAAAAAACCTCCTTTTTTGCGTTTTTAATCTATTTTTTATAAACATAAGCCGAATACGGCTTGATTTGTTAGTTATTATACTACACGTGTATGTGTTCGTCAAACATTTGTGACACACTTTTTGAAAATAATCGGTAAAACACGACAAATTTTTTGTTTTCAACACAAAAACTTATATCCGCGTAGCGCAATCGGCGGAAAAAAACGATTTTCAGCCCGCCCCCGCAAAAGTTTTTTCGTTTTTTTTAACGACAAAGTTTTTTCGTTTTTTTAACGACCGTAAAAATCGGTTATTTCTTTTCTCACGACCGTTAAAATTTAATTGTCGCGCTATAATCTATCCCCTTTTTAAAGCCTCGTTAAAAAGAAGGGAGATCTTCGCTTTTCAAGGGTAACTTGGTAAAAAAACAAGGCTATAAGCCGATTATCGGGCGTTTTGAAGGTAAAAACAAAGTAGTTTTACGTAATTTAAAATAAGTAAAAACAAGATTATTGCCGTCGTATTATTTTACCCGACGTAAAAGCCAAAAGGTCTGTAAAAAGCCTGAAAGCGGTTTGTGAATAGTATGTCTTATTCCGGTCGTTTATAACGGCGTTTGAATTAAAAGGCTTTTTAGCCCCGTAATTTGCCGTATTACGGCGTTTAAACGCAAAACCACATGTGTACAAAATATAAGCATTACGACGAATACGGGCGGTATGGGCGCGAATAATGGTCTGCGTTTATCTGATTTTAAAACCGAGAGTATTTTTGCCGTAACCGTAATTTTTGCGGTATATAAAACGTGTAAAAACCTCGGGCGTTCCGAAAAACGGAACGCCCGAGGCAAGTTTTCAGACCGTTTGCGGAAACTTTCCGCAAACGATATTAAGTTGTGATAATCGTGCGAATTGTCGCAATAACGAATTATTCGCCGGTGTAGTTCCAGATAACTTTAGCATCGCAGTATCTGTACCAGTCGGAGTTGAAGCCTATGGTTTCGTCTTGGTCGAAGCGGAAGCAGATAGTCTGATTTTCCGTCCAGTAATTGAAGTTGTCCCTACCGAAATCGGTCGGCACTTTTTCAATAACGAGTTTTGTTAAACTCGTACAGTTCGGGAAGATAAGATATCCGAATTTTTCGACGTTGGGAATATAAAGTTCTTTTAACGCCGTACAACCGTTGAACGCCGAGTATTGAATTTCAACAAGCGTTTCGGTGTTGTTGAGTTTTTCAAGCGCCGTACAGCCTGCGAACATATTCGCGCCGAGAACCGTCTGTCCGTTAAGCGTGAAGGTTTTTAAGTTTACGCAGTCTCTAAAGGTTGCGGTACCGAAGGTTTCCACGGTTTCGGGAACGGTAAATTCGGTAAGAGCGGTACAGCCCTGGAAGGTGTAACTACCGAGAGCCGTCAAACCTGCGCCTATAGTTACGTTCTTAAGCGCGGTGCAATCCTGGAACAAGTAGTTATTTACCTCCGTTACCGTGTCGGGAATAACTATCGTTTCAAGAGCGGTACAGCCTTTGAACATGCTCGCGGAAAGTTCGGTCACTCCTTTACCTATAGTTACGTTCTTAAGCGCGGTGCAATCCTGGAAGAGCGAAGCCCCTACCACCGTTACCGTGTCGGGGATAACGATCGTTTCGAGAGCGCTGCATCCTTTGAACATGCTTGCTTTTAACTCGGTAACGTTTTCGCCGATAATTACGGTCGTAAGGTTTTCACAGTCGAGGAACATATTCGCAGTCGTAGCGACGCTGTTAAGAGTTGCTTTTTCGATGGCGCTGCCGCCGAATACGCTGTTGGACGCGGTGGTAGAGCTGTAAATGGACGTAACGGTTTCGGGGATTACTATTTCCTTTATACCGCTGCCGTTAAATAAGCCTGCGCCCAAATCGGTAACGCTTGCGGGGATTACGAACGTTTCGAGCGCCGTACAACCCTTGAACAGATTGCCGTTAAGCGTTGTAATTTCTCCTTTGAAGATAACCGACGTGAGCGAAGTACAATCTTCAAAGATATTACCTGTCGTAGTACCCGTACCTAACTTGGTAACGCCGGCGGGAACGGTAAACGTCTTAAGACCGGTTGCGCCCGCAAAGGCGTAGTCAGGAATGGAGGTAGTATTTTCGGGAAGAGTTATCGACGTGATAGTTTTGCATCCCGCGAAGGCGTACGCGCCGATGGTTACACCGTCGGGAACGGTAACCGCGCCGCCCTCGATTACTTTACCTGCGGGAACGCAAACGAGTACTTTACTCTCGTTTACGAGAGCGCCCGTGGTTGCATCGACGGTAAACGAATTATTACCCGCGGCTACTTTGATTTCAGTTAAGTTTTTGCAGTAAGCGAAGGCGCCGTCACCCAGATTTTTAACGTTGGTTAACGTTTTGGGAATGGTTACGCTTTCGATAGCGGTGTTTGCGAACGAGAATTTACCTATCGTGGTCGCTTTTGCGGGTAAATCGATGTTAAGCGAAGTACAATTATAGAATACGTATCCGCTTATCGCCGTAATATCGCCAAGGAACTCGACGTTCGTAAGATTTTTGCAACCCTCGAAGGTGTAAGCGCTTCCTGCTACGGCGGCGACAGTTGCGCTCGTACCCAACATCTTGACGCCTTTAGGTACCGTAATCGATTTAAGACCGGAATCTCTGAAGGTGTAAGTGCCTAAGAAGTTAAGGACGGAAGCATCGCCGAAAGTAACGGTTTCAAGAGCCGTGCAGTTTCTGAACATGTAGTTCCCTAACGCCTTAACCTTATCGGGAACGGCAAACGTCTTAAGCGATATGCACGCTTCGGCTTGCGGATAAGTAGAACTACCCGCGAAATCCGTAAACATATAAGTACCTAAAGTGGTAAGCGCGGAATTTTTGCCGAAGTTGACGCTTTCGAGTTTTATACAGCCCGTAAAGCAGTAAGTACCGAATTTGGTCACGGTGTCGGGGATATCTATGCTTACTAAGTTGGGACAGTTGTAGAAGACGTACCCGCCGATTTCGGTAAGAGCGTCGGGAAGGGTTACGGTTTGAAGCGCCGTAGAGTTCATGAACGCTCTGTTATCTAACTTTTTAAGACTTAAAGGAAGTTCTATCGACGTAACGGCGGTATCTTCGATGATTTGTTGACCTATTTTCTTTAAATTAGCGCTTTCCTTCGAGAAGGAAACCTCGGTAAGATTTTTACAACCCCTGAAGGCGTAATTATCTATAGTGGTAACGCTGTCGGGAACAGAAATCTTCGTAATGGGGGTATTTTCAAACGCCGATACGCCTATAGTGGTAAGCGCGCTGCCTTCTTCAAACGTTACGCTTGAAAGCGCCGTGCAGTTTGCAAAAGCGCAGGTACCTATCGTTGTTACCGATTTAGGTATAACTATCGACTTCAAAGCGGAAAGATATTCGCCGTAATTAGTAGAAGTATAGCCGAAAGAGTTATTCCCTATCGTTTCTAATGCGGAACCTTCCGCAAACTTGATTTCCGAAAGGTTTGCGTTGCCTAAAAACGCGTAATTACCGATGGTAACGAGGCTCTTGGGCAAAGACAACTTGGAAATGTCGCTTGAGTTGAACGCCTTGCTTCCGATAGTCTTCAGATTGCCTTCGTCGGCAAATGAAACCGAGGTTAATTTCTTGCATCCCATAAAAGCCTCGTCTCTTATGATTTCGATGCTTGCGGGGATACTTACGGAAGTCAAACCCGTGTTTTTGAACATGTACTTCGATATCTCCTTGTTGTTCGTGCCGTTCGGTAAGGTTACCGAAGTAAGGTTAGAACAATCGGTAAATACGGATTCACCGAGATATTCGCTGTTCAACTGGTTGGGCTTTTCGACGGAAGATTCGAATACGACTTTAGTAAGATTACTACACTTCATAAAGGCGCCGGTGCCGATTTTTTGCACGGTGTAAGGTATAGTTACAGACTTAATCGAATTCTGACCTTCAAAAGCGTAAGCCGCTATTTCGGTAATACCGTCGTCAAGTTTAAAGACACCGTCTGCATCGACGTCGAGTTTACCGAATACGTACACGATTGCCGTACCTACGTTGTTCGGTTTTGTGGAATCGTAACTATAGATGTAAGGCTTACCGGTAGCGGTGACGAAACTCGTGTTGTCGGGCGCTATATTGATGGTTTTGAGGCTGGGCGCGTCTTTTAAAACGTACTCTATATCGGTTACCGACTTGGATAAAGTTACCTCCGTAAGGTCGGTACAACCGAAGAATAATCTGCCCTTGTTGGTTTCGACGGTCGTTCCCTTACCTAACTCTATGGACATAGCGGTAGATGCGGGGAAGGTAAATTCGGTTATTCCGGTGTTGGCAAACGCCTTCCACTGAATTTTCTGAAGGTCGCACTTGCCGGCGTTTTCGCCGTCCTCGTAGGTGGCGAAGGTTACGCTCTTCAAACTCGGAATATTCCAGAAAGCGCCGTATTCTATCGTCTGTACGGTTTTAGGAATAACTATCGAGGTAATACTCGTCGCGTAAGATACGTTCGTTCCGCCTAAAGCGTAGGAACCTATCGTTTCCAGACCGTCGGGAAGAGCAATGGACGTCAGTTTGTTACATTTACTGAAGGATTGTTTTAAAGTTTTAAGAATGCTTCCTTCTCTGAAGGTAACGCTCGAAAGTTCGGGGGAATAACTGAACGCAGAACTCATCGACGAAACGGTCGCGGGGATTTCCACTGACGTAAGCGCCGAATAAGTGAAGGTACTCGTCATATCGTAACCGCCTTCAACGGAAGTTTCGGGTAAATTGATAACCGTTTTAAGCGAAGAGCATCCCGCGAAGGTGTTATACAAGCCGTAGTAATAGGTCCTTTGTGTGGATGAAGAACCGACTTTTTGCTTGAAAGTACCGCTTCTCAATTTGGAAACGCCGTCGCCTTTGAATTCAACGGTTTCAAGAGCGCCGCAATAATAGAAGGCGTTCTGACCGATATATTCGACAGTCGAAGGAATAACGACTTTTTTAAGGGTGGTGTTCTTAGTAGTTGATCCGTAAGAAGTAGAGTATCCCATCATGTACGCGCCTACGTGCGTCGTCCTGTCGGGGAATATAAGTTCGGTTATGCGCGTGCCGGAGAAAGTGCCTGAGTAGTAAGTGCCGCCCGAGCCTCCCGAACTTTCGCCGTCTGCAATGACCAAAGGATTTTTATAAGTTCCGTCTTCGTTCTTTTCGCTTTCCTGTTCAAAAGTTACGGTTGCAAGTTTCGGACAGGCGTTAAAGGCTTTAAAGCCGATATACGTTACGTTTTTGGGAATCGTTATGCTTTCGAGAGCCTTGCAAGAATAGAAGGCTTCGTTTCCGATGGAAGTAACGCTCGAAGGTATCGTAACGGTAACCAAAGTTTCGCATAAATAGAACATCTTGTCGGGAATACTCGTAAGCCCTTCGGGGAGTTCTATAACTTCAAGCAAACTGCTTCCGAAAGCCTGATCGCCGAATTCAAGCGACGCGCCTTCAACTATACCTTCGCTGAACGTAAGTTTGGATGCGTTTGCATTGAAGAAAGCCTTTTCGCCTATCTTCGTAACGGTTTTGGGAACGTCAATCGTCCCCGTCTTCGCGCTCGGGCAGAAGAGCAAGGTTACGGGGTTCGTTCCGTCGCTTTCGTATAAAACGCCGTTAACCGACATGTATTTTTCGTTGCCTTCCTTAACGATGATTTCATTGAGCATATATACCTTGCTACCGGTAAACATATTGAATATGTCTTTCTTGAGCAAAGTATCGTAACCCTTTTTAATAGTGACCAAAGTGGTAGGAAGGGTGACTTTTTCGAGCCGGTTGCAACCCGAGAACAGACCGGAACCGACTTCCGTGGTTTTTTCCGGCAATTCTATTACGGTAAGGGCGCTGCAGTTTTTGAAAACGTCGTCGCCGAAAACGAGGTCCGTATTACGAAGTTCAAATTCTACTTCGGTAAGGGACGAGCAGTTCGTGAAGGCGCCCGTACCTATAGAGGTAACGCCTTGTTTAATCGTAACTTTAGTAAGATTCTTTCTTCCGTTGAATACGTTGGCGCCGATGGCTGTAAGCGTATCGGGCGTTACGTACGGGCCCGCTTTTTCTACGGGATAGAAGAAAATGGTCGTAATGTCGTAATCGTAAACGACGTTCTCCTTAACTTGATAATTCGGGTTTTCGGAATCTACGTTGACCTCCGCGACTTTGTTACCGAATACGCCGGCGATTTCTACCGCGCTCGTTTTCTTACCGATGTTAAGAGTCTTTACGTAGTAAGCGGGAACCGCAGCGGTGGAACCGAAGGCTTCCAACGCAAACCCCGCGCAATTTTCGGCGTTAAGGTTTACCGTAACAAGTCTCGTGCATCCGCCGAAAGCGTTTTTGCCGAGCGTAGTAAGGTTTTCGGGAAGCGTTAAGGTCGTAAACGCGCTGTTTGTCAAGCCGTAGAAGGCTTCTTTACCTATCTTGAGAGGATTGATGCCTCCCGCGAATTCAACCGCCGTTATCTGCGTACAACTTCTGAAAGCGTAATCGCCGATAGTATTGACGCCGACGGGGATGGTAACTTTGGAAACTTTGGAGCCTACAAACGTATAACTCGGCTTTTCGTCGGTATAATCGTCCTTTTTGAATTTGGCGCTGAACGCGCTTTCCGCTATAACGGTAACGTCGGAAGGAATCTCGTATTCGCCTTCTTTACCCGTGGGGTAGTAAACCAAAGTAAGGTTATTGTTTTCTTCGTTTTTCTGCATTACCACGCCGTCTTTGGAAATATATTTACCATTGACGCCCGCAAAATATACGTTGGCAAGTTTAGAGCAGGATCTGAACATGCTGTTGTTAAACTCGGTCATACGAGCGGGGAAGGTTATTTCAAGCAGGTTGGATACGCTGTAGAAAGCCTCGTCGGCAACGGACAACGTCGCGCCTTCCTCGCCTTCCTGTACGTCCTCGAAAACAATCGACGTCAGGTTGGAGTTAAACTTGAACGCGTCCTTTTCTATCGTCGTAACAGACGAAGGAATAACTACAGAACTTATCTTGGAACTTGCAAATATACCCTGAGGTATGGTTTCGATGCCGTCGGCAATAGTCACCTCGCCCGTTTTCGCGTAAGGAGCGGCGTACATTTCGGCTTTACCGATGGTGGCGTTGTTCTGATACATAATGCCGTCTTTAGTCCAGTAAGGACCTTTTTCGCCGGCAAGAGATTCGGTTTCGTAAATATTGAATTCCGCCAAAGACGAACAACTCTGGAAAGCAGAACCCGTGGCGTTGACGCCGTCAAGCCCGATGAATATGTACTTAATCGTGTCGGGGATGTTTATTTTGACGAGTTTGCTTGCCGAGGCAAACGCCGAACCGTTGATTACGGTTACGCGTCTTCCTTTATAGGTTTCGGGAATCGTTACTTCTTTAACGAGGTTGATGTACTCGCCTTTTTCTACGTAGTAACTGAGTTCCGTTTCGCCTTCCTGCAAGGTTTTGTTGAGTTTGAATTGTAAAATTTCAACGAATCTCGCTTCAAGAGAAGTTTCGCTGATTCTGTTGTAAGGAATAATGGAATTACCGTTTTCGTCGGTGTATCTTATCGAACCTAAATACCAGCCGTAGAAAGCAATGGTTTTTTCGCCGTATTCGGGAACGGGCAGACTGAAATCGGTCATGTAAGCGACAACGCCTTCCATAGTCTTGTTTTCTTCGCCGTCAGCCCAACTCATGGTGACTTTGAAGGTCTTGGGATCCCAGCCGGCATATACGGTAACGTTGCTCTTTAAGGTAAATTCGCCTTCTTTATACTTTTTACCGCTTACGGCGCCGTCAACCGAGTTGTACCAACCGATGAAGTCGTAACCGCCTTTCACGCTGTCGGGAAGTTTAAGATAATCGCCGTCGGCAACGTAAATCGAAGATATTTCTTTACCGTCGTTAGAGTTGAAGGCAATTTCGTAAAACTGTAGGTTTATGGTAACTTTGCCCAAATCGCCGGTGTTCTCGCCGATAGGTATAACTTTGACGGTATGGTCGCCCGCAGCCGTAATGCCGATGGCATATTCGTGAGGATCGGAAGCGAGCAGAATTTCTATCTTGTTATCTACTTCAACACGATAGTGCTTCGCGCCGAAAACGTTGCCCCAATATACCTTGCCGTCTTTATAGTAAACCATATCCTGCGTCAGTTTGGAAACGCTCGATATGGATACGGGATCGGAATAAAGCGAAGACGCAGAAGCCGTCGCGGCTTTTACGGCAACCGTCCAATCGGTACCCGCAAAGTAGGATTCGCTTAAGAGTAAAGAGTTGGTTTTCGTGTCGTAAGTTTTGCCGCCGATAAGAACGGTGTAACCCGTTGCACCCGCAACCTCGTCCCACAACAAAGTCTTTTCGCTGAGCCTTATGCGGGCGGGGGAAGCAATGGTTTCCTTAGTATAGGAAAGCATAGCCGCGTCGGGTGAATAGTAATTGTCGGCAACAGGAGTTACTTTGAGCGTTATTTCGCCCGCGCCGTAATTTTTCAATGAAAATTCGGTTACGGAAACGTAGTAGGTTTCCGTAGTTTCGGCGTAAGTAACTTCTACTTTGTAAGACGTGGCTTTTTCTACCGCCTTCCAGGTCGCTTTGTCTTCTTCGGGAACGACTTTAAGTTCCTTGACGGCTTCTAAACCTTGTTCAAAAACGAAAGTTTCCGATACCGAGGGTAAATAGCCTTTTCTGGTCGCTTTGACGGTAAATTTGATACCGCCTTTCTGCATTTCACAGTTTGCGAAGTTATAGGTAAGCGAAGCGCCGTTCGATACTTCGGTATGTTTATGAGCCTTATTACCGCAATCGACGGTTATAAAGTATTCTTCCGCGCCGGGAACCGCGTTATAGGTAAGCGCAGTGCCGTTTACTACGTTGAAAAGAGAAACTTTGGCAAGCGCTTTGTTTCTGTAATACGCAATACCGGATTTGCCTCTGTAAGTTACTTTAACGACGTAATCGCCCGCTTCGAGCGCGGAAAAATCAAACGCCCACTCGTTAGCGGCGCTTACTTCCTTCGTTTCGACTACTTCGCCGGTTTCGCTGTCTTTACTCACGTAAACGCCGTAAGAACCGATGCCGAGATTGTTCCAGGAGATCTTGCCGTCGGTAACGGATACTATGAGCGCGTTATCGGACTTCCACACGGCGAATAAAACGGTGTTCTGATAAAGAACTTCGCCGTTATAACTACGTGTCAGTCTGTTAGCGTCGTCATAGTCGCTTATGTACCAACCGACAAATTCGTAACCTTCTCTTACGGGAGCGGTTAAGTCCGCTTTACCGCCGGTGGTTTTAGCGGTGGTTACGGTTGCGCCTTCGTAATTAGGATTATACGTGACGGTAAATTCCGTTTCGGAAACCGCGCCGTAACAAGCGTATAACGTAATGTCTTTGGTTACCGCTTCCGAACCGAACTGATAAGGTTCTTTAAATTCTTTGTCCTTATACCAGCCGATAAAAGATTTGCTCGCAAGAACGGGATCTTTAGGCTTGGATACGGTTTTACCGTTTCTGACTACTTTGTCGGCAATCTGACTACCGCCCATGGAGTCGAATTTAACGGTATAGTTCACGTCCCTCAAAAACCTGTATTCTTTGGTTCTGAACAGGAACGTAATTACGCCGTTGGCGTAAGATACGTCGGCAACCATGTCAACCGATTCGCCAAAGACCGCTATGATCTTTTTGGCGTCGGATAACGCGCAGGCGCCGCTTAATTCTTCATCGCCGAGTTTTAACGTTACCTTGCCGTCTTCCGCAATGGTAAGGTTAGCCTCTCTGCCGTCAACTACGCAGTAATAACTACCGACTTCGTCGCCGGGTGTGTAAGTGCTTTCTTCTCCGCCACCGTTACACGCGGCGAAAACGCAGAGCGCGAACGCCATCATAACGGATAAGAGAATCAAGCCTGACTTCTTGATTTTCATACAAGCCTCCTGTTTCGATTTTTTTATTGAAATAAATCGTTTTTTTGTTTTTGCGAAAATCGCTTTTTTCTAATGCGCTTATTATATCATTATATTACTAACGCTGTCAAGCGCATTGCGCCGTAATTTAAAATTTCGACGAAAATTTTTTTAACCGTTTATTCACAATTTAATAAATCAAAAATCGCTTTTATAATGCGGTATTTTGAGAAATTTTGTTAACAAAAACGAATAAAAAAATTTATAAAACCGTCTTTTTTTCAAAATACACTCGCTCGTCTTTTGCATACAAACAGTTGAAAAACCGACTTTTTGTCTTTTGAAAATAACGATTGCGCAATACGAACAACCGCATTTATTACAGATACAAAATGCATTTATCGGACATTTATATGTCTTTTTCGGGTATGCGCAATCGTTTTTGGGGTACTGCAAGTTTTTTACAGGGGTATTTTTAACCCGCTAACATTCGGGCGCGAATTATAAACAATATATAAAATAACACGTTGCGTCAGCAACAATTCACGCGACCAGCGGGAGCAATTCACGTTGCGTCAGCAACAATTCACGCGACCAGCGGGAGCAATTCAC
>CAKQWM010000011.1 GCA_934278995.1 uncultured Clostridia bacterium
ACTGCGACCGAGCGGTCACGGAAAAGGGCTGAAAAGACGCCTTTTAGGTAATTAGTGATGACGAATGGAATCCCTATATAAACGTGCCGTCGCCGTTCACGGTTTTCGTTACGGAAGATACGGTGTTTTCGTTGTATATATGCGCGCTGAGTAGTTTTGAAGGCGTTACTCCCACGGTTTTTGCGTATTCTTTTTTCGACGTTTTTTCAACTTCAGAACCGTCTCTTTTGAAATAAACGCAGCCTTCGTATTCGAGCGCCTCGTTTTTTACGTTCACGAACGCCGACGAGGAAACCGACCGCATATAATGTTTATTTTTAAGTTTTACGTAACTGCCGCTCGTTTTCTGGGCGTATTCGATAAAGCCCTTTTTCGCTACGGACTCCCCGCTTGAATTTGCGGTATAAAATTCGGTTGACTGAAGTTTTCCGAGTACCGTAAACAAGGCGGATAAGTCGTCGATTTCGAGAGGAGTTTTTTCCGTCGGATATAACACGGTGTCGGAAAAAGCGTTTACAAAAGCGGGCGGCGTCGTAGGCTCGGGAGCGACGACGGGTTTTGATTCGTTTTGACTTTTAACGGGGCTTTCCGCGCAGGCGGTAAAACAGACCGTTATAAATAATGAAAAAATTATCGTGATAAGTTTTTTTGTTTTCATTGACGTATGGAGCGCGTTTTTGGGCGATAATCGGCTTATAGACGCACTTTTATTGATAAATATTCCAAAACCGACGGCTTTAAAGTCAATATCTGATACGTATCATCGTTCTGTCGTCGAGTTTTAAAGGAGAGGATTTTCGTTGCTTTTCAAAAATTGCCGATATAGACATGGCGTTAAAAGACTCGTCGTAACGATCGACAAAATAGTCGTGTATTCCGTCCGTCATAAGATAAATTACGTCGTCGGGGTTCAGTTTTATCGAAGCGACTTTAAAGAAATGAGAAACGTCCGTATTTCCGTTTATAACCCCGTAACCGTGTTCGTTTTCGGGTTTGTTTACGTATCGATCGTACAGCAGTTTTCTGTTTGATTCCGCATTATCGATTTTAAAAGCGTAACGGGTTTGCGGGTGCGTAAGGGCGATTATCTGCCCGTCGCGTATAAGGACTATTCCCGAATCTCCGACGTGTCCGTAGTATAAAGTCCCGTTTTCTATAACGGCTACCGCTCCCACGCAACCTGCCGGCTCGAAGTACTTTTGTTTTCTTAACGCAAGCGCTTTTGCCCCGGATAAATTATCAAGGTAGGTTTTGTCTTTTTGTAAGGTTTTGTATGCGACTTCCGATGATTTAACGAAAGTTTTATGCAAAATTTCGGCAACGTTTTTGACGCCGTTTTTCATATTCGAAGCAATAGAGTTACCGAATATTTTCAAAAATTCGTCGGTAAATTTTTGAGCCGCGCTGTAATCGCCTTCGTAGCCTTCCTGCCTCGTGATGCCGTCTAAGACCACGTAAACGTTGTTGACGGAATCTATCAGCATCGCGTCCTCCTGCGGGTGGGGATTTTGCGATACGTTCAGGTCGATATAGCCTTCGGCTTGTACGTTTTTAAAGACTTCGCCGCACTGGTTTCTCAAAATCTGTTCGAGTTTGTAAAAATGAAGTATCGCGTCGTGATTTTTTTCTCTCGGCAAAACGAGTTTCGCGTCGTCGAAAACTTTGGTTACGGCTCTTAACATGTCGCTTGATAACGAGGCGCCTTCCGATAAAGCCGATTTTATGATTTCCGAAATCATTTTTTTACCCGTAAGGTCTATGGGAATGACGGGCTTATCGTATTTTGCCATCATGTTGAGTTCTTTTTCGACAGAGGCGCTTGTAACATAATTTTCGCTTAAAAAGCATATTACGGCTTTGCTGTTTTTCAAAATCTTCTCGAATTTCTGATCCCAGGTTTTGCCGTCGTCGTCGGCGGTTTCGTCGAGATGTTCGTCGAAAACCACCTGTACCCCGCGTGATTGCAGTTCGACTACGTCGCACAAAACGGGTTTGTAGTCTTTTCTCGAATAACTTATCGTGACGTAATCCGCCGAAACGTTGCATCTTACCATATCAAGACAATCCGCGAAACGTTTCGACGTAATAATTTTATTTTTCTTCGCAAAAACCGTGTCGGGACGTTTGTCGAAAAAGGCGGAAGCCATATCCCAAAACTGATTGTAAGAGGCGATTTCTCCGTCACTCGAAGCGTAGCCCTTGGCAACGGTTAAATATTTTTCGACGTATTGTTCGGTAAACGCGTTATCGAGGCTTAAATCTTCAAAAGTTACGTCGTCGTCGATTCGTTTAACCGCCGCTACGAAACCTTTTTTATGAAGTTCGTCGAGTTCGGTGTGTTTGTCCGAAATATAAACCCTCGTATAAAACAGAAGTTCGGCAACCGAAGCGTAATATTTGGCGTACGTCGGGTTTTTATCGATGCCTTTAAAAGCGTAATCGTAGGCGCGGATAAGAGATTCGGCGTAGTCCGTGTCGTACTTCGTTTCCGTCTGTTTTCGGGAAAAACATTCGGGATAGTCCTCGTCCGTAGCCTTGATGTTTTTGTAATACATATTTCTTGACTTATTGCAGACCGCCTGAACGAAAGAATTTCCCATCGCGGGGCTGTCGTCCATTGCCTTGGCGCCTAAAATCGCGCTTAATAAAAGATGCTCGTAATCGTCGGTCAGAACCGAGTATCTGCAAGCAAGATCCCATATAACGGGGTAGTCGTCGATGGAAAAGCGTAAATTACCGCTTCCCACGTATTTATTAAGAACTCCTCTCAACGCTTTTACGTTTTTCTGACGATAAAAGTGGAAGCAAACGAGATAAAACGCAACGAACGCTTCGTCTTTACCGAGAAACGCCGACTTGCCGTTATACGTAGATAAAAGTATAAATCTTGCAACTGCGTCGTCTTCGTCGGAAGCGTTGTAAAGTTTCGTGCAATCAAGAATGTATTCGTAACTTTTTAAGTAATCCCTGCCTCGAACGGCAAGATTTTTTATTTCCGATAAAACTTTTCCGACTTTTTCTTCCGTTTTGAAAAAATCTTTGAAGTCGCTGTCGTAAAATACGGTCTGTTTCATATTTTCCCCGTTGCGGTTTTGTTTTTTTGTCGAATATAGTCGATTTTAACATAAATCTTTCGTTCTGTCAATTTTTAAAGGATAACCGCGAAAAACGGTTTCACAAAAAATTCGGTAAAAAAATGGCGGATATATCCGTTATAAAGGTTTACTTAAACGTCAAAATATAGTAATATATTAAGTACAGTTATCGTTTATTCTGGAGAGTGCGCCGTTTTGAAGCGTAAAAACCTCGGTATAACACAGCAAAATACGCCCAAAGGGGATATATAATGGGACTTATAAGATACATTTTGGAATCGGACTCGAGAAGAAGCCTTAAAAAAATAGGCGCTATGGCGGACAAAGTTTTGGCGCTTTCTCCGAAATACGAAAAAATGACCGACGCCGAACTTAAAGAACAGACTCAAATTTTAAAAGACCGTTTGAACGCGGGTGAAACCTGCGACGATATTTTATACGACGCTTTCGCCGTCGTAAGAGAGGCAAGTTGGCGCGTACTCAACATGCGCCATTATAAAGTACAGGTTATGGGCGGTATTTGTACCCACCAGGGTCGTGTTGCCGAACTTAAAACGGGTGAAGGAAAAACTCTTATGGAAACTTTACCCGCCTATCTGAACGCGCTTACCGGTAAAGGCGTTCATATCGTTACGGTAAACGATTACCTTGCCGCCCGCGACGCCGAGTGGATGGGTAAAATATACCGTTTTTTGGGACTTACCGTAGGCGTAAACGTTCACGGAATGACCGACGACGAAAAGCGTAAAGCCTACGACGCGGACATAACGTACGGAACGAATAACGAATTCGGCTTCGATTATCTGAGGGATAACCTTAAAGTAAACCTTAAAGATATGGTACAGCGCGGACTCGATTTCGCAATCGTGGACGAAGTTGACTCCATCTTAATCGACGAAGCCAGAACGCCTCTTATCATTTCGGGTAAAGGAGGAGAGTCTTCCGAACTTTACGTAAACGCCGACAAATTCGTCAGAACCCTCAAAAAGGAGGAAGATTTTACTTACGACGAAAAGGAAAAGACTGTTCAGATAACCGAATCGGGCGCGTCTAAAGCCGAAAGATTTTTCGGTATAGACAATCTTGCCGACATCGATAACGCCGACCTTAACCATCACATTCAGCAGGCGTTAAAGGCGCACTATATCTTTAAACGCGACAACGATTATATCGTTCAGGACGGAGAAATCATCATCGTCGATGAATTTACCGGTCGTCTGATGATAGGAAGACGTTACTCCGAAGGGCTTCATCAGGCAATAGAAGCGAAGGAAAAGGTCGTCGTCAGAAGCGAAAACAAAACTCTTGCCACCATAACCTTCCAGAACTACTTCCGTCTTTATCGCAAACTCTCAGGTATGACGGGTACCGCGAAAACGGAAGAGGAAGAATTCAAGACCATTTACGGGCTTGACGTTCTGGAAATTCCTACCAACCGCCCGATGATAAGAAAAGACTACGACGACGTTATTTATCCTACCGAAAAGGGCAAGATAAAAGCCATAGTCGAAGATATCAAGGCTCATCACGAAAACGGTCAGCCTATCTTAGTCGGTACAGTTACGGTCGAAAAGAGCGAAATGATTTCCCGCGCTCTTTTAAGAGAAAGAATCAAACATAATATTTTAAACGCGAAAAACCATAAACGAGAAGCGGAAATTATCGCGCAGGCAGGCAGAAAAGGTGCCGTTACCATCGCAACCAACATGGCGGGGCGCGGTACCGATATTTTGCTCGGCGGTAACCCCGAATTTATGGCTAAACAGGATCTTCGCAATCAGGGCTACGACGACGGCGATATAGAATGGGCGGTGTCCTACGTTCAGGACGTACCCGAAAACATTCGGGAACTCAGAGAAAAATACGCCGAACTTTATAAAAAACACGCCGTCGTAACCGACGAAGAAAAGAAAGAGGTCGTCGCGGCGGGCGGTTTGAGAATCATAGGTACCGAACGCCACGAGTCGCGTCGTATAGACAATCAGCTTCGCGGGCGCGCGGGGCGTCAAGGGGATCCCGGTTCCTCGATATTCTATATTTCGCTCGAAGACGAACTCGCAATCCGCTTCGGCGGCGAAAGAATGCAGGCTATGTATAAAGCCTTCAAGATGGACGACAATACTCCGCTTTCGGCAAAAATGTTGTCGCGCGGTATAGAAAACGCTCAGCGTAACATCGAAGGCAGAAACTTCGGCATAAGAAAACGTATTATCCAGTACGACGACGTTATGAATACCCAGCGCCACGTAATGTACAGCGAAAGAATGAAAGTTTTACGCGGCGAAAACGTTCATCAGGACGTTTTAAACCTTATCCCCGATTACGTAGGGGACGTTCTGGTCGAAGGAATTCCCGATCCTACCAAAGTAGCGACGTGGAGCGTGGAAAAAATGAACGCAGCGCTCGAAAGATGCTGTATTCCGGAGGGAAGCGATTTCGTTACGGAAGAAGACGTACAAAATCTTTCTTACGACGAACTCGTCGCTAAATGCGTCGATAAAACGACGGAAGAATACGAAAAGAAAATCGAAGCCTATAAAGAAGAAGGTATCGATTACGGCGAAATCGAAAGGATTATACTTCTCCGCACCGTCGATAAACACTGGATTGACCATATCGACGCAATGGATAAACTTAAACGCGGTATAACTTTGCGTTCGTACGCGAACGAAGATCCCATCAACGCCTTCAAAAAAGAGGGACACGAAATGTTTGAGGAAATGACCGAAGCCATTCAGGAAGAAACGGCAAGGATTCTTCTCAAACTCAAAGTCAACGTCAACAGAATGCCTCAGAAAGAGGTAACGAAAAGGACTTACAACCTTTCGCAAAACAATCTTCCCGCGCAGGGCGGACAAGTCAAAGCCGAAAAATTACCCGGCAGAAACGATCCTTGTCCGTGCGGAAGCGGAAAAAAGTACAAAAATTGTTGCGGAAGGGGCGTTAATTAGCCTTTAGTAGCGCTTTTCGGGCGAAACGGACGGAATAAATCGACCTTTCGTCCGCGCCGAGACGTTCGCTTTTACTAGAGTAAAGGCGTCGCATAAACGGCGCGCGCAGGTTAAAAACACGGAAAGTTACGATTTCGTCAGAAACGATACGAGGACAGTTTTATGATAAGAACCGACTTATATTACGATAAATTCAAAGAGTTAAGAGCAGTTTTGGACGAAGCAAGAAACTCGCTCGATATCGACAATGCGAAAATCGAACTCGCTGAAATAGAAAAACGTCAGCAAGATCCTGAGGTTTATAACGATCTGGCTCTTTCCACCGAACTTGCGAGAAAGGCTCAATCTTTCAGAAAGAAAATCGAACTTGTCGAAAAAACTTATAAAACGATTTCCGACGCGGAAGAAATGGTTAACCTTGCGGTGGAAGAAAACGACGACAGTTTTCTTCCCGAAGTTGACGCGGATTTAAAAAATGCCGAAAAAGAAATCGAAGAATTGCGTCTTCGGACTCTTTTAAAGGGTAAGTACGACGACCTCAACGCCATTTTAACCCTTCACGCGGGCGCGGGCGGAACGGAGGCGTGCGACTGGACGGAAATGCTTTACCGTATGTATATCTGTTACGCCGAAAAGCACGGTTATAAACTTACCGAACTCGACCGTCTGGCGGGCGACGACGCGGGGCTTAAAAGCGTCAGTTTTAAAATCGAAGGCGAAAACGCTTACGGCTATCTTAAAGCGGAAAAAGGCGTTCACAGGCTGGTAAGAATATCTCCCTTCGACGCAAACGCGCGCAGACATACTTCGTTCGCTTCGCTCGAAGTAATGCCGGAAATCGATAATTCGGACGAAATTCAGATTCGTCCGGAAGATTTAAAAGTAGATACCTATCGTTCTTCCGGCGCGGGCGGACAGCATATAAATAAAACAGAATCGGCGATAAGAATTACTCATATTCCGACAGGTATAATAGTTGCTTGTCAGAACGAAAGAAGTCAGGTGCAGAACCGAGAACAGGCAATGAAAATGCTTATGAGTAAACTCGTTGAATTAAGAGAGTCCGAAAGACTGCAAGAGGCGCAGGAATTAAAAGGCGACATTAAAAAAATCGAATTCGGAAGTCAGATAAGAAGTTACGTTTTTTGTCCTTATACTTTGGTCAAAGACCACAGAACGGGCTATGAAACGGGCAACATTCAAGCCGTTATGGACGGCGATCTGGACGGCTTTATCGTCGAATATTTAAAAAGAAGTTAGTAAAAGTCGGGCTATAAGCCCGAAAACGCATTATGTCTTATTTTGAAAGAGTAAAACAAAAACCGATAAAAAAGCATCCTGTTCTGCTTGGCATAGAATCTTCCTGCGATGAAACCGCCGCCGCAATATTACGTGGCGGCAGAGAGATTTTGTCGAACGTTATTTTAAGTTCGGCAGAAGAACAATCCAAGTACGGCGGCGTCGTTCCGGAAATCGCGTCGAGGGCTCATACCGAAGCCGTGTCGCAAAGCGTCAGGCGGGCTGTAAAAGAGGCGGGAATAACTTTTTCCGATATAGACGCGGTCGCCGTAACTTACGGCGCGGGGCTTCTGGGCGCGTTGCTCGTCGGCGTTTCGTACGCGAAAGCGCTTGCCTACGCTCTGGACGTTCCCCTTATAGCGGTAAGTCATATAAGAGGACACATGGCGTCATGTTATCTTGCGGATAAAACTCTGGAACCGCCTTTTATAGGGCTTTTGGCATCCGGTGGGCATACGGCGATAGGAATAGTGGAAAGTTACGATAAAATGCGTATTCTGGGTTCTACTTTAGACGACGCCGTCGGCGAGGCTTTCGATAAAGTTGCCCGCGTTCTGGATCTTCCGTATCCGGGCGGTCCGAATATAGAAAAAATCGCAAACGACGGAAAAAACGTAATACCGCTTCCGAAAATGTTAAAAGGCGCGGGGGGATACAATTTTTCTTACAGCGGACTTAAAACCGCGGTAATAAATTACGTTCATCAAAAAGAACAAAAAGGCGAGAAATTCAGCAAAGCGGACGTTGCGAAATCCTTTGAATGCGCCGCCATAGACGTTTTGACAGATAAGGCGATAGAGGCGGCAAAAGAATATAACGTAGATAAAATAGCGCTCGGCGGCGGTGTTGCCGCGAACGGATATTTACGGGAACAAATCGTCAAAAAGTGCGCCGATAAGTCGATTAAAGCCATACTTCCTCCTAAGTTGCTCTGTACCGACAACGCCGCGATGATTGCAGCCGAAGGATACGTAAAGTACGTTAATCGTGATTTTGCCGACCTGACGTTGAACGCTTGCGCGTCGGTGGAATTAAAATAGTTTTCTTGAACAAAAAAAAGAAAAAAGGCATATAATATTGCGTGGATTTTTTGCGCCGCTTAAAAACGCGCAAAGTTTGGAGAATAAATGAAGTTTACTTTAAACTACGACAAAAAGTTTCTTCCTGTCAGGAAAGAACTCGATCGTTTCAGAGAAAACGTCCTGAAAGAAGAAAATTTAACGGCAAAATTCGTCATCGAAAGAAACGGCGGGTTTAATTACGTCTTTTCCGAAAGAATTTTTAAGGACGAAAGTAAAAAAGAGGAAAATTATCGCATAACCGAAAGGCTCGTAAAATCTGCTTTATGGATAGCGGGAGGCTATAAAATTTACGTTTGCGCGCCCGATTATCTTTACAAAATGTTCAAACTCGATTATTCGAGTCAGGGAAAGCGCAAATTCGATCACGATTTTATGTCGAAAGTGTACGAAAAGCCTTTTGAAGTAGTTTCCGTTTCCGAAAACGAATTGCCGAAGGAGAGAAAATGTTCGCTTGATATCGGCGGGCATCTCGACGGTTGTCGCATAGGTTTCGACGCGGGCGGCAGCGACCGTAAAGTAAGCGCCGTTATAAACGGAAAAGTCGTATATAGCGAAGAAGTCGTGTGGAATCCGAAACTTTCCGACGACTGGCATTATCAGTACGACGGAATTATGGATTCAATGAAGCGCGCCGCTTCCAAAATGCCGAGAGTCGATGCCATAGGCGTTTCGAGCGCAGGCGTTTACGTTGACGACAAAATCATGGTAGCGTCGCTGTTTATGAAGATACCCTCGTCCGATTACGAAGCCCACGTAAAAAATATGTACGTAGATATAGGTAAAAAAATGGGCGCGCCGTTAAAAGTCGCAAACGACGGCGACGTAACCGCTCTTGCGGGCGCCATTACGTTAAAATCGGATTGCGTTCTCGGTATCGCTATGGGTACGAGCGAAGCGGGCGGATATATCAACAGAGAAGGAAAGTTAAACGACTGGTTAAGCGAACTTGCTTTCGTTCCCGTAGATTTATCCGATGAAGCCATGGTTGACGAATGGTCGGGCGATAAAGGCGTCGGCGTAAAATACTTTTCGCAGGACGGCATAATAAAACTCGCCGGTTTTGCGGGGTTTAAGTTTGACGGAGGTCTTACCCCCGCGCAAAAACTGAAAGTCGTTCAAAAAATGCTCGAAAACGGAAACCTCGAAGCCGAAAAAATATATGAGGACGTAGGCACCTATCTCGGATATTCCGTCGCGTATTACTCGGAATTTTACGAAATCAAAAATCTGCTTTTATTAGGCAGGGTTACGAGCGGTAAAGGCGGTCAGATTATCATAGACAGGGCAAAAACCGTGCTAAGCGAAGAATATCCGGAATTAGCGCATATTAAAATTTCGCTTCCCGACGAAGAATTTAAAAGAGTCGGTCAAAGTATAGCGGCGGCTTCGCTCACTAAAATATAAATTAAAGCCGTAGATAGAAGAAACCTTTGGGTAAAGTAAGATATGAAAGAATTTGTTTTGGCAAGCGGTTCGCCTCGTCGGCGCGATCTTTTAAAAAAAGAAGGCTACGTTTTCAGAGTCGTTCCGTCAACGCTTCCTGAAATAGAAAATCATAATTTAGCGCCGGAGGTTTACGTCAAAAATCTTGCGATGCATAAAGCCGACGACGTATTTACGCGCGAAAAGACACTTTGTCTGGCGGCGGATACGATTGTGGCTTTTAACGGTAAAATTTTGGAAAAACCCGTCGATAAGCCCGAAAACGAGCGTTTTTTAAGAATGTTATCGGGTAAATCTCATTACGTTTATACGGGATACGCGATAGTCGATAAAGACAAAAAAATTTCAGGTTACGTCGAAACGGAAGTCGTTTTTAATAAGTTATCCGACGAACTTATACGCGATTTCACGGATAAGGGTTTAGGACTTGACAAAGCGGGCGGATACGGAATACAGGACGGTTATCCGCTCGTTAAAGAATATATCGGAAGTTTTACCAACGTTATGGGGCTTCCGATGGAAAAAATTAACGAGTTACTTAAGGAGTTGTTATGAGTAGTAATGTAGTCGCCATCGATATAGGCTCGTCGAATACGGGCATTTATCAGGTCGGGCAAAGCGTGGTCTTATTCGAACCGAGCCTCGTTGCTTTTTCCAGTGACGGCGTAAAGGTTAAAGAGGTCGGTTTCGAAGCGAAAAAACTCGTCGGCAGAACGACAGACAGTACGGTCGTCGTCGCGCCGGTTTTCGAGTCGCAGATAACCGACGAAAAAGCGTGTATTGCCATGCTTGACAGTTTTTTGAATAAAATCACCGTAAAACATTTTTCGTCGCGCCCGTCGGTCGTGTTGTCGATTCCTTGCGGAGCGTCGCTCGAACAGATCAAATCTTTTGAAAGGGTTTTGCGCGGCGCAAACGTTTCCGATTACGTTTTTGTGGAATCTCCCGTTTTAACGGCAATCGGGTTAGGACTTCCCATGACCGATTCGTCGCCGGCGTTCATCGTGGATATCGGCGGAGGTTCGACGCAGATAGCGGCGGTTTCGCTTGACGGTATAATTTGCGGAATTTCCGTAAATATGGGAGGCATGAGCATAGACGCCATGATTATGAGTTTTATCCGCGAGCGTTACGGCGTGAGAATAGGCTCGTTGACGGCGGAAACGGTAAAACAAAAAATTTGTTCGCTTATAGACGGCGACATGACTGCCATGAACGTAAGCGGGCAGGCTGTCGATACGGGGCGGCCCCATTCGGTACGCATAACGTCGCAAGACTTAAAAGATACGGTACGGCTTTTCTTCGATAAAATATTCCAGATAACGGGTATGGTTTTATCCAAATTACCCGCGGAAGTTTCCGCAGACGTAAGAAAAAGCGGAATATACTTTTCCGGCGGCGTTTCCAAAACTCCGGGGCTGGAAGAATATTTCCGTGAAAAAATGGATATGCGCGCCAACGTATTTTCCGACGCAGAAGTCGCTACTATTCTTGGCGGGGGCATTATTGCAGAAAACAAACAACTGTTGAAAAAATTAAGATTAAATAAAAAATAAAAAATTTAAACGCAAATAAAAACGGCTCTAAAAAGAGCCGTTTTTGGTCGGATTTACAGGGCTTTGTCGCTTGTCGAACCGTCTGTAACGACGTTTTCGTCTGCTTTTGTTTCAAACTTCTTCATTTTTGCCATTGCTTCGCCGAAAAGGTGGTTTCTTTCAGGATGATAAATTGCCGAAAGCATTCTGTCCTTCGCAAAAGGGATATCCTTTTTTATGGAAGCGATAAGTTCTTTTACGTACTGACGCTTCGTGTGCTTGTCGGCGGGGCATGGGTTATGTATTACGGGGTTACGTTTTGCAAACGCCGCGACGTCTTTTTCTTCGACATATATCATGGGGCGGATAACGGTTACTTCGGAACGCGATAAATAAGTAATCGGTTCAAAAGTGGAAAATCTGCCTTCGAAAATCATCGATAAAAAGAAAGTTTCGATAAGATCGTCCGCGTGATGTCCCAAAGCGAGTTTGTTGCAACCGAGTTTTTTAGCGACGGTATTTAAAGCGCCGCGTCTCATTTTACTGCACAGACTGCACGGATTTTTTTCCTTTCTTATATCGAAAAGTATGGGGCCTATATCGGTTTTTTCTATAACGTATTCAACGCCTAAATCCTCGCAATAGCGTTTCATTGAAGAAATTTCTTCCTCGTCGTAATCAAGCCCCATATCGACGGTTATCGCTACGAGAGAAAATTTTTTCGGATAAAACAAACGAAGTTTAGATAAAAGAGTTAACAAAGTAACGCTGTCTTTTCCGCCGGAAAGACCTACCGCGATGCGGTCGTTTTCGTCAATCATTCCGAAAGTATCTACGGCGCGCCTCAGCGGCGACAAAAGTTGTTGTGAAGTCATTTTTTGCACCTTAATAATACGAATATTACAAAATAAATATATAGTATTTTCAATCAAAAATCAATTTTTTGCGAGGCTTATGGCAGAGTTAGTGGTAAATTTTTTACAATCGGGGATAAAGAACCCTTATATACTCGTAATTTTAGTGGCGATGTTTCCGCTTATCGAGCTGAAAGGCGCCATACCTATCGGTATGCGCTTAGGTCTCGATTTATGGGAAAGCGCCCTTCTTTCTTACGTTGGTTCGACCTTGATAGTAATACCGATATTTTTTCTTTTGATTTACGTTTTCAAACTGTTGAAAAAGATTCCTTTTATCGGAAAAATCGTCTGCAAACTCGAGGCTTTGTTTGAACGAAAAGCAGAAAAAATTTCCGAAAAGTCGGGCGATAAACCGGAAGAAATTAAACGGCGGTTTTTAATGACGGCGTTATTTGTTTTCGTTGCGGTACCGCTTCCTTTAACGGGCGTATGGACGGGAACGGCGATAGCGGTGTTTTTGAATATGAAGTTTAAAGACTCTTTATTGCCACTTGCCTCAGGTAATCTTATTGCCGGCGCGTTTATTACGATAATTACCTTTTTGTTTAAAGATTACGTTGACGTTATAATAAACTGCATGCTTATTTTAGCAATCGTAATGCTTGTCGTTTTGATAATTAAAATAGCGGTATCGAAACCGAAAGAAATTCAAAAATAAGCGGATAATCGACTTATAGAAGGACTTTTTGAATAATAGTAACGGAATATGAAACAAAATTACGACAAAGAATTTATCTTTTACGCGGAAAATTTGCGAAAAAAAGAAAAACTGTTGATGCACGCTTGTTGCGCGCCTTGTTCGTCGGCGGTTCTTGAAAGGGTAACGCCTTATTTTGACGTTACTTTATACTTTTATAATCCGAACATTACCGATAAAAACGAATACGATTACAGATTAAGCGAACTTTATCGGTTCGTAACCGCCGTTTACGGAGATACGGTAAAAATAATCGAAGGCGAGTACGACGTAGAAAAGTTTTACCGTCTTTCTGCGGGAAAAGAAAATCTTTTAGAAGGCGGCGAGAGGTGCTTTTTATGTTATTATGAAAGGCTTTTAAGAACAGCGGAGCGGGCAAAAGTCGGGCTATACGACTGTTTTTGCACTACTTTAACGGTAAGCCCGTATAAAAACGCCGAAAAAATCAACGAACTCGGAAAAGAAATTTCATTAAAAACGGGCGTTGCGTTTTTGCCCTCCGACTTCAAAAAAAGGCAAGGCTACGTCAGATCTATAGAGTTATCGAAAGAGTACGGTTTATACAGACAAAATTATTGCGGATGCGAATTTTCCGCAAAAATTGCCGAAAACAAAAAGGGCAACGAGCATATTTGACGGGTTTTTTGCGCGGTTTGGGTTTATTACTTTACAAACCGCCTTTTTTATTATAAAATATACTTGGTATGTTAACCATTAAAAGTATGGACAAAAACGGAATCGGCGAAGAAATAGGGCTTGAAGTCGGCGACGAGATTTTAAAATTCGACGGCTACGATGCGGAAGATATTCTCGATTACCTTTATTACGACGCAAAGGACAGGTTTACGATGACCGTCGGCACGCGCGGAAAAGAAGTCGAGTGCGAAATCGAAAAAGACGACGACGAAACGCTTGGGCTTAACTTCGTTTCCGACGGGCTTGATATGAAGATTTGTCGGAACGATTGTATTTTTTGCTTCGTTGCTCAACTTCCTGCAGGCTTACGGGACAGTCTTTACGTTAAAGACGACGATTACCGTCAGAGTTTTTTATGCGGTAATTACGTAACGCTTACGAACGTTTGCGATAAAGATATCGAAAGAATAATAAGACTTCGTTTGTCGCCCATGTATATTTCGGTACATACTTTATACGACGGCTTGCGTGAAAAAATGTTGAACAACCGCTTTGCGGGACGACTTTACGGCATGCTTAAAAAACTGGACGACGGCGGAATAGAAATGCATACGCAAATCGTGCTTGTAAAGGGTGTAAACGACGGCGAACCTTTGAAATATACGTGCGAAAAACTCGCTTTATTAAAAAACGTAAAAACGCTTGCCGTCGTGCCGTGCGGAATTTCCGGACACAGAGAAGGATTAACGAAAATTGAAGATATCGACGAAAAATATTCCCGTGATCTTATCGAAACCGTTGAAAGTTTAAATAAAAAACTCGGGCGTCGCTTTATTTTTGCTGCCGACGATTTTTACGTAAGGGCAAAAGCGCCTTTCTTAAATTACGACGCCTACGGGGATTTCGAGCAGATAGAAAACGGCGTGGGTATGTTTACGTCTTTTATCCACGATTATAACGAAGTATGCGAAAAATCGACCTATAGGCGGACTTTTTTGCTTGTAACGGGTGTCGCCGCCGCTCCTTTTATTACAAAATACGCAAAAAAAACCGAAGAATACGTTGAAGGGCTTAAAACTTACGTCATAGCGCCCGTCAATAAATTTTTCGGGCATACCATAACGTGCGCGGGGTTACTTACCGGAGGGGACGTAGCCGAAGCAATACTTAATTTCAAAGAAGAATACGACGAGGTAATATTACCTAAAAATATGATGAAGGAAACGGAAAACGTTTTCCTTGACGGAATGACGCTCGAAAGTTTACGACAAAAAATAGGGAAACCCGTAAAAATTATCGAAGTACAAGGCAATCATTTTTTCAACGCCTTAGCGGGCAAGGAGTAATTTATGAAACCGATTGTTGCAATCGTAGGAAGACCAAACGTCGGCAAATCGACTTTTTTCAATAAAATAACCGGTACGAAAATCGCTATCGTGGAGGACAAGCCCGGCGTTACGCGCGACAGAATTTATTGCGACGCCGAATGGTGCGGATATAATTTTACCATGATAGACACGGGCGGTATTGAACTGAAAAGCGAAGACGAAATGTGGAAGCATATAAAAAAGCAGGCGGAAATAGCAATCGAAACCGCCGACGTCATTGTTTTTATGTGTAGCGCAAAAGACGGCGTTACTTCCGCCGACCGCGACGTCGCAGATAAACTTCGTCGTTCCAAAAAACCGATAATTCTTGCGGTTAATAAACTCGACAATTTCAAAAAAGAAGACCTTTTCGAGTTTTACGAACTCGGTTTAGGAGATCCTATAGGGCTTTCTTCCGAACAATCGAAGGGTTTTGGCGATCTTCTCGAAGAAATTTGTCAATATATAGATAAAATCGAGGAAGAGGACGAAGGCGACGTTATAAAAATTGCCGTGGTCGGGAAACCGAACGCCGGAAAGTCGAGCCTTGTGAACGCCGTCCTCGGTTACGACAGAACCATAGTTTCGGATATTTCGGGAACCACGCGGGACGCTATCGATACGCCTTTTACTTTAGACGGACAAAAATATAAAATTATCGATACCGCGGGCATAAGAAAGAAAAAAGCCGTTGACGAGGATATAGAATATTATTCTGTCGTAAGGGCTTTCGGCGCGGTGCGTCGAGCCGACGTAAGTCTGCTCGTCGTTGACAGTACGCAAGGTCTTACCGAGCAAGACGTAAAAATAGCGGGGTATATTCACGAACAGGCTAAACCGTCCGTTATAGTGATGAATAAATGGGACGCCGTAGAAAAAGACACGTTCACCGTCGAGAGTTTCAGAAAGAAACTCGACTGCGACCTTGCTTTTATGGATTATTACCGCGCGGTGTTTATTTCGGCAAAAACCGGTCAGAGGCTTCCTAAGGTCCTGGAGGCTGCGAAACTTTCTCTCGAAAGCGCCGGACGCAGAATTACCACGGGTACGTTGAACGACGTCATAAACGACGCCGTCAGAATGAACGAACCGCCTTCTTTTCACGGCAAACGTCTTAAAATATATTACAGCGTTCAGGACGGCGTATGCCCGCCGACGTTTATAATCTTCGTAAACGACTCTACGCTCGTTCATTTTTCATACAAAAGATACATTGAGAACGTTATAAGAAAAGCGTTTGATTTTCAAGGTACTCCGATAAGAATAATTTTCAGAGAAAAAAGCGAGGAATAAAATGAATTTTGCTTCACTTTGGTGGTCTTTTGCTCTGCTTATCGTCGGCTCCTATCTTTTCGGAAGTTTAAACAACGCCATTACGCTTTCATCCTTGGCGGGGAAAGATATCCGGAAAATGGGAAGCGGTAACCCGGGAACGATGAACGTAAGCCGTACGCTCGGCTTGAAAGCCGCGCTTTTGGTTCTTGCTCTCGATATTTTAAAAGGCGTTATTCCGACTCTTGTTGCGACGCTCGTATTTTCCGACGAATTATTCGACTTATCCACGCTGCCCGTTTCGGTAATGGCAAAATACATGGCGGGGTTCTTCGCCGTTCTCGGGCATATTTTCCCTTTCTATTATCGGTTTAAAGGCGGTAAGGGTATCGCTACGACGATAGGGGTGTTTTTGGTTTGCAATACCGTCGTCGCGTTGATTTTCGCAATCGTTGCGCTTTGTTTTATTCTTTTTACGGGAATAGGCTCTATGGGTTCGTTTCTGGCAACGACGCCCCCCGCTATTTTTGCAAGCATGAGTATATACAGGGATTATCTCGTAAAAGAACCGGTTGTGGAATATAAAATCGCTTATCTGATTTTCGTCAACGCTTTTATTATGGGGATAGTCGCGCTTACCTGGATAGCGCACAGAGAAAACATAAAACGGCTTTTGTCGGGCGACGAACACCCTACCGAATGGTATCAGATGATAAAGGACATATCTTTGAAAAAACGTTTGAAAAGCAAGTCGGAAAAAGCCGAACTTCATTTTGAAGCGACGGATAACGACGTAAAAAAACCGATAAAAACAGACCTTGACGATTCTTCCGATGATATTTGCGCCGATGACGAAAATAAGGCGAAAACCGACCTATAGGCGGGTTTATTAGTATGTTTGGTTTAAAAAATTACAATTTTGATAAAGAAAAAGCGCCTTGCTACAAGCCCGCGGTTTCGTTTTCTTATTCGATGATTTCGGTTATCGCGGTTACTTTTATCGCCGCGATTATAAGAAAAATCGCAAATTTCGACGACGGTAATTTATTAGTGTACGCAAGCGGTTTTTTTCTTATAAGTCTGGCGCTTTTTTCAGGTTCTTTACTTACGGTAAAAATCAACGCGCTTAAGTTTTCCGACGTAACGAAATTCAAGTTTTCGCCAAAATTTATCGCGGTAATCGTATTGACCTTGTTCGGCACCGTTTTCGGGTTCGGCAAACTTAACGATTATTTCGTGGCGTTTCTCGAAAAATTCGGGTACGTACCGGACGCAATAACCTTGCCGGAAAAATCCGCGCTTTCCGTAATTGTCAGCGTTTTGTTTATCGCGGTCATTCCCGCAATAACGGAAGAGTTTCTTTTCAGAGGGCTTATATTGAAAGCAAGCAAATATTTCGGCAACGTTTTTGCCGTAATTATTTCCGCTTTGGCGTTTTCGCTTTATCACATGTCGCCGGCGCAGACGATATATCAGTTCGTTATCGGCGTCGTGTACGGCTTTGTAGCGCTCGGTGCAAACAGCGTCCTTCCGACGATGATTCTGCACTTTTTAAACAACTTTTTAATCATTGCCTTTCATTATTTTTATCCGACGTTCGCAATTTCTTTCGCTGTCGGAATAATACTTATGATAGCGGGCGTCGCGGCGGTATCTATAGGGCTTTTCATCGCTCTTAAAGGCTTTGATTTTAAAAAGTCGCCCAAACGCGAAAAAAAGGAAAAAGCGGAATATTTTATGCTTGTATCGCCCGGTTTTTTTATCTGTTTGGTTATGTGGATTTTGCAACTTTTTGTCTGATAACGGGCTTATAGGGGTATTTTTTATAAAAAACGTATTAGGGCTTCCAATCTTATCACTAATTATTTTTGCGGGAATAAATCGGTTTTTGCTGTGTTAAACTCCCATCACCGTACGTATAGTACACTTTCGGTCGTTTGCCTTGCAAAAACTTTAACCTAAAGAGGCGATTTCTTCGCCGCAAAAATGCTTCGCACCTAAAAGAGCGCATTTAAAGATGATTTTTCGTGAGCGTAAGGGATGCCGAACTATCCGTACTGCGATCGAGCGGTCACGGAAAAGGGCTGAAAAGTCGCCTTTTCGGTAATTAGCGATGACGAATGGAATCCCTATAAAAACAAATTATAAATCAATTTAAACAACGAAAAATTTATGATAAAAATCAACGTCTTAGCGGTCGGTAAAATCAAAGAAAAGTATTTTCTCGACGGCATAAACGAATATTTAAAAAGGCTTCATAGATACGCGCAGGTTACGGTTTCGGAGGTTTCTGACGAAACTTATATCGAACCCGAAACGCCTGCGGAATTAAATAAAATTTTAAACGCCGAAGCCGAAAGTATAATTAAAAAACTCAGAGGCAAAACGATTTGTCTTTGCGTAGAAGGCGAAAAATTGTCGAGCGAAAAGTTTGCGTCGCTGATAAAGAATTACGTTTCGGAAGGGAGCGAGATAACTTTCGTTATAGGCGGCTCTTACGGGCTGTCTGAAAAAGTGAAAAAACTCGCCTCAAAAAAGATATCTTTTTCGGAAATGACCTTTCCCCACGCTATGGCAAGGCTTATGCTGACCGAACAAATATATCGCGCTTTTATGATTATGAATAATTCAACATACCACAAATGAACGTAAAATTTATGAAGGCGGCGCTACTCGAAGCCGAAAAAGCAAAAAACGAAGGCGAAGTCCCCGTGGGCGCGGTTATCGTTCTGAACGATAAAATCATAGCGCGCGCTCATAATAAACGAGAACAAAAACAAGTCGCTACTTACCACGCGGAAATTCTTGCAATCGAAAAGGCTTGCAAAAAATTAAAAAGTTGGCGTCTTGACGAATGTGAACTTTACGTTACGCTGGAGCCTTGCATTATGTGCGCGGGCGCCATAGTCAACTCAAGACTTAAAAAAGTATATTACGGCGCAAAGGAACCCAAAGGCGGCGCCTGCGAAAGCAGATTCAATCTTTTGTCGGCAGGCGTTTTAAACTGGCAGACCGATTTTGAAGGCGGAATTTCGGAAAAACAATGTTCCGACCTTTTAACCGGGTTTTTTAAAAGCAGACGGTAAAAAAACAGACGATTTTTCTTAAGGTAAAAGAAAAACGACGCAAAATTATTTTAAAAAATCGTCAAAGTCCGTCAAGCCCGTTTGACTTAAATCGTGTTTTACATTATCATATAAGCATAAAGAATATACAACGTAGCCGACGGGTAAAAAGCGGCGGCAAAATTCTTCTTGGCATCGAAATAATTTTTTAGGCGTTAAGCCGTGAGGAGTATAAATGATTACACATAGCACGGAGTTGATACTGTTCAGCGGTAATTCTAACAGACCTTTGGCTGAAGCCATCGCCAAAGAACTCGGTTCTAAACTTTGGGACGTTGAAGTAGGCCATTTTTCGGACGGAGAAACAAGCGTTCATATTACGAGCAGTATTCGCGGTAGAGACGTTTTCATAATTCAATCAACTTCCTATCCCGTAAACGAGAACCTTATGGAACTTTTGGTTATGATAGACGCCGCCAGAAGGGCTTCGGCGGGGCGTATAACCGCGGTTATTCCTTATTTCGGTTATGCAAGACAAGACAGAAAAGCCAAACCGCGTGATCCTATTACCGCAAAACTCGTTGCCGATATAATAACTTCGGCAGGCGCGGACAGGCTGCTCAGTATCGATCTTCACGCGCCGCAGATTCAAGGGTTTTTCGATATTCCCGTAGATCATCTGGTCGGAAACCCCATTTTGTGCAAACACTTTGAAAAATTTATAAACGACGACAACTTTGTGGTCGTATCCCCGGATATAGGCAGCGTAGGAAGAGCCAGAAACGTTGCGACGAAGTTAAACGTTCCCATGGCGATTATAGATAAGCGTCGTCCGAAAGCAAATCAGGTCGAAATTTTGAACATCATCGGCGACGTAAAAGGCAAAACCTGCCTTTTGGTTGACGATATGGTCGATACCGCGGGTACTTTGTGTTTCGGCGCGGAAGCGTTGCACAACGCAGGCGTCGAAAAAATTTACGCTTGTTGTACCCATCCCGTTTTAAGCGGACCCGCTATCGAAAGGATAAAAAATTCCTATATAGATAAACTCGTCGTATTAGATACGATCGAACTACCCGAGGAAAAAAGAATAGATAAAATAGAAGTTTTGACGGTTGCGCCGTTATTAGCGAGAGCGATTAAGTTCGTTTTCTCCGATATGAAGATGTCGGAAATTTATCAAAGTTAAAATGAAGGTTATTGTAGGGCTCGGTAATCCCGAAAAAAAATACGATAATACCTATCATAATTTGGGCTTTATCGTGGCGGATAACGTAGCGAAGCGATTTTCGCTCGAATATAAACTTAATTCCTCGCTTAAATGCGCCGTAGCGAAAGGAAGCGTACGCGGCGAAACCTTTCTGGTGGTAAAACCCACTACTTATATGAATTTAAGCGGTGAATGCGTTAAACGCGTAGTCGATTATTTTGACGTCGAATTAAACGACCTTCTGGTTATTTACGACGATATCGACGTGGAAAAAGGCAATATAAAATATCGTCCGCACGGGTCTTCGGGGACGCATAACGGTATGCGCAACATAACGCTTTTGCTCGGTTCCGACGCTTTTAAAAGGTTACGTATCGGCACTAAGCCCGAAAACGACGTTATTTCTCTTGCCGATTACGTTTTGTCTAAAATACCCGAAAACGAGTACGACGGCTTTAACGCGGTTATAGCAAAAGCAGGGGATTTGATCGTCGATTTTATAAACGGAAAATCCGACGACGATCTTATGCAAACTTATAATAAGAAAAACTGAAAAACCTTGCTATAAGTCGATTAACACAACTTATAGACGTAAATTATATAAAATTCATCGGCTTTAGAATACGCCGTCGATTGTTTTTTGTTTTTCGGCTCGATATGCTCAATAAAAACATACAACCAAAATTCAACGAAGATTTGCTTAATCTTTACAGCGATACCCGCAGTGGACTTTCCACTGCGGTATTTGGCGTTACCGTATCCGCCGCGACGTACCTTACTTCCATGCTCGACGGAAGGGTTCTTGTTTTGTGTAAGGATGCGGTAACCGCTAAAAATTACGCGGAAGAACTTAACTCTTATACCGGCGAAAAATCCGTATATCTGCCCCCGAAAGACGACGTTTTGTTATATAAAAAATATTTCAACAAAGACAGTTTATACGCGCGTATTTCGGCGATTTATCAAATAATATCGGGCGCGCGGTTCGTTACGGCAACGCCGGAAAGTTTAATGCAACCCTTTCCGAAAAACATCGAAGCCGTCAAAATATCGGTCGCGTCGGAGTGTCCGCAGGATACCCTGATTAAAAAAATGGTAGAATTCGGTTATAAACGCGTCGAGTTTGCCGAAAACAAAGGCGAATTTGCGTTAAGAGGGGATATATTTGAAATATTCCCCGTAAACTCCGAAGATGCTTACAGGTGCGACTTTTTCGGTGATGAAATCGAAAATATAAGAGTTCTCGATACCGTAAACCACGTCGGGGGGGAGGAGGCAAGAACCTTCTTTATTTTGCCCGCGATAGATTTTAAAATAGAAAAAAGCGAAGTTAACGGGCTTATAGACAGGCTTTCATCTTCATTTAAAAAGTTGAAAACGCTCAGACAGACGGCTAAGGCAAGACAAATCACGGGGGAATTGAAAGATTTGCTGGAAAACGAAAATTTTTCCGATTCTTCGCTTTCTTATCTTTATCCGTTGCTTTCTTCTACGACTTACGATTTTTTATCGTTTCTTGGCGACGTAACTATAGTTTACATCGAACCGAAAATGATAGCCGACACGGTAGGCGGCATTACCCGCGAACACACGGAAAGGGTTCTTGGCTTGTCGGAAGCGGGCGAGGCTCTTGACTTTACCGCAAAACAGTTGATGTCGCCCGAAGATTTTTACGCTTTGTTAAAATTGAAAAAGGGCGTTGCGTTTCAGAACATTACGACAGTAACTTCGTTTTTTAAACCGAATAAGACGATACGGCTTAAACTTACGCCCGTATCGAAATACGCTTCTAAGCCCGAGGACTTGTACGCGGACGTAAGTAACTGGCAAAAATCGGGCTATAGGTCGATTATCGCCGTCGGCAACGCCGAAAGAGCCGACAGACTTAAAGATTCTTTATACTCAAACGGGATTTTGTCGGTAATAACGAATACCCCTGAAGATACGCCGGGTGTTTATCTCGTACCCGTTTTTATAAACACGGGATTTATCCTGCACGACGAAAAACTCGTCGTCATAGGGACTTGCGACGTTTTTTTAAGCGGCGTTAAGGAAAAGAAAATCATCCGCAGAAGAAAAGATACTTTCAGCGCGCCCGTCCCCGGTGATTTTGCCGTCCACGAAACCCACGGCATAGGCATCGTGAGAGGCACAGAAAGAATTTCCACTACCGAAAGCACGAAAGATTACGTTGCCATAGAGTATGCCGGCGGAGATTTTTTATACGTCCCCGTGGAGCAACTCGACAAACTAACCAAGTATCTCGGCGGAGAAAAGGCTCCTCATCTCAATAAAATCGGAGGAGCGGAATTTGATAAGATAAAGCAACGTGCGAGAGAATCTATTTCCCGCATGACCATAAACCTTAAAAAACTTTACCGCGAAAGAGCGGAAAAGAAAGGTTTCGCGTTTTCCCCGGATAACGATATGACGAAAGAATTCGACGACGCTTTTGAATACGACCTGACCGAAGATCAGGCGCAGTCGGTCGCCGAAATCAAAAAAGATATGGAAAGCGATAAAATTATGGATCGCCTGTTAATGGGCGACGTAGGGTTCGGCAAAACCGAAGTCGCTTTCAGGGCGGCGTTTAAAGCCGTTCTCGACGGAAAACAGGTCGCAATAATGACGCCGACCACCATACTTTGCGAACAGCATTATCGCACCGCGACTGAAAGATTCAAAGGTTTCGGAATAAAAATAGCCGTTTTAAACAGATTCGTTTCGGGCGCGAAGATAAAAGAATATTTAAAAGGCATCGCGTCGGGAGATTATAATCTGATAATAGGTACCCACAGACTCCTCGGCAAAGACGTATGTTTTCACGATCTCGGCTTGCTTGTTCTTGACGAAGAACAATGCTTCGGCGTGGAAGCGAAAGAAAAATTACGTTCTTTAAAAAGCAGTGTCGATACACTCACCATGACGGCTACGCCTATACCGCGTACGCTTCACATGTCCCTTTCGGGAATACGCGGAATGAGCCTCATCAACACCCCGCCGGTAAAAAGAATCCCCGTACAGACATACGTACTTGAAGAAAGCGACGCTTTAATAAAAGACGCTGTTTTAAAGGAAATTTCCCGAGGGGGGCAAACCTTTATTTTGTATAACCGTGTTGAAACGATAAATGCGTTTTACGGGCATATAGCCTCACTTTTACCCGAAGCAAGAATAGTTGTTTGTCACGGGCAAATGGAAAAAAAGACGCTCGAAAACAACATTATGGCGTTTTATAACGGTAAGTACGACGTTCTTATCTGCACCACGATTATAGAAAACGGAATAGATTTACCCAACGCAAACACTCTTATCGTAATAGACGCCGATAAATTCGGTTTGTTTACCCTTTATCAATTGAAAGGCAGGGTGGGAAGAAGCGACAAAATGGCGCACGCCTATTTCACCTTCAAACCGGATAAAGTAATAGGAGAGTCGGCTTACAAACGCCTTTCCGCGCTCATTGAATATAACGAACTCGGAAGCGGTTATAAAATTGCAATGAGAGACCTCGAAATAAGAGGAGCGGGTAACGTCCTCGGAAAAGAACAGCACGGGCATATGGATAAAATCGGATACGAACTGTACTCGAAGTTACTCAAAGAGCAACTCGGCGAGGTAACGAAAGATTACGAAACCGAACTCGACGTACGCCTCGACGCGTTTATCCCGAACGATTATATTTCCGTTTCGCAAACGAGAATGGACGTTTATAAACAAATTGCCGAAATTACGGGCGACGAGGACAAAGAAAAAGTTAAAAAAGAAATTTTTGAAATATACGGAAATCTTCCTTCAGAAGTGGAAAATCTTCTCTCGGTTGCCGAACTTAAATATCTTGCCCGCGATATCGGCGCCGTAAAAGTTTCCGTTACAAAAGAAAACGCCGCGCTGACGTTAAAAGACCTTAACGTTTTCGAGGGCGGAGGCGTAAACGCCGCTTTGGATAAATTTAAAAACTCGGCTGTGCTTTCCTTTGACGTAAACCCCGTCGTAACGCTGAAAGAGAAGGTTTCGGGCGCGGAATACTATCTCGAACTTGCTTTGTCTTTCGTGAAATGCGTTAAAGCAAACCAAAAAAACGATTAGGGCTTCCAATCATTATCGCTAACTATTTTTGCGGGAATAAATCGGTTTTTGCCGTGTTAAACTCCCGTAGCGTACATTAGCGTTGAATTTGTTCCGACCGCTTTCGCGCGCGTTTAATTAAAAATAATTGTAAAATAAATACGAATAGGCAAAAAAATTACTCAAAAAACCTTGATTTACTCGCTGTAATTTAGTATAATAGACGAGTACAGGCGAAATTCGGCTCGTTTTTGCCGACCGCCCGAGGAAATTTATAAATAATAACCGTCGTTTTTTGTCTTACGGCAAAACTTCGACGCAGGAGAGTTTTATGAAGAAACTTATTGCAAAAATCGTAACGTTAATCCTTTCGGTAAGCATCGTTTTATCGATGTTCGTCGCATGCGATTGGGTTACGACCGTAGTTGACAGAGATATGGATCAGGTAGTCGCTACCGTTAATATTTCCAAAAACACCGCGGACAGCGAACTTAAAGGCAAATTGAACGACGACAAGATTTATAAAAGAGATCTCGTTGCCGGCTATATGTCTTACGGTTATCAATACGTAACTTCGCAAGGTTACACTCAAAGCAAGGCGTATAAACTCGTTTTCGACAACCTTGTTTCAAACAAAGTCATAACTCAGATTGCAAGATACGAATTAGCAAAGGCGAATTCCGCCGTTACGTTGAAGTATGACGTTAATCCCGAACATACCGGTCTTGACGCCGACTACGTAAAGCATCTTAAAACCTATCTTTCCGAATACGAATACGCAAACGCTCTTTATCTTGTGAGAAGTTCAGTCAACTCCATGGTTAAAACTTTTATGGAAGCCGACGACAAATCTGACGAAAAGGAAGACGAAACCTTTACCGCTCGTACCGTGCCTACCAAGGATAAGGACACGGATACCGATGAAGAAGCGTTAAGGAAAAGAAAGGCTACCGCGTACGAAATCAAAGTAGTCGAAGCCGCTTTGGAATACGACGAAGCCGAAACCGTTCCCGAAGAGTTTGAAACTCTTAAAAGTTCCGAACCCTCCGTTTACGATCTTAACATGTATCTGTACAAAAACTATAAGATCGATTTTTCGTCTTCGAGGGCAAGAAAACAGGGCGCAAGCAAACTTTTCGATTATCTTGAAAAGAACGGTCTTAACAAAGTAGGCGACAAATGGGCGACGAAGGAATCTTTAAGAAAGTCCGACAAAGAAAAATATTACGATTTTAACAATCCCGAAAAGGCTTTCAACAGCACCTACTTCGAATATTTGCTTATCTCCCGTCTTGAAAGCGCGCTTATCGGTAAGTACGAAACTTCTCTGGTGGATAGCATCGAAAAAGAAGAATTAAGCAACGACGGCTTGTGGGAACAATATCAGGTCGAATACGCCACTCAGGAAGCATTGTACAGAAACGACGTAACTTCTTACGAAACGGCTTTATCCAACGCTTCCGACACTTCTTTCGTTTTATACACTCCTTACGAAGGTTCTTACGGTTACGTAACCAACCTTTTGATAGGGTTTTCCGAAGAACAGACTCAACTTTTGAACGACTATTCTTCTAAAAAAGGCGTTAAAGAAGAAGATATCGTCAAGTACAGAGCGGAATTATTAAAGAGTTTGCAGGCGTCCGATCAAAGAACCACTTGGGTACAGTCAAACTACGGTAAATATACCGAAAACGCCTCCGGCGCGGGTTCTTTCGCTTTTGACGACGATTACAGAATGTCGTCTTTGGACTCGGTTAAAAACTTTATAGGTACCGTTAAGGCAAAAGACGTTAAAGGCACCGAAACCGAAGACAGCAACGGCGTTAAAAAAGGCGCTTGGTCGTATTCCGAAATCACTCCCGAAAAGATCGGTTTCGAGACTTTCTATAATACTTACGTTAAAGAACTTTTAGGCGACGCCAAGTACTTTGAAAACGGCGAGGCTTTCGGTAAAGTTACCGGATACTCCGAAGAACTTTACAAAAAGTTTAACGATTTATTATTCGCTTTCAGCACCGACACGGGCTGTCTGAACAAAAAATACGGTTATTTGTATTCGGCGTTTACGTCCGGTACTCAGTACGTCAAAGAATTTGCGGCGGCGGCTAAAAAGGTCGTACAAGAAGGCGTAGGCGCTTATACTATCGTTGCGACGCAGTACGGCTATCACGTTATTATGTGTACCGAGATAGTTAAAGCCCCTTACACCGTTGACGAAGCGGGTAAAACCAAATTTACTTCGGAATTAGAAACGAAAGGCACTTTGGCTTACAATTACAGAGAGGTTAAAAAGAACGCCGTAGTAAGCGCCGAAATCAAGAAATTCGTTGAAAAGAAGATCAATCCTTACGTTACCGACGACGACGCGCAATACGCCGTTACCCGCAACGATAAGGTGTATAAACAACTCGTTACCGAAGAAGAATAATTTTCGGTTTCCGTAAATTTCAGCGATTAAAAAAAGACTTTAAAACGACCGTCGCATATCGATATAGCGTGACGGTCGTTTTTCTTATAAATTGAAAAATCGTTTGTTTTTAAAAAGCCCTTTGCGATATTTTCACGCAAAGGGCTTTTAACGTTTAACAGAATAGTCGTTTGAGATATTTTTACGAAAAACTATTACTATTTTCGCGCTGATATTCGCTTACAGTCAGCCGATTTTTTCCCAAACGGTATAAAGCAGGGTGTTATCGGTCAGTTGTTTTGCTTCGTTTAAAGTCAAAGTTATTTCGCGTTCGGATTGTGTTTCGCTTGATTTGTGAATACTTACGCGTGAAATTATATTTTTTCCTTCACGGTCGGTCGAAAGCCCGATAAATTTATAGCCCTTCCTTCGTGGCAGAGATAGATTTGAAAAATCGGGAAGATAAGTATAAGTAGTTACGGTAGAGCCGTCGGGACCGCTTGCTATACCCTCAAACGCCGTAAAAGTCAACGTAAAAGAATCGACGTATTTTTCTTCGCCGTCGTATAAAAACGAACAACCGTGAACAACTGAGGAAGGCGTAAGACACCAGGCTTTTCCGAAGGTAGTTTGCTGCGCCCAGCCCTCGTTGTCAACTTTGGCGTCGGTATAAGTAGTAGATCTGAAACTGTCTCCCGCAATTGTTTTTACAGTTGACGGAAGTATCGCCGTTACTCCGTGTTTGCCGAAAACGCCCGCGCCGATTTCTTCCACGCTTTCCGGTATAACTACGTACTCAAGAGCCGAACAACCGTAAAAAGCGTAACTTTCAATTTTTTTTATTCCGTTGCAAAGATTGATTTCTTTCAGGTTTACACAATCGGAAAAAGCCTCTCTCCCGATTGTTTTTACGTTTCCGGGTATCGTGAAGGATTCAAAAGGTATGCCGGCGAAAGCAAATTCTTCTATTAGTTTTGCTCTTTCGGGTATAACGCTTGTTTTGCAACCCGCGATAACGGCGTCGTCGAGTTTTCTTAATACAGTATTATTTTCCGAGTAAAAAAACTCGTTATCGCCATCGACCGTTATTTCGGTAATGCCGTCGCATCCGTACGTTATTCCCGCGCCGATTTTTTTAACGGTTTTGGGTATGCGTAAAGAGGTTAAGCCGTCATCGTTATAAAAGACGCGTTCGGATATCTCTATAAGCCCGTCGTTTAACGTTATCTCCTTCAAATTATTACAGGCAACAAAAGCGTTTTCGCCTATGGATTTTACTCCGGGAGGTAAAACGATTTTTTCGTGGGAAGTCCCGCAAAAAGCTAAGGCGTCGATTTTTGTAACGCTACCCGGTATAACGGTCGTGTTGATGCCGACGATTAAAGCGTCGTCTGCTTTACGGATAACGGCGTTGTTTTCGCTTTTATAGACGTGGTTTCCTTTTTCAACGGTTATTTCGGTTAAGTCCTCGCAAAAAGAAAACGCAGACTCCATAATTTTCGTAACGTTTGAAGGTATAGTTATTTTTGTCAATTTTGAATTTAAAAAAGCCATCGATCCTATTTCGGTAACCTCATTTTTAAGGTTTATAGATGTGATAGCGGTATCGGAAAACACCTCGTTATGAATTACTTTTAAACCGTCGGGAATACGAACCCGTTTTAAATTTGAACAGCCTTTGAATGCCTTGGACGATATTACCGTTATATCGTCGTGGATTAAAACCGATTTTAAGTTTACCGCGCCGGAAAACGCGCCGGGAGAGTTAATGGTCGGCGAAGCTATCGCGGTTACAGGCCTACCGTCGGGCGCGACGTGCGGAATTATAAGTTTTCCTTTAACGGAAGAAGGATCTGTCGTGAAAATCAAACAACCTTCGCTGTTTTTTATAGGGGTAGAAGAAAAGAATCCTTCTCCGTAAACATCGTAACGAATCGGCGCAGAAAATTGCGAATCGAAAGTGTTTTTCAAGTCGCCCAACGCGCAAACTTTAATTTCGTACGTTTTATATTCGTTAAAAATTTCAAACAAATCAAAAAACGCTTCTTTTGTTTCGTATTCTTTTCCGTCAACGCTTATAAGGTAACTTTCAGCCCCATCGACTTTATTGAAGGTTAAAATTTCGTCTTCTATTTTAAGCCCGTCAGGGGTTGATAACACGCCGTCGTCATTACAACCCGTAAAACATACAGCGGCTATCGCAATTAAAATTACCGAGGCTGCCGACAGTAGTAATATTTTTTTCTTTTTCGTCATAACAAACCTCCTTTTTTCTTAATTTTACGTGTCAGAATTATATCGGATCGGGATCGAGTGAGCCTCCTTGCGGACATATCCACCTTATAGCAGTGACAGGCATAGTCAACCACCCTCCGCTGCCGGTCGGAAGCGCTAAATATGATACAACGCACCTACCGGGGTAATTATCATAACCGCTTAAATCTATATCGGATAAAAATTCTGCTATCACGTCGAAATAATCCAAATGTCCATGCGCAATATAAACGTTATTGTCGGAATATGCGGAAATATCATAATCGTTCGGGTCATAAACATAGATAGGAAAATTGTATTCGAAATCTGCACGTAAATCCAACAATGCGGTAAGATATTCCTGCGTATATTGTTGGTTAATCCACGTCGTACCGATTGCGTAAATATGCTCGTTAAGCATGGCATCGGACTCGCCTTGTTGATCAATATTAACAATGGTTGCTTCGCCAGGGTATGGGAAAGCGTTTATAAATACGCCATTGCTATCGTGATAGTATAGTTTAATATTGTAATTCCTAAATATTAAGTTCCAAGTTGCACCGATTAAATGTATGTCGGTATTATAGGCTTCCCTAAAGTAACCCAAAAACCAATAATTTACGAAATCGCAGTTTAGATAACCGTTCTGTATGTTTTCAGCCAAACTGCGGTCTATTATAAACGTACAATTTGTAAGATTAAGTTGCACACTATTATCTTCATATGCGTCTAAAAAAATATTTCCGATAAACACGTCAAAAATGCCGATATTTATATGTATGTCAACGTAGTCTAAAAATGCGTTATACGGTTTAAATCTGTCTTCAAACTGACCGCAAACAAACATAATTTTGCAACCGTTTTCTTTTAACTTGGCAAACATAACGCTAAGACAAGCGGGGTCAAAATGAAGTGTATTGTTATTATTTCTTTCTGGAAAACCCAAAGTCAACTCAAATATTATATATGAATCGTAAATCGTATTGTACAGACCGGCGTTATAATAGTTTGTGATAAAATAAGAGAACGACTCACGATTTGTACGATACTCTAAATGATAATCTGCTATGATGCTGTTTTGCTTTAAAATCGAACAATAATTTTGGCTATGCTCTGCATCGCTAAAATAATATAAAAAGCCGGGAGTAGTTGCATCAAATAGCTCCAAAGGATTCACAAGCGACGTTTGTGTTTCGATTTTGCTTTTTGCTTCGGCTTTGTTAATTTTGATTCCGTAAGGAAAACAAGCGAATATCACAAAGCAAATAGCAAGTGACATAATAGTCGTTCGTAAAAAGTGGTTTTTCATTTTTTCTTCCTCCAAAGATATATTTATCATTAAAAGTTGCACGTATTAAATTATGCAACTTATTAAGATACTAATTATGCCTTTATCAAAGAAGTGTGCATTATAACGACACTTGTCATTGCTATAATAACATTTTATTTTTATATTGTCAACGGTTTTTTTATAAAATAAACAAGCGTTCGGAAAAAATCGAACGCCTGTTTTCAATGCTGTTTTAAAATTATTTTATTTTCAATATTGTTTAATCATTTTATTTATAATTAAATTTCAATGCGGATATTGTATTATTTCAACGCGGAAAGTTTTTCTATAAGCGCGGTTTTTAAAAGGGGATAGTTTGCGTTGCCGATTGTCGAAGAATCCTCTTTAAGCGCCGTTATTACCGACTTTAAAAGCGCGGTTTCCTCTTCCGTAAAATAGCCGTAACGTATTTTGTAGTCTTGCGGGACGTAATATCCGCCGTTTCTGCCGTACTCCACGGTAAGCGGTATGCCGGATAACGTTATTTCGTCAAGGTAGCGCATGGCGGTGCGCTTTGAAACCCCGTAACGATTCATAACGTCTTTTGTGGTAATCTTCTTTTTGTTAAGCAATAAAAAAGTAAGGCTTAAAAGCGTCTGAAGTTTCAATTTTTCACCCCCCTTTATTGCGAGCGTCCGGTTTTTTAAACGTGGCAAGCGTTTTTTAGTTACGTAATTATTATAACGCTTTACGCTATCTTCGGTCAATAAAAACGAGGGCTGAAAACCTTACAAGGTGTTCAATATAGCGGACGGGGAGCGGGCGGCGGAAGGTTTTTGTTCGCCGTATTTACATAAAACTTCGGCAATGCGCCTGTTACCGCAAAGATTTTCGCACTTTTTCATATTGTTTATATAGTAATTTTTTTCGGCGTAAGTTTTATCGATTTTATCGAGCAGAAAAGTAGGGTTTAAGTTTTCTTCGTATAAAATATTACACATGCCTTTTTTTAAAAAATAGCGGGCGTTTAAAATCTGATCGCCCCTGGAGGCTTTTTTGCTGAGCGGAATAAACAGGGTAGGGATTTTCAGATTCATAAGTTCAAACGAAGCGCCCGCGCCCGAACGCGACACGGCAACGTCGCAAGCGGAATAGGCAAGTGAAATATCGTCGAGATATTTTATAGGGAAATAACCTTTTATTTTTTCTTTTTTTATATCGTTTACGCCTACGTGCAGAACGTCGTATTTTTTTAATAAATCGGGCAATAAGCCCGTTATCGCGTTGTTTATGGTCAAACTACCCATGCTTCCGCCCAAAATAAGAAGCACCGGTTTATGTCCCGAAAAACCGAAACGTTTCAGCGCGGGCGGTTTATCGAGATTAAATTCTCTTACGGGCGGACCTGTAAAAAGATAATTTTTACCGTTTTTTGCGGTGTCCGAAAAAGAGGTTAAAACGCTCGCGCATTTTTTGGAAACGAGTTTATTGGCAAGCCCCACCGTATAATCGGATTCGTGCGCGACGACGGGTATTTTTAGTTTTTTAGCGGCAAAAATTACGGGGACGGAAACGTACCCGCCTTTTGAAAATACTACGTTGGGTTTCAATTCCTTTAATATTTTTTCGGCTTCGCGTATTCCTTTCAGCACCCGACTTAAAATAGTCAGATTATCGAGTGAAAAATAGCGTTTGAGTTTTGCCGTGGTAATGCCGTAATATTTAAAAGTTTTACTCATAACGGGTTCTTCCGCCCCGCCCGAGGAACCTATATAATAAAAATCGTCGAAACTGTTTTTAAGATAGGGGTATATTGCAAGATGCGGAAGCGCATGCCCTAAAGTTCCTCCGCCGGTTAGTACTATGGTTTTCATAATATATATTATGTTTTTTTAAACGAAAATTTAAACAAGTGAAAATTTCAAAGATTTTTTCAAAAAGGTATTGAAATCGCTTAAAACATGGTGTACAATATATCTATGAGTAAAATTATAGGTATTGACGCGGGTACGACGTCCGTTCGTTCCGCATGTTACGACACGAAAACGGGCAAACTCAAAATAGTAAAGCAAAAGTCTGTCGATCAGTATTACCCGCACCCCGGCTGGGTGGAAGAAGATGCCGAAGAAATCTTTTTATCGACGTTGCTTTGTTTAAACGATGCTTTGGATTATTCTAAACTGAAAGCCAAAGGCATAGGCATAACCAACATGCGCGAAACGGTCGTTGCGTGGGATAAATTTACACAAAAACCCCTCTATAGGTCGATTATCTGGCAATGCCGACGCACGAAAGAGTATTGCGAAAGCCTTTCGGAAGACGCTAAAGCGATGATAAAAGAAAAAACGGGGCTTGTGGTTGACGCTTATTTTTCGGCAAGTAAAATAAAATGGCTTCTCGATAACGTCGAAGCGGTAAAACAAGCGCTTGACGAAAACCGCCTTATGGTAGGCACTATCGACAGTTACCTCATATACAGGCTTACCGAGGGCAAAAGTTTCGTAACCGACGTAACGAACGCGTCGAGGACCATGCTTTTCAATCTCAGAACGCTCGATTACGACGACGAACTTTTAAAACTTTTCGGTATTCCGAGAAGTATTCTTCCCGACGTTATCGATAACGATCAATTAGCGGGCGAATATAACTATCAGGGGAAGGCTTTTCCTATCTGCGGAGTAATAGGAGATCAGCAGGCAGCACTTTACGGGCAGGGGTGCATAGAAGCGGGTACGGGTAAAATAACTTACGGCACGGGCATGTTTATCCTTTTCAATACGGGTAATATTATTCCAAAGTCCGAAAGCGGAATAATTTCAACCGTCGGCTTTAAGGTCGGCGGAAAGGTAAATTACGCTTTAGAAGGTTCCGTATTCAACGCCGGTACCGCCGTGCAGTGGCTTCGTGACAAAATGGGGCTTATAACCGACGCAAGCGAAAGCGAAATGCTTGCAAATTCCGTGAAAAGTTCGGAGGGCGTATCGTTTGTTCCCGCGTTTACTGGGCTTGGCGCGCCGAAATGGAAGCCCGACGCAACCGGGCTTATTACGGGCATAACCCGCAATACGTCGCGCGCCCATATCGTAAGAGCGGCGCTCGAGGCGATGGCTTTTTCGGCAAGACAACTTTTTGCCGTAATGGAAGAAGAAAGCGGAATAAAACTTCAAAAAATCCGCGCGGACGGCGGCGCCGCCAAAAACGGCTTTCTGATGGGGTTTCAGGCAGACGAACTTGCTACCGACGTTGAAGTTCCCGTTTGTACCGAATCTACGGTGCTTGGCGCTATCAAATTGTGCGTTAAAGGGCTTAACGCAGAGGATTCGGGAAAAGAAGAAGAGGTTAAAGTTTTCAAACCGCGTCAAAGTCACGACGAAGAATATAAAAATTGGCTTAAAGCCGTAGAGAGGTGTGTTTTATGAACAGATTGACGTTTCAAGCGTTTGACGGAAAACAGATTTCATACGTGGAGTGGTCCGTTGACGAGCCTAAGGCGGTAGTTCTGATCGCGCACGGTATGTGCGAGCATATAATGCGTTACGAGCGTATTGCCGAAAGTCTAAACAACGCCGGTTATCTTGCGATAGGCGACGACCACAGAGGACACGGCTCCACCGACGAAGAAACTTTCGGGTACTCCGACGGCGACATGTATCACGATACTTTAAAGGATATGGCTATGCTTTGTAAAATTTACAAAGAAAAGTATCCCGATTTAAAAATTATATTGTTTTCTCACAGTTACGGTTCGTTTTTATCTCAACGGTTTATTGAAGAATATAACGAGTATCTCGACGGCGTAATATTAGGCGGAAGCGCAAATATGAAGGGCGCGTTACCCGTTCTTGGAGGTATCGTAGCAAGCATCGGTTGTACTTTTAAAGGCAAAAATAAGCCCGCCAGGCTTCTTCATAACATGACTTTTGAAACCTATAAAAAACAACTCGGGTTGGATTCCTTTATATCGACTATAGAATCGGAAGCAAAACGTTACGAAGACGACGACAGGTGCGGTTTTGTATGCTCTTATAATTTTTACAGATGCTTTTTCAAAGGTTTAAGGGAAATTTACAAGAAGAAAAATCTTGCCAAATTGAACAAAAATATGCCCATGCTTATAATAAGCGGCGCAAACGATCCCGTAGGGGGGTATTCAAAACTCACCGCAAAACTTTATTATCTATATAAAGAACAAGGCGTAAAAGACGTTACGCTTAAACTTTACGACGGCGTTTTACACGAATTTTTAAACGACGTATCCAAAGACGAATCTACCCGCGATATTATAGAATTTTGCGATAAAGTAGTAGGCGAATAAATCGGGTTTTTTGATTAAAGTCGGGCTATAAGCCAGTTATCGGGCAAAAACAACTATAAAAGCGACTGCAAATTGTTTTTTTGCGGTCGCTTTTATTCGATTTAAACGGCTTTAAAAACGTTAAGAATAAATCGTGTCGTTATAATTGTTCTTTTTACAAAAATTATGCGACGCCGAAAAACTGTTTGCCAAATAATGAAAGTGTGATATAATCTTAAATATAATAACGGCAAACCACGATTATCTGTTAACGGTGACTTAATGAAGAACAAATTTTTTACTATCCCGAATATATTGTCGCTTTTCAGAATAGCGCTTATACCTTTTATAGTATGGGCGTACGTTCTTGACAGGCTTTATTTTATGGCGGCGCTCATAGCCGTATCCGGCGTATCGGATATTCTGGACGGGATAATTGCAAGAAAGTTCGACATGGTCACAAACGTCGGTAAAGCCCTCGATCCGATTGCCGATAAACTTACCCTTTTTACGCTTTTAGTAATACTTTGTTTTTATCTGAGGTCGGCGCCCATTATAATACTGTGCGTGCTTTTTGCCGTAAAGGAAGCGGTTATGGGGATAGAGGGTATAATAGTAATTAAAAAAACGGGAACGACTTACAGCGCGAACGCCGTCGGTAAGGCGACAACGGTAACCCTTTACGTAAATATTTTACTGCATTTGCTGGTTAAGGATTTACCGATTTGGCTGTCTCGCGCGATTATAGGCTCTTCAATGGTGCTTGTATGCGTTTCGCTCGGCGTATATACGGCGCAAAATATGCGCAGAATAAAAAACGGTGAAGTAACTAATAATGACTGAAAGCCCTAAAAAAACCTCTCAAAACTTACTCGTTTTCGTAATCGACATAATAATCGGCATAATAATGGTTGCGATTATGCTGATTTTTTTAAACACCGTCGAGTGGTACCTTAAACTGCTTGCTTATTTATGTATAGGCGGGTTTACCGTTTCATGCGCGGTTTTTTTCTTTCTGAAAAAGGAATCTCTTTTCAAAACGGCATTTTGTTGTAACGTAGTAACCCTTATATTCGTTCTGACCTTCTTTTTGCTCAATCTGTTCGGGCTTTTCGATAGTTTAAAGGATTTAGAAAAGGTTAAAAAAATTATCCTCGACTGGGGCGCTTACGGATACGTTGTTTTCGTATTACTGCAACTTTTTCAGGTAATTATACTTCCCGCGCCGGGCTTCATATTTTATCTTGCGGGAGTTGCCGTTTACGGGCCTATAGAGGCGTTTTTTATCTCTTACGCCTCGGTGGTGGCGGGTTCTTGCATAGCGTTTTTTATCGGAAGATACGCCGGCAAACCGGTAGTTTATTGGTGCGTCGGTAAAGAAAGAACTGAAAAATATCTCGATCTTTTGGGCAATAAAGGCAACGTTTTGTTCGTGCTTATGCAAGTTTTGCCGTTTTTCCCCGACGATATTTTATGTATGGTCGCGGGGCTTACGAAAATGACGTTTAAGTTTTTTCTGATCGTAATGCTTATAGTCCGTCCCGTATATATAGGCGCCGTTTGTTTTTTGGCAACGGGCGATATAATACCTTTCGACGGGTGGGGAATATTCGTGTGGATAGCGTTATTTTTGCTCTGCGCTTTAGCCTTCGTTTTATATTGCAAATATCAGACGCGTATAGAAGCGAAGTTTGCCTCGTTAGGAAAAAAGAAAAACGATAAAAAATAAGTGAAAAAGTCGTCGTTGCGTCATATCACGATGACCGGAAAGTTAATAAAAAAATAAGCCGAAGCGGGCAGGTTCCTGTTTCGACTTTTTCTTTGACGCCGATTTTGCCTGATTTTCGTCGCGTACGCAATAGGGTTTTTGAAAATCGTTGACATAATTGTAAAGAAAGAGTAAAATAACCGTGTATATACGCGTCGTTTCGTATATACGGACTAATCCGCGCTGCGTACGGGTTATTACGACAAAATAAAAGCCGACTTTACGGTCGGGGAGTTTTTATGGTTATAGCGATAAAAAAAGAAGCAAGTAAAGAAAGTTTAAACGCGCTTATTTCGTATCTTGATTCCTGCGGGGTGAACGTCGATTTTCAAAATCTTGCTGAATACGACCTTTTGACGGTTACGGGCGCGGTTTATAAAATAGACGTCGAGCGCGTTAGGGCTTTCGACGTCGTAGAAAGAGTAAAACGCATAACGGAGCCTTTCATACTTGCGTCGAGGAAGTTTTGCGAAACAGATACCGTTATTAAAGTTTGCGGGCGCAAAATCGGCGGAAATAATTTTACGGTTATCGCAGGACCTTGCGCCGTCGAGTCTGAAAAAAGCATAATAGAGACGGCAATCGCCGTAAAAAAAGCGGGCGCCGACTTTTTAAGAGGCGGAGCGTTTAAACCGAGGACCTCGCCTTATTCGTTTCAGGGTTTAAAAGAGGACGGAATTAAATTTTTATTGAAAGCGAAAAGAGAAACGGGGCTTCCACTCGTGTCTGAAATAACGAGCGAAAAATCCGCAGATTTGTTTTACGACGTTGACGTAGTGCAAATCGGCGCAAGAAATATGCAAAATTACGCCCTTATCAGAGAAATAGCGAAGATGAAAAAGCCCGTTTTATTGAAACGCGGGACTATGGCTTCCGTCGAAGAATTGCTGATGAGCGCGGAATATCTTTTATCCGAAGGCGCCAAAGACGTTATTTTATGCGAAAGAGGTATAAAAACTTTTGAACCCGTTACGAGAAGTTCTCTCGATTTGTCGTCTTTGCCGGCGCTGAAAGAAATTACTCATCTTCCCGTTATAGCGGATCCGAGCCACGCCGCCGGTTATAGACGCTTCGTGGCGCCTCTTTCTTACGCCGCGGCGGCGGTCGGGGCAAAAGGGCTTATGATAGAGGTAAGCGATAACCACGAATCTGCTTTATCCGACGGGGCGCAGGCTGTTTCTTCAAACGAATTAAAAGAGATAATTTTAAATGTCAAGAAAATACAAAAGTTGCTCTATAAGCCCGAAAACTAAGTATTTTTAGGAGCGCGACGTATGAAAACGATTAAAATAAATACCGAAAAACCATACGGCGTTACTATAGCGCGCGGGTATAAAGACTTTTGTTTGGATAAAAAATTCAGCAAAACGCTTATCGTTACGGACGAAAACGTTTACAGGCTTTATCTTGATGAGGTAAAAAGTTTGTTTGACGGCGAAGTATATACCGTCGCCATAAAAAGCGGGGAAACGTCAAAAAGCCTTGAAGGTTACTTTTGCGTATTAAACGTTTTATTTGAAAAAGGCTTTTCGAGAAACGATCTTCTGGTTTGTCTCGGCGGCGGCGTCGTAGGCGACGTGGGCGGGTTCGCCGCGTCAACCTATCTTCGCGGAATTTCTTATATCGAAATGCCTACTACGCTGTTGTCGATGATAGATTCTTCCGTCGGAGGGAAAACGGGTATAAACTATCAGGGCGTCAAAAACTCGATAGGCTCGTTTTATACGCCGCGTTACGTTTACGCAAATCTCGATACGCTAAATACTTTGCCGAAAAAAGAGTTTGAAAACGGCAAAGGGGAACTTACAAAATACTCGTTCCTTACAAAGACGGTATCTTCGGACGATTCTATAGAAAACGCGGTATATAACTCGGTAAAATTCAAAGCGGAAATTACCGAAAAAGACGAAAAGGACAGGGGCGTAAGGGCGCTTCTTAATCTCGGGCATACCGTAGGACACGCCGTAGAAGAACTTTCAAATTACACGCTTTCGCACGGGTTGTGCGTTTTTAAAGGGCTTTATTCCGCCGTTAAAATATCCGAAAAACTTTACGGGTTTACCGAGGAAAAATCAAAACGGCTCATAAACATGTTGAACGCGCAAAACGCAGACTATACGTTGCCTTATAAAAAAGAAGAAATATTAAACGCAATAAGACGCGATAAAAAAGCCGACGGCGATAAAATCCGATTCGTTACGGTCTTTGACGTCGGCGATTGTCGCATCGAAGAACTGTCTTTTGACGAAATGGAGAAACTTTTATGAAGATGCGTATCGTTCCTTCTTCCGCTGACGGCGCGATTACGGCTGTTTCGTCTAAATCGTACGCAATAAGGGCTGTTTTAGTGGCGGCTACCTTGTCTTGTAACCCCGTAAATATTTACGGCGTTTTTGATTGCGAAGACGTGTTAACCGCTATTTCCTGCCTTACCGACATGGGGACGCGTATTGAAAAGCATGAAAAATACCTTACGGTTTATCCCATAAAAAACCCCGTAAAAAGCCCCGCGTTATACGTAAACGAATCTGCCGCGACTTATCGGTTTTTATTGCCCGTTTCGGCGGCGCTCGGAATAAACGCGCGATTTATTCTTGCAAAAAGTCTGGAAAACCGACCTATAGCCCCGCTTTTGGAGGCTTTAAAGCCTTTCGGAATTACATATTCGGATAACGTTGTACAAGGTAAGTTAAAAACCGATGAAATTACGGTTGACGGAAGTTTAAGTTCTCAATTCGTATCGGGGCTTATATTTGCGCTTTCCGTCATAAACAAAAAATCCGTACTGACGGTTACGGGAAATACTGTGTCCGAAGGTTATATCGATATGACGAAAGAGGTTTTACAGTCTTTCGGCGTTACGGTTACCAAAGATGAAAATCGTTATTATATAGAAAGAAAGCCTATAGACGCGGAAAAATATTTCGTTGAGGGCGATTGGTCGGGCGCGGCGTTTCATTTGTGCGCCGGTGCGATAAAGGGCGTAGTTACCGTCAAAGGGCTTAATATAAATTCGCTTCAGAAAGACAAAGCGATTCTTGACGTTTTATCCTCTTACGGGGCTGAAATTATAGTTGAAAACGACTGCGTTACGGTAAAAAGCAACAAGCGCATGCCGTTTACCTTTAACGCCGAAGATTGCCCCGATTTGGTTCCCGCACTTGCGGTAATTGCGGCGTACGCCGAAGGAAAGAGCGAAATCAAAGGGGTTTCGAGGCTTAAAATTAAAGAATCCGACAGAATTTCAGAAATAATATCGATGCTTGACAAGGCTAAGATAAAAGCGGAGTTTTCAAACGATAAGATTATCGTTTACGGCGGTAAGGTTTACGGCGGAAATTTTATATCCGCAGACCATCGCATCGTTATGGCTTCGGCAATTTTAGCAAGGTTTGCCGAAAAAGAATCCGTCGTTTTTGATGCGAACGCCGTTAAAAAATCATACCCCGGTTTTTTTGACGATTATAAATTAACGGGAGGAAACTTTTGTGTCGATATGGCGCGGTAAAACAATACGAATAGAAATTTTCGGTGCTTCGCATTCAGACGAAATAGGCGTTATCATAAATAACTTTCCTATGGAATCCTTCGATTTATCAGACTTAAAAAAGTTTTTAAACAGGCGAAAACCGACCTATAGCCCGATATTTACGTCAAGAAGAGAATCCGATACGCCGATTTTTTCAGGCGTCAGAAACGGAAAAATCGTTTCAAAAACCGTTAAAGCGATTATAAAAAACGAGGACGTAAAAAAAGCCGATTATTCTTATCTCTATGCAATTCCTCGTCCTTCCCACGCGGATCTTGCCGCGTACTTTTACGACGGAAGGCTCGACTTTTCGGGCGGCGGCGAATTTTCCGGCAGGTTGACCGCTCCGTTATGCGTGGCGGGCGGTATTGCAAAACAATTTTTAGCGCGCAGAGGAGTTTTTGTTCACGCTTATTTATCAAGGGTAGGTAGCGTAACGGCAAAATCGTTCGGTACGGATGAAATTACGGCTTCGGATTTTGTGAATTACGACGAAAAACCCTTTCCCTCTCTCGACAAGGAAAACGAGATGACGGAGGAAATAGAAAAAGCCCGTAGCGAAGGCGATTCCGTCGGCGGAGTTATAGAATGTATCGTTTTCGGAATGAAAAGAGGCGTCGGTGGCAGTCTGTTTGACGGTATGGAAGGTAAAATCGCAAATATCGTGTACGCCGTACCCGCGGTAAAAGGGGTTTCTTTCGGCGGCGGTTTTTCGCTTTCAACGCTGAAAGGAAGCCAAACGAACGATCAGATTTATATCGAAAATAACGATATTTTTACAAAAACCAACAATTCCGGGGGAATCGACGGCGGAATATTCAACGGCATGCCCGTAACGCTTTCCGTTGCGATAAAACCTACGCCGTCTATAGAAAAAGAGCAGGACAGCGTTTCTTTGCTTACCGGAGAAAAGGTAAAAATAAAGATAAAGGGAAGACACGACGCTTGCGTCGCCGTAAGAGCGGTGCCGGCGATAGAGTCCGCCGTAGCGATAGCCCTTTTGGATGAATTATGTTAAAAATAGAAGAGTACAGAAAACATATAGACGCGCTTGACTACGAAATTAAATCGTTGCTTATTAAAAGACTCGATTATTGCAAAAAAATCGGGTTAGTTAAGGCGCAAAACGGACTTTCGGTCGAGGTGAAAGAAAGAGAAGAAGAAATCTTGTCAAGACTTACTTCGCGCGAAAATCAGGAAAATTCGGAATATATCGAAAAAGTTTACCAAACTATTTTTTATCAGACCAAAAACGCGCAAAAAACCGTCGGAAAAAAATTGAAAGCGTGCCTTGTCGGTGCGAATTTAACCCATAGTTTGTCGCCTAAAATACACGAATTTTTCGGAACGGAATATACTCTCGAAGAACTTCCTTTATGCGGATTTAAAGAATTTTTTAATAATAACGAATATTCTTGTTATAACGTTACAATGCCGTTTAAAGAAGAAGCCGAAGACCTTCTTAATGAAGTTTCGTCTGTTGCTAACGATATCGGCTCGGTTAATACGGTCATGGTTAAAAACGGCAAAAAGTGGGGCTATAATACCGATATCGACGGTTTAAACTATTTGTTTTCGGATAATAACGTGTCGCTCGGCGGAAAAAAAGTAATGATACTCGGCACCGGCGGAACGTCTAAAACGGCTCAGACTCTCGTAAAGAGAAACGGAGGAGAGTGCGTCGTGGTGGGGCGAAACGAAAAAATAAATTATCTGAATTATCAAAATCACTGCGACGTCGAAATTTTAATAAACACCGCGCCCGTAGGGATAGACGGAAAAAGTTGTCTTGTAGATATAAACAAACTGCCAAAACTCGAATTTGTCGCCGACGTTTTGTATTATCCTTTAAAAACGCCTCTCCTTTCGGCGTGCGAAAAGCGCGGTATAAAAAGCGAAGGCGGTCTTAAAATGCTCGTTTATCAGGCTCTTAAAGCGGAGGAAATCTGGCAGGACAAGAATTTCGAGGCTGATTTTTGTAAGGCTTACAAGCATACTCTTTACGGATATAAAAACATAGTGCTTACGGGGATGCCGTCGTGCGGAAAAAGCGTTATGGGCAGGCTCGTCGCCGAAAAATTGAAAATGAAGTTTATAGATACCGATGAAGAAATCGAAAAAGTTTTCGGTTTGTCGCCGGAAAAAATCATTTCGGAAAGCGGCGAAGAACAATTCAGAAAACTCGAATCCGAAATAATCGATAAAATATCGATGGAAACCGGCGCCGTTATCGCTACGGGCGGCGGAAGCGTGATAAAGAGAGAAAACCGGGAGTTTTTAAAAAGAAACGGCGTTATTTGCTACGTTTTAAGACCTGTTGATTTGCTTTCGACCGAAAAAAGACCTTTGTCGAAAACGTTCGGCGTCGAAGAACTTTTTAAAAACCGCAAAGAGGCTTACGAATCCTCGTGCGATTTTACCGTGCAAAACGACGGGATGATAACAGACTGCGTCGGAAGGATAATTGACGAATATGAAAAACATCTTGATAATTAACGGACCGAATCTTAACATGTTAGGTATCAGAGAACCGTCGCTTTACGGACAAAAAACCTATTGCGATCTTAAAAAATATCTTAAAAAGACGGCTGAAAAACTCGGCGTCAAGATAAAAATAAAACAATCGAATTACGAAGGTGAAATCGTTACTTTTATTCAGCGCGCCTATAAACGCTATGACGGAATAGTTATAAACGCGGGCGCCTATACCCATACGAGCATCGCTATACTCGACGCTTTAAAAGCGGTCGGAATAAAAACTGCGGAGGTTCATCTTACCGACGTAGCGACGCGCGAAGAATATCGAAAAAAAAGTTTCATAAAAGAATACGCTTTTTTTTCGGTCGCGGGTGAAGGGTTTTCAGGCTATGAAAAAGCGATCGAAGCCCTCGTTTAGTTAAAGCCCGGGAAAAAAGCCCGATATGTAAAAACTCGACTTTTTTTGAACGATCGTCGGTTTTATTTGGCTTATATATTGCGTAAAAAACGCTTGTTTTTTGCAAATTTTTATGCTATTATATATGCATAACGGTTTTTTGACGTCCGCACGAATATCGACGGTATCAAACCATTCAAAACATTTAACGAAGGTGAAACTTTATGGTAGAATTTATTAAACCCAAAATTACCGCAAACTTATCCGAAGACGGTAAAACAGGAACGGTGGAAATATCTCCTCTTACGCACGGCTACGGGCTTACCGTCGGTAACTCGATAAGGCGTGTTCTTTTAAATTCCGTTCCCGGTATCGCCGTTACCAAGATCGGGTTGGAAGGAAACGACGGTTTGATTTTACACGAGTTTTCGGTTATGCCGGGCGTTAAAGAAGACGTGTGCGAAATCGTTCTCAACGTTAAAGAAATAGTTGCGACGATGGCGTCGGAATTTCCTACCGACGCGGTAATAGACGTCACAGGGCCGATTGAAGTTACCGATTCTATGATAAAAGGCGACGGTATAACTTTACTTAACCCCGAACATCATATCGCTACCGTTGAAGACGGTTGCCGTTTCAGAATGGTTTTGACTTTTGAACACGGCTTCGGTTTCGTCACGAACGACGAAAACAGAAAACTTCATCCCGATTGTCCCATCGGCACTATTTTCGTGGATTCCAAATATACGCCGATACGCCATATAGGGTTTACGGTAGATAGCGTTCGCGTCGATGACGTGTCCGATTACGAAAAACTTACTTTCGACGTACAAACGAGCGGTGTTCACAAAGTTGATGAAATGGTGGTTTACGCCGCCGGTATTTTAGCAAAACATTTTGCTTCGTTTACCGAACTTGCGCCGGACTATTTCGATATTATAAAACTGAACGGAGAACCGCAGGACAGCGGTAAGGAAAACCTTTCAAAACCGATCGAAGAACTTCAACTTACCATAAGAAGTTACCATTGTTTAAAACGCGCCAACATCAATACCGTTGAAGACATAACCAAAAAGACCGCCGAAGAAATGATGGGGTTGCGCTCGTTGGGACAAAAGTCTTATAACGAAATCAAAGATAAAATACACGAACTCGGTTTTAAGTTTAAAGACGAAGAGTAATTTTAGCATATCCGTTGCAAGGAGGAAAAGAACCTTGCAACTTTTTTTTGCCTTAAACTTACGGACAAAAATTGCAGAAAATCCTTAAAGATATTTCGTTGACTTTTTTTACCTTTTGGCTTATCATATAAAAGTGAGAAAAATTTCGAGAGGCTTACATGAAAGATATTTACGTAAATCCTTTGTCGGAAAGATATTCAAGTAAAGAAATGCAAAAATTGTTTTCGCCCGATAAAAAGTTTTCGTGCTGGCGCAAACTGTGGGTTATTCTCGCCGAAAGCGAAAAAGAACTCGGCGTGGAAATTACCGACGAACAAATTGCCGAAATGAAGGCGCACGTTTACGATATCGACTACGATAAGGCAAAAGTTTACGAAAATGAAATACGCCACGACGTAATGGCTCATATTAAAGCCTACGGCGACGTTTGCCCGAAAGCAAGAGGTATTATTCATCTCGGCGCGACGAGTTGCTTCGTGGGCGACAATACCGATATAATTATTTATAAAGAAGCGCTTGAACTTGTCGAAAACAGGCTTATAGCCCTACTTTCTATGTTTTATGACTTTTGTTTGAAACATAAAAACGAGAGGACTTTAGCCTATACGCATTTTCAGGCGGCTCAGCCGACTACGCTCGGAAAACGCGCTACTTTATGGGCGCAGGATCTGACGTTCGACCTTGAAAGATTAAGAGAAGTCAAAAATTCGTTAAAACTTTTGGGGTGCAAGGGGACGACCGGTACCGCCGCGAGTTTTTTAAAACTTTTAAAAACGAAGGAAAAGGTTGTTAAACTCGAACAACTTATTGCCGAAAAAGTCGGGTTAAAGTCTTGTTACGACGTATCGGGGCAAACGTATTCGAGAAAAATCGATTACTTTATTTTATCGGTTTTGTCGGGCATAGCGCAAAGCGCTTCCAAATTTGCCAACGATATACGGCTTTTGTCGCATCTTAAAGAAGTCGAAGAACCTTTTGAAGAATCGCAAGTCGGTTCTTCCGCCATGGCGTATAAGCGTAACCCCATGAGGTCCGAAAGGATATGTTCGCTTTCACGACTGGTTATCTGCGAGGCTTTAAACCCTGCGATTACCGCGTCCGCTCAATGGCTTGAAAGAACTCTCGACGATTCGGCGAATCGTCGCGTATCGATACCCGAAGCCTTTTTGGCGACGGACGGGCTTCTCGGACTATACGGTAACGTTTTGCAAGGTTTGAAAACTTATCCTATAATGATGAAAAAACACCTTGACGAAGAACTTCCGTTTATGATTACGGAAAATATCATGACCTATCTTACCGCGCGCGGCTATGACAGGCAAAAAATTCACGAAGCGATACGGAGTTTATCCGTAGAAACTGCCGAAAAAATCAAAAACGAGGGAGCCGAAAACGACCTCGTCGATAAAATTTTAAAAGACGAACGTTTTGATATCACACGCGAAGAAATAAACGAAATAATCGATTCGGACGAACTTACCGGTATTGCAGTAATGCAAACCGAAGCGTTTTGTCAGAACGTTTTAAAACCGTTAATAAAAGAAAAAACCAAGCCCGTCGATTTTTCGGTAAACGTTTAAAATCGTCGATAACCGACTTATAGACGGGTTTTTATAAAAACATCATAAAGGAATACAGATTATGCTTACAGCGATTGTAGGAACCAATTGGGGCGATGAAGGAAAGGGAAGAATGGTTGATCTTCTTTCTTCCGAATATGACGTTGTTTGCCGTTATCAGGGCGGAAACAATGCGGGGCATACCGTAATAAACGAAAAAGGTAAATTTATTTTAAACCTTTTGCCGTCGGGTATTTTGCGTGAAGATACAGTTTGCGTAATGGGACCGGGTATGGTGGTCGATTGCGAACATTTATATAAGGAAGTAAATTCGCTCAGAGAAAAAGGAGTAAAAATTACTTCCGACAATTTAAAAATAAGCGATAAAGTAACCATCTGTCTGCCGTATCATAAACTTCTCGACTGTCTTGAAGAAGACAGACTTAAAGATAAAAAATTCGGTTCTACAAGAAGAGGAATCGCGCCTTGCTATGCAGATAAATATATGAAAAAAACTTTGCGGTTCAGCGACCTGTTACATCCCGAAGCGATTTTCGATAAATTAAGGGATTTGGCGGAATGGAAAAATCTTACGGTCAGAAACGGCTATAACGCGGAACCTATAAAAGCAGAAACGGTTTACGAATGGATAGAAAATTACGCCATGCCGTTTAAAGATTACGTGTGCGACGTTTCGGCTTTTCTTGATGAAGCGATAGAAAGCGGTAAAAACGTGATGTTTGAAGCCCAACTCGGCAGTTTAAGGGATATAGATTACGGTATTTTTCCATATACTTCGTCCTCATCAACCATTGCGGCTTACGCGCCCATAGGAGCGGGAATACCCGAATATCGGCTCGATAAAGTTATAGGAATAACGAAAGCCTATTCGAGTTGCGTCGGAGAAGGTCCGTTTACTTGCGAACTTTTCGGTAAAGACGGCGACTTTTTACGCGAAGCCGGCGGTGAATACGGCGCCGCTACGGGCAGACCGAGAAGAGTCGGAGGTTTTGACGTCGTCGCAACAAAATACGGCGCGAAAATCCAGGGCGCCGACGAAATCGCCCTTACAAAACTCGACGTCTTGTCCTGTTACGATAAAATACCCGTTTGCGTAAAATATATCGTCAACGGAAAAGAAACCGATAAATTTCCTTTCGGTAAAGAATTACAAGAAGCAAAGCCCGTTTACGTATATCTTGACGGCTGGAAGCAGGATATAAGCGGTTGCAGAAAAATCGAAGATCTTCCCGAAAACGCCGTCAAATACGTAAAATTCATTTCCGACGCCATCGGTAAGAAGATAAAGTACATATCGGTCGGCGCCGAAAGAGACGAGATAATCGAACTTTAAAAACTAAAAAAATTACGATAATCGACCTATAGAGGCGGCTATAATATAAAACGACTATCTTAAAGATAGCCGTTTTATATTACGCGACAAATAAAACAGGCGAATACGGTTGCTATAAAATTTGAAATAATCGAAATTAAAAACGGTAAAAAACCGGGTTTTCTTTTACACTCGGAATAATAGACCGCGCCGACGTAAAAGATTGTTTCGCTTGAACCGTAAATCGCCGCGGCGCATTTTGAAAGGTAACTGTCCGCCCCGTATTTTTTCATGATTTCGGAAAGGATTCCAAGGCTTCCGCTCCCCGAAAAAGGCTTTAATATCACGAGCGGTATAAGAGCCTTATCGATACCGAACAATTTAAAAAAACCTGCCGATAGGTCGATTATCGCCCTACTAAGTCCGCTTTGTTCAAATAATTCGGTCATAATGAATATCGTTGAAAGATACGGAAAAACAGACAGAACGAGTTTGAACGATTGACCTGCTCCGTTTACGAAATCTTCGTAAGGTCGTCCTTTTTTTAAAATTACCGTTGTCATTACCGCAATAATAATTACGGGTATCAGGTAAGAGGTTATCTTTTGCATGAAATTTTCGTCAACAAAACGGCGCAAACCGACGAAACCGCAGTCGAAAGCAAAGTCGGCATAATTACGTCCTCCGGTGTGGAAGAACCGAGCGTCGCTTTTAAACCTATAACGGAAACCGGTAAAATCTGAATAGACGAACAAACTATCGCAAACAGCATATTCTGCTGAAAAACGGAGCCGGTTTTTTCAAGCGATTTTTGCGCCTCAATTCCTATCGGCGTTGCCGCGCTTCCAAGACCTAAAAGATTGCAGGATAAATTCATAGCCAGAAGTTTCGTCGTTTTCTCGTCGGTTTTACCGAAAATAAGACGTATCGGTTTTTTTAGCAATTTTGCTAATAACCGACCTATAGCCCCGCTTTTTATCATTTCAAACACGCCAAGCCACAACGAGTTTATTAAAAAAAGACTGATTGACAGTTCTCCTGCCTTTTTAACGCCTTCGCTCATAGCCGGAATTACCGTCGCGGGATTTGTAACGGTCAGAACGATTAAGGAGGCAAGAGTTATTACGCTGAAAATGACGTTCATTATATATACTACCCGAATTAAATTATGACGTTTAGGCTTTTATTATGTTTTACTTTTTGTCGAGATTGTGATATATTTATCTGTGGTAAATTTATTAAACAGGCAAATTTAAAAAATAAGTTAATCCAAAAGTTTAAAAGACAAATCGGCTGAACTGCCGTTTTCGACGGCTTTACACGTAGTCGTCGGTTTCGAGGTTTTTAATGAAAGAAAAATTTTATATCACTACGCCCATTTATTATCCGAGCGGTAACTGGCACATCGGCACTTGCTACACGACCGTCGTTTGCGACGCAATCGCAAGATATTATCGTTTAGCGGGGCGCGACGTGTTCTTTTTAACGGGTACGGACGAACACGGTCAGAAAATTCAGGCAAAAGCCAAAGAAAAGGGAGTTACCCCCAAAGAATTCGTTGACGTTATAGTTTCCGATCTTAAAGAAATCTGGAAGATGCTCGACATATCTTACGATCGCTTCATAAGGACGACCGATCCCGACCACGTAAAAACCGTTCAGTACGTTTTTAAGCGTCTTTACGAAAACGGGGATATATACAAATCCCGTTACGAGGGTTGGTATTGTACCGATTGCGAAAGTTTTTTCACCGACCTTCAGTTAAAAGACGGCAAGTGTCCCGACTGTGGCAGAGAAGTCCATAAGGAAAAAGAAGAAAGTTATTTTCTGCGTCTTTCAAAATATGCGGACAGGATTTTAAAACTTTACGAGGATAATCCCGAATTTTTGCAACCTAAGTCACGCATGAACGAGATGATAAATAATTTTATAAAGCCCGGGCTTCAGGATTTATGCGTGTCGCGTACTTCCGTAAAGTGGGGTATTCCGGTGGATTTCGATCCCGATCATACAGTTTACGTATGGATAGACGCCTTGTCGAATTATATTTCCGCGCTCGGCTATAAAAACGGCGACGAAAAACTTTTTGAAAAATTCTGGCCGTGCGATCTTCACATGACAGGTAAAGAAATAGTAAGATTCCACGCCATAATATGGCCCGCGATTTTAATGGCGCTCGATTTACCTCTTCCCAAAAAGATTTACGGACACGGCTGGCTGTTAATCGGCGGCGATAAACTGTCTAAAAGCAAGCAGGATAAAATTTCAACCGAACTTACCGATCCTAAAGAAATTGTCGAGCGTTACGGAAAAGACGCTTTGCGCTATTTTTTGATGAGGGAGATTCCTTTCGGTTCGGACGGAATTTATTCCAACGAAACTTTTTTAAACCGTATAAACAGCGACCTGTCGAACGACTTAGGCAACCTCGTATCGCGCACGACGGCGATGATAAGCCAGAACTTCGACGGCGTTTTGCCCGCGCCTTCTGAAAAAGAGGCTATCGACGAAGAAATTATTTCTCTTGCCGAGTCGCTCTATGACTCTGTTGAAAAAGATATCGAAGAAATTAACGTCCCGAAGGCGCTTCAGGATATTTTCAGACTCGTTTCGAGGGCTAATAAATATATCGACGAAACTATGCCGTGGGTTATGGCTAAGGATCCGTCGAAAAAAGCAAGGCTCGGAACCGTTTTGTATAATTTATCCGAATGTATCAGAATCGCTTCAGTACTATTATTGCCGTTTATTCCTTCTTCGTCGGAAAAAATACTCGATCTTTTCGGTATTGACGTAAAAGTAATAACGCTCGATTCCGCTAAAGTTTTCGGCTGTCTTAAACCCGGCGTTGTAGTTTGTAAGGCGCAACCGATATTCCCGAGAATCGACGTTAAAAAAGAACTGAAAGAAATAGACGATATGATGTTGAAACGTCATAACGTCAAGTCGGCGGTAAATAAAAAAGAACAAAAAACCGACGAAAAAAATAACGCCGAGCCTGCTCGAAAAACCCAAAGCGAAAGCGCCATGATTTCCATCGACGAGTTTTTTAAAACCGAACTGAAAGTCGCAAAAGTCGTCGAATGTGAGAGAGTGGAAAAATCCGACAAACTTTTAAAACTTAAATTATCGCTCGGCAACGAACTTAGACAGGTCGTAAGCGGTATAGCGGCGTATTATACCCCCGAAGAAATAATAGGTAAGAAAGTAGTACTCGTCGCAAACTTAAAACCCGCGCTCCTTCGCGGCGTATTAAGCGAAGGTATGATTTTATGCGGCGAAAGCGACGGCAAAGTTAAACTCATCGAACCCGACGCTTCCTTAAAAGAGGGAAGTAAAATTTCATAAAATGTTTTATATAGACTCTCATTGTCATCTTACCGACAAAAAATACGTCGGCGCGAAAAGCGTTGTCGAAAACGCGGAAGAAGCCGGCGTAAAAATTATAGTTGACGCGGGCTGGAGTTATCAAAGCGCTATTTGCGCAACGGAAAACGCCGAAAAATTTGAAAGCGTTTACTGTACAGTCGGCATACACCCGTCGGAAAGTCTGATTTATACGGACGACGAACTTTTAAAGCTTGAAAATCGTTTAAGCCGAAAAAAATGCCTTGCCGTAGGGGAAATCGGTCTTGATTACCATTATGACGGCACGGATAAACCGTCGCAACGCGAACTTTTTGAAAAACAAATTTGTCTTGCCGACAAGCACAAACTTCCTTTTGTCGTTCATTCGCGCGATTCTTCACGAGATATGCTCGACGTTTTAAAAACCAACAAAAACAAACTGTCGAACGGTTTTTTGATGCACTGCTTCAGCGAAAGCGCGGAGCAGGCGAAAAACTATCTCGATTTAGGCGCTTATTTTTCTTTCGGCGGCGTTATTACCTTCAAAAACTGTAAAAAAGAGGATATCGTCCGCGCTATACCGACGGACAGAATTTTGTTGGAAACAGACTCTCCTTATCTGGCGCCCGAACCGTTAAGAGGAAGCGTAAACGAACCGAAAAACGTGGTTTTAATCTATGAAAAAACTGCTCGGATATTAAACTTAAAATCAGAAGTTTTACAGGAACTTATAGCCGATAACTTTTTCGCGCTTTTCAAAAAAGCCAGCCTATAGGTCGGTTATCGCTTATTTTTAAACTTGAAAAACCAAATGGATATCAAAAAAGTCATAAGGCGGAACGACTTTCGTTTCAACAAGCGTTTCGGTCAGAACTTCATAGAAGACGGCGCCTTGCTTAATAAAATAGCCGATTTTGCCGAAGTAAAAAAAACCGACTGCGTCTTGGAAATCGGAGTCGGCGCGGGTACTTTAACTAAGGTTTTGGCTCAAAGAGCGAAAAAAGTGGTCGGGTACGAAATAGATAAAAATCTTCGTCCGATTTTATCGGAAACTTTATCGGGTGTCGAAAACGCCGAGGTGGTTTTCAAAGATTTTATGAAAGAAAGCGTTTCCGAAATAAACTCTTGCTTCGGTGAAGATTTTATAGTCGTTGCAAACCTTCCTTATTATATAACGTCGCCTATAACAATGAGGCTTCTGGAAGATTTTCCGCTTTGTAAACGTATAGTAATAATGGTTCAAAAGGAAGTTGCGCTCCGTTTTACGGCAAACTGCGGAACGAAAGATTACGGCGCGATTACCGCCTCTATAGATTATTACGGCGACGCAACGTACGGGTTTACCGTTGACAGAACGAATTTTTATCCTGCGCCCAACGTCGATTCGGCGGTCGTGAGGATAGACAGAAATTCAAAATACTTAGTAAAAAGCGAAGATGCGTTTAAAAAGACGTTAACGGTTGCTTTTTCGGCGCGAAGAAAAACTCTCGTAAACAACATGATGGCTAAATTAAAACTTTCGCGCGGCGATTGCGAAGACGTATTAAAATCTCTCGGTTTAAACCTTAACGTGAGAGGGGAGGAACTTTCTGCAGAACGCTTCGTAGCGCTTTCAAATATTTTGTACGACAAACAAATATTGCGTTAATCGACCTATAGGAGCATTTTTATGGTAAAATTTGAAACCGTATTAAACAAAAAAAGTAGCGAAACGATAAATAAAATCGCAATAAAAAAACTAACTCCGCTTTGCATTGCGCTTTCGATTTTACTTATTTCGTTAGGATTTTTCGAGTTATTCGGCGAAGAAGCGGATATTTTTATCGGCGTCTTTTTTATCGTAATGGGCGCGTTGTTTTATCCGCTGATACTTATTTTTTTTAAAGTTTTTCAAAAAAAATCGGATAATTCGATGCCGATTTTGTCGGACGAAACAACCGTGAATTTTACCTTTTATTTCGATAAGGTCGTTGTCGAAGAAAAACGTTCCGACGATTTTTCTTCTTACACCGAAATGGCTTATAAGTACTACCATAAGGTTGTGGAAACCACTACGCATTACCTTTTATATTTGTCAAAAGGTCTTTGTCACGTAGTTCCTAAAGCCGATTTGAAAGAGGGTACGTTAGAAGAATTAAATTCGATTTTTATAAAACAACTCGGTCCCGAAAAATTTGTTCTTAAAAAAAAGTGAAATAATTAACCGCGTTTAAATAAGTATATCGGCTTAGTTAAAACAAGGATTCGCTTTTTTTATTTGCTTAAAAATTCAATAAAAATAAGGCTATAAGCCCGTTATCGCCACTTTTTTGCGCCCTTTATCATTACGTCGTGCGTTAAAAAACAGCGATAATTTTATCTGAATACAAGAAGGCGTAACGCAATTTAAAAAAAATCATCAAATCGCTTAAAATTATTTGACAAATATCGCACGTTTTTATATAATGACAAGGCATATCAAACAACAATTTGATTAATCGACTTACGGAGAGGTGTCTGAGTGGTCGATGGTGCAACATTGGAAATGTTGTGTACGGAAACGTACCGCAGGTTCGAATCCTGTCCTCTCCGCCAAACAAAACCTAAATCGAATACGAAAGTGTTCGGTTTGGGTTTTTCTTTTGCAAAAATTCGGGTTGTATCTGCGTTTTTCGGTCGTCGGAACATCTACGATTATATCATACGCCGAGAATAGATTTTGTGTGGATAAAAGTGTGAATAATTTTGAAGTTTTCGGGGAGTAAAGTCATACTCAAGCAGGAGTGAAAAATGGTTTATGCGGCAGTAAAAAAGGACGGTGCAGGAAAACGCCGCCCGAAACAAAACGGAGCGAAAATACTTGGAAGATATAAAAGGAATAAAAACTCAAAATATGCCGCCGTGCGAAGAATTACGGGGCGATTCGCCAAGCGGTTTAGCGGCGAACGCCCCGTTTCGCTCAGGCTCCAAAGTCGACCTTTTTATCCGAGTTTAAGTTAGTTGTTTGGCGGGCGCTTGACCGCGACGCGAAGCGTCGCGCTTGTATAGTCAAGCACCCGCCAAAGTGCCATTTGAAGTTTTTCAAGATTTCTGCGCTCGCAAACTCAATAGCGGTTGAAAAATTTAGAATTTTGTGCTATAATGGAGAAAAATAATTATTGGAGGATGCCTTAAATGAACTTAATCAGTTTGTTCAGCGGTTGCGGCGGTTTGGATTTGGGCTTTGAAAAGGCAGGCTTTAATGTTGCCGTAGCAAACGAATTTGACCCTACAATTTGGGCAACTTTCAAGGCCAATCATCCCAATACTAAGTTAATAGAAGGAGACATACGCAAAATTAAAGATACGGATTTTCCAGACGATATCGACGGAATAATTGGCGGACCGCCTTGTCAATCTTGGTCTGAAGCAGGTGCGCAACGCGGAATCGACGATTTGCGCGGTCAACTTTTTTATGAATACATAAGGATATTGAAAAGCAAACAACCGAAATTTTTTCTTGCTGAAAACGTAAGTGGTATGTTGCTCGGCAGACATTCCGAGGCTGTTAAAAATATTATTGAACTGTTTAAAGAATGCGGTTATAACGTAACCGTTACTTTAGTAAACGCTAAAGACTATGGTGTGCCGCAAGAGCGTAAGCGTGTTTTTTATATTGGATTTAGAAACGATTTGAATATTGATTTCAAATTTCCTCAAGGTTCAACAAAAGGCAATGATAAAAAAATAACGCTTCGCGATACAATTTGGGATTTACAATTCACTGCAGTTCCTGCCGGTGCTAAAAATTATCATAACCCTAATGCTGTTAATAATAACGAATACTTTACGGGGGCGTTCTCGCCTATATTTATGAGTCGTAACAGAGTAAAATCTTGGGACGAACAAGCATTCACGGTTCAAGCATCGGGCAGGCAATGTCAAATACATCCGCAAGCCCCTAAAATGACCTTCATTTCTCAAAATCATCGTGAATTTGTAAAAGGCAAAGAACACTTATATCGTAGAATGACTATTCGTGAAATTGCACGTATTCAAGGCTTTCCCGATACGTTCAAATTTATTTACGATTATACGGACAACGCCTATAAAATGATTGGCAATGCAGTTCCAGTAAATCTCGCCTATGAAGTCGCGGTAGCAATAAAACAAGCATTACAAGCGAAGGAGGAAAAATGAGTAAACAAAGCAATAATCAAGGTCGTGCTTATGAATTTATTTGCCTATTGACTTTATCTCAAGAAATTAATAAAACTCGCAAGGCTGAAATTGAGGTTAATAGCGCATATCATGCCGCCGAACACGCTTGGAATACGATTTCTGATGAATTAAAGTCTATCCTTGTGCAAAGTGCTACTGCCGCTGTATCTACTATTTTTGATATGGAACCTATGATTGTCGAAAATAGCGATGATATTCTTTCCCTAAAGATTCAAACTGACAACGAAGGAAAAGAAGGTGATGTCAGAGATATAGTGATTGCTCGTGAAAACGTAAAATGGGAAATCGGCTTGAGCCTTAAACATAATCATTTTGCTGTAAAGCATAGCCGTTTGGCAAAAGATTTGGATTTCGGCAATAAATGGTTTGGTATCCCTTGTTCAGAAAACTATTGGAACGATATTAAGCCCATTTTCGATTATTTGACAGAACAAAAGGCTGACAATAAAAAATGGAATGAATTGCCGTCAAAAGATACAACTGTGTATGTCCCTCTTTTGCAGGCTTTCATGGACGAACTTAATCGTAGCAATGCGTTAGATTCTTCCGTTCCGCAAAAAATGGTTGAATATTTACTTGGTGAGTTCGATTTTTACAAAGTTATCAGTATTGATTCAAAGCGTATCACTCGCATTCAATCGTATAATATGCACGGTCAACTTAACCGAGCAAGCAAAACAATAAAACCGCAAATACATATTCCTGTGGCTTGTCTGCCCACTCGTATCGTGAATCTTGAATTTAAGCCAAATAGCACAAACACGGTAGAGTTATATATGGACGGAGGTTGGCAATTCAGTTTCCGTATACATAATGCGGCTACCAAAGTCGAAACAAGTTTGAAGTTCGACATTCAAATTGTTGGAATGCCCACTACGATTATTACTATCAATTGCAGTTGGAAGTAAATGGGCATTAAGGGGAAATAAATGAGAAGAAATAATCCTAGATATAATGCTTGGCTAAAACATAGGTTAAAACATTTAGAGAAAAGAAAAAGAAAGAAAAAAGGTCGTCGAAGTGGACAGGCTCATTATTCATATAAAAGCAAAGAAAATAAGCAACAATCACAACAAGAGTCTTATGTGGTATCGGCTCCTAGAAACTTTAGTATAAAAGATAATGCCTTAGAAATGTCGGATTTTTTTGATAAAGTTGTAAGTTTTACAAACAAAAGACAAAAATCTGCATATATTTTATTTGATTTGTCTAAGGTAGAGAATATTACAGCGGATGCGATAATTTATTTATTGGCAGTTATAAAAGACTTGCAAAAATTAGGACTTGCACATCATAGATTTACAGGTAATTTACCTTTTAATCATAAAGCTAGAGAATGTTTTATCCAATCTGGGTTTCTTGATTATATGGAAAGTAAAATCCCGAAAGATTATACAAATTCACAATGTGTACGGATTATGTCAAATGACAAATACAACCAATTATCAACGAAAGCCATATGTGATTTTACAACAAATTATTGTAATTCCACCAAGCAGTCGACTCGTTTTTTATATGTATTAATCAATGAGATGATGCTAAACACGTACCAACATGCATACACAACAGCCGATTCAAATAAATTAAATAAATGGTATCTATTTGCACAAAAGGATGCAAACGTATTGAAATATACTTTTCTCGATATAGGGTTGGGCATTCCTAAAACAGTTCGAAAAAAATGGACAGAACGCTTGTGGAGTACTGAATCATCAATAATAGCTTCTGCATTAGATGGCGAATTTAGAACTACAACCAAGAAAGAATACAGAGGGAAAGGTTTGCCAAAAATAAAAGAGTGTGTAAAAGAACATAAACTAAACAACTTCACTATAATATCTAATAAAGGTTTTTGTAAACTAAGGGATAATAATGGCGAATTAGCAATTGAAGAAAATGAATTGCAAAAACCAATATTTGGCACTATATATTATTGGGAAATTCAACTGTAACTGTAGGAGGTTATAAGAATAATGATAACATACGTAATTGCAAAAAACTATACAGAGACTCCTGGTCCGCGTTATGAAAGTGAGGGACAATTTTCGGGAGAGAATTTCAGAAATACTGTTTTATTGGATTTATTAAAAAAAGCAAAAGAACAGAGTACTTCGATACTAATTGATTTCGATGGCGGATATGGATACCCTACTTCATTTTTGGAAGAGGCTTTTGGCGGATTAGTTAGAGTTACAAAAGATAGAAACATTTTATCTATTTTTTCGTTTAAATCAGATGAAGAACCATCTTTAATTAAAGAGGTTGAATCATATATAAAAGCGGCTATTGAGGCATTGAAATGAAAAAAATTGTTAAAATAATTATGCTTATTGTTGCATCTATTCTTTTAGTAGTGTGGATAACATTAAGCGCAATATTTAAGAATGATTTTTGGGGCATCGCATTTAAGGACTGGGTTTCTATTGTTCTTACAATTATTATTGGTATAATCATCGCATATATATTAAATGAAAAGAATGCCAATAAAAAACGCTTTATTGATACATATATTATAAAATTAAGGTCTCTACACCTTTCGTTAGAATCTTGTCGTGAATCAATTTTTAATGATTATATGAAGAAGGATTTTACAGCTATTATTCTTTCGAATAACAGAATAATTTGCAATTCAATAGAATTGCTGGCAAATTATGCTAATAAATTCGATATCAGTAAAGAATTTGAATTTCTAAAAAACCAATACATAGAATTTAAGATGATAACGACAGAATATACAGAATCATTAAAGGAAGAAGAAAAAAGAAATAAGGCATCTTTAAAAATTAACTTAATGATAAACAAATTGGATGAAATCGAATTGAAGTTATTTGAAAAAATATGATAAGTTATTCGATTTACGTTACTAACGCTCCGCCAGAAGCGAAATATACGCACCCTAATGAAAAGTTAGGGTGCGTATATTTCTTTTTTTAAATGCTTCGAAATAACAAGCCGAATAATTCGGAATAACAATAAGATAATAAATACTGAAAATGATAGCAGTTTTTTCAGCCAAATATTGTTGAATTATAATAAGATAAAAAATACTAAAACCTATGCCGGGAGAATAATTGCTCGGGCTCCAAAGTCGACCTTTTTATCCGAGTTTAAGTTAGTTGTTTGGCGGGTGCTTGACCGCGACGCGAAGCGTCGCGCTTGTATAGTCAAGCACCCAAATTGCCATTTGAAGTTTTTCAAGAATTCTACGTTTGCAAACTCAATAGCGGTTGAAAATTTTAGAAATTTATGCTACAATAATAAACGAGCAAAACAAGTCTGTTAAATGCATAAGTCAGTTTTGCCAAAAATTCAAAGAGGTTAATTCAATGGAAAAGAAAAAATTTAATCGCGGAACTATGGTTGGTGGTATTAGCAGAATAGTAATCGCCTTAATTGCTATGGTAATTGCTATTTTTGTAATTAGTTCAGGAATCAAGTCATACGACCCTGAAGATAAATTTGGAACAATATTTATGTGCTTAATTGGCGGAATAATGATTATTGCGGCAATAGGTTTCATTGGCAACGGAGCAAAAATGATTATCGACGGTAAAAAGTCACTTGAAGTTGCCCATAAAGGTCACTCCGAAAACGGCAGAATAACAGACTTAACCGAAACGGAAGTGACTGAAAATAACAACGGTTGTGTTTCTAATTACACGATATATAACTTAAAGTTTGAATACACGGACGATTCCGGCAATTTATGCGAAAGTCAAGAGCAAGTTAGTCAAAAAATTTATGAAAAATTACAACAAATGACGATTGTTCCTATTCTTGTATACGGTGAACGTGCAATATTTGATAAAAAAAGATTCGATGACGAAAATAATATAGGCTAAATTTACGTTTAGATTGGTTAGCGTTAAGTGATTGTATTATTCGATTTACGTTACTAACGCTCCTCCACAAGCGAACTGTACGCACCCTAATGAACAGTTAGAGTGCGTATATTTCTTTTAGTCGAATATTTCGGCATGACGATAAGGGGATAAATACCAAAATAAATACTAAAACAGGTAGCGGGTTTCCCATCAAATCTTTCGGAATAACAAGCCGAATAATTCGGAACAAAAAGCCGAATAATTCGGAATAACAAGCCGAATAATCCGGAATAACAAGTCGAATATTTCAGAATAACAATAAGATAACAAATATTAAAATCAGATAATTGCCGACTTAAATTAAATTTACGATTCATTACGAAAAACCGTGACTTTTTTTGCGGTGTAAAATTTTCGGCATAAGATATTTTCTTCATAAAGGTTTTTCGCATATAATTTTCTTCATAAAGGTTTTTCGCATATAATTTTTTTAGCGGTATTGTTCCTTTAATGCATTTAAAACTTTTCTGAAAACTAATTTATTCGGATAGTATTTGTCGTTTGAAAAAACCTCGATGCCTTTTTTCGCTTTGTATTCCATAATTGCCGCGGCAACCGCCGCGCTGCGAGATTGCCCGAACTCGCATTGACATATCAAAATATCCGTATCGGCAGGCAGTCCGTGATAAAACACGGCAATTTGTTCGGCGGCGGCGTCGATTTTCACACACTGTTTTTTTACGATTTTCAGCCGTTGTTTTTTGTCGGTTTGCGGTAAAGCCTCGAAATACACGTCGTTAAAACGAATTTTCAGCAATGCAAACGGAGTGAAATTCGGCTTTGCAAACGTTGAATCCGTATCGCAAATACTTATCAACGCTACTTTGCGACCGGCAGGGAAGGTGGCTTTTTGTTCTATCCATTTTCTACTCGTTATTAAAATTTTCATATTTTTCAATCTCCTTTGTCTTATTTGAAACACTTCGCCGCTCGTAATGCAAAAACGGATATTTTTTGTAGTCAGAACTTTCAAACGGAGTGTGTACCCAAACGACTTCATTCGGGCAACAACGCATTAAAAGCCTCATGACGGTGGTTTTATCGGCATGCCCGGAAGCATGCAGATTAACCACGTTTATGCCCAACTTTTTTACGCCCGCAATAAATTTTTGCATTCCGTCCGTTTCAAGATACCCGCTCCATAAAGAATAAACCAACGTTGCGCCTTTCAGATTGTTGCCGAGTTTTGCTAATTTTCTTAAATACGGCAACGTTGAAGTTTTAACCATCATGACGTAATCGGTTTTAGGCGCCAAAGCGCGAATAGAAACCGATTTTTTTCTGACGTCGCAAAATGACGAAAAGTCCGTAATCGATTTAGGATAATATACTTTGACTTTATCGAATGTTTTTGCTTTAGGAACGCTTGCCCCCATAATTTCAAGAATACGCTCTTCTTCGATATCGACTAAAAAATCCCGTCCCGACCGCGCGCTTGCTTTATACGCGCTTACTATACGGTCAATATTCGTTGTGGAGGCTATAATGAAAACGGGTTTTTCGGTGTGGTTAAACAGGTCTGTCAATTTTTTTTCCAAAGCGCGTTCACCGAAAGTTTTACCGAGAAAAAAGTTAGTGCCCTCCGTAATCACCGTGTCAATTTTTTTGGGGAATCGCTCTAACAGCGCGTCAAACGATTTTCTTCCGTGAGAACGAAAATCCCCCGTATAAAGAATACTTTTGCCGTTGCCTTCGATAAGCAACATATAACTATCTGGAGCGGAATGGTCGCATAAATAAGGGGTAATACGAATACTGCCCACGTAAAAGGGCGAGCCGTCGTAATAAGTACGGAAATTAGAAACGTCCGCCCCCGCATGTTGCAAGCAAAAAATCTCTCTCGATATCCTTCCCGAATATACGGGAATTTTTTTATCGACAAGATGTATAAGTCCGTTGTGATCCGCGTGATTATGCGTAACGATAACCGCATCGTAGCGCGTCGTAAGAACGATTCGTTCGGTTTCCGTCAACGCCGCCGACGAACGCAAACTTTTACCGCATTCCACGAGAATTTTTGCGCCGTATAATGAAAATTCGATTAAATTACCCGTAAGTTCCTCTTTTCCTCGTATAATTCGATACTGTAATTGCATATTATAACCTCACTTATAAGTATAGTATAGTATTTCAATGTTTATTTTCTCATCTTGTAACGGTTAAAATCAACGGCGGTCAAAAAGCCGTCGTTGATTTTAATTCGTTGATTGTAAATTCGTTGATTGTTAATTTAATATTTCAACGCGATATTCGTCGGTTGAATCTTCCAGGCAAAATACCGTTATATCGTTGTTTTTTACAATTTCACGCAGTTCTTCGCACGCTTTATATTTATAGTCCTTGCCGTTTTTTAATCCAACCCATTGACAATATTGTTCGCTGTTTTTCACGAACATAATCGCTTTATTCATTTCCTTGCCGGAACAATAGACGTAGGTGATTATTTCGGCGACCATTCTTAAAACGGATTCATTGCTCTCCGGTCGTTTGGTTTCGACGGCGTAAGTTTTACCGTTATATTCCATAATCAAATCAATCTCGCCGACGCTTTTGGTATTTGTAACCGGTACTTCAAAGTCAACGAAAACGGCGTTTTCGACGGGTTTTGCGTAAGTCTTTTTCAAATCGCAGGTTTCACATTCGTTTGTTAAAGTTTTTCGTTGGCTGTTTACAAGACATCTGCACCATCTTTTTTCGGTTTTTCTGCCGACGCAGTTACAAGATATTTTTTTGTGATCGAATTTGCCCGTATAAGGATCGGGCGATAGTCCGTTTAAAATAACGGCTAAAGCGTCGCCTGATAATCTCGATTTTACAACGTCGTTGTATTTCGATTTATTGTTAATTTGCCGTTCTTTATAAAACAACATGAATAATTTCTCCGCTTACTTGGTTTTCACGTAAAAACTTGCGGTTTTTACTCCTGTTTCGTCATCGTTTACCCATCCTTGTTCGGCCTCGTATCCGCCGTAGATTACCTTATACAAATATCCGAAACACGCGCCTAATCCGCGCTTGGCGTTTCTGCTCATTTCTTCTCTGAAAACGTCTTTTTTCAAAACGTCGCGCTCGTATAAAATAAAGGATTTTAACGGAGGCACGGAAAGCGTATCGTTTGCAAACCGTATATGGCTTAATAAAACCTCATCCTTCAATAAATCCAAAAACAGGCGATAATACCGATTTTCTTCGGTAACAAACGTCGCCGAACCTTTATATACTCTTAAAAACTCTTCTTCGTTCCAACGCATACGATCCATTTTTACACCTTTATATTCTCATATTCAAATGGTACCACACAAGACAACGAAAGTCAACGGATTTTTTATCGAAAAATAAAAATTATTAAAAATTTTCAATTTAAAGATTTCAATCGTTATCACTGACTATTTTAAGCGAAAATCGTCTTGTTGTTTTTTTAAATACCGCTACAATAGTTTTACTTTGGATATTCGTAAATAAAATTTTTTACGAGAAAAAGTTACATTAAACTTAATGCTTGAAATTGAAAAAAAAGCGTGTTACAATGTAATCGAAGGTGAATTTTGACATAAAAATCTCTTATGGGAACTAAAATAATTATATAAACGTTACGCGGGGCGTACGCGCGATACTTAATATGCCCCGAGCGCGGAAAGACTTCTTAAAAGGGCGAAAAAGCGCAAGTTTTCCGTTTTGGGGGAGGTTTACATTAAACTTAATGATTGAAATCCTAAAAAAAGCGTGTTACACTGATATTGACGGGCAATTTTTGAGTTTAAAGCCGTCGCTTTAAAAAAATCGAAAGCGGTTTTGCGTTTAAAAAAATTGCTAAAAAAACCAAAAAAGAAAGAAAGCGGTCAGGGGTTGTAATTCAAGAAATAACCGCAAAAAAGTTTAAAACGCGCAAGAAGTTTCCGTAAGACGATATAACCGAAATTTTTCGTAAAAAAAATGAAAGCGGAACAGGGTATAAAAAGCGGAAACGCAGAAAAAAACACCGCGAAAACCCGCGAGCGAAAGACACGACAAAAAAATTGTCGAAAAAAGGGGATATCCCCTTTGCGTTTGATTTTCAAACGCAAATATCATTATCGACTTAAAAGGGCGCGCGTAGAACGAAAAGCGGTTTTAAAAAACGAGGCTTATAAAATTAAAGTCGAAAGACTCTGATCAGGCGGCTCTATTACTTTTATCGGCTCGTCCGACGGCGCTATTTCGGTATCGGCAACGTCAATTTTATTACTTTACGTTAAAGACCGCGTTCGCTAAACGAAGGTTAAGCAAAATCCGTTCGTCGGCTTATACAGCCCGAACAACACATTTGCCGGAATAAAAACTGCGGCGAAGCAACAACTTTTTCGGAATAAAAACCCGGTTAAATTCGGATCTGTTCCCCGACAATTAAATATCACAGGGGATAAAAAATACAGAAAAAGATCAGGAGGTTCAAGATGAAGAACAAGCAAATTACTCTCGTTTTGTTAGTAATGGTACTTTTGGCTTCGTTATTTACGGTTACCGCATGCGTACCGTCAAACGCCGAAGTAAAAGTTTCTATTATGAACAAAGAGCAACTGACGGCAAAATGGACGGAGGGTGACGCCGCGCGTCAACTTCAACCCGAAGTAACCGTCGGCGGAAAAGTCTCCGACAAGGCTTACACCGTAACTTCCTCCGCGCCGAACGTAGTAGAAGTCGGCTCGGACAACGTTACTCTTACGGCAAAAGGAGCAGGCAAAGCGGTTATCACGCTTGCCGTAGGCGACGCTACCGACACAGTGGAAATTACAGTTACGCCGCGTCTTTCGGGCGTAACCGTTACCAACAAAGCGGCAATGTCCGAAGTCTGGACGGATTGGACAACGACTCGTACGGTTGAAGTGGCTTTCGCGCCCGCCGAACATTATACGGCGGCAAATACGACCGCTGCCGTAACGTGCAGTCCCGAAGGTCTTATAAAGGCTGAAGGCTATAAACTGACCGCTATGGGCGCAGGCACTGCCACCGTTACCGTTGCGGTAGGGGAAATCAAGGACACCTTCACGGTTGAAATCAAACGCGGCGAACCTACCGTTATGTTTGAAGAATTACCCGATTTTGAAGAAACCGCAGAAGGCGGAAAAATCATGGCGGTTGAAAATATGAAGGTAACGCTTCCCGAATTTACGGCAAAAGCGTGCGACGGCACGCCGATAGGAGCGGAAAACATCGTTATCGCGCCGCAGGAATCAGAAGACCTCGTTTACGACGAAACCGCGGGAACTATTACCGCGCCCAAAGGCACTTATACCGTTACTATTCAGGTAACCGATCCCGTTGACGAAACCTTAAAAACAGAAAAGGTAATAACCTTCGAGTTCTGCAGAAAACTTACTTTCTGGACGGATACGAAATGGAATGCCGACGAACTTAAAGCCGACGCGGAACAAACTATAGTTACCTCCGGTTACGGCTTCCAGATGCTTTCGTTCAACCTTAACCCGAGTAAGTATTACTACGCGGAAGTAACTTATACCGGCGTAGGTAGCGCATCGCTCGGTATGGCACACTTCAAAACCGAAACCCTTCAGGACGAAGAAGGCAAAGATTATCTTAAAGAAAACCACAAACGCGTTCTTATCCACGCGGTAGATACTTGGGATTATAACTACAAGAGTATCGATTACAACACTTTGGCTACGGCAACGTGGGTACAAGACGGGCAAACCGTTGAAGCAAGCGGTTGGCAGATGCTCGGCAACGAATGGAGAGATCTGGAATTCAATTCAAACTATCTGTTCCATCAATACAGATTGAACGAATATCGCAACCTTACGCCTTCGGCGGATAGGTCCGTTCAGAAGTTTGCAATTCTCCGTATGGGCGACTTCTTTATGTTCTTCATGAACGATCAATACGTAAACACGGTTAACCTTCGCTTCTACGCGGAAGGCGATACCCGTCCCGGTTTATACGTTGACACGATGAACAACCCCGATAGTATCGGCGTAGTAAGAAACATCAACTTCTTTGACGGACAGGAAGCCGTTACCGAAAAATACAACGCGCTTACCGACAACGGAGCAAAACTTATCGTTAACTACGTTCCCGACGGCGGTTGGGCAGGCGGTTCCAAAAACATCGACAACAACCACTTCACGCACGGCGAGACCACTGCCGAAAAGGGCATCAACTTTACCAACACGTGCAAGGCGTTTACCGGAATCAACGACGCAATGATAAGCACCTATCAGATATTCGACGGAAACTTCTCGTTCAGTTGGGTTTATAGACAGACCGACAACGCCGGCAAAGAAGGCACAGGCAAACCTCGTATGGCTTTAGAAGTCCGCAACTATAAATGGGGAAATGAAAGAACTTTATTCGGCGCGCAGTACAACGGAGCGGGCGGCTCGAGATGGCTGCTCAATACGCCGCAAAACCCCGAAGACGGAAATATGTACTTTGAAGGTATGCATGGCTTTGACGTAACAAAAGCGATTAAATTCACGATTACCCGTAACCTTACCGAAACGTATTCCGAATACACGATGACTGCCACAATGGTTGACGATCCTACACAAACGATGACTCGTACCATCAGGGTATCGGCAACAAGCGATAACAGATGGGATAAACCCGTTATCATGCACTGGAAGACCTGCGGCGTTGACGGCGAATTCAGCAACATTATGTGGAAGAGCCACAGCGGACAAGGAAACTGGGTAGATTAATTTATACTTTGTAATAAATCGCAGTTTTTCTATTCTGAACTTTACGGCAAGCGTCGCTTCCTCTCCGGAGGAAGCGGCGTAAGCCGTATATATTTTGCTAAGTACATTAAAATTTAAGACGATAAACCTAAAAACCGTTTTATAAATCACAAAAAAGCCTCGGTTATCGGAAAAAGAGGCTTGAAAACGGTCGTTTTATGAAGGTTCGGGCTAAAAACCTTACCTAAAAGACGATTAAAAATATCCGATAAAAAATAAATTCGCAAAAAATTTTTAAAAACCGCAAAAATTGCGCGGTTACGATATAAAAAATAAAGGAGCAACCGTATGAAAGCAAAAACAAGACTGTTAGCCTTGTCGTTGGCGTTTTTAATGGTTTTCGGTATGTTGGCTTTATCTGCGTGCAACGAACAAAACGGCGGCGACAAGAAAAGTTACGACGTTACTTATAACCTGAATTACGACGGCGCCGACAAACGCGTTTATCCCGTACAGTCGGGTACCAACGCGCCCGAATGGAAAGCAACGAGGGAAGGGTATCGTATCGACTACTGGGCTACCGACAGCGACGGCAAAAACAAATACGATTTTTCGGACAAAGTATATAAAGATTTGTCTTTATACGCCGTATGGAAAGTCAAACCCGGCGTTACGACCGTAACCTTCGACTTCGGTTACGCGGGCGCGACTAATAAAGTTATAGAGGTCGAAAAAGGCAGTACGATAGCCGAAAAATACAAACCGCAACACAAACGCTTCGGTATGGAACTCGTCGGCTGGTACGCCGATAAAAACTTTACCGAAGAATTTACGTTCGGAAAGTTCCCCGTGAAAGAAAATATGGTTCTTCACGCGAAGTATAGTTACACCATGAATATTCCTCGTAACGCGGACGGAAGCATAAAATACGAAAATACCCGCGTTTATATCTGGAACAGTGTTCAGCACGTATGCTCTTCCGAAGTTTTACAAAAACTCGCCGATGATTTCAACGCAGAACACAAAGGTAAAATAGTCGTTTCTACCGGCACGTCTTTACTTAATCAGGACGACGTATTTTTACGTATTCAGCAAACGCCCGAACAGATGCGTTGCTACACTACTTATTATCCCATAGCGGACATTTATTCTTTTGCAGGTTTAAACGTCAGTAACGACGATTATTACGAGGGCGCTACCAACGAATGTAAAAACAAGGGCGTTTTGTTGCAGGTACCCGTAGCGGCTTACGCGCCGTATTTCGTCTATAATAAATTCCTTATGACAAAATATAACGGAAGTAATCCGTTGCCTTCAAATTACTCCGAATTAAGCGCGCTTTTGAAAAAAGCCGCCAAGGGAGAGGCTTCAAACGCTTCATTTAAAAGCATAGTAACCACGACGCAATGGTCGTACATGGAAGCGCCGAGTTTTACGGCTTTTGCTCAGAACGAAGCGGACTACTACAACTTCGCCGACGGCGTTTACCTCAATAAATGGTTACAGGAAGGCGTTATGCAACGCGCGACCGACGCAATGACGACGACTTACGATTTATTCGGCGTAAACGGGTTGAATAAAGGCGCCGCGATGAATTTGAACGGCGACGCTATCTACGATTACGTATCCAAAGGAAACGCTCTTATGGGTATGCAAACGTGGGCAGGCGGCGAAGCGGCGATAGCGTCAAACTCTAACTTAGGGGTTTTACCCATAAGCGGGTTGATGACCGATATTGACGGCGAAGCAAAAAATCGCGTTCCCGTACACACCTGGGGTATCGGTTTTTACAATCAGGCAACCAACGTGCTTGCGGATCCTTTAAAGATCTGCGCGGCGGCGGAATTTGCCAAATACGTTTCCGAAAACGCTTATAAGTTTGCCGAAAAAGGATTCGTTCCTTTGAATAAAAAAGCCATAAGTAATCCGGAGTACGTAAATTCAAATAACCCTACGGTAAAAATCATCCGTAGCGCGTGCTTACCCGAAAACTATTACACTCTGGCGGGTTGCGCCAACATCAAACTTATAGTAAACAAAATAGCGGCGGAAGGAGTCATTATTCCGTTCCTGACCGACAATAACGCCACGCGCGAAATGATTGAAAGCAAAACGAAAGAGTTATACGCGCAAGTGGCGGGAATGGTTTCCTGAGGAGAAATACTATGAAAAAATTAACTTTAATTTTTGTTTGCATTGCTCTTTGTATTCTTTCGGCGATAGGGCTTGTTGCCTGCAACGGACCTAAGCAATCGGATAACCTTGCCGATAAAGGCAACTGGAAGGTAACTTCTCCCGATCAGACGATTTGCGCCGAACTTACTATGGACGCTTACGGAAAACTTACGTACGGCGTAACCAAAAACGGCAAAACCGTAGTGGGAAAATCTTCTTTGGGCTTCGATATCGAAGAAGACGATCTGTCGATGACTACCGTTGACAACGTAAGTCAGAAAAGGGTGCAGGGCGAATACGAAAACGTTTCGGGTAAGGTTAAAAAAGTCGTTTACGACGCCAACGAAACCACTATCACGCTGAAAGCGTGGGAGTTTTATCTTGACGTTATAATGCGCGTTTACGACGACGGTTACGCCTTCAGATACGTCGTAAGAAGAACCGACGGCGCAAGCGGCGTTATGACGGTAAAAAGCGAGGATACCACCTTTGCCGTTCCTCAGAACGCAACTATGTGGTCGCAGGAATTCGTAACGAATTTCAGCGGTAAAAACTGCTTCTCGTACGAAACTTCTTATCAGGCGCGTACGGTATCGGAACTTACCGACGCGCAATATATAGCCATGCCGTTACTTTATAACGTTCCCGATTCCGAGTATTATTCGCTTATAATGGAATCTCACCTTGTGGGAAGCGGTTTTTACGGATCGTTTTTAAAGATAAAAGACGGCGATAACGGTTCCGGCGTTTTGCAGACGGTACACACGCCCGCAGGTATAAAACTCGACGATAACAAGGTATCTTATCCGTTTAATTCGCCCTGGCGCGTAGGCATCGTCGGCGACATGGCTACGGTAAACACCTCGGAACTCGTAGAAAAAGTTTACGATAACGTCGAGTACTGGAAACCCGACGATTACGAAAGCCTTACAGCGGAAGAAAAAGAAACTTATACTTACGACTGGGTAGAACCCGGCGTATGCGCGTGGAGTTGGCTTATTTACGACGGCAAACGCCCGCAAAACGACTTTGCGCTTCACCGCGAATATCTTGCGCTTGCAAAAACGATGGGCTGGAAGTACGTTTTACTTGACGGCGGCTGGAACAGCGACACCTCCGACGAAACACTCGAAAAATTCGTTAAAGAGGCAACAAAAGAAGGCGTGAAAGTTCTCGTCTGGTGCAACGCGCTTACAGACTTCGGCAACGGAAACATCGAAATACTGAAAGCAAAACTCACACGCTGGGCAAGCCTCGGCGTAGCCGGTATAAAAATCGACTTCTTCGACGGTCAGAACGCAACCGATCCTTCCCATCAGGGCGAAGATATCGACACTATAAAATGGTACGAAAGTATTTATCAGGAAACCGCTAAATTACGAATGGTTGTAAACTGCCACGGCTCCAACAAGCCTACCGGCGAACGCCGCGAGTATCCCAACGTCATTAACCGCGAAGCGGTTTACGGCAACGAGTTCAAACGCGTTTCCGCAGACGTAACGGTAAACGAAATGTTCGTCCGTAACGTTATAGGACCTACCGACTTTACCCCCGTGGTAAAACCGTTGAGCGACAATATTACCATGGCGCATCAGATGGCGCTTGCCGTGTTATTCGAATCCGGTATGCCCATGATGGGCGATTACTCCGCCACCTATAAAAATACGACCATCTATTCTTTCTATAAATCTATCCCGTCTTTGAAACAACAAACGGTGTTCCTCGGCGGTCAGCCCGATTTTTATTACTGCGCCGCCGTGCAAACCGAAAAATACTGGTTTGTAGGGGCAATCAACTCGTCCTTCGAGGACAACGTAACGATAGACTTTTCCTTCCTCGACGAGGGCAGTTACAAGGCTGAAATATTTACCGACGCGGACGAAGCCGGTAAAAAGGTAAACAAAGAAACGATTACGATAACCAAAAACGACGTAAAGACCTTCAAATTGTTCGCCAAAGGCGGCTTGGTCATACGCTTATCCAAATAAAAGGAGGATTAAATGATGAAGAAAAACGTTTTCAGAACAATAATTTGCTTTATTTTATGTATCGTGACGGCTGTCGCGTTTTGCGCCTGCTCGCCCAAAGATCCGGATAATCCCGATCCCGATAAAAACAAATGGTGGACGACCGAAGGCGAACTTGAAAAAGACGCCGACGGCAAAGTCGTATTCAAAAACGTGAGCGTAAAACTCGAAACGGTAGTAGCGGGCGACGATAAAGACGCTTTTAATATGCTCGTACAAAAGTTTAACCGCGAATACAACGGAAAAATCCGCGTAAACGTAACTAATACGGGGCAAGGCGAGTACGAACGCGACGTTGCCGCTAAAATTACTCAAAACAGCAACGCGCCCGACCTTATCATGTCGCATCAGAAGTCGCATAAAAACTTTGCCGATAACAAACTTATCCAGCCTTTGAACGAGGCAATGGAAAAAAGCGGTATAAAAATAGAAGCGAAGGATTACGCCGACGGGCTTGCAAAATATATGTCGGCAGGTTACGACGATTATACTTTCAGCGTACCCGTTGACTGTCAGAGCCTCGTAGTTTTCTACAACAAAAAACTGCTTGCTTCGTTAAACATGCAACTTCCCACGAACAGAAAAGAACTTTTTGCGGTTTGCAAAGCATTCAGACAAAAATACGGTAAATCCGCCATCGCCTGGACTACGGGTGAAAACTATTTTACCAACTACGTATATCTCAGCGCGATACTTCAGAACGGCGCGTCGCTTTACGACGAAAATACTTATCTTGCCACCTGGTACGACGACGTAACCAATCGTAACGCTATAAGAAACGCAAGCGAATCTTTCCGCGAATTGTTCAAACTCGCTTACGCGACTTTTGCCGAAGCAAGATCCTCGGCGCTTACGGGCTTTATGGGCGGAAACAGATTGTTCTACGTTATAGAGCCGTGGGATATGAGTAACCTCGTTCAGAGTTTTGCCGCAAGTCAGAACGTAACCGAAACCGAATTGATGAGAGATACTCTCGGCGGAACGAGTTTTGAAGGTTGGTTTGCCATGGAAGATACCGATAAGCCGTACAAAAATTACATATACGGCGACAGCCATTTCTTCGCAATGTCCAAAACGGTTACCGATATAAACAAAAAAGCCGCTATTTTAGAGTTCATAAAATGGTTTACGTCCCGCGCGGACGTCGGCGCCGAATGGGCGAAGGCGGGGCATATAAGCGCGTCTAAAATCATTTCGGCAAACAACGAATATTCTCAATCGGATTACGTCGCAAACTTCATCGGTAAATTTTATCCCAATATCGATAACTTCCGTTGCATAGGTTCGACGCCTCATTACGCGGCAGTCGTAGATAACCTGAAAGCAATATTCGCCGATACCGTTGACAGAAGCGATAATCATACGGAAGAAAGCGATTTTTCGACCATAAGACAGAAACAGGAAGCCGCGAATAACAGCATCAGTTTCTTCGGTTAAAAAGGTGTCTTAAATGATAGACTCAACGTTAAAAATCAAACAACAAAAGGCTCGTAAAAGAAAAGAAGCGCTTCTTGCGCTTCTTTTGATGAGCCCTTTTTTGGTTGTTTTTCTGGTTTTCACGGTAATTCCGTTTATTATGGGTTTCGTATTCAGTTTTATGAGTTACAATCCCTATCTTCCGGAAGGCAACAAGTTTGTCGCCTTTGAAAACTATCTGATCATATTCGACTTTAACCATCCCATTTCCAAAACCTTTTGGGACAGTTTCCTCACGATGTTCCTTTTTGACGCCGTGGCGGTACCGCTTCTTATCGTAATACCTCTCGTTTTCGCTTATTTTATCAATATGCATCCGCCGGGGTATAAACTGTTCAGGGCGATCGTTTATCTGCCGAGCATAGTTTCGGTAACGATAGTCGGTATCATTTTCGGCAATATGTTCAAAGGCGACGAAACGGGGCTTATCAACGCGCTTTTCGGCACAAAAACAGAATGGCTTGCGGGAAAGCCCTGGCAAGGCGATACGTTAAGGTGGGTGGTTATGCTTATTGCAAGTATCTGGTGGCAAACGGGTACAAACTTCGTTATTTTTTCGGGCGCGCTGAGAGACGTTCCGAAATCTCTTTACGAAGCGTGCGAAATGGACGGCGGAAACCGCTTTCAGCGTATCGTAAACGTAACTTTGCCGAATATCCGCCCCGCAATAAACGTGTGCTTGTTCAATACTCTTATAGGGTATCTTAATCTGTACGCGCAACCTTACGTGTTAAATACTTACGAAAACGAAAATATTTTCGTCGCGCCCATGATGTTTATACAAAAATACCTTATGGGCGGCGTGGCTTACGCCAAACAAACAGGCTATCTGTGCGCGGCGGCTATCGTTTTCGGGCTTATAGTGCTTGTTTTCAGCGTTATAGAGCGCAAAGTGACCGCTCCGAGGCGCAAAAACACGCGTTACACTCAGATGTGCAGAAGTTTCGTTAAAAATACCGCCGTGCTTGACGGAGCGGGCGTAAACGCCGCAATATTAACCGAGGAGGTGCGGGATGATTGAAAATAAACGTCGGCTGACTAAGTCCGAACTTACAAGACGCCGTGAAAAAATCGTATCCTTCGTCGTTATGTTCGTAATTTCGGTAATATGGGTACTACCGCTTATTTATATGGTAGGTACGTCATTTAAATCCGATTTCGACTTACAGACTCACCCGGAAAAATTATTCCCGTCCGCCCGGAGCGAATGGACGCTGAAACATTATACGGGCTTTATCGTTCGCGAAGGCAAAATAGACAATATGCCCGTATGGATGTTCAACTCTTTGTGGAGTACTCTCGCAACGGTTGGTCTTACGGTGGCGGTTGACCTTCTTACGGCGTACGCGGTGGTGTTTTTACGCTTCAAGGGAAAAGACGCTATCGTAAAGTTTCTGCTCGTATGGATGGCTGTTCCCGGCGTTATAGGAACGGCGCCGTCCTTCGCAATATATTCAAGTATGCGTCGGGCGCTTAATATAACGAGCGACGTAGCGACGTACGCTTACATTTATATGTGGCTGATAGTGCCGGGGATTACAGGCATATTCAATATGCTTCTTATGCGCAACTTCTTTTTGTCCATACCTATGGATATAGTTGACAGCGCGAAAAGCGACGGCGCAAGCAGTATGGTAATATTCAGAAGAATAGTTTGCCCGCTTGCAAAATCCACCGTTATGCTGATAGTATTGTTTACTTTCACCGGCAGTTGGAACAGTCTTATGTGGCCGCAACTTTTACTGAGCGGTCAAAAATCTTACTGGAACACCATTACCGTCGCGCTTACGGGTTATACGGGCGGCGGCGGGTGGTCGGCGACCGGCATAGCCATGGCAACGAGCGTATTCGCTCTTATTCCCATAGTAATTATATTTATCATTACGCAAAACAAAATGATTGACGGGCTTGCGTCAACGGGGGTAAAAGGATGACAGAACAATTGAAAAATAAACCGTTTTTAACATTACAACACCTCGAAAAGGTATATCCTAACGGAGAAAAAGCCGTACACGACTTCAATTTGGACGTAAATAAACGTGATTTTATCGTAATAGTAGGACCTTCCGGCTGCGGTAAAAGCACGACTTTGCGTATGATAGCGGGGCTTGAAGATATAACTTCGGGAGATATATTTCTTCTCGACGAACTTTTAAACTACAAACCGAGCAACGAGCGTAAAATGGCGATAGTTTTCCAAAGTTACGCCTTGTATCCGCAGATGAACGTTTATCAGAACATCGCATTTCCTCTTACCATAAATACTTATCCCGTACCCGCGCGCAACAAAAAAGCCTACGTAGTATGGGAACAACTGCACGTATTCGATTCTTACGGCGTAGATGACCTTGTCAAAGTCGTATCTTCGGTTAAAAGCGGTAAGGGAAGCGACGGCAGACACGCCGACGAATTATCTGCGTCTTTACGCATTTCCCCCGAGGCCGCGGGGAAACTCCTTAGCGGTTGCGAATCGGAAAGCAAAGCGGAAGAGTATCGGACTTTGCTCGGAATGCAATTTGAAGAAATCAGAGCGCGCGCGAGAGAAGAAGGCGAAATACTCGACGACGAGTGTCGGTTGCTCGACGAAAACGGCAACGTTATAACGGAAAACCGTAAACTTTTGCCGTACGAAATCCGTATTAAGGTTTTCGAGGCGGCTGAAAAGTTGGATATCGTGCCGTATCTCGATAAACTGCCGAAAGAACTTTCCGGCGGTCAGATGCAACGCGTTGCGCTTGGGCGAGCGATAATCAAAAACGTTCCCGTCTTTATGATGGACGAACCTTTATCCAACCTCGACGCCAAACTGCGTCTTACCATGCGCAGCGAAATCGTAAAATTACATAATAAAATAAACGCTACCACAATTTACGTAACGCACGACCAGACCGAAGCCATGACCATGGCAACGCGTATAGTGGTTATGTCCCGCGGGTTTATTCAGCAAATCGGCACGCCCGAGGAAGTTTATAATCACCCCGACAATATTTTCGTCGCGCGCTTTATAGGTTCGCCCGCAATGAATATTTTCAGCGGCGAATATTCGCAAGAAGATGCGATTTTGAACGTTTGCGGGTTAAAATACGATCTGGGCGAAAATTTCCGCCTAAAACACGACGAATTTTACAGAGCGAAGATAAACGAGTTTAAGGCGTTTATGGATAACTTCGACGTAAAAGCGAAGGAAAGTATTCTTAAAATTTTGTCCGCAACGGGCGAAGCCAAGCACGATAAGCACTCCGTTCAGAAGAAAAAAACTATGATCGGCGCGATAATTAAGTTGATAAGCCGTTTAAAAAAGAAAGACGAAAAAACCGACGAATTTGCCTTTGAACGCGAAATTTGTCGCAAAAAATTGTTGCAACTCGAAAAATGCCTGCAATCCTCGCACAACCTTACGATAGGCGTGCGTTCGGAACGTATGCGTATAGAAAAAGTCAAAGACGCGACGGAGGAGGGAGCGATCGTTACCTATCCCACCGTGTGCGAATTGCTTGGCGGCGAATACAGCGTTCACTTCGATTTTTGCGGTAAGGATATGGTAGGTCGTTACGACGCGAAAGACAAAATTACCGTTTCAGACCGGATAGCGGTGTACTTCGACAAAGCAGATATGCAATTATTCGATCCTATTACGGGAGACGTTATAAGATGAGTAAGAACGTAAGCCTGAAAGCCATTGCTTCCGCTCTCGGCGTTTCGATAAACACGGTGTCGCACGCTTTGCGCGACATGGACGATATTTCGGACGCAATGAAAAGCAAAGTTCGTAAAACCGCGATAGAGATGGGTTATATGCCCAACCACGTTGCGCAAATGATGAAAACCGACGAACGCGCCGTAGTGGGAGTTTACGTGGAAGGCTTTTCAAATTTATATTTTAATACGCTTAACGAGGAACTCAGAAAACTGTTTTTTGAAAGAGAAGACTACTCGTTGGTATTTTTGTGCTGGCCGCAATTTAACGTGGAAGTGATAAAGCAATGCGTCCTTCAACGCGTCGATTTACTTATTTGTTTTGCGGAGATAGACGAAAAAACGGCGGATTTCGCAAGACTTAACAACATAAAAATAGTTTGCGTAGGAAGTTTTACGAACCCCGAAAACCGTTACGATCACGTTTGCGTTGACGACGAAGGCGGTTGTAAACTCGTTGCGCGTTATCTTTTTAATCCGTATTATAACGGCGAATACGTTTACGTAGGCACGTTTCACGAATTTCACGAAATGCGTAGCGGGTATTTTTCGCAAGAACTCGTTTCGTTGCAAAAAGACGCCGTAATTATCAATTACGGTCTTGAAGCGAAGGATATTTCGGAAATTTGCCGAAGAATAGACAACGGTTGTCGTAAAATATTCTGTTTCAACGACGAATACGCGTACAGGCTACTCGAAGAACTCGATAAGCATTATACGGACGTAAGAAGGCTTTATCCCGATCTGGATATCGTCGGCTTCGACGGGTTGGGGCGGTACGTACACGGACTGAGGCGAATACCTACCGTAAAAATAGATTACGAGCAGTTTGCAAAAGCAATATACGGCGTGGTGGAAGAACGCCTCAATAACCCCAAAGCGCCCGTTAAAAAAGTCGTTCTGCCTGTAACTTTGTATCGCGGCATAGGCTGATTTAACCGAAAAACCGACGTAAGGGCGGCTATCTTGCAAACCGCCCGAAAAACCAAGCATCGTTACTCTAAGTAAAAGGAATTTGTTATGAAAGTAAAATTATCAGACCTTTCGGTCGAACAAAAAATAAAATTGCTTGCCGGCAAGGATTGTTGGCATACCGAAGACCTTGACGGAATGTTGTATCGCGTTCGCGTATCCGACGGCCCTCTCGGGGTTCGATATTGCGCGCCCGACGAAAACGACAATATGCACGATTTGCCGTCCGTGGCGTATCCTTCGGCGACCGTTCTCGCGCAGACGTGGGACACCGATTTGGCTTACCGGACGGGTGAGGCTCTCGCCGACGACTGTATCGAACGCAACGTTGACGTATTGCTCGCGCCCGGCGTGAACATAAAACGCACCCCCATGTGCGGACGTAATTTCGAATATTTTTCGGAAGATCCTTACGTTGCGGGTACTTTTGCCGAACGTTATATCGAAGGGATTCAGGATCATCACGTAGGGACGTCGCTGAAACATTACTGCTGTAACAATCTCGAAGTGGGACGGCTCTGGACGTCGAGCGAAGTTGACGAACGTACTATCAGGGAAATTTACGTTCGCGCTTTTGAAATCGCTTTAAAAGCCGATCCGTGGTGCGTAATGAGCAGTTACAATGCGGTCAACGGCGTTCGCATGTCGCAAAACGGAAAAATGAACTCGCTTTTGAGAAACGCGCTGTGGAAGCGTAACGGTACGATAATTTCCGACTGGGACGCCGTTAAAGACCACACCGCGGCGGTAAAAGCGGGGCTTGATATCGAAATGCCTTATTCGTTGAAAGGCTATGAAAATCTTAAACTCGCCTTTGAAGAAGGGCGGATTACCGAAGAGGAAATAGACGCCTGCGTCGAACGCGTTCTGGCGTTTATAGAAAAAGCGGAAAGCGAAAGCAAATTACGCAAGGTTTCAACGACGGCGGAGCAACGCTTGTCTTGCGCCGAGCGCGTTGCCGAAGAGGGCGTTGTCCTTCTTAAAAACAACGGCGTATTACCTATTTCTAACGGAAAAAGCGTTGCAATCGGTTGCGAACGCATAGGCGAATATTTCAGCGGCGGCGGTTCTTCGAGAGTGGTTCCCACGCAAAAACCCGATTATCTCGATAAAACGCTCGCAAAGGCTCTGCCCGACTCGAAAATCACGATACACGCTTCCTGGTCTGTGGGCGACGAGCAGTTTTTAGAATCGGTAAATTCCGCCTTAAACGCAGACGTTGCGATAGTTATAGCGGGGGTTTACGACACCGAAGGCGACGACAGGGCGGATCGTATGCGCCTTAACGACAATCAGGAAAGGCTTATTCTTCGCACCGCCGAGCAGAACCCGAACACCGTGGTTATACTGCATTGCGGTTCGGTAATAGATATGTCCGAATGGATAGATAAAGTAGCCGCGGTTATTTACGCCGGTTACGCGGGAGAACGCGGACATCACGCGTTGGCGAATATTTTGTCCGGTAAGGTTAATCCGAGCGGTAAACTTACCGAAACTTACGCTTTATCCCGCTATCTTTACCCGTCGGAAAACACTTTTGCAAACCACATGGTAAACCGTTATTCTGAAGGGCTGGACGTAGGATATCGCTATTTTGACAGACATCCCGAAGAAATTGCTTTCCCGTTCGGCTTCGGTTTAAGTTACTCGACGTTTGAAATGAGTAATTTAAACGTAACCGAAAACCCCGAAAAAGAGCAATGGACAGTTTCGGTGGACGTTAAGAACGCGTCCGATACCGACGGCGCCGAGGTGGTACAGGTTTACGTTTCGGAACCGCAGGCGGCGGTGTATCGTCCCGTTAAAGAATTAAAAGGCTTTAAAAAGGTCAGACTTTCGGCGGGGCAGACGAAAACAGTAAAAATCACACTCGATAAACAGGCTTTCGCTTACTATTCGGTTATTTTCGACGATTGGACCGTAAACGGCGGTACGTTTGAAATTAAAGTCGGCAACAGCAGCCGTAACGTTTTACTTACGAAACGAATAAATATTCAAGCAAAACAACCGTTATCGATTTTTTCGCCGCAATCGGAAAAATCAAAAGAAACGAAAGAAAACGCAAGAAGGAGAAGTTAACTATGAAAAGAAAACTACCGGCATATCCGCTGTTTGTAAAAGATCCCAACTTTTCGCTGTGGTGCACGGCAGAAGAACTCAATAAAACGCAGGTTACGTGTTGGTTCGGAGAAGAAAAGCCCCTTTACGGGTTCGTAAAACTTACCGACGGAACTACATGGTGTTTTTTGGGCGACGTCGGAAAAACGGGCGCAAAATCCGTAAAAAACGCAAGGCAGACGAAGGTGGAGGTTTCGTCTTTCAAAACGACTTATACCTTCGATCTTGACGGCTCGACTTTTACGGCGGATTTCGTTTCTCCGCTTCCTCTTGACGATCCTATGCTTGTTTCCGAGCCGGTGTGCTATCTTTCTTACAGATTTTCCGGCGACGCCGAAATAGAAGAAGTATCTTTGTTCGTAAACAGACGCGTAGCATATACTTCGGACGCGCGCCTTCCCGTAAACGATAAGTGTCGCAACTATTCGTATAATCTCGGAAAAGACGAAGTCGCTTTTATAGGTTTAAAGCGTCAACTTTATTTATCCAACAACGAAGACTGTTACGGCGCGGACTGGGGTTACTGGTACCTTTGCGGGGATAAAGCGGCGGCTCTTGACGGCGACGATTTTGCAAAATATCTACTTTCGGGCGAAAAGAATTTCAAAAACCTCGGAGAAGAAAAATATATCGCGGCTTTTTGCTTTGAGAAAGAAGGTTTTATCGAGATAGCGTACGACAGCGTAGTCGCAATCGATTACTTCGGTGATTTTAAAAAGAGTTTGTATCTGGAAAAGCATACCGTGCTTGACGCTATCGTGGACGTGCGTAAAAACAAAGCGAAAATAGAAGCGCGTCTTGACGAAATCGACAAGGAACTTAAAATCAAGGCGGATAAAATTTCTCCCGACTATTACGAAATTCTTACGGCGTCGCTTCGTCAGAGCATTGCGGCGCACACCGCGATAAAGGACAACGAAGGCAATCTGGTTTTCCTGTCGAAGGAAAACGGCAGTAACGGCTGTATAGGCACGCTTGACGTAAGTTATCCGAGCATACCGTTATACCTTATATATAACACGGAGTTCGTTAAAGGCATGCTTCGCCCCATAATCAGGTTTGCCCGTATGCCGGTATGGAATTTCGATTACGCTCCTCACGACGTAGGCACCTATCCCCATTGTTCTGGTAACGTTTACGGCGCGAGAGAAGACGGCAAATACGCGGGTTTGGCGAAAACCTCGTTCGGGGAAATTCATCCTCAATATTATCTTTTCCCCGAATCCAACGGCGAATACGACGACAACATGCAGATGCCCGTAGAAGAATGCGCCAACATGATTATAACTTTGGCGGCGTGTTACGCTTACGACGGCGATCTGTCGCTATACAAAGAAAGCGAGGATTTGTGTCGGAAGTGGGTTGAATTTTTGGTAAAATACGGGCTTAAACCGACTAACCAACTTTGTACCGACGACTTTGCAGGACACATTGCAAACAATCTTAACTTGGCGGTAAAAGCCTCCGTCGGCATAGCCTGCTATGCGGGTTTGTTGAAAGCCGACGGAAAAGACTATGCAAAATATGAGCGTATCGCGCGTGATTATGCAAGAGAAATCGAAACGTTTTCACGTAAGTTCTCACATTCGCCGCTTACCTGGGACGACGGGGAAGATACGTTCGGGCTTAAATACAACCTGCTTTTCGATAAAGTTCTGGACTTAGGATTGTTCTCGCAGGAATTTAAGGAAAGAGAAGTCGATTACTATCTTAAAGTTACGGAACACTTCGGAACGCCTATTTTCAATCGTAAAAGTTACGTAAAAAGCGACTGGACGGTATGGGCAGCCGCCCTTACCGACGATAAAGCAAAGCGTCAAAAAATGCTCGAACCCTTGGTTTATTTTTTACAAAACTCGCCTTCAAGAATTCCTTTCGGGGACTGGTATATAGGCGACACGGGCGAGATACGGTATTTCAGGGCGCGCAGCGTAGTAGGCGGTTGCTTTGCGTTACTGCTCGGAATACGAAGATTTTTTTAATAAAGAAGAAAAATAAGCCCGAAAACGGGCTTATAGGCGGACTTTAATGAAAAAATTACATTTGCGTAAATTGTTCCGTTTATAACATGCAACTTATAACATACAAAATATTATGACATGCAAAATAGATATAATGTGCGAGATATGAAAATGAAAGAGTACGTTTATAACGATATAAGAGTAAAATTTCTTTCGGACGATATAGTACGTCTTGAAGTTTCCTCAAACGGCGTTTTTTGCGATAGCGACACTATGCTTGTCGCAAACAAAAGCGCCTTTCACGGCGAAAAAGCCGACGTAAAAATAAGCGACGACGGCGCGTACGTAACGCGCGGCGCGGTAACGGTATTTATCCCCGCAGAGGCAAAGAGCCTCGTCGGCGTAAAAGCGACGGTTGACGGTAAAACCGAATACGTTTATAAAAAACTAAGTAACAGCGGAGAACTTCCTCCCATGTCGAAGACGCCCGTTGTTTTCGCGCTGGCGGACACGCCGAGGGTTATCGCGCCAAAGTGCGGCTATACGCCCGTTAACCTGCCGGATAACGGTTACGTTATAGAAAAAAACGTACAGGACGTGTACTTGCTTTTGTGCCGTAAAAACGGCGCGAAACTGCGTAAATTATACGTAGAACTTACCGGACGCGCGGAACTTGTCCGTCTTTCCTCTTTAGGGAGTTGGAACAGTCGCTACTATAAGTACAGCCAAAAAGAAGCCGAGCGAATGATAGAAGACTACCGCGCGCATGAAATTCCTTTGGATAACATAGTAATCGACACCGACTGGCGTAAAAGAAGCGACCGCGGTATCGGTTACGACGTGGATACCGACTTGTTTCCCGATATGGCGGGGTACTTCCGTTTTGCGCGCGAGCGCGACGTGGACGTTATGTTCAACGATCATCCGGAACCACTTGAGGGAGCGAAAAACTGTATCGATCCCAAAGAAGTAGCCTATCGGGAAGCCAGATTATCCGAGCATCTTTTAAACGGGCTTGATATATGGTGGTACGACCGTAACTGGACTACGAAACTTATCTCTCCCGTCGAAGGGATTGCCCCCGAAACGTGGGGTATGTACGCTTTTACGGAAATCACGAAACACGTTCGTCAAAAACAAGCGGGAAACAAAGAAATCTACCGTCGCCCCGATATTATGGCAAACGTCGATGATATCGTAAACGGCAGATACGTAGGAATATCCAACAGCGCAAGCCACCGCTTTTCGGTGCAATGGACGGGGGACGTCGGTTCGGACTATACCGATATTTATTACGCCTTAACGCAGATGTTAAAGTGCGGGGACAACTGTTTACCGTACGTTCATCCCGATTGCGGCGGACACATGGGGGACCCCGACAAAAACACCTATTTAAGATGGATACAGTTTTGCAGTCTTGGTACTATTTTACGTCCGCACTGCACTAACACGGTAAAAAGGTTTCGTGAACCTTGGGCTTACGACGATAAAGAAACGGAGGATATCGCCCGCAATTATATAAACTTAAGATACCGCTTGTTACCGCTTATTTATACCGAAGCCTACAAGTCGTATCGGGACGGCAGTCCTATATGTCGCGGTATGTTATGGAATTATCCCGAGGACAAAAAGGCGGCGAAGAAAGAAACCCAGTATATGATAGGCAACAACTTACTCGTTGCCCCCATCGTCGAAGGAGAACTTCTCTGCGCGCCCGCAAGTTATTTCAAAAAGCCCGTAAGCGTAACCTATTATAACGGAATACGTCCGGAAGGCGAGCCTATAAAAAAGGCGACGTACAAAGATATTTCGATGTATTGCGACAACGTTTCACCCGAAAAAGGCGTACCTATATACGATTATTCGGCGGTATGGGAAACGGTGATCTGCCCCGAAAAAGATTGCAATTTGTTCGTGGAAGCGGACGACGGCGTACGAGTTTTTGTTGACGGTACGCTTTGCGCCGAGGACTGGAGCACGCACTCCGCCAAAAAGTACGACTTAGGAAAATTTGAAAAAAACGTAGAGCATAATTTGCGAATCGAATATTTTCAGGGCGGTGACAGAGCGGTACTTATGTTGCGTTACGCCGAGCCTATCAACCTTTCGAGCCGTTTGGTTTATCTTCCCGAAGGACAATGGATTAACCTGTTTACGGGCAAGACGTATAACGGAGGAAAATCGATAAAGGTAAAAACCGACGAAATTTCCGCTTTCCCGCTTTTTATGCGTTCGGGCGGGGTTATGGTTACGGCGCGCAACGCGCTTAATACAAAAGTTCAGAAGTGGGACAGGCTTACCTTTGATATATTCCCGTCGAAAACCGCTTCCGACGAAGGCTTTATATACGAGGACGACAGAAACACCACGGCGTATAAAACGGGGCAGTTTTGTTTGACCGATTACTCTTTAAAATACGCGGATAATAAAATAACGTTTGTTTTAAATCCCGTCAAAGGGAATATCGGCGGTAAATACGCCGTAAAAACCCGTAAAATACGCGTAAAATTCCATACGACGGGCGATTTTACGAAAATAAGTAAAGTTCTTATAAACGGCGTCGAGAAAAAAGCGATAACCCGCAGTAAAAAAAGAGGCGAGTTTCCTTTTTCCGACAGCAACTACGCCTCGGACAGCTGTTTGCTGACAATAGAATTTTCCGCCTCCGTAAAAGAAAAACAGACCGTCGAATTTTTGCTTTAAAAAGGCTCGCTGGGCTTTCGGTCATACCCTTAATCAAAGGGAGCGATTCACGCGCGGTTACGCGCAATTCACGTTGTGTTAGCAACAATTCACGACCGTGAGGTCAATTCACGCGTCGCAAGACGCAATTCACGCCCATTTTAGCCTCCTTTGTGTAAAGGGAGGTGGCACGGCTTGCCGTGACGGAGGGATTGTTACGCGAACGCAAGTTTGCAATTCACTTCTTACAACAACAATTTATAAATTACGCTTAAAAAAACTCTATTCATAAAAGATTTCTGTAATTAAATACCTCAGGCAGACTTGCTTTTTCGTAAATTTTATGGTAGAATATAAAAAACAAAACGTATCATATTTAGGTACGCTAAGTTATTAACGCCGAATAACCTGCAAAAAAATGCAAAACACAGGCAAAAGGAGTTGACAAGGTATGACAAAGTCTGCGACAATCATTAGCAAGCAAGCAAGCAAGCAAGCAAGCAAGCAAGCAAGCAAGCAAGCAAGCAAGCAAGCAAGCAAGCAAGCAAGCA
>CAKQWM010000012.1 GCA_934278995.1 uncultured Clostridia bacterium
AATAGAGGACTTGAACGGCGCGTAAAGAAAACAGCCCTGTGGGCTGTTTTCAGCGACCGGCGTGATAGCGAGGCAAGGGGAGAAAAACCGAGTTATAAATATCTTTTGCGAAGGCAAAAGTACAAAGAAAAACCGAGTTGTTTTTTTAAAGCCGAGCGGAGCAAGTCCTCTCATCCGCACCAATTTAACGGACGGCGCTTTTGCGCCGTCCGTTAAATTTATATAATAGAGGACTTGAACGGCGCGTAAAGAAAACAGCCCTGTGGGCTGTTTTCAGCGACCGGCGTGATAGCGAGGCAAGGGGAGAAAAACCGAGTTATAAATATCTTTTGCGAAGGCAAAAGTACAAAGAAAAACCGAGTTGTTTTTTTAAAGCCGAGCGGAGCAAGTCCTCTCATCCGCACCAATTTAACGGACGGCGCTTTTGCGCCGTCCGTTAAATTTATATAATAGAGGACTTGAACGGCGCGTAAAGAAAACAGCCCTGTGGGCTGTTTTTAGCGACCGGCGTGATAGCGAGGCAAGGGGGAGAAAAACCGAGTTGTAAATATCTTTTGCGAAGGCAAAAGTACAAAGAAACACCGAGTTGTTTTTTTTAAAGCCGAGCGATTAAAGTCCTCTCATCCGCTACCTCTTAACGGACGGCGCTTTTGCGCCGTCCGTTAAATTTATATATCCGTTAAATTTATATATCCGTTAAATTTATATAATAGAGGACTTGAACGGCGCGTAAAGAAAACAGCCCTGTGGGCTGTTTTCAGCGACCGGCGTGATAGCGAGGCAAGAGGAGAAAAAACGAGGGCAAGCCCTACTGTTTCTTAAAGACCTCTTTCATAATTTTTGTAAACCTCGGCGGCGTGCCGTAAAGAAGAACGCCTACACGGTAGATTTTAGCCGACAAAACGCCGATGCCGACGGTAGAGCCGATTAAGATTATAATGGAAATGAAAATTTCATACCAAGCAACCGTACTCATACAGATTCTCGTAAACATAGCCATAGGCGAAGTGAACGGAATATACGAGCATATCTTCATCAACACGGAGTTTACGTTGCCGCCTATCATCGAAAACATAACTACCATAAAGGCGATAATGAAAAAGAAGGTGACAGGCAATACCATAGTGCTTATATCTTCAAGTTTTGACGCGGTTGAGCCGATTGCGCCGTAAAGGAAAGCGTAAATCAAAAAGCCGAGAACAAAGAACACGAGCATATAAATAAACAGGCTTACGGGCATGCCGAATATCGAAGCGATTACCGGATTTTGCAACTGCGCTTTATTGATATTATAAAACAGCAACGCCGAGCCGAACACAAGCACAAGTTGAGTAAAGCCCACGATGCAGGACGCAAAAACCTTTCCGAACATCATACTCGTCGGTTTTGCGCTCGTAATCAGAACTTCCATAGCGCGCGAACTCTTTTCGCTTGCTACGTTTGTCGCAACAAGTTGACCGTAAAGCATAATGACCGTATATAATGCGAATATCATTATGTAGGTGTAGAAATAATTTTTTATCTGGTCAACACCGAGCGTCATCGTGTCGCTTTCGATAACCACCGACATAATATCTTTCGCCTGTTCGAGGGATAGTCCGTTTTGTATCATAGCGTTCACTCTGTAAACCTCTTGCAATACCGTGTTCGCAACAGCCTGATTAGTATCCATCATATTGAGATTGTTTACGTAATAAGTGTAAGACGACGGACTGTTCAAAACAAAAGCACACTCAACGCTGCCGCTTGTAATTTGCGATTTTATATCGTCAAGCGTTCCGTCGGCAACTTTTACGTTATACCCCGTAAAGGCTTGCGTAAAATATTCCTTTACGGTTTTAGAAAGGGTTTCGTCTTCGGCGTAAACAAGCATTACGGGAAGATCCTCCGGCGGCGTTGTCCCGGACTTGAAAGCCGCGATAATATTCGGAATAAACATAGAGATAGCGATTGCCGCTACAAGAAATATCGTAACGCCCACAAAGACTTTGTTTTTAAGATAGCCTTTAAGTTCGAATTTAAGTATTTTTCCAAACTGTTTCATATCTTTGCCTCCTTACACCTGCTCGCCTGCGTACTCTATGAATATGTCGTTAAGGGAAGGCTCGAACACTTTTACCTCGTCGATATCATAGTTTTCTACAAGCCGTTTCATCATAGACTGCTTTTCAGCGGGGCTTGCAAGTTGAATAATAAGCGTGCCGTCCTCGCGTTCGGTGCAAGCATCGCCGAAAGCGGATTTTATCCGTTCGGGGTTTGTTGTGCTTACCACTAACTTATCGCGCACGTAATTTCTCTTTATTTCAAGCAAATCTCCGCTGATTGCGACTTTGCCCGCGCTGAGAATTGCTATACTGTCGCAAAATTCCTCTATGTACGCCATCTGGTGGCTTGAAAACAAAACGATTTTCCCTTGCGAAATCTGCTCCTTTACCACGTCTTTTAAAAGCATGGCATTTACGGGATCAAGCCCCGAAAAAGGCTCGTCAAGAATAACAATGTGCGGATTGTGCGCAAGTGCCGTTATCAACTGAATTTTCTGCTGGTTTCCTTTTGAAAGGGTATCGAGCCGTTTATTGCGGTACTCTGTCATACCGAGCCTGTTTAGCCAGTAATCAACCGCCTTGACCGCTTCTTTTGCGCTCATGCCTTTCAGTTCCGCAAAATATGCAAGTTGGTCAATAACAGGTTTCTTCGGATAAAGTCCTCTTTCTTCGGGAAGATAACCAAGCCCGATTTTGTTATAGTCAATCGGCTTTCCGTCCAGAAGCACCTCTCCGCCGTTTGCGGGAAATACGTTCATAATAATACGGATAGACGTCGTCTTACCCGCGCCGTTTCTGCCTAAAAGTCCGAACGCTTTGCCGCCCTCTGCCGCGAAAGAAACGCCATTGAGAACTTCCTTCTCTCCAAAAGATTTATCGATGTTTTTTAATTCAAGTATCATATTTTCTTTTCTCGCCGATTAAAATTTTTCTTACAGATTTTATTGATTGAGCGATGTATTTATGGTTTTTTATAACTTCGTGTTTATAACCGCTCGGCTTAGAACGTTACAACGATTTCTATTATATAAGCGTAAGCGTATTCTGTTATACGAGTAAAAGCGTATTGCGCTTTTATAGTTTTCTTCTCTCGTTATTTTTGTCGGAAAATAACAAAAAAGCGCAAGGAAAAGTCGTTTCTCTGCGCTTGTAATCTTATTGTGTTTCATAGGCGGTTACCTCCCGTCGAAAGTTTTTGGTTTTTACAATTTGTTGGTTTTTGTTCTGCCTCTTTACCTTGTTTCTGACGTTTCGATATCTCTATAGTGATACTATTGAATGTATTATAGCACAAAATTTTAATTTTGTCAAGTTCTATACGCGCGACTGTGTAAAACCCGCGCTTAAGTTAAAAAAATCCTTGTTACGGCGTTGACAACTTTTTATATTCGTGCTACAATACGAAAAAAAACAGGAGTTATAACGATGAAAAAATTATTGTCTTTATTTTCGGGATTGTTATCGGTTATTGTTCTGGCGTTAACGTTGACCGCGTGCGGCGGCTTTTACGAAGTCGATTTGCCCATAGGCGATGGCAGCGTAAATAACGATAACGTAACTTGTCACTACAAAATTGCCGAAACGCTGAAAGACGGCTACGAACTTAAAGGATATTTTACCGCCGAATCGGAAGCGAACCTTGACGACGATTTTATTTTTTCGATTTCGTTCGACAATCGCTACGCAGGCGATTTTAAAGAAAAAGTGTTATTCTCTTTTAAAGGAGAACAACTTAAAAACGCCGACGGAAAACTTAATTTCTCGGTAAAATTTGAAAAATTATCGGATACTTTTTCCGAAACTTCCCAAGCCAAGGCTTTTTCGTTCCATTTCCACCGCGCAAGCGCCGACAGGAGCGATTTAACTAAATGGAACGATTCTAACTACACTTATACTTTTGACGGTAGCAAACTATCGCTCGAAAAATAACAAAAAAAAGAACGAACGCCGCGTTCGTTCTTTTTTTTGACGTAATACCCGGCTAAAAGTCGCTATCTTTCAAGCGACAAAACCAAGACGTTTATTGAATTACTTGTCGTCGTTTTGCGAACCTATAGGGCTTTCGATACTGTAACCCACGTTGATAAGGTGGTCCGCAACACGCTCCAAACCCAAAACCGTCGAGGAATAATAGGGGCTTAATTCAACCTTGCAAAAACCTTCCGCAAGACGGGCAAAGTGTTCGGTGGTAAGTCTGTCCTTCATTGCATCGACTTTTTCTTCGAGTTCGTCGAGTTTAACAAGGTCTTGTCTGTTTCCGTTTTCAAAGGCGTCCTTTGCGATATCGAGCATTGAAAGGACTGCGTTTTTCATTTCAGTTATTTCGGAAATTGCCTTTTCGGAAAAAGCAAGATTTTTCTTTTTCAACTCGACGCCGATTTCGCTGAAATTTTCGGCGTGGTCGCCTATACGCTCGAGGTCGTTTAAAACGTGAAAGTAAGAACCAACGGTCTGCTCGTCGGTTTCGTCGAGTTCGGGAAATAGTTTAATTAAAAAGTCGGTAAGTTCGCTGTTTATAAAGTCGATTATTTTTTCGTTTTCCGCTATTTTATTCGAGTTTGCTACAGAGCCTGTTTCTATCGCCGCAAAAGAGTCTGAAAGATTTTTCTGTACGATTGAAATCATGTAGTCTATTTCCTTTTTGACTTGCATAAGAGCAACCGACGGCATGGCAAGAAGTCTTTCGTCCACGTATTTTAAAGTCAGATTTTCAGTCGGTTTTTTGTCTTTTATAACGATATTTGAAAATTTGACGAGTTGTTTTACGAAGGGGAGTAAAAGCGCCGTTGTCGTTACGTTGAAAACGACGTGGAAAAACGAAATTCTCATCTGCAAAGACATCGGGCTGTTTCCTTTAAATACCGCCGATAAAATATTTAAAATATGCGGTCTTAAGGTCCAGAGAAGTATAGTAAAAACGATTGTCCCTATAACGTTGAAAGTAAAGTGTATAAAGGCAATTCGCTTTGTGTTCTGGTTTGCGCCGATTGACGCCAAAAGAGCGGTTACGCACGTTCCTATGTTAGCCCCGAGTACTATAAACAAGGCTAAATCAACAGGTAAAACGCCCGAGCCGACCATAGTTATTACTACGCCCGTAGATGCCGAAGAACTTTGAATAAGCGCCGTAAAAATTACGCCTATCAATATAAGAAGAAGGGGAAAGTTGACTTTTTTAAAAACTTCCACGAAAAGGTTTATAATAATAGGGTTTGAAAAAGCCTCGTCACTGCTCATCACGTTAAGACCGACGAATATAAAGCCAAGCCCGCAACACAGCGAACCTATAAGTTTGGCTTTCTCGTTTTTAAAAAAACTCATCATAACGCCTAAAAAGGCGAAAAGATACATCGCGGTATTGAAATAGTCGTTTTTTAACGCGACTAAAACGCCGGTAATAGTCGTTCCTATGTTGGCGCCCATTATAACGGGGGTTGCCTGTATAAGCGTCATCGCGCCCGCGTTGACAAGCCCCATTACCATTACGGAAGTCGCCGACGAACTTTGAATAATAGCAGTTACGCCCGCGCCTATTCCCACGCCGGAAAAGCGGTTGTTGCTGATTTTACCGAGCAACTTTTTCATACCGCTTCCCGCGCTTTTTTCCAAAGCGTCGCTCAAAAAATTCATACCGACGATAAATACGCCGACGCCCGCCAAAAGCCAAATAAAACTTTTAATAAGTTGAGGGATTTGTTCCTGAGGGATCATCTTTTTGCTCCTGAAAGTTTTTAGGGATTCCAATCATTATCACTAATTATTTTTGCGGGAACAAATCGGTTTTTGCCGTGTTAAACTCCCATCACCGTACCATAGTACGCTTTCGGTCGTTTGCCTTGCAAAAACTTTATACCAAAAGAGGCGATTTCTTCTCCGCAAAAATGCTTCGCACCGAAAAGAGCGCATTTTCAGATGATTTTTCGTGAGCGTAAGGGATGCCGTACTATCCGTACTGCGACCGAGCGGTCACGGAAAAGGGCTGAAAAGACGCCTTTTAGGTAATTAGTAGATGACGAATGGAATCCCCACCCTTAGCCTTATATATTTCCGATAACAAGTTTATCATAATATAAAATGTTTGGCAAGCGGTTAATTCCCTCTTGAAAAATATTGATTTATTTTTTAATAGGTGATAAAATTAGGAAGATAAAAAATGCGACGTATAGGTCGTTTTATTCGGACGTATTTTTACTTATAACCGCAAAAGCCCCCTATAAGCCCGTTATCACCCATTTTTTAATAACAAACGTGAGGTTTTTTTATGCAAGACGTTGAAAAAACAGTGAAACAACCCATATTTTTTGAAAGAAACAGAGTGTATCGTATTTACCTCGGCGGAAAACAATATACCGAAATTTTCGGTGTGAACAACGGTTATGACGACGGTAAAGATAATTTTTTTCCGGAAGAATGGATTGCAAGCAAGGTTAAAGCGATAAATCCCAGATATTTCGGCAAACGCGACGGCGTTTCGGTCGTTAAAGGCACGGATATTTTCTTTGACGATTTATTGAAAGAATATCCCGAAGAATTGGAAGGTCCGAGAAAATACGATTGCCTCGTCAAATTTTTAGACAGCGCGATAAGGCTTCCTTTTCAGGTTCACCCCACCAAAGAATTCAGCAAAAAGTACTTTAATTCGGAATACGGCAAAACCGAAGCGTGGCTCGTGGTCGAAACGAGGGAAAACGCTAAACTTTATTTTGGATTTAAAGATAAAATAACCAAAGAAGAATTGTCCGCGCTTGAAGAAAGAAGCGAAACCGAAAAAGACGTTATGGGCAATCTTTTATACGGCGTTGACGTAAAAGTCGGCGACGTATGGCTCATAAAAGCGGGGCTTATTCACGCGTTGGGCGCAGGTTGCACGGTTATAGAAGTTCAGGAACCTACCGATTTTACAATTCAGCCCGAACGCTATTGCGGTGATTATCATATATCTTACGAGGAGGAGTATATAGGGCTTCCCAAATCAACCGCTCTGGACGCGATAAATTACGATATCTACGGTGAAAAAGCCGTCGCTTACGCCAAGGTGAATCCGAAAGTTACGGTCGATACGCCTCAATATATAAAAGAAGAAATCATTACTTACGCCGATACGCCGTGTTTTGCGGAAAACAAGCACACCGTAAAAAACGGGGGCAAGTTTATTATGGACTTCGGACCGAGCGTTTACATTTGCTTGTCGGGTGAGGGCGTAATCAAAGGCGAAAACTACGAACGCAAAATTAAAAAAGGCGATTATTTTTATCTTCCTTACGCCGCCGAAGGCAAATTCAGCGTCGGATCCGATACCGAAATCACACTCGTCGAGTGTTTGCCTTCCGAACGTAAATAATTCAAGAAATGCCCCTATAAGCCCGTTTTCAGCGTAAAACGCGTGGTTTCGGATAAGATTTTCCTAAAATGTTTTTTACAAAAGGATATATAAGCACGAGGGAAGCGAAAATCCACGCGCCGGGATCTCCCGCGCAAACGGCAAAAAACGACAACGTAGAGGCGCTTGCGGAAATCGCGCCTCCGTTTACGATCGTCGGTAAAAAGGAGCAGATCAACGTACGCGCGGTAAGTTCCGCTATGCCCGCCGCCAGAACGAAGCCCGGTTTGCATACGCCTTGCACCGCGCTTCTTACCGTTATTAAAAAGCCGAGTATAAAGTATAGCGAAAAGTCGCAATAAATATAGGTATTGCCGAATTTTATCGATTCCGCCGTAATTTTATCCTTGCTCATAAAAATATACTGATAGGTTCCGTTTACAGACAGTATTAAAGCCGTCGTAAGACAAAAAACGTAGATAATAAGCGAAATTATCAGCGCTTGAACGGTTCCTTTTTTAACCGCTTCGTAATCTCCTTTGCCGTAATTTTGAGCATTGAAACCGAGCAAAGCCGACGAAAGCCCGTTATAAAACGCCATCAGAAAGTTGACGAGTTTATTCGCCGCGCCGAAGCCGTTCTGAGCGGGCGTTCCCGCGACCATCGCGCCGTATTCGTTTACGTCGAATTTAACCACGGTGCCTTGCATTACGATTATGCCGACGGCGAGAATCGAAAACTGAAGTCCTAACGGAACACCCTGACGAAGATGAGAAGTAACGTCGTTAAAAGTAATCGAAAAATCTTCTTTTTTAAGACGAAGATCCTTGTATTTTATCATCGTATATACAAAGCAAGCGACGAAACTTACAAATTGAGCGATAACCGTCGCTATTGCCGCGCCTTTCGGTCCCATGTTTAACGGAATAAGCATAATAACGTCTAAGCCGACGTTTAAAACCGTCGAAACGATAAGAAAGACGAGCGGCGTTACCGAATCCCCGCAGGATCTTAAAATTCCGCAAATAAAGTTATAACCTATCTGAGTAAAAATACCGACGAAAATTATAAAACAATATTCGTAGGCGGCGTCGTAAACCTCTTTGTTGTCGGGAGTTACGTTAATTAGCCCGAGCAAATGCGGAAGTAAAACAAGCGACAACGCGGTTAATATAACCGAAATGAAAAAACTCAGATATATTTGAGTGGCAAAAGATTTTCTGACTCTTTTTTTATCGCCGATGCCGACGAATTTAGCCGTTATAACGCTGAAACCCGCCGTGCAACCGAACGCAAACTGTAAAAAGAAAAAGGTCAGCGGCCCCGTGTCGTTCACGCCGGCGATTTGTTCCGCCGAAAGAACCTGCCCGCAGATAACGGCGTCCGAAAGTACGTAGAGTTGTTGTAAAAAATAAGATATCATTATGGGCGCGCCGTATAAAAGAAGGACTTTCCACGGCTTGCCGCGGGTTAAATCCACGGGCTTCAAAGCGTTTTTAAAAAAAGTTTTTAAAGACATAAAAATATTACCGTAAAAAATTTTCGTTAAGAAAATGATATGATATTTTATTTACTTTTTATTAAATTTGCAAGCGTTTTTTCGTCGTATTTTAAAAAAACACGAACTAATTTATATCGATTGCAACTACTTTGGTAAAGCAACTTCGTGTAAATTTTTGACGGATTTTCGTAATCGCTTGCGAAAAGAAAAAAAATGTGTTAAAATCTATCCGAATCGTGAAATAAGCGATATCGTGACGCATTTTAGTCAAATCACGATTTTGAAGGTGAAAAAATGATTTTACAAAGGGTAACGAGCAAAAACGACGAAAACTTCAATCAATCGTTTTCGCTTTATCTTTCGGCATTTCCCGCCGACGAAAGGAGAGAAGAAACCGAACACTTAAACGTTTTGAAAAAGTCCGATTTTCATTCGGACGTCATTATCGACGAAGGTAAGTTTATCGGTATTTTAATGTATTGGGAAGCCCCCGATTTTATTTTCCTCGAACATTTTGCTACTCTTCCCGAAGTAAGAGGAAAGGGTAAAGGCAAAATCGCTCTTGACAAACTTAAACAAAAAGGAAAACCCGTAATTCTCGAAATAGAAAATCCCATTGACGAAATAACCGAAAGACGTTACGGTTTTTACCATAGAAACGGCTTTATAATGAACGATTTTCGCCACGTTCAGGCAAGGTATCATTTGGGCGACGATGACGTCGAACTCAAACTGTTGTCTTATCCCGAAAAACTTTCCGAAAAAGAGTATCTGAATTTCGAGGCCTACTTGTCGAGAAACGTAGCGATTAAAATGCCCGTAAGCAAAGTTACCGTGCGCCCCATGACCGAAGACGACGATAAAAAAAGGGTTGCCGAATTTATTTACGAATCGGACAATTACATTTATCCTTACTGGTTTGACTCTGAAGATGACGCGGTAAAAGTAATTTCCGAAATGATAGACGGAAAAACCTTGTATAATTACAAGAACGTTACAGTTGCCGAACACGACGGAAAAATAATAGGCGCGCTCGTGTCGCTTTATTCGCCGATTATAGAAAAAGAAGAAAATATTCTGGAAGCATTCCGCCTTGCCGGCGTAAAAGCCGACGAAAGAACCCATAAAATCTTCAACGATTATTACGCGCTTATGGCGGAACATAAAGACGGTTATTATCTTGCGAACGTTACCGTGGATAAACGATACAGAAGTTCAGGCGTAGCCTCGAAACTTATAACCGAGGTTTTAAAGGGTAAAGGGTTTTCGAGGCTTGAATGCGTAAAGGCAAACGTGGGCGCCTGGAGGCTTTACGAAAGGCTGGGCTTTAAAATAATAAACGAATATCCCGGCGTATTCGGGGTGCCTTGCTATTATATGGAAAAAGAATAAGGATAAAAAAATGGACGTATTTATAAGTTACAGAAGAGACGGCGGTTACGCCTTGGCAAGATTGCTTTACGAATGGCTGAGAAAAGAAAATATTTCCGCGTTTTTGGATCTGGAGGAACTTCGTTCGGGACCTTTTAACGAAAAATTGTATTCCGCGATAGAAGAATGTCAGAATTTCGTTCTGGTTCTTCCCGCAAAGGCTCTCGACAGATGCTCGAACGAAAACGACTGGTTGAGATTAGAAATAGAACACGCCATAAAAAACAATAAAAACATAGTGCCTTTAATGGCTGACGGTTTTACGTTTCCTTCAGAACTTCCCGATTCCATAAAGTCGCTTCCTTTTTACAACGGCGTACCGGTTACGCGGGAGTATTTCGACGCGTCCATGGAAAAACTTATTTCCATGCTTAAAAACGTGCGTCCTAAAAATACGGAAGAAAACCTTCTTATACGGCACGAAGACGTAAGATATTATCTTGACGAGGACGAACAGGAAAGACACCGCCTCCGCGCCGAAGACGATCTGATGTGCCGTTACGAAGAACCGATCGTGAAAAAACTTCTCAAAGGCAAGGAAAACGTCGTTTGTCTGGAAGTAAACTCTTTAAACCCCGAAAGCGCGATGCAACGGCTCGAATACCAGGAAGTCTCCAAAGTTATCGCGCTTACTTATAGCGACGTCATCGAAAAAAGAGGCAACGAAATATCCAACGACGACAAAGTAAAGTTTTTCAAAGTAACTTTTGAAGCCGATGATTTAGAAGATCAGATAGAAGATTGCCTCAAAAAAGCGGGCGTAAGAGGTGTTGATTTCGTATGCCTTTCAATGGCGATAATGGATTTTAAAAAGCCTTTCAGAGTTTTACAAGCCATCGGCAACTGTCTTAACGACGACGCCGTAATGCTTATAAGAGACGTTGACGACGGAGCCGTTTTCGCTTATCCCGACAAAGACGGGTATTTTAAAAAATTTCAATCTTTCTATATTCACGATAAATACAGCGGTTTCAGATACACGGGCAGGCAAATTTTTTCTTATCTTAAAAGAATCGATGCCAAATCCGTTTGTCTCGAGCATTTCGGAATAGATACGTCCGATATGTCGAGAAGGGACAAAAAAGCCCTTTTTGAATCCTGGTTCAGTTTTATTCCCAACGATTTCAATCGTATGTATAAAGAAGATCCCGACAACAAAGTCGCAAAAGCGGTTATCGATTTTTGCGACGACTATTACGACGATTTATACGAGCAATTCTTTTCAAACGACACTATATTTTCCGCGGGTTACGTAATTTATTCCGCTAAATTTTAACTTATAACCGAAGAAAACCCTTTCGTTTTGAAACTTGCTAAAATTAAATATCGGGGAGAGAAAACGTTCAGGTTTTCAACCGATTTTTGTGCGTTTGCAATAATTTTTTCAAGGTTCATACGTAAAACTCTTTGACATAAAAAATTTTTTTAGTAAAATTAAAGCGAACTATTAGGCGAGGGGCTTGCGCCCCTGCCGTTCGGATTGCGGTTTATTTACCGCTTTTTGTAGCCTTGCTGACTTTGACGGTTACGCTTGCAACTTTACCGTCTTTGTCGTAAGTTACTTTGATGTAACTTACTTCGTAGCAAGGCTTTTTCGTTTGCTTTTATATATGAACGAATGCGCGTATGCAAAGATAAGACGGCAAGTATAAAAGTAAAAACGGTTTATATAAGAAAAAACGGTTTATGTAAGAGGGAACGACAAAACAACGCAGAATAAACAAGCGACGGAAGAGATGTTACTTCCGTCGCTTGTTTTTTATTGTTTATTACTTATTAAATATAATTTTAATGTCGAAGATTTTCCGTTACGTCACAGTTTTCTTCCGCAGTTAGGGCAGAAACGGTCGTTTTCTCCGACAGACTCGTTGCAAGTAGGGCAGGCTTTTTGCATCGGTTTACCGCAGTCCGAACAAAATTTTGCGTCCGTTAAGTTTTTATGCCCGCAAGAAGGGCAAACGTCGAATTTTTGTTCATCTTCCCGCGCTTGCTCGTTTTTGGCTTCGTCGGGTTCTGTAGTTGCGTCTTTAACCGTGTTAACAATCGTTTGTATCGCAGGCGCAACGTCCTTTGCCGCTTCGTTTATAACGGGCGCCGATTCGTTTTTACCGTAAGTTATAAACTCCCTCTGGAAGCCGAAAATCAACATAACGGTTCCCGCCGCAATAAGGGGAAGCCCTATAAAGCACAAGAAGAACAAAGTAGGAATGCTTTGTTTAACGCCGGTGAAGCAAAGGAAGAAGTCTATAAACCCCGCCAGCGCGCAAATCGCGCCTACGGCTAAAAATATAAAACCTAAAATTTTAAGCGTTTTTTTGATTTTCAGATGTTTTTGCTGTTGCTGTTCGCGGATATACTCGTTATAATCGAAATTGCTCATTTTTTGCTCCTTTTTGTTAAAAATGTCGGTAAAAGCCTTAATCAAAGCCGATTTACGATATTATTATATCAACGCGAGCATAGTTTGTCAACGGAAAAATCGAAATCATACGAGTTTTAATTTTTTTTAAATTCGTTACGGAATTTAGGTAAATTTAAGGTTTTAGTCGTAAACTTTTTTTGTAAACAGGAGGTATCCTTATGAAAATTTCAAAACGTAAAAAACTTTTGGCAACAATAACGTCGTTTATTCTCGTTCTTTGTCTTACCGCCTTCGTATCATGCTCTCAGGGCGGTAACGGCGGATTCGTAAACCCCGGCGACAACTTAGGCGGCGGCGGTACCGCGGAAAAACCCGACGCGATAGTTTCTTCGGAAACCGAAAATCTTATAAGCGCGGCGGGCGCAGTTGACTTCGGCGCTCTTAAAGAAGACGTTTCTCTTGACGGCGCCGTCGCGCTTTCGGATAAAACGGTGGAAATCACGGAAAACGGCGTCTATATTTTATCGGGAAGTTACACAAAGTTAAGCGTTAAAAAAGGAGTAACCGCGCGCGTTATATTAAACGGCGCTACTATTTCAAACACAAACGGAAATGCTTTTTCTACCGGTAAAAATTGCGAAATTACTCTCACCGTTTTAGGCGAAAATTATATATCCAACGCGGGTGAAGACGTAAACGCGCTTCACGTTAAAGGAACTCTTAAAATCAACGGCAACGGCGCTTTAACCGTAAAAAGCGATTCCAAAAGCGCCGTAAAGGTAAGCGAAGGTTTGTACGTAACGGGCGCGACACTAAATTTAACCGCGGTAAACCATGGGATATCTGCGTCTTTTATCGCAACGGATTCTGTAGCGATAAAAGTTTCGTCTTCCGGTAAGGACGGTTTGCACGCCGAATGTGACTACGACGAACCCTACGACGAATCGGCTTGCGTATTTAACGTAAGCGAAGGTTTCGTATCTATGCTGAACACCGATTACGAATGTAACGTAAAAGGCGACGGGATACAAGCCGACACTTTCGTTTATATAGACGGCGGTAATTATAATATCGTAACCGAAGGCGATTTCGTGACCAAAACCGCGGAGAATATAGCAACGTACGGTTTGACGGCAGACGATTTCAGATTCGTTCGTCGGGGAAGGGCCTATGAAAAAGTCGCAAGCGATTACAAAGGAAGTTCGACTTTATACGCGCCGACGCAAGGTTGCAAAGGTATCAAAGCGGGAGAAATCGAATACGATCTCGACGGCGACGGCGAAGACGATAAAATTATAACAGAAAACGCCGACTATACGATTATGATAAAAAGCGGTAATATAACGGTTGATTCTTCGGACGACGCCATACATTCCAATACGGGCGACGTATATATTTACGGCGGTAAACTCGTTTTATCCACCTACGACGACGGTATAACGGCAGACAATCTCGTAAAAATTTACGGCGGAGAAATCTCGGTTGAAAGTTCTTACGAAGGCATAGAAGGCGCATACGTCGAAATTTCAGACGGAACGATTAACGTAAACGCTTCCGACGACGGACTGAACGCCGCTTCAGACGACGAAAGCGTAGTCGAACATATAATAATTTCCGGCGGCTTCGTTACCGTAAAAGCCTACGGCGACGGCATAGATTCAAACGGAAGCGTGCTGATAAGCGGCGGTAAAGTTATCGTTCACGGACCTGTTAACGGCGGAAACGGCGGACTCGATTCCGACAGGGGAGTTCTGGTAACGGGCGGAACGCTGTTCGTTACGTCGGCGCTCGGTATGGTCGAAACGCCGGGGAAAAATTCCACGCAATACGTTTTGTCGTTTGCTTCGGAATCGAACCTTACGGCGGGTTGCGTAATCGGGATAAAAGATTCCGACGGAAAAGAACTGCTTTCGGTCGAACTCGAACACTCCGGTAGATCCGTAATAGTCAGTTTGAACGAGTTTGAAAAAAACGCGACCTACTCTATATACAAAGATAACGAATTATTAAGCGAATTTACAATATCCGATATTTTAACTTACGTAGGAAGCAATATGGGCGCGGGAGGTCAAAACGGAGGAATGGGCGGAATGGGAACTCGTCCCGGCGGAAACCCTCCTCAAAGAAACTAAAAATAGGGCTATAAGCCCGTAAATAGATATTTTTGGTATAAATAAGACGTAAAAAACCGTTTCTTTTTGAAACGGTTTTTTATGTAAAAGTCGTTGCCTTATTTTGTAAAAAGTGATATAATGTAAGCGAAAATAAACGGCAGGTCGTGTTTTTATGAAAAGAAGCGGAAACATTTATTTCGGTTGTTGCATTTCCGTTATAGGTTTATTTTTGTACGTTTTGGCGCAAGCGGTCAAAACAGGTGAAAATCTGACCGCATACCTTGCGGTCGTTTGCGTTGCCGCGGCGGCTTTGTTGCTCGGCGTTACGGAAATTATAATTTGCTGTTTCGACGCCGAAACGAAAAAACGCGGAAAAGAAAGCGTTGCAACGGTAGTTTTTGTAAAAAAGCCCGAAAATAAAGATACGTTTATTTCAAACGGGAAAACTTATCCCGTCGTATATAGTTATATCGCTACGTCCGGGAAAGAAAAACGCTTCAAAACTTATCTAAGGAAAAACCTTGCGGAAAATCTTAACGAAGGCGACGCGGTTCCTATAATTTTATATAAAGAACGCGGTCTTATAGACTTTAAAAAGTTAAATTCAAGTATCGAAAATTTATAAAAGTCCCCCTATAGTACCGTTAATTAACGATTTTTAAAGGAAGTTACAAATGGAAGAGTTTTTAGGTATCGGTTCCGATATGCAAAACGTTTATGATAAAGCAAAGGAAAAACTGTTCAACACCGACGAGGTTTTAGACGAAAACACGAAAACGCTTATAGGCGATTACGTGGAAGAATTAAAATGTAAAGCGTCCTATTTTGAAAGGCTTATTTTGCGTTACGGAAGTTTGCTCGACTACGACGAATTAAAAAATCACGGTTTCGGTAAAGATAAAATATCGAAAATTTTCGACGAAGATAAAGCCTATCTTGAAAGCGTCGAAAATTTTTACGAAGACAATCACAAAAAAAGGGAATATATGTTCGGTTACCCCTCGAATATGGAAAACGATTCCTGTTTGTCTTCGTATCTTCGTTATTTAGAGAGTAAATTGTATCTTATGAATAATTGCGGCGATCCTTACGAACGCGGTAATTACGGAATGGACAGCAAAGAAACGGAAAGAAAAATTCTTGAAATTTTTGCCGAAAACTACGGGCTTAAAAAGGGCGAATACTGGGGCTACGTTACGTCGGGCGGAACCGAAAGCAATTTTTGGGCTATACGCGAAGGTTTTTCAAGATATCCGGGCGGAATTTTATACTTTTCAAAAGAAGCGCATTACAGCGTCGAAAAGTTTGTTTCCGCTTCTTCCGCCGTTTACCCGTACGTTAAGGTCGAAACTTTGCCAAACGGTAAAATAAGCGTTGAAGATTTTAAAAACAAGGTTGCCGAAAATAATAAAAAGTACGGCTATAAGCCCGTTATCCTCGTTTTAACCTGGGGTACTACGAAAGAAGGCGCTATAGACGACGTTAAAGAAATTACAGATTATCTTAAAAACGAAGGTATCGAATATTATTGTCATCTTGACGCCGCGTTGTTCGGTGGTATAGACAAACGTCAATTAAACGCGCCGTCAATAACCGACGTTTTAAGTTTAAACGTGGATTCCGTTTCGGTAAGTCTGCACAAATATCTCGGAGCGGCGCGAGCGAACGGTATTCTGATTTCTTTAAAAAAAGGTCTGAGTAAAAAAATCGATTATATCGGACAAGATGATTCTACGTTTTTAGGCTCGCGTGATTTTCCGCCTTTTTCGACTTTACAGCGTATCAAAGAATTTAAATCGAGAAAAACTGACGACCATTATTATAAAAACGTAAAGTATTTTGCCAATCTTTTAAACGAAAACGGGATATTTTTTGAAACCTTCAACGATAAAACCAACATATTCGTCATAAATAAGCCGAGCGAAGCGCTTTGCAAAAAGTATCAACTTGCCACGTTTTCCGCCGACGGAGCGGAAAAAGCGCATATAATAATTATGCCTTTTCACAGCGTAAAGATTATGAAGGAATTCGCTTCAGATCTTAGAAACGACCTTAAGCGTTTTTAAACAAGTTTACCTGAAAGAGGGTAATACGCAGAAAAAGCAAAAGAGGTTAATATGAAAGAGAAAATCAAAAATTATTTTAAGTTACTTCCCAAACGCTATTTTATAACGGCGTTTTCCGGCATGGCGCAGGGGCTTTTCGTAACCCTGATTGCCGGCACCATTCTGGCGCAGATAGCGGGTTTTATCGGCGATAATTACGTCGGTAACGCCTTAAAAGCGATTGCAAACATAGCCAAATCATTGATGGGCGCGGGGATAGGCGTCGGCATAGCGTATTCCTTGAAGAAAGGAAAACTTCTTACCTTTTCTTGCGCCGTCGCGGGCTTTGCGGGGGCTTTTTCGGATAAACTTTTTGTCGGGCAGGATCCTTTTACGCTGATAACGCTCGGCGCGCCGGGTAATCCCATCGGCGCTTACGTGGTAACCATGCTCGTCGCCGAAGTCTGCTCTTTATACGAAGGAAAAACCAAACTCGATATTTTGCTCGTCCCGCTCGGCGTTATGCTGTTATCGTTCGTCGGCATCTTCGTTGCGTTTCCGTTTATATGGCTTATTAATCAACTCGGATTGTTTATTGCCGTCGCAACCGATTTCACCCCGTTTTTCATGGGAATATTGATCTCCGTCATCATGGGCATACTTCTGACTATGCCGACGTCCTCCGCGGCAATATGGGTTGCGGTGTCGGCTCCCGTTTTAGCGAATGGAAGCGTCGAACAGATAAACGCTATTTTGCTCGCCGGCGGAGCGGCAACAGTAGGTTGCGCCTGTCACATGGTAGGTTTTGCGGTTGCTTCGTTTAAAGAAAACAAAGTATCGGGACTAATTTCGCAGGGGATAGGCACGAGCATGTTGCAAATACCGAATATCATGAAAAAGCCCGTTATAATGATTCCGATGATAATTACGAGCGCGATTTTAGGTCCCGTATCGACTTGTCTGTTTAAACTAAGATGCGGAGCGTCCGGCGGTGGTATGGGTACCAGCGGACTCGTCGGCGTATTCGATTTGTTTTCTTATTCCGACGGTTCTTTTGTTTACGCCTTGGGGGTAATACTCTTAATGATTATTTTGCCCGCCGCTTTAAATCTTCTGATATCCCGGTTAATGAGAAAAAAAGGCTGGATAAAGGAAGGGGATATGAAACTTCCCGACTAAAAATAAAAAAATTTCGACTAAAATTAAAAAAATAAATCGATGCTTTATTTTAAAAAAATTTCTAAAATAAAACGACGCGATTTTCATTTTAAACATAACAAAAAAACGCCGATAAATCGGGCTATACGTCCGTTATCGGCGTTTTTTGACGTAGGGATTTTAATCGTTATCCCTAAATTATTTTATTGTTAAAAAACGAATCGTTTATGGTGGCGACTACTTTTTTGCCGTTAATAACGAGATAGCAAAAAGTTTTTTTAGTCGAATATTTTTGAAGATTACCCGGGTTTATAAAAAGAACGTCGTCGAACTTTAAAATTTTGTTTTCGTGCGTGTGTCCGTATATTACTATATCGCAAGATTTTTCTTTGGCGTAATAGTATAACGAAGTCAGCCCGCCTTTTACGTGGAATCTGTCCCCGTGGCATAATAAAATTTTATGATCTTCCGCTTCAAAAATAATTTCTTTCGGAAAGCGCGCATAATCGCAATTTCCCGAAACAATTTTTGTTTTGGCGTATATATCTTTCGGCAATGAAGCAAAATCATTGTCGCCGTCTCCCGCGAACAAAACCATATCAGCCTCCGAAAGAATTTGTTTCAATTTCAATAAATCCGAAACGTTTCCGTGCGTATCGGAAAGTATCACCGCTTTAATCATTTTTCGTTAAATATATAAATTTATATGAATAAAAGACGCCTCGGTTACTGTTTTTAAGCGGTTTATCCCGGATAAAAGCGCCTCTATATGTCCGTTATCGATACTTTTTATTAAAAAAGTTATTCGTTGTCGAGGTCAAAAGTTTAAATTACGTTGAATATCGTCACCCGCTTTGAAACGTTTTTACGTTTTAAGTTGCGACAGAAGATTTTTAACCGCTTTAGCGCGATGCGAAACCTTGTTTTTTTCTTCGTCCGACGCTGAGGCGAAACTTTTTTTTAAATCGTAACTATAAAAAATCGGATCGTATCCGAAACCGTTCGTTCCTTCGGGCGCGAAAAGTATTTCGCCTTCGGTTTCTCCTGTGGCAAGATAAGTTTTGTCTTTTGTCACGAAGGTTATAGCCGTTTTGAATCTTGCCGTCCTCAAAGGTTCGTTTTCAAGGTTTTTAAGAAGAAAAGTGTAATTTTTTTTATCATCCCCGTGGACGCCCGCGTATCTTGCGCTGTAAACGCCGGGCGCTCCCGAAAGCGCGTCAACCATAAGCCCGCTGTCGTCCGCAAGGGTAGGTATTAAGCAGAAATCGAAAACGGATTTCGCTTTTATATAAGAGTTTTCTTCAAACGACGTGCCTGTTTCATCGACGTCAGACGTAAAGCCTACGTCGGAAAGCGATAAAAGTTCAAAGCCGTCGCCTAATAATTCCTTGTATTCGTTTAGTTTACCCTTATTACGGGTTGCTATTACAATCTTCATAAAAAAGCATTATCAAAGTATCGTCCGACGAAAAAACGGGGGAGTACCCCGTTTCGTTTTAAAAATCACAGTATATCGACTATAAGCATGCCGGATTCGGCATCGTAATTGACGTCGCTTGCCATCTCCCTGATTTTTTCCATCGCTTGCGACTGTTTTACCGTAGGTATCGTAAACAGATTCGGGTTAACCGCGCCGTTTGATAAAAGGTTTATAGCGGAATCTATGTTGCCGTAGCCGTTTGTTACGCAAATAAAGTTAAGTTGTTTTATAAGCGCCACGTTAAAGTTTACTTTTATAGACGGCGTACCGAAGCCCATCAGACAGACGGTTGCGTGTTCGCCGGCAAGTTTTAAAGCAATGTCGGTATTTAAGTTGGAACCCGTCATATATACGACTTTTTTGGAAAGCCTTGCGCCCGTTATATCGGAAACGCTTTTTTCGAGTTTATTATCGGCAAACAGCGTATGATATACGCCCGCGCGTTTTGCAAGATCGAGGTTTTTCTGGTTGTTATCGACTAAAACGGGGATTCCTTGGTAATACATAACGAGTTGGCTTAAAAATATGCCCGTTACGTCGGCGCCGACTATTACTACGTGATCGCCTTTATTAAGGTTGAGTTTGTCTATTACCTTATCGCAGATTGCCACGTGGTCTATAAAAAGAGCGCCGTAATCGTTTACGCTCGGCGGAAGAAGCGAAATATCTTCGTTTTTTAAAACGACGAAATCACGCAAAAATCCGTCGGTGTTTTTGCCCGCAACGTTAAAAGAAGAACAATTTTCCTTATCGCCGTGGAAACAGTCGAAGCATTTACCGCAAGCGGTTTCGGGATGAGGAAAAACCCTCAGACCTCTTTCAAAACCGCTCGTGGAATTATCCGATACCGCAGAAATTTTTCCGATACCGATTCTTCCCGGTATTATCGGGTAAGTCGCTCTTTCGTCGCCGAAGTAAGTATTGAAGTCTTCTCTTATAAGCATGGCTTTGGCAATGATGACTTTTGCGCTGTCTATGCTGTCGAAATTTTCGGTTTTACTGATCGCGTTTAATTTATTCGGCGCGATAATCTGAATTCCGTCCATACGTCCTCCATAAAACTGACTTGTATTATACAATAATTTTGCGTTTTTAGCAAGTATTTTTACAATTATACTCGAAATTAGTGGTTTTTGTCGCGTATAAGCGGTTAACGTTTGCTTTTTTGCCCGAAAAAACACTTTAATATCCGATTAACAAAAAAAACGAGATAAAAACAGTTGACATTAGTTTTACGATATAATATAATAATTCACGGCATCGGAAATCGATGTAACTATTTTGCGAGGTGCAAAGCTATGAAGGAAAAAATTCATCCTAACTATAGGGTAGTTAAGGTGCAATGCGCTTGCGGTGAAACTTTCGAAACGGGCAGTACGAAAGACGTTGACGTTATCAAGGTCGATATCTGTTCAAAATGCCATCCTTTCTTCACCGGCAAGCAGAAGCTCGTCGATACGGGCGGCCGTGTAGATAAATTCAAAAAAAGATACGGTATTTAGTAAACATGGGCAGCTCCGTTACGTTTTGGGGCTGCTTTTTGTTTAATAAGATAAATTGTTATGAAAAGAATGAAAAAGACTAATCGCACTAATATCGGCGGACAGGCGGTATTAGAGGGCGTTATGATGAGGGGAAGCACCTCGATGTGTACTTCCGTAAGAGATCAGGACGGCAAGATAAGAGTGGAAACCGAAAGACTTAAACCGCTCAAAGATAAACCGTTTATTTTCCGCGTACCCGTAATCCGCGGAATGATAAACTTTTTTTCGTCCATGGTATCGGGTTCCAGGGTTTTAATGCGCTCGGCAGAGGTTTACGGGGAATCCGAGCCGACAAAGTTTGAAAAATGGTTGTCAAAGACGTTTAAAGTGGACCTTATGAGCGTGGTTACCACGATAAGCCTCTTTTTAGGGCTTGCGCTCGCCGTTTTTCTATTTATATGGCTTCCTCAATTTTTGACGGGGCTTATAGCAAAACCCCTCAATCTGTCCGCGACTTCCGTATGGTTTAACCTTATCGAAGGCGGAATCAAGATTCTGATATTTTTAGGGTACATTTTGCTTACGTCGCTCCTCAAAGACATAAGGCGTACTTATATGTACCACGGCGCGGAACATAAAACGATAAACTGTTACGAATACGGAATGCCCCTTACCGTCGAAAACGTTAAAAAATGCACGCGCGTACACGACCGTTGCGGAACTACTTTTATATTTTTCGTAATGTTCGTAAGCATTATAGTTTTTTCGATAGTAAACTCTTTCGTTCAGGCGGAAAGAATATACAGGGTGCTTTTAAAACTTGCTCTTCTGCCCGTCGTTGCGGGGTTAAGCTACGAACTTTTAAAAGCCCTTTCAAAAACCGATTCCGTTCTGGTTCTTCCTTTAAAAGCCCCCGGTATGCTTTTACAAAGAATAACCACGAGCGAACCTTCCGACGATATGATAGAGGTTGCGATAAACTCGTTCAATACCGTTTTAAAAATGGAAGAAGATCTTACTATCAAACCCGAAAAGTTCGTTACTGCGATGGCTTCGGATAAACTTTTAGAAGAAGTAAAAAGTATTTTGAAAGAGGGCGGCGTCTGCGACCAAGCCGACGCCGAATGGATAGTGTCCGTTTCGGCGAATATGAAACGTTCGGAAGTTATCGCTTCAAAAAAGACGCTTTCGCCGTCAATTGTCGAAAAAGCAAGGCGTTACGCAAAGGAAAGGGCTACCTCCCGTCCGCTTTGGTACGTCATAGGCGACACCGAATTTTACGGATACACCGTAAAGGTTGACGAAAGAGCGCTTATTCCTCGCCCGGAAACCGAAGAAGTCGTGCTAAAAGCGCTTTCGTATATTAACGAAAATTCTCGCGTACTCGATCTGTGCACGGGTAGCGGAGCGATAGCGATTGCCGTTAAAAAGGAAAAAAATTGCCTCGTTTCGGCAAGCGACGTGTCAAAAGACGCTTTAACTCTGGCTGAAGAAAACGCTTCGCTATATAATATCGAAATAGATTTTATCGAAAGCAATCTGTTTGAAAACATAGAAGAAAAATTTGACGTTATTATTTCAAATCCGCCGTATATCAAGACCTCGGATATAGATAAATTACAAAAAGAAATCGGCTTTGAACCCATGCTCGCTTTGGACGGCGGGGAGGACGGATTGGCGTTTTACAGGCTTATAGCCCGAGATTTTGAAAAACATCTTAATCAAAACGGCAAACTCGTTTTGGAATGCGGAGAAGGCGAAAGCAAAGATATCGTTAAAATTTTCGACGCGTACAAAACTACGGTATTCAACGACCTTAACGGTAAAGACAGAATAATCGTCGTCGAACTTTAAATTATAAAAACGGTCTAAAAAACGAAAATCACGACGCAAAGCGAAACGAAAATTATAATAATCGAATAAACACGGAGAAAATATAAAATGCTTTCCAAACTTGAAGGAATACTCTCAAGATACGAAAACTTAACCGAACTTATCGCGGATCCGAAAGTCCTTTCAAATATGGACGAGTGGAAAAATTACGCCAAAGAGCGCGCCGACATGGAAGAAACGGTTGAAAAATATAAAGAGTACAAAAAGATCGCCGAGGAAAAATCGGACGCCGAAGAACTTTTAAAAACGGAAACCGATCCCGAAATGAAAGCCATGCTCGAGGACGAAGTTTACGATTGCAAGCGTCGTATGGAAGAAACGGTGGAAGAATTGAAAATTTTGCTTATCCCGAAAGATCCCAACGACGACAAGAACGTTATTCTGGAAATCCGCGCAGGCGCGGGAGGGGAAGAAGCCGCTTTGTTTGCTTACGAACTTTACCGCATGTACGTAAAATACGCCGAAAAAAACCGTTGGAAGACCGAAGAAATCGATTCCAACAATACCGAACTCGGCGGGGTTAAAGAAGTTACTTTTTCTGTAAGCGGTAAAAACGTTTACGCAAAACTTAAATTTGAAAGCGGCGTGCATCGCGTACAAAGAGTTCCCGAAACCGAATCGCAGGGGAGGATTCACACCTCGACCGCTACGGTCGCGGTTTTGCCGGAACCAGAGGACGTCGAAGTCAATATCGAAGACAAAGATCTTATCATCGAAACCTGTCGTTCATCGGGCGCGGGCGGTCAGCATATCAACAAGACCGAATCTTGTATCCGCATGGTGCATATTCCGACGGGCATCGTCGTAAACTGTCAGGACGAAAGAAGCCAGACGAAAAACCGCGAAAAAGCAATGAAGGTTATGAAAAGCCGTGTTTTCGACTATTATAACTCTAAGTATCAAAGCGAATATTCCGAAAACAGGCGCAGTCAGGTAGGTACGGGCGACAGATCCGAAAGAATAAGAACGTACAACTTTCCGCAGGGCAGGGTTACAGACCACCGCATAAACAAAACGATGTACAATCTCGAAGAGTTTCTGATGGGCGATATCGACGAAATGGTAGAAGCGTTGAGAATCGCCGACCGCGAAGCCAAACTTGCGGGCGAAAACGAATAACCGTCTTTTTACCCCGAAAACGCACGAAGAACAAACTTATTTGTTAAGAAAAGACAAAAAATGCGTAAAGTTACGCAAAAGATAGGTTTTTTTTCGGAAAAACTATTGAAAATTATCTTAAAATATTATATTATATTATCAGTGAAAGAGATTTTCGCTTCAAGTTTGAAATTATCGGCTTTATTTTAGAAAAATTTAATTTACGGAGGGAACCGAAATGATCCGAATTATATCAGGACCTAAAGGTACGGGCAAAACCAAAGTCATGCTTGAAATGCTTTCAAAAGCGTGCGACGACGCCAAAGGCGACATCGTTTTTATTACGGATAAAAGATTCAACACGGTAAACATCAACTTCAAGGCGCGCCTTTTATATACGGAGGAGTTCGGAGTAATGGAACTCAATTCCTTTATAGGGTTCGTAAAAGGCTTACTCGCGGGAAACGCCGATATCGAATATCTTTTTATCGACGGTCTTTGCAAAATGACGGGTTACGAAACGGAAAACGTTGCCGCCTTTACGGACGCGCTTATTAAACTCGAAAGAGAATACGGTTTCAAGGCGTTTTTGACCATAAGTATGGACAACGATAAAATTCCCGAAAACGCAAAACGGTATATCGAAAACTGATATCGAACAGCAAATTACGAAAGTTTATCTGACGGAACAAAACTAATATATATCAAACGGACGATAACGTTCGCCGTAATAAATTTGCCGAAGACGTTTCGGCAAGTTTGATTTTGAGGTGAAAAATGAAAAAAACGGTTTTCAGCGCCGTTCAGCCGAGCGGTATTCCGACGATAGGCAACTACGTCGGTTCTATTAAAAATTGGGTAAAGATGCAGGACGAATACGACTGTATTTATTCGCTTGCAGACCTTCATACGCTTACCGTAAAACAGATCCCTGCGGAATTAAGACAAAGAAGTTACGACCTTCTCGCTCTATATCTCGCGTGCGGTATAGATCCCGAAAAATCCGTGGTTTTCGCGCAATCGCACGTTCCCGCCCACGCCGAACTTACGTGGATATTGAACACCGTAACCTATCCGGGCGAACTTACCCGCATGACGCAATATAAGGATAAAAGCCAGCGCCACGCGGAAAACGTCAACATGGGGCTTCTGGATTATCCCGTTTTGATGGCGGCGGATATATTGCTTTACGGAACCGATCTCGTTCCCGTCGGCGCCGACCAGAAACAACATCTTGAAATCGCAAGGGATTTAGCCGTCCGCTTTAATAACAGATATTCCGAAACCTTTACCGTTCCGGAGCCTCTTATCCCCAAAACGGGCGCGAAAATCATGAGTTTACAGGATCCCGACAAAAAAATGTCGAAATCCGACGATAACCCCAACGCTTATATTTCGATGAACGACTCTACCGACGAAATCGTTAAAAAATTCAAACGCGCGGTAACAGACAGTCAAGCCGAAGTCAGGTACGATCCCGAAAATAAAAAAGGCGTTTCAAACCTACTTACAATTTACTCTTTGTTTGCCGACAAAACTATCGAAGAAGCCGAAAAAGAATTTGAAGGAAAAGGCTACGGCGACTTTAAACTTGCCGTCGGCGAGGCCGTCGCCGCCGTCATAGAACCCGTTATAGCCGAAAAGAACAGAATTCTGAAAGACAAAGGGTATCTTGAAAGCGTTTTAAAATCGGGCGCGGAAAAAGCCAACTATCTTGCGGGAAAAATGATGCGCAAGGTATATAAAAAAGTCGGGCTTATTCAACTTTAATATGTTCGGATACTTAAAACCGCACGAACCCTATCTTTATAAAAAAGACGACGTTTTATATAAAGCGCTTTATTGCGGTATTTGTAAGTCGCTCGGTTCCACGTGCGGGCAAATGGCGAGAATGTCTTTGACTTACGATATTGCTTTTTTGTCGGCTTTTGCGCATAACGTAAGAGGAGAGGACGTTACGATAGAAAAACGAACGTGCGTCGCTCACCCGTTCAAAAAAGGTCCCGTTATAAAAAGAGATTTACTTTCCGACCGTCTTTCTTACGTAAACGTTATCTTGCTCGGATACAAACTCGCCGACGACGATATAGACGGTAAGAAACGGACGTTAAAAAGCGCTCTTTTTAAAGGACGGTTCGATAAGGCGAAAAGAAAATTTCCGTTAATCGACGAAATAGTCAAAAGCGGGTATGAAAGGTTGAGAAGGCTCGAAAATGCCGATAGCGGGCTTATAGACGCAGTTTCGGAAGAATTCGGCAATATGCTTAAAGCGATATCCGACGCGGTTTTAGAAGAATATAAAACGGAATATACCGGCAATTTATTTTATTACGTCGGCAAATGGATTTACGTTTTAGACGCTATCGACGATTACGACAAAGACAAAAAACGCGGAGAATACAATCCGTTTTCGGCGCGATACGGAGAGGAAACCGCAAAAGAAATAATCGAAAAACACTCGGAAGATATTGATTTTATGTTTTCGGATATATTCAGAAATATCAGAGAAAATCATCTGAAAATCAATTACCGTTTTAACCGCGACCTTATAGAAAACGTTTTGCTCAGGGGTATCCCCGCTGCAACGACGAAGGTTATACACTCTAAACTTACCGATAAAAAAGAAAAAGGTAAAATTTTATGATGGAAAAATATTACAAACTTTTGGGCGTCAGCGAATACGCTACGGATAGGGAAATATCCGAAGCCTATTTTGCGTTGCGCAAAAAGTATATGGAAGAAAGGTTTTTAGACGGCGAAAAAGGAAACGAAGCCGCCGAAAAGTTAACTGCCATCGACAACGCCTACGAAGAAATCAAACGCTTTAGATCGGAACATTCCGAGGACGGCGATAACAGTTTGTTTAAACAGGTTGACGAAGCGTTGAAAAAGGGAGATCTTAACACGGCGCAGTCGGTTCTGGATTCTTTTGACGAAAGAGGCGCCGAATGGCACTACCTGCAATCGGTTGTTTTCTATAAGAAAAATTGGATGAACGAGTGCAAAAAACAACTCGAAATCGCAATGGCGCTTGACGAAAACAACGCAAAATACAAGGAAACCTACGACAGACTGCTCGAAAAGATGAAAGGTTCTTCCGCAAGCGCGTCGTCCACGAACTGGAATAAATCCGGTACGGGAAACGCCGGAACTACCGGCAACTATGACGAACCGCAAATGGGTGGGGACAGTTGTTTGGAATTTTGTTGTCAGATGGCGCTTTGCAATATGTGTCTTAACTGTTGTTGCAATATGCGATAACGGGCTTATAGAAGGACTTTTATGAAATTATCAAAGGTAATTGCTTTGTCGGCGCTATGTACGGCGATGTCGGCGACGTTACTTTGCATCGGCGCGTATTTTTTAACGTTAAGTTATAGTTGTATCTTTTTAGCGAGCGTTGTCGTTTTGTTACCGCTTGCAAAAGAAACTTATAAAGGAGCGATTTTAACCGTTATCGCAAGCGCGTTGCTCAGTTTTTTGATTGCAAGTTTCAGTTTTGAAACGGCTCTTCCATATTTGTTGTTTTTCGGGTTTCATCCCATCGTAAGCAAATATCTGGAAGAAAAAAAACTGAATCGGTTTTTAGCGTATCTGATTAAAAATCTGTGGTTTGTCGGCTCTATGCTTTGCTGTTATTTTTTAACGAGTATGTTTATAGTCGAAAACGAAACGCTTAAAAAGTATATGATTTATATCATAATTATAGGCGGAAGTATATTTTTCATTATATACGACGTGCTTTTTAAGTTTTTTCAAAAGCAGATGAACGTAATTTCCAAACGTTTGAAAATTTAAACTAATATGAAGAAAAACGACTTATTGACGGGTTTTTGCGAACAAATCGGTTATAACGGAGAAGGAATTTTCCATATCGAAGGCACGACTTTTTTCGTGCCTTATTGTTTGGTCGGAGAAAAAGTAACTTTTAAAATTCTGAAAATAAAGGGCAATATCGGTTACGGTAAAATCGAAAAAATAATCGATAAAAGTCCGTCAAGGGTAATTCCGCAATGTCCGGTTTTTACAAAATGCGGCGGGTGCGACTTAATGCACTGCGAATATTTAAGTCAACTTGAAATCAAAAAAGAAATCGTAAAGAACACGTTTAAAAAAGTTGCTGGAATAAACGTCGATATCGACGAAATTTATCACGGAAAAAAAATTTTCGGGTATCGTAACAAACTTCAACTTCCCATAAGGGAAGAAAACGGAAAAGTAAAAATAGGCTTTTTCAGGGAGAACAGCCACGACGTGGTCGAAACGGACGACTGTCTGATTCAACCCGACTGGGCTAAGGTTTTTATCGAAGAATTAAAAAGATTCGTTGACGGCAAAAGCGTTACCGCTTATAACGAAAAGACAAAAAAAGGGCTTTTGCGTCACGCCGTAATAAGGGAATTAAACAATGAATTTATTTTGGTTCTTGTGCTTAACGGCGATAGCGTAAAGGGCGTTAACGGGCTTATAGACCGACTTTTACATAAATTTCCCGAATTATCGGTTTATCTTAACGTAAACAAGACCAATACCAACGTGATTTTCGGCGATAACTTTAAACTGATTTACGGCAAAGGAAAAATCAGCCTTGAAGAATTCGGCGTTAATTACGACGTCGGTCCGGAATCTTTTATTCAGGTTAATACCGAAGTAAAGAAAACGCTTTACGAAATAGTAGCGCAAGAAGCGAACGCAGACGGTGATTACGTCGTTATCGACGGATATTCCGGCGCGGGAGTGATGACCGCCATGCTTAGCAAAAACGCAAAAAAAGCCTACGGCGTCGAGATTGTAAAAGAAGCCTCCGACGCGGCAAATAAACTCGCCGTAAAAAACGGGCTTTCCGATAAAATGACGAGCATTTCAGCCCCGTGCGAAAAAGTTTTGCCCGACCTTATAAAAAAAGAAGCGAAAGAGGGCAATAAAACCGTACTCGTTCTCGATCCGCCGCGAAAGGGCGTGGAATTAAACGTTCTTCTCGCCGCGCTTAAGGAGAGGGTGGATAAAATAATTTACGTTGCGTGCAGTCCTCAATCTCTGGCGCGCGACGTAGGCGTTCTTACCGATACTTTGTCTGTCGAAAACGGAAAAATTACCGGACAAAACAAAAATGCCAATCCCGTTTACGAAATCGAAAAATTGTACCTTTTCGACCTCTTTCCGCAAACAAAGCACGTTGAAACGTTGGCGGTATTATCTCACAAAAAACTTGATTCTCATCGTGCAATGAAAATCGATTTTGAAAATATTTCGTCTGATTAAAAATCAGTTACGGAACGAGCGGAAAAAAGAAAACCGCAGGAAAAGACGACTAAGGTCGAAGAGGAAATCTTCGGCTTTTTTGTTTCGTAAACAAAATATTCATTATTAAAATTTACTGAACTACATATTGTGCAAAATCTGCACACTCGTGTGCAAACTCTAATGTTTGTGTGCAAATTTACGATTTTATGTGCAAACTCGCATTTTGTCGATTATTTTTTTCTGTTTTCCTTAGTTTACTATTGATTTTTTGAATAAAATCTGTTACTATATTATCAACGATAGTCAAAAGGAGGAATAAATGCAAGCCGAAACTCTTAAAAAACTTATAAATGACGTTGTTATGAAAAAAGCGGAATCTCAAACCGTTGAAATCAAAAGCGCCGAACACGGTTGTCCTACTCGTTTGTTTGATACGCTTTCGGCGTTTTCAAATCGGGACGATGGCGGTATAATTATTTTCGGTATAGATGAACAGGATAATTTCGCTATTAAAGGAGTTTACGACGCTCAGGATTTGCAAAAAAAGGTAACCGAACAATGCAAACAAATGGAGCCGGCAGTCAGGGCATTGTTTACTATGTGTGAAATCGGAGAGAAGATACTTGTTTCTGCCGAAATCCCCGGAGCAGATATTTCCGTTCGCCCTGTTTTTTATAAAGGAGTGGGGAGAATTAAAGGTTCGTATATTCGCGTCGGAGAATCCGACGAGCCTATGAGTGAGTATGAAATTTACAGTTACGAGGCTTTTCGTAAAAGAATCCGGGACGATATCAGAATTGTCGAAGGGGTAAAAACTCAGCTGTTCGACGAAAAAAGAATGACTGAATATTTGTCTCGTGTTAAAAGCGAACGAAGGAATCTTGCGGATAACGTGTCGGACGAAGAAATTCTTGAATTAATGGGCGTGACGAGCGACGGAAAGCCAACCCTTGCGGGGCTTATGACTTTTTCTAAATATCCGCAAACATATTTCCCGCAACTTTGTATCACTGCCGTGGCTTTGCCGGGAACGGAAATGGGAGAAACGGGAACAGACGGCGAACGCTTTATCGATAATAAGCGCATTACGGGGGCGATTCCCGATATGCTTGAAGAAGCCGTCGAATTTGTGCGGACAAACAGTCGAACGAAAACCATAATAGACGATAACGGCAAGAGAGTAGATAAAAACGAATATCCGATTAAGGCTGTTCGTGAAGCGATATTAAACGCGCTTGTTCATCGAGATTACAGCATCTATACGGAAAATACTCCTATTCGTATAGAAATGTATCGTGATCGTATGGAAGTTAGGAACATCGGCGGATTATATGGTAAAATCAGCATAGACGCTTTGGGAAAAGTTCACCCCGAAACAAGAAACGCCGCTTTGGCAAATATGCTTGAACTGCTGAATATTACTGAAAACAGATATTCGGGTATTCCTACTATGCGCAGAGAATTTTTGAATGCGGGCTTGCCTGCTCCTAATTTTTCGGTAATACACGGCGAATTTAAAGTTGTAATGAGAAACGGCTATCTGAATAATTCCGATTCAATAGAGGATTCAATTCTCGATTTCTGTGAAATTCCTCGTTCGAGAGCCGAGTTAATTGCATTTACGGGAAAATCCAGAAATTATGTTCTGCAACAAATGATTGCTCCGCTCGTTGAATGTGGTAAATTAAAATTAACTATGCCGGATAAACCTAAAAGTTCAAATCAAAAATATGTAAAAGCATAATCATGTATTTTTTAGCTAAAAATATCGAAAATATAGTGCGCGCTGAAACTCGTTAAAGAAAATTCGTGATTGTTTAACGTTAATATGTTTAAGGTGATCGATTAACGGTGATTTTTTTACGATAACGGTCTTTAGTCGGCGCGTCGATCATTTTTTTGCAAACGATATCAAGGAGAATAAGCAAATGTATTTTGAAAAATTATATAAAGAGTTCAGCCTTTTACCCGAAGTCGAGGCGATAGCGCTCGGCGGTTCGAGGGCGGGGGATAGCTACGACGAAAAATCCGATTACGACCTGTATATTTATTGTTCCTCTTTACCAAGCGAAGACGACAGAAAAGAAATAATTCAAAAATACTGTTCTTACTGCGAAATCGGAAACGCTTTTTGGGAACTCGAAGACGACTGCACGCTTAGTAACGGTATCGATATAGATATTTTGTACAGAAATCTTGAAAATTTCGAGAGCGACCTATCCGCGGTCGTCGAAAAATGCGCCGCGCGAAACGGCTATACGACAGCAATGTGGCACAATTTGCTTACGAGTAAAATTTTGTACGATAAAAACGGAAGTTACGCGCGCTTAAAGCAAAGATTCGGCGTTCCGTACCCCGATTAGTTAAGAGAAAACGTCGTTTTGCGCAATTTAAGGCTTTTAAGCGACAATTTGCCTTCATACGACAAACAAATAAAAAAAGCAGTTAAAAGAAAGGATTACGTCAGCGTTAATCATCGTGTTACGGCGTTTTTGGAGTCGTACTTCGATATTATATTCGCCGTCAACCGTCTTACTCATCCGGGTGAAAAGCGTATGGTCGAATACGCTGTTAAAAACGCAAAAATATTACCGGATAATTTTGAAGGTAATATCGAAAGGCTTTTTGACAATCTGTATATCAATCCCGATAAAGCACTTGTCGCTATCGACGATATGATTAAAAATCTCGTCGCAATTTGCCGGGAAAATATAAAATGCGAGGCAAAAAAAGGATAATTTATGATATTTTGTATCGGTGAAGTTTTAGTAGATGAATTTTTCGACGGAACGATAAAGTCCTGCCTTCCGGGCGGCGCTCCGTTCAACGTCGCTTGCAACGTAAACGCCATAGGTAAAAATTCCGCTTTTTACGGCGCGTTAGGTTGCGACGAAAACGCAAAAATCATTAAAGACTACGCAAAAAAAGAAGGTTTGAACGCTTATTTTGACGAGTTAAATAACAAACAGACCACGGTGGCGAGGGTAACTTTGACAGGCGGCGAAAGAAGTTTTGCTTTTATCAGAGATAACGGCGCCGACTATACTCTTTCGGTCGAAAACCTGAAAAAAGCGTACTATAGCGCGACTTATGGCTGTAACGACAAGGTGATTGCTCATTTCGGCTCGTTAATGTTGTCCGAAAAAGAAGGCAGAGCGTTTTTTAAAAAGGCAATCGATTTTTTGAAAGGAGAGGGCGCGATTATTTCTTTCGACGTCAATTACCGCGAAGATATTTTCGAGGATAAAGAAGAATCGATTAAAATCATGAAAACCGCCGTAAGTTTAAGCGATATAGTAAAATTCGGCGACGACGAACTTAAACTCATATCGGGAAACCCTGACATAAATAGCGGGCTTTCGGTCGTAATCAGGGAAAATCAGACGGCGGTAGTTACCTTCGGTAAAGACGGCTCGTTGTATTACCGTAACGGCGAAAGAGTTTTTGTTTCCTCAAAAGCGGTAAAACCCGTCGATACCACGGGCGCCGGCGACGCGTTTTATTCTTATTTTTTGTACGCGCGCGATAAAAACGCAGATTTTAAAGACGAAGAAGAAATAATAAAAGTATTGAAAACGGCAAACGCTTACGGCGCTTTGGCAACCCTTAAAAAGGGAGCGCTCGGCGCCATTGCGACAAAAGAAGAAGTCGAAGGTTTTTTAAGCGAGTAAAGTCAAAAATCAAAAAAGTCCGCCAATAAGCCCGTTATCGGGTGATTTTGGCGGGTTTTTATTTTTATCGGAACGCCGATAAGTTGACCGGGAATAGTTAAAACCAAATATACATCATAAAAACCCGTTATAAAACATAGAATATTTTGTGCAGAAAAATCACGTGCAATAAAAGCGAAAAAATCGCCGTATATGTGATAAAATAGCAAAAAATCCGAAACATCGTAAAATTTATTTGAAATAATACGGTAAGTGTTTTATAATAGGAGGTAGTAAACTTTTGAACGGTTACGACGACTTTTTAAAAACTTTTCCGACGCTTAAAGCCGAAAAGTCGTACGATATATCCGCGCGCACGACTTTTCGCGTAGGCGGCAGGTGCGATATTGCTGTTTTTCCCGATACGAAAGAACAACTTGCAGACGTAACGGAATACCTTAAAGGTCGGCATCCGTATTGTGTTTTAGGCGGCGGGTCTAACGTACTCGTTTCCGATAAAGGATTCCGCGGTGTTTGCATTTTTACGTGTTTTATGAAAAAAATGACGCTTAAAGGCAATATTTTGGAAGCGGAGTGTGGCGTAAAAATAGCGGACGCAATCAATCTTGCCGTCGCAAACAACTTAAGCGGGCTTGAATTTGCAACGGGAATCCCCGGCACGGTCGGCGGTATAGTTGCGGGTAACGGCGGGTGTTTCAACAAAAGCGTTTCCGACGCGGTTTGTTTCGTCCGCGCGGAAGACGGGGTTTACAACAATAAATCCTGTAACTTCAATTATCGTCAAAGCAGGTTTTTGGAAGGCGAAATTATTCTGTCAGTTGGGTTTAAGTTAAAAGTAAGCGAAGAAGACGTTATCGAACAAAAGTTGACGCGCTTCAAAACCGCGCGACAAAAATGTCAGCCCAAAGGCAGAAGCGCCGGAAGCGTTTTTTTAAACCAAGGCTATTTTGCGGGTAAAGTTATAGATAAAGCGGGGCTTAAAGGCTACCGTATAGGCGGCGCGTACGTTTCCGAAAAACACGCAAACTTTATAATTTGCGACGGTCGTAAGGCGTCCGACGTTTACGAACTTATAAAATACATAAAAGAAACGGTATTAAGAACGCAAGGCGTCGCTCTTAAGGAAGAAATACGTTACATAGGCGAATTTTAGGCACTTAAAATGTTAAATTTTGATTATCACACACATACGACCTACAGTCACGGCACGGGGTCCATACTCGACAACGCGCTCGCGGCGAAAAAAGCGGGGCTTAAAGGCATTGCCATAACCGATCACGGGTTTTCGCATCTTCTTTTCAGCATGAAAAGAAGAAACCTCGACCAGATGCTTAAAGAATGTCGTGAGGCGGAAAAGGTTACCGGGCTTACGGTAAAACTCGGTATAGAATCGAACATAATAGGCGAAGAAGGCGTTTGCGACGTAAAGCCGAAAGATTACGACAAAATAGAAGTTTTTCTTGCCGGAATGCACCGCGCCGTCTGGTATCCGACAAGCGAAGATTTAGAAAGGGTTTTTATCGAAAATATAGTTACCGATTTTACTAAAATCAAGCCGACGAAGCAACTTATCGATTATAACACGAAGATATATATAAACGCGATAAAAAACAATCCGATTGATATTCTGGCGCATCCTTTGTACGGGGTTTTTGCCGACGCCGTCGAGGTAGCCAAATGTTGCGCGGATTACGGCACCTATTTTGAAATAAACACCAAAAAGATACATCTTACGATAGAGGAGTGGCAAAAGGTTATAGACACGAAAGTTAATTTTGTGGTGGATTCCGACGCGCACTCTCCCGACAGAGTAGGCGATTTGAAACTGTTTTACAAGCAAGACGAAGTAATTCATTTTCCGAGGGAGCGTATTTTTAATTTCGACGACAAAATCCCCAATCTGCGTTACGCCGAATTTAAAAAGCGTCTTTAAAGAATTTTCGTAATCGCTCGTCGGATAACTGTTTACGAAAAACCGCGAAAGTCATGAATTTTACCGAAAAAATCAAAAACGAAATAATAAGCGAAAAAATTTCAAGCCCTTGTTGTAAACTTGCGGCTTTGTCCGCGTATTTAAGAACGGCGGGAACGATAGAGATTCACAACGGCAACATAGGGTTTTCTTTTTCCGGCGACGTAAAAACCAACGAGTTTTTCAGCGATATCGTTAAAACCCTGTACGGTTTTGAACCGGAAGTTTTTATAGATCAAAAAGGAGAAAGAACCAAGGCGGTATTTATAAGCGATAAGACCGTTCAGGTTTTAAAAGACGCCGAAACGATTAAAATTTCAAAAGGCGGGCTTGATATCGAACTCGGAATTTCCGACCTTCTTGTAAAAAAACGTTGCTGTCAGAAAGCCTATATAAAGGGCGCTTTTTTGGGAGCGGGCAGCGTAACCGTTCCTAAAATGAAAAGCGACAAGGCGACGGGGTATCACGTTGAATTTGTGTTTTCAAAGTATCTTTCCGCCCTCGATTTCTGCCATATTTTAGGAGTAAACGGGCTTGAGTCGAAACTTATAGAAAGAAAAGATTTGTTCGTCGTTTACAGTAAAAGTTCGGAAGAAATATGCGATCTTCTGGTTACGATGGGAGCAAAAAAGTGTTGTCTCGAACTTCAGGATATCATTGTCAAAAAGATGGTTAAAAACAATACCAACCGTATAGTTAACTGCGAAATGTCTAATATGAGTAAGCAAATAAACGCTTCGTTAAAGGCTAAAAACGATATATTGACGATATCCGACGTTTTAGGACTTGATAATCTTCCGCTTCCTTTAAAAACCGTTGCGGAGGCAAGGCTTGAATTTCCCGAAGATACGTTAAGCAGGCTTTCGGAAAGATTAAACATTACTAAAAGTTGCCTGTCGCATCGTTTGAAACGTTTATCCGAAATCGCCGACCAACTTTAACGGTATAATCGACTTACTTATAAAACGCCGCCACGTAAATCGGCCCTTGCGTAAAAGGGACGGAAGCGGTAATTACTTCATAACAATTTATTTTCCGCTTTTTCGATTATTAAAAAGTTTATCTTCCGCTTTTTTAAAATAGAAAAGTTTTCAACGACTATAAATTCAAAAAACAAAAGGAGACCGAAATGTCAGCGCTCGAGATAGTATTGATAAGCGTAACGGGTACGTTCGTAATTTTGGCGATACTCGCTGTTATAGTAGTGCAAATGTTCAACAAGGCAATGAACAATAAAATCATCGACTACAAAGTACTGAACGACTTTGCGCCCGAAAGCCCCATAGTATTTTTAGGAGATTCGCTTACCGATTTTTATCCCGTACACGAATTTATTCACGACGAAAGAATCGTAAACCGCGGAATCGCTAACGAAACCACTTACGATATAATGGGCAGAATCGACGATATAATATCGCTTAAACCGCACACGGTAATACTCCTTGCCGGCATAAACGATTATTTAAGAAAAGGCGTAAAAAGTCCCCTTACGGTATCTCAGAACGTTATTAAAATCGTGGAAAAGTTAAAAGAAACCGTATCCGACGTCCGCCTCGTTTCCCTTTATCCCGTAAACAAAAAGAAATTGAAAATAAGTTGGCTTTATTTGAGAAAGGTGAAAAACAAAAAGATAATTTTAACCAACGAGTATCTTAAAAAATATTGCCGTAAAAACGATATAGAGTTTATCGATATGTACCCTAAACTTACCGATGAAACTCTTAACCTTAACAAGGATTACACTATCGAAGGTTTGCATCTTAATCTTAACGGCTACGACGCCATAACCCCCGTTTATAAACAAATAATAGACGGCATAAAGTAAATCAATAACTCACGTATATAAGCAAACAAATGATAGTATAAAATAAATCAATAACTCACGTTTATAAACAAACGGTAGGCGGTAAAAACCGCCGATAGACTAAAACAATATAGATAATATAAAAGTGAAAAATATTATCGTCGTATAAAACAAAAGAATTTCCGTTTTTGCCATACAACCGTTTATAAACAAACGGTAGGCGGTAAAAACCGCCGACAGTCTAAAAAAATGTAGATAATATAAAAGTGAAAAATATTATCGCGGTATAAAACAAAAGAATTTCCGTTTTTGCCATACCACTGTTTAAAACAAACGGTCGGCGGTAAAAAACCGCCGACCGCCTAAAACGATATAGATGATAAAAAAGTGAAAAACAACTTTTTGCGCTAAAAGGCTCCTTTCCGAAAAGGAGCCTTTTTTTGTCGTTTATTGTTTTCGCACTCCCACCGTGTGAAGCCTTTCACGCGGCGCAAGACGCAATTCATGCGACCAACGGGAGCAATTCATGACCGCAGGTCAATTCACGCAAACGTAAGTTTGCAATTCACGACCGCAGGTCAATTCATGCGACCAGCGGGAGCAATTCACGCAAACGAAAGTTTGCAATTATGACGATAACGGGCTTATAGGCGGACTTTTTTACTTAGTATTTAAAGTTTTTACAATTTGATGACTGCGATTGCTTTCCCGACGAGGATGCCGCGGTTCTAAAAAAAAACCTTTCCTTTCGCAAAAAAGCGAAAGGAAAGGGAGCGTATTGAATATATTTTTATTAAAGGGAGCGTATTGAATATATTTTTATTTATGTCTTTAAACTATTATACGAAAACGTTAACGAGTCTTTTACGCTATGACGTTAACGAGTCTTCCTCTGATGACTATAACTTTTTTAGGTTCTTTTCCGGAAAGCGCTTCTTTGACGGGCGCAAAAGACAAAACGGCTGCTTTAATCATATCTTCCGTCATAGATTTTTGCAAAACGATTTTTCCTTTCATCTTGCTGTTTATCTGAACGGCGTATTCGACCTCGTCTTTAACGAGTTTTGTTTCGTCAAACACGGGATATTCCGCTTTAAAAACCGATTCCTCGTTGCCGATTTCGTGCCAGAGTTCTTCCGCAAAATGAGGAACGCAAGGCGCTAAAAGTTTAATCAGAGTAACGACCGAGTCATGCAAAAGTTTTTCGTTTTTTACGCTCTTTGCCTCGTATTTGGTTAAAGCGTTCACAAGTTCCATAAGTCTTGCTATAGCGGTATTAAACGAGAAAACCTCCATGTCCCGATCGACCGATTTTATCGTATTATTAAGAATAAAATCGAGTTCTTTTTCATCGTCGCCGTAAAGGTCGGGGTTTTCTTCTTTCAAAACCTTGACTTTATTGAACAGTCTTTCGACTCTGTCAAGAAATTTAGAAACGGATTTTATTCCGTCGTCGTTCCAGGGGCCGCCTTCGGTGTAGTTAAAGCCGAACAAAAGATAAAGCCTGAAAACGTCGGAACCATATTCGTTTACGTACGAGTCGGGTGCGATGATGTTGCCGTGCGATTTACTCATACGGTTTCCGTCGGGGCCTAAAATCACGCCCTGATGGGTAAGCGACAGAAAGGGTTCGTCAAAGTTAAGATACCCCATATCTTTAAGGGCTTTAGTGATAAACCTTGCGTACAAAAGGTGCATGCAGGCGTGTTCCGCGCCGCCGACGTATTTATCTACCGGAAGCATCTTATTGATGATTTCGGGGTTGAACGGCATTTTGTCGTTTTTGCTGTCGGGATATCTTAAATAATACCAACTCGAACAAACGAACGTGTCCAGAGTATCGGGATCCCTTAACGCTTCGCCGCCGCATCTTGGGCATTTGGTATGCATAAATTCGTCGCACTTTGCTAAAGGAGATTTTCCGTCGGGCTTAAACTCAACGTTATAAGGAAGTTTAACGGGTAAATCTTCGTACGGAACGGCTACGTCTCCGCATTTAGGGCAGTGGATAACGGGAATAGGCGCGCCCCAGTATCTTTGGCGTGAAATAAGCCAATCACGGAGCCTGTAGTTTACTTTAAACTCGGCTTTACCTTCTTTTTGAAGTTTATTAACAATGGCTTTTCTCGCTTCGTCGCCGAAAAGCCCGTCAAACTCTCCGCTGCTTACCAAATAACCGTCCTCCGTATAAGGAAGAGTCGCGTCTTTGGATTTATTCGTAATAACCTGATTTACGGGTTGACCGTATTTTTCGGCAAAAACGAAATCTCTTTCGTCGTGCGCGGGTACGCCCATAACCGCGCCCGTGCCGTAACTGTATAAAACGTAATCGGCGGCGAAAATCGGGACTTTTTTCCCGTTTGCGGGGTTAATTGCGTAAGCGCCTAAAAATACGCCCGTTTTTTCTCTGTCGCTCGATAATCTTTCGATTTCGTTCGTCTTGGAAGTTTCGTAAACGTAAGCCTCTACCGCTTCTTTTCGTTCGGGTGAGGTAAGTTTTTTTACAAGGGGATGTTCGGGCGCCAAAACCACGTAACTTACGCCGAAAATCGTGTCGATTCTCGTCGTGAAAACTTTAAATTCGTCGCCGGATTCGGCTTTAAAGGTTACTTCCGCGCCAAATGACTTACCTATCCAGTTTTTTTGCATAAGTTTGGTCTTTTCGGGCCAGTCGAGTTTATCCAAACCTTGTAATAAATCTTCGGCGTAGTCGGTAATTTTAAAGAACCATTGCGTAAGGTCTTTTTTGACGACGGTCGTTCCGCAACGCTCGCACTCGCCTCCGACGACCTGTTCGTTGGCTAATACGGTGTTACAGGAAGGACACCAGTTGACGGGCGCTTCCTTTCTGTACGCCAAGCCGTTTTCGTAAAGTTTCAGAAACAGCCACTGCGTCCATTTATAATAATCGGGCATACAGGTTTTTATTTCCGCGGTCCAGTCGAACATCGCGCCGATCCTCGAAAGTTGATTTTCCATCGTCTCGATATTTTTTATAGTCGAATCCTGCGGATGAATACCCGTTTTTATGGCGTAATTTTCGGCGGGAAGCCCGAAAGCGTCAAACCCCATGGGCTGAAAAACCGAATAGCCTTTCATGCGTTTATAGCGCGCAAAACTGTCGGTTAAACCGTAGTTGTACCAATGCCCGATATGAAGTTTAGCCCCCGACGGGTAAGAAAACATTTCAAGACAATAAAACTTTTTGTCATAATTTCCGTCAAATTCGTTGAGTTTTTCGTCCGCCCATATCTTTTGCCATTTTTTTTCGATTTCAGGCATATTCATAACGTTCACCTCGTAAGTTTTTTAAGCCGATATAAAACATTAAACCGGATATAAAATATATTTGATATTTTCCAAAGAATAATTATATCATCACCGTAAGAAAAAAGCCAACGTTTTAATAAAGTTTTACGCAACTTTAAACAAAGTTTTAGGCGGTTTATCCGTTTTACGCGCGTTATTCGGGCTAAAACGCCGTAAAACGTTCGCTTTTTACGAAAAAAAGCAAGTTTTTTATAAAAAAAACCGATTATGCGTTGAAAATTAAAAAATATGTGGTACAATATAAATCGAAAAAGGTTAAATTCGGAAAGGTAGGATAGTTTTTGTTTTTTTGCCGACTTGCCCGCGTTTAACAAGAAAAAACGTAAAAGCCGTTTCGTCTTTTTATTAAAGGAGTATCCATGACTTTTATCAAAAAAAATCTCAACTACATTATATTACTGTCGCTACTCGTCGCTTTTATGATTGCGGGTACTTTTTCGGATCTCAGGATTTCTCAGTCGGTAAACGAACTTAACGCAGGGGAATATTATTCTAAAAACTTTTTCGCCGTGTTTTTCGAATGTTTCGGCGAAACCCCCGTTTACATATTGCCAAGCCTTGCTCTCGGCGTGCTGTTTTTCTATCTGAAACGAGATGAAAAACTTAAAAAATCGGCAAAAATCATCCTTATGATATTTTGCTTCGTTTGCGCGATAGGGCTTAATTATTACGGTAGTCACAAAATGCTTAAGTACTACAATTTGCACGTTGCGACCAAAAAACTCGACGGCGCGCTGAAACTTGTATGTGAGGCGGGGCTTGGCGTCGCGTTTACGGTTTTATGGTTTTTTATAGCCTCCTTCGTAAAGGAAAAATATCTTAAAAGTCTGGCTATATGCTCGTTAATCGTTATTTTTACCGCAGTATTTTCGCAAGCGCTTACCCAGGCGTTGAAGCCGTTTTTCGGCAGAGCGCGTTATAGACTTATGAACGTTACGGGGGATTTTTCCGAGTTTACTAAATGGTACGAAATCAATATCGGCAAAAAGGTTTCCGCAGAACAACTTCTGATGGGCATCGAAAAAGACGGGTACAAATCATTCCCCTCGGGGCATACGACGGCTGCCGCAACCGTTTTTGCGATTATGTCGCTTGCGTCGGTTTTTGAAATCGATAAAAAACGCGAAACGCTTATTTTTATAGCGACGTGTCTTTTTGTTTTCATCGTCGCTTATTCGAGAATAATGATGGGCGCGCATTATCTGACCGACGTAGCCATGGGCGCGATAATCGGCTTGCTTAGTTTTTTAGTCGCTCGCGTTATAGTCTTAAAGGCGGTAAAAATTATGGAAAAAGGCGATTGCTTTCTTACAAGAAAACTATTCGCGTAAAATCTGAAAACCGCAAATTAAAAACACTAATCCCTGATTACCGAAATTTTACGTCGCTTCGTTTATCGAATATCTTTTGACGGAGAAAAATATACTATATCGGTTAAGTATATTTTATGGCGTTCAAAAAAGAAATAACGGGTATTTTAAGCCCGCTGAAATTCCCGTCGGGGCTTATTTTTACGGTCATCGACGGAGCGGGCGGATATTTTGAAAACGTGTTAAAAATAGGCGAATTATCGACCTATAGCGTGACTTTTTTGGCAAAAAGCGGTGTTTTTAAGGTTAGCGGTAAAGATATAAAAATTGTAAAATACTGTGACGGAGACTTAGCGATAAAAGGCACCTTAACCATGATAGAAAGGTGCGAATAATGTCAACGGCTAAAATACTTATCACCGGCAGAAACTTTTTGCTTTTGATTGAAAGGCTTAAAAAACTCGACGTCAAACTGCTGAAAATCGATCGTAAAAGCCCCACGGAAACTATTATAGTCGTAAAATACAAAGATTTGAAAAAAGTTTTTGCTATTTCCGAAAAATTATGGTATAATACCGTATTAGAGTACTCAGGTCCTATCGGTTTACTGAAAAAGATAACTAAAAATGCGCTTCCCGTCGCGCTGACGTTTCTGTTTTTTTTGTTTTCCTTCGTTTCCGATATACCGTTTACGAAGGTTGAGGTAAACGGCGTAAAAGGCGATAAACTTGCCAAAGTTTATATGATTTTAAGCGAAAACGGCTTGGATTTAAATAAAGCGCATTTTTCTTACGACGCGAATAAATTGCGTAACGCTTTGTTTTCTTCTCTTGATAAAATTGCTTTCGTTACTATAAACAAGTCGGGCAATAGGCTTGTTATCAACGTTTTTTTAAACGAGGAGAGCGCAAAAAAAATAAATTACGCGGACGCGGTGTTTTCAAAAAATGCCGGTACCGTTTTAAAAATCAAAGCGTATTTCGGAACAGCCCTCAAAAAAGAAGGCGATTTCGTTTCGACGGGCGAAAAACTCGTTGACGGTTACTATATCGACAAAAGCGGCCGGATAATCGATTCAAAATGTTACTGCGCCTATTACCTTAAGGTCAACGTCAAAAAAGAATATTTTGTTACCGCAAAGGAGAACCTTACCAAAGAGGGGCTTATAGCAAAAACCCTTCTGGATTTTAATATAGACGATGCGTCCTTAACGTCGGCAAAAGTCGAGCCTGTATTTGAAAACGCTAACGGCGTGGCTTATCTTGTCGATATCGACTACATATTTAAAGAGGAATAAAATTTTGGAAAAATTCACCCAAACGATAACCGTCGATAACGAATCCGATTTTCGTGAATTAGTAGGTAGTTTCGACGAAAACTTAAACGTCATCATGAAGGAAACCGACACGCTGATAACGGCGTTGTCATCCGAATTATCCGTAAGCGGCGAAAAAGAAAACGTTAACGTTGCCGTAAACGTCATAAATAAACTTTACGGCGTTATAAAAGCGGGCGAGGGCATAGATAAATCGAAACTCGTATATTGTATCGAACTTGCCAAAGAAAACAATCTCGACGAAATCTCTAAATTGTCGCGCGACGTTATTGCCGTAACTTCTCACGGTAAGCCCATAAAATGCAAAACGCTCGGGCAAAAACGTTACGTTGACGCAATAAGGAAAAATACCGTGGTTTTCGGAGTAGGTCCCGCGGGTACGGGTAAAACTTATCTTGCCGTAGCAATCGCCGTTTCGTCGTATAAGAACAAACAGGTCGAAAAGATTATTCTGACACGCCCCGCGGTGGAAGCAGGCGAAAGACTCGGCTTTTTGCCGGGGGATTTGCAGTCTAAGGTCGATCCGTATCTTCGTCCGCTGTACGACGCTTTGCAGGAAATGTTCGGGCTTGAAACTTACCAGAAGTTAATTGAAAAGGGCGTAATCGAAATTGCCCCGCTTGCCTATATGAGAGGCAGAACTTTAAACAACGCGTTTATTATTTTAGACGAAGCACAAAACTGTACCAAAGAACAAATGAAAATGTTTCTGACGCGTATGGGCGAGGGTAGCCGTATGATTATTACGGGCGACGTAACGCAAATAGATCTTCCGTACGGCAAAACGAGCGGGCTTAAACACGCCGTTTCCATTCTTGACGGAATAGACGACATTGCTATTTGCAACCTGAGTTATAAAGACGTCGTAAGGCATCCTCTGGTAATGCAAATTATCAAAGCATATACGAAGGAAGAAACCTTTAAAGCGCCTAAAAAACGAAAAACAATTTAAAAATATTTTCGTAAAACAGCCGTTAACAGGCTTATAGCCCGACTTTTTACGCTTTTTACGATAAATTGACAACATTTACAAAAGTTATCGAGAGGTAAATATGTTTTTTCAGAACAAAAAATACAAACCGTGGAAAAAGAGCGACTTTTTCTGGTCCATTTTTCAGTTTTTCATTCATGCGGTAATAATTACGGGCTTGTTTGCGCTTGCAACCTTGATGTATAAAGGCGCGAACGGTTTTGTGGATTACGTTACGAAAAGCGAAACTTTTATGCGCGCTATCTACGCCGTAATTATAATTTTTGCGCTTTGCGCGTCGGCGTATCTGTATTATTTTTTTGAATTCCGCGACTACCTTATAAGACCGAAGAATATAGCGGTTTTGTTTATCGTAATAGAACTTTCCTACATGGTTTGCATTGCAATGGGCAGATTCAACGGTATTTTCTCCCGTCCTTCGGCGTTATGCTGTTTGCTGATTTTGCTTCTCGTAAATTACAGAACGGCGATATTTACAAACTTTGTTTTCGGCGCGCTGATGCTTTGTTCCGACCTTTTGCTTGACGGCGGCTATGAAACTACCGTCGTTTTAGGACAGTTTATCACGAGCGTGGTTACGGGGCACCTTGCCGTTTACCTCGTCAACAACGTGGGTTCGAGAATCAAAGTTTTCGGTATGGGTTTCGTTATTTCGGTTCCCATTGCCTTGTTCGCCTTATTATTCAGCGTAAAGTCCGGAATGGAAACAATAAGGATAATGAAGATAATATTCGACGGCTTTATGTCGGGAATTTTATCGACCGTAATAATGATGGCAATTCTGCCTCTTTTTGAATACGTTTTCAACATTTTAACGAATTACCGTCTTGCCGAAATCACCGATCACAAGTCCAAACTTATCAGTAAACTTATAGAAGAAGCGCCGGGGACTTTCCAGCACTCGCTCGTCGTTTCGACTTTGGCGGAAACTTGCGCCACGGCTATCGGGGAAAATCCTATTCTGGCAAGAGCCGCCGCTTACTATCACGATATGGGTAAACTTAAACAGCCGCTGTACTTTACGGAAAACCAGCACGGTTATAACCCGCACGACGAACTTGCCCCCGAACTTTCTACTCAGATTATCCGCTCGCACACCACCGACGGTTACGAACTTATCAAAAAGTATCACTTACCGCTTATTCTGGCGGACGTTGCGAGGGAACATCACGGCACCTTGCCTATTCAGTATTTTTATAATAAGGCGCTCAAATTTACAGAGGGCGATCTCGACATCAAAGATTTTTCGTACGCAGGTCCCAAACCCTCGACTAAAATATCGGCAATCATAATGCTTGCCGACGGATGCGAGGCCGCCGTAAGAGCGCAGAACGACAGGTCGAGAGAAAAGGTTGAAAAAGTAGTTACGGCGATCGTTGACGACAGAATGAAACTCGATCAGTTTTCCGATTGCGAAATAACCATGCGCGAAATTGATATTATCAAAAACGCCCTCGAAGATTCTCTTTCCGGCGTATATCACGACAGAATCAAATACCCCAAAATGAAGGACAAGCGTATTAACGAATTCGATTCCACAAGAAAGGAGTAAAATGGGAAAGATTAAAGTTTACGTTGACGGGGACTATCGGAAAGCGCAAAAAATAGCCGACGTTTTATATAAAACGCTCGGGCAAAGAACCGATCTTTACGTCGAATTAGACGTGGTTTCACAAGAAGAAATCAAGGCGCTGAACAGCGATAACAGGCATATAGACGCAGTTACCGACGTTTTGTCCTTTCCCATGCTCGACGGAATTCGCGGTAAAAAGATTTACAAAAAAGATTATCCTTACGATTACGACGAAGACGAAAAAGCAATATTTTTAGGCTCGGTTGCAATATGCCTTGACAGGGCAAAAGAACAGGCGATTGAATACGGACATTCTTTGCAAAGAGAAATGAGTTACTTGTTCGTCCACGGATTGTTACACCTTTTCGGTTACGATCATATTACGGACGAAGACAAAAAAGAAATGAGAGAAAAGGAAGAGCAGGTTTTGCTCGAATTAGGTATTTCAAGATGAGAAGCGGTACGGTTGCCGTCGTAGGACGCGCAAACGCAGGAAAATCCACATTGATAAACGTTCTTGTCGGCGAAAAGGTCGCTATCGTATCGCCAAAGCCTCAGACGACGCGCGACAGAATTTTAGGTATTAAAAACGGCGAGGATTACCAGATAGTTTTTGAAGACACGCCGGGTATATACAAAGCGTCGTCTCTTTTAAACGAAAGAATGCAAAAAAGCGCGGAAGTCGCTTCGCGCGACGTGGACCTTGTTTTGTATCTGATAGATATCCATGCAGGCGTTAAAGACGAGGAAATAGAAAATCTCAAAAAATACGCAACGGGCAAAGTCCCTCTTATCCTCGTTTTAACGAAAACAGATATCATGCCGAAAGAAAATATTCCGCTTATGGTCGAAAAATTCGGCGACGTAGAAGGGATTGACAAAATCGTAACCGTATCGGCGCGTCGCGGAAAAAATCTTAACAAACTTACCGAAGAAATCTTAAAACGTCTTCCCGTGGGCGGTCCGATTTATTCAGAAGATATAATTTCCGACAGATCCGAAAAGTTTATGATATCCGAAATCATGCGCGAGAAGATTCTTTTAAAATACGACAAAGAGATTCCTCACGGGATAGCGATAGTTATAAATACTTTTGAAAAACAGAAAAACGGCGTTTACGATATCAATCTCGATATAGTTTGCGAAAAACAAAATCATAAAGCGATTTTAATCGGCAAACAAGGGCAAAGTTTAAAAGAAGTTTCTTCTTTTGCGCGTCAAAGCATGGAAAAGTTTTTGGGCGCAAAAGTTTTTCTGACCGTTTACGTAAAGGTGAAAGAGGATTGGCGCAATAACCCTTCAAGACTTAAAGAATACGGATATTCCGACGAAGATTTTTATTGATCGTAGTAAGTAGGTTAACGGGCGTTTAACACGGCAAAAACCGATTTATTCCCGCAAAAACAGTAAACGTTAACGATTATAATCCCTACGCGTTTTTTTTACTTGTGGTTTTTTTTACTGTTAGTGTACATAATAATATCGCGGTATCTGTGATACGGAGGAATTATATGAAAAAAAACCCGTCGGACAAGGCTTGGGAAATGTTTGAAAAAACAGGCAAAATATCCTATTATATGCTTTATAAAAAGTTGAAAAAACTCGATTAACGGGCGTATAGCCCCACTTTTATTGAAAATGGAAGAAAAATTCAACGCAATTTGCATACGCTCCGTGTCTTATAAAGACAACGATAAAATGCTTTCGCTTTTCAGTCTGGAAAACGGAATCGTCGATTGCGTTTTGCGGGGAGTAAAAAAGTCCGGCGCCAAATTAAAATTTGCAGGCGAACTTTTTTGTTTTGCGGAATACGTTGTCGCGGTAAAAAACGGCAGAAGAACGGTTATAGAAGCGACGCAGATAGACGATTTTTACGAAATCCGCCTCGATATAGAAAAATACTATTGCGCAACGGCAATTATAGAGTATTTGCGCGCGTTTTGTCGTGAGGATGAAAAGCGTTACGATTTGTTTTTAGATACGGTAAACGCTCTGAAAGCCATCGAAAACGGTAAAAATTCACCGCAACTTGTTTTGGTTAAATTTTTTGAAGAAGGTTTAAAAAAGGAAGGTTACGGTATTAGTTTCGGCTCTTGCGCCTCATGCAAAAAACCGATAGACGGCAGAGTTTTTTTCGATTTCGATACCTGTCAGTTCAAGTGTTACGATTGCGCGGATTATCTTTGCACCGAAATGCGCGCTTCTACTTACGCGTTGCTGTCAAATCTTACGAAAATAGACCTTTCAGAATTGAAAAACGGGCTTAAACCGACCTATAGCGAGGCTTTTTCGGATAACGAAGCCGTAAAAAACGCTTTAAAGTTTTATGATTTTTTTATTTCGGATAAAATAGGCGTGCGGATAAAATCAAATGAAGCAATATTAAATTTGTAGTTTTAAATTTAGTACTGCAAGGTTAACGCGTGAAACCTCATAGGTTTTAAAACTCTGTTTTTCAAATTAAAAAAAGACGGTTTTTCGTAAAAAACGCAATGCTTTTAAAGGTTTTACCTATAGACAAAAGATTTTCTTTTTACGCTTTAATAATTTTTTCTTACAACATTTTTCGGACAAAAACGCTTTTTAAACGAAAATTTGTTTACACAATTTTTTTATTATGCTAAAATATTAAACGTCGTTAAACTTTTTCACACGTTAAGTTTATGGTTTAACGCTCATAATAACGCGGGTTTATGCGCGTAAGTACGCTCCGCCACGGTAGTTTCCGCCGTGTAAAAACAGGAAATCATGCGGGTATGGCGGAATTGGCAGACGCGTTAGATTCAGGTTCTAATGGTGCAACTTCGTGCAGGTTCAAGTCCTGTTACCCGCACCACGAATAACGTAAGTTGAACCGATAAGGTTTGATTTACGTTATTTTTTTATAAGGTATATCGACGATATATCGTAGATTTTACCGAATTATAATTTGGAATTATTAGTTTAAATTTATAAACGTAGTCGTTTTGCTTCGATGAAATTTATATCCGATAAAATCTATATACGATAAAATCTATATCCGATGTGTTTTTTAAAAAAAGTACCGCGGTAAGCAATTGTTACCGCGGTTAACAAAGGGATATATAAAAAATAATAAATACAACGGTTAACAATAAATACCGCATAAACAAAGGAATATACGAAAAAACGCTTGCGCGCGCAAGCGTTTTTTTTACTGTTACAAATTGTTTTTTAATTAGTGAGTTGTCAAACTAAGTGCAACACTTAGAAAGAAAAAAGTTAAATAAATCTCCTTTATAATATGGTATTTATTAAAGCGTTATCGTCATAGTAAGTCGGCGTTATATTTCTTCCACGCTGAATTTTACGAAAAATTTAACCGCTTCGTTAGGACCGATTACGCTATATCTGAACATATCGTCCATAAAAGTAGTAGTAGGTTCCAAGCCGAGCGCGTAATCGTAAGACGCGTCGCTGCACCACTGAACGAAACAGGGGAGAGTGTCGCCCGAGTAGTCGAGAATAAACTTTTTATTAAGTTTTTCATTGACGACTTCGACTTTCGGCGTTTTATTCCTGATATAGTAACAACGTTCTTCCTCGTTATCGACGTTTGCCCCGAATATCGTGCGTTTTTCCGACATAAGTTTCGCGTAATCGTTCCTCGGCGTAACTTTTTCGGTTTCCGAGTAAATTTTAACGCCTTCGTCGAGGAAAGGATACCCTAAATTTACGTGGTAAAGAAGACAATATTCTTCCGTTTTTGTTCCGCGGTTTAAAAGCGTATCCGAAACTTCCACGCTTTCACCGTTTAATTTTGTGGTTACAACCCTTTTCATCAACAGATTTTTACCGAAAAGTTCGGTGTCTTCTATTTCCGCCGTAACGCGGATAATATTCTCGTCGCAAACGGTTTCAACGACCTTTGCGGGAATATTATGAAAAGTTCCGTGCATCATAAATCCTTCTCTCGAGCCGGCGGAATCAAGCCCGACCGTATAAAACATTCCGCCTTCAAACCGCTTTAAGTAGGGGACTTCTCTCGCAGAAAAGCCGTTTTTAGAAATAAAAGACATATTCGTCGAGCCGTCGAAAAGTTGCATCATATCCAAAGCCTTGCTTTCGTTAAGCAAAACTCTGAGTTTGCCGTTAAAAATTTCAACGATTTTTAATCCGTTTTCTTTTCCTTCCGTAAGGGTGTAACGGCGAATATACGCCACCTGAGATAAATTTGAAATTTTACCGTTCATAAAAAGCCTCGATGCCGTACCGCAAATTGCTACATATAGGTTACGTCGCTGAAAGTAACGCAGTTTTTGCCGACGGTTTTGCTGATATAAAGTTGTTTGTCCGCTTTAGCGACGAGTAAAAGAGCATTAAGTTCGTCGCTACTTCCGCAAGCGACTCCGAAAGAAGCGGTAACGATGTTGCTGTAAGGTAAGTCGGTTCTCGGTATAGCCGTCGCGCGGACGGCTTCGAGAAGTTCTCCCGCAAGGTTTTTTACATTTTCTTCGTCTGTATCGGGTAAAATAACGCCGAATTCTTCTCCGCCGAAACGGAAAAGGTACAAATCGGATTTTTCAAGAACGTTTAAAACGCTTTCGGCTATGCGGTAAAGGACTTCGTCGCCTTCAAGGTGCGAATAATTATCGTTATAAGACTTGAAATTGTCGATATCGTAAATTATGACGCCGACTTTTTTTGAAGGCGCGCGGTTGATAATGAATTTTGCGTAGGTATCCACCGCTTTTCTGTTAAGCGTGCCGGTAACTATATCGTTATAAGCAAGTTTTAAAAATTCGTTGCTCATTTCTTTTATACGACGCTCGTCGCAAGATTGTCTCAAAAACACGTAGCGAATTACTATAAACCCTATGATAATCGAAAACCGCAACAGAAAATGTTTGAATAAATTATAATTTTCGGCATACGGAAGCACGCTCGGTAACCACCAACTCGTAAATATAAGAGCCACCAAGATTGCGGTGTCCGAACGTTTATAGGTCGGGGCAATCATTATTACGAAAAGATAACACATAGAGATCGAAAGCCCGATGTTATGGAAATTACAGGAAACCATAAATATCGTAACGCTTACGATAATCGTTACGTAATACGCAAGCAAAACGTATCGCGCCGTTTCGGTGTCGTATTTTTTGTAAAGCGACAAAAAAATCAGCATCGCAAGAGAGGACGCAACCATAATATAAAGCGGTATCATGTCGATAGGTATCATAGTATTGAATATGATATTTTTGACGAGATAAATACCGTTCGTAAGTATAAATAAAATCGTTGCGAAAAAAACGAGGGATAGCGTCTGCCTCATGAATATACTCTGTTGCGACGGAAGATTGTCGGCTTTTGTTTTGAGTACGTTATTGCAAAAACTTTTAAACCTTTTGTAAGATTGTTCCGATAATTCCAACTTCAGATCTTTTAGAATGTTGTCGTTTTTTACCCGTAGTTTCATTAGTTCCTCCAAAATAAGCTATAGCGGCGCAATATACTTTTATAAAAGGTTACGCTTTCCGCGCGAATTCAACTTTTGTTATCGGTTAAGTATTTTTTAAAAGTTTGCGCCCGACTTAGAAAAAATCGTCAAAAAAGCATTAACGATAATTAAAACAACTTTTTACGTGTCATTTTTTGATATTATATCATAAATTTATAGTTATTACAAGCATAATATGTATAAATTTCGTGTATCGCGTTTTTTTTGCGTTACGGGGTTTAAAAACGGCATATAGTAGGTCCGCTTTGCTTTTTTTTGCCTATTATACCGAAAATCGGGGGGTATGTTACGATTCGCAATAAGGCGTAACGCATTTTCTTGCGTTTTATATAGAATTATGCTAAAATATAAAAAATAATCGAAAACGGCTATAAAAAGAAAACTGTTGAGGTAAAGAATATTTATGAATAAAAAAGTAGTCGTAATTACCGGCGCGAGTAGCGGAATAGGCTTTGCCGCGGCGGAATTATTTGCAAAAAAGGGATATATCGTTTACGGGCTGTCAAGAAAACTTGCCGAAAGCAGATTGTTTACCTCATTGTCGTGCGACGTTACCGACAGAGTTAAAACCGCTCAAACGCTTCTTGATATCTATCAAAAAGAAGGAAGAATCGATATCCTTATAAACAATGCGGGTATGGGCATAAGCGGCGCGATAGAGTATCTGACGGAAGAGGATTTCGATAAAATTTTCAACGTCAACCTTAAAGGCGTAATTATGACGAGTTCCCTTTGTATTCCTTATCTTCGGGAATCTAACGGCAGAATCATAAACACTTCGAGCGTTGCCGCCGTCGTGCCGATTCCTTATCAGGCGTGTTACTCGGCAACCAAAGCGGCGGTCGAAAGTTTTTCGTTTGCTTTATTTAGCGAAGTAAGGGGACAAGGAATTAAGGTAACCTGCGTTCGCCCGGGAGATACCAAAACGGGTTTTACCGAAAACAGGGTTAAAACGGAGGTGGAAAACGAAGTTTACGGCAAAAAAATAACCGACAGCGTCAGCAAAATGGAACGGGACGAGAATAAAGGAAGAAGTCCTTTGTCCGTCGCTAAAGTAATGCTTAAGGTTGCCGAAACTAAAAATCCGCCGCCGGTTTGCTCTGTCGGCTTCGAATATAAATGCGCCTGCGTTCTGGCTAAATTTTTACCGCAACGCCTTATAAACTACATCGTAAGAAAATTGTATTGAACTAACAAAAGAATTTAAAATAAGTCGTCGTTTCGACTGTTTGAAAAGTAAAAGCGTGTTTGGCATAAAAATACCAAACACGTTTTTTTAATTTTTAGGGTTAATTTTTATAATTTATTATAGCATTGATGAATAGCTTGCCATACAAAGAATAGGTAGTCTCTCCTAAGCCAAAAAGTCTGACAAATTCGTCTTTATTGGTCGGTTTATATGTTGCTAAGCTTACCAATACTTTGTTTGACACAATTGCGTATGCTGACTTATGTTCTTTTAAAGCTATTTCGCTTCTAAGCGTTTTTAAGAATTTTAAGAGTTTTATGTCTGTTAAAGTATTGCCATCATTGTCCATCAATATCGTAAAACCTTCGTCTTCAACATATTGCTCTTTATATTCGACTTTATGTATTTCTGGTGTTTTTCTTACCGACTGAGAAAACTTGTTTGATTCTGATTTTTTAATTTGGGGAATTATATGTTCCGGTTTTTCTAGATAAGACGGCTTATTAATAGATAAATCGTCTTCAAATTCGTCCGTCAACCAACGGGTATAGTATTCTAATGACATAAGTCTGTCACAACCAGTTCCGTCGTTTTTATAATTAGTGCATCCCAAAACAGGGCCGATACTACCCTTTTTAACGATTAAATACCCATCTTTACACTTGTCGCATTTTTTCACGGACATAATACCGCCATACAAGTCGTTAGTGATAAAACTACATACTTCCGGTTCATTTGTGCAGATCCATAATTTAAGCCCGTAATTACGATTATAATGGAGGCGTAAAGGATATCCGCAAACAGGGCATGTTTTTATCTTTCCGTTATTTGTAATATTGTTTTTATTTAAATTACCAAGTACTGTTATATTAGGATAGTCTTTTATTAATTCCAAAATAAATACAGAAGGTCTCTGTTCGGGTGTTACGATATACACTCTGTTTTTTGTCCTTGTCATAGCGACGTAAAAAAGACGGCGTTCTTCTGCATATTCGATTGATTTGTCATCATGTATGACATATTGCATTATGGGATCGTTATCGACTTTTGAAGGAAACCCGTATAATTCGTTACGCGCGTTAATAATGATGACATTATCATAACCTAATCCTTTTGAACTATGTGCTGTTAAAAATTCCAATTTTGCGTATTTATATTTTTTACAAAAAATCCTGTTATTGGTTTCATCATAGACAAAATCGTTGGAAAAGCAAAGATTTCTGGCATCAAAACCATATCTGCCGATTAATAAAATTGTGGACTGTTTACTTTTTCCTTCTTTTAAATTGGCTTGCAATATTTGTCCTATAACTGTTACTACTTGTTTACCTAAGTGATAATATTTGCCGCCTTTACCTTGAAATTCGGCTTTATCGAAATCTTCGCTGTAAGTTTCTATTATGACAGGCTTTTGTATTCTTTTGGACGAAACTAAAGATTTTTTAATTTGACTTTCGTTTTTTTGAATAAAGTTGCCGGCTATATCGATTACTTCCTGCGCATTACGATAAGTATTTGTTATTTTTAATTCTTTACCATACCCCATTATGGAACAAAAATGGGTAAACAGTGTAATATTAGATCCGCTAAAAGCGTAAATTGATTGCCAATCATCGCCGACGGCAATTATCTTGGCGTCACATAGTTTCGAAAGTTCCTTTGTTAAATCAAACCTTTGTCGAGAGATGTCTTGATATTCATCTACAATTATGTATTTATAATCTAATTTTTCTTTTGTAAACTCTTTTTCGCGTAATATTCGAGCCGAATCGTTAATCATATCTTGAAAATCTATCGAGTTGGTTTCGGATAAATTCTTTTGGTATTCAAGATAACATTCTCGGAATATTTCCAAGAATAATTTAATTCTGACATTTGAGGTACCACGTTCAAAACGATAATAATCGTCGATGGAATAGCCGTTTGTTTTAAAACCATTAATAAATAAACAGATTAATTTGACTAATTTTGCAATATATTTAGTTTCTTCGGTATCTATAAGTTTATTGAATATTTCCGTAGTGTTACGTGGTTGTAATGTAAAACCATTTGCAATAAGTTGTTCTTTCAAATGGTCGAGTAAATCTCTGCCGTCATTATATTTTGAAAACGTATATATAAGTTTTGTGCCATGCTTTTTGTGTAATGCAATTTTTTCGTTTATTGCCTTTTTATATTTCTCTAATGCTTCAATTGAATAAAAGGAGTGCTTGCCGTCTTCCGTAATACCAAAATGTTCAATATATGCTGTCTTTTGACCTTGTTTTATTGCAAAATCCGGGGTGTATGGCTTTTTTGCTTTTAATATATGGTACTGATAGGGTGCCTCGTATTCATAGTCAATACTGTTTAGATATAAAAAATTGGCAATTTTAACTTCTTGCTTTGAGCGAAGCGTTTCATTTGTTATGGTGGTTATTTGTTTTGTTCTGCGATCGATTATACGTGCGTTATATTCGTGTAAATTACTTTTCAAAGTCGAAAAGTCTGATTTGGAGATATGATTAAAAAACAGATTAATATCTTCACCTTCGTAAGGTGCATCAAAATATACTCCGAAAAACATAATTAATTTGTTTACTAATTCGGGCTTTTCTAAAACAGTACTTTTTAAATAATTGTTGATGGTATTATATAAAAAGCCTTCCCCAACTATATGTTTTTTTGCATCTTCTTGTTTTCTTAATATCGCATACCCTGCGCTATGAAACGTTGAAATAGGGCAGGGTATAAGTAACCCGTCGTTAATACGTTCTTTTAATTCGCCGACGGCTTTATTAGTAAACGAAATGACTAAAATTTGTTCAGGTAAAATATGCTTTTTTTCTACCAAATATCTTACTTTTGCGGCGACGGTTGTGGTTTTTCCGGCTCCGGCTCCGGCAATTATCAATGAGTAATCTTCGTCGGAGAGAATTGCCTTTCGCTGTTCTTCGTCAAGTTTAATATTATAATCAACCTCTTTTAAGATATTATCCAAATAAACTTTCTCGGATATTAAATGACTTTTTACATATCGATCGTTATGAATATCTATTAATTTTGAACCTTTAGATAAATCGGAAATATCATTGTAAGTAGTAATGAAAGTTTTTATAACGTTTTCATCAGTTTTGTTTTTTTTGCAATAATAGGATAATGTTTGTGCTTGTACGCAATTAGCAAAAAAAACGAAGGTAGTTTTGAATTTATCTATTAAAAATTTATAATCGCTTCTTGCAATATAAATATCATTATTTAAAAGACTGTTAAACAATCTGTTGAATTCAATAACTTGCTGATATTCTCTTGACCGATTGTTTAAGTCGTTGTTACTTTTCTTTAAAAACAGTTTAGATAGAAAACCCATACATTTCCTTTATAAACAATAGTTCTATATTTTATAACATTGTAACACATTATCAATAACAAAGCAAGTAATCATTTTTACATAATAATATGCGAAATAGACTATGCTTACTCGAGGGGGATACCGCGCGGTTCAACGGCGGTAGAAAAAACTATTTGCGTTTTGGTATGTCCGTAACGTTGAAGTTTGGTAACGAACGCGTCCAACTCCTGCGTGGTATGAAAAGCCGTTTTTATATGCATCGAATATTCGCCCGTAACCGAGCAACATTCCAGCACGTTAGGCGTTTTTTCGGCAAATTCGATAAATTCCGGTTTTTTTTCGGGCGGAATTGCAACGTCGATAAAGGCTTTAACGTAAAAACCCAGTTTTACAAGGTCGATTTCCGCCTTGAATGTACGTATATAACCGTTTTTACATAGTTTTTCGATTCTCGTTGACACCGCGGGCGATGATAAAAAAACGTCTTTTGCAATGTCTTTTATCGAAGTGCGCGCGTCTTTTTGAAGATAATCGAGAATAACAAGGTCTGTTTTGTCTAATTTTTCCATAAATTTAATTTTTTTCGCATCGGATAGCGGGTATATTTTATTGTTTTATTACTTTAATTATAACATAACGAAGCGTGTAACGCAACTTAATTTAATTAAGTTTTAACTCGTAATTTATTATAAAATTAAGTTTTCGACATAAAATAATAAATTGCGACAAAGCCCCTTTTATACGCTTTTAGTTTTTTTTCAAAAGTGATAGAATTACTTTCAGGGACAGTCCGACTCGTTTTGGAATATTTTTTTAAAATATTTAACGGGTAAAAATTTTTGCCCCGAAAGGCTTAATAAATGAATACGAGAAAAGAAGCCGATTCAATCGGCGAACTTGACGTCAAAGAGAGCGCTTATTACGGCGTGCAATCGCTTCGCGGCGCGCATAACTTCAACATAACCGGAAGCCACATGCATCCCGCGCTTATCATTGCTTTGGCAAAACTTAAAAAGGCGGCGGCTATAACCAATTACGAGGCGGGTTCGCTTTCAAAAGAGCGTAAAGACGCGATAGTCGAAGCGTGCGACGAAATAATCGCCGGTAAATTCAAAAAAGAATTTATCGTTGACGCCATACAGGGAGGGGCGGGGACTTCGGCAAATATGAACGCCAACGAAGTCATCGCAAACCGCGCTATCGAAATTTTAGGCGGTAAAAAGGGCGATTATACCATCGTTCATCCAAACGATCACGTAAATATGAGTCAATCTACAAACGACGTTTACCCGTCGGCGGGCAAAATCGCCATGGTTACTCTTTTAAACAAATTGCTTCCCGAAATCGAAAGGCTTTATAAAGCGCTTATGAAAAAAGCCGAGGAATTTAACGGCATTTTAAAGGTGGGAAGAACTCAACTTCAGGACGCCGTTCCTATGCGCCTCGGGCAGGAATTTCACGCTTACGGTACGGCGATAAACCGCGACTATAACAGGGTAAAAAACGCAAAACTCGTTTTACATACCCTCAATATGGGCGCAACCGCAATAGGTACCGCAATAAACAGTAACCCTTATTATCTCGACAATATCGTTAAAAACGTATCGAAGGTCTGCGGGGACGAATACGTTCAGGCAACCGACCTTTTCGACGGTACGAGCAACCTCGACGGTTACGCCGAAGTTTCCGCAACGCTTAAAACCCTCGCCGTCGATTTGTCTAAAATGTGTAACGATTTAAGGCTTTTATCGAGCGGGCCGAAAACCGGACTTGCCGAGATTTTTCTTCCCGCTAAGCAAAACGGCTCGTCCATAATGCCGGGTAAAGTCAATCCGGTTATTCCGGAAGTGGTAAGCCAGGTCGCTTTTAAAGTAATCGGTAACGACGTTACCGTAACTATGGCGGCGGAGGCGGGGCAACTCGAACTTAACGCTTTTGAACCCGTTATTTTCTATTCTATGCTTGAAAGCATTTCCATGCTGACGGGCGCTATTTCGACGCTTATAGATAACTGCATTTCGGGTATTCTGGCAAACGCAAAACGTTGCGCCGAACTTTTACATAACAGTATAGCGGTAGTAACGGCGTTGTCTCCGTATATCGGTTATAAAAGGGCGGGGCTTATAGCGCACGAATCGCTTGCAACGGGAATATCCGTAAAAGAAATAGTGTTGCGCGACGGCATTTTAGACGAGGAAACTTTAAATAAAGTGCTTGATATAACCGCAATGACCGAACCGAAGCATTTGAAGTAACCGACAATCCGTAATGATAAACAAGTAACGAACAATCGAAAGTTTAATATTATATTTAAAGGCGCGCGTAATACGCGTCTTTTTTTTGTAAAAACCGCCGTTAACGGGCTTATAGGGGCGTTTTTAATTAAAAATTTAATGATACTTTTTTATTCAAAAGGAAAACGTATCGCGGGCAATTATCCATAAAAACCGTCGTTAACGGGCTTATAGACGGGCTTTTTTAAAAAAACCCCGCTAAATAGCGGAGTTTTTGTTATTATTTGAATATAACCAAGACGTAAAACCAAATCTCTTTTAAACAACCCGACCGAAACCGTTAATCTTTGCAAAGCGAGTCGAAAAAAGCCTCTAACGTTCGTATGTAAATTATATCGGCGCGGTCGTTGCCGTAAGAACCGCACAAATACCCTATAACGTTTCCTGTTTTTTGACAAAATACGGGACCGCCGCTGTTACCGGGCGCGGAACGAACGTCTAAAAAATAAACCACTTTACCGCCGATTTTGTTTTTTGAAGCAATATAACCTTTGGTGAGCGACGGTTCGAGTTCCATTACGTTTTCGTTGAGTTCCGAACCGAAAGGAAAACCGAAAACGCAAACGTCGTCGCCGGTTTTTATGGTAGAATAATCAGTTTCAAGTTTGTAAAAATAAGTCTTGTCGGTATCCGACAGATTTAAAATCGCGTAATCGTTTTCTTTGTCGAAACCGAAAATTTCGGCGCGTTTGACCTCGCGGTTATCGTCGTCGCAGTCGATTCTTACGTAAATTTCTTTCGCGCCTTCTACAACGTGATAGCACGTCAATAAAAGCCCCGTTTCGGTAATTAAAAATCCCGAACCGCTGCCTTTATCCGTTTCAACGTAGCAAAGCGCTTTTTCTTTATTCTTGTAATCGACTTTAAAAGGGGAGTCGGCGTTAATCAGTTTTTTTTTACAAAAAAATCTTTGAGCGATTTTTTCCGAGGCTTTTCGTCGATATTTTGTTGTCTGACGTTACCAAGGTTTCCGCTCGACGCGCGCGATTTAAGTTCTTCTATGGCGGCGATGGCAACCATAATGAGAGAGTCGGGCGCAAATTCTTCCTGTTTTATATTATCGTCCGCGGCGGCAACCGAAGTTAAAATAATGCCCGCGTCATTTCTTAATGCGGCGACGAAATCATGCTCGGGTATGGCGAAATCGATGGAAGCGAATATAGAAATAAATTCTTTGTTAAGTTCCAGCATATCGGCTTCGTAGTGTTTTAGCACGTTTGCGATAACGTTTTCGTCGGTATTGTATAAAGTCTGCCAGTTAACGCCTTCGAAATCTCTTTGGTTGAGATAATCGCAAAGGTCGCAATATTTAGTCAAAGACATTATAAACTTTACTTCTTCCTCGCAAAGGGTGCCGTCTTTTAAGGCAACCTGCATCATAGAATATTGAAGTAAAGCGTCGTAGCGGTTCATGGCAACTCTTACGTCAAAGTCGCCGCCGGCGTCGTTTTGTATTTTTTTGAACGTGGTAAAAATCGATTCGAGTAAAGCCGTAGAATCGTTGTAAGCGTTTACCGCTTTTTGGATAATGTTTTTGTCCATAAAATCCTCCGTTGGTATAATACACGTAGCATAATTCACTCGCTTATTTATATAAGTTAACGCAAACTTAATTCATATTATAACACAAAAAGCAACGTTTTTCAATGAAATTTACAAAAAATACGCTATTAAATCAAAAAATATATTTTATCTTAATTTAGTAAAAAATACTCGTTATTTTAATAAAACGATATCCGCCGAGCGTAAAATAAAAAAACGTTGCAAAAAGGATTAAATTATGTTACAATATAACCGAAAGAAAATCAAATTCGTTTTTCGATAAATTTAAGCCGATAACGGGCTTATAGGGGCGTTTTTGGTAATTATTTCGCTTATTAAAAGATAAAAAAAAGGTGGTTTATGAAGAAAAAGTCGAACCTGATTTTACCCGTAATATTCGTAGCGATGGCAGTTATCGGGATAATCGCGTTGATTGCAGCGGTAGCGATAAAGGGGACGGAAGATCCCGATCCTGTTAAAAACGCGTTAACTTACGTCGGGTTTTCCCTCGTCGCTTTGTCTGCGGTCATGGCTTTGGTAAACGTTATTTACGCGCTTATAAGTATTTTCGTGCCGTCTTATCCTTCTTATAAAACCGTAATAATATTGAAATTTGCTCTTGTGCCGTGTAACGTGGTCATATTGATATGTCTTCTATTGTTTTCGGCGGTTCTACTTACTTTTATCAAACATTCCACGGTCGGCATTTTTATTTTTACGGGGCTACTTCTTATTTATCTTTATATGATTTCTTCTTCGCTTACAAACCTTGCAAGCGTAATCAGGGAAATAAAAAGCAAGGAAATAAAAGTTAATTTTACGGTCGTTATAGCGCTTATAATGCATTTTTGTTTTCCGTTCGATATATTAGGCGCAATAATTTTAAACGTTGAAATGAAAAAACAAAAAAAGAACAAACAAATTTCAGAATCGTTAAACTATTCTGACGCGAAACAAGAAAACCCCGAAACGCTTTAAAAAACGACCTATAGGCTCGGATATTTAAAAAAACAGCATGAAAGCATGCTGTTTTTTTATATCAAAACGGATATAGATACGTTACAAGGTTACAAGCCGAAAAATTCGTTAGGCGAAACGTCGAAATTAGTGCAGATTGACAAAATACTGTCGTAAGTCGGCTTTTTCTTTCCGAGTAGCCATTGACTTACCGTAGTTTGATTGACGCCCACTACGGAAGCAAATTGCTGTTGAGAAAGGTTTTTTTCAACCATAATGCCCTTTATAACGTCTATATAATTGTTGCTGATTGTTTTATTCATAAACAAATTATATTTTAGGTAAGGTCAAAAGTCTTGACATAGGTCAAAAGTCTTGATATAATGTTGTTGATATCACCTAAATATCACAATACAAACAAATTCTATCATATTAGCGCGTAAAAAATCAACGTCCGGTTGAATCGCGGAAAATCTTCGGCTTTAAATATAATTGCCCGTAAAACCTTAAATTAAACAGTTTGTTGAACGAAATCAACAAATTGTTGAACGATTTTACGGTTTTTGCGCTTTACATTTTAGCCTTTGCGTTATATATTTTTTATGTCGCAATTGACAGAAAAAGGAGTTTACTTATGATTGGCGAAAAAATCAGAGAGTTGCGTACGAAAAACGGAATGACGCAGTCGGACCTTGCGGAAAAACTTTTCGTAACCACTCAAGCCGTCTCGAGATGGGAAAAAGGCGACGTCGAGCCGTCGCTTACCACGGTAAAGAGTATTTCGGAAATTTTCGGCGTTTCCATCGACGAAATAATGGGTAAAGAAAAACCCGAACCCGTCGTGGTACGTGAAAAAGAATACGTTTACAAGGAAAGCACCCCCGTTTTAGCCGTTTGCGAAAAGTGCAACAAACCCATTTTCGACGGTAAGGATATCGTAAGAAAAAGGGACGGACGCGACCATACTACGATATATTGTCGGGCTTGCGAAGAAAAAATTATAGAAGCCGATAAAAAGAACAAAATTTACAACGCCGGAAAAAGAAGAAAATTGTCTTTTATCTGGGGCGGAATAGCAGCCGCGGTTTTACTTATCGCCGCTATTGTTTTAAGGGGCAATTTCCTTGTTCCGGGGATAATCGCGTCCGTATGCGCCTTTACTTTCGTATCGTGCTGGATTCTCGACAATAACTTTATAGGCGATATGGCTATGGAAATTATGAGTTGGGGCTTCGTCAAAATGCCGGGGCTTATTTTTACTCTCGATTTAGACGGAATCGTATGGCTTATTACGGTTAAGTTGTTGTTCTGGGTTTTGGGTTTTGCGCTCGCCGTTATATGCGCCGCGCTTGCCGTTACGCTCGGCGGAATAATATCGTTGTTCGTTTACCCTTACGCGATAACCAAAAACGTAAAGCGTCCGCTCGCCGAATAATAGATTAGTACGCTTCGGCTCGTAATATACGATTTGAGCGTTTCGGCTCGTGATAAACGATTTGAATCTTTCGGCTCGTAATATTTTATACTTAAAAAAAATTTTAAACCCGGCATAAAAATCGAAATTTAAAACCCGGTATAAAAAGGCGAAATTTAAAACTCGGTATAAAAAGTCGAAGCATTGTATTTTTGTTTTCTCAAAAAAAACAAAAACATCCGAAAGGCAACAAAACTTAAAACTATTCTTGCTTCGGCAAGTAAATAAACCATCGGTAAGTAAATAAAAATAAAACTATTCTTGCTTCGGTAAGTAAATAAAAATAAAAAAAAGGACTAATTATGAAAAAAATCATCATCATTTTGTTAACTATGCTATTATCGCTATCCGTCCTTGTCGCATGCGCGAAAACACCGACGGAAGAACCTTTAATGTTTACCGTTAGTTACGTAACGGGAATTGACGAAGCGATAGCGCCGCAACAAGTCGAAGAAGGTAAGACAATCAACGAACCTAAAACGCTCACTGCGTCCGGAAAAGAATTTTTAGGTTGGTTTATTGATAAAAGTTGTACCGACAAAGCGACTTTCCCCATGACGATAACGAAAGACACGACTTTATACGCAGGGTGGAAAGACGTTGCTAAGAAATATACCGTTAGTTACGTAACGGGAATTGACGAAACGATAGCGCCGCAACAAGTCGAAGAAGGTAAGACAATCAACGAACCCAAAACGCTCACTGCGTCCGGAAAAGAATTTTTAGGTTGGTTTATTGATAAAAGTTGTACCGACAAAGCGACTTTCCC
>CAKQWM010000013.1 GCA_934278995.1 uncultured Clostridia bacterium
CTTTCTGTACTTTGTTTTCTCGATAACTTTTCTGTTATCTCGTCTTTAATTGCTATGCAGTTGTCAATCTTCGATAACCGACGACCGTCGGTTTAATTATATACGGCTCAAATTGAGCCTTGGTGGGCTCAAATGGACTCGAACCATCGACCTCCCGCTTATCAGGCGGGTGCTCTAACCAGCTGAGCTATGAGCCCATATACAACGTTTGGTGGAGATAAGCGGATTCGAACCGCTGACCCCCTGCTTGCAAGGCAGGTGCTCTACCAACTGAGCTATACCCCCGTAAGCAGTTTCAAACTGTTGAAATCTGAGAGATAAGGATGATTCTGACCTTATCATATATATACAAACGCCGTAGCGATCCTGATTTCAGGAACACGCTACTGCTGTTTTGTACATAACAAGTGCTCCGCAAAACGGAGCACTCTTTGTATTAAAAACGAATAAGAAGGAAACAAACAATTTCCGATCGACTTGGAATAATGTTTAACGACATAGTCGCTAAACGATTCTCCCTAAAAGGAGGTGATCCAGCCGCACCTTCCGATACGGCTACCTTGTTACGACTTCACCCCAGTCATTGGTATTACCTTAGGCAACTCCCTCCCTTGCGGGTTAGGTCATTGACTTTGGGCACTCCCAACTCCCATGGCGTGACGGGCGGTGTGTACAATACCCGGGAACGCATTCACCCCGACATGCTGATTCGGGATTACTAGCAACTCCTACTTCATGTGGGCGGGTTGCAGCCCACAATCTGAACTGAGACTACTTTTTTGAGATTCGCTCGACATTACTGTTTTGCAGCTCTTTGTAGTAGCCATTGTAGCACGGGTGTAGCCCAGGACGTAAGGGGCGTGATGATTTGACGTCATCCCCACCTTCCTCCGTGTTATCCACGGCAGTTTATACAGAGTTCCTAACTTAATATTGGCAACTGTATATAAGGGTTGCGCTCGTTGTCGGACTTAACCGAACATCTCACGACACGAGCTGACGACAACCATGCACCACCTGTCTCTCTGTTCACCGAAGTGAAAGACCTAATCTCTTAGGCGGTCAAAGGATGTCAAGTCCTGGTAAGGTTTTTCGCGTTGCGTCGAATTAAACCCCATGCTCCGCTGCTTGTGCGGGTACCCGTCAATTTCTTTGAGTTTCAACCTTGCGGCCGTAGTCCCCAGGCGGAATACTTAATGCGTTAGCTGCGGCACAGAAGGAGTCGATACCTCCTATACCTAGTATTCATCGTTTACGGCGTGGACTACCAGGGTATCTAATCCTGTTTGCTCCCCACGCTTTCGTGCCTCAGTGTCAGTTGCAGGCCAGCAAGCCGCTTTCGCCACCGGTGTTCCTCCTAATATCTACGCATTTCACCGCTACACTAGGAATTCCGCTTACCTCTCCTGTACTCAAGCCGAACAGTCTTAGTGGTAGCGCCGGAGTTGAGCCCCGGAATTTCACCACTAACTTGATCGGCCACCTACGCACCCTTTACGCCCAGTCATTCCGGACAACGCTTGCCTCCTACGTATTACCGCGGCTGCTGGCACGTAGTTAGCCGAGGCTTGCTATTGGGGTACCGTCACTTTCTTCGTTCCCCATCACAGAACTTTACAATCCGAAGACCTTCATCATTCACGCGGCGTTGCTGGGTCAGAGTTTCCTCCATTGCCCAATATTCCTCACTGCTGCCTCCCGTAGGAGTCTGGACCGTGTCTCAGTTCCAATGTGGCCGATCACCCTCTCAGGTCGGCTACCCATCGTTGACTTGGTGGGCCGTTACCTCACCAACTATCTAATGGGACGCGAGCTCATCTCTATCCGATAAAATCTTTCATCCAACTACGATGCCGTAAATGGATAATATGCGGTATTAGCACAAATTTCTCTGTGTTATTCCCCAGATAGAGGCAGATTGCTCACGCGTTACTCACCCGTCCGCTACTTTCATAGAGGAGCAAGCCCCTCTAATCACGTTCAACTTGCATGTGTTAAGCACGCCGCCAGCGTTCGTCCTGAGCCAGAATCAAACTCTTAAGTTTAATTTCTTAAAGCCGCGCCTGTTTCCAAGCGCAACTGCTCTAACGTTATTTGTTATTGCTGACTGTTTTTTTGGTACATATTAAATATACTCAAATTAATTGACAGAAACTTTTTCATCAAATTGTCATTTGAATCAATTCATTTCCTTCTATTCAGTTTTTAATCTACAATTGATTGAGCAAAACCTGCTCAACGAGTGCTGTTTTTCGATGACAGCCTATACATATTACCATAAGTAAATTACTAAGTCAAACATTTTTAACGACTTTTTTAATTTTTTTAAAACTTTTCCAAAAGTTTTTTTCAGAACCTCAAAAGTCGTTTTTCGTAAGCCCCTTAACGGCTTGCCGTACTTAGTCCTACCGGATAACACGTGCGTTTATTAAACTACATTTTCGACGTTTTGTCAACTGTTTTTTCTTAATTTTTATATTATTTTTTAACTTTTTTCGTTTTTTTTCGACACATACAATATATTGGGGGTAAAGCCTTAAAAAGCCACAAGAAATAAAGGGTTTTACCTTCTTTAAATTCTAAATACGCGGTAAATCGCGGAATAGGTAAAATATTTTACGTTCTTATCGTATGCGTTTGCGGCCAAAAACGTCTTTCGTCTTAAAAAATCACGAAGACGTCCTTACTCACACGCAAAGAATTTAAAAATCAGCCGTATTTTTTACCGTATTTACGCGCGCGCCGTGCGCGTGCGCTCACGCGTACGTATTTATATTATGTATAATATCGCGCGACGCTTACGTATAATATCGCGCGATGCATCGGCTTGCTTAATGGGTTTTGTCGTTTTCACCGTGGCAGATTCTTACGCATATCTTAACGTTTCGGATGCATCGTCCTTTCGTAAGCGCTCCCATTTTGCAATTATTCTTAAAACAAAAAGGACGGTTCCCCGTCCTTAATCTTTAGCAGATATATTTACCGCACGTTTTTTCAAAATCGATTTGACGTTTTGTCGTCAGGAAACGAAATATTTGTAAGTAAACTCGGTTACTTCGCGGTATAACAAAACTCCGTTTTCCCCCGTGCCGAGCGTGGGAAGATTAAAACATTCCTTATCTACGTTGCCGAACTTATAATCGGAATATTCGAGCGTTTTCTCGCCTTCTTCTCCCGTCAGCACGAATTTTACGAGGTTTGACGTTTCGTCGTCAAACACGAACGTATAAACTGAGGATTCGTACGCTATATCGCTTTGCGTGCATCTTCTTCCCTTGTACGTTACTTTTTCACCCTTGCCGAGCAACGTCAGAAAACTTCCCGACGTAATGTAATTAGTGTACTTGTACATAAAATTCTTTTCGCAGGTGACGGCAACGTTTTCGGTTTTTTTATATTCACCGCACCAGACTCCGCCGAGTTTTTTTTCGCAAATCTCGTAAAAAATTCCGTTATCGAAAATCTGACGATAAGCAAGATTTTCGTTGTCAAAACCGTCTAAAGAAAATCTGTACGCGTAATCGTCCCCGTCTTTGTAGCAGGATATATATATCGGGGCTTCCGCGTTGGAATCGGTATATATTATGTTAAAGGAATATTCTTTGGATTCGGTTAACCGCTGATTGTAAGCCAAACTCGCGGTGTTTGTACAACCCGAAGCCCAAGCAAGCGAACACACGAAAATTGCAGATAATAATAATCCGGCGATCTTTTTCATTAATCCCCCTTTACGTTAAAACGCGACGCTTTCCAAAAGACAACTAATAGTAGGCAGTATCCTTTCCGTCTTTACTGTATAATTGACGATTTACGTTGCGTTTATCGAGATTTATTTAAATATATAAAACGAAAAATATCAAATAATCGGCTTATAGCCTGACTTTTTGCTTATGTACAAACAATGAATCCATATAAATCGTATCGGACGATTTATCATGCTTCGTGGTTTATCGAAGAAATTCTTCTACGGAAGAAATTCTTCCGCCCCCTAAACATACGTCTTCGTCGTAAAACACGGCGTATTGCCCGACCGTTACGGCGCGTTCGCGTTCGTTTAAAACGACTTTAACTTTCGCGCCTTCGATAGATATAACGGCGGGTTTATATTCCGCGCGATAACGGGTTTTTACAAAGCAGCCGAAAGTGTCCTTCGGCGGTTCGGATAGAAAATTAACGTTTTCAACGGTAAAGGTATCGGTCATCAAGGCTTCTTCCTTGCCGTGCGATACTATAAGCGCGTTGTTTCCGACGTCTTTTTTAACGACGAACCACCTGCCGTCTTCTCCGCTTTTTCCTCCGAGGTTAAGCCCCTTTCTTTGCCCTAAAGTATAACGGTACAATCCTTCGTGTTTACCGACAATTTCGCCCGTTAACGAGACTATAGGTCCACTTTTGGCTCTAATGTGATTTTTCAGAAAATCCGAAAATTTTCCTTTTTCGACGAGGCAAACGTCGGAACTGTCCTTTTTTTTGGCGGTGGGTATATTGTTTAACTCGGCGATTTTACGAACTTCTTCTTTATCGAGATCGCCAAGCGGAAACAAGGTCTTTGAAAGAACGTCTTTGGAAATCATGCTCAAAAAATACGTCTGATCTTTGTTTTGATCTTTTGCTTTTTTAAGGTAGGTTCGTCCGTCTTTAGTAACGGTTTTGCAATAATGCCCCGTAGCAACGTAATCGCAGCCGAGTTTTTCCGCTTTTTCAAATAAGGCGCCGAATTTAATATACTTGTTGCACAGAACGCAAATGTTCGGCGTGTAGCCTTTTTCATATTCGGAAATAAACGGGTTGAAAACGTTTTCGTTAAATACTTTAGAAAAATCTTCCACGTAGTATTTTATATCGAGCCTTTTGCAAACCGCCTTTAGATCGGCTTCGTCGTGCGCGTTACCGGTCAGCGTAAAATTCAGCCCTATTACTTCGTACCCGCTCTTTTGTAAAAGATAGGCGGCAACCGAACTGTCAACTCCGCCGCTCATCCCCACTAAAACTTTTTGCATACTATCATTTTATAATGGTAAAAAGCGTTTGTCAATAGTTTTTTAAACTTTGTAATATCTATTCACAAACTTCTCGACTAAATTCATTTTTTCTTAACACCAAAACCACATTTTTTATGTTTTACGCCCGAATCTTCTAATAACGCTTGCTTTTATTCGCAGAAGGCAGTCGGTTTTTGTCCGCGCGGCGCTATATGAATTGACAAAAGCGGTTTTTAATGTTAGAATATGTCGGTAAATAATTAACGGCTTTAAAATAACGTTTAGAAACTTTACGTAAAAGGCAAACGACGATTTATCAGAAATTAGTTTTATCGCTTGATGCCTGATTATCAAACTCGGTTCACGCACCCGTAGCTCAGTGGATAGAGCGCCGCCCTCCGGAGGCGGGCGCGCAGGTTCGACTCCTGTCGGGTGTACCAAAAAAAGAACGGATTATTTCCGTTCTTTTTTTCGTTCCTTTTTAGCCTTTCTTGTGTAAAGGGAAACGGCACGCGTCAGCGTGACGGAGGGATTGTTATATAATTCGCCGTCCTTATTCGCCTTCCCCTCGGAGGAGGAAGGTGTCGCGTAGCGACGGATGAGGTGTTCTATATAATTTCGCCCGTCCTTATTCGCCTTCCCCTGGTAGGGGTAAGGTGTCGCGTAGCGACGGATGAGGTTGGAAAGCGTATAAGGTCGTAAAGATTATATATAGCCACCCTCATCAGGCTCTACGAGCCAGCTTCTCCCACAGGGTGAAGCCTTTCACGCGACCAACGGGAGCAATTCACTATTAACTGATGAATTGACGAGTAAACTCGTCGTGAAATGGCTACGCCGTGAATTCTCGCTACGCTCCATGAATTGAATTGCAAAGCAATTCGTTTTTCCTCTTAGCCTCCCTTGTGTAAAGGGATGTGGCGCACGTCAGCGTGACGGATGGATTGTTTTATATAATTCGCCTTTCCTTTTAAGCCTTGCTCAATAACAGCCGTTAACGGGCTTATAGGTCGGTTTTTATAAAATTTAATTCTTCGTAATACAAAGTATCTCGGACGGTTCGACGTCTAAAATCACGCAAAGATTGGCAAACGTATCGAGGGCGGGCATTTTATCCCCTTTGACGTAGTGCGATACCGTTTGTTGAGAAATTCCTAATTTTTTTGCTATTTCGGTTTGACTAAGCCCGCTTTGCTTAATTGCTTCCTTTATTTTTTGTTGTATCTGCTGTAAAGTTATCATAACTACATTTTACAGCCATTGGGCGTAAAACGCTTGACTTACGCCTATTGGGCGTGATATAATAACGTAACATATTTTAAGGAGCTACTTTATGGTTCACTTTTTTCTTTCGCTTATAACCACGATATTTACCGCATTAAGTTTTCTTATGCAATTTTTTCCGCTTGTCGAAATAACCACGACAAATAAATTCAACCCCCGTGACGTCACGACACAAAGCAATACTGTTTTTGATAATCTGTCCATTCCTACGGCGCTGTTGTCCTTTGCTTTTTCAATTATCGCGCTTTTCTTTTTGCTCGTAATACTGATACGTTTTTTCGTTCAATCAAAAAACGAGGCAGCAGATACCGTTTCAATCATATTAAGCATACTTACGTCGATGGCTCTTCTTGCTTTTTTCATTTTCGTTACACTTTTTAAAAATGCTAATCCCAATTTTTCAATTACGGTTAACAATAACGAGATAGAACAAAAACAAACAATTCAATTATTGTTGTATTGGATATTCAGTATAATTGCCTTTGGTTTCGGTTTGCTAACTCTTGCAACGTGTTTTTTAACAAACAATAAAAAGTCTGCAAAAAATCAACAATCTTTATAACAGCAACCTGACGATTATTTAGAGTAATACTAACGTTTAAAGCCCGACCGAATCGGTCGGGCTTTAGTTTTAAAAACAGCCGTTAACGGGCTTATAGGTTGGTTTTTTTACCGCGATAAAGTAAAAAACCGTTTAATCTTCTTTATCGCAAAGCATTAAAATGCCAGATATGGTACTAACGAAAATCAACGTGCAAACTTTAAAACCGGTACTTCCGCCCATACCGTCGTGTACGTTTTTCCAGTAAGAAACCGTCATGGGTACTTGCCAGGCAAGCGTTATTAAAATGCCAAGCCCCCGTAGCCAGAAAACCGGTAAAAAAAGCAATACGATTCCGCTAAAAAAGGTCGATATTACTCCTAAAAGCATAATAATCTTCGCAGCAGTTCTTAAAGCCTTAGTAGTAGCAAAACTCGTTTTGCTTCCGCAATAGATACAAACCTCCGCGCTGGGCGGCAGTTCTTTTCCGCAATCTTTACAATACATAAAAAACCTTTCCTTTCATATTTTTCTACATCTTACCATTAAACGCGCGGTTTGTCAAGCCGAAATACATTTTGCTTTGCAGACGCGGGAAATTTCCTACTCGTCGTCTTCGTAGTAATAATCGTCGTCTTCCAAATCCTCTTCTTCAAAATTCCAAGGATCGTAATGCCCTTGTTTTACGAGGTCTTTTTCGACTTCGTTTAGTCCGTAAAAATCGAGTTCTTCGTCTTTAATAGCAGACAAATTTTTCTTTTTCTTATCGCCTAACAGGTCCGAAAGCCAATCAAAAAACATATTTTTTTCTCCTTTCAAACTATTTCGGCGCGTCGCATGTTTTTTTGCAACGATTTTTCTTACAAGCAATTACAGCGTTATTTGCAGACCGAAAAATACATTTTATCATGCGACACAACACCGCTATCTTTTTAATAGCGTATTTCACCACGAAATACGTTACAACCGATAAAAAGATTATCGCTTCGATTAGTTTTATCAGCGTATTTTGTTGTTGTCTGTTATACATCGTTTTAACCGCTCCGTTTAATTTACGATTTTAATATAACATATTAAATCGAATCCGTAAACTTTATGCGTTACAAGATTGCCGACACCTTTATGATAATCCTCTGAAATGTTTTGTTGCCCTATATTTTCGGTCTTAGTTTTAAATTTTTTGCCTCTCTCTTTTTTTAAAAAAGCCGTCTATAAGCCCGTTTTCGGCATAAAAAACGCGGGCAAATTTTGTCCGCGTTTATTTATCTTATTTTTCTCGGCGTCGCCTGTTTGGTTTCGGATGGAACAACGCCTTTATTGCCGCCTTGCTGACACTTAATACGATAAAATACGCCGAGCGCGACTTTTCCTAAAATATCGTTTATTTCTTCTTCGGAAAACTCGCACACCCCGGTTGCCGACAAAACCGCCATACCATGGGCGCTTATATAGGCGCACTTATATAAATCGAGGGCTTCGTCTCTGCTTAGTCCGTACGTGGTCACGACGCAGTCTAAAATTTTGTCGAAACTTTCGTCAAGAGAATTAAGAGCGTTTCCGATATCCGTAATCCTTTCGGATTCGTTCATAAAAAGCATTTGAAAAAGTTTCGGTTCGTTCTGCGCGAATTTGATATAGTATCTTCCGGTGCCTTTAAACGCAAGTTCTTCTTTCATGCCTTCTTCTATATACGACTTGTAGAGCGCCTTAGCCTTTTCGATAACGTTACGACGTAAATCTTCCATATCGTCGAAAAGCCCGAAAATAACTTTTGCCGATGAGCCAAGCGCCGCCGCAACGCCTCTTGCGGTTATCGTTTTAATACCGTCCTTACGCGCCATTTCAAAACATACGTCGATTATTTTTTCTTTTGTAAATTTGAATTTCGGTGGCATTATATTTTCCTCTTTCAAAAAACCCTGAAGTTTAAGCCCTGTTAGGCAACTTGTGTTTCTTATTGTATTGATATTTATGTTTTTTGTCAAGTCTTTTTGATACCCTTTTTCGTTTTTTAAAGACTCGGGGAAAATCGGCTTATAGACGGGTTTGTGCTTTAGCCAAGACAAACGTCAAGCGCCATCATAATTATAAAACCCAAAAAAATCGCCCACGCGCCGATTTTGTTTTTTTCGTCTTTTTCGGGCAGTAAATCATCAAACACCACAAAAATCATCGCTCCCGCCGAAAACGCCAGTAAATACGGTTGCAAAAAAGAAAGACTTTCGGATAAACAATACCCCGCCACCGCAAACAACGGTTCGACAAGACCGCTTAGCGCGCCGAAAAGGAATGCTTTCGTTTTGTTTTTCATAACGCTTAAAAAAGGTAACGAAACCGCCGCGCCTTCCGGTATATTTTGTATCGCTATGCCGACGGCAAACATAAGCGCGGAAAAATACGCGCCGTCGTTTCCCGCAAGTTTTGCCGCGCCGAAGGAAAACCCTACGGCTAAACCTTCCGGTACGTTATGCACGGTTACGGCAATAAAAAGTTTTACAGGCTTTATCGCTTCGGGTTTTCCGTTTTCAAAAACTTTTAACCGACCTATCGCCGTCATAAACAAAGCCCCGGCTAAAAGCCCCGAAACGGGCGGTAAAATTTCAGGAAGGTTTGCGGTTTCGCTTAATTCTATCGACGGCAACAGAAGCGACCACACGGAAGCGGCAAGCATTACGCCGGAAGAAAACCCCATAGAAAGCAGGTTTATTTTTTCAATATTTTTTTTCTTTACCGCAAAAGCAAAAAAAGAACCCGTAATCGTCGCAACAAAGATAATACAAAAGGAAAAAACCGTCATTTGTACATAATTCATTTAAGCCGTAGTATCCTTTTATATTACTATGCTATACCGCGCCGTTTTTGTCGTTTTTTTATTTTGATAAATGTAGGGATTCCAATCATTATCCCTAATATTTTCAATTAAAAACAGCCGTTAACGGGCTTATAGACGGCTTTTTAGCCACAAGTGCCGATATTTTGCGCGTTAAAACTTTTTTCGTAACAGTTTAAAATCGAACAAAATCGTTAATAATTTACAAACCGCAAAATTATATCGTACGAGGTTTTTTATGTCGAAAAAGAAATTAGGGCTATCGTTAAGCGGCGGTGGCGCAAGAGGCATCGCGCACGTCGGATTTTTAAAAGCGCTTACCGAAAATGAAATCCGCCCGGACGTTATTACGGGCTGTTCGATAGGCGCGGTGGTCGGCGGTTGCTACTCTGCGGGGGTAAGTCCGGACGAAATGAAAAATTGCCTTACAAAACTTACTAAAAAAGACCTTTTGGACCTTAACTTTAATCTTTTAAACTGCAAATCGATATTCAAAGGCAAAAAAATGCGTCTGCTTTTGCAAAGGTATCTCGGCAAACGAAATATCGAAAATCTCGATATAACTTACGGTTGCGTCGCTACAGATCTTATTTCGGGTTCTCTCGTCAATTTAACCGATGGCGATCTTGTCAGCGCCGTTTTGGCAAGCGCGGCAATCCCTGCCGTTTTCGCGCCCGTTCAAAGAGGAAATATGCTTTTGGTTGACGGCGGAGTGCTTTTAAGAAACCCCGTAAAACTTGCTAAAAATTTAGGCGCCGACGTCGTCGTTGCCGTTGACGTTTTGGGAAAACTCGACAAAACGCCCAAAGTAGATAAAATAATCGACGTCGGCATGAGAACCTTCTCCGTCGTAGATAGCGTTTTTTGCTCGAAACTCGGCAGTAAATCAGCCGATCTGATGATATGCCCGAAAATACCCGAGGTACGTGTTTTTAATTTCGACAACCTTTCTAAAGCCTACGAAAGCGGTTATGACGAAGGCTTAAACAGCGTCGAAAAAATAAAAAAACTTATCGCATAAATACAAAAAAAAGTCCTTGCCATTGCAAGAACTTTTTTATTTTGCATCGTTTTATTATTTAAAAGTCGGGCTATAAGCCGATTAACGGCAGTTTTGTAAAAAACGACGGCGTTAAAACAACGTCGATACAAAAGTTACCGCGTACCCGATAAGAAGCGACAGCGCTACCATAAGCGCGACTATTTTAAGAGAAGATTTAATTTCGTTTTTATCTTTTAAAAGTACCGCTAAGCCTAACCCGCTGTTTACCGTAAGCCCCGCTATAGCGCCGCCTAAAGACAAGGCGTTTTGAGCGAACATTTCGGTAATCAGAACGCTTGAAGCGCAATTCGGGATAATCCCTATAATAGTAGATAAAAGCGGTTGAAGATAAACGTTCGCGTCAAGAAACGCTTTCAGTTTTTCCTCTCCTATAAGCCCTATAATCACTCCGAAAACTACGTTGATTACAAAAATATATAAAAATATTTTAAGCGAATGAAAAAGCGGATGAACTATAAAAGTTTTCAAACTATCCCGCTTTTTAGTTACGTCGTGATGACAACAGCCTTCTTCGTAATCGTTACGCTCTCGCTCGTCAGGTTGCTTTTTTAAGTGTTTTTCCTTGATAAAAGCATTTATGATAAAACCTACTATAACGGCGTACGCGACCTTTATAGCGATAAGGAGTATCAGTTTCAGCCACAATTCGGACGTTTGGAACGCCTGCGAAAACAATATGGGTATCGCTTCGTCGCTCGTCGAAAAATATACGGCAATCAAAGTACCGAGCATTATATATCCGTCTTTATAAAGTCCCGTTGCCACCACCGAAAAACCGCATTGCGGAATAACGCCTATCGTCGCGCCGAAAACGGGCGCGCATTTTGACGAGAGCAAGCGCTTTAGTTTTTCGTTCGCGGAATTTTTAGATTCTATAACCTCAATCAAAACGTATATCAAAAATATCAACGGAAGTATTTTAAGAGAATCCAAAACGGAATCTTTTAAAATATCCAAAAATAAATTCCACGTCATTTAAACGCCTCCTTACGATCTGCTTGTTGCTAAAAGTAAAGGTATAAGCCTGTTAACGCAACGTTTTTATCTTACGTAAACCTTTTTAGCCAACTTAAATCGAGTTTCCATTCGTCGATTTTGTTACGCCTTTGGTGAGTCCTGTTTGCCTCGCCGAGCGCTTTTATATAATCCGGATACTTGCAATTATTAACTTTCAAAAAATGTTTTATAGCCTCGTCTTCGTTGCCCAAAAGTTGAGTTCTTCCGATATGTATAACCGAATGGCAACTGTGACACACGGCTATTACGTCGTCTAAAACCTGCGTTTTTGTTTTTTCGTCGTATAGCCACCTTTCGTGGGCTTCGAGCCTTTTTGTCGGGCGTCCGCAAATCGTACACCGCCCGTTCGCGCGCGCGTAAGCGTCTTTTCTGACTACGTCCCACATAGACGGTTTTAAAAAACTTCTTAAATTTGAATACCAACAACTGTCGGGTACCGGTTCAAAATTAAGTTTGTACATCTATTCACCCCTTTTTCAGGTAATAAATATTAACACAAATAAGTTAAAATTGTCAAGCGGACAAGCCCCTTTCGCCTCGTTTTTTACGGCGTTTATCTTAGATATTGCTACGTATCGCGCCCAACTTATAAAATTTGGATTGTTGCAGGCAGTTTTTTGTTTGTAAGAACTTTTAATATTTTATCAGCGCGAAAACGCCCGCTAATTTTTAACAAAATCGCCGATAACGGGCTTATGGGCGTATTTTTAGTTGTAATGATTTAAAAAGTCTTTTAAATATACTTTCTTTTTTGCTCAAAAATTTAAACGATTCTTTGAATCTGTCGTTGAGTGTCCGCGTAAGTTTTTCATCAACCGTTTGTTTGATTTCGTTAAGTTTTTTATCGTTTGACTGTTGCATTGCCGCAACGTTTCTTTCAAGAGTGATTAAAGAACGAAAAGAAAGAAAACGCAAAAGAGAAAAAGATTTTGAGATGTAAAAAGTGTGTCACATAAGTATTGACTTTGAAAAATCTTATGATAGAATGCAAAAGGTTGAAGAACATTGCATTTCTTCAACCTTTTGCATTCTATAAGGAGGTATGATATAATATGGGTGTTTTTGATGATTTAATTCACATAGGAGAAAATGGAGAATTGCTTTTAAACCAGTGGATGCTATATCCCGAAGGAAAAATAAAAAATACTACACCATTTGGAGGATGGATAAAATGAAAAAATTAAATTTAGTAAAACTTAAAAACGATAGACCATATAAATCGCACAATTTAAATAAAGATATGCATGGGATTGTAGTTGATGTAAATTTCGATAATGCAGATGTACTATTTTTTAATCCACACAATGTCGGAGATTATGCAATTGTTAATGTAAAAATTATGGATTTAGATTTGGATAAAGAAAAACTTCCAACTGAGTTTGAAAAAGAATTGTTATCTAAATTAGAGACCTTAAAATTAAAGGCAAAAAATGTCATAGAGCCAATAGCAATAACCGAATACGATATGGTTGAATTGTTGGTTGAAGAAGAAAGATATACTAAATTTGGTATTCACAAAGGTGACAGAGGATGTGTCATGGATAATAACGCTGTCCAAAATTATATTGAAGTGGATTTTTCCGGTATAGATAAAGATGGAAATTATTATGGTGATTGTATTTCAGTAAAGATTGATGATTTGAAAGTTATTAAATAATTTACTACACTATTTTACACCTATTACACTAGTTTTAGGGAGATTTAGAAAGAATTAGACCGAGAGTTTAAAAAATGAACTCATCCGAAAACAAAAACCCGTTATCGGGAAAATCCTGAATAACGGGTTTTTATCAAGAGAACCGCGGTAATTACTCCGCTTTTTCAAACATATCTTTACCGACTCCGCAAACGGGGCAGGTGAAGTCATCGGGAAGATCCTCGAATTTTGTTCCGGGCGCAATTCCGTTTTCGGGATCGCCTTTTACTTCATCATATTCCCAACCGCAGGCTTCGCATACGTATTTCATAATATTATACTCCTTTTAAACTATTTATTTTTTATCGGCTGTTGCCGAAACAACTTTTTTTAAAATTATTTTATCTTTTCAAAATCCGCCGCCCCGTGCTTACACAGCGGGCAGACGAAATCGTCCGGGAGTTCTTCGCCTTCGTAAACGTAACCGCATACCTTGCATACCCAGCCTTTTTTTCCTTCGGCCTGAGGCTTGGGTTTAACGTTATTCTGATAATAAGAGTAGGTCATCGTTTCGGCGTCGGAAATCACTCGCGCTTCGGTCACGGAACAGATAAACATTCCGTGGGTGTCGAGGTCAACGTAACTATCTACCTTCAACGACATAAAAGAGTTTATATACTTAGGAAGAAAGGCAAGTTTGTTGTCGGAATAAAGAGGCGGTTCGTTAGCGAATTTATCTACCGTTCTTCCGCTCTGAAAACCGAATCTTTCAAACACGCCGAAAGGCGCGTCCACGGAAAGACAGTTTACGTTCATTATCCCCGTCTGTCTGATAACGTGATGTGAATAGTTTTGTTTGTTGATACATACGGCTATGCGGTTTGGAGAACTCGTTACCTGCGAGACGGTATTTACTATAAGCCCCGTATCTTTGTTGCCGTCGTTACACGTAACTACGTAAAGACCGTAACCTATTTTGAATAACGCGGTCAAATCGTTTTTATTTGCCGTTTCGTCGTTTTGCGCCAAATAATCTTTGGAAAGTTCCTGCGCAAGTTTATCCGTCTGCTCTATGCTTTCGTCGTTTAATGCAGAAGTTATTCTGACCGTAGTATCGGCGTAAACGAGATTTTTACAGCCTTCGAGCATTGCTTTCATGGTTTTTGCGGCAAGCGGCGCCCATGATCCGTTTTCTATAAAACCGACCGTTTTGTTTTTGAATCCGCGTTCGGTAAGGTGCTGGATAAATTCCTTCATAAACGGGAAAATATCGGCGTTATAAGTAGTGGTGGCGAAAACAATTTTTCCGTATCTGAACGCGTCTTCAACCGCTTCCGCCATATCCGTACGCGCAAGATCGTTCACCACGACTTTCGGGCAGCCGAAAGCGCGCAATTTTTCTGCAAGAAGTTCTACCGCTTTTTTTGTATGACCGTAAACGGACGTGTAGGCAATAACGACTCCTTCGCTTTCCGTTCCGTAAGACGACCAGGTATCGTAAAGGTTTAAATAATACCCTAAATTCTCGCTTAATACGGGACCGTGAAGAGGACAAATGATTTTTATATCAAGCCCCGCCGCCTTTTTTAAAAGCGCTTGTACCTGAGCGCCGTACTTGCCCACGATGCCGAAATAATAACGCCTTGCTTCGCACGCCCAGTCCTCCCGAACGTCCAAAGCGCCGAATTTGCCGAAACCGTCGGCGGAAAACAATACCTTGTCTTTATCGTCGTAAGTAACTATAACCTCGGGCCAATGCACCATGGGCGCGGTATAAAAGGTCAAAACGTGTTTGCCGAGCGGTAAAACGCTTCCCTCTCCTACGACTATTCTGCGCTCGCTATAATCCGCGCCGTAAAAATTTTGCATCATCGTAAAGGCTTTTGCCGACGCAACTATCGTCGCTTGCGGATAGGTGTTCATAAATTGTCTGACGTTTGCCGAATGGTCGGGTTCCATGTGCTGTACTATTAGAAAATCGGGCTTCCTTTTGCCGAGAACGGCTGAAAGATTGTCAAGCCACTCGTGGGTGAATTTTTGATCCACCGTGTCCATAACAGCAATCTTTTCGTCAATTATAACGTAAGAATTATACGCCATGCCGTTAGGTACTGCGTATTGACCTTCAAACAAATCGATTTCGTGATCGTTTACACCTATGTAACGAATATCGTCGGTGATTTTCATAGTTATCTCCTTTTATGCCCGGGCTTCTTTCGTCGCCTCCGATATAACAAACCTCGATAAATCTTCCTTGCCTTACTTACATCTGTACGTTAAGCCCGATGTAATTTAAAAACGATTTTGTCGGTTTGTCCTTTTATTGTTTTGTCGCTTTTATTGTAATTGTATCTTATATAATCGGTTTTGTCAACTTTTATATTCCACTTTTTCAAGGCTCGCTCGACAGGCGCCGAATCTATATCTCTACGTTCGACAAAAAATAAGCCCGTAAACCGTTTTCCATATTTTTTTGTCGTAAAATTTGCCGTAAAAACCGGATTCATTTGAAACAATTTATAATAAAGCGTAAAAACATAACTAAATCGCTTCGTGAAAAATTCGCTAAAAAAAGTCGGGTAAATCCATAAAATTTCTTTATAGGTGCAGGTTTTTTAATTTTAGGATAAAACAAATTCCTGTTTGAAGCACGAGCGGTTTTTCTCGTTGCAGATAAGCGGTAAAGCCCGTCAAAACGATATTTTTATCAAAAACGTAAGATAACGGGCTTATATGGGCGTTTTTATAAAGCATTTACAAGGTTTGACAAATCGAAGTAATTATAGATTGCTTGCCTTATTTTTTTCTATCCGTTCCTTCGACGACACTGTCTTTTTTTAAATCGCCCGACTATCCGGCGGGTTTCGTTATACAAAACCCCCTCAATGCGATTGCATTGAGGGGGTTTTCTGGTAAAACTTCCGTTAATTATCCGAACACTTTTTACTTTTTCAAAGGCTGCTTTGCCTTTATAATTAAGGGGCTTTAATTACATAATTCTAGATCTTCTATCTTGATGCCGACGTGTTTTTCCGTTGTTTTATAAACGTTATCGGCATCAAGAAACATTTCGCCGTCAAAACAAACTAAAACGTAGCCGTTTCTGTTTTCGCCGATAATTATCCCGACGTCGTGGACATTTATCCCTGCCTTTTTATATTCTGCTCTTTCTTTTGTCAACTTGACTTTATCATACATTTTCATATTATTTACCTCCGTAAGGCGTTGTTAAAACAATTTCGCCGTCAGGATATACCATCCACCCTGACACAAAAGAGACAGCGCCGCCATCGTTCTTTTTAGGTAGAGTTATTATAATGCTTATTCTTTGTCCGTATGCATCTATATTTCCTAAATTATATTCTCCGCATTGATATTTTAATTTTGCCTGTTTTATAAATTCTTGAACTAATTTTTCTGAATCTATTATACTATATCCCCAAGTATCAAACAAGTCTTTTTTACCGTTGTTTTTACTTTCATCAAATAGGTACTTTGTAAACTTTTCAATAGGACAAGTAGCTTTCGGTGTTATTATTCCTATATCTATCAGTTTACAGTGACACCTTTCGTGTAACGGATTTATAGGTGATTTTTCTTTAACAAAGCAACAACCGTTTAAATTTAAGCACCTAGCACAATGGACGAGCAGTATAGTTCCGATTACGGCGTTTAAGGTTTTTTCAAAATTATTGTCAGCCGGTTTTGTTCCTTCGTGTATCCATTTAACCCAAGAACAATTAAAAAGTTTTGAAACAATATTTTTTGTTTCTTCTAAATTCATAAAAATCCCTCCTTGCTTGTATATTATCACGCAAAAATAACGAAATCAATGTTTACTGACATACAAGTTTTTTGTGCTATAATCTCTATTATAAAAAAATGAGGCAGAGGGGAGAAAACTCCCGTCTGCCTCTGCCGTTTTTCGGATTACGACAAACCGCCCCCTTTCGTGGCAAAGCGGGAAAGCTCCCCGAAAGGACTATTTGCCAAATCGGGGATTTCTTTCGGCGAATAATTGCCGCCGATTTCTTTAAAATCTCGACGAAACAGCCCTGGACGTACAGGCTAAGTGGCATTTTTTGCGAAAATTCGCAAAATCGGGCTTATACTGTATGTTCAAGGTCGGACAGAAAACAAAGAATTTTTCGTTTATTCCCCGATTCCCCGATTTTGTTTCGGGTAAAGTATGCTTTGTTAAAAGAGCATATAAAAAACCCGACTTTGCGAACATACAAAAAGTCGGGGTGGTATAGATAAGCCCCTGATTTTTCAGGGGCTAAATAATGCGCCGCCCTTGGCGATAACGCGCGGCAAGGGCGGCAAAATAGTATTAAAAAGCATAGAAAAAACGCGTCTGTCCCTGATTTACAAGAACGGACGCGTCTACTATTGGTGACTCCTACGAGACTCGAACTCGTGTTACCGCCGTGAAAGGGCGATGTCTTAACCGCTTGACCAAGGAGCCGTTATAAAATTGTGGTAGCGGCGGTCGGATTCGAACCAACGACCTGCCGGGTATGAACCGGCCGCTATAACCAACTAAGCTACGCCGCCATACGAAGAAATGGTTGCGGAGGTGGGATTCGAACCACACGACCTCCGGGTTATGAGCCCGACGAGCTACCAGACTGCTCTACTCCGCGACGTCAAATTGCTTGATTATTGTATATGAATATATGCGATTTGTCAACTGTTTTTTTGTGTTTTTTAAACAATTTTCAAAATTCTTTTAAAACGGATGGTGCAGACGGTTTTCGCCGTAAAAACCCGACGAGGGCAAAACCGTCGCAGTCAATGGTTTAAATCGATTTTTTGCCGTTTTTTTCCAAACGAAAAGGCGAGGTTTCCCTCGCCTTTAACTTCGTCTTTTGTTTTTCCCCGTTTCATCTTTTGTGCTTCAAAAATCTTTTGTAAAAAAACTTTAATTTAACAAGTTAAAACAAATCAGACTAAAACCAACCGATTAACTTTTATTAATCGATTAATTTATGCTTACATATTAGCACTATTCGACAAAAATTGCAAGCGATTTTCACATAATTATCTTGTTTTTTTCACTATTTTTTAAGTTTTTGGGTTTTTAACCTCTAAGCCAATTTTTCACGACCTGTTATTATATCGAATTTTTATATCAAACACCGAAAAAACCGGGACAAATATCGTTTTATAAGCGCCTTTTAAAGACAAACAAATATTCGTGGGCGAGTAAAAGAAAATTAAACTTTATACTGTTTGTTTTCCAGTAGCCCGTTGCCTTGCAATTGTGTTGCTCGTCTTCGTTATTTTAAAAGAACTTCCGTTGTCTAAAATATATTAGATTATATCTCTCCGTCGATAATTATGCTTTCTTTTTCGTATTGTTCGATTAACGTATCATAACTTACGAATTTAACGTAATCCCGAATCCCGTTATATATTGAATTTTCTATTATACTATCAAATTGTCTTTTTCTTTCCTGCGCGGCAACAATATAAAATTTAGCCCTATAGTCCTGTAATTCATAAAACTTGTTCAATGAATTTTTCATATCGGTCGTATGTTCCACTTCATAAAAAGCATTTGGTAAATTTCTTTCATTAAACCATATAACGTCTATGGTTTTTGCAAAATTTAAAATTTTCGGATATGTAAAATTATATATTTCATGAAGCGTAACGACGTCAAATAATTTTTTTTCTAAAAAAGCGCGGTTTTTATCTTGTGGCGGGACATACGTAGTATAATGCCTTATATTCCCTATCTCCGTTATAATCCCTTGCATATATCCGTGGGTAAAATCCGCTTTTGATTTATCATTATCTTCTTTAATCGATAATTTTTTCAAAACGGCATCTTTATGTTCAGTTAATCCCCACAAACCGGATTCTATCCTAAAAAATTCTTTGTTCGTTTGCACGATTCTGCGAATGGACGCGTATGGCGTTTTTGTTCCCCACGTCGAAAAATCGACGGTACCGTTAAGTTTTCTGAGAGTTGCATACCCTCCGTTTTTTAGCATAGCATCAATTACGTAATCTTTTTGCGTCATCTGTTCTCTCCTTTTGTAAACATCGTTTTATAAAAGCCTTTTAAAGTTTTTATATATCAAACTTTAATTTTCATAACTGCTTAAAGTGGTTTTGATAAATTCCACGAACTTATCGGCGACGGTTGCGGGAGCCGTGATTTTTAATTTATCTCCGAAAGACATACACCACCCGTAAAATACGGGGCTTAATTGCACGCTTGCCTTAAAACGGTACTTTCCCGAGCCGAGCGGGTAAAGTTTTACGTTTTTTGAAAAAGTATCGAAAATCGGAACCAGAATAGATTCGTCCGCGACGAATTCGACGGTTTCTTTTTCTCCCTGATACATTGCAAAAACTGTTTTTTTATGCTTTTGTAAATCGAATTTTTCACCCTTATATCGGTCTATAGGTTGATTATCGACGATTTCCACGTGGTCCATGCGGTCGATTCTATAATGAACGACGCCTTCGTGCTTTGCGTAATACGCTATCAAATAATAGTTGTCGTCGGCAAAAACGGTAGCAAGCGGATTGACGTAATATCGCTTGCCGTTGCGGCGTAAAACGCGCTCGTGTTTATAATTGTAATCGAAATACTCGAAAGACACTTTTTTGCCTTTTTCTATCGCGCCGTTTATTTCGCTGATGGAATAAAAAATGTTTTCGTTGTCGCTTTTTGCCGTGTTGAAATCAACCACGTTACTTTGTAAAAGTTCGGCTTTGTGACTTCCTGCAAGGTCGGCTATTTTTTCGAGCAACTTATCGGTCTTTTTTTCGGTAATAAACTTCGACGCCTGAACGGCGTCCATTAAAATGCGGAGTTCCGAAACGTCGAAACTTCTGTCGGCAATGCAATACTTGTTAGGTTTTCCGACGGATTTTTCGCACAAAACCTCGTAACCGTAAGAATTTAAAAGGTCTATATCGACGTAAAGAGTACGGCGATCGCATTCGATACCTTCTTCCGCAAGTTTTTTAAGTAAGTACCCCGTAGTAAGATAATTGTCTTCGTCGGAATCCTGCCGTAAAATTTCAAGCAGTTTAACGAGTTTTATTTTGTAGGCGTTTTCTTTCTTCATCTTTTTAACCTTCCGTATTGATAATTAAATTATACAATAACCGACGCCTGTTGTAAAGCGGGTTGTCCGAATTTTTCTTCGACTTTTGGCAAAGATTATATATCGCCGGAAATAATCAATTGAAAAAGATTAAAATCTGTACTTAAAAAAGGGCGATAACGGGCTTATAGCCCCGTTTTTTTGTGTTGCTAATTAAAAAGAACGGACTTAAATCCGTTCTTTTGACAGTCTTTAGGTTTAGTCGCATCCGGCGGATATTTTATACCGTCGGTGAAAAATAACGAGTTTCCCGTATTCGTCGCCGTAAAAAACCGACTTATAAATACGAACCGAAGCCTTTTCAGCCTCATTGTTTAAAATGATCTACTATTAAATTTTTGTCGTAATACACTTTATCGACGTCGGTAATTTCGGCAACGCCGTTTTTCGCCTCGACAATCGTTACGGAACAATTATACGGCGCATGCCCGTACCAATAGTCGGCGGGATTATCTTTAAGATAATTTACCATCGCCCTCATCGCGCACCCGTGCGTGCTGATCAGATAAGTTTTTCCGTCGTCTTTCGCTATGAGTTCTTTTAAAAAATTTTGGGTTCTTTTACACACGTCCCTTACGCTTTCGCCGTTTAAAAATCCGGCAAATTCAAGAGGATCGGTATAAAAGAGATAACCTTTTTTTCCCATTTCGGAAAGACTTTTGCCTTCAAGATCGCCGAAGTCTATTTCCGTGATACGTTCGTCGGTTTCTATCGGCGTACCGTTTCCGCTTTCCCTGAGGATGATTTTTGCCGTTTCTTCAGCCCTTTTCAGGGGACTTGATATACAACGATCGAAAATAATACCTTTCATTCCTTTTCCCGTAAGCGCGGCAAGATCTTTTCCGCATTGATTGAGCGGTTCGTCTATACGTCCTTGCATGACGCCTTTGACGTTTAAAGCGGTTTCTCCGTGTCGGATAACGTATATCTTCATTGAGGATTCTCCTTTTACCGGGGTTATTTCAGGCTTTTGAGGGAATTTTTACGGTAATTTCCGTACCGACGCCGAGCGTAGATGACAGGGTAAGTTGAGCGCCGTATAATTCCGCAACGTGTTTTACTATTGAAAGCCCCAGCCCGGTACCTCCCGTTTCTCTCGAACGCGATTTATCTACTCTGTAAAATCTTTCAAATATGCGCGACCGATCTTCTTCGCTTATACCGATTCCGTCGTCTTTCACCTTCAAAACGACTGCTTTTTCGTTATGTTCGACGCTTACGAAGACATGCCCGCCGTTATCGTTGTATCTTACGGCGTTTTCCATAAGATTTTTTACGAGTTCGAAGGCGTGGTCTTTTTCCATAAGCGCAGTACCTTGTCCCGTTATTTCGACCGATACGCTCTTTAAAGAAATCAAAGAAGACAGGCTTTCTTTTGCTTCGAAGCATAAAGAGACGAGATCGACATCTTCTTTTTGCGGCGATTTCGTGTTTTCGAGTTCGGAAAGGTTAAGCATATCGTCGATGAGAGAAACTACTCTTATAACCTGCTTGTCTATCTTTTCGGAAAGCGATAAAACGTCTTGCGAGTCCGTTTTTAACCCTATTAAATCATTGAACCCTTTTATGGCGGTAAGAGGGGTTTTAAGTTCGTGAGAAGCATTGGCGAAAAATTCGCTTCGCATATTCTCCCCATCTTTTACGGAAGTTATATCGGAAAGCAAAATGATAATCATACCGCTTTCGAGCCGTTTTACCGAAGTATAAAAGATTTCGCCCGTCGGCGCGTTGTATTCAAAAACAGCGTCTGCGTCGCCCGACACCGCCGAAGTTACCGACGAGAGAAAGGTTCTGTCTTCCGTAAGAGCGGAGAACGAAGCGGAAACGGGGTTTTTTACCCCGAAAATTTTTCTTGCCCTATCGTTTAAAACCTCGACGTTTCCGTCGGGCTTTAAAACGATTATTCCGTCGGATACGTTGTTCAAAATGTAATCGAGCCTTTTATTGTCTTCATTGACAGAGGTCAACGTTTCGGAAAGTTTTTCCGAAATGTCGTTTATTTCCGAAAGCATTTCGTTTACGTCGTTATCCTTTGTCGTGGGAGAAACGGGCTTATAGGCGCCTTTATTGATGGCTTCGAGTCCCTTTTTTACGTCACTCATGGGTTTTAGCAGATTCTTAGACGCAACCGCGCTTACCATAACCGCAACGATTATAGCGACGACCATGACGCAAATTACGGAAAAAACAGCCTTTTTAACGTAAACGTTTACACTTTCGACAGGCGTGGATACTCTCACGAAAAGATAATCGCCATCGTGTGAAACTTTTACCGCCGAATAAGAAAAATCTCTGTTTAAGGTAGCCGAACGGCGTGTTACGGCAATCGTTTTGCCGTTTTCGGCGGCAATAATTTCGCTTCTGTCAAGGTGATTTGCCATACCCGAAACGTTTTCCGTCAAACTGTCGGCTATGACCTCTCCGTTTTTATTTATAACCGTTACCCTTAGGTTATCCGGCAGGTTTTTCACCGCATTTTCCGCCGTTGTAAAATTGTGAGCGTACACCGAGGCGATTTCGATTATTTTTTCTTCCGCCTGCTTTTTGTAAAGTTGCTCCGTTATAGCGATACCGCTTGCGAACATCGATATCAGCGCCAGCGCGACAATTATTACGTTTGATAAAATTATCTTCTTTTTCATTATTTTAAAATATAACCTACTCCGCGCACCGTTTCGATTTCCGCGTCCGAAACCGCCAGCAGTTTTCTGAGTTTTGCTATATGAATATCGAGCGTTCTCGTTTCACCGTAATCTTCGCCCCAGACTTCGTCTAAAATAGCGTCGCGCGTAACGACCGTTTCCGCTTTTTTTACGAGCAATTTTAACAGATTATATTCTTTTACGGTAAGTTCGAGAACGTTGTTTTTAACCGACGCCGTATGTTTAGGTTCGTCGATTTTTACGTCTTTGAACAGAAGAACATCCTCTTTAACGGTAGTTTTTCTCAGATTCGCTTTTATCCTCGCAATAAATTCCAGTACGCCGAAAGGTTTAGAAATATAATCGTCCGCGCCTGAATTAAGCCCCTTTACCTTGTCAATCTCTTGTCCTTTTGCCGACACCATTATTACGGGAAGGCTTTTATAGTCTGCTTTTTCTTTTAAAAAAGATAAAATTTCGTAACCGCTTTTACCTTCCAGCATTACGTCGAGAACGACAATATCGGGCTTTTGGGTTTTCAGCGCGTCGAAAAACGCGTTTGCGTCGGGAAAACACTTCACGAAAAAGTCTCTTTCGAGCGAATACTCGTAAACTTCCCTTATGGATTCTTCGTCGTCAACGCAATAAACGATCGGCTTATTCAGCATAAAAATCTCCTAAAAACGTTTGCCCGTTACCGCGTATTCTGCCCATTCGCCGATGTTTACGGCGTGATCGCCTATCCTTTCAAGATATTTTGCGATCATCAAAAACAAAACGGCGCTGTCCGCGGAAGACGGATCTTTCGTTATCGATAAAACGAGTTCGTCTTTTACGGTTTTGAAAAGTTCGTCTATTCTATCGTCTCGTTTATCTAATTCGGCGGCGGTTTTTATATCTCTGTTGATATAACTTTGCACGCCGTCTCTTACCATTTTTACGGCAAGTTTTGCCATCGTATCGATATGTTCGGGTTCTTTCACGAATTCTTCGTCCGAAAAATGCAGAAAAATTTCGGCTATATCCGCCGCCTGATCGGCTATTCTTTCAAGATCGGTTATAACCTTTAAAGCCGCCGAAACGTCACGAAAATCGCTTGCGAAAGGATGCTCCATAAGTAAAATTCTCAAGCAGTCGCTTTCTATATCTCTTTCCTTTTCGTCCACGAATTTATCGTTGTCGATAACCTCTTTGGCGAGCGCCCTGTCTTTTGTTTTCAGCGCCGAAATCGATTGCTCTATGGCAAACTCGGTTGCGTGGCACATATCTATAAGTTTATTGAAAACAAAACTCAATTCTTCTTCGTACTTGCTTCTGATACTCATTATATATCATCTCCCTTAAAAATTCAAGCGTATAAAGGCTTTTTAACCGAACCTTCCGGTTATATAGTTTTCGGTGCGAACGTCTTTAGGCGAAGCGAAAAGTTTTTCCGTATCGTCGTACTCGATGAGTTCCCCCAGCAAAAAGAAAGCGGTTTTTTCGGCAACCCTCGTCGCCTGCCCCATATTGTGCGTTACTATTATTATGGTAATGTCTTTTTTCAGTTCGTCGATAAGTTCTTCGATTTTTCCCGTCGAAATAGGATCGAGCGCGGAAGTCGGTTCGTCCATAAGCAGAATGTCGGGTTGCGCGGCAAGCTCCCTTGCGATGCATAAACGCTGTTGCTGTCCGCCGCTTAACCCGCAGGCGTTTTTCTTCAGTCTGTCTTTTACCTCGTTAAAAATACTTGCTTTTTTAAGCGAAGTTTCTACGATTTCGTCAAGGCTTTCTTTTTTGCGGATTCCGAAAGTTCTCGGCGCGAAAGCGATATTGTCGTATATACTCATCTGAAAAGGATTCGGTTTTTGAAAAACCATTCCCACGCTTTTTCTGAGTAAATTTACGTCGGTCGCTTTATCGTATAAATCAAGATCCCCTATTTTAAATTCGCCGGTAATTTTACAGTTTTCCACAAGGTCGTTCATGCGGTTGAAACATTTTAAAAAGGTGGATTTTCCGCACCCGGAAGGTCCTATAAGCGCGGTAACTTTGTTTTCGGGCATCAATACGTTTACGTCTTTTAACGCTTGAAAATCCCCGTAATACAGATTGCAGTTTTTTACCGATATATTCTTTGAGGTTTTTGCCGATTCGTCTTTTTTTAAAATATTATCGTTCATTTTGTTTCTCCGAGACTTCTTTTGATAATTTTTCCCACTGCCGTCGCCAAAAGGTTAAGCGCTATTACGACGAGCAGTAAAACCACCGCCGTCGCCGCCGCCGCGTCCGGATAGCCGTGACTTGAAAAATAATAAATATCGAGAGCAAGGCTTGTGCCCGGCGAAAGTAACGAGGTCGGCGTTTTGTTAACGACCATACCTATCGTTAAAATAAGCACCGCGCTTTCCGAAATTACTCTTCCTATGGCGAGAATTATAGCCGTAACTATGCCTCCCGAAGCCGACGGAAGAACCACTTTGAAAATCGTCCTTATCTTGCCCGTTCCAAGCGCGTAAGCGCCTTCTCTCAGGCTGTTTGGTACCGCAAGCAGGCTTTCTTCGGTTTGCCTTACTATGACGGGAAGTATCATTATCGCTACCGTTATACCGCCGCCTAAAACGGTATAACCCATTTTCAACGTAACGACGAACACGAGATACCCGAAAAGCCCGTAAACTATGGAAGGAATACCCGCAAGCGTTTCCGTCGTTACCCTGATGATTTTTACGAGCCTGCCTTTTCCTCTTAAATATTCGACGAGAAAAATCGCAGTTCCCACGCCCGCCGGTATCGCCAGCAAAGAAGCGACGGCCACTATCTCGGCGGTGCCTATAAAGGCGGGCAGAATAGTCGGTTCGTCGGCGGATTCGCCGAAAAGCAATCCTGCGTTTAGTTTGGTAATTCCTCCTTGAAGTATATACAGCACAAGCGCAAAAAGCACCGCAACCGTAATTACGGTCGCCGATATGCTTAAAATCTTCATGCCTTTAAAAAACCCGGTTATAAATTTTCTTTTACTCATTTTTTCGTTGCCTTTTTTAAAGATTTATTCCTTTTTTCACTCTTTAAAAACGAAAAACTTACGTTTATTAAAAGAGTAAACACGAACAGCACGACGCCCGTCGATATAAGCGCCGTAAGCGCGTCTCCGCTTAATTCCATGGCGCCCATTGCTATATTTCCCGTCATCGTTCTTACGCTCTGGAATACGCTTTCGGGTATTTCCGGACTTCCCCCTATTACCATGATAACAGCCATCGTTTCACCGAGCGCTCTGCCTATAGACAGAACTATCCCCGCAAAAATACCGCTTTTTGCAGACGGAACCATTACCGTAAACGTGGCTTGTTCCTTAGTCGCGCCAAGCGCGAGCGCGCCTTCGAAATAAGCGTTATCCGTGCTTAAAAGCGCTTCGAGCGAAACGCTTACGATGGTCGGAAGTATCATTACCGCAAGGACAATCGAAGCCGATAAAATGCCGTAACCTACGCCGCTCGGCGAAATATAATCGCGGATAAACGGCACGATTATCGTCATACCGAACAATCCGTATATAACCGAAGTGATACCCGCAAGAAGATTAACTACCTGTCGTATGGGCGCGACGAGTTTTTTCGGAACGAATTTATAAAGGGCAATCGCCGTGAAAAGTCCTATAGTTACGCCTAAAACGACAGAAAAAGCCGTAACGTATATACTCGTTACGATCATCGGGAATATCCCGTATTCGGGCGTGTCTGAAATCGGCGACCACGAGGTTCCGAAAATAAAATCCTTTACCCCGATTTTCGCTATAAACGGAACGCCGTTTATAAACAAAAACGCCATTATAGTTATAAGCGCGACAACGGAAAAAACTGCTGAAAGGAAAAAGATTCCCTTCATCAGTTTTTCGCGCATCGTAATGAATTTAAGAAAACCTCTCATACGACTAACCGATAACCTGTTTCCATGTCTTGACGGCGTTTTCTCCCGCATCGACGTCGTAAACGTTCTTCAAAGCCTCAAGCGAAATGTTTTCAACGGGGTTGGATTTGTTTACGATTATCGCTATACCGTCGAGGCAAACTTCGTAATAAGTGCAGTTTTCCGCTTTGATTTGTTTAAAAACTTCGGATATCATACCGAAATCGGCAACTCCGTTTTTGGCGTCGTTGTAGCCTTGAGAGGAACCCGTGCCGCCGACGGTAACGGTAACGCCGCCTTGCAATGCTTCGAATTTAGTCGCAAGTTTTTTCATAAGAGGAGTAAGCGAGGTGCTTCCCGTTATCGTAACGTTGCCGCTTAAGCCCGAAACTACCGAGTAAGCGGGGGCGTTGTCGTGGCTTACGACGTAACCTTCGTTAGCGATAATTTCCTGCGCCGTCGCGCTTTTGATAAAATCGAAAAACGCTTTGTTAAGTCCCGAAGCGACTTTTTCTTCCTGATATACCACGTTTAAAGGACGGGCAAGTTTATAGGTTCCGTTCTTAACGTTTTCCGCAGTGGCAGAAACTCCGTCAACGCTCAATTTTTTAACTTCGTCGGTTATAAAGCCGAGACTGTCGTATGCGATTGCCACAGGGTTACCCTTTACTTCAACGAGTACGGCGTCCGTCGAACCCAAAACTATTGCGCCTGATACGTCTTTTTTGCCTTTAAGTCCCAAAAATTCCATGATGGCGGATTTCGTTCCGCTTCCGTCCGTTCTCGTAACGACGCTTATGTTTTTATTTTCGTCGAATTTAGCGGATAAATTGCAAGCCGTTAAAGAAAAGGTTGCAAGTACGAAACTTAATACGAGTGTGAGTGCTAAAATTAATTTCTTTTTCATTTTTGTGTCTCCTTTTTTTCTATGCGCTTACATTGTAACTCGTTTTTAGCGGACAAAAAAGTCATTTTAGGTAAAACAAACGTAAAGTTTTTGTAAAGTCGTAAGTTTTTCGGCGGTTTTTTGATAACGCGTGAATTGTTGCTGACGCAACGTGAATTGCTCCCGTTGGTCGCGTGAATTGCGTCTTACGACGCGTGAAAGGCTTCACCCTGTGGGAGAAGCTGGCTCGTAGAGCCTGATGAGGGTGGCTATATAATCTTTACGACCTCATTCGCTTTCCAACCTCCTCAGTCGGCTTTGCCGACAGCTCCCCCTACCAGGTGGAGCCTCTGATAAGGATAAGCGGATTATATAGAACACCTCATCCGTCGCTACGCGACACCTCCCGCCTCGATCTTACGACCTTCGGGCTACGGCTACGGACAACACACTGTGTTATCCGTTTAACGCCTACGCACCTCCTCCGAGGGGAAGGCTGACAAGGATAAGCGAATTATATAGAACAATCCCTCCGTCACGGCAAGCCGCGCCACCTCCCTTTACACAAGGGAGGCTTAAAAGGACGGCAAGGTATAAAAAACGACGAAGCGGAATTTCGCTTCGTCGTTTTTTGTTGATTACTATCCTTTAAAGATTTTACACACTACTATTCTTTAGAGATATTATGCATTGCTACCTATATAGGTTTTTCGTTGATTGATATCATTTAACGGTTTTAAGGCGCGTCAAACGATTTTATTCCATCAAAACGAAAAATCTCGTATAAAGAATATTTTTGCCGTTTCCTTCGTTGAGTAAAGTTTTTACGTTGATTGCCGTTCTTTAAAGGTTTTTATGCCGATTACTCTCCTTTAAAGGGAAGTAACGCTACGATTCTTGCTTTTTTGATGGCTTCGGAAAGTTCTCTTTGATGCTTAGCGCAAACGCCTGTCATACGACGGGGAAGGATTTTACCTTTTTCCGTAACGTATTTTCTAAGTTTGGCAGAATCTTTGTAATCGATAAATTCAGCTTTTTCCACACAGAAAGCGCAGACTTTTTTTCTGCCGGGCCTTCTCATGGGTTTTTTAGCTTTTTCTTCCATAATATAAACTCCTTGTATAATGCGATTATTAAGTCGCCGAAAAAACGCGCGCCGAAAAATATACGGCGACCGTTATTTGGCGGGCAGTCACTTTAAAAGGGCAAATCGTCATCGGAAACGGGTTCGAGTTTAGGTCTTTCCTTTTTGGAAAGAACCTCTTCCTGTCCTCCGTCCTGAGCCGAGCGTGACGCCAGAAACTCGACTTCGCTTGCGATGATATCGGTAACGTTGCGTTTAACGCCTTCTTTGTCCTCGTAAGAACGATTCTGAAGGCTTCCGACTATTGCGACCTTGCTTCCCTTTTTGAGGTATCTGCCGCAGTTTTCGGCTTGCGTACGCCATACGGTAATGTTGAAAAAGTCTGTTTCGCGATTGCCGTCGCTACCCGCGTAGGTTCTGTTTACCGCAATTGCGAAACGACAAACTTTTATACCGCTTGAAGTTTCGGCAAGTTCGGGGTCTCTTGTCAAATTACCAATCAGATATACCTTATTCATAAAATTCTCCTAACTTATTATGCGTTGCGTTTAGTGATAAGTCTTCTTATAACGTTTTCGTTAATGCCCGCAATACGGTCGATTTCTTTAATCAAAGAAGGATCGCACGCAAACGTCATTAAAACGTAATAACCTTCGGTCTTGTAGTCGATAGCGTAAGCAAGTTTCTTGTTGCCCCATTTGTCAATGGCTTCGACTTCGCCGCCGTTATCTTTGACGATGGCTTCGAACCTATTGATAATAGCCTCTTTTACTTCGTCTGTCGCTTCGGCGTTCAAGATGTAAAGCATTTCGTACTTAGTCATGTTTTTTTACCTCCCGGACTTATTCGGTCTGCATCCCGCAGACAAGGTTTTGCGGATTACCGCAATTTCGTTGGTAAGCAAGCGGTTTTTTAAAATCCTCGCTTGCAAGGTATATCTTGGCTTAGGTTTTCACTTTAAGCCAAGATATTTTAGCAAATTGATTTTTGTTTGTCAAACGTTTTTACGTAGTTACGGAGCAGTAGGAGCGGTTAGCGCTTTTTCGATAAGGTCGCTTAAGAAATCGCTTATCTTCATGCCCGTCCAGTAAGTTCTCGCCGCGGCGGCAGTCGGGCATTCCGCAGGATAATGACGCATAAAGTACACGTCCATAGCATCTTTTTCGGCGGGGGTATCAAAACAAGTACCGAAGATACCCATGTCGATTGCGACGCCTACGGTAAGGTCGTTTTTGAACTTATTCGTAAGGTTCGTTGACATGTTGTTGATCGTCCAGGTAGGATCGAGGAATTTAATAAACGCGTCGGTAGTAGTGGAAGAACCCGCTTCGGGGAAGATATCTCCGATTGTCAATTCATTTTTCAGATCGGTCACGAAAGTGCCGCTTCCTAATTCCCCTATAGCCTTACCCGCGAGTTTATTGGCAAGCCCGTCGGTAACCTTATTTTCGCCGTTGTACCAACCGTCGGTTTTTTTGGTGTAACCCATTACGACGCCGAGTTCCATATTATTTATCTTCGTTGACATCTCGTTAAGGTTCGTATCCTGCAACGCGGACAAAATCTTGTTGTTCGCGTCGATAGTAATAACGTCTTTCAACTTGAGAGTTTGGAATTTTTCTTTAAGAGTCGTTTCGTTAAGGTTTCCTATCGTCACGTCAACGAAAGCGCCCATGATACCCGTTGCGGCGGCGCCGTCTTTGTACCACTTACCGTCGGCGGTGTTCAATTTGTAACCCAAAGCGGAGCCTATGGTTAAGTTGTTAAGCGCGTTATTAAGATTGCTAATCTGGGCATCTTTAAGCGACTGTAATACCGCGTGGCTATATTCGTCGATTACTATAACGTCGCCCAACGTCAAGGTTGCGATGGTTGCTTTAACGTTAGCTTCGTCCATGTTGCCGATGGAAAGACCCGCAAACGCGCCCATGATACCCGTAACCTTGTTGGCTTCGATAACTTCACCGTTGTACCAGGCGCCGCCTACCTTGGTGTAACCTAAGGCTTCGCCAAGCGTAATAGCTTCGATAGCGGTTGAAAGTTCGCCTATCTTGGCGCCTTGGAGCGCTCTTAAAATAGCGTGGCTCGTTTCGTCGATAGTGATAACTTCACCGAGCGTCAGATTGTTGACGAAGTCGGGATCGTTTGCTATTTCGCCGATGGTCTTATCAGCCATAGTCGCCATAACGCCCGTAACCTTGTTGGCTTCGGTAACTTCACCGTTGTACCAGGCGCCGCCTGACTTAGTGTAACCCAAAGCCTCGCCGAGGACTACATCGTTCACGATTCCGTCGGGATCGTCCGCTATCTGTTTAATGGTCTTGTCGGCAAGCGTAGCGAAGATACCCGTAACCTTGTTGGCTTCGATAACTTCACCGTTGTACCAGGCGCCGCCTGACTTGGTGTAACCCAAAGCGGAACCGAGTTCTACGCTCATAACTATCGAAGTAGGATCGTCCGTGATTTCTTTGAGGGTATGACCGACCATCGCGCCGATTATTCCGTCGAGTTTTTCAGCGCCGTTGTACCAGCCGTCCGCCTTTTCTTCATAGCCTAAGGCTTCGCCGAGTTTAAGACTTTCAAAGAACGTGGGATCGGATATTTCGTTAATCGTCTTACCCGCTATGGTTGAGAGAATACCCGTAACCTTGCTTGCGCCGTTGTACCAACCGTCGGGTTTTTCGGTATAACCGAGTATGAGACCGAGTCTCTGTCCCTTAACGGTATTTATTATTACGTCAAGACCTGCGTTAACGCCGCCTTCAAAGATGTTGAGTTTAAGATCGAGTACGGATTTAGCCAGATCGTCCGTGGCGGTAGATGCGTCGTATCCGAAGAAGCCGAGCGCTTCGCCGAATGTGAATTCGCCGAACTTAGCCAGGAGTTTATCTTTGGCGCCGTTACGCAAATGGTAAATTTCTCTTAACGTCATCGTCAGCAACGTCTGAGCAAACGCGGAATCCTTGTCGATTACGTCGGGTAAATAATCTCCCGCAAGATCGATAAGTTTCCAGTCGCCGATAAGAGAGCCTATCGTTATCTTACCGCGAGCGCAGTTTATAACGTCTTTAATGGTTAAATTGAGTACGAGCGCGGCGGTCTTGTTGTTTTCGATGCCCGGTCTTAATACCTTGGCAACGTTGAGCAACGTGGTATCGCCGAGGACTCTGCCGATTACCGAGTAATTCTTGGTCTTCAGCATCTGATATGTTTCGCCGAACGTTACGTTCAACAACCTTGTAACGATGCCGGAGCCTACGCCGCTGACAAACCATTCGGTTGCGGGTTCGTTGTATTCCGCAACGGAAGCAAAGAAGGTTTGTCTGTTGACGAAGAAGCCGAGTACGTCGCCGAGTTTGTTTGCTTTGAATGCGTTGTAAATCGCTTCTTTGATAAGAATCGTATCTTTTATAACTCCCGCAGAGGGCATTATTTCGCTTAACGGGAAGTTGAGGAACGTATCCGTAAACGGTTTAAATTCGTTATCTAACGCAAAGCCTTTTTCGGTCTGTACGAGATTCATACCGACAGCGCCGGTTACCGCTTTTGCAACCTTGTCGGAAGCCGTTAACAAGTTACCGAGGGTGATATGAGTTTTGAAAGTGTCGTATAAAGGATATCCCGCCGTTAACGTCGCCGTTATCTTTTCTTTGAATATCGTGTTTATAAGCGAGTTGTATCCCGTTTCGTTAGCGTAGCTACCGTCTGTGTTCAACGCGTAGCCCAAAGTCTCGGCAAAAACGTCGCCCCAGGTGGCGTCCTCTCCGAAAGCCCTTCCTGCAAGAGAAACCAGAAGGTCGTTGTTGATGAAGTAAAGGGCAGTAGCCGCGCCGCCTACTACCGCGCCGAGAATAAGTTTTTCGGCGGTAGAGGTTTTTTCGTAAACGGATTTCGCGTAAGTCTTAAGATAAGAGTAATCGTTCGTCGCAATCGCGGTAAATACGGAATCGAGTTCGAGATTCAACGCTTCGTTTACCGACGCGATATCGGTTTCAAACGCGGTGAACAGACCGAGAAGATCGGATAACTTAACGCCGTTATAAACGTTGGCGAGAGTAGAGAATACTCTGTTCGCGTTGAAATCAAACGCTACGTCTGTCATATCCTTGACCGAAATACCGTAAGTAGCGACCAGGAACTTGTTAGCGTCTGCGGGAACGTCTGCGGGAGCGATCATATCGCCTACCGTTATATCTCCGTATTCGCCTATGAGTTCGTTTAAGATATCGCTGCTTAACGCTATATCTGCTATTCTCATAAGTTTTGTATCGAGAACTTTATCAAGCGCTTTGTTTCCGGATAAATCGAATCCGAATAACCTTACTACGGAATTAACGTCGGATTTTTGGAAAATGCTCTTTACTACCGCTAACTTGTCGTTTAAGTCTTTTGCCGCTATTACGTCGTAAACGTCGTTAACGCTTATTGCGAAGGTTTCATTAAGTAAGGTGTTGTTTAAATTTTCAAGTTCTTCGGTTGCGATAAAGTCGCCTAAGGTAACGTCACCGACTAAGTCGAGAGCGGCGGTAATCTTGTTTTCCGCAAGTACGACGTCAACGATTTCGATGAATTTGACCGAGAACAATTTGATTAAGCCGTTGTTATCCTGATCGGTTACGCCGAATAATTTTAACGCGTCGCCGACAGCGGAGTTTGCGTAAATTGCTTTCGCTCTTTCGATCTTACCCGTCATACCTTCGGCAGTCATTACTTCGTAAACGTCTTTAACGCTTATTGCGAAGGTTTCGTTAAGTAAGGTGTTGTTTAAATTTTCAAGTTCTTCGGTTGCGATAAAGTCGCCTAAGGTGATATCTTTGACCAACGAAACAGCCGCTTCGAGTTTGTTTTCCGCAAGTACGGCGTCAACGATATCGACTAATTTGACCGAGAACAACTTGCTTAAGCCGTTGTTGTCCATATCGGTTACGCCGAATAATTTTAACGCGTCGCCGATAGCGGAGTTTGCATAAATCGCTTTCGCTCTTTCTATCTTACCCGTCATACCTTCGGCAGTCATTACTTCGTAAACGTCTTTAACGCTTATTGCGAAGGTTTCGTTAAGTAAGGTATTGTTTATATCTTCGAGTTCTTTGGTTGCGATAAAGTCGCCCAAAGTGATATCTTCGACCAGCGAAACAGCCGCTTCGAGTTTGTTTTCCGCAAGGAAGGCGTCAACGATGCCGACAAACTTAATCGCAAAGAGTTTTCTTATACCGCTGTTGTTCATATCGGTTACGCCGAATAATTTTAACGCGTCGCCGATAGCGGAGTTTGCGTAAACCGCTTTCGCTTTTTCGATTCTCGCCTGATTATTTTCGGCTACGATGATATCGTAAATCGTCTGAACGTTTATAGCGTAAGTTTCGCTTAACAGTACGTTTTCGGTTCCTTCAACGGGAGCGATAAAGTCTCCTAAGGAAATATCGCCAACAATACCGACGAATGCGTCGAGTTTGTTTTCGGCAAACGCCGCGTCTATAACGTCGTTAATCTTTACGGCGAGAAGTTTTGCGATAGCGTTGTTATCCCGATCGGTTACGCCCATCATCGAAAGGACGTTGCCGAACGTAATACTGTCATAAAGCGATTTGACTACTTCCATCGCGTCCTTCGCGTTTTCGGTCGCAAGAAGTCTGAATAAAGTATCTACACTGAACGAGAGAGTCGCCGCGATGAAGGCGTTACCCGTTATTTCGTCGGGAAGATACGTCGCTACGGCGTCGGCAAGGGTAATCTCGCCGTATTCCGCGCGGATAGCCGACAATACGTCGGTCGATGACAACAAACCTAATAAGAATCTGAATTCCGTATCGAGTACGGCGTTCAAAGCGTCGTTATCGGTTTTTTGTACGCCGAAGAGAGCGGTTACGTCGAAAAGTTGAACTTTGTCGAATATATCCGCAAGATCGCCTGCGACGTTTTCGCTGCCGATTAAGTCGTAAACCTTTTTGACGGTTACGTTCAGAATGGCGTTGATGAACTTATTGTCTAATACTTCGTCGGGGAGAACAGTGGTTCCCGTAACGGTTTCGACGTCGTTCATAACGTTTCTGACGGAGATAGGACCAACCGTGTCTAATACGTATCCTTTAAGGTCGCCGTCCGCTATCGCCCTGATAAGTTTGTCTATTCTTGCGTCAAACAAAGGTTCGGCGCAGGAAACGGGCGCTTTGTCGATTTCCGCAAGCGAGAAGATATCGGCAAACTTGACGCCGTTATACAAATCGGCTATCGCGTAAAGCAACGTTTGAACGCTGCCGGCGTTGGTAAAGTCGATTACGGTGTTTGCCGAAACGCCGAGCGTCGCTTTTATGAAAGCGTTGCCGGAAATCTTTTCGGGTAACAGGAACCCTACAAGGTCGTGAACGGTAATGCTGTAAGCAAAATCTCTCAGGAAGTAAAGAAGTGTGCCGTTAAACGACGCTTCGATGACGTCGGCAAATTTTACGGCGTAAAGTTTATCTATAACGCCTACGCCTTTTTCGTTCAGGTAAGCCAACGAGCCTACGCTTCCGATAGTGGTCGAGCCGACGAGTTTGACAAGATCGTCTTTTAACGCTTCCTGTCCCGCAACGTCATCGTAAATGGTTCCGAGTTTGATATTTAATAAGTTGGTGAAGATTTCGTCGAGTTCTTTGCCTTCGCTCGTTGCCTTCCACGCGCCTTCTACAAAAGATACGATGTAGATACCTACGCTGTAAACCGTGTCGTTTTTGAAGGTTATGTCGCCGATTGCAACGTCGCCGAAGGTTTCGTAAAGATACGCGAATAAGCGTTTTTCGGTTATTGCGCCTAAAACGTCGTTTAATTTAACCGCGAATACAGTGCCTACCGCTTCGGTGGGTACCTGCGAGTAGAACAAACCGACCGCGTCGCCTACGGTAACCTTGTCGAAAATACCGTAGAATACGTCCAGAAGTTTATTCTGATCGCCGTTTGCTTTGATAAGTTCGGTTACGGTACCGACGCCGATCGAAAGCAACGCTTTGACAAAAGCGTTTTCGGTGTCGATCTTACCGACGAGAAGATCCTCAATCGCCGCGCCTACGGTTACGTCATTAAATTCGGTTCCGATTGCGGTGAGTTTATCTTGTTCGACGATAAAGTCGATTACGAAGTTTATTTCGGTATCGAGAAGATTTCTTAACGCTTTGTTCGTGATTTCTTCTTTATAGGCGAGCGTAAGTACGTCGTTTAAAGTCAGTTCATCGAAAATTTCCTGTAACTGATAAACGATTTCGGAAGTCGTCTTGGATTTGGAAAGTTCAATAACGTCGTTTACCGAAATACCGCGTACGGCTTTCATAAACGAGTTGTTTTCGACTTCTTCGGGAAGGAAGATGTCTATTACGTTGCCGAGCGTTATCTTACCGAACGTTCCCGTCCAGTAATCGGCTTTGTTCGCGTTTTCGGCAAGTTCGAATAACTTGATACCCAAAACGGCGCCTGCTAATTCGTTAAGTTCGGCGTAAGGTTCGGCTAAAACGTAACCGCTTTCGTCACCGACTATTACGTTCGTAACTTTGCAGAGAGTCAATATCGCGTGGCAAACGTCGCCTATCGTCGTGTCGGCGAAAGTCGTTTTTACAAATTCTGTCATGGTGCCGTTAAGCGCGGCGTCTAAGATATCGGTTATAAGGATTTTCTCAACGGTGTCGATAAGTTTCGATGAAGGAAGCGTGGCAAACGTCGAGATAACGTCGCCGACGCATATACCTATATATCTATTGCGGATTACTTCGAGCGCTTCCCTTACGGTTTTTGCCGTAACCATATTTAATATATCGTTTACGTCGAACGAAAGGCTTGCCGCAACGAAAGGATTTGAAACCTTTTCATCGGGGATAAATTGTTTTATCGCATCGCCGAGCGAAATATCGCCGAATTCACTTGATATTTCTCCTACGATATCGGTTGCGACGATTAACCCGAAGAAGAAGGCAAACTCCGTATCGAGTATATCGTTCAGGGCGTCGTTGTTCGTATTGTTAACACCGAACAATGCCGCGACGTCGAACAGTTGAACGTTGTCGAACATCTCGCTTAACAGATAAACGAGATCCGCTTTAGTCTGAACTTTCGTAAGTTCAATAACGTCGTTTACCGAAACGGCTGTAGCGGCGGCGACGAAAAGATTCTTTTCGGTTTCTTCGTCGATAAAGTAGTTGACAAAGTCTCCGACTTTTACGTTTTTGACAAGGTCGAGCCAGTATTCGCCGTTATTACGGTTATCTACGATGTTGTTTACGGAAACGCCGAATATTATCTGAGCAATATTCTCGAATTCCGCGTATTTTTCGGCGAGTTTATATTTGCTTGCCGTGGCGGACGCTTCGTTCTTTTCAACGACGCCGTTTGCTCCGGCGATTGCGAATATAGCGTAAATTACGTCGCCCAACGTTACGTTGCCGACTATTGCCAACGTTTTTTCGATATAAGGCGTCTTGTCTTCGGCTTTGATTCCTCTGTATATACCGCCGAAGGTCACGTTCATGATACCCGCTATAACTTCGGGAATAACGTCACCCGTAACAACCCATTTACCGTTGTCTTTTTCGGCTTTGGTGTTGAGAAGGTTCAGCATATTGACGAAGTACGCGGTTACGTCGCCGACCTTGTTAAGGTGGAAGGTCTTGTAAAGTAACGCGTTAACGGAATGAATGTCTTTAAGAGCGTTTTCTTCCGTGAAGAATTCTCCGAGCGCGAGGTTGAACAAGTTGTCGCTGAAGTCTCTGAATTCGTTATCCAAAGCGAAGCCCTTCGTCGTCTGAACGAGGTTCATTCCGATTGCTTTCGTTACGGTGTCGGTTAATCCCGTGTACGCCGTAAGTAAGTTTGCTATCGTTATATGATTTTTAATATTGTCGAATAACGGATAACCCTTTGTCAAAGTGGTCGCTACCTTTTCTTTAAGGAGCGTATCCATGAGAGAGTTATAACCGATTTCGTTGGTGTATTTTTCGCCGTCCGAGGTATATCCGAGATCTTTACCCAAAACGCTTCCCCACGTTGCGTCTTCACCCAAAACGTCGGTTACGAGTTTAACGAGTAACGCGTTATCGGCAAAGTAAAGAACGATGCCTGCGGTAGCCGCCGCCGCGATTATACCTATCCGTACGCCGTCGGGAAGTTGTTTGAAGGCTTCCGTTAAGGTGTTTGCGAGATCTTCCGTGTCGCCCGTTGCGATACCCTGTAAGGTTTTACCGATGTCGAGGCTCAGAATCGTTTTGAGGCTCTCGATTTCGGGAACGGCGGCAAACAGCGTGAACACGTCTTCGAGTTTAACGCCATTATAAAGATTCGCCGCCGCAAGGAGAGAATCTTTTGTAGTTTCCGCGGAAACGATATTTATAACCGTGTTCGCAGAAATTCCGAGCGTAGCGTTCATAAACGCGTTGGCTTTTAATTCGCCGGGTAGTAAGAACCCTACGAGATCTCTTATTGTAATATTGAAAGCGAAGTCTTTAAGGAAGTCAACTATCGTACCGTCGAAAGCGTTCGTTACTATATCGGAAAGTCTGACTGCGTAAAGTTTATCGACTAAACCGATTTGCAATTCGGAATTGTCGTAAACAAGTTTGCCGAATTCTGCTAAAGTAGTGTTGCCCGCTATTTTTACAAGGTCTTCTTTTAATTCTTCCTGACTTACTACGCCGTCGTAAACGTCGCCGAGTTTAACGTTCAGAAGTTCTGTTAAAAGTTCGTCGAGGTTTCCGTCTTCTGAAACGGCAAACCACTTATCTCCTACGCGCGATACTGTGTATTTGAGTACGGTATGTTCTTTATCGGTCGTAAAGATTACGCTGCCGATGGAAATGTTACCGAAAGTTTCGTAAAGATAAGCGATAATGCGACCTTCCGCTACCGCGGAAATCAAATCGTTGATCAACACGTCGGCAATGGTGGAAATTGCTTCGTGATTATTCTTGTATTCTTCTTTCAGGAAGAGCGACATTATATCGCCCACGTACACGCCCGCGTACCTATTCTTAATAACCTTTAAAACGTCCTCTTGCGTTTTCGCTCCGCAAATCGTGAAGATATCGCCGAGCGTTATCGAAAGAGTTGCCTTTACGAACTGGTTTTCAAGGTCGATTTTGCCTTTCAGAAGATCGCCGAAAGCGTCGCTAAGGCTTATATCATTGAATTCGTAAGCGAGGTCTCCGAAAATATCGCCGGTAACGGCAAGCCCGATTAAGAAGTTTAATTCGGTATCGAGCAATTTGTTGAGAGCCGCGTTGTTCGTCGTGGTAACCTTGAACAACTCGGTAATATTGTTTATCGTTACTCCGTCGAAGATTTCCTGCAGGTTATAGACTATATCCGCAACGCTTCCCGCTTTTACTATCGCAAGTACGTCGTTAACGGAAACGCCTCTTACCGCTTTGAAGAAAGCGTTGGCTTTGAGTTCGTCGGTCAAAAGGAAGTCAACGACGTTGCCTATCGTCGTCTCGCCGAACACGCCGAGCCAGTATTCGCCGTTCGCGGCGTTTTCGACAACGTCCGCTATTTTAATTCCGAATACGGTCTTTGCAAGAGTGTCGAGGTCTGCGTATTTTTCGGTAAGAGCATATCCGCAATCACTCGAATCTTTAACCATCAAGCCGGAAACTTTTGCGAGCGAAAGTACTGCGTAAACTATATCGCCTACGTTGGTGTTGCCGAGTTTTAATATGAGTTTTTGTCTGACGAGTTCGGAATCGCCCGATTTAAAGGCTCTTACGATACCGCCTATCGTGGTGTTTGCCGCGTTCTGAATAAGTTCGGCAAGATAATCGCTCGTAACCGTCCAGTTGTTGCCGGCGTAAGTAAATTTGATTTCCAGCGGTAATACCTTATTGAAAAGGTACGCGGTAATATCGCCCACGGCTATTTTGCCGAAACGTTCGAGCCAATATTCTCCGTTGAGGTTGCTAAGAACTTCTTCTACCGTAACGGAAAGTATTTTTCCGGAAAGCGCTTCGAAGTCGGCGTATTCGCCAACGGTTACGTATTTGACTTTTTCGCCGTCGGTTACTTTATCGATGACGTTTTCGACGCCTGCAATCTTCAGCGCGCTATATACGACCTCTCCCAAAGAAATATCGCCGTATTCGTACATAAGATCGCCTTTTACGTCTTTGGAGATGATAAGACCGAACAGGAATTCAAAGTCGGTGCCGAGGATTCTTTCGATTACGCCGTAGTTATAAGCGGAAAGATCAAGCCCCGTAAGTTCGACTACCGTTCCTATGGTTACGCCTGCGAAAATTTCCTGCAACCGATATACCAGAGTAGGCATATCCTCGCTTTGCGCTATATCTATAATATCGTTTACGGAAACGTTCAATATGGCGGCGATAAAGCCGTTTGATTTGACGTTTTCGGGTATGAAACTACCGACTACGTCGTTTATTTTAACCGCGCCGAAAGATTCTCTTACAAGTTGAAGAGCGTCAGGATCGCGTAACTCAGCGACGGTAATGTTGAATAAGCCGGAAAGCACCGCGCCCATTGTACCCGTTACTTCCCACTTGCCGTCTTTTAAAGAGGCGGTCATATCGGGCGCGAATTTATTGATAAAGTACGCGATGGGATCGCCGATTTTTACGTTTCCTAACTTTTCAAACCACCAATCCACGCTGTTCGCGTTGGTTGCTATATCTGCTACGGAGAGGCTGAACAAAGCGTTTGCCAAATTGTTGAAATCGGAGTATTCGGCAGTCATTTCGTAACCGCTGTCGGTTGCGGCGGTCTGCACGTATCCTTTCAAGCCCGCTAATTCCAGAACGGCGTAAACGATATCGCCTACGTTCGTAGCGCCTAACTTGGCGAAAATCTTTTGTTTGATGAGTTCGGGATCGCCCGACTTAAAGGCTCTTACGATACCTCCTATCGTGGTATTGACCGTGTTCTGAATAAGCCCCGCAAGATAATCGCTCTTGACAACCCATTTGCCGTTGTCGTAATTGAGTTCCACTTCGAGAGGTAAAACCTTATTTATAACGTAAGCGGTAAGGTCGCCTATTGCGATTTTACCAAGACGGTCAATCCAGAATTCGCCGTTCGTAACGTTATTTCTGATGTCGCTTACGGTAAGCGTCAGAATAACCTTCGACAAAGGCGCGAAGTCCGCAAGTTCTCCGCCGAGTAAATATGTAGTCTTGCCGTTTTCCACGGTTTTTTGGAGATATTCGTCCATACCCGCTAAAAGAAGCGCGGTATAGGCAACGTCGGCTATCTGAATACCGTCAACTATCGACATAAAGTCGAAATCGTAACTGTCGTCAAACAAGGCGACAAAACGAGCGACGGGCATCGTCATCAAAGGAATAAGACCTTCTGCAACGTATTTACCGTCTTTTTGCCAGTTGTTGGCGGATTCGTCGTATTTAAATCCCGTTAAGGCGCCGAAAATATCGCCTACTCTGTATTGTCCGATAAAACTCTCGGCAATTTCGGTAGGAGATTTATCTCCGTCCAAAATGGCGATAACGCCTTTGAAGATATTGCCGAGCTTATAGTCCATCAAAAGCCCCAAAGCGTCGTCGGAAGGTTCTACTCCTGCGATTTCGCCTATGGTAAGATGCCCTATCGCTTCGTCGAAAATAGAGAGTATGTCCTGAACCTTGTATTCGTCGCGGATAAAGGAGTCTATTCTGACGTTCAGCAATGCGTCAACTATCTTAATCGACTCGAGTTGCTTCTGAACGCCTTCGTCAACGAAGGAATAGACGGCGTCACGAAGAGTCGTGCCGTCGAGAGCGACTTTAAGGCTTAGTTTAAGATTGTCCATAATGGCTTCTTCGCCGCCACCTAAAACGTCGCTTACCTTAATCGTGCCGAGGCGTTCGATTATAAGCGGATATCTTCCGTTTTCGTCGGGTTTAAAGATGGTTTCGTAAACGGTCATAAGCGACAAGTCGCCCGCCGCCGCGTTGATCATACCGACGACGTCGCCTTCCTTGCTCAATACTTCGCCGAGGGAAATATCCGCAATGAAAGCAAGCAAGCCCGTAGGTTTGTTACCTTCTTTATCTACCCATTCGCCGTTTACTTTGTCAAAACCCGCAAGATAGCCGAATTCAAGCCCCGACAAAAGATTGTCGTAAGCAAATTCGTAAGCGCCCGCGTCGGTCTTCCTGAAAAGGTCGGCTATGGTGACGTCGCCGAAAACTTTCGTGTATTGAGAAATGACACCCGCGAGTTCTTCGCCGGCTACGTCCGCAAACATATTGAGAATGTCTTTTATACGCATGCTCGTTATGAACTTGAGTTCGCCGTCCATAAGTTCGGTCATGACGTCTTTCCCTTCAGCGATATTGAATATGCCCTGAAGAGGAACGCCGCCGATGAGATTAAGGAAGGTCAAGTCCTTTAACGCGCCGTCCTGTTTGACGGTGTAAACGTATTCGTGAGTGTTTACGTCGAAAGAAGACTCGAAAATTTCGGGCAACAAAGAGCCTATTTTAAGACCTTTGATTGCCTTGACGATTCCTATTTCTCCGGTTGCTTCGTCCGCGCTTATAAGCTGGGACAAAGTAAACTCACCGAGCGCGCTCTGCGCTTCCGCCGAAAGGAAGTTGTCGAGAGGACTTCCTATAATTGCGGGAAGCAACGGATACAACGCTTTAAGTTTGGTCGATTCCAGAAGTTTGTTCGGATCGGTAAGTACCGATAAAATCGACATCGCTTCCAGAGCCTTCCAGTCGTTGCTCGTTTTATCGACACCGCTTAAATCGATGCCCATATTTTCGAGTAACTTGGCAAGATCAAGCCCGTATTCCTTCGCCAAACGGTCGAAAGTATATTCGCCGTTCGTTTCGGGACTCATGGCTCTCGTGATCAAATCTACAAGTTCCTCGATCGAAGCGTCGTACAAATCACCCCACGCTTTTTCGGCGTTCGGATCGTTCGGCGCAACCGTTTTAATAGGGCTGACGTATTTGTAAGCGTAATACGCGCCGCCTACGACGCCGCCGATGAGTGAAGTGATAGTAAATACTATACCGAGTAGGAATGCTACCACTCTGCGTAAAATGTTTCCCATACAGTCTCTCCTATGGAAATTTTCTTTGCTTTCGGCAAAAAGGGTAGTCTTCGCCCAAAGCGTTATAGTTATTATATATTTATTTGTTTCATTTGTCAACCCCAAAATTAATATTTTTTTTCTCATAAATTCGGTTCGCGCGCCGTTTCGGTTAACCGCAAACGACCTTTAAACGGCCCGAATACGTCCTTTTTGTTTAAAAAAAGCGGGCTATAAGCCCGTTTTTACCTATCGATTGCCTGAATTTGTCAAAAAACGCCATCTTTTAGCCCGTAAGTTTCGTTCGGGCGGACATAATGGAGCGATACAGCCCGCGCCGACACTTTATACTGTGTTTTTTGCCGATAAAAAAGCGGGCTATAAGCCCGTTTTCGGCTTTTTTTGCGTCCTGAGGCGGGTTTTTTGCAATTAAAATCCAAAAAAGCGCGGACAAAATACCGCAAAAACGGGGGGGTTTAGTCGATTTTACCTTGAATTGTTTAAAAAAAGACGGTCTATAAGCCCGTTTTATCCATATTTAACCCGGTTTTTAAACTGTCTTTATCACGCCGACACTTTGCGACGGAATTTTTGCTCTTTTTTTACGAAAAAAATTTTTTAAAAAATTTTTTTCGCATTTTTAGAAAATAACAGGTTTTTGTGAAATTTTGCATTAAAACCGCAATTTTTGGGTAAAATCTGCTTTTTTTATTTTCACGCCCGTCTTTTTATATTTTTTTCTTTTACGGCAAAACTCTTTTTAAATTATCTGAAAACCGTTTTTTATAAGGAACGGCGTTGCGCAAAAGTCTTGCGCAACGCCGTTTTAATCATATATAATATTATGTCGTAAGAGATTTCAAAAGCATTCTTTTATATAGTTTAACCTTCTTCGATTTCTTCGCCGTCGATAAACTTTACGAGGTCTTCTTTCGGCATACTTCCGACGGCGGAACGAAGCGCTTTTCCATCTTCAAACAATACAAAACACGGAATACTTCTTATACCGAAAGTTCTTGCTAAAAATTCTTCGTCGTCAACGTTTACTTTTCCGATTTTTATTTTTCCGTCGAGTTCTTCCGAAAGTTCTTCTACTATCGGAAGCATGGCTTTACAAGGTCCGCACCACGTCGCCCAAAAATCCACGAGTACCGGCTTTTCCGATTTTAAAACCTCCGTTGCAAAATTTTCCTTGGTTAAAGTTATTTCTTTCATATTCTTCTCCGATTATGAATAAATGATATTCGGGAGCGTTTCCGTCCTTTTTGCAAGGCTTATAACGCCGCCGCTAATTATTATTGTAACGCGCTTTTAAATTATTGTCAAGTTTTTCCCGATTAAAACAAAAATACCCTTTTTTATTGCGTATAGCGTTTTTAAGTAATTTTTTAAAATCGATTTTGTTTTGACGAAAAATATGTTGACAATCGGGCGTTAAACGTCTATTATAATAAGAAACACAAGTTGCGCAAACGAGGATATTATGTTAAAAATAGAACATCTGACAAAAATCTACGGAATAAAAAAGGCTGTTGACGATTTATCCCTCGAAATCAACGACGGTGAAATTTACGCTTTTATAGGACATAACGGCGCGGGTAAAACGACTACGTTAAAATCGTGCGCGGGCATTTTAAAGTTTGACGAGGGCGAAATTTACGTTGACGGGATTTCTTTGAAAAAAGATCCCATTGCCTGTAAAAAACTGATGGCTTACCTGCCGGATAATCCCGACTTATATAATTTTATGACGGGCATAAAATATCTCAACTTTATTGCCGACGCTTTTGCGATGCCGAAAGACGCGCGCCTTAAAAAAATCAACGAATACGCCGAAACGTTTTCGATAAGGGACAATCTTAACCAACCCGTTTCGGAATATTCGCACGGAATGAAGCAAAAACTTGCTATTGTTTCGGCGCTTATACACGATCCCAAACTTATTATTATGGACGAACCCTTCGTGGGGCTTGATCCTTCAAGCGCGCATACTCTGAAACTTTTGATGCGCAAACTTTGCGATAACGGCGCGGCGATATTCTTTTCCACTCACGTACTCGAAGTCGCCGAAAAGTTATGCGATAAAGTTGCTATAATCAAAGACGGCAAACTTGTCGCGCAGGGCGCCATGGAGCAAATAGCCGGCGCGGAAGGCCTCGAAAACGCTTTTTTGGAAACTTTGCAAAACGAAGGTAGCGCGAAAAATGCTTAAAACTCTTATTAAAAAAGAATTTGCCGGGTTTTTCGGAGCCATGTTCCGCGGAAGAAAATTCGCAAGATCTAATCATGCGATAACTTTGATAGGTTTCGTTATGTTGTTCGCTGTTATGTTCGTTTCTTTATGCGCGGTATTTGCGGGCGTATCGTACGCGCTTATCGAAAAACTACGTGGCACGGACAATTTATGGTTTTACGGCGCTTACACGATGCTTTTTGCCACGGTTTCGTCACTTATCGGAAGCATTTTCGCCACTCAGACGCAGTTATACGGGGCTAAGGATAACGACCTTTTGTTATCGCTTCCCATTCCCGCGTCTTACATACTGATTTCGAGAATGATTCCGTTATACGTATGCAATCTTTTCTTCGTCGCGGCGGTAACGGTTCCCGCGTTTTTCGTATATGCCTTGCTAATCGGTTTGAACGCGCTTTCTTTAACCTTCTGGATACTCGATATTGTAGCCGTTTCTTTTTTAAGTTTGGCAATATGTTGCCTTATAGGTCGGTTAACGGCGAAAATCACTCAAAAATACAAAAGCAATCCGACGGTTACGATAATAGTATCTTTTGTTTTTTTAGGCTTGTATATTTTAATTGTTTCAAAAATGCAACAACTTACCGAAGCCCTGATAAACGGCTCGGACGCGCTTTCTTGGGTTTTTAAAAATTATTTGCCGTCCGTTTATTGGACGGGATTATCCACAACCGGCAACGCGCTTGCTTTTATAGGTTCGTTTTTATTAAACGTCGCGGTCTGCGCTCTGTGTTTCGCGCTGTTATCCAAAACTTACGTTTCCATAGTAACCGAAAACAAATCCTTCGCCGTAAAGTTATACGAAGTTAAAACCGTAAAAGCAAAAACCGCTTTCGGCGCGACTTTGTATAAAGAATTTTTAAGATTCAAAGGTACGCCCGTGTATTTCGTGAACTGTTGTTTCGGCGTAGTTTTGCTCATAATCGCTACGGTTGCGGTAGTTATAAAAGCCGACTTTATCCTCGACGCAATTAAAAGTTCGGGTTTCGATAAAGACCTTTTGCTTTTCTGTTTTATTTTCGTTGCGTGCGCGATATCCGCTCAGGACTGCGTAAGCGCGTGTTCGATATCCCTCGAAGGAAAATCATTATGGATTATCAAATCTTTGCCGATCTCCTCATCTACCTTATTACGCGCAAAACTTGCGCTACACACCCTCGTAACCGCTCCTTTTGCCGTAATATTTCTTGCGACATGCGGAATGGTTTTCGATTATGACGTTGTTACGATCTTATTCTCGTGCCTTATCGCGGTTGAATTCGTCTTTATTACGGGCGCTTTCGGGCTGAAACGCAATCTGAAAAATTGCGACCTTGACTGGACTAACGAAGCCCGCCCCGTAAAACAGTCCGTAGTCGTTCTTTTGTGTATGACGGTAGGGTTTTTCTTTGCCGCGCTGACCGCTCTTACGGCGTTTACGCTATCTTTAGCGATGCCTGCGTATTTTGCAACCTTAATCGTTGCCGTAATACTTTTTACGTTTTCCGCGCTTTATTTGAAATGGTTTGACCGTAAAGGCGTCGAATTCTTTGAAAATTTATAAAAAAGTCGGGCTATAAGCCCGTTATCGGGTTATAAAACAAAATTTAAGTAGGACAAAAATTTAAAAGGAAGTGTTTTAAAAATGTATCAAAAAATAATCGACTTCGTAAACGAAGTTTTTAAAGACGCGCCGCTAAACAGCGTGGTCGGTTTTACAAAAAAAGGGTTCATATCTTCCATTAGCAAAAAGTACGAATCTTATCTGCAAAAAGGCTATTCGGAAGAAGATGCTTTCAACCTTGCCGTTGCCGAGTCGCAGGAAATCTACGGCGTCGCAAACGATATGGCAAAATATATGGGAAGAAAATGTAATACCGAAGCGCCTTGCGAACCGAAAAACGAAAACCGCGGCGACGAAACTTTTACCTATTCTTCAGACGGTGGCGAGCGTAAATACGAAACAGCAAAAAAACCAGACAAAGAGGGCTTTTGCGAAACACCCGACACAAACCGCAAAATGGGCTATTTTACTTCGATTTTCTGGCCTTTGATAATTGCAGGCTACTTTTTATATAGTTTTTTCGTACCCTCTTCCTGGAATTATTCCTGGATAATCTTCGTTATCGGCGGGGCGCTGACGTGTATCGTCAGATTTTTCGTATATAAATCCAAAGCAGCCAAAAAGCACGCTCTTATAGGACTTTTGTGGCTTTTAGTGGTTGCAATTTACCTATCGGTAAGCATCTTTACGAAGCGTTGGCAATACACGTGGCTTATCTTCCCCGTTGCGGCGGCTGTTCAGTGCGCGATAAATTTATTCACGGCAAAAACGCTCTGCGGAATGCAAGGCGCGGTAAGCGGTGTCGTTTGGCTTTTAGTGATTTCATCTTACTTTGCGGTAAGTTTTTTAACGGGTTTGTGGCGCGTAACGTGGGTAATATTTATCATAGGTATAGCCTTGCAGACCGTAGCGAAACTCATCGTTGATAAAGCCTTTGAAAGAAAACGCAAAAAATCAAACCTTAAATAGTACGGTGATGGGAGTTTAACACAGCAAAAACCGATTTATTCCCACAAAAATAATTAGTGATAATGATTGGAATCCCTGAATAATATGAATAAAATCACGAAAAGACTTACGTCGCTATACGACGCGAAAAACGCGGATTTTTTATCAAAACTCCTGCCGACGACAAATAGAGAAAAAATACTCGGCGTAAAAATTCCCGTTTTGAAGGGACTTGCCAAAGAGTATTACGGCGCCGAAGAAGGTTTTTCTTTTATAGCCGACCTTTCCCATGAATACCTCGAAGAAAACGCCTTACACGCGTTTATAATATGTCGGGAAAAGGATTTCGATAAAGCGTTGCGGGAAACGGAAGAATTTTTGCCTTATATCGACAACTGGTTGGTTTGCGACTCTTTCAAGCCGACGGTATTCAAAAAAAACGCCGCAAAACTGACGCTTAGCATAGATAAATGGATTGCGTCCGAAAAGCCTTATACCGTCCGCTTTGCGATAAGCATGCTAATGACTTATTTTCTCGACGAAAACTATTCGCCGGACGTTTTAAAAAAGGTTGCAGGCATAAAGTCCGACTTTTATTACGTAAATATGATGGTGGCTTGGTTTTTTGCGACCGCTCTTTACAAGCGGTACGACGACGCAATAAAGTATTTCGAGTCCCCCGCTCTGACGACTTTTTGCCACAACAAAGCCATACAAAAAGCGCGAGAAAGCCTGAGGATACCCGAAAACCGAAAGAACTACCTCAACGGCTTAAAAAGGAAAGGTTGAAAGGCGAAGTTTTTTCGCCTTTTGATTTTTTCCTCTTTTTAGTTTTTTTCGGCAAATAAAAAAAACTTTAACAATTTTTATTTTCCGATAAAAAATCGTTGACAAACCAAAAAGCGAATGATAGAATATAGTTGAACAATTGAAGAAGCATTCAAGTATAATTCAAAAAGGAATCCGTTATGAACAGCGAAGACATACTGAAAATTAAAGAAAAACTACCGCTTGAGTCAACAATATACGACTTGACCGAGGTTTTTAAAGTTTTCGGCGATCCTACGCGGGCAAAGATTCTGTGCCTGTTAAACGTACAGCCGCTTTTCGTAAGCCAGATTTCCGAAGTTTTAACCATGAGTCTTTCTTCGGTTTCTCATCAACTGAGGATTTTAAGAAACGCAAAACTCGTAAAGGGTGACAAAAAGGGTAAAGAGGTTTTATATTCACTCGACGACGACCACGTTATGAAGATTATAAACTTAACCCTCACCCACGTAAGCGAATAAACTAAAACGGGGCAACTCGCCCTTTTTTAACGGATAACGATTGAACAGTTGTTCAATAAATCAATAACAATAAAACGGAGAATATATTTATGAAAAAAGTTTTTGACCTTGAAGATTTGGACTGCGCAAACTGCGCGAACAAAATGGAATGTAACATTCGTAAAATCGACGGCGTAAAATCGGCGTCGGTAAACTTTATAACCCAAAAAATGACCGTCGAAGCCGACGAAGAAATTTTTGACGATATCATGAAATCTGTCGTAAAAACATGTAAAAAAATCGAGTCGGACTGCACGATAAAACTTTAAGACGCTCGTTTTAAAACAAAAAATCATCATATAAAAACTTCGATATAATTTTTGTTATGGCAAAATATAAACTTACAAAAAACCTTAAAAAACGGCTTATACGCATACTTATTGCCCTTGTTTTATTTGCGGTTATTTTCACTTTGGATAAAACGATCGATCTTTCCGAAGTTTTCGACGGAAAATTTTCCTGGCTGTTCCCCTTCTTTTTATATCTGTCGGTATATGTAGTAATCGGATACGACGTTTTATATAAAGCCTTCGTAAACATATTGCACGGGCAGGTTTTCGACGAAAACTTTCTTATGTGCGTGGCAACCTTAGGCGCTTTCGCGCTTGCCGTTTACCGCGGGGTTACGGGCGAAAAAATCGAAGGGTTCGACGAAGCGTGCGCGGTTTTACTGTTTTATCAGACCGGGGAATTTTTCCAGGCCTACGCGACGGGTAAATCGAGAAAGTCCATTTCGAGTCTGATGGATATCCGCCCCGACTACGCAAATTTATTAAGCGCCGGCGGCGACGAACAAATTACCGTTTCCCCGGACGAAGTAAAAATCGGTGATATAATCGTGGTAAACCCGGGCGAAAAAGTACCGCTTGACGGCGTAATAATTAAAGGAAAAACCACTCTCGACACCAAAGCGCTGACGGGAGAATCTCTACCGAAAGAAGTAAACGCGGGCGAAGAAATTTTAAGCGGCGCAGTCAATCTGACGTCGCAGATTCAAATAAAGGTTACCAAAGCCTTTTACGATTCCACCGTATCCAAAATTCTCGACCTTGTGGAAAACGCTTCTTCGCAAAAATCGAAATCGGAAAACTTTATAACCAAATTTTCCAAGGTATATACGCCGGCGGTATGTTTTTCGGCTCTTGCTTTGGCAGTTATACCGTCGCTTATTACGGGTAGTTGGCAAGAATGGATCTACCGCGCGTTGAGTTTTCTGGTCGTATCCTGTCCCTGCGCGCTCGTAATCTCCATTCCTCTTTCGTTTTTTGCCGGGCTTGGCGCGGCGTCAAGGTACGGTATTCTGATAAAAGGCTCCAATTACCTTGAAAAATTCAGCAACGCGAACCTTTTCTATTTTGACAAAACGGGAACGCTTACAAAGGGCGCGTTTGCCGTAACGAGAATCCTTCCCTCCGAAAACGCCGACGAAGTTTTACGTCTTGCCGCCATTGCGGAAAAAGATTCCAATCACCCTATAGCAAAATCTATAGTGGAAAAATACGGAAAGCAAATCGAGTCGGGATACGTTTTAACCAACATTTCCGGATTCGGTGTGGTTGCCGAGAAAGACGGCGACGTGATTTTGTGCGGTAACGAAAAACTGATGAATGAATACGGCGTAACTTTCACCGCCGAAAACGCCGACGGCACCCACGTTTACGTTGCCGAAAACGGCAAATTTATCGGTTCGATTATGGTTTCGGATATCGTTAAAGACGAAGCCAAAGAAGTTATCGAAAGCCTGAATACAATGGGCGCGAAAACTTATATGCTCACGGGCGACAACGAAGCCATTGCAAAATCCGTTGCCGATAGTCTCGGTCTATCCGGCTACAAGGCGTCGCTTCTTCCTCAAAACAAGGTCGTAGAGGTGGAAAAAGCCCTTAACGAAAAAGACAAAAAAGACGTTCTGTGCTTCGTGGGCGACGGCATAAACGACGCCCCCGTGCTTATGCGTTCCGACGTAGGTATCGCCATGGGCGGCGTCGGCAGCGACGCCGCGATAGAAGCGTCCGACGTGGTTCTCATGCAGGATAACCTGAAAGGAATACCTCTTGCGAAAAAGATTGCAAAAAAAACCATGCGCGTAGTTTTTGAAAACATCGTTTTCTCTATTGCGATAAAACTTGCTATCCTCGTTTTATCGGCGCTCGGAATAGCAAGTATGTGGCTCGCCGTCTTCGGCGACGTAGGCGTCGCGGTTATCGCCATTTTAAACGCAATGAGGGTAAATACAAAATATTAACCTCCGCATATCAACCGCGCGTGAATTGCAAACTTACGTTTGCGTGAATTGCGTCTTGCGACGCGTTAATTGCTCCCGTTGGTCGCATGAAAGGCTTCACCTTGAGGGGAAGCTGTCGGCGGTGCCGACTGAGGGATTGAAAGGTGAATTGACCTTGCGGTCGTGAATTGTTGCTGACGCAACGTGAATTGCTCCCGCTGGTCGCGTGAATTGCGCCTAACGACGCGTGAATTGCGTCTTGCGACGCGTGAAAGGCTTCACCCTGTGGGAGAAGCTGGCTCGTAGAGCCTGATGAGGGTGGCTATATAATTCTTTTACGACCTTATAGGCTTTCCAACCTCCTCCGTCATTTTCTTGCGAAAATGCCACCTCCCCCTACCAGGTGAAGGCTGACAAGGAAAGGCGAATTATATAGAACAATCCCTCCGTCACGGCAAGCCGTGCCACCTCCCTTTACACAAAGGAGGCTTAAAGGAAAAACGAATTATATAGTTAAAGCCGAAGGCGAAAAAATTCGCCTTCGGCTTTTGGTTTGTTTGTTTTAACA
>CAKQWM010000014.1 GCA_934278995.1 uncultured Clostridia bacterium
GCCTTGCGGAGCGAGTCCCCTTGGGGCTACCAAACAAACAAGACGGGTTTTTGCCCGTCTTGTTTGTTTTGAAAGAAGGTAAGGGGACGAGAACGGGTGGGAAGTCGCCTTGCAAAGATAAGGATATTAAAAGTTGAGAATATATTAGTTTATAATCGAAAAAATCTGCCTTACGACTGATGAAACATGGTTTTCTGACGTAAAATCTGACGTATCAGAATTATACGCAGTTTGACAAAAAATAAAAAATTGATGCAGTCATTGCATTCTGATAATATAATACATAATTTTTATGTATATATTTTCTTTTTTTTACTTGACAATAATAACTAAATATTGTAAAATTAAACTACCACACAATTTAATTATCATGGAAAGATAACGCCTTTTGGGTGTATTCTATTTTTCCTTATGCCAAGTTTGAATTTGTAAAAAATGCTTCTTCCGCTTGGCAGTTTAAGGCGTATGTCCTTTTGTGTTAAATTGTGTGGTAACAATGGAAGTTTGCATTTTTTGTGTGCCGGCTTCCGTTGGCACACTTTTTTATTTTCAGGAGGTAGTTTTATGTACGAAAACGTAGGCTCAAAAATTAAGACGGTAGCAAAGGTATTCTGTGTAATTATCGGTATTGCTTCAATAATCGCAGGCATTGCAATGTGGGTAACAACCGGTAATGTTGCTTTTTCGGTGCTCATGATATTCGGTCCTTTATTAGCCTGGTTATCTTCATTAGTCATGTACGGTTTCGGTGAATTAATCGAAAACGTTGCAATCGTAAAAAATTCCGCTGTAAGTATTGTCAAATTAAGCAAGAATATCGTCGCTGCTAATAATAAGATTTATGATAATATCGATAAAAGAACAGTTGACGACAATTCTTTCAAAGATACTATTGAAGACAAAATTCGCTCGAAAAAACTTGACAAGTTGTTAAAAGACGGCTTGATAAGTCTCGAAGAATATGATGAATTAACGAAGGTAAAATAGGTGAAATTATGAACATTTTTAGCAGAACAAGTAAGGAAAAATACTTTGTAATCGCCCTCGTTTTTATTATTTTGGCATTAATTTTGCAATTATCATACTCCTTTTGGGATATCATACATTGTGATCTTAAACATGATGGTATGTATCGTATATTACTTAAACTTTATAAGTGTACTGCTGCATCATGGTTATTATGGTTGTTGTGTTTAATAAGAATTTACAAGAAAAAAAACAGTAGATTTATTATTATCATAATATTTAGTCTGACGTTACTTTACTATATTATTGTTATGCTTCAGCCACTAGACTACTTTTTAAGGGGTTTCGCAAGTAGATTTTCAATTTTCTACATGTGTCAAAATATTATCCTTATAATACTTTCGGCTTTGACGATATACGGCATCATATATAACAGATATGTAAAAATTTTTATAATCATTACGACTTCAGTTGAAATCATCATGTCTATCATAAATATAAATTTAGCTTTCTACATGCGGGATTATCATAGTTGGATTAATCCGTATTATAACCTTGTATATGTTTCATTGAGAGATTTAGAGTTCTTTGACATTAGATTTATTATTAGCCTTCGTTATATTTTAACAATAATGATGCAATTAGTGTCTTGCACAGCAATAATACTTATTACTTGCGTTCTTCCGCGGACGCCCGAAGAAGAATTAAAGATGCTGAAAGCCAAATGCGATAAAGGAAAAATTAACACCAGTGATTACGAAAGACAAAGAAGTGATATTTTGAAAAAAATATAAAAGTATATCCGTTTATTCTTTATATTATTTATCTTTAACAAATAAGACGGCAAGCGCCGACATGATAACCTGTTTTAAAAGCGGACGGCAATTTTTTGCCGTCCGCTTTTAACTAAAATAATTTTAATTTTTATAATCATTATAAACTTTTAATGATAATTTTTTTATTACGATACAAAAAGGTTTTATCATAATAAAAGTCCGGCTATAAGCCCGTTATCGATAAAACGGCGACCGTAGTATGCTGTTTGATTTTGCTTCATAACTTATAAGCAAGTCCGGCTATAAGCCCGTTATCGATAAAAAGGCGACCGCAATACGTTATTTGATTTTACTTCTTAACTTATAAGACAGCAAAACGGCAACCGCAATTTTGATAGCGTCCGGCAGTAAAAAAGGAACTACGCACATACCCAAAACGGCTGAAAGAGCAATCGTTCCCGTGTTATTCGTATATACGATCATAAACCATACCGTTCCGAAAGCAAAATAACTTACCGCGCCCAAAACCATGGATATTGCCATTACGAGTATTGATTTTCCGAAAAGTTTTTCGATAACAAGGTATATCAGCCCGCACAAAATGAAGCCCATTATATAACCGCCCGTCGCGCCGAACAAAACCCCGATACCGCCTTTAAAGCCTGCGAATATCGGAACGCCAAGCGTGCCTAACAAAACGTAACAGACTATCGCTAACACCCCGCGTTTACCGCCGAGGATGCCAAGGCTTAAAAATACGGCGAAGGTTTGTAAAGTAAACGGTACCGCCGCGGGTATAGTTAAAAAGGAGCAGACTGCTATAACTGCGGTAAAAAGCCCGACGTAAGCAACGTCTTTAGCGGTTAAAAACGGAGGTTTTACGTTTTCGTTCATATTTTTCACCTCGAAAATTAAAAACAAACTTATACTATCAAAAATCGGCGTCGTTGTAAAATAATTAGTTGACAAAATTACGTTTTTAACCGTTTTTTCATTAAAAAAACCGCCTGCGCTAAACTTTTGAACGGTTTTTTTTCCGAAATAAACCTTGTTTTTCGTGAATTTTCGATAAATTTCAAATATAAAAAAGGAAAACCCGCCGATAATGTGTATAATAATATGTAAGTAGTAAAAATAAGGCGAGTATGCGCGTTATAACTTCGCGTGGGGTTTTTAAGCGGTAATCCGAAAACAATGTTTGACCAGAAGTTTCAAAAATTCATTGAAGAATTAAAAAGTCGCAACGAAATAGTTGACGTGGTTTCGGCGTACTGTCCGCTTGAAAGAAGGGGAGGCGCTTACTGGGCGCGTTGTCCGCTTCCGGGGCATATGGAAAAAACCCCATCTTTTTGCGTCAATCAGGCGGGACAATTTTTCAAATGTTTCGGTTGCCAGCGCGGCGGGGACGTAATCAAATTCATTATGGAAGTTGAAAGTCTAACCTATATGGAGGCGGTTAAGTTTTTGGCTGACCGCGCTAATATGGAACTACCCGAAACTTCCTTTAAAGAAGATGCGGAATTAGAAGAAAAGGCAAAAAATCGTCAGTTAAGGCTTGCTATTTTAAAAGATACCGCTAAATTCTACGTAGATAATTTATCTAAGCCGGAAGCCGCGCCTTACGTTGATTACGTATTTTCGAGGGGCTTCGATAAAAGCACCGTGCGCGCTTTCGGTATAGGCTGTTCGCTCGACTATAATTCACTGCCGGAATATCTCAAAAATAAAGGATACAGTTACGAGGACATGGTTGCCGCGGGCGTGTGTTCGTACAATAAAGATACCGACGAGTATTCCGATTTCGAGGCGAAACGGCTTATAGTGCCGATAATAGACAGTTTTTCAAACGTGCTTGCTTTCGGCGGAAGGCTTATAGAGAAAAAGCCCGATTTCGCAAAGTACAAAAACACGCGGGAAACGAGCGTATTTATTAAAAACAGAACCATTTTTAACGCCAACAACGTTAAAAAATTAAAGCGCGAACACGGAACTTTACCTTATCTTATCTTAGTCGAGGGCTACATGGACGTAATTGCTTTGCATGCAAGCGGTATAAAAAACGCCGTGGCAAGCATGGGTACGTCGCTTACGATAGAGCAGGCGAGGCTTATGATGAGGTATTCCGATACGGTTATCGTAAGTTACGACGGCGACGCCGCAGGGCAGAAAGCCACGTTCAGAGGAATGCAGATTTTAAAGGACGCGGGGCTTAACGTAAAGGTTGTTTCGCTTCCGGATAATCTCGATCCCGACGAATACGTCAAAATTAAAGGCGTTGACAGTTATAAAGAACTTTTGCTTTCCGCGGAACCTTTAATCGACTACAAACTGAACTATCTGTACAAGTCGTTTAACCTTAACGACGCGTCGGAAAAACGCCGGTTTTTGGATAAAGCGATAAAAGTTATTTCCGAAAGCGACAAAGAATTTGAAAGAGAAGAACTTTTAAAAAAATTATCCGAACTATCTAAAATTACCTATGAATCTTTAAAGCGCGATTTAGAAGGAACTGCTCAAAAGTCCGCCTATAAGCCCGTTATTGCCCAAAATGAAGATATTTCCGCCGATAACGACGAGGAAGAAACAGCCCTTATAAAAGCCGAAAGATATCTATTGTCGGCAATAATAAACGGTAAAAGTTACGCCGACGTTAACGATCTCGACGGGTTGGACTTTTCTTCTCAACTAAGGACCGAAATAGCGACGCTTATACTCGAACTTTACGACGAAGCAAGTAATTACGACGGTATCGCGCTTACCGAAAAACTCGGCGAAGACTACCTTAACGAAATGAATCTTATTCTTTGTAAGGTTGAAGAAATCTTTTGCCCCGACGAAAAAGAATATTACAACGACTGTCTGCGATTTATCAAAATGGATAATCTCGAAACCGACATAGGGTATCTCGAAGAATACGCAAAAGCCGAAACGGACGTCGTCAAACAAATAAAAATCATTGAAAAAATACAGCAAAAGAGTAGGCTTTTGAATAAACTTAAAACGGAGAAGAAAATATGATTGAAGATGCTGCTTTAGCCGAGATTACCAACGAGATTATAACCGACTATAAAAAACGCGGAACTATTACCATGAACGCTTTATGCGACAGGCTCGAAAAAGTCGAAATGAGCGACGAACAGATGGAAAACATGTGTAGCGCCATCGAAGACGCGGGCATTCAGGTTATCGACGAAACCAGTCAGGAACAGGAACTATACGACCAACTCGTAAAAGAAATCAGTATGGACGACCCCGTAAAGATGTATCTTAAAGACATCGGAAGGGTTCCGTTACTTTCGAGCGACGAGGAAATCGAACTCGCCAAAAAGATGGCGGCGGGCGATCAGGAAGCGAAGCGTATCCTTGCGGAAGCAAATTTAAGGCTCGTCGTTTCCATAGCAAAACGCCACGTCGGCCGCGGTATGCATTTTCTTGACCTTATTCAGGAAGGCAACATGGGGCTTATGAAGGCAGTCGAAAAATTCGATTACGAAAGAGGGTACAAGCTTTCCACCTACGCAACCTGGTGGATTCGTCAGGCTATCACGAGGGCTATTGCCGATCAGGCAAGAACTATAAGAATCCCCGTTCACATGGTGGAAACCATTCATAAACAGGCAAGGGTTACCCGCCAACTTTTACAGGAACTCGGACGCGATCCTTATCCTTCCGAAATAGCAAAAGAAATGGGAATACCCGAATCGAGGGTTATTGAGATTCAAAAAATAGCGCAGGATCCCGTATCGCTCGAAACGCCTATCGGCGAGGAAGAGGACAGTCATTTGGGCGACTTTATCGTTGACGAAAACGCTCAGGCGCCGAGCGACATGGTCGAAACGTCTATGCTTAAAGAACAACTTATAGGCGTTCTGGACACTCTTACCCCGCGTGAAGAAAAAGTTTTGCGTCTTCGTTACGGCATCGACGACGGCAGACCGAGAACTTTAGAAGAAGTCGGCAAAGAATTTAACGTCACGCGTGAGCGTATTCGTCAGATAGAAGCGAAGGCTTTGAGGAAACTACGTCATCCGTCGAGGTCGAAAAGGCTTAAAGACTTTCTCGACTGATGAATAAAAGGATAGAAATCATAGCGTCGTTGATAGGTGTTACGGACGATCTTTGCGACGTCGGCTGCGACCACGGGTATATAGCGAAAACAGCACTTGATTTAAACAAAGTCAAAAGGGTTATAGTAACGGATATATCTGAGCCGAGTTTAAATAAAGCCGTCAATCTTTTAAGCGAGTTTTATCCCGATAAATTTACGGCTATACTTACCGACGGACTTATCGGCGTTCCCCGCTCAGAGCAGGTTTTAATAGCCGGTATGGGCGGAGAAGAAATTATAAAAATATTGCAAAAGTCCACCTATAAGCCCGTTATTTTAATATTACAACCTATGAAAAACGCCGATAAAGTAAGAAAATATCTTCACGAAAACGGTTACGGTTTAGAGCGTGATTTTATGTTTTACGCCGATAAAAAGTATTATGAAGTAATGCGCGCGAAAATAGGTTACGACGATTGCTACACGGAAAAAGAAGAAATTTTCGGAAGGGAAAATTTAGCCCGCAACCCCGATTTTTTATCTTTTATCGATAAAAAAATAATGGAAACCGAAAAACTTTTAAATACTAAAATGCAGGAAAATTCAAGAAAAACTTTATCGGAAAAACTACTGACTTATAGAGGTTTGAAAGATGAAATTAAAAGAAATTTATGAACTTATCGACAGATTCGCTCCGTTTGAATTATCTCAGACTTACGAAAAAAAGTGCAATTTTACCGATAACAGCGGTATAATCGTCGGGACGGAAGCCGATATTACAAACGTGGTTTTCGCGCTCGATCTTACCGATAAAACGATAGAGTATGCGCAGTGGATGAAAGCGGGCTTGATAATTACCCATCACCCCGCGATATTTTACGGGATAAAAAAGATCGACGGCGTTTTGCTTAAAGCCGCTTCGTCCGGGATAGGAGTTATATCCTGTCATCTTAACTTCGACGTAGCCGAAAAGGGCGTCGATTACTTCCTGGCAAAAGGAATAAGCGGCGCAGACGACAAAGATATAGAAATCCTCGATCCGCTTCTTAGCGGTACCGGTTACGGAAGACGCTATCCGATAAATACGTCGCTCGAGGAACTTGCCGAAAACATCGAAAGAGAATTTGCCACCAAAGTAAACGTTTACGGCGACAAAACGGCTTTTATAAAAAAAGCGGCGAGTTTTTGCGGTTCGGGGCTTAACGAAGAATCTTTATCGTATCCCGCCGACGTTTATATTTCGGCGGACATTCCTCATCACGTTTTGGTTGAAGCCGTAAAAAACGGTAAAAGAGTAATTTCCATGACGCATTTTGCAAGTGAAAATTACGGAATGAAAAACATTTACAAACATTTTTCAAGTATATACAGATTAAAAAATAAACTTGATTTCAGTTTTTTCGACGACGACAGATTTATTTGACGATCTATTAAACCTATTAAATTAAATTTGTACTTCGGCGCGTTTTCGCCGCGGCAACGGCAAAATAAATTCAATCGCTTACACCGAAAAGAATAAAGGAGAATCAATGATAGAAAAGTTACTGGAATATCAGACAATCGACGCAGAATTGAAAAACATCGAAAACGAACTCAAAAAAAGCGACGAATTCAAAAAATACGCTCAGGCGGTTAAGTTTTTAAAAACGGTTTCCGACAGCAAAACTCAAATTGAGTCGAAGGCGTCGTCGCTTCTGTCAAACTTGAACGCCCTCGAATCGGAACTTAAAAAACTCGACGAAGATAAAAACGAGTTTTCCACCCTTTCCGACGTCGAAGACGAATCCACGCTTGCTTTTTTAAAGAAAAAATCGCAGGAACTCTCGTTCTTGTACGCCGCTTTGGAACAAAAAATCGAAAAACTTTCCAAAGAGATGTCCGAACTTACGGCTTCTTATAAAAAACTCATGGCGGGAACAAAACTGATGCTCGAACAGCAAGACGAATACAAGAAGAAATACGAAGACCTTCTGAAAGAAAAAGAAACCGAAAAAACAAAAATCAGAAAAAAACTTGACGTAATCGAAAAAGATATTCCGAAAGAATATATGGAAAAATACAAGGAGAAACGCAAAGATCCGAAATTCCCGATCGTTTACGAACTTAAAGACAAACACTGCGCGGCTTGCGGAACGGAATTATCTCAACTTGAACTTAGTCGGCTGAAAAACGAGAAAATCATCGAATGTGAAAATTGCAGAAGGCTGGTTTTTATAAAAGAATAAAACGTCGGCTGAGAGATATTTTTAAAATTATAGGACTAAGATATATTTTTAAAAATTATCTAACGTAAGGCAAAAATGCTTGACAAAGCAACTAAATAGTGTATAATAATCGGTGTAAGGTCAATCTGCCTTACACCTTTTTTCGGCGGTGGGGTATGAAATTCGAAGAAATAAAGTATTGCTCGCTTCTCGACCTGTATAAGGGGTTGTTAACTTCCAACAAGGCTGAAATAGCCGATATGTATTTTTCTTGCGACTTGTCCTTGTCCGAAATCGCCGAAATTAAAAATTGCACTCGTCAAAGCGTTTTAGATGCAATTAAAACTGTCAAAACCGAACTTGACGAATTTGAAAGAAAAGTCGGTTTTATGGCGTACAGGACTAAAACGGAGGCAATTATAGAATCGCTCGGAAAGGGCGAAAATAAAAAATAAAGGAGTTTTGAAAAATGGCTGCGTTTTCTTCACTTGGCGAAAAATTAAATCACGTTTTTTCAAAGCTTACCAAACGAGGAAAACTTACCGAACTCGAAATCAAGCAAGCCATGCGTGAAATCCGCGTGGCGCTTTTAGAGGCAGACGTAAACTTAAAAGTCGCAAAAGACTTCATTGCTTCGGTTTCGGAAAAGGCGGTAGGGCAGGATATACTTAAAAGTCTTAATCCCACACAGCAAGTAATCAAAATCGTAAACGAAGAACTCATCGCATTAATGGGCGGGCAAAACCAAAAACTCGAGGTTTCGCCGAAACTTCCCACGGTTATCATGATGTGCGGTCTTCAAGGCGCGGGCAAAACGACGCTCTCGGGCAAACTTGCGCTTTTATTAAAAAAGCAGGGCAAGAAACCGCTTCTGGTCGCGTGCGACGTTTACAGACCTGCCGCCGTAAAGCAACTTATCGTTGTCGGGGAAAAAGCGGGCGTACCCGTTTTTGAAAAAGGTCAGGGCGATCCCGTCAAAATTTCGGAAGAAGCGGTCGAATACGCCAAACGGTACGGGCTTGATACTGTTATCGTCGATACCGCGGGAAGGCTCGAAATCGACGATAAACTTATGACGGAACTCGAAAACATCAACGCCGCGGTAAAACCTACAGAAATTCTTTTGGTCGTCGATTCCATGACCGGTCAGGTTGCCGTAAACGTAGCAAAAGGCTTTTCGGAAAGGCTTCCCGTAACGGGCGTCGTGTTGACAAAACTCGACGGCGATACGAGAGGAGGCGCTTGTTTATCGGTTAAAGCGGTTACAGGTAAGCCCATAAAATTTTGTGGCGTAGGCGAAAAACTTACCGATATCGAGCCGTTCTATCCCGATCGTATGGCGAACAGGATTCTCGGTATGGGCGACGTTCTGACGCTTATTGAAAAGGCTCAGGAAGCAATAAAAGACGAGGACGCGAAGAAACTCGAAAAGAAACTGAAAGAAAACAGTTTCGATCTGAACGACTATATCGATCAGATTGATATGCTCAAAAAAATGGGCGGGGCAAGCGCGGTTATGTCCATGATGCCTGGCATGGGTAAGTTAAAAGTGAACGAAGGCGATATCGACGAGAAGGAAATTTACCGCACCAAAGCGATAATCCAGTCGATGACGTTAAAGGAAAGACGCAATCCGCAAATTTTAAACTATTCGAGGAAGATGCGCATTGCTAAAGGAAGCGGGACGTCGCTTCAACAAATCAACAACCTTTTAAAGCAATACGAACAAATAAAGGTTATGATAAAACAAATGAAATCCGGAAAAGGAAGGCTTCCTTTTAAATTTTAAAAAAGCGCGTTAACGGGCTTATAGGCGGACTTTTATTTGAAATTATTGTTTAAATTTATTTAAAAAAATATTTTTTGTATTATATACGGAGGTAAAATATTATGGCAGTAAAAATGAGATTGACGAGAATGGGCGACAAAAAATCACCTTTTTATCGTATCGTAGTCGTTGACAGCAGAGTCGCAAGAGACGGTAAGTATATCGACAAAGTCGGTCATTACAACCCTATCTCTAAACCCGCCGAAGTAGTCATCGACGCCGAAAAAGCGAAAGATTGGCTTTCCAAAGGCGTTCAGCCCACCGAAACGGTTAAATCTTTACTCGTTAACGCCGGCGTTATCGAAAAGAGCGACAAATTGTCACCGGCAAAGACCAATCCCAAAAAGAAAAAAGGTTAATGGGTGAATTATGTTAGATCTTATCAAATACGTAGTATTACAGTTTGCCGAACATAAAGACGAGGTCGAGTTTGTCGTAGAAGAAAAAGGCGGAGTCGTCAACGTAAACGTTCTGCTCGTTCCCGACGATATGGGCAAGGTTATCGGCAGACAGGGTAAAATCGCAAAGGCTTTAAGAACCTTGGTTAAATCCGCATCGGCTAAATCCGGTAAAAGATACAATATCGAAATTTCCGAAAAAGCAGGGGCTTAGTTTACCCTACTTTTTCTTTTTTATCAATTCGCAAGGATTAAAAACCCAATGAAAATATTGATCGGCACGGTTTTGAAACCGCACGGCATTACGGGACAACTGAAAATCAGCGATCTGACCGACGGTTACAGCGCTATCGAGAACCTGCAAACAGTTACGATAGGCGATAAAAATTACGCCGTTTTATCCAAAAAATCCGTCGGCGGAGCAATTTATCTCAGCGTTAAGGGCGTTGCCGACAGGAACGCCGCCGACGCTATGCGCGGTAAAGACGTTTATTGCGAAAAAGACGAAATCGAGGTAAAAGAAGGGCGCTATTTCATAGAAGATCTTTTAGGGTGCGACCTTTATTTGTCGAGCGGTAAATTTATAGGGAAAATCGTTGACGTAATTTTGTCGAACGTAGATATTTTCAAAGCCGAAACCGACGAAGGCGATTGCTATTTTCCCTTTTTAAAAAAACTGAACGCAATCGTTGACGTCGAAGAAAGAAAAATAACCGTCGATGCCAAAACCTTTACGGAGGTTTGTTTGTATCAATAATGAAGATAGATATTCTGACGCTGTTTCCCGAAATGTTCTCTCCCTTAAAGGAGAGTATTATCGGCAGGGCTGTAAAAAGCGGTAAGGTCGAAATAGTAATTACCGATATAAGAGATTATTCTACCGATAAGCATAAACGTTGCGACGATTACACTTTCGGCGGCGGCGCCGGTATGGTTTTGATGCCGGAGCCTGTCGGAAACGCAATAGAGGCGGTAGATCCGAATCACGAGGCGAGGCGCATTTATATGTCGCCTAAAGGTAAAAGATTTAGTCAAAAAGACGTCGCCTCGCTTTTGTCGTTCGAAAGATTGCTTTTTCTTTGCGGTCATTACGAGGGCGTAGATCAACGCATAATAGATCTATTTATCGATGAAGAAATGTCGATAGGCGATTACGTTTTGACGGGAGGGGAACTCCCCGCGATGGTTATAACCGATGCGGTTTGTCGTTACGTTGACGGAGTGATTTCAAAAGAATCTTTGAAAAACGAAACGTTTACCGATAATTTGGTCGAATACCCGCAATACACTCGCCCGCAAATATATCGCGGGCTTAAAGTGCCGGACGTAATCGTTTCCGGAGATCATGCAAAAGTTGACAGATGGCGTCGGGAAAAATCTTTGGAACTTACCGGAAAATTACGTCCCGATCTTTTGGAAAAAGACGATTAAAAACAGACGATAACAGGCTTATAGCCTCACTTTTGTTATTTATTACGAATATGGAAACAACTAATAAAATAAATTGGTTTCCGGGGCATATGACGAAAGCGCTTCGGATGATGGAAGAAAACGTTAAATTGTGCGACGCCGTCATATACGTTCTCGACGCGCGCGCACCTTTTGCGTGCATCAACAATAAACTTAACGCGCTTTGCAAAAACAAGCCCGTTTTATACGTAATAAATAAATCCGATCTGATAGAGGCTTCGGATTTAAGCAAAATATTAAGCGTTTTTAAAAATCGCGGCGAAAACGTTATTTCGACGGTCGGAACAAACTTAAAGGACGGAAAGTCCGTCTATAGTACCGTTATCGAACTTTTACGCGAAAAAATTGAAGCAAAAAAAGTTAAAGGAATAACTAAGGTCGTACGCGTTATGGTATGCGGAATCCCTAATACCGGAAAGTCAACCGTAATAAATTCGCTCAGCGGAAAACGTCAGACGCAAACGGGCGATAAAGCGGGCGTTACAAAGGGTAAACAATGGATAAAACTCGACGATATCGAACTTCTTGACACGCCGGGAACCATGCCGCCGTCAATGGAAAATCAGGTTTACGCAAAACATCTTGCTTACGTAGGAAGCATCAACGACAATATTTTGGATCTGGAAGGTTTGTGCCTTGAATTTATCAAAGAATTGATTTTGAAGAAAAACGGCGCGCTAAACGCAAAATACGGCGTTGACGAATCGCTTACCCCGCTTGAAATTTACGAAGGTATATGCAAAGCGCGAGGCTTTTTGGCTCGCGGCGGAGAGTACGATTACGAAAGATGTTCCAAAGCGGTTTTCGACGATTTCAGAAAAGGGAGGCTCGGTAAAATATGTTTAGAAAATTCCCCGATATAGAATCCGAAAAGAAAAAATTAAGCTATGAATATCAACTTTTGGCGGAGGGAAAAAGATATATAGCCGGCGTTGACGAAGTCGGCAGAGGTCCTCTGGCCGGTCCCGTGGTTTGCGCGGCGGTTATTATGCCGCTTGACGATAACAATTTGATTTTAGGCGTTGACGACAGCAAAAAAGTTACCGAAAAAAATCGAAGAATACTTTCGGAAACGATAAAAAACAAAGCCATAGCGTACAGTATATGCGCCGTAAACGAAGAAGTCATAGACGAAATCAATATTTTAAACGCCACTAAGCGGTGTATGAAAAACGCCATCGAAAGTTTGTCTTTAAAACCCGATTGCGTGTTAATCGACGCTGTTGATTTAGATATTGACGTCGAAACCCGTCCGATAATCAAAGGCGACGCAAAAAGTTACGTTATCGGCGCGGCTTCGATAATCGCAAAAGTTTATCGTGACGCGCTTATGGACGAGTACGACGAACGTTATCCCGAGTACGGTTTTAAAAAGAACAAAGGATACGGCACTAAGGAACATATTAACGCGATAAGGACTGTAGGACCATGCCCGATACACAGAAAAACCTTTATAAAAAACTTTTGGGAAGTTTAGGCGAAAAAAAGGCGCTTCGCTATTTAAAGAAAAAGGGATATAAAATCATCGGTAAAAACTATTCGACAAATTTCGGAGAAATCGATTTAATCGGCTTATACGGGGACTTTTTGGTTTTTATCGAAGTAAAAACGAGAACGAACAAGCACTACGGCGAAGCAATGGAAGCGGTTGACGAGTACAAGCAGGAAAGGTATAAGAGGTCGGCAAGGCTTTACCTTACGACGCACCTTGACTTAAATTATCAACCCCGCTTTGACGTTATCGAGGTATATCCCGACGAAATAAACCATATCGAGGATGCATTTTGATGAAGATTTCAGTGTCGAGCGCATCAGGCGTAGAATCGGCAACAAAAAGAGAATTGTTTAATTTAGGCGTTGAAAAAGCCCCCGCCATAAACGGAAGAATGACTTTCGAGGGCGATTACGAACTTTTGGCGAAATGTAATATGTACCTTTCGACCGCAAGCAGAGTTTTCGTGGTTTTATCGGAATTTAAATGCGCAGATTTCGATACGCTGTTCGATAACGTTTACGATATCGAGTGGGAAAAGTTTATACCCGAATCGGGCGCGGTAATAGTAAAACCCAAACTCGTACAATCAAAACTGAACGCTTTTTCGGCAACTCAGTCAATAGTAAAAAAGGCTATATGCGAAAGGCTGAAAAAAGCCTATAAAAGAGAGTTTTTACCCGAAACCGGCGACAGATTCGACGTCGAAGTTTCCATAACGAGAGATTATTGTTACGTTTTGCTTAATTCTTCCGGAGAAAGTTTGCATCGGCGGGGATACAGAAACGTTTACGGGGAAGCGCAAATCAAAGAAAATTTAGCAAGCGCGATGTTGGAACTTTCCGTATGGAATCCGTCCCGACCGTTGTGCGATTTGTTTACGGGTACCGGCACCATAGCGATAGAGGCGGCAAGAAAAGAAAAAAACATTGCCCCCGGCTTAGACAGAAAGTTTGATTTTTTAAACTTCAAAAATTTTGATTTCAAGATTTATGAAAAGATAAAAAGCGAGGCTATAAGTCGGATATCAAACGATTCCGCGCTTAAAATCCTTGCTTACGATACCGATGAAAAGCAACTTAAACTTGCTAAAATTCACGCAAAGCAAGCAGGCGTTGACGACGTTATAGAGTTTAAAAACGAGTCTATGGAAAACTTTTTTTCAACCGAAAAGCGAGGCGTTGCGTTTGCAAATCCGCCGTACGGAGCAAGACTCGACGAAAGACCTTTTATAGAAAAACTTTACAGAGCGTACGGCAAGGTAAGAAAAAATAATCCCGACTGGTGTTTTTACACGATAACCCCCGTTTCCGATTTTGAAAGGCTTTTCGGTCAGCGCGCGGATAAAAAACGAAAATTATATAACGGCAGAATTGAATGTACGTTTTACGCGCATTTAGGAAAACCCGTTAAAATTAAACCGACCGATTAACGATTTCGTTAAACGATTTATTCATCTGATGTGGGTATTTTTCGTTAAAAGAATTGACTAAAAAACTTTTTTCGTCTATAATATTATGGCTAAAGTACGATTGCGGATTTGATTTACCGTCCTTTAGCAGCAAAAATCGGACGGTTCCGATTTTAAAAAAAGATTTTACGATCCGAAATCGATTTACCGAAAAGTAATATGTAAAAGTTTAACTTAAAGCAATAATTTGCTAAAATCAATCTACTAAAATTCCACCAAAATTCACTTAAAATCAATTCACTAAAAAACGTAAATAATTAAAAAAACATAAAACATTTTTTCAAGGAGATATCTATGAAGTACGTTTATTTGTTCAGCGAAGGCAACGCAAACATGCGTGAGCTTTTAGGCGGTAAGGGCGCAAACCTTGCTGAAATGACACACATCGGTTTACCCGTGCCACAAGGTTTTACCATTTCCACCGAAGCATGTACCAAGTACTATGAAGACGGCAGAATGATTAACGACGCTATCCGTGAAGAAATCATGGAAAACATCGAAAAACTCGAAGCCATTACCGGCAAAAAATTCGGCGATACGGAAAATCCTTTACTCGTTTCCGTTCGTTCGGGCGCAAGAGCGTCCATGCCCGGCATGATGGACACCATTTTAAACCTCGGTTTAAACGAAGAAGTCGTCGGCGTTTTGGCTGAAAAATCCGGCAATCCGAGATGGGCTTGGGACTGTTACAGAAGATTTATCCAAATGTTTTCAGACGTCGTTATGGAAGTTTCCAAAAAGGAATTTGAATCTTTAATCGACAAAATGAAAGAACAAAAAGGCGTAACTTTCGACGTTGACCTTACCGCGGAAGATCTTCACGAACTCGCTGAAGAATTCAAAGCGAAATATAAACAGGCTCTCGGCAGAGATTTCCCGACCGATCCCAAGGAACAACTTTTCGAAGCCATCAAAGCGGTATTCAGAAGTTGGGACAACCCGCGCGCCAACGTGTACAGAATGGACCACGATATTCCTTATAGTTGGGGTACCGCCGTCAACGTACAGGAAATGGTATTCGGCAATATGGGTAACGATTGCGGTACCGGCGTTGCGTTCACGCGTAACCCCGCAACGGGCGAAAAGGGCTTAATGGGCGAATTTTTAATGAACGCGCAAGGCGAAGACGTCGTCGCGGGTGTCAGAACCCCGATGCCCATTTCGCAAATGGCTGAAGTTTTACCCGAAGTTTACGAACAATTCCTCGACATTTGCAAAACTTTGGAAGATCATTATAAAGATATGCAGGACATGGAGTTCACCATCGAACGCGGTAAACTTTTCATGCTTCAAACCCGTAACGGCAAACGTACCGCCGCAGCCGCAATAAGAATCGCTTGCGACCTTATCGATGAAGGAATGATTTCCGAACAGGAAGCGTTGATGCAAATCGACGCCAAGTCGCTCGATATGTTGTTACACCCTCAGTTCGACGCCAAGGCTTTAAAAGAAGCCGCGGACAATATAGTCGGCAAAGGTATTGCGGCATCTCCGGGCGCCGCTACCGGTAAAATCGTATTTACCCCCGAAGACGCCGTAGAACAAGGCAAACAAGGCAACAACGTAGTTCTTGTAAGACTCGAAACTTCTCCGGAAGATATCGAGGGTATGAAGTACGCTCAGGGTATTCTGACGGTAAGAGGCGGACAGACCTCTCACGCCGCGGTCGTAGCAAGAGGTATGGGCAGATGTTGCGTATCGGGTTGCGGCGACATAATAATGAACGAAGAAGAAAAATATTTTGAACTCGGCGGTAAAATTTATCGTGAAGGCGACGATTTGTCTTTGGACGGTAGCACCGGTTACATTTACGGTTGCGCGTTACCCACCGTACCCGCGGATCCCAGCAGCGGTTATTTCGGAAGAATAATGCAACTTGCCGATAAGTATAAGAGAATGAGCGTTAAAACCAACGCAGACACCCCTTTCGACGCGCAAAGGGCAACCGAATTAGGCGCGCAGGGCATAGGTCTTTGCCGTACCGAGCATATGTTCTTCGGTCCCGGCAGAATCGATAAATTCCGTGAAATGATCTGCTCCGAAACGGTTGAAGAAAGAACCGCCGCTCTCGATAAGATCGAAAGCATGCAGCAACAAGACTTTGAAGGTTTAATGGAAGCAAGCGCGGGCTACCCCGTAACCATTCGTTTCCTCGATCCTCCTTTACACGAATTCGTTCCTACCGAAGAAGCCGATATCGAGGCTTTGGCAAAGGCGAAGGGTAAGACCGTTCAGGAAATCAAAGCCCTTTGTAATTCTTTACACGAATTTAACCCCATGATGGGACACCGCGGTTGCCGTCTTACCGTAACTTATCCGGAAATAGCGGTTATGCAGACTAAGGCTATCATCAAAGCGGCTATTGCGGTTACGGACCGTCATCCCGACTGGAACTTCGTTCCCGAAATCATGATTCCGTTAGTCGGCGACGTCAAAGAACTTGCTTTCTGCAAAAAGTTCGTCGTAGAAACCGCCGACGCTTTAATAAAAAAAGCGGGCAGTAATCTGAAATACGAAGTCGGTACTATGATAGAAATCCCCAGAGCGGCGCTTACAGCCGATAAGATCGCTACCGAAGCCGAATTCTTCTGCTTCGGCACCAACGATTTAACTCAGATGACTTTCGGATTCAGCCGCGACGACGCGGGTAAGTTCCTCAACGCGTATTATCAAAACAAGATTTTTGAAAGCGATCCTTTCGCGCGTTTGGACACCGAAGGCGTCGGCAAACTTATGGAACTTGCGGTTAAACTCGGCAAAGCCGCGAGAAAGAACTTACACGTCGGTATCTGCGGAGAACACGGTGGAGATCCTTCTTCCATCGAGTTCTGCAATTCCATCGGCTTGGATTACGTTTCTTGCTCGCCCTATCGCGTTCCTATCGCAAGGCTCGCCGCCGCACAGGCGAACATCCGCAATCCAAGGTCCTAAATCTTGGGCTAAAACTTAATTAAAACACTATATATTGTGTTTGTGAGCCTGTATCTTTTCGGTACAGGCTCTATTTTTGCTCTTTTTTAGGGTGAAAAATAGTTAAAAAAAGGTCAATTCCGCTAAAGTTGAACACTTTACAAGGGTAAAAAATTTTGGTATAATGAATAATAAGGAAAGTCATAGTAAAAAGGGTAAAAACGGGTAAAATGACCAATTACAGAGCTATTTTAGAGTATCATTATAAAGGAAACACCACAACGCAAGTCGCAAGGATTTGTGAATGTTCTCGTACAACGGTGTTGAAAACGATAAAAAGAGCGAAAGAATGCGGTCTTACTCAATCTTCTGTTGCCGGAATGAACGATTTTAAGCTTCTTTGTAAACTTTATCCTAATAGAGTTCAAAGAGCAGAATATACTTACCCTGATTTTGAGGCTATTATCAAAGATAAGAAGAAGAGAAAATTAACGAAATACGTTGCTTGGCGCAGATATTATAAAAGAACGATTGCGGCAGGCGGTAAACCATATAAAAAATCCCAATTTTTTAAGTTGTATAAAACGTTTTATAGTAGAAGTAGTCTTAGATTTAAGAATACGAAAACAATAGACCAAATAAAGGCATATAGGCTTGTTGGTCGTTATTTTGAATCTTCAAGAATGACAAATTCTCTTGAAAATTTGAAAAGCGAAATTTTGGAGTTTTGTAAAAAACTGCGATTGTGTCCACAACGGATATTCTAACTTTTTAAGTATTACCTAAATTACATAAAAAGCGTTGACATTTATTCGTAAATTATGTAAAATAGGTATAATCAAATAAGGAAAATATAGAAATGGAAGATTTTTATCAAACTCACGCATTGTTTCGTACACAAGATATTTTAGAAAATTTTACAAGTGTGCGTAGCATGCAAGCGAAATTAAAATCGTTAATTGACGTTGGGCGTGTAGCCAAAATAAAAAACGGATTATATGCGACAGTCAATCCTTTGACAGGCGATATTTTTGCGAGCCGTTTTGAAATAGCGTCAGCGCTCTTTGAAAATGCCTGCGTTGCATATCATTCGGCGTTAGAATTTCACGGGCTTGGCAATCAAATGTTTTCGGAAGTGCAAGTTTTTACCGAGAAAAGAAATATTCCTTTTGAATATAACGGGCTTGAATATAAATTTTTCTCTTATACCGCAAAGGGTGGAATAATGCGCTTAGAGCAAAATGCGGAAATCGTCGTTACCGATTTGGAAAGAACGGTAGTGGATTGTATTGATCGTATCGACCTTGCGGGCGGACTTGAAGAACTTGTTACGGCGTTAAACGGGATAACACATCTTGACGAGCAAGCGTTATTGACCTATTTAAAAGAATATGATAAGAAATTCGTTTATAAAAAAGCGGGATTTTTACTTTCATTACTCAAGAAAGACATTCTTTCACAAAACTTCTTTGATATATGCAAGCAAAATTGCTCTATAAAATTAGAAGATATAAGCGAAAACAAAAAGATGCCGAGAAAAACGGATAAGTATTGGGGGCTTATGTATCCTGAAAAACTAATAAACACGGAGAACTGATATGATAAACCTATCTCAAAAGAACGTAGTTAAAATAGCAAAAGAAACCAACTTTATAAAAGATAACGTTGAAAAGGTTATGCGCCTTGCGGATATTTTAGAGTTTGTTTTTTCGTCCAAATGGAAAGATAAACTTGCTCTTAAAGGCGGAACGGCAATCAATTTATTTTATCGTGAACTTCCAAGACTTTCCGTTGACATAGACTTAGACTATATCGGCGATACGAAAGAAGAGATGGAAAAAGATAAGGAAGAATTGTGGAACTTCCTGCAAATGGCGTTATTTCAAAAGAATTATTCGCTTTCGCCACAAAGTAAAAGATATTTTGCTTTAGATTCCGCCGTTTTTCAATATATAAATAACGCCGGCAACCGTGACAATATCAAAATAGAAATAAACTATCTTGATAGAAAGCACGTTCTACCGCTCTGTGATAAACCCATTAAAACTCCCGTTGCCGAAAGTGATACGAGCGTAAAAGTTTTAAGCGCTTGTGAATTATACGGAAGCAAACTTGCGGCTTTAATCGGACGTTGTAAACCGAGAGACATTTACGACGTTTACGGGCTTATTGAAAGCGGTATGATAGAAAAGAAAGAAATGCTTAAAAAATGTACTATCTTCTATAATTGTATCGGTGGGGATTCCAATATTTGCGACGTTTCTCTTGATATTTTAGACGGTGTTACGGATAGAGATATTAGTAGGCAACTCAAACCTATGCTTAACAAGAATGACCGTTTCAAAAAAGATACGGTAATCGCTTCCATAAAAGAATATTTACAAAACTTACTTGTGCTTAGCGATAACGAAAAAGAATTTGTGAAAGAGTTTGCTAATAAAAACTATCGCCCTGAACTATTATTTGAAGATAAAGAAATTGTAGAACGTATCTCCGCGCACCCAATGGCATTGTGGAGAGTAAGAGAAAATAACAACTAAAATTTTTATGAATATGTCGTATGTTGTCATATTTACTGTGCTAAAATCAAAGTGATTTTAGCAAACCAAGGAGAACCTATGGAAAACAAAGGATATATTTATATACTAACAAATCCATCTTTTAAGGAATATGTTAAAATTGGTTATGCTGATAATGTTGAAAACCGTTTAAGACAGTTAAACAATAGCGAATGTACGCCATTTGCTTTTAGAGTTTATGCAACGTATGAGGTTGAAGATCGTTTAACTGACGTTAATTTACATAAGTTAATTGACCAACTTAATCCAAATTTACGCTCTATAGATAACGTTAATGGTAAAAAGCGTGTAAGGGAGTTTTACGCAATGAGTCCAGAGCAAGCTTATTCTATATTGGAAAGCATAGCTCTTTTAGGTGGACGTAAAAATAGACTTAAGTTGTGGAACGTAACCGAAGAAGAACGCAAAGATATTGAGGTTGCGCAGGAAATAGAAGAAGAACATATCGAAAGGCTTTCACCTTTTGCTTTTTCAAAGTGTAATATTGCAAAAGGAACAAAAATTATGTTTGTTTGCCGCGGAAATGAAAACTCTGGTGCAGAATGTACTGTTGTAGATGACAAAACGATAGAATATAAAGGCAATAAATATTCGCTTTCAAGTTTAGCAACAGAACTTCTTGGTGCTAAACATGGTGTCGCTGGACCTAGATATTTCAAATATAACGGCGAATGGCTTCGGGAAATCCGTGCTAAATTAGAAGGAAGAGCTGTTTCAAATCGTCTTGATGACGTGTGGATTATCCCTTGTAATCCAAAATTATATGATATTGTTGGAGCTTTCAATAATTTAGATGTTATAGAGTGGAGTCAACCAAATAATACAGCCATAGGTGACACGGTTTATATTTATGTTGGCGGAGAATTCAAGTCAATTATGTATAAATGTGAAGTTACTGCAATGGATTTATATGGAAATAGGGCGCAAGACGACATCGAATATTATCACGGATTAGAAAAACGAGAAGATGTTCGCTATATGAAATTAAAACTTATTGAAAAATACAGCGAAGGACAATATCCATTGGAAGAACTTAGAGAAAAGGGCTTAACTAGTGTTCAAGGTAGAAGCAAAGCAACGCCACAGTTGTTAAAATATTTAGAGCAATAAGCAATATAAAGGAGACGTTATGTCAAATTTTGATTTCTTACAAAAAGAATGGCCGTTAGTGGCAAAGCTTGCGCAAACGGCAGAAAATTACATATATGATGATCCGAATTCGTGTTTGATAAAACTCGGAATGTTAGCTGAACACATTGTAAGCTACATTGTTGAGGTCAATGGTATTGTTATGCTCGAAGATGCAAACACGCAGGCAGATAAAATTCGTCAATTGAAAGCAATCATAAAAATGCCCTTGCCGGCAAGCATTTTTATTTATGTTATAATCGAATAAATTAGTCAATGAGGTGTATTATGGTAGCAAGTTATAAAAAATTATTCAAATTACTGATAGACAGGGATATGAAGAGCAAGGAACTCGCCGCGCTCGCAAAGGTAAGCCCCGCAACGCTTGCAAAAATGAAGAAAGACGGCGTTTCGGTAAATTCCGACGTGCTTATAAAAATCTGCACGGCACTTGGCTGTACGCTTGACGATATCGTCGAAATCGTGGACGACGAAAAATAATTGCAAGACTCAAAAAAATATTTTAATTATGACTGTAGTTGTCATGTTCTGTATGATAAAATAGATAAAACGAAAAAAGTATACAGGAGAAAAGCGAAATGGCTGACATAAAAAAAGAGCAGGAAAGGGCGGAATTACACAAAATGATTTGGAACGCGGCGACTGATCTCGTGCATGCGGGCGGCGTTGACGCGTGGGATTTTAAGCAGTACGTTTTGGGTACGATGTTCTATCGGTATATTTCTGAAAATATTACCGAATACATAAACGAAGGTGAACGCGAGGCGGGAAACGAATCGTTTGATTATGCGAAAATGCCCGACGAAGAGGCGGAAACGGCAAGAGAAGGACTTGTTAAGTCGAAAGGATTTTTTATGCTTCCTTCCGAACTTTTTTGCAACGTTCGCGAGCGCGCCGCTACGGACGAAAACTTAAACGAAACGCTTGAAAAGGTGTTCAAAAATATCGAAAGTTCGGCGCAGGGCAGCGACAGCGAAGAGGATTTCAAAGGTCTGTTCGCAGATTTCGACGTAAACTCGAACAAACTCGGTGCGACGGTTGCCAAGCGCAACGAAAAACTCGTAAAACTTTTGAATACCGTTGCCGAAATGAAACTCGGCAAGTATCAGGACAACACGATAGACGCTTTCGGCGATGCGTATGAGTATTTAATGAGTATGTATGCGAGTAATGCGGGCAAAAAGGGCGGCGAATTTTTCACTCCGCAAGAAGTATCCGAACTTTTAACAAAACTTGCCATCGTCGGAAAATCGGAAGTAAACAAGGTTTACGATCCCGCGTGCGGTTCGGGTTCTCTTCTTTTAAAAGCGGCGAAGATTCTCGGCAAAGACAATATCCGTCAAGGCTTTTTCGGGCAGGAAATCAACATCACGACGTATAACCTTTGCCGAATCAATATGTTTTTGCACGACATTGAACCTGATAAGTTCGATATAGCGCACGGCGATACGCTTATCGACCCCGCGCATTGGGATGACGAGCCGTTTGAAGTAATCGTGTCTAATCCGCCGTATTCTATCCCTTGGGCGGGCGACGATAACCCGATTTTAATCAACGACGAACGTTATAGCCCGGCCGGCATTTTAGCCCCGAAATCGAAAGCGGATTTTGCTTTTATCATGCACTCGCTTTCGTGGCTGGCGAGCAACGGAACGGCGGCTATAGTATGCTTCCCTGGCATTATGTATCGCGGCGGCGCAGAGCAAAAAATAAGGAAATACCTTGTTGATAACAACAAAATCGATTGTATTATTCAGCTGCCGAGCAATTTGTTTTTCGGTGCGTCTATCGCCACTTGCATTATGGTGTTAAAGCACTCGAAGGCGACGAACGACGTGATTTTTATCGACGCTTCAAACGAGTTTATTAAGGTTACGAACAACAATAAACTTACGGACGAAAATATCGACAGAATTTTGAAGGCGTATATCAAGCGCGAGAATGAAGAACATTTTGCTAAAATCGTTCCGAATGAGATTATCGGAAACGATGAGCATAATTATAATCTTTCGGTTTCTACTTACGTTGAACAAAAGGACACGCGCGAGAAAATCGATATCGTAAAACTCAATGCCGAATTGAAAAAAATCGTTGCCCGCGAGCAAGTTTTACGCGACGAAATAGATAAAATTATCGCCGAGATAGAAAGATAAATAATAAAAAGAAGAAACAACTACCGAGGATTTCTCGGTAGTTCAAACAAAGGGAAAATAGACAGGTAAAGCAGAATTGGAATACGATAAATTTAACAAAACGCAAAAAATCAATTCCGATTTCGATAAGTTGATCGCCGCCACGAAAGAAAAGAAATAAGTAGAAAATCGCGGAAATAGAGGGGGGAAGATAAGGGAGAAATGCAAAAGAGATTTAACGAATATTTTGCAAAAGTCATATTGGAAAACTGTTTTCCGAATAAGTTTCAAAATATAGAAGTTTCGGACAAACCCGATTTACGATATAACGGGAACAAAATAGGAATAGAAGTTGCATATTGCATGCCGAATGACGTTGCGAAAGCGTTTTATTGCATCGAACGGTATGAAAAAGCGGAAGATATTCCCGAAAAAACTTTGAAAAAGGCAAGAAAAGCAGGCATAACGGTTGACGAACAAGGCGTTTTGTGGAATCAAGATTCTTATGGCGATAATATTGCGATAGAAAAAACGCCGATACGTTATTTTTTAGATATGGTTCGCCAAAAGGTAGAGAGACTCAATAGCGAAAACGCAGACTACGCCGATATGAAAAGTTATGAATTATTTATAAACTCGCCGATTACGATGCCGAATTGGTTTAAGAGAGAAACTTTTCAAGTTTTGAAAAATATCAATAATCGCGAAAAACAGTATGATACAATTTATTTGCTATTAAGCGAGCCGAAATTGCTCGTTTTTGACTTGAAAGAAAATAAATACAATGAATTGCAATTGTGGAATGTGGATAGATATGGAAAAATGGCGAAAATGTTAATGACCAAAGAAGATTCGAGGTGGTGTAATGGTGAAAATCGATCCAAATAAACCACTGCCAGATCATACGAAATTGCGATATGAAGAATGTTACGCAAAAGTATTTTTAGAATTTTATTATCCGAATAAGTATTCTAATTTAAAGATTCAAGACAAACCAGATTTATATGATTCCATAAATGATGTAGGCTTCGAAGTTGTGGAAGCAGAAGAAGCAGAGCGAAAAGAAATATTTAAATTATGGTATACTATGCCCTATGTGTCGGAATGCAAGAGGCTAAAGAACAAGGAAAGGATGAAGCAATTAGGCGAAGAATATACCGAAGGCATTCAAGTGTGGAATAGAGTGATAACTTATGATAGAGGTATTGATTCTCAACCTTTTGATATTGTTTATAATGCTGTAAAACAAAAACTAAATAAACTTAATTGCGGAAATTATAAGTTATGTAGCCAGTATGAATTGTTTGTTTATTCAGAAATTATGATACGAGAAGAATGGAACGAGAGAATGCTGAAACGATTGACGGACATATCTTCGGATTATGACTTACAATATTGTTATATACATATATCAACCCAAGATTCTTTATGTTCGTATGGCATTAAAGACAATAAATTTATAGTTTTTAATATAGAAAAAAATCAAAGAATGCTTGCCATTAAAGCAAGAGAACTTGTTGAACAAGGTGAAAACGAATGAGTAAATTAGAAGAATTGATAAAAGAATTTTGCCCGAACGGTGTGGAGTATAAGCCGCTTTGGAGTTTAACTGCTTGGGATAAGAGGTTTAATGGTATAGATTGTTCAATGCAAAAGAAAGTGGTCTCTTATAAATACTATTTATCTTCTGAATTTAATGAAGTTGAAAGGAAAGACGGAGATATTTTATATATACCAACGGGTATAACTAATGAAAAAAGATATACAACAGAAGAGCTTGCAGGAGAATATTTAGCAGAAGGCGAAATTGTTTGTATTCCATGGGGTGGAACTCCGAATGTAAAATATCACAAAGGAAAATTTGTTACAGGCGATAACAGAATCGCAACATCATTAGATACGAATATTTTGAATAATAAATATTTGTATTATTGGATGCAAAGTAAAATAGATTTAATTGCATCTTTTTATCGTGGGGCGGGTATTCAACACCCTTCTATGAAATCTGTATTAGAGTTGCAAATTCCGTTGCCGGCTCTGCCGGTACAGCGTGAAATAGTCCGAATTTTGGACAGTTTCACGCTGTATAGCGCGGAGCTTACAGCGGAGCTTACAGCTCGCCGTAAGCAGTACGAATTTTACAGGGATAAGTTATTGAATTTCAATCAGCAAGAAGTAGAAATAAAAAAGTTGTCGGATATATTCGATACACGAAACGGATATACGCCGTCTACAAGTAATAAAGAATATTGGGCAACAAATGACATTCCGTGGTTCAGAGTGGAAGATATTAGAGCAAATGGAAGAATATTAAACGATTCTATACAACATGTTTCGTTTTCGGCAATAAAAGGAAAAGTGTTTCCCGCGAATTCAATAATAATATCAACCTCTGCGACAATTGGCGAGCATGCTTTAATAACATGTGAATCAATAGCAAATCAGCGTTTTACATATTTAATGCTCAAAGATCAATATAAAGATAAGTATAAAATTAAATACTTGTTCTATTATTGTTTTCTTCTTGCAGATTTTTGTCGGGAAAATTTGCAACAAGGGAGTTTTGCTTCGGTCGATATGAGCAAATTCAATAAATTTGAATTTCCTATACCGCCGATTGATGTGCAAGAAAGAATCGTGAAGGTGCTGGATAACTTCGACGCGATTTGTTCCGATTTAGGGATAGGACTTCCTGCGGAAATCGAAAAAAGACAAAAACAATATGAATATTACCGCGAAAAACTGTTGACATTCGATATGAAGTCTGAGACAATCCTTAGACAGACAGACAGACAGACAGACAGACAGACAGACAGACAGACAGACAGACAGGGCTGATTAGGCTTTTGCAGTACGTTTACGGGTTTGTATTTGTAGAATTGGAGTCTGTTTTACGCATTAGAAACGGTAAGGATTATAAGCATTTGGGTGGTGGAGATATTCCTGTTTACGGTTCTGGCGGAATTATGGCACAAGTTAATACTTGCATTTATGATAAACCAACCGTTTTAATACCGCGTAAAGGATCAATAGATAAACTATATTACACAGAAAAACCGTTTTGGAATGTTGATACTATATTTTATACGGAAATTGATGAAAATTTTGCTATTGCTAAATATATCTACTATTGTTTACAGAAAGAACATTTAGAAGATTATAATACGGCGGGCGGGGTACCGAGTTTAACGCAAACTGTTTTGAATAAAATCGTTATTCCGTTGCCTACGCTTGAAAAACAAAAAGAAATTGTAAAAATTCTTGATAAATTCGATAGCCTTTGTAACGATTTAAGCGCAGGCTTGCCCGCCGAGATAGAACATCGCCAAAAGCAATACGAATATTACAGAGATAAATTATTAACGTTTTAAGGATAGGTTTAAGTATGGGGAAAAAGAAACAAAAACAGAAAAGTCAAATAAAAGTCGAAAACGTTGCTACGATAGAGGATGAGCGTACCGCAAAAATTATTGTGAGTGCGTTAACGGAATACGATAGGCAAAAACAAGAAGCGACGAAGGCTGAAGAAGAAAGAATCAGAAAAGCCGATGAGAAGAGACTCGGTATAAACGGTAATAAAGGAAAATTTAGAGCTGTGTTGAAAATTCTTTTTCGCCCGAAGAAATATGCTAAAAACATGAATGCCGGAGCAGGGCTTGTAAGAGTGGCTCTATATGCCTTTTATAAACTTGTTGAATTGATTGTTGGGTTGTGTGCAATTTTATTTATTGCAGTTATTCCATTGCAATATTGTATCCCGAGTGTTGTGCCTATGAAATGGTATTTGAGTGTTGTTAGCGGCGTGTGGGGCATAACGTTGCTTTTACTATCAAGAATGTTTCGGATAGCTGCAATCGAAGTAGATGAAGTGAAAGACAATAATTATTTGTTCGGATTGTTTACTGCGGTTACTTCAATCGTATCTGCAATAATTTCTATAATAGCATTAGTAAAGTAAATTACAGGAGAAAATTATGAGTTTTTATAACGTTGTTTCGGAAAGCGAAGAAAGTACGGTTGTTAGCGAATATAAGTCGGAAGAAAAACGCTCGGACGCTTATCAATCAGAAGAAGAACTGGAAAAAGAATTTATTCATCTTTTAACGGAGATGAGTTATGAATATTTGCCTATTCATAACAAACACGAATTACTGCCGAATCTTCGCAAAAAGTTAGAGGAACTGAATAGTTATTCTTTTACCGATACCGAATGGGGGCAGTTTTATAACAACTGCATTGCGGGCAAAAACGACGGTATCGTAGAAAAAACGCGGCGTATTCAGGAAGATAACGTGCAAATTTTACACCGCGACAACGGCGAAACGAAAAATATTACGTTATTCGACAAAAAGAATATTCACAACAACAAATTGCAGGTGATTCAACAATACGAAGAAAACAGCGGGAATTATAAAAACCGCTACGACGTTACCGTTCTTGTAAACGGATTGCCGCTTGTACATATCGAATTGAAACGCCGCGGAGTGAATATAAGGGAAGCGTTTAATCAAATCGACCGCTATCAGCGCGATAGTTTTTGGGCTAACGGCGGGCTTTTCGAGTACGTTCAGATTTTCGTTATATCGAACGGAACTAATACGAAATATTATTCCAACACGACGAGATATAATCATATTAAGGAAATGAATTCCGAAAGAAAAGGAAAAACAAGCAATTCTTTTGAATTTACTTCCTTTTGGGCGGACGAGAAAAACCGAATTATTCCCGACCTTATCGATTTTACCAAGACGTTTTTCGCAAAACATACGATATTGAATATTTTGGCGAGATATTGCGTGTTTACTTCCGAAAACATGCTTTTGGTTATGCGCCCGTATCAAATCGTCTCCACCGAAAAGATATTAAACAGAATACAAATTTCATATAACTATAAAAAATACGGAAGCGTTGCGGGCGGCGGATATATCTGGCATACGACGGGTAGCGGCAAAACGCTTACTTCGTTCAAAACGGCGCAACTTGCAAGCAAATTGCCGTATATAGAAAAAGTTTTGTTTGTCGTTGACAGAAAAGACCTTGACTATCAAACGATGAAGGAATACGATCGCTTTGAAAAGGGCGCGGCGAACAGCAACGTTTCAACGGCGGTGTTAAAACGGCAACTCGAAGACGATAAATCGAAGATTATCATCACAACGATACAAAAATTAAGCACGTTCGTTAAAAAAAATATCGGACACGCCGTATTCGATAAGCAAATCGTTATCATTTTCGACGAGTGTCATCGTTCGCAATTCGGCGATATGCACAAGGCGATTACGAAGTATTTCAAGAAATATTATCTTTTCGGGTTTACGGGTACACCGATTTTTGCCGTAAACGCAGGGGCTTCTAAAAATCCGAATCTGCGCACGACAGAGCAGGCGTTCGGCGATAAATTGCATACTTATACTATCGTTGACGCTATTAACGATAAAAACGTTTTGCCGTTCCGCGTGGATTATATTAAAACGATGGACAAAGAACCCGATATCGACGACAAAGACGTGTGGGATATCGACCGCGAAAAGGCATATCTTGCGCCCGAAAGAATTTCGAAAGTCGTTGCATATATTTTGGAACATTTCGCGCAGAAAACAAAGCGCGATAAAGGGTATCAGTTCAGGCAACTTGTGAACGTGGAAGAGGTCGCCAAGGCGAAAAATGGACTCGATACGCAGGAAATTAAAAATAAAATATTCGTAAAAGGGTTTAACTCGATTTTAGCGGTTTCTTCCGTTGAAGCGGCAAGGCTTTATTATAAAGAATTTCAAAAACAGATGAAAGCGCATCCCGAACAGGCGATAAAAATCGCTACGATTTATTCTTTTGCGCCGAACGAAGAGGAAGACAACGGATTTTTAGGGGAAGAAAATTCGGATGATACGAGCGCGCTCGATTCGTCTTCGCGCGATTTTTTAGAGGGCGCGATTAAGGAGTATAACGCCTATTTCGGGACGAATTACGATACTTCGGCGGATAAGTTTCCGAATTATTATAAAGACGTATCTTTACGAATGAAAAACAAGGATATCGATTTGCTTATCGTCGTGAATATGTTTTTAACGGGCTTCGACGCGACGACTTTGAATACACTCTGGGTGGATAAAAACTTGAAAATGCATGGGCTTATTCAGGCGTATTCGAGAACGAACAGAATTTTGAACTCGGTTAAAACTTTCGGCAACATCGTATGTTTCCGCAATCTGCAAAAGCGTACCGACGAGGCGATTTCGCTTTTCGGCGACAGAGAGGCGGGAGGTATCGTTTTAATGCGCGGATTCAAAGATTATTACAACGGATACGTTGACGAGCGCGGGGATAAGCACGACGGTTTTGTGGATATGATTGCCGAACTTACCGCTAAATTTCCGCTTGAGGAAGAGCGTATAACGGGTGAAAAGGCACAAAAAGAGTTTATCGCATTATTCGGCGCGATGCTTAGAATGCGCAATCTTTTAACCGCATTTGATGATTTTGAAGGAAAAGAAATTCTTTCGGAAAGAGATTTGCAAGATTATTTAGGTCGGTATCAAGATCTTCGCGACGAGTGGAGGAAAAAGAGAGAGAACGAAGAGAAAGAAGATATTACAGACGACGTTGTATTCGAACTCGAACTCGTAAAGCAGATTGAAATAAATATCGATTATATTCTGATACTCGTTACGAAATATCACGATTCGCATTGCAACGACAAAGAAACTTTGATTACGATACAAAAATCTATCGACGCAAGCCCTGAACTGCGCAGTAAAAAGGCTTTGATTGAAAACTTTATCGATGGGATAAACGACGTTGACGACGTTATGGCGGAATGGCATTCCTACATAGCGGCAGAAAAAGAAAAGCAACTAAACGAAATTATTGCCGAAGAAAAACTGAAAGTGGACGAAACGAAAAAGTTTGTGGATAACGCGATTGCGGACGGCGAAATGCGCACGACGGGAACGGATATCGATAAACTTATGCCGCCGATTTCAAGGTTCGGAAACACCAATCGCGAAAAGAAGAAGCAGACGATTATCGAAAAATTGAAAGCATTTTTCGAGCGCTTCTTCGGCGTGTGAGCGGAGGGGAACAGCAAAAAAAAGACAAGATGTTAGTAATTATATAAAAATATGTAAAGTTTAGTGGGAAGGTGATAAGAGATGACAAAAGGAATTAGTGAAGAGTCTTTTATAAGAGAATTTTCTGAAATTCAGCTCGATAAAAAGGGCAATATCATCTACGACAAAGAAACGCGCGATACCGAAATCGTGAAATATACCGAGGATATAGAAACATATATGGCGAGAGAAGTGTTGCCTTACGTTCCTGACGCAAAATGGTTTTGGGAAGAAAATCTTGGGGCGAAAAAGCCCGTGATTAAAATCGGCGCGGAAATACCGTTTACATGATATTTCTATAAGTACACTGAGCCCGAAAAGAGCGAGGTCTTGGAAGAAAAATTTTTAACGCTTGAAAAGAGCGTAAGCGAAAGAATTAAAAATTTGTTCGCTGTCAAAGGAGAAGAATAATGGCTTTGCAAGATAAAATCGGAAGAGAGGAAATTGTAGATAAGATTTGCGGTTTGGTCGGTTCGTTGAAAAAAGACAAGAACTTTTGCTTGGCGATCAACGGCGCGTGGGGAAGCGGAAAATCTTTTGTTTTGGGATTGATTGAAGAGAAACTTTCCAAGAAGCAGGAGTATATCATTATTAAATACGATGCTTGGGAAAATACATTTTATTCCGATCCGCTTATCGCTATTTTAAGTTGCGTTCTCGATGGTTTGGAAGATAAACTTTCAAAGATGAAAGGTTATGGGAAAGTTGCTACTGATTTCGGAAAGAAAAAGGGAAAAGAAATTGTAGACAAACTAAGTGAGAGCGGTGGAAAAATCGGGTTTATCGCCAAGATAATTAAGGAAATTTCCGAAGTCATACCCGACTTGAAAAATGTTTCATTGGTGACTGACACAAAAAATAATCAATTGGAGATTTTCAAGAGTTACAAGTCACTATTAAATCAAATAAAAGGATTGTTGAACAAACTGACAGAAAAGGTCTTTGTTTCAAATGAGCAAACCAAACTTGTCATTCTTGTTGATGAAATTGACCGTTGTCTGCCTGATGAACAACTCAAAATTTTAGAGCGGCTTCATCATTTGTTTGACGAGAAGAACTGCGCCGTGATTGTAACGATGAATCAGACTTGCGTTGCCGAAACCGTCAAAACCATATACGGAATTGACGGCTATGAATACCTGCGCAAATTCTTTAACTTCACGTTCCGGCTTGACACTTCGGCGAATGAGTATCTGAAAAATTTGTTGGAGGAATACATCAAGAGCTTTGAAAAAGTCCAAGTCCCTGCAAGCGACGTGGGAATTCCCGTAAAATTGGCTTATCAATGCTTGCTTTATGGTAGTGAAAAGGCGTTGGATAAGGCGGATAACAGAGAACTTACCCGTTACTT
>CAKQWM010000015.1 GCA_934278995.1 uncultured Clostridia bacterium
ACTGCTCCTACGGGAAAAGTATTCGATACGTGGGTTGTAACAGGACTTGACACCACGGGTATGGATTTGACTAACCCTGAAATCACTTTCAATATGCCTGCAAACGTAGTTGAAATCAAAGCAACCTATGGCGAAGCGAAATATAACGTAAGCGTAACGGGTGGCACGGTAGATAAGGCAAAGGCAAAATATGGCGAAACGGTTACGATTACCGCAACCGTTCCTACCGGCAAGAAGTTTGTGGAATGGACTTCATCATCGGTTCTGGTATATGCCGACAAAACGAACGTAACTACCACCTTTACAATGCCTGCCGAAGACGTAACCGTTGAGGCAACGTTTGAAGACGAAGTGTATAGAATTACCGTCACGGACGGAACGGCAACTCCCGAAACGGCAACATATCAAACGGAAGTTACTGTAAAGGCAAACGAGCCTGATACAGATATGTACTTCGATAAGTGGGAAGTTACGGGAATTACGTTGTCCGACGAAGATTTGGCAAAATCAACGCTAACTTTCAATATGCCGGAAGGTAACGTAACCTTTAAGGCAACTTATTTGAGCGTTGCAAAATACGGTATAGTTGTTGTGGACGGCACGAAAGACAAAGAAGTTGCAAAAGCCGGTGAAACCGTGACTATAACCGCAAATCCTGCTCCGACAGGAAAAGTCTTTGACAAATGGACTTGCGAAACGGCGGGCGTAACCATTGATTTTAAGAACGCAACAAGTTCTACGACAACCTTTGAAATGCCTGCATGCGAAATCACAATCCAAGCGCATTTCAGAGATATAGAAGCAGCTCCGTCGATTGAAATCAAAGTCAACGGCGGAACGGGCGCAGGAACGTATAAACAAGGCGATGAAGTAACCGTAACGGCAGAAGATAAAGAAGGCAAAGAGTTCGTTGGCTGGCAGGACGAAAGCGGAGAAATCGTCAGCACCGAAAAGAGTTATAAATTTACGGTATCGGGAGAAAAAACCCTTACGGCTGTATATGACGATAAGTCTTCTGGCGGTGGCGAAATCACCCCGCCTGCCAAAAAGGACGGACTTTCGGGCGGACAAATTGCAGGTATCGTAATCGGTTCGGTGCTGCTTGCAGGAATCGGCGGATTTGCAATCTTCTGGTTCGCAGTCAAGAAAAAGACCTTTGCAGACTTGGGCGTTGCTTTGAAGAAAGGCTTTACGGCAATCGGAAACTTCTTCAAAACTCTCGGAGCAAAAATCAAAGAGTTGTTCACCAAAAAGAAATAAGATGAAATAATAACAACGAGCCGTTCGTAGTCAATACGGACGGCTCAATTTTTATGTTTCGGAGCGGTTCAACAAAGGATAAGCAAAAGAAAAACCATATAGTTTGCCTTACTGCCCTTTTATAAATTTGACTTTTCCCCGAAAAAACGATAAAATATAATAGCCAACTCCGAATAATGCCGTTCAGCGGCAAAGTTCACAACAAATATATTTCAGCAAATGAAGTATCATATTCAACGCTTCTGCGCATACCTAAACATCGGTAGATATATCGTCCGTGTTTACAAACAGTATGTTCGCATTGCGTTTTTTCGTGATACTTCATTTGTTGTGAACGGAGTTGGCGCTCAAACGGTCGGTATTCTATATTTGCCGCTCTCGTTTGGGGGCGGCATCTTATTTTCATAAGTATTATAGCCGCAAATCATTCGGGGCTGTGGTATGGAAAGGAAAATTGCATTTATCGGGCATAGACACGTATATTATGCCGACAAAGTTAAGGAGCGGTTGCAGAACGTCATCGAACAATGTATCGGTGACGGTTGCAGCCATTTTTTAATGGGAGCGCACGGCGATTTCGACCAAATGGCACTAAACGCCTGTCGCTCGGCACGAAAAAAACACCCCGACATACAAATCGAAGTGGTTTTGACAAGTTACCATACCATAGAAAAGAAACACGACATAGATTACGTGCCGTATCAGGACGTGCAAACGGTTATGTTCGATATCGAAGATTTGCATTTCAAACAGCAAATAACCGAAAGCAACAGGCAAATGATAGACGGTTGCGACACGCTTATATGTTACGTTGACAAAAAACAAAGTCCGAGCGGCGCAAAAACGGCTATGAATTATGCCAAACGTAAAGGTCTGAACATAATAAATATCTTCAAAGAAGAAGATAGTCCGACGTTTGAAATGACGGCGAACGAAGCAAAAACGTATCGGAATAATCTGTTTTCCTCTCCGCATAAGCCGAAATGAGTTTTTTCTCACATAAATCCTTGTTCCTTAGGGCGTGCGGATTGAAAATAGTGAATTGACCTTATGGTCGTAAATTGCGCCTGACGACGCGTGAATTGCTCCCGTTGGTCGCATGAAAGAAAGGCTTCACCCTGTGGGGGTGCGCAGGCGTTAAACAAACAGCACAGTGCGCTGTTTGTAGCCGTAGCCCGAGGCTATTTCAGCCGAGGCGGACAGCTGGCTCGTAGAGCCTGATGAGGGTGTACTTTATATAATTTTTCCAACCTCATTCGTCGCTACGCGACACCTTCCCCTACCAGGTGAAGGCTAAAAGGAACGGTGAAAGGCTGATGTTGAGAATAAAAAATACTACAAAAACGCCCTTAAACCGACCTATAGGGGCGCTTTTTTTGTTCTGAAACAAAAAAGCGCGCACGCTTTAATATTTGCCTTATTTTAAAAAATATGGTATAATATTACAAAAATAAAAATAAAGGAAGTAACAAGAAATGATATTATATCACGCTTCAAAAACAGGCGGAATCGAATGCGTCGAACCGAGAATTTCAAATCACGACAAACCGCTTTGCTACTTTTCTTCAAAAAAGGAGAACGTTTGCGTTTATCTTTCAAACGCGGTCGAAAAATTTTGGCTTTCTTACGGCTTTAAACCGCTCGACAGATACAATAAATGGGCAAGTTACGGCTTTTCCGGCGACAAATTGAGAATAGAAGAATATTACAAAAATGCCCTTAAATCGACTTATAGCGGCGTTTTTGGATATATTTATACCGTTGAAACAAATGAGGCTTCTAAACTTAATATACCCTTCGTTTACGCTTGCGATAAACCCGTCAAAGTTTTGAAGTCTGAATACGTTCCGGACGCTTACGAATATATAATGAAACTAATCTTTGATAAAGCAATAGAATTTAAGTCCTACGAAAGCCTTTCCGAAAACGAATTAAACGGGATTAAAAAAATGATAGAAAAGGAATACGAGGAGGCGAAAACCGAAGACTATAAATTCTTTTTGAAAGGGAACTTCGATTTCCTCGGCTAATGCTTTTTGCACAATCGAAACAAAAAAGGCAACCATAGTTTTTTTATCTAAGTAATCACCCTTATTTTTATATTTTCGGTTGTGATTTTATTGACAAAACGCCGATTATTGTAATTTTTTACACAAAAACGCAGTTTGTGTTTAAAAATAAAAATTTTCGTTTTTACTATTGACATTGACTTTTTTTAAGTGTAAAATAAACGATATATATTTCGCGTCGGTACTGCTCGTCGCTTAGTTTCCGCCGCAAAAGGCTTGCCGATTTTTCGGTATCCGACTATTTTTAAGGTCGCCCGTTTGCGCGCGACTGTTTTTTACGTCGCTATCACGTAAGTCTTTTACGTCGCGTATATACGCCGGGATTAAAACGAAAATATAGTATAAAGAAAAATATCGAGGAGGATGGAAAATTTGACTGAATTTTATCAAAAGTTACAGGCAACGTCGCCGGTCTCCGCGGTCATTCTCGCAATAGCCATTGTTTTGTTATCGGGCTTTCTGATGACGAGACTCACAAGGCTTTTAAAACTGCCCAACGTTACCGCGTATATTCTGGCGGGTATAATTATAGGTCCGTTTTGTCTTAACGCAGTGCCTGAAAACGTTATAGAAGGTTCTGCTTTCATATCGGACGTAGCGCTGGCTTTCATAGCCTTTTCCGCGGGCGAATTTTTCAGAGTTTCGTCGTTTAAAGGAAAGGGCAGACAGTTATTTATTCTTACCGTGTTAGAAGCGCTTACGGCGTCGCTTTTAGTATTTATACTGACGTATTTCGTGCTTAATCTCGGGCTTGCGTTTTCGCTTGTGCTTTCGGCGCTTGCTTCCGCAACGGCTCCCGCTTCTACGCTTATGACCATACGCCAGACGAAGGCGCGGGGTGATTTCGTAGATACGCTTATTTCCGTTGTCGCGCTTGACGACGTAGTGTCTTTGTTCGCTTTCAGTATAGCGATTTCCGTCGCAATGGCAACGGTTACGGGTTCGGTGGATTCAAAAACCGTTCTTCTGCCGTTTTTATACAATATGCTTATGCTGGTTTTAGGCGGCGTTATGGGCGTTGTTTTAAAAGCGCTTATGCAAAAACGCTCGACCGATAACAGACTTATCGTTTCCATCGCGCTTTTGTTTTCGCTTTGCGGTGTCGGCGCCGCGCTCAACGTTTCGCCGCTGCTTGCCTGCATGGTAATGGGCGCCGTTTACATAAACGTTTCCGACGACGATAAACTTTTTAAACAATTAAATTACTTTTCGCCGCCCATACTTCTGATGTTCTTCGTAAGATCGGGTATGAGTTTCAGGCTCGATACGCTTTTCGATACGGGTTCTTCTATTGCCGGCGTACCGCTTATACTGATAGGCTGTCTTTACTTTATAGTAAGGATACTCGGCAAATACCTCGGCGCGTTTTTGGGTTGTAAAATTTGTAAAAAGCCGAACAAAACCACTTTTACCTTCGGGCTTGCGCTTATACCGCAGGCGGGCGTGGCGATAGGGCTTTCCGAACTTGCCGCGCGTACGATAGGAGGCGACGTCGGTACGGTTATTCAGACCATAATAATGTCGTCGAGTATTTTGTACGAACTTATAGGCCCCGCAATGGCGAAACTCGCGTTGACGTTGTCGGGCGCGATAGGTAATAGCGCGGAGGAAAACAAAGAGGTTATCGCTCCCGAAAAAACGCAAAGAGAAATTCTTATAGAAAAACTTAACGCAATTCAAAAAGAAATCGATCGGGATAACTATGCAAGGAGCGAGGAAGAAAAAGCCTTTTCCGACGCGGCGGAACAATCCGATGATTATATTCCCGAAGAATTGCTTTTTAGTAACGATAAAAACAGAAGATTTATTAACAGGAGGTAAGCAAAATGAACGATCCTATTGCTAATTTATTCGGCGAATGGTGCCTTGGCTTTAACGTGTGTGGGGTGGTTTTCAAAACCTGTCTGGCGCTCGTTCTGGGCGCGATAATCGGGTGCGAAAGGGCAACCAAGCGTCACGCGGCGGGGCTTAGAACTTTTATGCTGGTATCGCTTATCGCAACGCTTGCCGGTATGATAGACGGGTATATTATAGGAAAACTTAATTCGCATTTCTCGGTGGTCATCGGCGCAACTATTATAGGTATCGCGGTTGTAAGTTCAAATACCATTCTTTATAGTTCCAAAAGTCAGTTAAAAGGGCTTACGACTTCTATAGCGTTATGGGGAATGAGTCTTGTCGCCGTGCTTATCGGTCTTGATTTATACACCGCCGCAATACTGTCGTTCGCGGCGTTTATGGCGTGTTTGTCGCTGTTTATGAAACTCGAATACGGTTTCAAACGCCGTTCCAATCATTTTGAAATTCACCTCGAACTGAAAAGCAAAACTTCGCTTCCCGATTTTTTAAACACGGTAAGAAAATTAGGCTTGAAAATAGACGATATCGAATTAAACACCGCGTATTTAAACAGCGGACTATATGTTTATTCCATCGCGCTTACAATTGTTTCGGGAAACTTTAAAAAGTTCGTGAAACACGACGATATTATCGCCGCGCTTTCCGAACTCGAATACGTAAACTGCGTAGAAGAACTTTTAACCTGACGAAGCAGAAGAATTTCTGACCTGACGTAAAATTTGATTTACGGCAAAAAAGATAACTTGATATGCCCATATTCGATATAAGGTAAAACTTTAAAGACAGAAAAACTTAATAAATATAACTTGTATTGACGCGTAAAAAATGCCGAAAACGAGGCTATAAGCCCGTTATCGGCATTTTTTTATATAACGCTTACAGGAATAAAGCAGTTATCTTTATCAATCGGAAGTACGTTAGGCGACATGCACACGATACCGCCTTTACCTCGTCTTAAACTGTTTGTATCCAGAACGTCTCTCTAAATACATAAAAGTACCTGCTAAAATTTATGATATTTCAAAGTCAAGTTTAGTTTATCATAAAAACAAGGTGTTGTCAAGAAAAAAATCGGACTGTTTATAGATGAAAACATAACGGTAAAAAAATCTTTGGAAGTTTTAAATACTATATTATTTTAAGCGTATAAAAAATGCCGAAAACGAGGCTATAAGCCCGTTATCGGCATTTTTTTATATAACGTTTACGGGAATAAACCGGCGCGTGTGGTGATATGCTCGTATAGTTTCACATAGTAAAGTCAGGTTCGATTTTTACAAATAACTATATAAAAGTCCTTCTATAGGTCGATTAACGCCGTTTTTTAAGTAAAATTACAACGATAAACGTTTTTTAAGTAAAATTACAACGATAAAAGTATCTTTAACGCCTTAAAGGCGTTATCCGAAGTGTTTTTTAGGTTTTTATCCGTTACCGCGTTCGGACGGCAACAATTCAGCGACAAAACGTATTTTTCGGTTTCGTCGAATTTAATTATAGAAGCGAATAAATCGATTCCGTTTTCCTTATCGTAAACCACTATACCGTAATTTTTACCGCCCGAGGTGTAAAAAAGATAATTTTCGGCGTTGATGCCGTAATCCGACAGAACTTTCTCGTCGAGTTCTGCAAATTGCGCGTCAAGATTTTTTTCGGGCATCGCGGATAAATTCAGAATTAAAATATCGGAATTTATAAGTCCCGTCGTAGCAAGTCTGTCGCCGTAATATTCTGATTTTTCCGACGACGAAATAACGTTTGCCGACTTTACCCCCTCTATAGTCGCCAGGTTGTTTTCTATCATAACGTAATTGCATTTTTCGGCGGTGATAAAAGCGTTCAGCGTTTGATATTTTTTGGGGGACGTAACGCCGTCAAACACGAATTGCCACAACAACACGGATACCGCCAAAACGGCAACGAACAAATTTACGCTATACGTTAAAACGGTTTTCTTATTCATTTTTCGTCTCCTCGATTTCGATAAAGGCAACGTATTTTCCGTTTGATTTTAAAAATACTTTTTTGCCTTTCTCGGGAAGGTCTTTTGAAAAGGGGATATAAAAACGCCTTTCTTTTTCGCCGTCCGTTACCGAAAAAGCATAAAAACGCAAGCCGTTCATCGTGGTAATTTCCTTATCGGACGCGGTTACGACGCCGTAAAATTCGCTCAAAACGGCGGTTTGCATCGTTTTGACGAAAGATATTACTCTTTTGTTGCGGGCGACGACGGTAAACCCGTAAACGCCGACGCACCCCGGTACTATGGTAAAAAGCGTGGCAAGCGTCTGAGCGACGAATCTTCCCGTTTTTTCCCAAAATATAACGGACAGCGCGCATACTGCGACCGAAATAATCGTAATCGTGGCAAAAAGCGCGTAAAAGCGGGTATTTTCGGTTTTTAAAGCGACTACGTCAACGTTGTCAAATATATTTTTCATTCAAACTTCTCCGTTAAACCGAGCGCCGCGCGAATATCGCTTTTTTGCAACAATTCGGCGGGTTGCCCCTGAGCCGTTACGGAGCCGTTATCCATAACGACTAAATAATCCGCAAGTTTCAGGGCTTCTTTTACGTTGTGGGTGACGTAAACGAATGTTATCTGCAAAGTTTCGTGCAATTTTTTAAACAGCGAAATCGCGTCTTCTCTTAACTTTTCGTCGTAATTCGACATAGGTTCGTCCAAAAATAGGACGTCGGGTTCTTTAACGAGCGCCCTTGCCAGACTTACTCGTTGTTGCTGACCGCCCGAAAGTTCTTTAGGCCGCCGCGTCGTCAGATATCGTATTCCCGTAAGAAGGCAGATTTTTTCGACGCGACGTCTTATTTCGTCCGCAGGGACTTTCGCCGTTTTCAGCGGGTACGCGACGTTATCGAATACGGTAAGATGAGGATAAAGAGCGTATTCCTGCGTACAATAGGACACGTTGCGGTTTTGAACGGGCAAGTCCGTAACGTCCGCGTCGTTATAGAAAATTTTTCCGTCATGGACGTCGGTTATTCCGACAAGCGCCCTCAAAAGAGTTGTTTTTCCGCAACCGGACGGTCCCATTATAACCGTAAACGATCCGTCGGGTACGGTAAGGTTTACGTCGTATAAAACCGCCGTTGCCGTTGATTTTTTCTTGTCAACGTAATATTTAAAAAGGTTATTGGTCGTTATTTTCGGCATTATACAGTCCTTTTTTATAAATTTCGGGGAAGTTTTGTTTGTTTATAAAGTCGTCGAAAACCGAATCGCAACAAAGAGTATTTATAATGATTTGCATCGGCATAATAAAAATCGGCAACAACGCGCACGTCGCCAAAAAAGCGTATTTTCCGGGGATAAGGAGGGCTGATAGGGGTAAAACGTTTACAATAAGCAATGAAAACGAAATTTGCGGTTTGCGCATGGAAAGCATGAAAGAGTTTTTGATTTTTCCCGAAAAAGAAAGATTATATACGGCGCTTTGGGTTACGAACATCGGCGTAACAAGACAAACGATAACGGTCGCCGTCATCAAAAAACAAATTGCCGCCTGCGCAAAAAAAACGTTCTCGAAAAAAAGACTTCTCATCAGATATTGCAAAAAATAATTAAGCGTAGAAATTATTACGGCAATAATACATAAAGACGGGGAGTTTTCTTTCAGCGACCTGAAAAAATCCGACCAAAAAATCACGCCGTCTTGCCAGACGAGCCGTCTTACGATGCCTATAACGCCCGCAAAACCCGTCGCAAATACAGCGGCGCAGGGGATAAGGGCAAGATTCCTCGCGTTTATCATGCCGAAAATCGTTTTTGACGCTTCGGCGGTTTCCAAAAGTCCGCTTTCCGCTTTCAGATTTATCTCGTAAACTTTCAAATTGCCTACGGCGTAAACCGCTACGAAAGGAGCGATAAACAAAAGGAGAATAAGCCCAAGCCCCGTTATCAGCCAGAAACGATTCTTATAAAGGTCGAAAAATAATTGTTTTCTTGTTTTAGGCAACCTGTCGGGGGAAAAATCGGTCGCGTTTTTTTTAAGTTTCATATTTATCCCTACTTTTTTGTCGCTTATAAAAAAAGGTTAATCGGTTCAAAAAAACTTTTTTTAAAAAAAACGAAAAATTTTATAAAATGGTATTGACACGGAAGGTTTTTGATGTTAAAATCATCTTACTAAAACGTTTTACTAAATTCTACTACGCTTTTGAGTTTTTGTCAACGGTGTTTTTGAATTACTTGCGTTTTGGCTGAAAAAAGTTTATAAATTTTTTTACGCACCGACCGCCGTCGGTGCAAAAAATGTTTAACTAAAACGTTTTACTAACGCAAAAAATCGTTTTTAACACAAAACCGAAATTTTAGGAGAAGTCAAAATGAGTAAAATTTACGTCGTCGGCAGCGTTAATATGGATTTACTGATAAACGCAGACGTATTTCCCGAAGCGGGTATGACCGTATCGGGTTACGGATTTATGACAAATCCCGGGGGGAAGGGAGCGAATCAGGCGGTAGCCGTGTCGAAACTCGGCGGTAAAGCCGTTATGGTCGGCGCCGTAGGAAAAGAATTCGGAAACGAACTTATAAACGCATTGCAATGTTACGGCGTCGATACGGAAAATGTTTACAAAGCGAAAGACGTGTCGAGCGGTCTTGCCGTCATAGCGGTATCTCAGGGAGAAAACAGGATAATTCTCGATAAAGGAGCGAACGCTCTCGTGTCGGAGGAGTTTGCCCGAAAAGCGCTTGAAGGCGCCGAGGCAGGAGATTATCTTATAGTTCAGTTGGAGATTCCTCTGAAAACGGTGTATGCCTCGTTGAAGATTGCCAAAACTAAGGGTATGATAACCGTTTTGAATCCGGCGCCGGCGTGTAAACTTCCGGAAGGAATTTTTAACTACGTTGATTATTTTATACCGAATCAGACGGAAACCGAATTTTATACGGATATTTATCCCGACACGGCACAAAACGCAACCGTCGCAGCCGAAAAACTGTTGAAAGCGGGCGTTAAAAACGTAGTAATAACAATGGGCAAAAACGGTTCGTTGTTTACGGACGGAAAAAGGACTTCCGTTTGCGACGCCTGTCTTGTCAAAGCCGTGGATACGACAGCCGCGGGCGATACCTTCGTAGGCGCTTTCGTAACCAGACTTTCGGAAGGCGAATCTGTCGAAACGGCTATGAAGTTTGCAAATAAAGCGTCTTCGGTTACCGTTACGAGAAGGGGCGCGCAACAATCAATCCCTTACATAGGAGAAATAGGATAGTGGAAAAAAAAGTTACGATAAAAGATATAGCCGATAAACTCGGAATATCGGTTTCAACCGTGTCGTTCGTGTTGAACGACAAGGGGGAGATTTCTCAACCTACGAGAGATAAAATAAAAGAAGCCGCTTTCAATATGGGATACAGACCCGACTATCTGGCGAGGTCGCTCGTTACGGGAAAGTCCCACACGATAGGCGTAATAATTCCCGATATATCGAACCAATTTTTTGCCGAAACCGTAAGACATATTCAGACGGGTTTAAGCGGTTACGGTTACGACATTATATTGTGTAACAGCGAAGAAAAAACAAAGAACGACATAAAGTACATAGACTGGCTTGCAAGTCGCCGCGTGGACGGGCTTATTCTGACGCTTTCCGCGCAATCGATGGAAAAAACCAATCACGCGTTTATAAAGGACGCTTTGGAAAACGCAAAAATACCTTATATGTTTCTGGACAGATATTATAAGTCGGAGGCGCCCATCGTTTCGATAGATAACGTTGACAGCGGTTATACCGTAACAAAGTATCTTTTATCCGAAGGACATAAAAATATAGGTGTAATTACCGGCCCGTTAAGTCTTAATTCGAGTTATAACAGGCTTGAAGGCTTTCTGAAAGCCATGAGGGAAGCAAACGTTACCGTAAGCGAAGACAATATAGTGAATCTTGCCTACGATATGGAATCGGGCAAAACGGGAGCCGAAAAACTTATAAAAAAAGGAGTTACCGCAATATTTGCCTTCAACGATTTACAAGCGTACGGCGCGCTTGAATATTGTAACGAAAAGGGTTTGAAAATACCCGAGGACGTAAGTCTGGTGGGCTTCGACGACATTTTTTATTCGTCGATTCTGGAAACCAAACTTACCACCGTGCGACAGCCCATCAGGGAACTTGCGAACGAAACCTGCAAAACGATAATAAATCTTCTGGAAGGCAAAGAGTGCAAAAAGGAAGTTAAACTGAAAACCGAACTTATAATAAGAGACAGCGTAAAGGCTATATAATGAAGAATCGGATCGTATTAAAAAGAATAGACGGAACGGAAATCACCGCTTCCGATATAAAAGCGAGGAAAAAACGTCTGACCAAAGACGATTGGACGCTTATTATAATGGCGTCGCTGAGCCTTGTGTTCCTCGCGGTTTTCGCGTACGCGCCGTTATACGGGCTTTTACTTGCTTTTAAAGTTGACGGCGAGTATTTAAACGTTCAGCACGTAATACGTTACGGAACGTGGGCGGACTTCGACCAGTTTAAATCCTTTTTGACCGATCCCGACTTTAAAAACGTAATGATAAACACCTTGGGGCTTAACGTACTGCAACTTCTTATAAACTTCCCCGCGCCGATAATCTTCGCTATCCTGATGAGCGAACTTTTATCGGACAGGTTTAAAAAAGTAGTACAGACGGTAACTTTTTTCCCTCACTTTTTATCGTGGGTTATCTTCGGCGGTATTTTTATAAGCATGCTCGATTACGATTCGGGTATAGTAAACACCTTGCTTGTAAAAATCGGCTTGATAAAAGAACCCGTCGATATTTTAGGCGGAGAACAATATTTCTGGCCTCTTATCATAATTACGTCGCTTCTTAAAGGTTTGGGGTGGGGTTCGGTTATTTACGTTGCCGCAATCTCGGGTATTCCTAAGGAATTATACGAGGCGGCGCTTCTGGACGGCGCAAACCGTTGGCATAAAATCCGTTATATTACCGTTCCGTATATCGCGCCCACCATTACGTTGTTCTTCATTTTATCCATAAGCGGGTTGTTAAATAACGGTATAGATCATTTATGGGTTTTTCAGAATGCCAACAACATAACGAGAAGCGAAGTTCTGGACACTTTCATTTATAAATACGGAATAAGAGGACACGCAAGGTACGGTTACGCCACCGCGATAGGCTTGTTTAAGTCGGTCGTATCGCTCATACTTTTGATTATGGGCAACGCAATATGTAAAAAGGTCAGCGGAAAGGGTATTTACTGATATGTTTGTTATATTCGATTATAATTTTAAACATTTTGATATATTGCGCAAAATATTATGTTCCGTTTGCGCGGCTGTTTTAGCGCTCGCGATATTCTTTTCATACGTCGCGCACGTGGAAATAGACGCGGCAACCGAGCAAACCTACAAAATTTTAAACGTACTGTTTATCGTATTTATTTGCCTTGCGCCTATAGCGCTTGCGATAATTACGGGATATATCGTTTCATACTTTAAATTACGTAAACTTACTCAAAATCACCGGGTAAAAAACAAAAAGCACGTTCACGTTTTCGACGTTGTCAACTTTACCTGGATGGCGATATTCTGCGTATTATGTATTTACCCTATAATCTACGTGGTGGTAGGCTCGTTCAACCAAGGCGCGGATTATTCCAAGGGCGGGGTTTACCTTTTGCCGAGGTTATTTACGTTTGAAAATTACAAAATAGTTCTGACGGACGCCGATTTATATCACAGTTACCTCGTAACCATCGGGCGTACCGTTATAGGTACGGTTTCCGCGCTTGTGTTTACCTCGCTCGTCGCGTACGCGATGAGTCGTGAAAATTTAAAAGGCAAAAACTTCTTTTACTGGGCGAACATAGTTACGATGTTTTTCGGCGGCGGTCTGGTACCTTTCTTCTTAATTATACAAGCCGTACAACTGTTCGATACTTTTTGGGTTTATATTATCCCGAGCATTTACTCGGTTTACAACATGATAGTAATATCGAGTTTCTTTAAAGGCATTTCGAACGAACTTCACGAAGCCGCTCAGGTTGACGGCGCAAGCGAATTTCGTATATGGTGGCAAATTTACATGCCGTTAAGTAAGCCCGTTCTCGCCACCGTTGCGCTATGGCTTGCGGTGGGGCATTGGAATTCCTACTTCGACACGATGATTTACACCAACGATAAAAACCTTGAAACTTTACAATACTTTTTATTGAAAGCCATTTCCACTTCGTCGATGACGGAGGGGCTTCCCGACACCATGATGCAAAGGGTTTCGCCCATGACGATATCTCTTGCCGCCATAGTAATATCCATTATACCCGTTCTGTTCTTCTTCCCGTTCGTAAGAAAAAATTTCCAGTCGGGCATAATGATAGGCTCTTTAAAAGGTTAAAACAGGTGCGAAGATTAAAATAAGCGAATATTTTGCAAAGGGATATCCCTTTTGCGTTTGAAACTTCGTTCAAACGCAAATTCCTTTAACGGAAAAAAAGAGTAAGGCGGTTTATAATCGTTTAGTAAAACGTTTTACTTTATTAAAAAACCGATGCGGTTTTATAAAAAATAAATATGAGAGCCGAATTTCGGCTTCAGGAGGATTTTATGAAAAACAATATCTTTCGGTTCATAGCGGTTGCAATCGCCGCGACGATGCTGTTTTCCCTCGTATCATGCGGCGGTGACAAGCCCGCTCCTAAAGGGAATGACAACATGGCAAAACTTACCTATCCGGATTTTCCCGACACACCTTCCGACAAAAACAGTTGGGAGTATATCGAGGACGGTACCGACTTAACCATCGATTGGTACGTTGACGTGTCGTCCTGGAATCAGCCGACGGGGCTTGAAAGCGTTTCGCAAAAGATTAAACAGGATACGGGTATAAAAGTAAACTTCCAGACACCCGTTACCGACGACGGACAAAAATTGCAGACGATTATCGCAAGTAAAAAGAAGCCCGACGTTATGACGCTTACCACGAGCAACGCTACCTGGCTTTCCTATCTGGCGCAACAAGGTTACGTTTACGACATTAACACGCTTGCCGAAAAATGGGCGCCTTCGCTTAAAAAGAATCTTCCCAAAGACGTTTGGGACTGGTGGTCCTACGGCAACGGCAAAACCTACGGTATTCCCAACCATTATTACAGTTATGAAGACGTTCCCAAAGGTCAACTTCAACCCAACGGCGGTATGATGGTAAGAAAGGACATATTCGACGCCTGGCAAAATTACGTGAAAAAAAACCTCAAAGGTCCGGACGGTATGGTGGAATACACCTCCCGCACGACCGGTCAGAAGAAAAAAGTCGAATGGCAGGGTTATATTACCACGCCCGAAGGCTTTAAAGAAGCGGCAAAATGGGCTTTGGCAAACTATAAAGGAAACGGAAACGGTCAGATTAACACAGGGCTTCAACTTTCTCAGTTCAAGTCGGACGGTTGCACGAGTTTAACCTGGCTCGCTCAGTTCTTCGCCATACCTTTTGAGGATAAAGACGGCAATTACGTTTATCAGTTTACTCAAAAAAGTTACGAGGAAATGCTTTACTACGTCAACGAATTATATAATGAAAAAATAATTTCGGACGCTAACTTTACTCAAACCTACGACGGCGTAGGCGGTGTCATAGCGGGCGCTAAAGCCTTCGCTACGCTCGCCACTCCTCAGGACTATCAGATGCACTTCGTTACGGCTAAAGACAGCGGTTACGAGTACGTTTCGATGTACATCACCAACGAAAACGGCGACGCGCCCGTCCTTGCCGACATACGCGGTTACGGTTATATGTTCAACATGATAACCACCGATTGCGAGCGACCTGACCTCGTTATAAAACTTTTCGATTATCTTACTTCCGACCAAGGTCAACGCCTCGTTACTCTGGGTGTGGAAGGTCAGACCTGGAATTACACCGACGAAAGCAAAACGACGATAGCCTTCACCGACGAATATCTTGAAAACAAGAAGAAGGGAACGGCGACTCAATACGGGCTTATGGTATTCGACCTTCTTATCAACTATCAGTATTACGACAACGTACAGCCCAGAACAAATCACGGTAAAACAGAGCAGGAACTTTACCGCACCAACTTAAAGCGTCCGCTGACCATATATTCTTACGATTATAACGCAACTCATTTCGTTGTCGATACTACGGATTCTCGCTATGAAAAATATATCGAGGCTTTGGCGAAAACAAACGATATGATCGGCAGACAACTTCCTAAGATTATCAAAGCCAAAAACAACGCGAAAGATATATACGACCAGACCGTCAGATTGTTGCGGGATCGTAATCTGGAACTCGTTATAACGATGAACGGCGAAGCCTTTGCCAAATACAAACAAAAACTCGGCGTCGTCCACGCATGGCCTTGCTATACCGAAGGTTACGTAAGTCCTTTGGACAGAACCAACCCCAACGGAGATTTAACCCTATACAGAGGCTACTGATGAAATATAAAGTTTTACTCGATACGGATATCGGCGACGATATCGACGACTCATTCGCTTTATCGCTTTGCCTTAAAAGCAAAGAAATAGACCTTGTGGCGGTAACGACCGTTTTCCGCAATACGCTATGCAGGGCGAAACAGGCAAAACAACTTATTGTTGCGTCGGGTAAGGATATTCCCGTTTACGTCGGCGAAGGTATGCCGACGGACGGAATTATTCCCGGGTTTTCGTTCAGCGAAGAAGGCGACCTTCTGAAAACCCTGCCTTGTCAGTACGACGACGATATGGAATCTTTCGCGGTTAACTATAACGCCGCGGACGCCGTTATTAAGTACGCCGAGGAGTATAAAGGGGAACTTATCGTGATAACGATAGGCGCAATGACAAACCTTTATAACGCTTTAAAAAAAGATCCGACCATAGCGGGAAAAATCAAAAAAGTGGTTTCCATGGGCGGTTGGTTTACAAACTTTGAACCCGAGTGGAACATACTGTGCGATCCTTTATCGGTGCAGGGAGTGATAGATTCCGGCGTGCAAATTGATTTTGTAGGGCTTGACGTAACCTTGAAATGCCCGCTTGACGATACCCTTCTGGACGATTCCCGCAAGTCTTCCGATCCTTCTAACAAACTTATCGTAAAGTGGCTCGACAGGTGGTTTAAAACGTTTAACTTTGAAAAATCCGTAATGCACGATCCTCTTGCCGTCGCAAGCGTTATAAAAAACGTTTGCGGGTTTGAAAAGGTTTACGTAAAAGCGGTAACCGAAGGACCTAAGCGCGGGGCTATAGAGGTTAAAAAAGAACAAACGGAAGGCTATAAGCCCGTTAACGTTGCTTTATCGGTAGATAAAGACGAATTTTATAAGACGATACGCGACGTATTGCTCGCGTAAAAAACAGCAAAAAAACAAACAATTTTTAAAATTTAAAGAAGTACGTCGCAAAGCGATGAAATAATAAACTTCTATAGGAGGAAAATCACATGATTTCGGCAAAGAAAAGATTGTCTCTCGTGGTTCTCGCCGTATTGATGGCTTTGTCTCTTTTAACGGCAGGCATCACGGCGTTTGCCGTCACCACCGACGACACAATCGATTATCCTTTCCAAAAGGGTGAACAAGCGTTCCGATACGCACCCACCTGGAACGGCGCAACCGCTTCCGAAGACTACTGGCAATTCTTCGAAGCAAAAATCCCCACCACCACGCTCGATAGTTTCGACTATCTTGCAATGCAACTCAAACTCGAAGGCAACCCCGGCTTAACCGCAGGCGCGCTTGCGGCGAATAACGGCGGGCGTTTCGACACGGACCAGGCTAACGGAAACAAATTCTATTTCGTATCCGAAGACGGCGCGATAACCGAATTTGCCGCCGCAAACGGCGCTATCAATATGGGACTGAATGCAAAAGGCATGCTGTTAATGCCTAAGGCTTCTCTTAAATGGCGCTGGGATACCGATACCGCGATAAAATCTCTTTATTTCACGACAAACGCGCTGTGGAACAGAGATTTCAAGGTTACGGTAGGCGAAATCGGTTACTATAAGGGCGAACCCAAAGACGGTAACTTTACTAAACTTTTAGATCTTTCCACGGGCTTGAACGAAAGCAACTATTACGTTGACAACGCGCTTAAAACCCCTGTTGATTATCCCGTTTATCAAGCGGAATCTTATCCCTTCAGAGTAGGCGAAAACGCTTTTAAAAACGCTCCGACCTGGGTAGGACAGACTGCCGTCAGCGCGACGGATTCTTATCAGTTCGTTCAACCGAACTTCAACGTAACCGATCTTACCAACGCAAAATATATCGCTGTACAGGTTAAGGTAAGAAAAGGCGAGTTCGGTATGACCGTAGGCGCTCATACTTCTAACGGAGGCAGATACGGCACTTACGTCGATAAACAAAAAGCCGTCAAACTCGTAAATGCAGACGGCAGCGTTAAAGAACTCGATATATTGTACGCATCCGTAACTTTAAAGGAAGGCGACGAAGGTATGCTTCTCCTCCCGACGGCGAATTTGTCCTGGGTAGGCTGGGCAGGAGCGGAGCAAAAAGATATTACGAAAATCAACTCCGTGTTCTTTGAAACCAACGCAAAATATAACTTCGGATTTGAAATGACCATCGGTGAAATCGGCTATTACGTAGGCGAGCCGGGACAGAACGGTTCCATCTATACGGAACTTCTCGATCTCGATAACGGCGAACTTACAGGTAACTATTACGTTGCGGCAAGTACTTTGGTATTCCCCTCGGAAGAAAAAGATCCCAACGCCGTTCCCGAAACCGTCGAATACCCCTTCTTAAAGGGCGACAAGGCTTTTGAAAAGGCTGTAGTCTGGACGGGTACCGCAACGGGTGACGCAACCGATAACTGGCAGACTTTCTCTTTAACGTTCGATAACGAAGCCGACTTGTCGAAAGCAACCTGGCTTGCCGTTCAGTATAAGGCGATGACGGGCGCGCCCGGTATTACCTACGGCGTACAAAACGGCGGAGCAAGATACTCCATCGTAGGTTTTGACAGGACGAAATCTTATATGATATCGGAAGACGACGCCGTTTCGGTCGCCAGCCAGTATCAATACGACGCGAGTAACGTAACCGGAAGCGGCGCGCTTTTAATCAACTTCAACAAAATGGGCTGGCAGTTCGGTTCCGACACAGAAAAAGATCTTACCAAAATCAAACAACTTATTCTGACAACCAACTCCAAATATAACTGGAACTTTGAAATCGCCATCGGCGAAGTAGGTTATTACACCGGCACTTTAGGCGAAGACGCGGTATATCACAAACTCGTGGATACCTCTTTGTCCAACAAACTCGCTCAGGCAAACGCCACCAGCGATAAAGCGGAAAACCGCGGTACGGTACGCGCGTATAAGACTGACAGACTCGTTTATGGCGACGTAACTTTAAACTGGCTTGCTACAGGAAAATCCGCAGGTTCTTTCGCGGTATGGGAAGGCGGCAGTTACGGTAAAGTCGAAATGGTTACCGACAGTTACGGCGACGATGCGGCTAAACTTACCGCAACGGGAGCAAATCCCTCGGGCGATCAATACACGGCAACCACTATCGCAGACGGCATCAAGTGGTATTGGAATGGTTCCAAAGGCGTTACCTTCTGGGCAAAAAACGACAGCGACGTTGAAGTTTCTTTCAACCTCGAAGTAGATATTTGCAATAACGGTTATACCAACAACGGCGGAGGACACAACGCTCGTTATAACATCAAACAAGGCAACAGATTCATTTTATACGACGTAAATACCGGAAAACAGACCATTTATATGACTCGTCCGTGCGCTACCCTTCCCGTAGAATTCGAAGGCTGGGTATTCGTTCCTTTCACGGCTTTCTATCAGGCGGAATGGTCGGTATCCGGTCAAGGCGCTATGCCCCGTAATTTATTCATCGATGAAAACAATACTTTCATCGACGGTTCGTGGGCTTCTTACGTTGCCATAACGGTACACGCTCCGTCCTATCAGAATAAATCCTTTACATTCAACAAACTCGGCTCTTACAAAGTAACTCCTTCTTTCATTTCCGCTTGCAACAAGGAAACCGCGACGGCTAAGTCCGTTCCCACTCTGATGGATCTTCCCAAGGAGGAAAACTAAATGAAAAACAGTAAAAAATTACTTGCGATAATCATCGCCGCAGTCATGATTTGTTCGGTATCCGCTCTTATCGCGTGCAACGGCGGTTTACCCACTAAACTTCTCGTTCCCGAAGTAACTATAAGCGAAACGGGCGTCGCTTCCTGGAAAGCAGTCGAGGGCGCGGTTTCTTACGGTTATAAAATAAACGGCGGCGAAGAACAAAAAACCACCGATACTTTCGTAACCTTGCAAGACGGTGATTCCATAGCGGTCAGAGCGATAAGCGACGGAAAAACCAGACTTAACAGCAATTATTCCGAAGCAAAAACTTATACTCAGCCGGTAGTTTACGGTCTTCCGATGCCCGAAGCGGGATATTATATGGCGAACGCCGACGTTATCGAAGAAAACGAAACCACGAGATACCTCGTTTATACCACCAACGAAACCGCTGCGGAAAACTATAATATGATAGCCGTCCGTAAAGGCGAAAAAACCGAAAACGGTTGGCTTTACGGCGAAGAAAACGCCGCTATTAGAGGCGCGGACGGTAAATGGGATAACTACGTCGGTTCGGCAAGCATGGTCAAAGGTACTTTTAAAATGGGTGAAACCGATTATAATTACCTTATTGCTTACAGCGCAACCGACGACGCTAACGACAAAGCGCAACAAATCGGTCTTGCCGTTGCAACCGATCCTATGGGCGAATGGGTTAAAGTAGGGACTTCTCCCGTTATCGCTTTCGACAAAAAACAATACGGCGCTACTTCCGTAGGTTGTTATGCTCCGAGCGTTGTCAACTACGACAAGCAAAGCGCGATAAGAGTATTCTACACCTACGCCGACGTTTACGGACACTTCGCTTATATGTGGGACGCCGATTTATCCGACCTCAACGATATAAGCGGACAAACCGCAATGCTTCCCACCGAAGGTAATCTTCATTCGGGCGACGCCGTTTTGATGTTCCCGAACGCAGACTTTGTGTATGACGAGGTCAACAAGACCTTCTACACGGTTAAAGATTATTCTCCTTCCGCTTCCGACGCAAAGCCTTATTTTGCAAACAAAATCGAATTAGGCGTTATCGACGAAGCAGAACTTTACACGATAGAAATCGGTAAAGGCTGGGAGAGTTTGCGCGAATACGACTTCATCGATTGCGAAACCGAATACGAACGCCTTTACAGCGCTTCTATCGTTTCCGACGCTTACGGTCACAAACTTGCGGGCGATATGGAAATCGTTTACAACGTTTGCAAAACGGCGAGTCAAAACGCAGACTATCTCTACACTCAGATTTTACACACCGTAACTTATACGGCTGAATAAATCTCGCGGCGGGGAGCCTTGACGGGTTCCCCCGCTTTCAAAAGCGCCGAAAAAACGATTTCGGCATTTTTGAAAACGGAAGATCCGTGATCGAAAAAATATCGGAGGAAAATCTGAATGAAAAAACTCGCAAAAATACTCGTTTCCGCTTTGCTCGCGGTTACGATGTGCCTGATTGTCGGGTGCGATTTATCCGGTGGCGGTTCAAGTACGAAACCCGACCCCGATCCTAAGCCCGAAGTAAAAACCGTAGAAGGTAATTATACTCTTACGCAAAAAAGCGTGTCTTCGATAGATATTACGGACAGATTTTTATCTAACGTGATAAATCTTGAAAAGGGCGCCGTAATCTGGACGGAAATCACCATGGCGGGAAGGGAAGTACAAAACGGTACTTACACCGTCGCAAACAATAAAGTCATGGTTAAAATCGGCTTGAAAACTTATGAGTTTGAAACCGACGAGGACTTTTCAAAACTTGAATTTTCCGGCAAAATAAACAGGAAAACCGTTATTATGAATTACGTTAAAAACGATACGTATAAAGAACCTTCCGATCTCGGCACAGTCGATTTTAAAGGCGAACTTTTCGGCGACGACATAAACGAAAATTTCTATAACTATTGCCCGACCGTCATTATGGAAGGTCGCTTTATGCATATCTGGTACTGCTCCAACAAAGACAGCGGAAACGTTACCGATTATATCGCTTACAGAAAAGGTACCCTTCACGACGACGGTAAATGGAGTTTTTCGGAAAAATCCCTCGTTCTTGAACACGGAGCGCAAGGAGAATGGGATTGCCGTCACGTTTGCGATCCTACCGTCGTTAAAGGCGAATTTAATTATAATAACGAAAAATACGGCTACTTAATGGCTTATCTCGGTTGCGCGTCGAGTAACGTTACCGTAAACGAAGTAGGTATAGCGATAGCAAAATCTCCCGAAGGACCGTGGATAAAACCCGCTTTAATAAACCCCGTTGCCGATTATTACAAAGACTTTAATTTAAGTCGTACCGATCCTTCTTTAAACACAGGAAAGCCCGAAGCGACGTGCTGGGGCTACGGTCAACCCTCGTTGCTATCCGTAGATAAAAAGGGGACGGTTATTCTGTTCTATTCGGCAGGAGTTACCACCGGTACGTTTACAAACGCCGAAATGTGGAATTTTTCCGATATAAATAATCCCGTAAGGCTTAACAAACTTATGGTTTCAAACAAAAACATAACGAACTCGGCAGGCGGACAAGACGTAATAAACAACGCCGACTTTGCTTACGATCCTCAAACCGGCAGACTTTATTGCATAAAGGAAGATTTTCCTTATCCAACGCAGAACGGGACTAACTGGATAACGGGTTCCAACACGATTTTCTACGTTGATATAGGTAAAACCGAGATTCTGGGTTCAAGACTTTTCGAGGACTACCGGTATTCGTGGACGATGCTCGGCAAAGTGGATTCGGGATCTACCGGTTTTAAGCGTAACCATAATATGGGAATCGTTACCGACGCGTACGGGTATCTTACCGATTCGATGCAAATTCCCGTCGTTTATACGATGGCACGGACTTCCGACGAATATCCCGACTGGAATAAAGGCGGACAGTGGCCGTCGCTTCATACTTACCGCTTGCACGGTATTATGATAGAAGTAGAATAGGTGATACGATGAAGATTTCAAAATTATTGGCTTTAACGTTAACTTTTACAATTATCTGTTGCTGTTTTTCCGCGTGCGATAATAACGGAAATATGGACGAAACGGTTGTTATGGAGGGTTCTTATTCGCTTTTGTCGGCATCGCAAAGCGGAGAGGACGTTACCGGAAACTTCGGAATCTATTCCGTGGAATTCAGCGGTTCCGATATGGACGTTTTTATAACCTATTTAGGAACGCCGGAACGCCGTAAATCGACCTATAGGGCAACTAAAACGACCGTTTATGAAACTTTTAACGGGCAAAAATATACTTATACCGTTGACGGCGACACTCTTAAAACAAAGTATAAAGACATTGATTCGGTCATTGACGTCGTGCTGAAAAAGGAAGAAGATCCCGACACGGCGGATAAGTCGGTTGATTTTGAAAGCGTTTTGTTCGGCGAAAGCATAAAAGACGTTAAAAAATTCAATTATTGCCCCGCAATACTCACCGACGTAAACGAAAAAGGGCAGACCGTAATGCATATCTGGTACTGCACCAACAAAGATTCCGGTATTATAATGGACCACATCGGTTACAGAACGGGCGTTTTGCAGGAAAACGGAAAATGGCTCTTTTCGGACGAACAAATAGTTCTCGCGCCTTCGCCCGACACGTGGGACGGGCGCCATACGTGCGATCCTACCGTAATTAAGGGCGAGTTTAAACTTAACGGCGAAACTTATAATTACCTTATGTCTTATCTCGGGTGTACCACGGAAGACTATCAGAAAAACGAAACGGGGCTTGCCGTTGCCAAAAACGTCGGCGGACCGTGGGTAAAGGTTGATAATCTTAACCCCATCGTTCCTTGGTACGACGACGGCGACGAAGCGGTAGAACAACAAAAATACGAAAGTTGGCAAGGCACTTCAAAAATTTACTGGGGTACGGGCATGCCGTCTTTGATAAGCGTTGACGGTAAAGGCGAAGTCTTGTTGTTTTATTCTTCAACTTTGCGCGGAACGGGCGTAAGAAGGCTCGATTTATCAGACCTTAACAATCCGAAAAATGTTTACGTTCAAAGCGTAACCTATAACGGAGCGCGTAATTCGCAAGGCATTGCCTGTCATCCCGGCATAGCCGATTTTGCTTACGATAAAATCGCAAAACGTTTATACGTTACGGCTGTTACGAATGAAAAACGCCCGCCCGACGTTACTAAAACCCTCGTAAGTTCTCACAGCGTTCTGATGTACGTAGATAACGTGGAGGATATGAACGCCGCTTGCGACCTTATTTTAAACGGCGGTTACAAGTGGAAAATCGTGGGCTACGTAGGTCCCGAGGAAACGGGCTGGAATCGAAATCATAACCCCGGGCTTGTCAAAACCGACGGAGGATATATTCCCGACAGTAAAAAAATAGGCGTCGTGGTTTCCACAGGTAACAACGACGGAGCAAACGAAAATATCTTTACTTATCGATTGTTCGGTCATCTGTTTAACGTATAGCCAAAAAGTATAACTTTGTAAAATAATTTTATATTTTATCGAAAAATATATTGACAAAAAGTCTAAAATATAATATACTATACACGTAAGGTCAATTCCGCCGTATAAGTAAAATCAAGCGCTTGCTTTTTGGTTTGACTATGCGGTTTACCTTGCAGATAAAACGACCATCCGCTAATAATTTTTTCTATTAGCAATCTCCCCCTTCATTATTTTATCGGTTGCCCCGCACGGAAACGCGCGGGGTAGCTGATTTTTTACGGAGTTTTTCTATAACGACTCAGACGGTTTGTTAAAAGTTTGCAATAAGTTCAGACGAAAGTAATAGGTTTGGACGAAAGTAATAAGATTCAGTTGAAAAAGTTCACCGTGTGTAATCGCGTTGAAAATTACCGCAAAGTTGATTTTCTTTTACCCGTAAAATAGAAGAAAATAAAGATATAAATTAAAATTTAATAATCAGATAACGCTATATTCGTTTGCGGTTACGTTTGGTTTCTATGCCGAATTTAATATAATCGTCCGCTCAATAACTAACAAACCCTGTTTAGCAACTAATTACTCTGCTTAATAACTAACAAACAACGAATACTTTAATAAAAAAATCCTCCGCTTTTTCAAGCGGGGGATTTTTATAAAAGTCGGTCTATAAGCCCGTAATCGAGAGTTTTTAAGTTGTTTTATTTCAATTTTTTCAAAAAATCGACTGCAAAACTTTTATTTTCGTCGGTAAGAGAGTTGAACAAATCGAGGACGGATTTATCTTCTTCGTTATAACTTTTACCGAGATAGAAAAAATCCTGCGCCGTTATGCCGAAAACATCGAACAACTCTAAAAGAGTAGATACTTTCAGTTCGACTTGCTTGTTTTCTATTCTCGTAAGATACAGTTCGCCCTTGTTGAGCCTGAAACTCGTTTCCCGCGCGCTTAAATTTGCCTTGTTTCGGAAGTATCCGATTCTTGCTATTACTTCGTCGTAATTAAGTCTGTTCATAATAATCCACCTACTAATATTGTAACCCATACGTATGTAAACCATGATTACATAATTTGATAGTAATATTATAAAAATGATTAACAATCAATCACATAATGATTGACAACGGCTTGTTGGTATCATATAATAGTATTATGGGAAGAATTGTAACTTTCATAGGACACAGGTTAATAAACGAAAATTATGTTTTACCGAAACTAAAATCTGCGATAGAAATCGAAATAAACGACGGCGTAACCGACTTTATTTTAGGTTTTCACGGACAATTTGACAGTCTTGTTTTAAAAATTTTGCTTAAAAAAAAGAAAATCGACAATAAAATATCTATCGATTTAGTGTTTCCCGATTTAAATTCGGCAAATGCGTTCATGAAAATTTATCCCGACACCTTTAAATTAGTAACGTCGGTAATATACGATACCGAACTGATACATTATAAAAGACGAATAAATTATTCCAACAAGTCAATGATAGACGATTCGGATAAACTTATATGTTACGTCGATAAAGAAGTTGATTTAAGCGGCGCGAAAACAGCGCTTGTTTATGCCGAAAAAAAAGGAAAAGAAATAATAAATTTATATTGATCGATCACAGTCAAACGATATAATCATAAAATCAACGCGTAATAACAAATAACTGCAATTAAGTGCAGAAATTTAGCGTATTATAAAAATCCTCCGCTTTTTCAAGCGGGGGATTTTTATAAAAGTCGGTCTATAAGCCCGTAATCGAGAGGTTTTTAAGTTGTTTTATTTCAATTTTTTCAAAAAATCGATTGCAAAATTCTTATTTTCGTCGGTAAGTGAGTTGAACAAATTGAGGACGGATTTATCTTCTTAGTTATAACTTTTACCGAGATAGAAAAAAATCTTGCGCCGTTATGCCGAAAACATCGAACGACCTTAAACTTTTGATTTTTCGCATATTTTACCTCCATCATTATTCAAAGTTCACTTCATTTATTCCTACTTTATTCATTTTTATAACAAAACACCTTTGATAGGGCATAGTTGCATCGTCAACATTTTTGCGTTCCAACTCTGTTTTCACGGTTAAAATTTCATCATTAACCTCTATTTTCTTCAATTTATACTCTCTTGTTGGATTCACATCAGAAAAAATATATAGTATTACCATTTCCTTTTCAAAATCAATATACAATTGAGAATTAGAAAAAATCCTATTATAACTTTCCTCATCTTTTATAATGAATACCCTTGACGATGGCGCGGTTGTATCATAAATATACTTATCGCTTGGATCGCTTTCCCCGTATATATAATTTTCGTTAAGATAATATGCTTTTACTCTATTATTTTTTAAAAATGTTTCATCTATCAATTCGTTCGCATTGCTATATAAAACGGCATTATATTTGTTATTCAAACACCCCGTCAATAAACCAAAAATTATGATTAACACCAACCCTAATGATAAAAATTTTGATTTTGTCATTTATAACCTCCTTAAACGCTCTGAATTACAAACCCTAAAACAGTCCATTTATCTATCCTCCCACCATTGATATAAGATGATTTTACTCCGCGTGCAAGCATGATATCAGCGCTTTTTATTACCCCGAATGTTGATAAGTTGAATGAAATTTTGTACGATTCGTCTCTGCTACATGTTTCGCCGTAACTTTCGTTACGATTCCGTATTGTTTCCCGATTCAACTTTGTTTTTTAACGTAGATCTTAGTAATCAATAACTGAAAGTCGGAAAACAACAAAAAAGCGCAAGGAAAAAGTTTTCACTGCGCTTTTAATCTAAACATAATTCATAGGCGGTTACCTCCCGTCGAGAGTTTTTGGTACTAATAATCTGTTGGTTTTTGTTCTGCTTCATTACCTCGTTCTTGATGTTTCAGTATCTCTATACGGATACCATCAAATAAATTGTAGCACAAAAATTTTTATTTTTCAAGTTTAAACGCGTTCTGCTACGTAAAATATCTAAAAATTAACTCTTAATTCTGTTTTGAAATATTATACCATCAATTTTACGGGTAATTTTATCGCTTATTTTCTATTTAATTTTGACTTGTACATTTCAGCGCTTCTGCTTTTTGATTTTGTTCTCCTGATCGAAGGCAAATCTTTTTTAAGCGGGGGATTTTTATAAAAGTCGGTCTATAAGCCCGTAATCGATAAAAGTATAGTATAATGATATGATTTTTTAGCGACTAATTTCTAAAAAGCCGGAAACGATCGGGGCGTTAATTGAACTTTCGTCCGGCGATAAACTTTCCGCAAAAATAATAAAACTAAATAATCGTTCCGCCACCTACCACGATATCGCCGTCGTAAAAAACAACGGCTTGTCCTTTTGTTACGGCGCGCTGGGGGACGTCGAAAACCACTTTCAAATTGTTTTCGTCAATCTGCGTAACGGTTGCGGGCTGTTCCGTCTGCCTGTAACGAATTTTTGCTTTTACTCTTAGCGGTTCGTCTATTTTTGCGACCGAAATAAGATTTACGTCGGTGGCGTAAAGCGTATCACGATACAGTTCGGCTTCTTTTGCAAGGGTAACCGTGTTATCGTGAGGGTTTACGCATTTTACGTACATAGGCTCGAAAAAAGAAAGTCCCAAACCCTTTCTTTGCCCCACGGTATAGCGTATTATGCCGTTATGTTTTCCTAAAACGTTGCCGTTTACGTCGATAAAATTACCGCTCGTATATTTTTTGCCCGTTCTTTGCTCGATAAATTCGGCGTAAGTCTGATTCTGAACGAAGCACACGTCCTGACTGTCGTGTTTTTCGGCGTTTATAAACCCGTTTTCTTCGGCGATTTTTCTTACCTCGGGCTTAGTTAATCCGCCGAGGGGAAACAACGTATGTTTAAGTTGGTCTTGCGTAAGCGAATACAAAACGTAACTTTGGTCCTTGTTTTCGTCAACGGCTTTTTTCAAAAGGTAACGACCTATTTTTTCGTCGTAACAAGTTCTCGCGTAATGTCCCGTTACCACGTAGTCGTATCCTATTTCTTTAGCCCTTGAATAGAGTTTTTCAAATTTTAAATACCTGTTGCAATCGATGCAAGGGTTAGGCGTCAAACCGTTTTCATAAGAGTAAATAAATTTGTTTATTACGGTTTCTTCGAATTTGTCGGTAAAATTCAATACGTAATAAGGTATATCGAGGGTAAAGGCGACGCTTCTCGCGTCATCGACGTCGCTGAGCGAACAGCAGGCTTTTTCCGAAGAAATGCCTACGTCCTCGTTATCGAAAAGACGCATTGTCGCGCCGATACATTCGTAACCGTTTTTTTTCATAAGATATGCGGCGACGCTCGAATCCACTCCGCCGCTCATTGCAATAAGCGCTTTTTTCATACCGAACTATTCCTACTAAATTGCTATGAAATATTATAAACGACGGTTAATCGTTTGTCAAGTTGAAAAATATGGCGTATAATAATATAAAAGTAAAAAATTATTTTGTTTAGGAGCGATATGAAAGTTTTTAACGATATTACCGAACTTATCGGTAAAACACCGCTTGTGCGATTAAGCAAAAAAGATGAGAAAATCGGCTTATACGCCGATATTTTGGGTAAAATGGAAAGTTTTAACCCCGGCGGAAGCGTAAAAGACAGAATCGCCGAGGCAATGATAAAAAAGGCTATAAACGACGGAAAAATTAACCGTAATACCGTTATCGTGGAACCTACCAGCGGTAATACGGGTATCGGTTTAGGGCTTATCGCCGCGTCGAAAGGGTTGAAAATTATAATAGTAATGCCCGATACCATGAGCGTGGAAAGAAGAAATCTTTTACGTTCATACGGTGCGAAACTCGTGCTTACAGACGGCAAACTCGGTATGGCTGGCGCGATAGAAAAAGCAAACGAAATCGCTAAAAATACGCCTGATTCCTTTATAACGGGACAGTTTACTAACCCCGAAAACCCCGCCGCGCACTACTTAACTACCGGTCCCGAAATTTACGACGATACCGACGGCAAAGTGGATATTTTCGTTGCGGGCGTAGGCACGGGCGGAACCGTGTCGGGCGTAGGCAGATATCTTAAAGAAAAAAATCCGCGCGTAAAAATAGTCGCCGTAGAACCGGAAGGTTCGCCCGTTTTGTCGAAAGGCGTAAAGGGTAAACACGGTATTCAGGGTATAGGCGCAGGGTTTAAACCCGAAACGCTCGATTTATCCGTCGTAGATGAAATTATTACAGTTTCCGACGAGGACGCCTACAAAGCGGGAAGACATCTTGCCCGAAACAAGGGTGTTTTAGTCGGCATTTCTTCGGGGGCAAGTTACTTTGCGGCTAAAAAATTAGCCGCAAGAAGGGAAAACGAAGACAAACTTATAGTCGCGCTTTTGCCGGATACGGGCGAAAGATACCTTTCAACGCCCATGTTTTCCGACGAAAATTTATAAAGAATAAATTAAGAACCTATAAAAAACGCCTTTTCTTCGCGGAAAAGGCGTTTTTGAATCGAAAAAAGTTAGGGATTCCATTCGTCATCTACTTCTTACCTAAAAGGCGTCTTTTCAGCCCTTTTCCGTGACCGCTCGGTCGCAG
>CAKQWM010000016.1 GCA_934278995.1 uncultured Clostridia bacterium
GTAAGCCGAAGGCGTCGCGTTGCGTAAGCCGAAGGCGTCGCGTTGCGTAAGCCGAAGGCGTCGCGTTGCGTAAGCCGAAGGCGTCGCGTTGCGTAAGCCGCAGGCGTCGCGTTGCGTAAGCCGCAGGCGTCGCGTTGCGTAAGCCGCAGGCGTCGCGTTGCGTAAACCGAAGGTGTCGCGTTGCGTAAACCGAAGGTGTCGCGTTGCGTAAACCGAAGGTGTCGCGTTGCGTAAGCCGAAGGCGTTGCGTGCGCTCACTATTATTTTAGCATTTTCCCGCGCATAAATCAAGGGGAAAAGGACAATTTTTCATATGTTTCGCGTACGCGCCAGCTTTTTAAGCGCGTAACGCTCCGCGGACTTTCACAATCATTTATTAAAGAAGTCGTCCGCGCGTTGCGCGCGGGCTTGCAAATATCTCCAAAAAAAGGCACTGAAATGAAAGTTTTCTGTTTTGACTATTTATGCTCCCGCACACTTTTCTGTGTGCTTTTCACAAAAAGTACTATGCAAATCTGTGAATAGAATACAAAATTAGGGGGTGCGGATGAAAATAATATAAAAAAAACTTGCAAAATCGAGGGGGATAGTGTATAATAAAATCAAGGTGTTTTGGGCATCGGCACAAAGCGCAATAAAATGATTTATAGGAGGATTTTTAACAATGGCGTTAACAAATCAGTATCTTGCAGACCTGCTTGAAACGGTCAAGAAAAGAAACCCCGGCGAGCCCGAGTTCATTCAGGCGGTAACAGAGGTTTTTGAAACCCTTCAGCCCGTAGTTGAAAAGCGCCCCGATCTCGTTGCGGCAGGCGTGTTCGACAGAATCGTTGAGCCGGAAAGACAAATCATTTTCCGCGTTCCGTGGGTCGATGACAACGGCAAGGTTCAGGTAAACCGCGGCTTCCGTATTCAGTTCAACTCCGCTATCGGTCCGTACAAGGGCGGTATCAGACTTCATCCGTCCGTATATTCGGGTATAATCAAGTTCCTCGGCTTTGAGCAGATTTTCAAGAACTCCCTGACCACTCTCCCCATGGGCGGCGGCAAGGGCGGCTCTGACTTCGACCCCAAGGGCAAGTCTGACGGAGAGGTTATGCGCTTCTGCCAGAGCTTTATGACCGAGCTTTGCAGACACATAGGCCCCGACTGCGACGTTCCCGCAGGCGATATCGGCACGGGCGCGCGTGAGATAGGCTATATGTTCGGCCAGTACAAGAGAATCCGCGACGAGTTCAGCGGCGTACTTACGGGCAAGGGTCTTACCTACGGCGGCTCTCTTGCAAGAACGGAGGCTACCGGCTTCGGTCTTTGCTACTTCACCGATGAAATGCTCAAGGCTAACGGCAAGAGCTTCAAGGACCAGACCGTTATTATTTCGGGTTCGGGCAACGTTGCTATTTACGCGACAAAGAAGGCTACCGAGCTTGGCGGCAAGGTAGTTACCGTATCCGATTCCAACGGCTACATCTACGACCCCGACGGCATCGACCTTGACGTTGTAAAGCAGATAAAGGAAGTTGAGCGCGGCAGAATCAAGGAGTATGTCGGCAGAACCTCCCACAAGAACGCAGAGTACCACGACGGCAGCGTTTGGGGCGCAAGCATCAAGGCTGACATCGCCCTGCCCTGCGCTACGCAGAACGAAATCAACGGCGATTTCGCAAAGAACCTTGCTGCAAACGGCGTTTACGCAGTAGCAGAGGGTGCGAATATGCCCTCCACTCCCGAGGCTATCGAGGTTTACTTCGCAAACAAGATGCTCTACGGTCCTGCAAAGGCTGCGAACGCAGGCGGCGTTGCAACGTCGGGTCTTGAGATGAGCCAGAACTCCATCAGATACAGCTGGACGTTCGAGGAGGTTGACGCTAAGCTCCACGACATCATGGTATCCATCTTCAAGAGCTGCGACGAGGCTTCCAAGGAGTACGGTATGCCCGGCAACTACATGGCAGGCGCGAACATTGCGGGCTTCCTTAAGGTTGCAGAGGCAATGAAGGCACAGGGCTGCGTTTGATATCAAGGGGGGTATCCCTATGAAGAAAAGCGTTGCGGACGAGGAGTTCGCGCGCCGCGATGACGGCGAGGTGAACCTCACCTCCGAGCTGCACCCCTCCGACCGAAAGGCGGGCAAGGGCGCGAAGGAGAGCAGGGAGTTTCACGACAACTGCTCGTTTATCGTGAGCGAGAACAGAACCGATAAAAAGGGCAAATAGCGCCTTGCTATAGCCTAAAGAAAAGCTTATCCCGAGATAGTCGTTTAGCGATTATCTCGGGATTTTTTTATGTAAGCCGCCGCAGCCGCGGGGTGATTATCTGGTCGCGCGGGATAAGCGAGTAATCGTACATAACCTTTGAGTGGTTGTCGAGAATAAGCTCGCGGCGCATTATTCTTCGCGCCTTATCGAGCGTTATCCTGTAAACGCGGCTTACGCGGTAGAACACGCCGTCCTCCTCCACATAGCCGTAATTCTCCTCCGTCACGCGGTATATGTACGGGAAGGCCTCCTGCGCGCGCAGCTCGCCGCACAGCCGCGTTCCGTCCGTCCACGCGAGAAGCTGCACGGGGCGGTCGGTGGTGTTGCAAAAGCGGTAGTCCACGTTTTTGTAGAAAACGCTCGTCCCCGTGCCGAACGGCACGCGCCTGCCCGAGTCGGGAAAGAGCGCGTCGGAATGGTGGGTAAGCTCCGTTACGGTAAGCGGGCTGTTCAGCACCAGCCAGTGAATGAGGTTTGCGAGCTGGCACAGCCCTCCGCCAGCGCCCTGCCCCAGCTTCCCGTTGCTTATGACGAGTCCCTGCCTGTAGCCGCGCTTTTCGCTCGGCTCGCCCACAAGCCGCCAGAACGAAAAGGTTTCTCCGGGGCGGACGATTATGCCGTTTATTTTAGCCGCCGCGAGCCGCAGGTTCTCCGCCTTGCTGCGCTGCAGCGCCTCGTCAACGCCGTGAAGCCGCCGCAGCATATCCGAAGAATGGCTCTTTACCACGACGGGCAGCGGTACTGTGTTTATTTCGCCTGCAAAGGTTTCGCCGCTTAACAGGTCGTGTATGTCGCGCAGCATATACTCCTTGCGCAGCGACAGCTTGTAGCAGGTCGGCGACAGCTCGCAGAACAGCCTGCGCTTTTTCATGGCACTCACCCCTATCCTTTTCTACAATTATAACACGCAGTGAATTTATTTGCAACTACAAAACGGTTACAAATCAATTACAGTTTGATTACAAAAAAGGGGGAAAGGCGGCGCGGGGTACGCAGCGCGTTAATGGCAAAAAGGGCTGACCCGTTCGCGGCGGTTCAGCCCTTTGGTTATTTGATATACGGCAGGAGCGCCTGAAATGCGTTTTCGGCTTTGGCGCGCTGCTTGCCGTCTAGCTCGCCGAGCTTGTCGGACAGGGTGGGCGCTTCGGACGGCTGATTGCCGAACAGGATAAAGTCTGTCGATATATTAAGCGCCCGCGATATGCTCATAAGGGTTTCAAGCGACATGGATTTCATACCGCGCTCTATCTCATAGATATAGTGTGGCGACACGAACGTCATTTCCGCAAGCTTCTCCTGCGAGATTCCCGCGCTTTTGCGCTGCGCCTTGATTCTGCCGCCAATTTCTACTAAGTCCATTATTATACCCGTCCTGTGCAAGTATTCATTATTATACATAGTATATAGCTCTTAGCTATAAAAATACACTATCTTTTAGCTATATTTACTATAGCAATTAGATATAGAGAGTGGTATAATAATATAGTATGAAAAATCCGCTGCGGCGAATTTTGACAACAAGCCGAACGGCTCAAATAAAAAACAAGGAGAGCAAGAAATGAAGAAACAAATTCTGAGCGCAATTCTCATGGCGGCGGTGATACTTACGACGACCGCCTGCAGCGGCAAGACTGACGTGTCCGAGCCGAGCTCGCCAAGCGAGAGCGAAGTCACCGCCGAGGCTGCGCCCGAAAGCACGCCCGCGGCGACTGCCGAAAAGCAGGAGCAGGCGGAGGAGAGCGCAGTTACATCTGAGGACGCAACGTCTGCCGCAGCGACCGCTCCCGAGGAAGCGGCAGAGCCTGACGAACGTTCAATAATAAGCATAGAGGGCTTTGAAAACGGCTCGCTTTATTTCAAGGCAAGCGACGGCATCTGGTATCTTTATGATGTTGTGGGGAACGAAATTTATGAAATCATAGATGAATGGCGTACGGGAGCGCGCAGGCTCAGATTCTACAAAATGGGCGACCTGATATGCGTCTGGGCCGGTGACTATGACTGGTATAATTATTGCGTGGTAAATACCGTTACAAACGAAATTATACTTAACAATCAGAACGCCGACGGTTTGAAATTCCGTCATTTCGACACAGAAACCGGCAGAATACTTGTGACAAAGGTTTCCGAGGACTTTTCGGGGAACTCAATGTCAATAGGCGTAATGAACAGTAAGGGCGAGTGGGATTATCCTCTGAGAGAATTTTCGATTGACGGCGTCTCAGTCGACAACCTTAATGAAGACGAACTTTTCCTTATGGGCGATTATGCTTTTTATAGTAGAGGAGACAAAGCATATTACTATTCGCTAAAGGACAATACTGTAAAACTGGCGAGCGATTCCATTGATCAAAACTTCTATGCGTGCTACAACAACTATAGCAATAAGGTGATTTTCAAGACCAAAGAGGGCATATGCGCATTTGATGATTCGGGAGAATGCAGGATAATTTCCACAGACGACGTTTCGTTTATGGATTCCGTTAAGAATTATGGAGAAGTTTTCGCGATTTATAACAGTAAAAATGAGAGGGTAATATACAGCTGGGACGATTACAAGAATCTGGGCTTTGATCTGTCCGAATACACCATTGAAAGGATATATGCGGCCAACAAAAATACGGTGGCATTTTCCACCAAGAATCCCGACGGCGTAAACTATCTTATAATCATGAACAGGGACGGAAGTCTTGTTACAGACCCGATAAAGGGAGATTGTTCTTATATGCAGTTATGCAGGGATTATGCGATCATAATGGATACAAAAACCATAATCAACTGTAAAACAGGCGAATCAAGAACATATGATAACGTAGATATTACAGATGAAAAAACAGGAATGGCTACAGTCAAGGTTGACAAAAAGTGGTATCTCATTGACCTTTCAGACCCCGACACCCTCTTGAACCCCTTTGAACTCTCAGCACAGTAAGCGCAGCATAAAGCAAAAGCGTGGGCAGAAATGCTCACGCTTTTTGTGCGCCGCACTTCGGGCGCAGGCGTAAGGGCGCTCGGACGGGCAGAACGCTCCAAGCAAATAAAACGCCTTGTATTTCAACAGAATAAGTGCTATAATTTATACAATCGAAACGGAGGGATTGCAATGATTGAGGCGGCGCTTGAAAACGACGAACAAAGGAACGAGCTTGCCGCGTTCTACGAACAATACAAAAATCGCTTTTTCAGCATAGCGTACTCAAAGCTGCACAATTCCGAGGAAGCCGAGGACGCCCTGCAGGAAGCGTTCCTGCGGGTAGTGGATAATCCGCGCAGATTCTTTGAAATGTCAGAACAGGAACGCGCGCGCTTTGTTGACGGCATTGTAAGGCATATTTCGGCAGATAAATTCAGAAAAAGCCAAAAAAGCAGCGCCGTTTCGGTCGAGGATATCGGCGGCGATATAACGGACGGCGCGATTTCTCCCGAAGAAAAATATATTACCGACGTTTCCGCGGACGAGCTTGTACGGTTTGCGCTTACTCTCCCCGAAAGCCGGCGGCAGGCGCTTTTTATGTATGTTCATGAAAGGCTGAGCTACTCCGAAATATCCAAAATTCTCGGTATCTCAGAGGATTTGGCGCGAAAGAGAGTTTCAAACGCGAGAAAAGCAATCAAGGCTTTTGCGGAAAGGAATAAATAATGAACGAAATATCGCTTGACGAAATTTTAGCCGCGGCGCACGACGCCGAGTTTTCGCAGTATGATAACGCTCCCGAACACGTTTTTTCCCGCAGACACAACCGCGCAATGCGGAGGATTTTCAGGGCTTACGAAAAGCAAAACGCTTTACATAACGGTTTTGTTCGCGGGAAAAGCGCAGCGAAGCAATTCGGGTGGAACAGAAAAACGGTTCTTATCGTGCTGACGCTGATTTTTCTGGCGGTTCTTGCGGGCTGCTCGGCTAGTATATATTCACTCGGCGGTTTCAGAGCGGAGGGTCATACTGACAATACTCAGCTTTTCCCGCTAGCCCTTGCGGACTGCCCGCAAAGGATTGAGGAGGTGTATTATTTGTCCGAGCTGCCGAGCGAGTTTGAGCTGTTGGAGGAAAGCGTAAGCGATATAAGCGTATATACGGCGTACATTAACAGCGCTACGGGCAAGACTATCACCTTTCATCAGTCGATAAAAACGGCTTTTGAGCCGCGCTTTAACACCGAGCGTTCCGCCCTTGAGGAAATCTCAATAGCCGAGAACAAGGGGATAGGTCTTGAGGGCAGGACGGACTACGCGGTCGCGTGGGATAACGGGGATTATATCTTAGAGGTATGGGCGGATTTGCCCAAAGCGGAAACGATAAATTTGGCGAAAAGCGCCAAAGTTTTGTAAAAATAAAATTTCCCGTTCACAAAACGCCAAAAAATCCGATTTGCATTATAGAGGGATAAATTCCCCGTTGCACGCAGTGATATTTCGCGCTTGCAAAGGGCGCGGGGTATTCTGCGAATCTACTACATTCGAGGTGTTTTATGAAAAAAGTTATAGCAGCCGCTCTGACGGTCGTTCTTTTGTTCTCGGCTACAGCCTGCAAAAACGTTCACGATGAAAGCGGCGCACAGACAGGCTCTGATACGGCGGGAAGCGGCGCTGCCGCTGCGGCGGAGGAAACAGCCCAAGCCGCGCTCGGCGATGAGTCTGCGCTGTCGCTTCTGAATTGCCGTGAAAACGAAGACGGAACTTACAGCATAGACCAAACGGCGTGGAGGCTTTCGGACGATTACGAGTCATTTCGGAGGTACTTTTTCGGCGCGTGGGAGGGCGGCTTCCGCTTCCCCGAATATCCCGAACAAAAGCGCCTTATTATTGACGACGCGGAGGATTCATTTGTAATGACTGAAACGGGTATACGGGTGCTTGACGGATTTTACGAAACGGAAGCCGGGGCGCTCGCTTTTATGGTAGGAAACGACAGCGGCAGCGCGATAATATGGATAAGCCCCGACGAACCCGAAACGCTTTACATGGCGTGGGGCGGTATGACCTCGCCGCTCTGGTCGCGAGATGAGAGCGGAGCGTATTCGGACACGCCTGTTGTGTATACCATGAGAAAAACCAACGAGCCGCTGGGCGAGGCGGAGGGCGATTTTCTGAGCATATTCAGGCTTCGCGAAATGGCGCGGGAGTACGGTATCGATACGGAGCTGCTTGTTGACATAGAGTATGAGAGCGGCGGCGCAGCGCTTTATCACGACGACTGGTATCAGTTTTACCCAATGTACCTTGTTTCAAAAGCCGATGACAAAATCGTAATAAGGACAACGGTCGGCAGCGTCGGCGACGCCGCCCAAAAACCGATTGATGTAATATGCACGTTTGAAAAGTCGGAGGGCGAATGGAGCAGGAGCGTTGAGTTGTTTTGACGCTTTTTCGGCAAGTCGGTTTTCCGACGGCGGGCGTCCGTCAATAATAGCAGTCCTCAGCGGGCGAGCGCCGGGGGCTGTTTTTTTATGCGCGATGGCGCACTATATATTAAACATACTATGAAATCTGTGCTTTGTACACGGGTTAAACGCCCCTGCTAATCCAAATAAAAAATTTGTTCCCGAGGGGAGAATTACATTGAGAAATACATTCCTTTTTATTTTATGCGCGGCGGAAATTCTGCTTTTAAGCGGCCATGAATTATGTTACAGTAACGATTTCAACCCTTGCGCTGCTGTTTTTGCTGTCAGACCTGACGTATAACGCCGCTGACGACAGCTTTGTGCTGATGAGAACAACGCCCGGAAAATGACTTATTGGCAAGATTATTTATCTTGTTACGGTATGCCTTGTATTTTATCCGGCGGTAGCGGCGGCGACAATGCTGCTGTCCGCGCCGTTTGCGTTCTTAGCGAATATCCGGAGCAGAACTGCCGAAGTGACGAGCTTTGACAACCCCGCGCCGCATATTCTGTCGGGGCTTACTCCGATACAGGCTGCGATACATTCTTATCTGCTTGTAACATTGTATTCCGTAACGCTTGGCAGCGTAATGCTGCTGCTTAAATACTGATTGCCAAACAGTATGTCGGGCTTTGCGCGGCGTATATTATTCATGCGCTTGGCTATCTTCCTATGCTTGTTATAAAGGGAACGCCAAAGGCGTAATGAAGAGACCGTCGAACCCCCCATACGGGGGTTTTCCGACGGGGCATCCTGCGACATTGCGAAGCATTGCTTCGCAAGTCAGCACAATTCGCACAAAGTGCAAATTGTGCCACTGCGCGCTGCGTAAGGCGAAGCCGTCGCGCTGCGTAAGGCGAAGCCGTCGCGTTGCGTAAGGCGAAGCCGTCGCGCTGCGTAAGGCGAAGCCGTCGCGTTGCGTAAGGCGAAGCCGTCGCGTTGCGTAAGGCGAAGCCGTCGCGTTGCGTAAGGCGAAGCCGTCGCGTACACACTTGTGCGGATAGAAGTGTTTTTTGCCTCAGCCAGGCCGACGCAGTCGCCTTTAGCCCGAGGCAAAAAAGTTATTTCAAATCCCGCATACACGGGCAAAATGGACTTTTTCAACAGACTGTACGGCAGTTTCAAAGCTGCCGCTTTCTTCTGTCCTAACTCCCGAAAAGTGAAAGTCCGTTCTCGTAATTCAGGGAATATTTCGGCGATAAAGAAAAACTGTTCCATCCCGCCGTGCTTTCAAAAATATATGCATGACCTGCATTTGTTGTATTTTCGCAAAGCACGCGGCGCGCCATATCTTTCGCCATTTCATTAGGGATTGACGAAACCGCATTTCTTGTGTGCTCATTGAGAGATAGACCTTCTTTTACTTGAATTTTGTGCTGTAACTTTATTACGGCAGTTTTGGGTCTATCTTTCAGCTGTTTTTTCTGTCCTGCGTCCGATATCTATTGCAGCGCTGCATTCAAAAACTGCAAAAGATATTGACATCAGAATAATTAAGTACTATAATATAATAAAGTATACTCAAAGGAAAATCGCCACTCAAAAAACAATGGAGCAGACGAAACATACTAGTTTCAGAAAGGGGCTTGCCAGATGTTCATATCATGTAATTTAGCGAAAAAGGCAGCCGCATTGCTTACAGCCTTGTCGGTGCTGACTTCGTCCTGCGCGACGCTGAATACTGTAACATTTGCCGAGTCCGGCAGTAACGGCAGCTGCGCGGCTGCGTCTTTCGCATTGCTGAACATTAAGGCGGACGAGGGCGAATACAAAGCGTTTATACGGCTTGGAAATGAATTCTTCTTGAACAGCGTCAAGGGAAAATACTCCGAAGCAAACGGTGCAATTTCGCAGGAGAGCGTTTACGCGTTTGAGTACGCGCTTAACAAGGATATCCTGAGCGAAAAGACGGTCGAAAGGCTTATAAAAAACGGGATAATAGACCCTGCGACATACGCGCAAACAGTGAACAGCTTCTGTGCCGAGATGATGGAGCAGGTGTATTCTAAGCGCGAGGAAAACGGGATAACCGCGCCGGATTTCGACGAGCTTACCCTGAACGGCTACGATTTTTACAACAGCCGCACTGCGACAGAATATCTCGCGCGGCACGCTGTCCTTGAGAAAAACGCGCTACGGGAGGGCGACCATTCGTATCGCGAGCAGGATTACCTGGAGTGCGTCAACAGTGATGGGCGGCTAGTTTTCGGCTGGGTAAAGCTTCCCGATGGGAGCATTGTTCTTCAGACAGGCGGGTTGTTCGGAAACGTAACCACAGATATGCCCGACGATAATCTTTACAGAATTGTGCAGTGCGGCAGCCGTTATTATTTTCTGCTGCACGGCGTGCTGCAGGACAGCGTCACTATCAATTTCAGAGCATACGAAAACTCCGAAAATGCAGAGGACAGGGATATCGTTATTCCCCTTGACGAGGATTGCGGAATAAGCATATCCGCTTTTGAGAAATGTATTGGAGAAACCAATACAAATTACCTCAACAAAACAGGGACGGTCAGAAATTACCTATTGAACCGTTACAATTATTCTCTGCCCATCGCCCGCACGGACGAGTATAATCAGACAATCGAGCTTACATACGGCGGTGAGAGCGAGTTGTCGGTTGACGCGCTTTCTTGTGTAAAGCTGGACGTTTCGGTTAAGGGCGACAGCGCAGGTCTTTTTGACGGCGATATTTTCTTCACAAGTTCCGACCCCTCTGTTGCGGACGTTGACAACGAGGGCAATGTTTACGGCATATCCGCGGGCGACGCGGTGATTTCCGCCGTTGCAAGAACGGCGGGTATCTGCCGCCCCTTGCAGGTAAACGTTCATGTGAACAGCTCGCCGGCGATAAGCCGTAACACAAATCTCGCCTACTTGCAGGACGATATCATATGGGATTGCGAGAACCGCGCAAGCAGCTTTGACGCGCTCGCCGATAAGCTGGCCGCAGACGGCGCGACTTCCGTCATGATAGGGGATAGACCTGTTTTCAAGCTGGACGGAAGCGATGAAATTGTAACGGAAAATGTCGTAAACGGCGAGCTTACCTTAACGCATGAAGACGACAGCGTTTTCACCGGTCAGATAAAGTTTTCCGACTATAAGGCGCTTGCGGACATGGCGCATCAAAAGGGCATTAAGGTCAATGCTTTTATTCAGCCCGGATGGAACGACGGAAGCGGTTTGTATGACGGCTGCCCTGTTTCCGCGTACTTTGAGCGCTATGCGGCAGACCCCACAGACAGTGAAGCAAAGCAGTTTGTGGATAAATACTTCGGTGCATACGAGCGGTATTGGGTCGAGGTTGCTCCGATTCTCAAAGAAGCGGGAGTGGACGGTATTTATCTGAATTACTGCACAGCATTTGAGCTGCTGATAAAAGACGGGCACTGGTCACAGCTGGTCGGCAAGGTTAAGCGGGTATATGACGGCGAAATCCTTGCAATGGCGCAAGCCCTGTGGGAGAGTCAGCTTGACCCGCTGTATGATAATAGTGATTTTGTCGGAAGCTTTGACAGAATCGGGTTACAGCTCGATTCTATTTTCGACGGGGATACCGTTACCGAAAACACCGGCCTTGCGGATGCCAGGCAGCTTGTCGAAAACCATTTTTCAACCGCAGCGGCAGACAGGCTGAATGCGCTTTCCGGCAAGCCTGTTGATATCAGCACAAGGATTTCCAGCACGGCGATTCCTTTAAGCAACCCCGGAGAGGACACGGGAAAGGGCGAGTGCTACACTTCATGGGAGCAGACCGCAACAACACACTCCGATTATCTCCGACAGATGATAATGTGGCAGGCATTCTGCGAGGTGTTCTCGTCAAAGGATTATGTTGATACGATAATTTCTCAGTATAACTGCAATTATATCTGCAACCCTTACGGCGTGGAATACAGGAGCGGATATGATTGCAGCACAACCGTATACGAAAAGCCCGCGTCAAAGCTGCTTGAGCGCCGGTCTGTAAAAGCTCCGCTCAACGACGCGCTTAAGCATGCTAACGCGGCTCTGGCGCTTGCAGGCGACAAATATGCTCAAGCTGAAGCGGAGGCTCTGCGTGAAGCAATAACCCGCGGCTATGCCGCCGCTTCCGCAGAAGCAATCGTTTCCTTATCGGAGGAAATCATAATACTTGCGGCGCAGCTAAGCGAAAAAGCGGCGCAGGAATCTGCAGCTGCGCTTACCGCAGCAAGGGAGGAGCTTCGCCAAACGAATGACGGCGCTCCCACGTCGGAGGGCTATTCCGTGAAATCCTATGCTGCGCTGACTGCGGCGGTACAGGCGGCAGAAACCCTGCTTTCAGACGAATCCTCGCCGTACTGCGACATTGTATTAGCGAAAGAGGATATTCTTGCCGCGATAACCGCGCTTGTTGAATTGCCCGAATGCGTAGCCAATGTTTGCGCAATTGCAGGCGACGGGCTTGTTACTGTTAAGTGGGACAAGGTGCAGGACGCTGACGGTTACCGTGTGCTTTACAATGACGGCGAGTGGCACTGCATTGATGCGGGAAATGTGGAAAGCTGCCTTATTAAGGGACTGACAAACGGGCAGACCTACCAAATAGCTGTGCAGTACGTTGAAAGCGGCAATTATTCCGCAAGCTCCCCGGAAGTGACCACTACTCCGCAGGAGCTTATCCCCGTGAGGCTGAATGTGAAGCCGAATGAGGGTGAGTACAACGCCTTTGTCCGCCTCGGAAAAGAGTTCTACGAGAACTGCGTCGAGGGTAAATACCCGGACGAGGACGGCAGTATCATCAATCTAAGCAGCGTATACGCGTTTGAATACGCGCTTAACAAGGATATTCTCGACGACAGCACTATTGAGAGAATTGTTAAGGACAAACTGGTTGACTTGCCGACATATGCGGAAACCGTGAACAGCTTCTGCGCGGAAATGATTCAGGCAATAGACGACCGGCGCGTTCAGAACGGTGTTACTGCGCCCGATTTCGACCGGCTGACGTTTTACGGCTGCGACCTGTACAGAAGCCGAAGCGCTTCACATTATCTGTTCCGCCACGCTATTCTGGAGAAAAATGCGCTCTGGGAAGCTGATTTTACCGATGATAACTACAATGTATGCCGAAACGCAAAGGGAGACCTCGTTTTCGGCTGGGTAAAGCTTCCCAATGGAAACATTGTTTTGCAAACAGCATCAGGTTCTCAGGAGGTAGGATTGCGCTATTTCTGGATAAGCGACCACTACCAATTCGTTCAAAGCAATGACAGATTTTTCTTCATTGACAGCAACTGCGTTTTGCAGAAAGACAATGTAACAGTTAATTTTATGGATTATGTTCCCGAGGATTCTTCCTGGTGGGAACAGAGTCTTGTTCAGCCCGAGGACAGGGATATAGTCTTTCCTCTGGACGAGAATTGCAGTATCAGCGCAGATGATTTTGAGGAACTGCTTGGGAATAACATTTCTTATTTCGTACAGGGCGAAACTTTCCATTTGTGGTATGTAAACTTTAATTACGACTTTGCGCTTCCCAATGAAAGAACCGATGAATACAACAAGACGATTGAGCTTTCCTACGACGGCGATGAAATGGTGTTCCTTGACTGCCTTACCTCAACAAGGCTTAATGTGACGGTAAAGAACGACGACCCCGACGGCTGGTACGGAAATAATAACAATATGTTCTTCACAAGCTCCGACCCGTCTGTTGCAGAGGTAGACAATCTGGGTAACGTTTACGGAATATCCGAGGGCGACGCAATTATCACAGCCGTGGCAAGAACATCGGGTATCTGCAAACCTGTTCGTATAAAAGTGCATGTCAACAATTCACCCGAGGTCACAAGAGCCTTTGATATAGGCTATGAGCTGGAGGACTGCCTTTACGAATCTATCTCCCGCGGAGTAATGTTTGACTCACTGGCGGAAAGGGTGAACAATGACGGCTGCAGTTATATCATTGCCCTCGAATCAGCTACATTCTATCTCAACGGCGAATCGGATTTTTCTGAGGATGAAGTTCTTGACGGAGAGCTTACTCTTGAACATATCGGTAATTACGCTATTTCGATAGAGGATTACAGAAGGCTGGCGGAGGACGCACATAAAAACGGTACGAAGCTGTATGCCGCTCTTCAGCTGATATGGGACGGTACATGGATGAATTCGGAGGAAATGTATGCTCCGGTAATGTTGAAACGATTTGCCGCAGACCCCACCGACGCAGAAGCCGCAAAATTCACCGACAAATACTTCAACGCAATGAAGAATTACTGGGTCGAGATTGCACCGCAATTAGAAGAAGCGGGCGTGGACGGAATATTCATACATACCTGGCAGAGCTATGAAGAATGCGTAATTGACGAGCACTGGTCAGACCTTATCAGCGCGGTAAGAGAGGTTTATCACGGTGAACTGTTGGCTATGGTAAGCCCCAACCATGAAAAGTTTAACATTTATCAGAACAACGGTTATATTTTTAATAATGTTGACAAGATAGAATGCTTCATTTATAACTTCTTCCTCACTCCCGATTTTGGATTCAAAACTAAAAATCCTTCGCTTGCAGACTGCAAGAAGGTGTTTGCCGAAACAAATCTGGGCGAGGCATACAGAAACCAAACTATACTTGATTTCACGCAGATGTTCTACGACTTATACCACAAACCAATTGAACTCAAGCTAAACATTTCCGCCACTAACCAGCCAACAGGTCACATATACAATTACGCGGGGAAAGGAAAATTTTTAAACACAATTGGAAAATTTACAGAGGAGAATATTGTTTCAGTTGATTATCTCCGGCAGATGATAACATTACAGGCTCTCCTTGAGGTCATCTCCGAGGCAGAATATATTGAAGATTTTTCGACCTGTTATTTTTATTCCATAATGGTTCGTCCCGATTGCGGATACGACACCTCAAGCGGTTATGACTGCAGCGCCTCAGTTTACGACAAGCCCGCCGCACAGCTTCTTGCGCAGTGGTCGAACAAAGCGCCGCTGGACAAGGCAATAAGAAAAGCGAAGGAAGCGCTTGCACTTGCAGGCGATGTTTACGCGGTGACAGAAGCCGTTCAGCTCCGCGAGCTTGTTAACAACGCTTATCCTGTGCAGAGCAAAATGGAAATCGCCGCCAAAGCAGATGAAATTACACAGCTTGCCGCTGACGTCAGGGCGAAAGCAAAGGAAGAATCCGCCTGCGCAGAATGCACCGTAACGGGTTACAGCTTGCTTTTCGGTGACGGAACAGGTCTGAAATTCTATCTGAACATTCCGGACTCTGCTGCAAAAGATCCCACAGCCGAGGTTCGTTTTACAGTAAACGGCAAGGAAACCATTGTCCCTGTAAGCGAGGCGGAAAAGACCGCGGACGGTTTTGCAATTACCTGCCCTGTTGCGGCGGCAGAGATGAACGACACTATTACCGGTCAGCTGTACGTCGGTGAAAACGCTTTTGGGAGCGAGTTTACATATTCCGTAAAGGAATATGCGGACTATATCCTTGAAAAAACGGAGATATATTCCGGTATTGTTCCAATGGTCAAGGCAATGCTGAACTATGGGGGCGCGGCAGAGAAGTTCTTCCGAGGAAGCAGCGGCATCAGTTTTTCTGCGCCCGCTGTAACGGCGGAAGAGCTTGCGTCTTACCGGTACATCTTGACCGACAATGACGCAGAGGTGGATTTCAAGGGACAGACCATCACGCTTAACAGCAAGGTAACAGCCAAGCTATATTTCAGCGGCAGGGACTTTGTTCTGAGCGACTTCACCGTAATGCACAACGGCAAAGCTGTTGACGCGTCGCGGATTAAACTGGGCAGCGACAGCAGCGGAACATATCTTGCAATTACAGACATTTCCGCAGATGAAATGGGCAGCGCCTTTGAAGTTTTTGTCGGTGGAGTTTCCATCAGCAATTACAGTATTTACAGTTATATACAAAGCGCAATAAACAGCGGAAGAGAGGGACTTCCCGAGGTTGCTGCGGCGCTGTACGCATACGGCAAAGCAGCTGCGCTGTAAAACACAGCAGGAATTATTCAATACTACAGCGGAGCATCTTGCGGTGCTCCGTTCAGCTTGTCGAAAAAGTCTATTTTGCCCGCGTAAGCGGGCTTTAAAATAACCTTTTTTGCCTCGGGCTTCCCGAGGCAAAAAACTCTCCTATCCGCACAAGTGTGCGGTTTGACGGCTTGCCGTCAAACCGTGCGCGCAGCGCGGATGCCCCGTCGGGAAACCCCCGTATGGGGGTTTTTCGACGGTCTGAGCGGAGCATCTTGCGGTGCTCCGTTCTCTTTTATTTGCAGAATTGTCTGTGCTGTATCCGCCAACTCCTCCCCGCGTCCTGAACCCAATCCCCAAAAATGGCAAACCGGCTCTAAGGAAGTCTATCGTGCTGTTCAACTACAAGGACGGTGAAAAGTGCATTAGCCCTGATGAACTCGGCGATTTGAGCGGAAGAGGTAAATCATGACAAATGGTTTCTTGTCGGCTTCAACCGTTGAAATGTTGCGCAAAAAGGGCATATCTCCCGATTGCGTTGAGAACTTCTTCAATGAAGAAGGTATCGCTCTGAATGATACTAATTCAAAAAAAGCCTTAAATTTTCTAGTGGACGCAATCCTAAAGGAACCGGACGACACTATTTTCTTCGATGACGTTTACAAGAAAGGACAAACTGCAAATAATTCAGACTTATCTTATTGCCTGCGTGTTATAGGTTGCTTTCATGCTATAGGTATAAAAGGTAAGAACTCGCAGTTTCTGCGGCAAAGGTTTTTTAGTATTTTGGGATACAATTACATTGATACCTTCCGCGATATGAGGGAGGGCAGCAAGGAACGCTTCACAGGAAAAATGGACGCAGAAGAGCTTGCGGATTATATTTTTGAAAATTATGCCCTTGTCGGAGAATATCATCTTAATGATGAAGAGTGGGCGCTGCTGCTCAATGATGCAACTTGCATTTTTAATTCTGTCCTTGACGAAAAATCGCTTACCGCTAAGCAGGCGACCGTACTTACGCTCGTTATGATATTACTTTCCCGTTATGAGGACGATGGCGAGGACGACAGCTTCTGGCGCTCTATCGTACGCAAGCTCGGTCTTAAAGAATGCGAAGAGAATGCCTTTAACAAACTAACATCAAAGCTTCGTCAGATAGTAAAACGCTCGTTTGTGGTGCATAATCGCTATCTTGAAAGCGGAAAAGAAAGCTCAAATTTTAAGATTCCATATACTCCAATGAAGCTTCATGCACTTTATCCCAAGGAAAGCGCATTTGCACTGTTCACTATTCTTTCCGACTTTTATAAAAGCGAACTTGATTATCAGTTTGCCGATAACGATACGGCAACTTATAAATGCCTTGCAAGAAGCATCAGCGAAAAGCAGAACGCAACATCGTTCCTGACTGACGAGGAAAAGGTCAGGGTTCGTTCGGACAAGCTGTTCAGCGGTCTTTGCGCATTGTTTAAGGACAGAAAGAACTATGCCGCCTTATTGTGCGAACGTATCATCAAGAAGATCGACGGTCTGCTTCGCGGCAATGATAAAATGCTCGATCCGGAGATGAATGAATGGGATAATTTGCTGCTTGAATGGTTCGATGCGCGAAGCATGAATGAACGTCATGAAATGAACCGCAGAAATGTTCCGTCCGAAAGGATTATCACTCGTGTTGAAAATGTTCGGGCTGCATTTACGCTGGATATGGAGTCGCGGAATGTTAAAATTTCTCTTCCCTCTGTCAGACTCGGAGAGCAGGCGCAGTCATCACCGGAATACGCTGTCTACTCCGGAGATTGCCTTATAAAGCGCGGCAGACTAAGCTGCTACGGAAACGAAGTAACAACGGTACGCGCTTTCAGCATAGATGTCGGAGAGTTATATAACGACGGAATGCGTTTTGAAAATGGTTTTGACGTAAGGATAAGGCTGAATTTCAATTGCAGAGACTTTTCGGATTATGACTCCGGAACCGAGCTTTGCAAGAAATATCTTGTGTTCAATTCCAACGGCAATGCGATGTCCACAACTGCAAGCGTCAGAGCAAACGATACGGTTTATATCGCATATCCTGATAATCATGAGCTGAGCGTTGACAATGCGGAAAACCTGTTCATATCGGGAACCGTTATCAAGGTTGCAGAATTTGATTATCTTGATAACACTTCAATACTCTATGATAATGAGTCGATACTGCGCGGTGAGGAAGCGAAATCAAAGTTCTCCGTTCATACGTCTGTAAATCCCGCGTCCGGCGTTTGGGCTTCGTCCAATGAAACAGAGTACCCTGTTTTTCCCGACGAATTTGACGCAATTATCGAAATACCCGAGGGGCTTACAAATCTTCATGCATATCAGGTGCACCATGAGGGTCATATCGACTCTTTGGAAGTTCTCTGTAACGGAAAAACTCACTTTACCCTGCATTGCTCCAAGGCAATGCAAAGCTGTCACATCTCGATAGTTGAGTTTGCAACAGGAAAAACGGAATATCCTTTACGCTACATTATCATCAAAAACTTCAGCTTAATGCTTGATGGTACGGATATTGACGAAACCATGTACTTCGGGCGCACGCAAAGCTGTATTGCTAAAATCAGGTATGATTCAGCTGAAGAGGAGATACCTCTCGAAATCGATTCTGATAACGACTGTGCCGAATTCAGTTTATGCAGCGTCGCACTGACAGTGAAAGTTCCCGTTACCCACTGCGAGCTTGATGGAAAGTGCGTCTTTTCCGACTTCAAGTATATCTGGCGCGGTGATTTGAAATATGACAGCGTTTTCAGCGTCCGTTTGCCCGACGGCTACACTGCCGATATTATTATGGACGATGAAAGAGAACTCTACACAACAAACAACCGTGATTTCCAGATAGGCGCATTTTCGCCGGACGAACCGAACGGATCACATGAGGCTGTACTAAAGGTAAGCGCAAAGAATGGAACTCACTGTTTCAGAGCAGAGCTTCCGCTTATATACTATTCTGAAGCCTTTGCCCCAACCCAACAGATAAAGCCGATAAAGCTTGAAAAGCTTAAAATATACTGGCAGCCGGAGGGATTGTTTATCGGTCCGGAAAACACGCAGTTTACTGTTGAACTCAGTGATGAGACAGGGAGAACGCTTGCAAAAGTCGGAGCCACAACGAAGAACGAGGAAATACTCTGCCTCGGGCTGGTTAAGGACGGCTGGATAAGGTGCAGGGTCAGCATTACCCGAGACGATCTTTTTTCGCAGGAAACAGTGATACTGTTTGATGAAATTACAGGCCTTGGAAACCCCGATACATTCATGTTCAGAAACAAGACTATTCATCTGGAATACTATCGTATGTTTGACGAAAAGGCAATTAAGATAATAAGAAAACAGCTTGACAAGTTTACCGGATACGTTTCTGATATTGAGTTTGACGGGTACAGCGTTCCGCCGGATCATCCCGATGAGTGTCCGAGATATACCGCAATAATCAAATATTACAACAGCAGAACAGGAGATTATGTTCCGTATAAATTCGGAGACGGGGATAACGGGATAAACCCCATTTACTTCTGGAAGCTTGATGACAACACTCTCAGAATATGCTCCAAAGGCGAATACGACGAGGGATTTCACAGTTGTTCGCTTATTGCGGATACAAGTGAAAACCGAATTTCCCTGTTTGACGGCAATCCGATAGACGACTATACATATACGATATTGTAAGGAGAAAATATGTTTAATACTATTTCAGCGTCAGAAAACATCAAGAATGCCTACATAGACTATATTGCAACAACGTTTCACTTTGCAGATAAAAGATACAATGACCTTTTCAGAACTGCGCTTTCAGCCGATGGTGCAGTTGCCAAAGGACCTTTTCTTGACGTAAGCGGCTCTTATGAAACAGGTAAATCGCTGCGCGAACTCATTGCCGACGGTGTTGTAAGTCCGCTTTTCGGCGAACTTGAAAGCTGTCCCGAATCCGATAAGGAACTTCCTGTTGAACGGCCGCTTTATCTTCATCAGCAGAAAGCGGTCGAGAGAGCGGCAATGGGCAGCAACCTCGTTGTCACGACAGGTACAGGTTCCGGTAAAACTGAGTGCTTTCTTATTCCGGTTATTAACGAACTGCTCAGGGAAAAAGAGAGCGGAACGCTGCAAAATCATGGTATGCGTACGCTTATCGTATATCCGATGAACGCCCTTGCAAACGACCAGCTCAAAAGGCTGCGCGGGATTCTTTCCGGGTATCCCGAAATAACATTCGGTGTTTATAACGGAAGTACGGAAGAAAAAGACTCCTCAGGAAAAGCAAAGTACCAATCAACGTTTGGAAAAGCCCCTCTGCCAAACGAGATACTCTCGCGCGAAAAAATGAGGACGACGCCTCCTCATATACTCATAACGAACTATTCCATGCTGGAGCATACGCTGCTGCGCCCCGAAGACGACTACATTTTCTCCGGTGCAGACCTAAGATATATCGTCCTTGATGAAGCGCATATTTACAAGGGCGCAACAGGAATAGAAACTGCGCTGCTTATGCGCCGCCTGTGTGCGAGACTTTCCGCAACCGATAAAGTGAGATATATCCTTACCAGTGCAACGCTCGGGGGAAAAGATTCCGATAACGATATCATCGGGTTTATGAAGCACCTCTGCGGTGCGGATATGTCAACAAAAGATATAATCCGTTCATCGGAAAAATGCCCTGCGATCAGGGAGAAACGCGAGTTCCCGTCTGAACTGTTCTCGGATATCATTAACAATGAAGAAAATATTTCCGAAATACTTGCAAAATATAACGCAGATTTTGCGTCCGATGGCGGCGTTTCGGAGAAATTGTTTGAACTTTGCCTGCATAGTGCTCTGTTTGAGCAGTTCCGTACAAAAACAGAAGAACCCATAACTTTCAAAGAACTGCACGATTCTGTTTCGTGTACCAGAGCTATAACTGAAGAGCAGCTTCGTGATTTTATCGAGGTATGCGCAAAAGCGGTAAAGAATCATACTGCCCTTATCAAACCGAGATATCATTATTTTCTAAGAGCCATCGACGGCGCTTTTGTTACGCTTGATGAACCTAAGCAGCTTTTCCTCGACAGAAAGGAAAAGGACGAGGCAACAGGTCAGTGCGTCTTTGAAGCGGGAGTGTGCGAAACCTGTGGACGTCTGTCTGTATTGGGTTCGATCCACAACGGATATCTTAACCGGAATAGTGGCGGAGCATACAAAGCGTATACGCCAAGAAGAGCCGATGAGTTGTTTGATGACAATGAAATCAATGAGGAAACAGGCTGCGGGGAGCGCGATTATGTTCTTTGTCCAAAGTGCGGAGCAGTCAGCAGCGTAACAGACATAAAATTTGGAGAAAAACTTTGTGAATGTGGCAGCACGTATATACACATCACAGAATCCGATGTCACAAAAGACGAAAGAAAGCTAAAGTGTCCTGCCTGCGAATTTGGAATAATCACCCCTATTGTCAACGGTGCGAATGCAGCGACATCTGTTCTTGCAACTGAACTTTATGAGCAGCTTCCGGATAAGAAAACCGTCCGCAAAAAGTCCGCTCCGGTTGAAGAGGACGATCTGTTCGGCGGGCTTGAAGAATCCGTGCGTGAAAAATCAGAAGAACTTACAAGACAGTTTCTGTGCTTTTCTGATACCAGAAGCGGTGCGGCATATTTTGCACCGTATCTCGAAAATTCCTATGCAGAAATATTACGAAGAAGAAGCGTATGGCAGGCTGCCGACATATTTATAGAAGATGGAAAGACAGAAGTCAGCGTTCCTGAGTTTGTAGATGAAATAAAGCAGATATTCAGCAGAATGGGTACGTTCGACAAGGATCGGATAAACGCCAACGCATGGATTGCCGTCGTGAACGAAATGCTGCGTATGAATACCTCAACGGGACTTGTCGCTATGGGAAAGATTGCGTTTTCCTACAATAACATCATGCAGAACGGTCTTGCCGATAATATTGCCAAAAGGTCTCAGGGAGCGCTTACTGCCGAAGAAGCTCATTCGGTTCTCGATCTGCTTATAATGGATGTCGTGCTGAACGGTTCTGTCGATTGCGGCAGAAAGTATAGCTGGCTGCCTGAGGATATGGAATATCTGTTCCGCACAAGTTTTCCAAAATACACAATAAAGCAGGGAGAAAAGAATGGGAAAAAGTACAGCTGGCTGCCGAGAAACAAGGCATTTTCCAACAACAGACTTATTCGTGTAAAAAAATACCTCCCCGGCATGAATACCGATGAGGCGGCCGCAAAGTTCCTTGGGGATTATTGGGATAAAATCTTGTCTGATCAGATTGTCAAGGCGCAGGACGGATTGCTGCTGAATGCCTGTGATTTCAATATCAGCTTCGGAAACACCAAATTCTATAAATGCAGTAAGTGTGGAAAGGTAACCCCGTACAACATTCACAATGATTGCCCTAATCTCAGATGCGATGGTACGCTGACAGAATTCGACCCGTCTGTGCTTGCGAATAATCATTATGCCGGTCTGTACCGCAGTTCACATATGAAACAGCTGAAGATAAGAGAGCACACCGCTCAGCTTGACAAGGAAACTGCTTCCAGGTATCAGGAGCAATTCAAGAATAAGCAGCTGAATGCGCTTTCCTGCTCCACTACATTTGAGATGGGCGTCGACCTTGGCAGCCTTGAAACGGTATTTATGCGAGATGTGCCGCCAAGCCCTGCAAATTATGTTCAGCGTGCAGGCCGTGCAGGTCGTTCGCTGGAATCGTCTGCATTTGTACTGACGTTTGCAAAGCGCTCATCGCACGACTACACATTTTATGCTGACCCGATAAAAATGATAAGCGGCAGGATCAATGTTCCGAAGTTTGAGATAGCAAACAGAAAAATTGCCGCTCGTCATATTTATGCCATTGCTTTTGCGGGATTTTTTAAGCTGAACAACGACGTTTATCATAAGGGACTGGATTTCTTCCTTGATTCGGGATATAAAAGGTTCTGCGATTATCTGAACGCCGGACCTGCCGAGCTTATGCACGCGCTCCTTGCGGGAATACCAAAGGTTCTTCATACTGAGATGGGCATTTCTGATTATTCATGGACTAATGATATTATTGGCAGCGACGGCGTGCTGACGCTTGCAATCGACGATTTGAAGTCTGATTTGAAAAGAATAGACGAGATAGCTGATGAAGCAGCGCAGACTCGTGATTTTGACAACGCAAGTGACATAAGCCGATACAGGAACACCTTACTTAATCCGGCAGGTCATTCCAATGCTCTTATAGAATTTTTAGTTCGTCATAACATACTGCCGAAATACGGCTTCCCCGTTGATGTGGTTAAGCTGAACACCAATACGCTTTCATGCAAGGAAGGCAGAGCGCTTGATCTCAACCGCGATCTTCAGCTCGCTATTGCGGATTATTCGCCCGATTCGGAAGTTGTAGCCAACGGCAACACATACATCAGCAGATACATAAGAAAAATGCCGGATAACAAGGGCGGATGGGAATTCGGCTTTACCGCCGTATGCGCTGCCTGCAACGAGATCTCGTTCACTAAGACGCCCATTGATTCAGAGGGCAGAAAGTGCACTCACTGCGGTGAAATAATACCTTTGACAGGATGGAAACAAACGCTTGAACCTCGTTTGGGATTTGCTGCTGAATTCAGACCCTCGGTAAAGATGACTCCTCCTTCTCATGGACAAAAGAGCAGCGACTATTATATCGGCGATGGAAGCGGTCGAATAATAGGAAAAACCGCATTTGAAATAGGCGGCAGTAAAATTGTAATGGAGTCCACCGCAAACGATTCGCTTGTTGTGTTGAGCGCCGGAAGCTATTATGTATGCCCGTCCTGCGGTTGGGCAAGTCAAAATATGCCTCCAAAGACACACAAAAACGTATTTGGCAGAACGTGCAATGCTTCCGGGAAAAAGAAAGAATACTATCTTTCGCACGATTTCAAGACTGATGTTGTAAAGCTAACTTTTGATGATGATTCCGCACAGAACGGCGATATTATGCAATCGGTCCTCTATGCAATGCTTGAAGGAATTTCCGATGAACTCGGCATAGAGCGCACCGACATCAAGGGCTGCACTTTCATGTCTCCGTATAACGGCAGGTGGATTCATTCGCTGATAATCTACGATGCAGCGGCAGGCGGCGCCGGCCATGTACGCAGGCTGCTTACATCGGACGGAATGACGCTGCACAATGTCATTGCTGCGGCACTGAAACGCGTGGAAAATTGCACCTGCGACACGTCATGTTATTTCTGCCTCAGGAACTACTATAATCAGAAAATACACGATAAGCTGAATCGTCACTCAGCGGCAGATTTCCTGAGGAGATGGACGTGCATCCCATCTCCGATTGAGAGCGACGAACCCGAAGCGTTTGTTGAATCAGCGTCGGATATCAGCGAAATCAATGAGCAGTCCGATACTGCTGAAAAAACCGAATCCAAAGTTTCTCTTTCCTGGCAGGACGAACTGCGGTTTATGAGCCCCTCAGCCGTTGATTTCCTTGGCAGCGTTACCTCGTCAGATGAACTGTACCCGGGCAGGGATAATATTGGTGTGGATATTGCCGACGCAGACGGCAGGGTTATCTGCTCCGCCGAAGCATGGTGGAACGACAGCAGGTGACGCTTCAAACGCCGATAAAAAGGGGCAGCTGACAGCGCTGGGTTATAAAGTTTTTGTTGCGGGAACCGACAGCAGAGAGGAATTTGAACAAGCCCTCAGGAAGGATACTGTTACAATATGAAAGTAAATGTCACTTACGAATATCTGAAGTGTATACAAAAGCTTGGAAGCAACTCGGCAGCCAAGGCAGCTGTTGAGCTGCTGAAAAAGCTCAGAGATAACTCTCAGAGAAGCGGGCTTAACATAGAAACCTTAAATAATGTTCCGAATAATGTGCGTTCGGTAAGGATAAACGATGGACTTCGGGCGATAGGTGTACGTACAGACGACACATTGACTCTTGTTTACTGCGGCGCTCACGATGAAACCTATCGCTGGATGGTCGGCAAAGATTATAAACGCTTGTCAGAGGGCTCGTTTGAGATAACAGATGACATTGAAATGTCTCGTTTTGCCGCAAATTCAGAACCAAAGGAATCACAATGCCGTATCCATGTCTTTGACGGCTATTCAGCAGAAGAACTCATCTCGTTCGGATTGTCTGCCGAGCAGGCTGATTTGCTTAAAGAGATAAAGGATGAAAAGGTATATCAGCTGATAAGGGCAACGTTTACCGGTTATCAGGCGACAGTTATCGAGATGTGTGAGGCCGGTTTCACAGGCGATGAGATACGTGAGTGGCTGGCAACGGAACGCGAAAGCGAGACCGTCGTAAAAGATACCGTATGCGATGGCGTATTTGTAATAGATGATGATAATTCCGTTGAAGAATTCAGAAAGGCAGTAAACGGTGAAATAGAGCCATGGCGGTTGTTTCTGCACCCGTCGCAGGAAAAGTATGCTTTCGGTAATTTCAGCGGAGCGGTCTATGTCTGCGGTGAAGCCGGCACAGGCAAGACTGTTGCTGCAATACACCGCGCCAAGCATCTCGCGGAGCAAATTGAAGGGGCGGAGCGTATTCTTGTCACCACTTTCACAAAAAATCTTGCGATGGATATATCTGATATGCTTGATAAGATGTGCACTCATAATCGTGACAGGATAGATGTTGTAAACATTGATAACCTTGCAACAAGACTGTTCGGAAAATATTTTCCGGATTATAGCATAATGTATGATAAAGCTGCTGACGAGTTATGGAACGAGCTGATTGCAAGGAATCAAATTGAAGAAAGGTTCAATCTCAGCTTCTTCAAAAAGGAATGGGAAAGGCTTATTGTTCCTGAAAATATTACTACCCTTGACAGTTACATTTCCGCTGACAGAACCGGACTCGGCTATCCTATGAACAGACGTCAGAGAGCCGCTGCGTGGACGGTTCTGGAGAATTTCAGAGAATCCTGTTCCAAAGCGGTTGAAAAGAACCTTGCGTATAAAATGCTGTCTGATAAACTGCGCTCGTCCGGGGAGATTTATATACACATCATCGCCGATGAAGTACAGGATTTTTCTGCTGAAATGCTTGAGCTGATTTCTGTGCTGTCAGGCGGTCAGCACGAAAACGATATTTATCTTACCGGCGACCCATCGCAGAATTTGTATGGAAAAAATGTTCATTTGCGCAAATGCGGTATTAACATTGCAAATCGCCGCTATCAGCTCAGGGTAAACTATCGTACAACAGAAGAAATAGAGCGATTTGCCCTTGGTTTATTAGGCGATACAAAGTATTACGAAACCGGAACGCTGTCGCTGACGCACGCAAAGGCTCCGGAAACCGTGAGCACAGACGACTGCGAAAAAATGCTTGAATATATTAACCGTGCGGTTCGAGCCGAGGAAAGTCTTTGTATAGTTGCCGCAAAATCGAAAGAGCGCGATAATATCAGCAAATTTTTGAATGAAAACGGCATAGAAAACATGGTAATTGGTAACAATACCACATCTCCCGGAAGCAAAACCTGCATTGCAACCATGAAGCGTGTAAAGGGATTGGAGTTTGACAATATCATCATCTGGGGATTAGAAAAATGGATACTTGACGGCTCGGGGCGAGTGTTCAATTCCGACGCTGCAACCTCAAAGGAAATTGAAAGAACAATCAGAAGCGAAGCATACGTTGCTGCAAC
>CAKQWM010000017.1 GCA_934278995.1 uncultured Clostridia bacterium
AAGGTCTTTTGCAATAGTAATTACTTAATAATCAACAGATTATAGCAAATATTTTTAATTTTTGTCATATACTAAGAGAAATGTTTTTTCCTGTTTCCGACTTAAAAAAACGTGAAAAAGCAGATTCTGACATACAGGCGACCTGCGATACATCCTTTAATGTAATCGGTTTAGCATAGTTTCGCTCTATATATTCAAAGACTTGAGTAATTCTTTTTGATGGTCCACTAACTTCTTTCTTTTCTACCTGCTTTCCTGAAAGGATTTCCATTTCAGGATCAAGAGAAAGCTCATACAGGAGATTCAAAAAAGTGGTCATCATATAAAAACCCTTTGTCTCATTAGCAAGCGAATGAAGTAAAGAGCGAACCTTCAGTATAGTGGAAACCGAAAAAGAGATTCCATTTCTCCCCAGTTCCAACATTCGCTTTACACTTCTAAACTGGATTTTATTTAACAAAGACCCGCCTATGGTTTCGCCAGAAAACTGAATAGTAATCTCGCTAACCATATCATCCGGCTTCATATTGCCATTTAACCATCCATGTGGCAAATCCGTATTAGATATAAGCACAAGTTCGTAGTCGGAAATCTCTCTTACCGAATCGCCTACGACACATAAAGCCCCGGAAGCGCCTTCTACATAGTTAAGTTCAAAGACATTATGGGTATGAATAGGAAAATCAAAACGATCCTTCCTTCTTGCTATTACATACAAACAGTTTTCTTCTGTTAAAGGAGTAACCTCTTTATATATAGAAGCCATCTGTAATTGATAATCTTGGGGTAGTCTATGTGCCATAACATGTAAATACAATTGCCATCATCTCCCTTTCATAAAAGGAAAGACGATGGCAATTTACATATTTTTTATTCCTTTTCAAAAATCATTACATAATTACGCGGGCCGTAAACGAACCTATCCACATCGTTCCACCGAGATGAAGTAGGAGTTTCCATGTCATCGGTTCCCACTTCGAAATCAAAGCCGAACATTCCATTTGGGATGTCAATAGTCTTATCGTGAATAAAAGTATGCGTACCAGGTTCAAGCAGATTGGCCTTAACACCATTATCGAATGTAATTACGAATGTAGAAAGGTCTATCTCAAATTCGTGTTCTCCCTTAGGAAGCAATCCATAAAACTTAGAAAGATCCTCACCCGTATATTTCCAAATATAATTCCAGAAAGCACCATCCTTTCCTGCCCAATAGTTAGTCGTACCTTTAACAGCACTTTCTGTTTTCTCTTTAACTGTAATTATCAATTCGTTATCTGATTCCTTCCATATAGTGTCATCCCATACCCAACTCTTGTCTATAGGACTTATGAACGCCGGATCGTCTCCCGTACCTCCTAAAACCCAGATACCAAAAGGTGAACTATTTCCACCACGAACATTCCATGTACCCTGGAAAGCATCGAAGTCAAATTTTTGATCTGGCTCTTGTGGAGCTACATACACGAAGTCCTCATCTATAGTACAGGAAGCCTCTGGCGTATGAAATGATGAATCCATTGAAGCGAGTTCTATCAGAACAACCCTTGGCATGCAAGCTATAGCATTATATTCGTTGTACATGTTGTCCCAGTCCTCTTTTCCTCCACTTATATCGAATCGTATGGCTATATTCTTCACATCAACCTCGTGTCCATATTCTGAAAGAGTATATTTACCTGCCGGAACAATCTGTCCAGTAGTTACCATCCCGTCGCTTCTGGTAAAAGTAATTTTGCCTAAATTATCTACTGAATATGTCGCTTTATGACGAGGGATAAGTTCGTAAAAACCCTTGAGATCTACATCTTTACTATTGACAGGATTTTGCGTTCCAGAATAAACCATCCACCAATTTCGGCCATCTTCTCCAGCCCAATTAATAAACTCTCCATTATGATGCATCTCATAATAATTATCTTTTAGAGATGAAATGCCTCGCCCGTCCTCATTATTAAAGAACTCTTCTTTTTCAAAAAGATCATATAGTTTACCACCACCATATTGTGGCCCTGTACCGCCATAAACCCAATAATTAGTTATGGTATAAGTAGGTACATCTTCTACGATTGTGCCTAAAGAAACCGTTGTTCCAGTGCCAAGTTCCAGATTTTGCGCTTTATAATTTGAAATTACAGAATTCTCATTGTATAAGGCCAATTTGCACTCGTCTATATGGCTGGCAGCAAGAGTGAAATAATAAGTCTGCCCTTTTTGGAAATCGCCTGTGAGTGTAATTTCAGTTGAAGTAGCAGATACACGCGGCGTTGCTCCTGAAAAATCAATGCTAATATCTCCAGCCACCGCTGAGGATGATTCCAGAATCACTTTCTTCACTCCTTCCATATCCACTTTAAAACCTAACCTTCCTGTAAGATTATTAAAAAACAGAACTGTAGAAGAAGACCTTGCAACCATAGGGGCTAAAACGCCAGCTATATTCTGGACTACTGGTATAGAAGCCTTTACGGATGTTCCATCGACTACGACGTCGTCCGAATAAGGATAGTAAGCCATAAACATAGTCGATCCATCTGCGACATCTACTTGATACTTCCCCACTTGGCCCTCGTTTGTGTTTTTAGAGAGCATACTTGATGTACCATCATTAATTAGAATCTCGTCACCTTCCTTCCATGTTTGAGACGTACCATCAGCGAGATCTTCTATCGTAGCCGAAAATGTCACATTGCCAGAGAATTTAAACTCCTCCTCCGTAGAAGGTTCTTCCTTTTCAGGCGTTTTTACATCAGGAATTTCCGTCAACTCACCGCAAGCGGCAAAACAGAATAGCAAGCAAGGTAAAATTTTAATTGTTTTCATATTACATATAATTATTATCTAAAAATCTGCTGTACAAAAAGAGCTAATTGTTCTCTCCAGAATTGCCATTGATGCCCATACTCTGAACTATCAAACTTGTGATTTATGCCACGAACTGTAACTCCTCCTTCATCCATGCCGGTGCCGACCAAGGGGATGCCATAGCCTTTATATCAGGTGCTATCTGCAGGATCTCCTTCATAACAGGGACAACATCACTCAAATCATTAGCAAGCGAGAAATGTTTTAATTTAAAATCCGTACGTCCCTGCGGGATATCATCATAAGAAAACACAGTACCATTCATATCAGAAGCACCTACAGTCAATCGGATATAACTGATTCCAAGTCCGTCTTTTGAAAAGAGTTCTTTAAGAATCTCTTTTCTTGCCTGATGCGTCATCTTCATCAAAAGTTCAGCGCTGCCTCCTGTAAGAGCATAACCAAAGCCATCCATGCGCTGAAATATCTGCTTGGGATCTACTATTATAGGGGTCTGTCGCCCTTGTGGCTTTGATTGAAACTCTATGGTCTGTTCTTTTTCCAGAAGTTTAGAGCCATCTGCAGTTGTCACCCACGATTCCACGCTTTGGGCCTCACTGCTAAATGCTATTAGCGTTAAAATTAGTGATATAATAATTATCTTCATTTTATAACACCTGATTTAATGAAGTGAACTTTAATTCTTCTATTGGAGTAGTGACTATCGTTATCTCGCAAGGATGACCTGGCACTATCGTTATATAATCATCACTTGGCCGAAGATCGCGACCATGTGCGCTGATGTGAAGACCTCGAATCACGGAGTCTGACTCCAAGCGCAAGGTCATAGTATCTTCGCCAATAGAAACCACACTGACAATAGGCTGAACCTTAGGATATTCACACACTTTAGGAGACTCCGGGAACCAACAATTGTCTGAAATAAACCTCCCCTTTTCTTCTAATCGCACGTAAAGAACGGTATTAGTCTCAAAAGGCTCGGAAATCGATACTACATCCAAGCATCCGTTTGCCGGTATATTCAACTTACGTTTTTCTGAACGCAACACCCTACCATCAAGAGTGATATATTGCATCTGAAGTGTAGCGTCGATATTTGACAACCTATCTGATATCACCTTTATAGACACTTCTCCATTATCCTTTTGATAAGGAGAAACTAAAACCTCAGAATAAGCTTTTGCGGCATAATACTGAAGGGCTTTCCACCTTCCACGATAGTCGATACTAGACCACGATGCTACCGGCCAGCAATCATTTATCTGCCAGAAAAGCGTACCCATACAGTAAGGTTTAGCACGTCTATGCGCTTCAATAGCAACTTTTATAGCCTCGGCCTGTTGAAATTGGCTTAAATAGATAAAATGCTCAAAAGAAGATGGCCTTTTATAATAAGCATCCATATATTTGAACATCATCTTATCTCCAAAATTAGGATCTCCAGTCACATCATCGTGAGCCTTTTGATGGGCTAGCATCGTAGGAGAGCCCACATAGTGGTCATACTCCGGAATATACTCCTTTATGGTTTCTAAACATGGATATGCTTGAAAACCATATTCACTCATAAAGCGGGCAATATTCTCCGGCTTAAGATATTCCTCAACCATAGCACCCTTCCAAACGCCCCAATAATGGGCATCGCCCATATTATAACCTATACCATTATAGCCAGTTACTGGTGAACTAGGATGATAGTATCTACTGTCATCAACTTCATTAATACTCTCTGGAATAACTTTTCTAAATAAGTTAATAAAGTCCTTCTCGTAAGATTCGCGCTGCTCCCCTTTAATCGTTCTGTTCCAGCCCCAACCATAAAATGCAATTTCATTCTCGTTATTTCCACACCATAGCGCTATTGAAGGGTGATTACGCAATCTACGAACATTGTCCTTTACCTCACAAGCAACTGATTCTGCAAATGCAGGGTCACTTGGTGGCATTTCACATGCTGACATTACATCATGCCAGACCAATATGCCCCTTCGATCACATGAATTAAAGAATTCGTCGTTCTCATAAATTCCACCGCCCCATATCCTGAGCATATTCATATTAGCTTTCTGCGCCTGTGCAATAAAATTATCATAATCTTCCGCACTAAGCCTGGATGGAAAGTTATCCATAGGGATATAATTGGCCCCTTTACAAAAAATATCCACTCCGTTAAGGCGTACTTTCATCGACCTTCCAAATTCATCGTCCTCCCTTACTACCTCCACTGTCCGGATACCTGTTGTTTCTGTGCGATTTGAATGTTTCCCATCACACTCCACTTTGATATCAAAATCATAAAGCGGATGCTCGCCAAGTCCATTAGACCACCATACCTTAGGCTTTTTTACTACAAATGGAATAGATTCAGTATTCTTTCCTGTATGCAAAACGACATTCTTTCGGGCTAAAACCTTGCCTTTCGTAGAAACAGTAATAACAGCCTTACCCTCAATGTCACTTTCAATCTCAGCATCCACCATCATCTCCGCTTTATGAGGAAGGTCAAGGTCCAAAGTCTTCACTTGAGATGGCCTCACTATAAAATCCGACCAACTTTCGATACGCACGCTCTTCCATAGACCTGTGGTTATAAGCCTTGGTCCCCAGTCCCATCCATAATTATACCCTGCCTTGCGAGCATATGGACTGAGCCAAATATCGCTTTGATCATTATTTGCACACGCCTGAAGTTTGAACGGAGCGGATAGATACTTATGAATATCATGACTAAACACAGATTCAAAGCGTACCTCAATAAGGTTTTCACCCTTTTTCAAGTAATCTTTAACATCTATTCTCCATGTTCGGAACATGTTATCGCATACTTGGATACACTCTCCGTTAAGGTAAATTTTAGCATAAGTATCCACTCCATCCAATACCAAAGTCTGATGATTTCCTTTTAACAGTTCATCTCCTATGGTAAATGTGCGACGATACGTCCAGTCCTTCTCGCCAACCCACTGCACAAGTTTCTCATTACCGCCATAGTATGGATCTGGAATAAGACCACCTGAAAGCAAATCCAGATGCACACAACCAGGCACATAACCCATATGCCACGAATCCTCAACTGAAGATTTATACTCCCAGTCACCATCAAGACTAAAAACATTAAGAAGAGCTACCGACAATAAGCTCATTAAATATTTTATCATTTTACTATAGAATTTACATTGTATCCTTCCGCGAAGAGTCTAACTGGTTTACTGTGAAAATGTTTCACACTTATCTCCCTTGACTCTCCAGGGTAAAGATTAAAATAACCATCTGAAAATATAGCTGGAAGAACCTGTTGGCCAGAAGTTGCATCTTCAAGACTTAATTTAACACCTATGGCAATCGTTTTTTCCGGATTTGAAATTCTGTAAATCACATCCTCTCCTCGTCTACAGCACTCCAACTTCAAAGTCACATTCGGAAGATCATTTAAAGTAGTATAATTCCTTAAACCACTTCCATCTATAATGTAATCATTCACTGATATGCAACTACCTTTTCTATCTAAAAGAGAAACTCTTGCGATAAAAACTCCATTATAATTAGGAAGTTCTCCTTTAAAGGCATGGGTTAGAGAATTAGCTTTAGCTACCATATTCCTAATAGTTCGAATGCCAAGTTTCTTGCCAGTTAGATCCCGACATAACATACTTACAGTTAAGCCTTTTACATCTTTAAGCGTATTATTAAGCACGACTACCTCTCTATCATCCAAGTTCATCTGAACATGCATTGCTTCGCAAGCCTTTTTCGAGCCGAACCATGACCCGAAAGTTTCATAATCATACGAATATGTCTGCCACTCTACACTAGGCCAAGCAGGATGTGACATCCATAAAAGCACCCCAGAGGTGTTATTCCATAGGCGGCTGTTCCATGACTCGAACATAGCCCTATACGAATCATAATTCATCATCTGAACTTTTTTACAAAAATCATCCAAGTCCTTAGCCTCTCCGTACATTTGTGAAACGCTTGCCACATAACTTTCAGTCTCAGGATGCAAGTCATGATAATGCCAAACTTCGCTGATTGGCCATTGATCCTGTGGCGCCATAAATTTGCGTATAGTGCGTGCAGTAGGAATAGATGGAGAGCCCAATTCTGTATTAAATCCAGCTGCCTGTTCTGTAAAATACTTAGAGGCATCGGTGAAATAATGCCAAGGCCCACTCGGGCGAAGATTACAATAACGTGAATTCGGGCTATAATATCTTGTTCCATCCTCTAAAGCAAGCATAGCCGACAAACGAGATTCCAAACTTTCTGGAGCATAACCTTCATTACGAGGACACCAAATTGCTATTGAAGGGTGATTCCTAAAACGCCTTACGACATCTGTGGCATTGGCCACAAAAAGGTCCTCATCCAAAGGGTCAAGATTATACCCTTCTGTCGACATCCAGAAATCGTTCCACACCAATAAGCCATACTCATCGGCGAGCTGGTAGAACAATTCCTCCGTACTCTCCCCTGTCCAATTACGAATCATCGTAAATCCGGCTTCCTTATGAAGAAGGAAATACGGCTCGAGTCGTTCGCGGGAAATACGTTTCATCATATCATCCATTCCCCAATTTCCTCCCTTACAATAAATACGGACACCATTACAACGAAGTACAAGATATGGTGCCATCTCGTCCCTACTTATCCTCTCCACTTTAGGCAAGGCGGAATCATTTATTAAAGAAGGAATGGTAACGCCATACTCAGACGAGCGCAACATTCTGTTATTGAATATATTTCCTTCTCCTCTCAGCGTTGTAGGATTAAAACATATACGAATATCTTTCTCTTCATCGGAATCGACAGTAAGTTCATAACTTAATTCTCTAATTCCAAAACGAGTTTTCGACTCATCTGATTTATTTTCCCCGACCATTGCAACTATAGAAAGATCATAGAGATTCTGCTGTCCATAGCCATTAGGCATCCACAATGCCGGACTTTCCAAACAAACTGGTTCAAAACAAACTTTCTTCTGCGACCCAGCCTTTATGAAGACTTCCTTATCTATGGTTATATCAGCAAATTGAGCCGAAAGCATTACATATACATCCTCTGTTAAATTATTTTTCACAGAAGTCTCGATGGTAATGTCAGCATGAGATGTATCTGGTAGCGGAAGGTCGGTAATAACCTGTGTATCGCCTATGGTAACGCCATCCGAGGCTATAATCCGCACATCCTGCCATAGCCCTATGTTTCGGTCCCTTATTCCAGGCATCCAATCCCAACCTTCCGAACATATAAATGTAGGTCCGTCAAGACATAACTGGCCACCATTTGGTCCACGCCCGGATATGCTGGATTGCTCATGAGGAAATCCAGGGTTAGATGACGGAAAGATATGCACTGCCAATACATTATTATGACGAGCTACTTTAGTAATATCAAAGCGTCCTCGCATGAAAGCACCTGATATATTTCCAAGTTTTTCCCCGTTCATCCATATATCTGCCCTATAGTTAATGCCATTGAATAGTAGTTCCAAAGTAGGTTTTGCGAGCAATTCTTCGGAAAGAGGTATTTCGACACGATACCACCACTCCTTACGGCAAAGATCCTCTGGTATAGCCATATTATTAACTCCATAACAAGGATCCGGATAAACTCCTTGCTGTACAAGAGTTGTCAGTACCGTGCCTGGAACAGTGGCGTTATACCACGAATCTGTATTGAATTCAGGTGAGAATAAGCTGCCTCCACTTTGCACGAGAGAATCAGCCTCAGCAAGTTCCCACCCTTGAGTTATTTCCCATACATTATCTTGAATAGGCATAAGCACTGTATTTGCTTCCACTTTTGGAACCCTTTCAGGCTTATCTAATGGGGCCTTAGAATAGGGTAAAGCTTCCTTTTCCATCGGCCTTTTAAGACCAAAGTTTGTGGATACCTTGTTCCCATATAATTGACGCTGTGCCTGCATATCAAAACTCACGGACAAGACTAAAGCCAGTAAAAGTATTAATCTCATAACTAATTTATTACATAAAGTGCTTCACCCAATCGGGAAACCGAACATGGAATAACTACACTCCCATCTACAACATTCGATGAAACCCGAGAGAACGTTAAAGTGCCAAAATCAAATTCAGATACCTTCTTCTTACCGCATTTAATGGTTATAAATGTTACAGGCTTATCTGAAGGATTGTATACATAGAGATAAATCTTCTTTCCGCATTTAAGAGCATACGCTTCTCCTCCATCACAATTTGCATCCATAGTTTCAAATAGCCCTTTGCTATCCTCAAGCATCATATCCGAAACCTTTTTAACAGTCCTAAAATATGAAACCATATTTCTGTTTTCAAAATACTCCCACCACCAACTCATAGGAGTAATAGGGGTCGGAGAGAATACTCCATACCATAGACCTCTTCGAAAATCTGCATCCATTTCGTCTGCAAAATCATCGAAATTCTTAGACCAATCCCACTCTCGGCCAAACTCTCCGATTACATAAGGCTTTCCAAAGCGGTTTTCATAATCGACTATAGTCTTTGGAATAGTGGATGTAGCATTATATATATGCTTTTGATTGATATCCAGATCTGCCACTGAATTCAACCCTTTCAAATCTCGATGCGATATCGATGTCGTAACTATATGCCCGTATGGGTCAATTGATTTTAAATATTTTGACATCTCTGCATGCCAATTCACTATATCCTCAGAAGGGATGGGATTATTCTTGTCGCGAAACTGAATATTATCTATCTCATTAAAGAATTCCCACATTCCGATGGCCGGACTATACCCCCAGCGAGCCACTATATAACGAAGGTAGTTTTTATAACGCGCCTTGGACACTTCACTAACAAAAAAACTTCTGTCGGCATATACATTACCTTGGCCAATGCACAACATAAATCTTATATCCAGACTTTCAGCGAGAGCCACCACATCATCAAGGTGATTTATGGCACTTATATTCATATAGTCAGAAGTTGGCGTGTAACGCGAATTATTAAAATCGCGCTGTCTATCAATAGGAAAATTCCACGAGCACATCCAAATGCGGACAAAATTTCCCCCATTTGAAGCGAACTGTGGTAGCATTACATTATAATTGAACCTGTCTGACTGTTCATGAAGTTCACTAAAGAATTTAGAATCATCCCTATCTCTTGACTCCCAACAGATATTTTCAGCTATACCACGAAATAGTGTCCCGTCATCATACTTTAATGTCCAATTATCGTTAGTATGCAGCAAACCATGTCCTTTACCCGACTTTACTTTCAAAAATCCCTTTGCAGATTCAGAAACCACGTTTGAGCGCTCCGAGAGTCGAAACATATAAGAATATGTACCCGTCTGCTGAGCCGTAAAACGAGCGCTCCATTTACTGAGTTCTCCGCTTTTACCGCTAACATAATAGCAAGGAAGCACAATTTGCTTTCCCGATGGCGAGGTTAAAACCATATCCAATGCTATCTGCTCCTGAAGATATGGATTTTCCCAATGTCCAGTCAAGGAAATAGTAAATTCAGTCTTTGAGTATTCTTTTGTTGAGGCTGGAGCTTCTACCGATACTATCTGCGCGTTTGTAATAGTCCCGGATAGTGCTAAAATGATTATCAGTAAAATTCGCTTCATCGTTAATATTTATTTGATATTTCTTACATCTATAACTACAACTACCGAAGTGCCATTTGAGGATAGTTTATAAGAAGATGGAGCATCGAGTTTTAAAGCCAGAACATAAATGCCGCTATTTTCTTCTATAAATACCTTAGGGATAGAGAGATAAAATGTCGTAGCATTTTTCCCTGCCTCCACATTTACACTCGAAGGAATAGTATATACTGACTGTGGCAGAACAGTAGCACCAAGGTTTGCAGCAGCTAAAACAGACGCTTCCCTATCCTCTAAGACATTAACACTGAAACCTTCACTAGGTTTTTCCCCTGAAAGCATAACGCCTAAATAAATGTCCACACCATCTTCAGATAGTTTATAATTACGAGTATCCTCACCCCCCTCCTGAAGGGACATTATAGTAGTTATTAATACCGCCACTTACCATAGCCTGTGGTATATAAATAAACGAATTACCATAATCAACCTCACTATCCCCCTTCTGGCAGGAAAGAGCCATAAAAGCTGACAGAAAAATCGTCGCGAAAAGTATTGTTTTTTTCATTTGACTTATATTTTATGTTTACTAATAGTTAGGATTCTGTTGAAGTGTTCCGTGCGAATTTTCCACCTCGGAGCGACTGAATGGCATATAGTAATTACGCTCGTTGAAAGTTCTTGTTGCCACTGTAACAACTGTATAAACATAGTTTTCACCGCTTTTACGGATTTGAACCCCTTTAACCGGCTCATTAAGAACAGTTGAAGCATCTTTCCAACGAAGCAAGTCCCAATATCTATGGTCCTCAAACGCCAGTTCCACCATACGCTCATGTTTAACAACCTTACGGAAAGACTCAATAGTTCCTGCCTCGATTTCTGGAAGACTAACACTTGCTCTATCCCTAACTTTCATCAAAGCCTCCTTTGCTGACATTACAAAACCAGCTGGAACAACCGATGGACCATAAGCCTCATTCACCGCTTCTGCATAATTAAGCAACACTTCAGCAAAACGGTAAGCCACCCAGTTATGCTGAGCCGTCTGCCCTTGAGTAAGATTCAAACCGTCAGTAAGGAATTTCTTTAAATAATAGCCCGTACGGCTAGCATTGGCCTTGGACATATCGTCAGTTTCACCTGGGGTCTGTGCTATAGTTCGCCCGTTCCAAATAGATGTGTTGTAAACAATTGACGCATAAAAACGAGGGTCTCTATTGGCATAAGGGTCACTTTCGTTAGGCGTGCCAATATATTCGTAAGCATCTACAAGATTCTGAGTAGGACACACTCCACTCTTACCTCCCTGAGTGGCAATAGGATAGTTTGCTACTTCCAAGTTATTGGAAGCACCTCTGCGAACAGCATAAATAGTCTCGGGACTTGTCAAAGAAGTGGCGCCACTGAAATAGCTTTCGTAGTCACTGTCAAGAGAATAGGTAATGTTCGTATTAGAAAGAAATTCGTTTGAGGCCTCTGCTGCCCTTATCCACTTGGCAGTATCATTCGACGGATTATGAAGAGGGCTTGCAGCATATAGCAGTGTCCTTGCCTTAATAGCAAGAGCTACTCCAAGGGTGAATCGTCCCTCGCGCTCAGCAAAATCATTCCAATTATAGGCCAATTCGTCTTTCCACTCATCTATTTCATTAACAATATACTCTACTACTTCTTCATAGCTTGAACGAGAGACAAAAGCGTTTGCGCTCTTATCCATAGTTGTTTCTATAATAGGAACACCGCCATACATCTTCGCAAGCTCTGAATAATAGTATGCGCGTAATATATGCGCCTCTGCAATATACCACTTTAGAGACTGAAGGTCCCTTTCATAATTAACAGCATCTGTAACAAGATTTCTGTTTTGAGCAAGCAACGCTTCTCCTTTCCCGTCAGCGGCATAATCCAAAAAGAAATTCACAGCACGAATCCCCTCGTAACAGTTAGTATATAAATAAGAGATAGGATTTACACTTGCATTCACTATGCCCTTATTGAAATAAATCACATCCGATGCCGCAGATGTCTGCTGCGCCTCGTCAGAAGCAGCCGCGAAAATGTTCCCATCAATGACTGAATATCCATTGATAATAGGAGTGTAGCAGGCATTGGCAAAATACCATATACTGTTTCTATCGGTAAGTATGGTTTCCCCTGTATTATTCGTGTCAAGGCTCGTATCAAGGAACGAACATCCTTGCCCGGCGATAAGAAGAGCCACCACAAATATTGCGTTTTTTATCGTTTTCATAATCATCATTCCCATTAATTAAAAAGTTATGGTGACTCCGGCAGCAAATGTCTTCATCACTGGATACAAGCCCTTAAGATTCTCAGGATCCAAATTAAACTCACTTAGAAGAGGACTGATTGTAAATAGGTTATGTCCGCTAAGATATACCCTTAATTCCGATATTCCAGCATTTTTCATCTTAGCTGAGGAAAAGTTATAACCTAATTCAACATTACGAAGCTTAATAAAAGAAGCATCCTTTATCCATAGCGAGCTTGTGCGATAGTTATTCTCATTACTCTGAGTCGTCAAACGAGGATAAGTTGCATTAGCACGATTGTCTATCCCCTCTGTAGGATAATATACCCACGAACCCTTGGCAATACTGTATGCATTACCATTATCCACAAAAGCCACAGTCTGATTCCAGTTATCAAGAAGATTAGCCGAAACACCTGCCATACCTTGGAAGAGCACCTGTAGATCAAAACCCTTATATCCAAGTTTTCCGCCAAAGCTGAAATACCATTCAGGATATACAGAACGACCTATTCTGGTTACATCATTTTGGTCAACAATTCCATTCTTATCCAAATCCAGATACTTTACATCACCTGGCTGCACACTTCCGAACGCAGGCACAGGAAGGTCAGAAAGAAGGGAACCATCCTCGTTAAAATCATCAATGCCGTAAAAACCGTCGGCTACAAGCCCGATGTAAGTACCGAGAGGGCGACCTGTCTGAGCACTGAAAGCATTGGCAGGAGCGACTTCATTCATATTATCTATTCTATTGCGACTGAATGTCACCTGACCATTAAGAGCATATTCAAAATCACCAGATTTTCCATTCCACGAAGTGGTAAGTTCAAATCCCTTGTTGGTCATACTTCCTGAATTAGTAAAGAGGAACTGCTTTCCATAGTAACCCATTAAGGAATTGTCTAATGTGAGTATGTCAGTTCTCTTATCGAGGAAGAAATCTGCCGTTATATTTAGATTACGAACAAGTGTCGCATCAAAGCCAATATTGTATTTCAAACTCTTTTCGGCATGAACATCATCACTTTTCTTAAACATAGGGACTAAACTGGTCTGCCATACGCCAGAAGTTTTCCCCGTATAGAATGAGCCCACATAACTATATGTGTAATAATCCTTAAATAGATAGCGTCCATTAGAACTATACCCCGACAGAACCGATGTCGCACTAGTATCATAAGCACCAGAAAGGCCTGCCGATGCTCTTACCTTAAGGAAGTTAACCACATTACTTCCCTTTAAGAAGTTCTCGTTGCTAACTATCCACGCCATCGATGCCGCAGGATATGCTGCCCATCTATGACCTGGAGCATAAGCATCATTTCCAAAATAAGAGAAGGCGAGTTCTGCTATATATCGCTTGTCATATTCGTAATGAACGAATCCATTTAGATTCATAGTGTTATACTTATATGAAAAATAACCATCTCCCTTATATGCCGAAAGATTAAAATTGAGCGCCGAAGAAAGCACACTCTTTCCTGATGTTCTGTCATAACCAGCAGTCACTACGCCTTGCTTCCAATCCTGCATGCCATTAGAGCCATAGCCAGTGGCAGTAATCGTAGTCGTTTCATCCGTAGTGGTAGTAACGCCCCCATTCCATCTAGCATAATTCCTAGTTTTGCCATATTGGCTAAGAGTATGACTATAGAATGATATCGATTCTTGAAGATAAAGTCCTTCAAGTAAGTCATCTAAGTTCTCCCTTATAGAGAAATTGCCCTGAAGACTTCTTGCTTTATGGGACATCCATCCAAGTCCATTAACCGATGCAAAAGGGTTATTCGGATACAAAGCAGTTCCAGAATAGTTCTGGCGTTGGTCATCGTCATAAATACTGTATATATTTGATGGATAAGTAGCGAGATCATTAAACAATTGTGTAATACCATAATTCGGTCTTTCCATTTCCTCGATACGGCCACCGAAATCCACCTTGACATCGAAAATTCTAAGAATATTAAAATCAAGATTGGTACGAAGATTATACTTCTGATAACCTACATTCCGTGTATAATCAGTATTAGAAGTATTAAAAATGCCACTATTGTTAATGTAATCAAGATTAATATTGTAACGAGCGTTTTTAGCTCCTCCATTTAACACGACACCTCCATCTACATACTGTCCGATATTCTTAAGCGCTGCATCATACCAGTCCACATCTGGGGCAGTTCCATCTTTATACGCAGCCAATTGTTCTTCAGAATAGACCGGAGACCATTCCATACCATTATCATTAGAAACCGCTTGATTATAAAGGTTGGCAAACTCATACGAGCCAAGCGGCTTATTTATCATGGTCGGGCTTTGCACTCCGTATCGCAGCCGTGCGTTTACTGTGGCTTTACCTATCTGCCCTCTCTTGGTAGTAATTCTAATTACTCCATTGGCTCCCTTCTCTCCATAAAGAGCTAAAGCAGCTGCATCTTTAAGCACTTCGACCGATTCGATTTCTGAAGCTGAAAGACCTGTGAGATATTCAGAATTAACCTCGAATCCATCTACAAAAACCTTGGCTGTATTCCATCCATTTATCGCATAACTTCCTATACCACGAACGAGCCATTTTGCATTATTATCCTCGTAAGATCCCGTCCCTTGCATTACCATAAGGCCCGGGATTCCAATTAAAGTATTGGTAAAATTCGATGTGGGAGTCTTATAAAGGTCCTCTCCCGAAATCTTTGATATGGAAGCAGTAGAATTAAGCTCTTCCTTTGAGGAAGTCAGTTCACTGTCAGATGGTTCCTGAGCGCTTAGTTTTCCTAAAGCAAGTGTTATCACTGCAGTCAGGACCACATATTTTCTTATATTGAGTTTTTTCATTGTGATATTCATTATTATATCGGCCATTTACAATCAATATCCAGGGTTTTGGGTTGTAGTGCCTTTGTTTATCTCGGTCTGCGGGAATGGTTCAAGATACATCGCCGGACTCCAAAATGCGGTATAAGCCACTGCATCCCAATAGGATACCACCCACTTCGCAGCATAAGGCCATGTTGCCTCATCAGTATCTTCTATATTGAATTGCAGCATGCGCATCTCTCCGCCACAAATACCATCAGCGATATCAGCTCGTTTCCAATGTTTAACTGACCAATACTTATGGTTCTCCTGAAAGAATTCTATCATGTCTTCTCTTTGAATAATTGCCCGTAACTTGGCCTGGTCAGTCTCAACTATAGAAGGAAGACCGGCACGATTATGAACAGCATTAAGATATTCAAGAGCTTTAGCCTGATTCCCATATTCGTTATATGCTTCTGCAAGATAAAGGTAAGTCTCTGCAAGTCTAAAAAGAGGAATTTCACACCAAATACGAGCACCCGCCTTATAGTAAAATTTCGTACGCTCTCCACACCCTTTATCGCTATCTATGGCATTAGGGAAAACATCACCTTTGCCTTTGTCTGCAGCATAACCACCACGTCCCCATCCGATGTTTGACCAATTATAGTCTCCAGGATTGTTCATAGAATCATAGCCACCCATTTTGATGTCTGCAAGCGCTCTTGGCTCGAGATTGGCTACATTTTCACGGTAATCCGCACCAGACCTAGCGGCAGCCTCTCCTATTTTAGGCCAATTAAGTTCCGAGCCATCCTTGGCATAGTAATTCTCCAAATGGTTTGTCAGAACTCCGCTACAATCTGTATCATAGCGATTTATTGTCTGATTAGGCGAACAATTTACAAAATTGGCTATAGAACTGAATTCATCTCGCTTATAAGCAAGTATAACCTCCCTACTTGCCGGTTGTGAAGCAGCTTTCGCATAATCTTCAAAAGCATTAGGATTAGGATTTCCGACACCTGCCCCTCCAGTATTGATGAGCTTCACACCATTCTCGCCAGCCCATTTAAGGACTTCTTCATTAGCTTCAATAGCATCCTTCCAGCGTTCTTTATCATAATTCCCAAAACAGATTAGGGCATTATTTTCCCCGTTGTCCAAATATGGAGTTTCACTATTGAACAAAGGACGAGCAGCATACTGAAGAGCTCTTGCTTTGATGGCAAGCACCGCTCCCCTTGTCATACGACCGGTATTGGCAGCATCCCACTGTTCCGGAAGTTGCCCATATGCCTCATCACATAATTCACAGATATAATTAAGCATATCCTTTAAAGTAGCACGCCCTGCCGTAAGGTCATCGCTTGCTTCAAAAGATTTGGTCACTATCGGAACTCCACCATAACGATAAAACATACCCATATAACGATAAGCTATAAGTGCCGTAGCCTCTGCCTTTATAACCTCCTTTGTAGCCTCGTCCATATCGCTTACTTTGTGGATATTCTCCTTAACGATAAAGCACTGTCTTATGTAGCGCCAATTATCGCCATAATTATCCGCTCCGGCATCAGAGCCGTCAGTTCCATTAACCGAAAGTCCTGCTTGTACTATGTTATAGCTTCCATGCCAATTGTAACCACGTCCAAGCTCACCTGAAATAGCTCCATAAGTACAGTGACTTATACCCATGCCACCTGGTAAGCCATGTTGCAAGACATTACGATAGCAGGACATTAATGCGGCCTCGGCATTTTTAGTCTTACTGAAAACTGCATCCAGATCGACTGTGCCTGTGGTATCTGGCTTTTCGAGGAATTTGTTACAAGAACAAACCAACGAAAGGCTAGTAGCCACTATAAGAATCTTTGATAAAATATTCATTGTATATTTCCTATTCAATTAAAAACGAAGACTGACACCTAACGTAAAGACTTTTGTGAGAGGATAAACATAAGTGCTACCATCCGTAGTCTCAGGATCAATACCATAAGGGGTAAGTTGATTCTTGAAAGTATAGACATTGTTAGCATTAAAATAAACTCTCATACTTTGGATAACATCGTGTTTCGCCCACTTTGTCATATCAAAAGTATAACCGATCTCTACATTCTTAAGTTTTATATGATTCGTTGAAACCATCCAATAATCGCTTGTTAGGTAATTATTGTGAGCGAAAGTAGCTCCATAGACAGCACGAGGATATGTAATCTTTTCTCCCGCAAGAAATTTCTCCTGTGTCCAACGCCCATCGTACTGCCATTTCCAAGCATTTCCGGCATTTTTAAAAAACGGAATAGTATATCCACCATTCAGATAGTACGATCCATCTGCGCTACCGGTGAGAAGCACTTTCATATCGAATCCCTTATAGCCTATTTTAGCCTTGATATTAAAATGATACTGAGCATAGTTAGGATAACCTATAGGAGCAATGTCGTTTTGATTAATCAACCCATCTCCGTCCAGGTCTTTATAACGAATATCTCCAAGAGTCGCAGCATTAGACGTATAGGTATTATATGGCCTATTGGCAAGTTCTTCCTGAGTATTAAAAAGCCCATCACTTACAAGTCCGAAACGCTGCCCAATGGCAAAGCCTGTGGCATTCATCCAATAATAAGGATTTTTCGATTCTGCCTTGTATATAATCTTATTCCTAAACCAGCTGACATCTGCTCCAACAGAATATATAAAATCGCCCTTTTTATCGGCCCAGTTCAATGCCAATTCATAACCTCTGTTACTTGTGATTCCGACATTGGCCGGAGGTACAGACCCCCCTGCCACACCATAAATGGCCGGGATAATGCCAAGCGTTGTAAGGATGTTATTACGCTTCTCATAAAAATAATCGAAATCGGCACTGAGCCTATTTTCAAAGAACTTGATCTCTGCTCCGACATCGGATTTTTTAGAACGTTCCCATGTAATCGCTTTGTTTCCAAGGGCGCCTTCCGTAGCGCCATAGAAATAGGTATTGTCTGAAGTTCCGTCACTATTACCAAGCCAGTAGCCTCCCTGATTAAGATTATATGTGTTAGGAAGATAATAATAACGGCGACTTCCTCCCAATTGATCATTACCTACCTCACCATAAGAAGCACGAATTTTAGCGAATGTCAGGATATCATTTTGAGGAAACCACGGTTCATTTGTGATGACCCATCCTGCAGAGATGGCAGGGAAAAAGCCAAAGCGGCGACCTTCTGCAAACTGCTCGGTTCCATTATAACCCATATTGAACTCTACCATGTAACGATCATCGTAACTATAAGTTACACGACCCACGAAACCCATAATTCCGGAAGGAACATTATAAGAATCACTTGGCATAGTATATTTAGACGCCTTACCTAGAAGAAGAGCTGTAATATTGTGTCTACCGAAGGTACTTGCCCAGTCAATTCCAGCATCTACATATAACTTGTTCCAGTTACTATAACCCCACGACTCGAAAGAACCTGCTCCCATAGACCCACCGAAAAAGTCGAACTTATTAGGGTCCTGTGAATTTCTCTGAATAGAATAGGATGGAATAGAAGGCGTATATTTTACATACCTATTGTAGTTATCCTGATATGAAACCGTTACATGGGAATTTAGGCCCTCAAGGAGATAATCCATTTTATGATTGAGTTTCAGAGAATTATCGAGAAGGCTATTATAAATAGTAGCCGAGCCACTTGTTAAAAGATTATAAACAGCATTCTGATTTCCTATACTACTGTTAGTTTTTGTGGCCAATGGGTTCTGATCCGAACCGTCTATGCCTGCAAAGCTGCTGATCAAATGGCCATCTACAATTCCTGGACAAGTGAATGGGTTACCATCATAAATATACTGCATGATGATTTTATAGCGAGCACTAAGATCGTATGGATCAGCTCCATTTCCCGGGCCCATAGTCTGGCCGAATTGTCCGGCGGAGTTAACCGTAAGTGTAAGATTATCAAAAATCTTCACATCAATATTGCTCCTAAAGTTATATCTTGTAAACAAAGACTCTGTAGTAGCATCGTAATAATTTACAGTATTGGTAATACCTTCCTGACGGAAATAGCCGAACGATACAAAGTATTTGACCTTTTCCGTTCCACCGGATACATTCATATTAGCTTGATACTGAGGAGCCACCTTACCGAACTGTTCTTTGTACAGATCATGTGAAGAATAGTATAGTGCAGGTGAGTTCTTTAAACTCTCCTTTTGCTCCGGAGTAAGGAACGACATGGCATCCACCTCTTGAGGCGTAAAGTCTCTGTTGTTTTTAAATTTCCACAAGTCATAATCGTCATAAATATACGACGAGAGACCTTCTGTTCCGGAATAAGCCCTCTGCTCATTACGAATAGCTTCATTACGGAAAAGTGCATACTCATAAGAGGTTGTTCCCTGCTGAAGTTGCGATGCCGAGGTAAGTCCATAATTAGCCGAGAAATTAATAACCGGTTTACCGACAGAGCCTCGCTTCGTAGTAACGATAATGACACCATTGGCACCACGCACACCATAAACGGCCGTAGATGCAGCATCTTTGAGCACGGATACACCCTGTATCTCATTAGCATCCATAGCGTTAAATTCAGCAAAAGCCTGCTCCGACGCCTGTTCAACTCCGTCGATAATAATAAGAGGCGTTGAAGAACCATAAGTTGAGATGCCTCGAATATGGATAGTAGCATCGTTCCGTCCCGGCTCACCTGAAGTCTGAAGACCGCTCACACCCGGAGTATTACCAAGCAAAGCGTTAGAAATATTGGACACCGGTGCTGAAAGAATATCGCCCCCATTAACAGAAGATATTGCCCCCGTTACATTTACCTTTTTCTGATTCGCAAATGCCGTTACGACTACTTCATCCATAAGACTAGCGTCTGTTCTCATCACGACATCCACTACTTTTTGATCAGCTGGGACTTTAACATTTTCTGTTACAAATCCGATAAATTGAAACTGAAGAACGACTTCTCCAGAAGGAACAGTGAGAGTATATCTTCCTTCAAGATCCGTAGAGATACCATTTGTAGTTCCTTGCTGCACGACTATCGCGCCATACAATGGTTCTCCAGTATCGTCCTTGACCATTCCGCTGACAGTTCTATTCTGGGCATGCAGAGAAAATGAAAATCCTCCAAGCATAAACAGAGCACCCGCAAGCAGAAACACTTTGAATAATTTGGTCATAAATTGATTATTTATTAAATGTTATTTCACTTCATAATTATCCGGCATTGAATACATATCCGGAAGGTCTTTACTAAAAACCGTACTTTCATCCTTATAGAAAACACGGAAATCTTCTTCAGAAGGATGACCTGGATAAACGCTGAAATAATGCTTATCCGACTCGGAAGAAACATACTTATTCCTCCACATAACAACCATAGAAAGCCGTTTGCCTTTTGCCGGGCCAAGTATATACCTTGTCCAATAGTCGGCATTTGTGAATGACTCTGCGCCTGTTTCAGTTACACCACAAGGTTTCATCTTCTCGGCAGAGAGTTTCTGCATAGCCTCTATATTTGTAGCAAAAGCATTGTAATTCAAGCCATGATAACAATCCATGCCTAGGAAATCGACATATTCATCGCCAGGCCATCTAAATAACAGACGAGCACGACCATTTTCGCCATAGTCGCCATCCATCTGCGGCGATACTGCATACAGAAAATTATGCACGCCTTTTGTATCCCGAAGATACTTCACTGTCCACTGCCAGAACTTAACATACTCCGCAGCGCTACAAGCCTGTGTACCCCACCAAGACCAACTTTGCGTACACTCGTGATAAGGTCTGAATATAACAGGTATTAACTCACCATGACTATCCTTTAGATTATTAGCAAAATCGGCCAATCTGTCAAGCCACTCTATATAACGCTTTCTCACCTCGGTTCCTTCCGTAAGTATCTGGTCAATACATTTTGTATTATCCCATGAAGAGCCTTCCGGATAAGACCCAGCGCCTATGATTGTCAACGGATTGTTTATATGAATACACGCCATAATCACTTCACCCCTTTCTCGAGCCTCCAAAATCGCTCTGCGACGTATTCCATTTTCCTTAGAATCTGAAAGGTACCTATTATCCATAATAGAAGCAAAATCCACACTGAACACAGCAGGATAATCGCCACATACGGCCTTAGTGTCGGAACCACCTGGGACATTATACCAATAGCGGCCATACCATAGATCATCGTGATGCCCAAACATAAAACCTTTTTCGGCCAATGCCCATAGATTGGCTAACAAAGCCTTCGTCTGAGGCGTTGCGTCCTTATCCACGATAGATAATTTGATTTTCTGCACCGGATTCCTATCCTGCGATACTTTTATGGTCTTAAACCAAAAGCGGTCGCTCTTATCCATAAGTTTAAGAACCGTCTGGCGTGATAGCGCAGATGTATTTTCAGCTATACTTAAAACCAATGCAGTAGAACTTGCACTTTTTACAGAAACCCAATCGGCCTCGTTAATGACTTTGTATTCAAAATTTGTTTTTATCATAAACGAACACTCCGATGCCTCATATCCAAGTTCGACTTCTGAAGGCTGAACTATCAGTTCCCTCGTATCTGTAGGCTGCTCAATTTCATTTTGAGGACCACATGCTTGGACCGAAGACAAACTTAACATCAACGTCAAGCAATAAAATAACGATATAGACATTTTCACTTTCATAATTTACTTCAAAAGCTCAGAATGGTTCGGAAGTGGAGAATCGGACACTTTTTCAGCAATCCAATAAGTATTGCGAATGTTATCAACCATCCATCGAGTATCCGGCCAGTTATTATCGACGACCCAATCCGTATGTTCAAAATGACGAGTAAAAGCACACCCCTCTACAGTCACCGTTTTACCTGCATTGCTAATGATACCAGCGCCTAACAGAGACACTTGGTATAAAGGGTTTTCACATTTTGTATCACCAAATGCATAAATGCTTATCACGTTGGAGTTGACATCGTCCTTTGACCAACGACTTGAACCTACAGGAATCTGACGATAATACTCATTAACATCATAGGTGTTATCATATACATAGTTAGCATACTTGCCATCTTCTCCTGGAGTGTTAACTACCGTTCCGAATGTAGCTCCAGTCTGGCTATCGACTTCCGTGAGCATAAAACTAATCTCGTTATCTTGCTCATAGACATGAGTATATCCTTCTCCCCAATGCCAATACTTATCCATATCTGTGGACATAACCTCCGCATCAGTCCATCCACCATGAATAACCATGGATGTAGATGCGGAACTCGCATCGAGGATTCCTCCTATAAGTTTATGATGATACACACCCTCGAGAGGATCTTTAAATTGGCCATAGGTGACAGTATATGTCCTAGTTTCACCATTATAGGCCGTTACGACAAATTCTGCTGAGCCACTTGACAAATCCAAAACACTACCCTTTTGAATACTTGCTTTAGGGCAAAATTCACTTTCCGGATATGCAAAATCAATAGAAACCACTTCTACTGCAGACAAATCCAAGCCTCCGGTAACCAACTGCACATAAATGGAGCCTTGATCATCGTGACGCCAAGACTGCGTAATGGTGGCCGCTCCTATCTGGGATTCAAGACGAAAGCCTACCGGCGTGCGTTCACGAAGCCACGGATCTATTAGTTTCTCAGTATTACGCTCTTCTTGTTCGCATGAACACAGTACCGATGCAAATACACATACGATAAAAAAGAAACAACTTGTTATTTTCTTCATAATTATATTGGGAATTAGTTTTTTCATTAATGGTTACAAGTCACTGCCCGTTATGAAGGGGATATTGGCATCAATAATCCTATTGAGGGTTTCAACAGAAGCGGATGTCGTCAGTCCGTCAGGTGAAGTATGCATACAATAGTCGATTAGTTTATCTATCGTAGACTCTGCCACATGCATCCTCGTATCGCACGACGCATAATAAAGAAGTACTCGCCCATCATCATCTGCCACCCATCCGTTAGAAAAGAGCACATTCGAAACATCCCCGACTCTCTCCTCTCCCATCGGAGCAAGAGTATATCCGGCAGGAGCGGCGATAACCTTAGTCGGATCGTCTAGAGCAGTCATATACATATATAAAACATAACGAAGACCTGCTGAGCATCCACGCACTCCATGGGCAAGGTGTAACCATCCTTTTGAAGTCTTTATAGGATGAGGACCTTCCCCATTCTTCAATTCCTTAATAGTATGATAAATCCTAGTATCTATAATCTTCTCATTCTTAATTTCAGCATTTTCCATACTATCTACCAAAGCCCATCCGATCCCCATGCCTCCCGCACCGGCATCGATAAAGCCCTCCTGCGGACGGGTGTACAATGCATACTTTCCATTCACAAATTCAGGATGGAGAACTACATTCCTCTGTTGTGTAGGCGATTTAATGTCTGGAAGCCTCTCCCATGATTTAAGGTCCTTTGTACGAACTACACCGGCAGTGGCTATAGCAGAGGACAGGTCGCCTGGAGCAGCGGAAGAGTCGTGACGCTCAGCACAGAACACACCATAAATCCACCCATCCTCATGAGCTGTAAGTCGCATATCGTAAACATTGGTAGCCGTTTCCCCTGGAATAGTTATTGGCTTTTGCCAGAATCGAAAGTTATCCACCCCATTATCACTCTCTGCAACAGCAAAAAACGACTTTCTATCATTTCCTTCTACACGAACAACAAGAAAGTATTTATCGCCAAGCTTAATGGCTCCGGAGTTAAAGGTGCTATTAATTCCGAATCTTTCCAGCAGATAAGGATTGGTCTCCGGGTTCAGATCATAGCGCCAAAACAAAGGCGTGTGAGATGCAGTAAGAATAGGATTATCATACCTTATCCATACACCATTGGACGAGGCTTTTACATTCTTTCGCTGTAAAAGGATGCCGTGCTCCTTGCGAAGTGTCGCGAGGGAATCTTCAAAAAAATGTGACATTGTACAAAATCTGGTTATTATATTTTCAAAGATGACTTTCAACATCTTTCGAAAACAAAAATAACCATCCTTTATTTGTCTGCAAACCCTTGCGCCACAGTTAGTCAAAGCAGTATTTTAAAAAGTCAAAATAATATAGTATCAAATAAAACTATGCAAAATTTTATAATACTATCTTGACTGCAAGCATGTCATCCCGTACGGTGAAAAAGTGGTTTGGCCGGACGGCAGTCGCTCGCCAACTCGCGGATGCCGCACTCGTAAAAGTAGACACGGAGGGGTAGAAAAAGATTGAATGAGTTATCTTTGTAGTTGAGTTCAGGTCG
>CAKQWM010000018.1 GCA_934278995.1 uncultured Clostridia bacterium
GCTAAGAAATATACCGTTAGTTACGTAACGGGAATTGACGAAACGATAGCGCCGCAACAAGTCGAAGAAGGTAAGACGATCAACGAACCCAAAACGCTCACCGCGTCGGGTAAAAGGTTTATGGGCTGGTTTATAGACGAACAACGTACTCAAAAAGCAGAATTTCCTATGACGATAACAAAAAATACAACGTTGTACGCCGGCTGGAACGTAACCGTAAATATATCGGCGTATTTAACACAGTTGCTGGAAAACGTAACAGTCGATCCTTATAGTTATATACCTTCGACGATGCGCCCCGGTTATAAAGAAAACTTAGTATCCGATAGTTACGTTAACAAAGATTATTCCGATTTTGTGTTAAAGAAAGATATTCCCGACGGCGGATTCGGCGAACAGTGGCACATGATTACCGATAATCTTAATCAATCGCAAAGGTTTTTCAACGTCCTTACCGGTTTAGAAAACATAACGAGTTCATCTATAGTTGCTTTTAACAATTATATAGATAAAAACCCGTCGGATACGGCAAATTATAATTTTTTGCAAGGGATATATTCGGTTACGATAAATTTTGACGGCACCGTAATCTATTACGTATTAGACTACACGGCTAATGTGTTCGGCAGCGTACAGTCTGTACAAATCGCTTTGTCGATGAACGTAAATTCAGGGGATAGAAACGTCAGAATACAGATAGGCGATGCAAATGCTTTATATTACGAAGCAAGAAAAACGTCATACAAATTCGCAATTAAATATCTCGGAGTACGCCGCGCCATGTTTATGGTCGAAAAAGACAACGCAGGTAACGTAACCGGACATATTTATGAATATTTGACGGTTGAAGGCATAGGTGTTAACAGTTCCGCGGATTTTTATATTACTGATAAGTACGTATCTGCGGTCGGAAACAAGGCAAGCGGAATACCCGGTTTTACAGGATACATAACAGAATTATACGACAGAGCAAGCGGTAAAATGCTTGGATATGAAGTTAAAGAAGTTCTTAAAGGCATAACGTATAATACTTTCTGGTTTAAATTATCCGACGTCAGCGGTATAAACAGTATTAAATACCGTCAATCAACAGAGGAGGAAAAGGCAGCCTTCTTTGTTAACAACAGAACCCAAGAGTGGAAATCTAAAACGGTAGGCGGCATCGGAACAAAAATGCTATCGAGAAGATTTGACATAGAGTTCAGAAATCAATACTATTATTCTTACAATGCGGAAGAAAACGTTTATACCGAATATACTGTTTCGGTTCCGATGTTATTCGTTCAGGTTGAAAACTACGAAACGTTGACGAAAGACGTTAGCAGTGTTAATAACGGAGTAAACGTTTCGGTTACGATGAACAGCGCCGATTTTGATAAACTTAAATCCGATTATGCTTCTTTAATCGACGTATTTATAACTAACAAGGATAGCGTTACCGAAGCAAAAATCGTTGAGTTTATAGGTGAAAAAGTAACTTTTGACAAAAAGTAAAAACACCCATTAAACGGGCTTATAGGCTAAGATTTATAAATAGTCGGGCAACAAACGCCCGACTATTTTACGTAGCGGACGACCGTTAAAGTATAATATGAAAAATATTTCATATTAGACAATATTTGCTTGACATTTTTTATCTTCGGTGATATTATAAAGTCGTAAAAACGGTTTTAAAAGCTAAATCGCCAAGCAATAACCACAAGGAGAAGCAACATGTATAAATACGTTTTTAAAGTTGAAGGAATGCGTTGCGGTATGTGCGAAACGCACGTAAACGATTTAATAAGGCGAGCGGTTAACGCAAAAACGGTAAAATCTTCGCGCGTGAAGGGCGAAGCGATAATCGTCTCGAAAGAACCTGTCGATAAAGACGCCGTGATAAACGCAGTATCCAAAGACGGTTACAAAATTCAATTTAAATCGGAAGAAAGTTTTGAAAAGAAAGGCTTTTTCGGTTTATTGAAGAAGTAAATTGTCTGAGGAAGCGTCGAGAGTTTTACGCTTAACAAAGTTTATAAAAATCTTTTCTTATAAGCCGATAAAATTTGCCGAACCTTGTTCGGCTTTTTTTAATTTTAACTTTAATTTTAACCGTTTTCACATTAACTCTAATTTTTTAACTTTAATTTTAAAATGATGTAATTTCATTCCGTACGCTTTTTAGCGGAAAGTTAAGTTTAATTTCGTAACCATAGTATCGGATAAAGCGCGCGTTAAAATATAAATTTCGCGGTTTAAGGTCAAGACGATTAAAAAACGGTGAAAACAAGGGTATTTTTTTAAATAAGTATTGACATAAAGCAACGGGTTTAGTATAATACACTAAGATAAAGCGTATTTTCGCGCCGATTTTAAAATGCCGTAAGGGGAATTTCTGTCGTTATTCCGGAAAGCGAAAAAAACCGACGCAAACCGATACGGACTTTATCGATTAAAATTCTATATTTAAAGGACGGAACGCAATGAATCAGAATTACGAAGCGCTGTTTACCCCGTGGAAAATCGGAAACGTGGAAATCAAAAACAGAATCGTTATGACGTCAATGGGCGGAACTTCTATTTTCGGCTGGTTAGAGCCTAACCATTTCGACAAAGAAGCCGCCGCCTTTTTACTCGAAAGGGCAAAAAACAACGTCGGCTTGATACTTCCCGGTATCGCTCCCATCAAAGACACCCTTATGGGAAAATGGCTGTGGCAGGGAAAGGGCAAGTTCAAAAAACTAAAAGAGTTTATGGAAGAGTTCCATAAAACCGGCGCAAAAATGTTCGTGCAACTCACCGCCGGTTTCGGCAGAAGCCTTGCCATCAACGACATTATGGTTAAAGCCCTTAAAAACAAGTTTTTGGGCGCGGTAATGAAGCCTATCTTAGACGTCGATTACCTTACCGCAAGCGCAAGCGCCACGCCGAACAGGTGGGACGACACTTGTATTTCCCGTCCGCTTACGATAAAAGAAATTAAAGAGATGATAGACGGTTTCGCAAAAACCGCCGCTTTATTGAAAGAAGCGGGCGTTGACGGCGTCGAGATACACGCCGTACATGAGGGTTATCTGCTCGATCAGTTCACGATGAAATATACGAACCTTCGTACCGACGAATACGGCGGTTCGTTTGAAAACAGATACCGCTTCCCCGTCGAGATAGTAAAGGCTATCAAAGCCGTTTGCGGAAGCGATTACCCCGTTTCCTTACGCTACTCGGTAGTATCTAAAACGAAAGGCTTCGGAAAAGGCGCGCTTCCCGGCGAAGACTTCGTCGAAGTCGGGCGCGACATGGAAGAAAGCGAAAAAGCCGCTAAGTATTTACAGGACGCAGGGTATGATATGTTAAACTGCGATAACGGTACTTACGACGCCTGGTACTGGGCGCACCCGCCTATGTATATGGATATGAACTGTAATTTAAGTTACGTTTCTCATATCAAAAAATTCGTGGATATCCCCGTTGTTTGCGCCGGCCGTATGACTATGGACGCCGCGGCGGAAGCCGTTTCAAAGGGCGAAATCGACGCAATGGGCGTTGCGCGTCAATTCCTTACCGATCCCGAATGGATTACAAAGACCATTGAAGGAAAAGAAAAAGATATCCGTCCTTGCATTTGTTGTCATAACGCATGCTTTAACATGTGCCATTATAAAGGCGTAGCAAACGATCAGTCCCTTCACGACAATATGGGCATGGCGCGTTGCGCGTTGAATCCCGAAACCATGCAGTCCGGAAAATACAAAATCGTTCCGACTAAAAACCCGAAAAAAGTCGCTATAATCGGCGGCGGAATAGGGGGTATGGAAGTAGCGCGGGTTTTAAAACTTCGCGGACACGAACCCGTTATTTTTGAAAAGAGCGACAAACTCGGCGGCGTATTCAACGCGGCAAGCGCTCCTTCGTTTAAAGAAAAAGACCGCGAACTGCTTTTATGGTACGCTAAACAGATAGCAGACCTTAATATCGAAGTGAATTTTAATACGGAGATTACCGATAAAGCCCGACTTGACGGTTTTGATAAAATCGTCGTTGCAACGGGCGGCGCCGCAAACAAACCGCGTATCGAAGGTATCGACAAAGCTATAGAAGCGTGCGATTATCTTTACGGCAAAGAAGTAGGATACAGAGTCGTTATAATCGGCGGCGGGCTTACCGGCTGTGAAATCGCTTACGATTTATTCAGAAAAGGTCACGAACCCGTTATAGTGGAAATGAAGAACGACCTTATAGCGGTAACAGGCGTATGCCTTGCCAACAGTTCGTACTTACGCGACTTCTTCGCGCTTAATAAAGTGGAAACCCACCTCGAAACAAAACTCGTTTCCGTGTCCGACGGTTTCGTAACCGTTATGGACAAAGACGGCAAAAAGTTCGATATAAAAGCCGACACGGTTATTCGTTCGATGGGTTATCATCCCACGCCCGCCCTCGAAAAATCTTCAGGCGTATATTTTGTAGGCGACTGCAAAAAAGTCGGTAATTTAAGAACGGTCGTATGGGGCGCGTGGGACGTGGCTATGAAAATTTAGTTTATTCGGTAAAACCGCAAAAACCGGGCTATAAGCCCGTTAACGGCTGAAAACAACTCGGTTTTTTGCGGGTTTACAACGCTTAAAAACGATAAGGAGATACAATATGTACGAATATAAAATGAAACTTAGCGACGAGCAAATCGCTATTTTAAAAGGCTCCGAAGGCGAAGTTAAAGCAAAGGTTATGGAAACTATCGTCCGTTACGGCGATATGTTCGAGGCAACCGAACTCGTCAAAGTAACGCACGGCGAAGGACACCTCGTAACATCCTTCGGCTTATCCCTATTAAAGCCCGTTTACCGCACCATGGACGAACTTATTTCGGCGGGTTTGAAGGTTACCGATGGTTTCACGATGGATCCTCGTCCCGTAGATTTTAAAAACGTTAAGTGCAATTTGCTCGATAAACTTTTGTTCTCGACCGTTTTATACGGAAAGCAAAAAGATTACGAGGAGCAACTTAGAAAACTCGGTTTAAAGTCGAAAGACGCGTTCAGTTGCGCCTGCTACTTCGACGAAATGGGCAACGTTCCGAAAAAAGGCGATATACTTTCCTGGGCGGAGTCGAGCGCGGTCAATTACGCCAACTCGGTTTTGGGCGCAAGATGCAACCGTAACTCCGGCATGATAGATATATTCGGTTCGATAATAGGTTACGTTCCCAAATTCGGGCTTTTGACCGACGAAGGAAGAAAAGCAAAATGGAAGGTTATAGTCAAAACGACCAAAAAGCCTATACCGCAGATTCTCGGTTCGGCTATCGGCATCAAGGTTATGGAAGACGTTCCTTACGTGGTAGGTCTGGATAAATGGATCGGCTCGGAGTTAAACGACGAATGTAAATCCTATCTGAAAGATTTCGGCGCGGCAACGGCATCAAACGGCGCGGTGGGGCTTTACCACATCGAAAACGTCACGCCCGAAGCGGTCGAACAAGGCGAAAGTCTGCTCGAGGACGACTATAAAGAATACTTCATCGACGATAAGGAACTCGAAAGAGTTTTCAAATCTTACCCCGTTATGTGGAAACACCCCGAAAAATCGGGAACGCTCGCATTTATCGGTTGCCCGCACTTATCGAGAGTACAACTCGAAGAATGGGCGGATAAAATCGTTGAAGGTCTGTCAAGAAGCGGACACGACAAAGTTTCCTGTCAGACGGTTCTTTGCACTGCGCCGCCCGTAAGAGAAGAATTTATCAAGACCGAAAGGTATCAAAAACTCGTAAAGACGGGCGCAAGGGTAACCTGTATCTGCCCGCTTATGTACACTTCAAATCCTCTTACCAAATCGAGAAGAATGATGACTTGCTCCAATAAACTGAGAACTTACTCGGTTGCAAGATATTATAAAGACGACGAACTTTTGGACATTATAACCGGAAACAAGGAGGGCTGAGAAATGAAGGAATTTAAAGGTCGCGTTATAAACGGCGGTTATTATAAGGGCGAAGCGGTCGTTTCGCATCAGGGCGTAAACACCCTTGCTACTTTCCAGAAATCCGCGCTTTCCGGCGCCAAACAGGTTATAGTAGCCGATCAGAACAACCCCGATATTTACGGCAAAAACATTACGGGTAAGGCTTTATGCCTTCCCAAGACCATCGGTTCGACGACGGGCGGTATGGTTATTCAGGTAATATGTTCTATGGGCATTAACCCCGCGTGCATGCTTTTTTCCGAACATATAGACTCGCTTGCGGGCGCCGGAGTAATTCTTTCCGTCGTTTGGGAAAACAGTAAACTTATCGCAATAGACCAACTCGGCGACGAGTTTTTGGCAACCGTAAAAACGGGCGATACAATAGAAGTAAAAGAGGACGGAACGGTTACGATTTTGTAATTTATCTCCTAAAATTAAGTAACAAAAGACCGCCTATTTGCTCGATAACGGGCTTATAGGCGGTCTTTTTGCATATTTTAAGTTAAATTCGCGTTAGGGATTCCAATCATTATCACTAATTATTTTTGCGGGAATAAATCGGTTTTTGCTGTGTTAAACTCCCATCACCGTACGTATAGTACGCTTTCGGTCGTTTGCCTTGCAAAAACTTAACCTAAATCGGCGATTTCTTCGCCGCAAAAATGCTTCGCACCGAAAAGAGCGCATTTTTAGATGATTTTTCGTGAGCGTAAGGGATGCCGTACTGTATGTACTGCGACCGAGCGGTCACGGAAAAGGGCTGAAAAGACGCCTTTTCGGTAATTAGTGATGACGAATGGAATCCCTATGTTTGTTATTTAATTTCTTTTACCGTATAGCCCGCGTTTTCAACTGCGGTTTTCAGTAAAGACAGAGAAACTTCTTTACTTAACGTAACGTTTGCAATACCGCTTACGTGGTCCGCTGTTGCGGATACTACGCCGTCAACGGATTCGAGCGCTTTTTTAACGTGCGCTTCGCAGTGAGCGCACATCATGCCTTCTATTTTTAAAGTCTTATTCATGGGAACCTCCTTTTCGTGATTTATATCGACCGTATTATTATGGCAATTAAGGCGATTATTATCGGGTTTACGCCCTTTATTCGGCTTGAAAAGATTAAGTCTTAAAGCGTTGGTGACGACGAATAAACTCGATAAACTCATTGCTGCCGCGCCTAACATAGGGCTGAGATAAAAGCCGAATAAATTTATGAAAGCGCCCGCCGCAACGGGAATCCCCAAAGAATTGTAAAAGAACGCCCAGAACAGGTTTTCTTTAATGTTTTTCAAGGTGGATTTACTTAATTTAATTGCGGTTTCAACGCCTTCGAGGCTGTCGTTCATTAAAACGACTTCAGCCGAATCAATAGCAACGAAGGAACCTTTTCCTATCGCAATGCCGACGTCGGCGGTCGTAAGAGCCAAAGCGTCGTTTACGCCGTCGCCGACCATAATAACCGAACCTTCTTTTTTAAGGTCATCTATAATCTGCCGTTTACCTTCGGGCAGTACGTCCGATATTACTTTATCCACGCCGACGATACTTCCGATAGCCTTCGCGGTTTTTTCGTTGTCGCCCGTAAGCATAACTACTTTAAGCCCGTCTTTTTGCATTTTATTAATTGCGGTTTTGCTGTCCGGCTTTATCGTATCCGCCACCGCGATTACTCCTTTTAACTTTCCGTCGTAAGAAAAGTAAAGCGGGGTTTTTCCTTGATTGGAAAGTTCGTCGGTTACTTTTTTTATTTCATCTGAAACCACGGCGGTTTGTTTAATGAAATTATAATTTCCGCCAACTATCGTTTTGCCGAAAAGTTTGCCTATAAGCCCGTTACCGGGCAAAATTTGAAAATCATCGACTTCAAAAGGTTTGATATTTTTTTCGTCTGCTTTTTTAGTTATTGCAATCGAAAGAGGATGTTCGCTTTTCGATTCTAACGAAACTGCATAGGTTAAAAGGTCGGTTTCGGAAAACTCTCCGCAAGGTATAACGTCCGTTACGGAAGGCTCTCCTTCGGTAATCGTTCCGGTTTTGTCGAGAACCACGATTTTTGCTTCTCCCGTTTTTTCGAGAGATTCCGCAGTCTTAAATAAAATACCGTTTTTTGCGCCGACGCCGCTCCCCACCATAATTGCGACGGGGGTAGCAAGCCCTAAAGCGCACGGGCAACTTATAACGAGTACCGAAATACCTCTTGCAAGCGAAAACCCAACAGGTTTACCGACAATCAGCCAGATTGCCACGGTAACGAGCGCAATACCTATAACGGTCGGCACAAACACGCCCGAAACTTTATCCGCTATTTTCGCAATAGGCGCTTTGGTCATCGAAACGTCTTCCACGGTTTTGATGATTTTTGAAAGCGTAGTGTCCTCGCCGACCTTGGTTGCCTTGCACGTTAAAAATCCGTAACTGTTTATCGTACCCGCGTAAACGGGACTGTTTTCAGTTTTATCCGACGGAATCGATTCGCCCGTCAGCATGGATTCGTCAATTGCGCTGATACCTTTAAGCACTATACCGTCAACCGCTACGGCTTCTCCCGGACGGACAACGAAAGTATCGCCGATTTTTATCTTAGCAATAGGTACGGTTACTTCTTGTCCGTCGATAATTACGGTCGCCGTTTGCGGTTTCAGCGCAATAAGACTTTTTAAGGCGTTTGTGGTTTTACCTTTGGAATAAGCCTCTAAAAGTTTTCCAAGGGTTATAAGGGTAAGTATCATCGCGGCGGACTCGAAATAAAACTCGTCCATAAGTTTCGTCGCCAAAGTATTATCTCCGCGCGCGACTGCGTCCGTCATCATAAACAAAGCAACCGTGCTGTAAACGAAAGCCGTCATCGAACCTATCGCAACGAGCGCGTCCATATTCGGCGCCCTTTTAACGATGCTTTTGAATCCGCTTATAAAGAATTTTTGGTTTATAACCATTATAACGACTGAAAGCAGCAGTTGAATAAGTCCCATTGCAACGTGGTTGCCGTCGAAAAACGGGGGGAGGGGAAAGCCGAACATCATATGTCCCATCGAAAAGTACATAAGAACGATTAAAAACCCGAGTGAGAAAAACAGGCGTTTTTTTATTTTTGAAATATCGCTGTCGTAAGCGTTTAATTGTTTTTCGGCTTGTTTAACTTCGTTGGCGCCTTTAAGGCTCGCGCCGTAACCTGCGTCCTCTACCGCTTTAATAATAGCGTCTGATTTCGCGTCGCCCTCGACGCTCATCGAGTTTGTAAGTAGGTTTACGGAACACGTTTTTACGCCGTCGAGTTTAGAAACGACTTTTTCGATTCTGCTTGAACACGCCGCGCAACTCATGCCCGTAATATCGTATTTTTGCATAAATTTACCTTCTTTTAAATAAAAATTATTAAACGTCGTTTTCGGCCATTTTCGGTAATTTTTCGCATTCCGTATATTAAATATAAACGGAATGATTGAACGACGGACGAAAGAGGAAAATCGATATATATATTATACTTCCGTCCGAGTATCGAATAACCGAAATTTCAGCGTCTATAAACGACGGCGTTATTTCATAAGTTTTTGTAAAAGCAAAACAAGTTCGTCTATGACTTGCTCGTTCCCGCCTAAAATATCTCTTTTGACGCAACCTTTGACGTGAGAAGATAACAGTTCTTTGTTAAAAGCGTTTACCGCCGCGTTTACCGCCGCCGATTGCGTCAGTATATCGGGACAATAAGCGTCCTCGTCGAGCATTTTCTTAATGCCTCTTATCTGACCTTCTATGCGGTTAAGTCTGTTTATAAGGCTCTTTTTTTCATTTACATCACGCTCGGTAGTCTTTTTCGAGCAACACGGACATTTTTCCATTTTGTATTCGCCGTCCTTTTAATAATACCCCAAGGGGGTATTTTAATTATATACCCCCACAGGGTATTTGTCAACTAATTACGTATAGTTAAAAAAATCTCCTCATTTTGTTAATTGTAAGAAAAAGCCCGCCTATAGGTCGATTATTCGGCATATTTCGATAAAATTTTCATTAAAATCGATTTAAAAAAACGATAAATTTTTACGCTTAGGTTATAAAAAATCAAACTTTATTTGGTAAAAGCATTGTTTATATCGTCAAGTTGTGCTATAATCAAAAAAAACATACGGCGGTTTCAAAATGAAAGGCGGCTACAAAAATTACATACTTTTTATAAAAATACTCGCCTTAACCGCAACTATATGCACGTTTATACTCGGCGTAGGGCTTATTGCGTTGTCGCTCGTCCCCGGCGATAAAAGCAGAGATATTACCGACAACGTTACTAATTCGGTTGACGGCGCGTTTCGTGTTTCTGAAAAATACGATACGATAAACAAAACCGAAGGTATTACCGCTACCCGCTCCGAAATTTCAAAGTTCTATTTTATAGATGAAAAGTTTACGCCGAAACTCGAGTTTTTGCCCGCAAACGCAAAGGATACACGCGTCGGCTACCGGACGGATAACGACGTTGCAAAATGCGATGCGGACGGAATAACCTTTATAAAAAAGGGAAAAGTCAATCTGAAAATTTATTTGCTGTCCGACGAAACGGTTTACGACGAAGTTACTTTATCCTGCGCCGGTGAAGATATTACCGATCCCGATCACCCCGAAAGACTTAAAATAACTTTTGGAGGTTACGAAAAAGAAACCGCCGTCGATGTCGGCAACAGTAAAGACATCGTTTTAAACGACGGAAAAACCAACCCTTCCGTTCTCGGATACGACGTTAAAAATCCTGAAATTCTCGCCGTTTACGGCGGAAAAATATTTGGCAGAAAGGCAGGTACTACTCTTGTCGGCGCAAGTTTAAAGCGCGGAAAAAACAAAGCGGATATTTCGTTTACGGTGACCGTAAAAGACGGCGGAAAGCAAACGATAAACGCGTTAAAGATGGAAACTTCTGAATTTTTGCACGGCGAAACGATTGCCGACGTAAGAGAGTTATTTATCGTCGATAACGGCTTTTTAAAAACGGATTACGAGTGTATTTCGGAAAGCGCGAATGAAAATATCGTTTTTTTCAACGGAAGAAGAATGTACGCTAAAAGCATAGGTACAGTAAAACTCAGGTTTACGTCCGTATATAATCCATCGGTATATATCGAAAAAACGGTAACCGTTAAACCGATAAAACCCGATAATGCGAAAATTATCGGAAGCGCGGTCGTAATGCCCAACGAAAAGGTCAAATTCGTTTTTAACCATTCGCCGGAAAAATATCCCGATTCCGTCAAATGGTCGGTCGTAAAGGGCAAAGCCTCTATAAACGAAAAAGGCGAACTCGTCGCAAAATGGTTCGGTAACGTCGTCGTGCGCGGACAAAGCACGATTGACGAAAGCATAGTAGCAGAAAGAAACGTAAGCGTAAAAATGTTTTCGAGCGCTTACTTTTTCGTGAGAAAACTTATGGGACATTTCGGATTGAACGCCTTGTGGGGGCTTGGTATATTCGCAACCCTTTTATTGATGTGCAAGCGTAAATATATTGTCGCGCTGTCACCGCTGTTTACGCTGACTTTGGCGTCGTTGTCTGAAATTTTACAATATTTTACTCCGGGAAGATATTGTCTTTTAACGGACGTCGTAATAGACTTTTGCGGTTCGCTTATAGGAATCTGCGTCGCTATAGCGGCGTTTTCGGTTATATTTTTGATTTTCAGACTATTCGGTAAAAGCAATTTTAAAAAACTTTGCGAAACTATCAAAATCGTAAACTTGAAAAACGTTTTCAAAAAGACCGAAGACCTCGAAAAACTGCTATCGGCAAGTTACGGCTTAGAAACCACCGCGATTGACTATAGTGCCGAAAATATCGGATAACGGGCTTATAGGCGGGTATTTGCTTCGGTTTTTAGCAATTTGCGACTTATAAAAGGGGCTTAGATAACCGTTTACCGTAAACAGATAAGACGGCGTGGTTTTCCACAAAAAAAAGACGTTGACAATTTTTGAAAAATATATTATAATATAACATACTTTATAAGGCGGTATAAATTATGGCTAAGGAAAAAACGACGAAACTTTCGGCAGCGTTAGAGTACTACTCGAAGTTATCGACCGACGAAGCCGCTTCCGAGGAAGCAAGAGGCTATGCCGTTACGGCGGTTTATTATCTTAAAAGATACGCTCGTTATTTTGAAAACAAAACCGAGTCGGAAAGGCTTATGAACGACAACCGCAAGTGGACTGAGGACGAAGAAGAAAAACTCAAAGCCGAATTCCAAAAAGGCTATTCGGTCGAAAGGCTTGCGAAAATTCATCACAGAAAAAACAGCGGTATAATTTCGCGGTTGATATCCGTGGGGCTTTTGCAGGACGAAACCGCTTCCAAAAAACGCTGGACGGAAGAGGAAGAGGAAAAACTTAAAAAAGAGTTTTTAAGCGGTAAAAGTCTTGCAAAAATGGCTAAGGCTCACAACAGGACGATAGGCGGAATAAATTCCCGTCTTATAGTTTTAGGTCTTATAGACGAGTAATCTTGTTATTTCGATTTTTACGGACGAAAAAATGCACTTCGGATTGAAGTGCATTTTATAAAACTTTCGGTTAACTAAATCATTTGCCCGTCGGGAGAAAGCAAATAGATGTTTTTGGATATTTCCGAAATATCCCCGTGAAGCGCGTAGCACGCCCCGCTTAAAATATCCATAACGCGTTGAATGGTATCGTCTTTTACGGCTTCCATGTTTACGACGGCGGGTTTGTTTAACAATAAAAAGTCAATAATTTCACATACGTCGTCAAAAGAAGTCGGCTTAAAAACTCTTACGGAAACGTTTTCGTCCGTCCTTTTATTATCGGCAGAAACGTTTTTACCGCCGAAACTTAACGGACGGGTTTGAGTTCTTCTCGTCTTTTTTTCGTCGGCGGGGGCTTCTTTGGTGAAGAAATCGAATAAACCCATAATAACCTCCTCGTCGCATTATCTTTACGCGTTTTGCGACGTTATCGTTGATTTTCTCAGTTAAGTATAACACAGACGCAAGGTATTTGTAAACGATTTTTACGAAAATACCCGCGCTAAGAAACGATTTACCTACTAATATTCGCCAAAAAACACGTTTTTGAAGAAAAAACATGCGTAAAACAAAATTTAAAAGGTTATTCGGGCTTCAGACGCCCGACTATAGGAGCAAGATGAAAAAAACAATTCTGATTATCACGTCAATTTGTCTGATAATGATTTTTACTTCGTGCGCGCCTTTGATAAGAGGGAAATCCGCATACGAAATCGCCGTCGATAACGGTTTTAAAGGCACCGAAAAAGAATGGCTTTTAAGTTTGAAAGGAGATCCCGGCGCAAGCGGCGTAAACGGCAAGGACGGCGTAAATTTCAACGACGGCTACACGGTTATGGATTTATATAACGAGTTAACCGCTTCGGGCAATTTTTCCGGTACGATAGACGATTTTATAAAAGCCTATTTTTCTCCCGAAAATAAAAATTACGAGGAAACCGTAAACAAGGCGGTAACCACCGTTTGCAGTGTGATTTGTTCGTTTAAAGGGCAGACTTCCAAAAGCGCGGGGGCGGGAGTATTTTATTCGGTCGATAAAAAAAACGGCGACGCGATAATAATTACAAACTTTCACGTCGTGTATAACGAAAACGCCGGAAACAACGAAAGGCTTCCCCAAACTATAAACGTTTACTTATACGGAAGCGAGCAAGCCGAAAGCCCGTATTCCTTCGAAGCAAAGTTTGAAGGCGGAAGCACTACTTACGACCTTGCCGTTTTGTCGGTCAAAGCAAGCGACGCAATTAAAAATTCTTACGTAAAAGCCGTTACCATTGCCGACTATTACGATCTGACTTTGGGTGAAAAAGTTTTTGCGATAGGCAATCCTTCGGGAAACGGAGTATCGGTAACGAGCGGGATTCTCAGCGTTTTATCGGAAAGCGTTTCCATTAAAAACGCTTACGGAGATCAAAACGCCATGCGGGTTCTGCGCTTCGACGCGCCGGTAAGCCCGGGCAACTCCGGCGGCGGATTGTTCAACGGAAACGGTGAACTTATAGGTATCGTGAACGCTAAAAGCGTTACGACCAACGTTGACGGCGTTAACTACGCCATTCCGTCGAGCGTGATTCAGGGGTGTATGCGTCATTTTATTGCCGAATGTATAGGCAAAACGTCAACGACTATAGAAAAAGCGATATTCGGTATTACGATAACGGAAGAAAACTCGATAGGAATCTACGATTCGGTTAAAAAGCGGACTAATATCGTTTCCGACGTTACGATAAGTAAAATCGACGCGGGTTCGGCGGCGTACGGTCTTTTAAAGGAAGGCGACGTGATTTTATCGATAAAAACGGGAGAAGTAACGAGAAAAGTTACCCGTAACTACGTACTCGTCGATGCCACACTCGGCTTGCTGAAAGGTGACGAAATCGTTTACACGGTAAAAAGAGGCGATGAAACCGTCGAAGTAACAATTAAAGTACCCGATAAAAGTTTTACTACGGTTTTATAGTTTAGGTAATATAAAATTGCCGCTCATCGGGTTGAAATACAAAAAAATCAAAAAATTTTTATAAAAAATCAATCCTACCCTTAAAAACACTTGTCTTTTAGTGTTAAACAGTGTATAATGTAAAACGAAAACAAATCAAAGCATTTTATGCGGTTTTCACAAACAAAAAAATAAGATATACGAGGGTTAAACAATGGTGTCGGAATACTTAATCGTAGATAAATCGATTCTGCCGAATTATTATGAACTTGTTTTACAGGCAAAAAGTCTTGTCGAGGACGAAAAAAAGAGCGTTAGTTTATCTTGCAAAGAAACGGGCATAAGCCGTTCTACTTTTTATAAGTATAAAGATAAAATTTTCACAGCGTCGCAATCTTACGGAAAAAAAGCGATAATCACGCTAAAATTATCCGATGCGGCAGGGGTTTTGAGCAACGTGATGCAAGACATCTACTCTTACGGCGGTAACATCATAACGATCAATTCAACCCTTCCCATAAGTAGCGTTGCGTTTATTACCATAGTTATCGACGTAAGCAATTTAAAAATCGATACTCATTCGATGGTTAAAGAATTAAAGAAGATAAATCACGTAAAAAGCGCAAACGTCGTTGCTGTGGAATAAGCCGTTAATCGACCTATACGCGCGCTTTTAAAGATAATAAACATCCTTTCGGTTTATATCATATTATAAATCGAAAGGTGTTTTTTTTATGCTTTGCGTTTGTAAATTCGGCGGTAGTTCGGTTGCTACCGAAAAAGGTCTTGAAAAAATCAAAGAAGCGGTTAATTCTTCACCCGCAAGAAAAGTAATAGTCGTTTCGGCGATAGGAAAAAGATTTGCCGGCGATATAAAAGTTACCGATTTGCTTATTAAGTTAGCCGAAAAACCCTCCGACGAAAAACTGAAAAAACAAATTTTATCCCGCTTTTATAACCTTAAAAAAAGATTGCGCGTAGATATCGATATCCGCGCGGAATTTAATCGTTTACCGCAAGATAAAGATTACGTCGTATCGAGGGGAGAGTACGTAACGGCAAAAATAGTAGCCGAATTTTTAGATTACGATTTTATAGACGCATGCAAAGTGTTGTATTTTAAAAATGGAAAACTCGACGTTTGTAAATCAAGACGCGCGCTTTCAAAAATCAATCTGAAAAAAGGCGTCGTTATACCGGGGTTTTACGTGTGCGAAAAGGGAAAAATAAAACTGCTTGAAAGGGGAGGAAGCGACCTTAGCGGCGCATACCTTTGCAGATTGTTAAAAGCGGATTATTACGAAAATTACACCGACGTTTCCGGTATAATGTGCGTATCTCCGGACATTTTGCCTGATAACATGACGATAAAAAATATGTCCTACCGTGACCTTAAAAGGCTTTCCGAACTTAATCTTAAAATATTGCAAAAACACGTCTATAAGTCCGTTATCGGCACAAAAACGCAAATCGTCGTCAGAAATACTTTTGATTCTAATTCTGCGCGCACGGTGATAAAAAACGTATATATAACGAAAACCCCGAAAGCTTTCGGCATAGGACTAAAAGACGACAAAATAGTTATTATCGGTCGAAAACTAAACGGAAAGCAAATTAAAAGCGCCATAAAAGGCGCTTTGTACAATTTACGATACACGATGAAAATCTCTTATTACAAGGCGATAATCGATATCGACAGCGATAAAACAGTTGTAATAAAAATGTTGTTTTTGGCGCTTAAAAAATACGTATAAAGTCTTCGGACGTATAAAGCCCTTTTTTCATAAACGGAAGTTTTTCGGCAATTTTAATCGCTCCTTCGGCAAAAACCCGACGGGAAGAAGCAAAGTGTTTTACGGTAACGGTTTCAAGGCCTCTCGTAAATATTATTTCGTGTTCTCCTACGGTATCGCCCGCTCTTAAAGAATGTATTCGGATTTCGCCCTCGCTTGCATTTATAAGCGCGTCTTTAAGCATCAGCGCCGTCCCGGACGGCGCGTCTTTTTTATCTTTTCGGTGTTTTTCGACTATATCGATATCAAGTCCGTCAATAGGTTCAGATATTCTTTTAAACAAAGATATCAAAAAGTTTACGCCGAAAGAAGTGTTTGAGGAAGCAAAAACGGGAACGATTTTCGACAGTTTAATCAATATTGCTTTTTCGGCTTTTTCAATGCCCGTCGTTCCCGTTAAAAGGGCGCAACGGGAAGCCTTTACGAACTTATAAAGTTCCGGAAAAATCTCCGGCGAAGAAAAATCGATAACTATATCTACGTTTTCTTTGACTTCACAAAAACTTCGGTAAACCGGACAGTCGAAACTTCCGGAGCGATTTTTATCGACTCCGCAAGCAACGTTAAGTTTGTCGGTTTTGCATAAATACAGGGCTTTCCCCATATTGCCGTTTATACCCGAAATAAGTACGTTTATCATATATCACCTCCGTTAACCGATATATTATATCGTAGCAAATAAACGCGAAAAGTGCCTCTATATGTCGATTATCGACGTATTTTGCAAAAACTCGGCAATTAAAACGGCGTTTAAAGCGGCGCCCGTTCTTAAGTTGTCGGAAACAAGCCACAACGCAAGACATTTCGGATCTTGCAAGTCTTTTCTTATCCGTCCCGCGTGTACGAAGTCGTCACCGTCGGCGTCAAGTACCGTAGGATAGTCGGCAAGGTGTAACTTTACTCTCGGGACAATCGATAATTTGTTTATAACCGTCTGAAGTTCGATTTCCGAAGAAAACTCTGCGTACACCGCCTCGGAATGGCAATTAAAAACAGGGACTCTCACCGCCGTCGCGCATACGTTTAAATTCGGCATGTTCAATATTTTTTTCGATTCTCGTATTATTTTGTTTTCTTCTTCCGAATACCCGTTTTCATCAAATTGTCCGATTTTGGGAAGGCAATTCGAGTATATTCGTTTTTCAAACGCAAGACCGTTCTCGTTTTTAAGTTCGAGGTCGATTTCGCCCCTTCTTCCCGCGCCGGAAACTGCCTGAAAGGTCGTTACGAGCATTTTTTCAAGCCCGAATTTTTTGAGCGCGTTCATTACAGGCATAAGCATAATCGTCGAACAGTTCGGGTTGGAAATTATACCGCAACCATTTTTAATACAAACCGATATTTCCGTTTCGTTTACGCCGGGAACGACAAGCGGAACGCCATCGGAAAGTCTGAAAGCCGACGAGTTATCTATAACCCGCGCCCCGCATCCGACTAAAAAAGGCGCGTAATATTCCGACACGCGCGAAGGGCAAGCCAGAAAAGCCAGGTCGATTTTTTTGGATGAAAGGTTAAATTCGTTAAGCGGTTCCACCGTAATTTTTTCGCCGAAAATTTTAAGAACGGTTCCCGCCGATTTTTCGCTTGCGAAAAAATAAAAATTGTCGGCAAAAAATCCGCGTTGTTCCAAAATTTCGATAATTTTTCTTCCGACCACGCCCGTAGCGCCCGCAATAGCAACGTTCATAATAAAAAATTCCGTTAATCGGCTCAAAACGTTTGTAAAACTTTAATATTTAAGTTATTATATTAGGGTAAACAGTAATCGTTTGATAAAGTTTTAATTTTTCGTAAAGCCGTTTTGTTTATTTATATGATTTAAATTTCGACGGCGTTAAAATCGACGGTTACGGTCATAAGGTGAAGTATGGCAAAAAAGAACAATAAAAGTTACAGCGGTAAAAGTTATACCGTAACCGCTAAAAAAACGAATAAAGTTAAACCCGCTAAAAAAACCGTTCAGAAGAAAGAAGAAGTCGCTAAAAAACAGATCGCTCTTACCGATACTTCGGGTGTGGACGGCTATTTTCGTCCCGAGGTCGCGGTAAGCCGTTTTAAACTCGGATACGAAGTTTTCATGGGCAACTTCATGAAAATCGTCGGTCTGAATTTTATGATGGTTTTATTTATGGCGCCTCTGTTCGTCCTTCTGTTTCTGAGAATTTCCACCATCTACGCAAACGCTTCGATATCGCCCTTCTCGGCGAACATGGGCGTGGGGTATCTTCCGTACGCCGCCGTTTTAGGGCTTGAACAAAGCATCGTATATTACGCAAACTACAACTTTTTTATATGGCTTCCCGTTGCCGCGCTCGTTCTTGCGGTAGGGCTATCGGGCGGCATGTACGTAATGCGTAACTTGTGCTGGGGCGAAAGCGTAAGCGTTTTAAAGACTTTCTGGCAGGGCATAAAGAAAAATCTTCTGCCCATGCTTGCAACGGCTGCAATATATTCCGTCATACTTTCGGTGTCGTTCATGGTAATATCTCACGTCGATCTTACCGCGGCGGTAAACGGCTCGGCATGGTACTATATTCTGTTTAAGGTCTTGTTGTACGCGCTTATCGGTTTTGCAACGATTTTCTTTTTGACAATGGCTTCAATGGTGGTAACCTATAAAGGCAATTATTTTGCGTTTATGAAAAACAGCCTCAGGTTCACCGTCGTTTTGTTACCGCTTAACGCGTTTTTTGCGGTATTCGCGCTGTTACCGTTCGGGATTCTTTTACTCGGCAACGAGGCGTTAAGCCTTGCTTCGATACTCATAATGTTCCTTGGCGCGTCGTTTACGATGCTTGTGTGGACCGTTTACAGTCAATGGATTTACGATAAATTCGTAAAAGGCAGAGTAAAATCACACGAGGCAACCGCCGACGAAATCAGAAAACACGACCAAAGAGAGCAACAAAAAACTTCCGCCAAGCAAGAAGAAGGCTATACCGAGGTCGGCAAAGGCAGAACCACGCTCGACAACGTCAAGCCCGTAACCGATTACGACGTTAAAATAGACGACGTCGGAGAAGTTTTTACAAGGGAAGATATCGATAAACTCAATCAATCGAAAAACAAACTTTAATTGCTGTTTCCCGTTTGTTTAAGGCGGGCGTAATAAGTAAAATTGCCTCGCAAGCGGGGCAATTTTTCAAAAAAGGAAGACTATATGAATAAACCTTATTCGGCTTTAGCGGAAATATACGAAAGAGTATTGTCCGACGAAGATTATTTAAGATGGGCGGATTATCTTTGTTCGCTCGTTAAAGCCCACGTTTTGGGAATAAGCGGTCTTGACATGGCTTGCGGAACGGGCTATTTTACACGCGCGCTGAAAAAAGACGGCTTTTCGGTGGAAGGAATAGATATTTCCGCCGATATGCTTAACGTCGCCGTTAAACTTTCACGAAAAGAAGGGCTTGACATACTTTTCAGAGAGGGCGATATGGCTACGGTCAAAAACTTTGCAAAGGTTGATTTTATAACGGTCGTAAACGACGGAATCAACTATCTTCAACCGGAAAAACTCGAAAAGACTTTCAGACATTTTTATTCTTTGCTTAATAAAAACGGCGTATTGTTTTTCGATATTTCAACCGAATATAAACTTAAAAACGTTATAGCAAACAACGTTTTTTCGGAAGACTTTGACGACTTTACTTACGTATGGTTTAATAAAATATGCGACCGTAAAGTTGATATGGACATCTCTGTTTTTATAAAAGACGGCGACAAATACGTGAAAAAGGAAGAAAGACAAACCGAGTATATCCATTCGATAGACGATATAACGGAAAAACTTAAAAAGTCGGGCTATAAGACGGTTATCGCCCAAGAACACATGGGCGAGGAACTTAAAAAAGACTCTTTAAGGGCGCAATTCGTCGCAAAAAAATAGCGAACGCAATTTTAAAAGAAGGTTTAATATGGACAGAGCGGTAAAAGCATTGATATATAACGGAGAAATTTCTCTTACCTTGCTCGATACGACCGAAATGGTCAATCGCGCAATCGAAATACATAAATTATCGCCGCTTGCGGCGGCGGCGCTCGGCAGAACCATGACTGTCGCAACTTTTATGTCGATCGGTTTAAAAAACAAAGACGACACTTTAAGCGTAACCATAAGCGGTGACGGCCCCGCTGGGACTATAGTGGTATGCGGTAATCACGACCTGAAAATGAGGGGATATATAGATAATCCTCAGGTTGAGTTACCGCTCAAAAAAAACGGCAAACTCGACGTTGGCGGCGCTGTAGGAAAGGGCAGAATTTCCGTAGTTAAAAATCTCGGATTAAAAGAACCTTACACCGGCAGTTCGAGAATCGCCAGCGGCGAAATAGCAGAGGATTTTGCCGCGTATTTTACCTTTTCGGAACAGCAACCCACGGGGCTTGCGCTGGGCGTTAAAATCGGCAAAGATTTTAAATGCGTCGGCGCGGGAGGCGTTGTAATTCAGCCGATGCCGGGCGCAAGCGACGAAAGCATCGATAAGGCTGAAAAACTTTTATCCGAGTTTACAAAGATAAGTTCGATGATAGAAGAATACGGAATCGACGGGATAATAGACAGATATTTCGACGGCGTATTCTTCTTTGAATACGAACCTGAATATAAATGCACCTGCTCGAAAGATTACGTCGATAAAATTTTGATTACTCTCGGTAAAGAAGAACTTTACGACACTATCGAAAAAGAAGGCAAAGTGGAAGTCGTCTGCCAATTTTGCCCCAATAAATACACATATTTAAAAGAGGACGTTGATAAACTTTTCGACTATGAAAAATAAGGTACAAACGGACGTATTTACCGAAAAACAACTGAATTTAGCCGTAAAACGCCGTGAAGAAGGCGATTATATAGGCGCGCTTAACGTATTGCGCGCGTTAATTTCCAAAAACCCCGACGCCGAAATTTACCGCGAAACCGCCAAGGTATATATGGACCTTGATTTAATAAGAACGGCGTCAGGATACTGGTTTAAATTTCTCGATACGGCGAGTGAAGAAGATAAGGCGGAAGCGTATAACGCGCTCGGCGCCTGCTTTTTCCTTATGGACAATTATCGTCTTGCGGGATATTATTACGACTTGCAATTAACCGTCGCGCCCGATGGGGAATTTGATTACCTTGACGAAAAACTCGATTATTTCGACATGATTTCTTCACCCGAAGAACCCGATTTTTACGTTTCCTATCCGCCAAAAAAAATGCCGTCGGACAAAAGAATAGAACTTGCCGAAAAAAACCTTTATCTTACGGGGGATAAGGAGTCTCTTAAACTTTTAAAAACCGTTCCTGAAACCGACCAAAATTACGTCGGCGCGCAATTGAGAATAGCCGCGTATTACGCTGTAAACGGTGACGTTAAAAAAGCAAAAACCGTCATTAACGGGCTTATAGAGGCATTTCCTGACGATACTTTGCCCGTTATCAACATGTTTGTTCTGCTTGCCGACACGGGTAATTACAAGGATGCCGAAAAGGCTTATCAAGCGCTTGAAAAGTGTAACCTCGTAACCTTTGAAGAATGTTATAAAGTCGCTACGTCCTGTATGAATATCGGACGTGACGACCTTGCTATAAAGTATGCGTTAAAAGCGCTCGACGACTATCCTTACTCTGTAAACGGGCTGTTTTTGGCGGGCGCGGCGGAGTATAACCTCGGCAACAAAAGCCAAGCGGAAAAATACTTTATAACGGTTTATCAACTTACCGACTACCCCGTGGCGAAATATTACATCGACAGATGTCGTGACGAGGAACCGAAATTGAAACGTATCGGCTACGAAATGCATTATCCCGAAAAAATAATGAAACGGCTCGTAGAAAAAGCAATCGGTTATATACACGACAGACCAAAAATTACCGAAAGAAATCTGAGCGGGGTTTTGAAGGTATGTGATTTTATATATTCGTTTCACAACAATTTGCAGGAAGAACTCGCGTTGTCGCTTATGGAAGCGAAAAACGAAAGGCTCGAAAATTATTTCATAAATCTTCTGATGGTAAACGAGATAGAAGAAAAGGTTAAATTCGCCGTCGTATATTCGCTTTTGATGAACGACCGCGAAAAAACTTTATCGGCGGTTTACAGCGGACTGTATTTTAAGTTTAAAATATCGCCGCTATGGACGATTGACTTAGGCGGTAAAGCCTCCGTTATAAAACGAGCGCACGCCTACGCCACCGCGAGAATGAGCGCCTTTTACAAAACCGATTTTAAAAAACTTTCTCAAAGCGCGAAAAGCGTTTACGAAGCCCTTAATGAAAACGGAAATCTCGATAAGGTAGAGGACATAAGCGCGTTAGGCGCGGCGATGCTCGTCGTATCCGATAGCGTTTACGCCAAGGACACTAATTTTTTAGCCAGTTATTTCGGAACTAAAAAGACTAAAATCAATCAGACTTTAAAATTGATAAGGTGCAAAAATGAAGATTGTTGACATCGATAAATTATTTAAAGAGTTCGTAGCCGATTATATTTCAAAAAACAAAGACAATCTTAAAGGCGACGTCGAGGAACAAAAAGAAGCCGTTTACGACGCTTTTTCCAAAACTACTTTCGATGCGCTCGGCGGAAAAACCCCGATTGATTTTTACGACGACGAAAAAGATAAAACGGTCGAAATTTTAAAAGAGCATTTCGTTAAAAACGTTCCCGTGTCGGAATACCTTATCGACGCGCTCATATCCTACGCCGACGAAGAAGAATTAAACGCGCTGATTTCAGACGCGAGTGAGGACGATTTACTATTAATCGTCATCGAGGTAATGATTCATAAAAACTCAAAAATCGCCGTTAACGGGCTTATAGACCTACTTTTTGAAGGTAAACGCTCTAAAGAAGTGCTTGACGCTTGCGTAGATTATCTTTCCGATAAAGACGTTTTCGATAAAATCAACGATTATCTTTCTAAAGAAAATCAAGTTGTTACGGCGCAGTTATGCGACCTTATTTCCCGACAGAAACGCCACTCTTACGTTATGACTAAAGCGCTTGAAACGGAATTTTTAAAAAATCCCGAAAAAGCGCCGGAGTATTGTTCTTATCTCGTCGAATACGGCGACGAAAGCGTTTTACAAACTCTTTACGAAGGTCTTAATAAAGCGACAGATTACGTTTCGACCAAAGAAATTTTAATCGCAATAGAAGCGCTCGGCGGCGAAGCCGACTTTAACAGAGATTTTTCAAAGGACAAAGATTATATAGCCATCAAGGAGGCTCAAAAAAATGAGCGTAAAAATAACCGTTAAAGACGCGGACTGCGATATGGAAGCTAGCAAATTTTTCGGGGAAATTCTGCTTCCCGAAGAATGGCTCGAAAAAAACGTTTTCGCGCCCGAAGAACTTTATTTTTGTCAGATAAATTTGCAGGAAGTTTACGAAGCCGTAGGCAAAACCCTTCTTCCCGAAACGGGCATGCTGTACTTTTTTATCGATTACACCCGCAAAAAGCCCGAAGCAGTCGTAAGATACTACGACGGGGAGCCGGACGCCTACACTATGTTTAACGAAGACTGGGAAACCGATTACGACGTTTATACCGAATGGCCCATGTATTTTGAACTCGGCGACGGCGGCGCGGCGTTGCTTTGTAAAGACGAAAAGGTAAGCGACGGTGAAATCGCTCTTTTAAAATACGATCCTAAGCGCCTCGGAATCGACTTTTTACATGAAAGCGAAAAAAGTTTGTATTTTATAATTTCGGTAAACGATTTAAAAAACGCAGACTTCGGCAGCGTAAAACTTTTATTCGCTTAATTTGACACGGTTGATAAACCGTATGGGTTTAATATTTCGGTTGAACGGTAATTTTAATTTTTTTTGCAATTTCGGAATAAAAACGTTGCCAAATTGCGTTTATTGTGTTATTATTATCGGGCAAACGAAGAAACGGCCTCATGGTCAAGCGGTTAAGACGTCGCCCTCTCACGGCGAAAACAGGGGTTCGAGTCCCCTTGGGGCTACCAAACAAACAAGACGGGTTTTTACCCGTCTTGTTTGTTTTGAAAGAAGATAAGGGGACGAGAACGGGTGGGAAGTCGCCTTGCAAAGGTAAGAATATATTTCCGCGAAAGCAAGGCGACCAAACGCAATAGTATTGCGTTTGCCACACAGGCGTGATAGCAAGGCAAGCCTTGCGGAGCGAGTCCCCTTGGGGCTACCAAACAAACAAGACGGGTTTTTGCCCGTCTTGTTTGTTTTGAAAGAAAAAAAAGGGGACGAGAACGGGTGGGGAGTCGCCTTGCAAAGGAGAGAATATATTTCCGCGAAGGCAAGGCGACCAAACGCAATAGTATTGCGTTTGCCACACAGGCGTGATAGCAAGGCAAGCCTTGCGGAGCGAGTCCC
>CAKQWM010000019.1 GCA_934278995.1 uncultured Clostridia bacterium
TGCGTGGCTGTTTTTCGACTTTTGCTTGTGATCCTTGATGTTTTATTCATCATTTTATGCATGATTGAATGTTCAGGAGATTTGGAGGCGAGTTATTCAGCGGTTCCCTAATTCTACTCATCTTACTATTTCATCGATAACTTTGCGCCTGAGCGTAAAACAACTCGCTATAGTATCCATTTTTACTAAGCAATTCCTTGTGTTTGCCTTGCTCCAAAATGCGACCGTTTTTCAACACCAATATCTTATCCGCCGCCACAATACTGGACAAGCGGTGTGATATGATAATTGAACTGCGGGTTCCGGATAGTTGTTGGAATTGGTGGAATATCTTTTCTTCCGCAAAAACATCTAAGGAAGCCGACGGTTCATCAAGGATTACAAAATCTCTATCTGCAAAAAACACTCTTGATAATGCGATTCTTTGCCATTGTCCACCGGACAGTTCTTTGCCATCGGGCTCAAAACTTCTTGTCAGCGGAGTTTCAAGTCCTTTGTCCCATGTAGAAACCAACTCAGACATCTCGCTTTTTGACAAAGCGTCTTTGATTCTTTCATCGTTGTCGGATTTTTCAATATCCGACAACGATACATTTTCTCTCAGTGTAAAGCTGTATTTGATAAAATCCTGAAACAGCACACTGAACATCGCACGATATTTTTCTATGTCATATTCCATAATATCAATACCATTCAGCAGAATTTCACCTTCTTCGACGTCATATAGCCGCAAAATCAGCTTCACAATCGTGCTTTTACCGCAACCGTTTTCTCCCACAAGGCCAATCTGCTGTCCTGCTTCCATGGTAAAGCTGCAGTCCTCAAGCACGTAATTCTCTTTTCCGGGATAACGGAAGTACACATGGGAAAACTCAATTTTTTGGATCTTATCGAGCGTCAACACGCCGTTTTTCTGTACCATCGGCTTTTGATTGATGAATTCCTTAACTGTGTTCAGACGAACAAATGCTGCATTGGAGCTACTGATGATACGAATCAACGAAACGGTGCTGTTGTAAAGATTATGAAATAAGGACATATAATACATTGCGTCGCCAATGCTGATGATTTTTTTCGCTATTTTGCCTATGAGCAAAATATATAGAAGCAGTTGGCTTACGAACGTAGAGATCAGCAAGCTTACAAACATCAGGGCTGCGATTTTTGCAGTAAATTTTTTTCGGTTTTTGTAATACTCTTTCCAGGAATCAATATATTTCCCTATTAAAAAATCCTTTATGTTATACAGCTTTATCTCCAAACTGTTGTCATAATTTGTGAAAATATATTTAAAATATCGCATTGCGCGTTCATTTTTTTGGTTTTGCATGGAAAAATTTATGTCAAGCTGATTTACTTTCCACTCAACGAATATAATGGGGAGCGAGCACAAAACGATGACCAGCGCATAGGCGGCATTCCAACGGGCAAAGAGGATTAACGATACAATGAAAGACAGCAACGTTTGAACTTGTGCAAAAAACAGAGACGCCAAGGCAGTAACGGAACTTTTGATATCCCACACCTGATTGAGCTTATCGCGATATTCGGAGGAATCGTAAAATCCTAAATCCACTGCTGCAAACTGCTCCAGCAGAAGATTTTCAACATAATAATTTACTTTGTCGTTATATTTATATTCAATATATTGCGACATTTTGATTATCAGTTCCTGGACGATATGAACTGTAAAATAAAGGATCGCGTACTTCACTAAACCGGTTAACATCTCATTTGCTGATGCCGATATCAGAAGGTCAATTATTATTTTCCATATGTATATTTTCACGATCGGGACAAAGGACAAAAGTAGTGACAAGGCGCTCTTTAACACAAAATAATATTTTGCAGCCTGATACGTAATCTTTATACTGAAACTAGCGTTTTTCAGATAATTTTTTATTTTTCCCATCATAAAACTGTACCACACCTTTACCTACAATTACGCATCCTTGTATTGTTGAGACTGCAGACTGTACATCTCGGCATATTCACCTTGCAATGACATCAGCTCCTCATGAGTACCCTCTTCTGAAATTTTACCGTTTTTCAAAAACAGGATTCTGTCAACCAACATAATACTCGACAGCCTATGAGAAATGAGGATGCCACTTTTATCTCCGCACAGCTTAGCAAAAGAACTGAACACCTGTCTCTCTGCAAAAGGATCAAGGGCGGCAGAAGGTTCATCCAATATAACAAAAGGCGCGTTTCTGAAAAAAGTCCTCGCAATGCCGACCTTTTGCCACTGACCGCCGGACAGATTCACTCCGTTTGAATCAAAATCTCTGCTCATGGATGTTTGCAGCTTTTCGTCCCATCCTTCATACAATTCCGCCAGTCCACTCTGCCGGGCCACTTCAACGATCTTATCCATATCTATGGAATTTTCTATGTTCGACAAAGCGATGTTTTCCTGTAAGGACAAAGCGTAGTGTGCAATGTTTTGAAAGCACACGGCAAAGCATTTTCTATAGGCATTTATATCGATATTTCTATAGTCTATACCGTTTATTCGTATAACGCCGCTACTTGGTTCATATAGGCGCAACAACAACTTAACGATTGTAGACTTTCCAGCTCCGTTAACACCTACTAACGCAACTTTTTCTCCGGAGCGTATCGTAAACGAAAGGTGATCCAAGACTACATTATCTGTGTTGGGATAAGTAAAGGATACATCCCGAAATTCAATCTCAAGTTGCTGGTTGTCCATTGCGATTGTCGCTTCACCGTTATCCTCACCTTCTCCTTCGTTCTTCCAGTTGAAGAATGTCCGTACGGCTAAAATCAGATCTACATATACCATTTTAAAATTCAAAAAGCTTGAAACAATACCGCTGAAGCTGTTCGAGATAATTAGAACAGCGGAAGAAAACGCCGCCAACTCACTGACCGTAATTTCTCCTACACTTGTCTTATATATCAAAAAAGAATACAGCCCGATGTATCCACCACAGCTGAGAATGGACGCGAATGAAAGATTCTTAAACCCCTTTATGAATATTTTTTCTCGTTCTCCCGCCAGCTTTTTCCAAAGAGCATTATAACGCTGTCTCATAATGGATGCAATATTATAAAGCCGTAGTTCCTTCGCATATTGTCCTTCTGTTAAAATTTCATAATAGTAATCTTTTTTTCGCGCTTCCGGTATGCTATCTATTGAATGCTTATTCATTTTTTCGCTCTGCGTTTGATTTAAAATCATCGTGGGTATTACAGTGCAAATATATAAAACAGCTACGACCGGGTAGTAATAAAAAATAACTGAAACAGTTGAAATGAACGTAATAAAAGGAATTAAAATATTAGAGACAAAGGTGTCGTAGGAGCCGGTAATGCTGTATTGACTCTGCATAACCCTGTAAATTACAGTACGGCTTTCCTCGTCTTCCAATCTGCGAATTTCAATCTTCGACAGCTTCTCAGAAATAGCAGAAGATAAAAAACTTTCATTTTTGTCCCTAATTAACTTAAGGAGCGTCCACGTCATCTCAGTAAAGATGGATTGAATCATGACAAGAGAAAACTCAATCAAAATATACTTCCAAATGACGTTTGTATTTCCTCCATTATAAATGAAGATCAACTCATCCATAATTAGCTTAGCCACCCAAATCAAACCGGTTGGTATCAGCGCAATCGTGATTTTAATCAATCCGTAACAGAAAGAAAAGAATGGGGTATTTTTTAATATGAGGCGCGTGGTGAATAAAAAAGAACGAAATGTGTTTTTTAAAGCTTGCTTCATTGGAGATACTCCTACACAATATTGAAATTGCTGTACGGCGGCAGATACCGCAGCTCTATGCCTGCGGCGTGAAGCGTTTCCGCCACTTCTTTGACATGGTGTGACCGCATATTGTCCATGACCACGATGTCTCCCTTATGCAAGGTCGGAATGAGGATATTCTTCAGGTATTCCAAAAAGCGCTGCCCTGTTGTACCGCCTGTATACGTGGTGTGCGTCATCTGACCGTTCAGGCGCACGGAACCCAGAACGGTTTGTGCGCGGGGTGTGCTCAATGGGGCATGGCCATGGACGCGAGTCTTACCAATGGCGCGCCCATAGCGTCGCGTCAGATCAATGTTGACGCTGCTTTCGTCCAGAAACACAAGGTGATCCGCCTGCTTTTCCAAGCCGGATCCGCGCCAGTCTGTACGTTCCTTCCGCACATCGGGGACGCTCCTGTTCGGATGCCGACATGCTCTTCTTTTTGACACGGTATCCCATTGCCCGAACCACCCGGCTGAGCGTCTGGATGCTTGCTTTCAGTCCCAGCTTCGTGCGCAGTTCTGCCAGGGTGATGTCCGGCGTCTCGTCAATGCATTGACGTATGTGTTGTTTGTCCTCGTCGTTCAGCAGCTGCTTTCTGCCCCGCTGCGACGTGCGAAGCGCCACGCTGCCGGTTTTCCGCTTGCGTTCCGCCATATGGTAGACAGTATACTTGTTCACGCCGAATATTTTTGCGATCTCCTCGGCGTTGTGTGTTTTTTCGTAGCTCTCGACCAACAACTCTCTGGCTTCATTGTGCAGCATTTTGCCCATTTTTCTCATCTCCCTGCGACATATTGTACCACTTTTTGCTGTAGTTGTCAAGGGTGACTGCTATTTTGGAAGTTGCTATAGAAATGTTTTTTCTCCGCCCGCTCCCCCTCGAAATGAATCCTTTCGAGCCGATTGGGAAAGAGATCCGCACGCGTGATTTCCGCAACGAGGTTTTTCTTCTCTTGATGTGGTCATTGATCGTTTTTGTCATACGATCTGTTCATTGACTGAATCAGTAATCAAATCCTGTTACGGCAGAAATCGGATTGTTCAATATTTTTCTTGAGAAGCAGAATCAGCAGTGAAAAATAGTCATCCTTTATGTGTATTGTTTAATTGTTGAAACAATAAACAAATATCCGCAACAAATATTCAAAATAGTCTTGCAAAATAGCACCGAATCGTGTATAATAAAACCACGAAAAACGAGAGGCACACGGAAAAGGCACAGATGGGTCGAAACAGACGCAGAAAACAATTTACACGACTTCACACCATACATTTTCACCAGCAAGCATCTCTTGACAAGTAGCGTGAAAGGGAGTACAATATGGTGTACAAATTCACACACTGTGGCAGAACCAGCAGTCAATAAAAAATGCGACGAATTCGGAGACGTTTTCCCCTTCCAACGCTTCGGTAGATCAATGTTTGAACATGTGCAGTACATACTCACTCACGTCCAAGAAATCGAAAAAACACTCGCACGACCACCGCTCAATGCCGTTTCATGCATTTTTTGCCAACTGTCGCCAATCGCAATTCGAAATGTTGAATAATACCGCAGGGAAGCCCAAAGATTTCTCGCGCATGAGAGGCAGCATTATATTTAGGCGCTTCCTTGTAAGCTTAAGAAAAAAACAGGCAGGAGAGAACGTGAAATCATGAAACGTGACATTCTTTTCCTATGTCAGTTCTTCTATCCGGAATATAACTCCTCAGCAACGCTCCCCTTTGATACCGCCAAGTATTTGGCACAAAACGGGTATTCCGTCGGGGCATTATGCGGTTACCCAAAGGAATATAATTTCGATGGAAAGGTTCCTGGCAAGGAAACAAAAGATGGCGTCGCCATACGGAGACTGCGCTATATGCAACTCAGCAGACGTAGCAGACTGGGCCGACTCATCAATTATTTTTCCTTTACGTTGTCTGTTCTGCTCCATATTTGCGAAATCAAGCACTATCGAGCAGTAATCGTTTACTCGAATCCCCCGGTGCTGCCCATTGCAGCGATATGGGCAAATAAACTATTTAACACCAAAATCATCTTCGTTTCGTACGATGTCTACCCTGAAGTAGCATACGCTTCCAACAATTTGCAAAAAGGTTGCACTGTCGCCAACGTAATGCAACGAATTAACCGGAATCTATTCAGGCGTGCTGAATCGGTCGTTGCTTTGACAGATGAAATGAGAGAATACCTGCTACAGCATCGTCCAGATCTTTCAGCAGATCATATTACTACCATTTCCAATTGGGCACACGAGGCACAAGCAGGCTGCAAGTCTGCAGCACGGGCAGAACTCGGGTATGCAGATGATGATTTTATTGTTTCATACTTTGGAAACCTTGGCACATGCCAGGATGAAACCGCATTACTTCAAGCTATGGATCTTTTGAAGAATCATTCAAGCATCAAGTTTTTGATCGCCGGGCATGGGAACAAAATGCCATTGATTCGACAAGCGGCAAAGCACCTCCCCAATGTCCGGATCTGTAATTTCCTCACCGGAACCGCCTTTGAACAAGCCGTAGCCGCCAGTTCCTGTGGGATTGTCAGTCTCGAACGTGGATTGGTCGGTATGTGTGCGCCCAGCAAGTATTATAGCTATCTCCAAGGCGGTTTGCCAATTCTGACTATAGCAGAGCAAGATTCATATTTATCCCAAGAAACTATGGATTTCGAAATAGGTCTGTTTTCGAGTGTAGGAAATGGGGAACAACTGACCAAAAACATTCTGACACTGTACCAGAATCCTGAACTGCTCGAAAAAATGGCAGGAAACGCATCCATGTTATACGCAGAAAAGTACGCAAAGGATCTGTGCTTGTCCCGGTACGACTCCCTGTTCAAAAGCATATTGCATACCAACACCTGAAGGAGCCCACTTGTATGAGGTATTTATTCATCAATTCTGTATATGGCTTCGGAAGCACCGGCAGGATTATTGCTGATACGTGCAAACGGCTCAGCAACGAGGGGCATATGTGTGCAGTCGCCTATGGAAGAACATGTGTGGATAAGGATTGTGTGGCTCAATTGATCCGAATCGGCAGAAAGTCGGACTATTTGATTCATGCAGGCATGACACGCCTGTTCGATTTGAACGGTTACGGCTCTATAATTGCAACCAAACGTTTGATCTCGAAAATTGAGAACTACCGGCCGGATGTTATTTGGTTGCATAACCTACATGGCTACTATCTGAACATTGAAATACTATTCAACTGGCTAAAAGAGCATCCCCGTATCAAAATTCTTTGGACACTTCATGATTGCTGGGCTTTTACCGGACACTGTGCGCATTTCAGCGCAGCGGGTTGTAATCGTTGGCTGTCTGGTTGCGGGGGGTGCACGCAATTGAGGGAATACCCCAAAACATATGGTCCGGATCGAACGAGGCAACATTACGCTCACAAGCAGGCATGCTTCTCAGGCGTGTCAGACTTGACCATACTTGTGCCCTCAGAATGGCTGGCTCAATTGGTCCGACAGAGTTTTTTGAAAGATTATCCAGTAGAGATATCGCACAATCAGATTGACACGAGTCTGTTCAAACCAACCGCCAGCGACTTTAAAAAAAGATATGGCTTGAACGAAAAAGCAATGATTTTGGGAGTAGCCAGTGTTTGGGATAAGAACAAAGGGCTACCTGATTTTTGCCAGCTACGGGAAAAACTGGACGATCACTTTGCAATTGTTTTGGTCGGCGTGACAGCAAAGCAGAAAAGCAAACTTCCACCCGATATTATAGCATTACCTCGCACCACAAGTCCCATAGAATTGGCTGAACTCTACACCGCAGCAGATATATTTGTAAATCCAACCCACCAGGATAATTATCCGACGGTCAATTTGGAAGCCAGAGCCTGTGGGACGCCAGTCATCACCTATGATGTCGGTGGCAGTCCTGAGAGTGCAGGCGGAAAGTACATTGTAAAAGAAAATGACATTGATGGGATAGCGGAGCAGATATATAAATTGACGGAATCAAGGTTAGCGGAGAAATCGGTATGATTATTTTAGGACCATTGTTCCCGGAAGAGCGGGAAGGAGAAATCTTACGCGCATCCAGGCGAGGTATCTCCAATGCGGCAAACACCTTTCAATGGAATCTGATCAAGGGTATTCAGGCAAATACGGATGAGAGGCTGACCGTCATCAATGCTTTGCCAGTCGGAACATGGCCTAAAAACTACAGGACCGTTCGGTTGAATGATACGAACTGGTCCTGTGAGTGTACGAGCGGTCATGAAATCGGTTGCTGGAACATACCGCTCATCAAGCAACTGATGCGTATGAGAAAAACAAGAGCACTGTTGCAAAAGTACCCGGACGAATCAAATATCTTGATTTGTACGGCATATCTTCCGTTTCTGTGGGCTGTGAGCAAATTAAGTCCCGAGCATAAGGTAACAGCAGTTATAACAGACATCCCCGAATTTTATGATATGCATCGTGTCTCTGCATGCAGAAAGTTGGTACGAAAGCTTCACTGCAAGATCGTTTACCACTTCATGAAAAGAGTTGATCAATTCGTCCTTTTGACAGAGCAGATGGCTATGCCATTGCATGTAGGTAGTCGACCGTACATCGTTATGGAAGGAATGTGCGGGGATGCTGCCGATGAAACGGCAGAGCCCGGTCTGCAGCCGTTTTCGGTGCTATATACGGGGCGACTGAACCGACGCTATGGTATTGAATTACTCCTCAATGCGATGAAAGAACTGCAGGATCCCGATATTGAATTGTGGCTGTGCGGCTCCGGTGAAATGGAGGAAGAAATTCGCGCGTATGCAGCGCAGGATTCCCGTATTCGCTTCTTCGGCTTTTTACCACATGAGGAAGCGGTGCGGCTACAGCAGCAAGCAACTGTGCTTGTCAATCCCAGAACCAGTCAAGGCGAATACACCAAATACAGTTTTCCCTCCAAGACGATGGAATATATGGCGTCAGGTCGCCCGGTGATGATGTTCCGCTTGGAAGGAATACCCCAAGAGTACGATGACTATTTGACCTATATTCCGGAAGAGAGCGCGGAGTCTATCAGGGACACAATACAATCTCTCAAGGGAACACCTGCATCAGAGTTGAATGCTATTGGCGCGAGAGGACGGGAATTTGTGCTGATGAATAAAAACCGAAATGTACAGGGACTCCGAGTTTTGAAATTCATTCATGAGGAGCGACACGGCGTATGACGATTGTTCCTCTGTTTCTGCTGACACTCGGGGCGATCAACTGGGGATATGCATATCCGTTGGTATTTCTGTTTGTTGTCCTGCTGCGTCAACGTCGGCTAGGCAGAAAAGTCTATTTTAACTTTTTGTATTCACCAAGTTTTTGGCTATTACTATACGCAGGCATGGCATATGCCTTAATAGGAATGCGTACAGTATCGAGTATATATCACCACGGGGTATTGCCGGTTGTGGCATTCTCAATCGGGTGGCTTATCGCCGAAGGAAGCCCTGATACGCGAATCAGAGATGGTATTTTGGCGCTGGTCGCCGGATTCGGTTCCTACGCAACATTGAACATGTTGGTCAACATTGGAAATAGCCGATATCGTTTGGTCGATTTCTGGACCGGCACGTATCGAGCAGCAACAGGGTCTGGCGCACTCAATACCATGACTATTTCCATTGTCCCTTATACCATAAAATATGAAAAAAGGGGTGCGACAAAACTCCTGCTTTTCGTGTTGTTTTTGACAACAATTCGCTATATGTTCATGTTGGGAACAAGGTCACAGTTCGCAATTCTTTTCTTGGTCGTGGTTCTTGGCTCATTACAACTCGCGTATAGAGAACAGAGATTTGCCGGCATTTTGAAATGTATCGGAATTATGACTGCGGTTGGACTGGTCGGACTCTTGCTCTACCGCTTCAATGTCCTGTCCGTAAAAGACTATATTTTAAGCACAAATCTTGCAGCACGTTATGAGCAGCGTGCCTCTTTGGAAAGTTCAGATTCTTTTCGTGTACAAAGCTTTTGGATTGGATTTCGCGAATTGTTCCAATACCCACTGGGCGGACGAGCTGCCCAAGTGTATCGCCATAACATGTGGCTGGACGTTGGTCGAATTTCCGGAATTATTCCGTTCGCCTTGCTGTTGCTTTACTCTGTCAAGAACTTTGCCAACGTCGTGGCGATATGGATGAGTCCAAAAGTCCTTCCCTCGCTACGAAACCTTTTGATGTTTTTGTATATCGGTGCATATGCCAATTGCTTTGTTGAACCAATTTGGGAAGGCGCATTGAATTTTTTTCTTGCTCTATGCGTGGTAGATGGAATGGTCAGTGCGATGATAAGGAGATTAGGAAATGACCCCGATTCAGGAAAAAGTTTTTCAAATGCTTCAAATTGTTACGCGAATCTGTGATCAGTTACACTTAAAGTATTATTTGGTATGCGGCAGTGCACTGGGCGCTATTAAGTACGGCGGTTTCATCCCTTGGGATGATGATATTGACATCGCGTTATTTCGTGACGATTATGAGCATTTCTGCAGAAAAGCTCCCTCCTTGCTACCGACGCAGTTCTTCCTTCAAAACTATCGATCTGATCCGGCGTTCCCGGCAATATACAGCAAATTAAGGAATTCGCAGACAACTTGCATAGAGGAGAGTGTTGCCGCACTTTCAATCAATCACGGAATAAGCCTCGACATTTTCCCGTTGGACGGATACCCGAGGGACAAGAAGGAGCAAAAATACCTAGAAAGAAAAAAAGCGTGGTTTGTAAGAAAACTCTCCATTCCCTGCGTTCGCGCGGAACCGTGGAAGGAAGCCGTTGTTAATCTGTTAAGAGTTTTGGGGATTGGCAAAGACAGCGCGCAAACTGCCGACGCATATACGACGCTGATATCTGCTTGGTCAGTGGACTCCTCAGATGTTATTGCAAACCATGGAAATTGGCAGGGATCCCTGGAGTACCACAGGAAAGAAATATATGGAGATGGTAGTCAGGGGGTATTTGAGGGTCTTTCTGTCCGGTTGCCGGCAGACTGTGATGCATACTTAAAACAAAAATATGGTGACTATCGACGGGATCCTCCATCGGATCAACAAAGAAGCCATCACAGATATCTCAAATTGGATACGGAGCGACCATATACGGATTACATAGGTCTTGAGAAATCATCTCGCGGAAAAACCGGGCTTTACTGATCGACATTCATTGCTTAATGTCTCCTGAACAATTGCGTCTTTTTTCATTGACGGGAAAACAGCCACCGGAAGTGCAAGTATCGCAAGAGATGGATCTGCGGATGTATTTCAGATTGATACATAGCCGCTTTCCCTGTGCAAGGGTTTCACTTGCTTTTTGCTGTTTCTCTGCCACGTATTATACCCCAAATCGTCAGTTTTGTTTTGGGGGAGTTGGATTATTCTTTTGCTCAGGAGACATTAAATAGCACGAATAGGCATCCATATTGGAAGACAGGACGATTTGCGGGCGCGTGGGCGTGAGGAACGGTTGTTCCCCATCCGCAATCAGGCGGAACAGGGAGCGGCACGCCGTCTTTACTTGATAGGGCGGGTCTGAGAACAGTGTGGCGTATACCTCATCCCGGCGTATGGCGGATTGAATATGTAACAGAAAATCCGTGCAAATGATGCGTACCCGATTACCAAGACCGCTCGCGCGCAGTTCAGCCAGAATCCGACAAGAGTTTGCTGTCGAGATGTAAATTCCGGCAGGAACCCCCTCCGCCAGCATCGACCGTACCTGCCTGCCGGACAGCTCGGGGTCTTCCTTCGTGTCGTATACTTTGCCAAGGCGGGTTCCGTAGTGTGCGGATGCTTCCCGAAACGATTCAAGCGCCTTTCGGTGCAGTTCTGCCTGCGCGTTTCCGAGAAACACGCAGGCATCAAGATTGCCCAAAAGCTGTGCCGCAATGCGTCCTGAAGTTATGGCATCCACTACGACACAAACATCCGGTGTCAGTGCGGGATGCGGACAGGCGACCACCGCGAGACGCACGCCCTGTGCCTGCATCTGTTTGATGCGTCGAGCGGCTTCGTCGGTCAGTGTGTCGCTCATGAGAATAAGTCCGCCGGGTTTCTCCTCGCCTATCGCGTCCAACACGCCGGGCAGTTCCTCACGCTTGGAAAAAACATGACAGCTTATGCGCACTTTGAGATTCTGCAATTCATCCTCGATTTCCCGAAAGCCGGTCAACTGTTGGGCAGTCAACTCGGGAACTGCGTCAAACAGCGCAGCAGAGATCAGAATCTCCGGTTTGGACAGCCGCGAAGCGGCACGGCTCGGTGTAAAACCAAGCCGCTCCGCTTCGTACAGGATTCGTTCCCGTGTTTTGGGGTTGATGACGCTCCCCTCCTGGAAAGCGCGTGTCACGGTCATGGCAGAGTACCCCGCCGCCTGCGCAACATCGTATATGGTCGCTTTTTTCATGATTTATCTGTCTCTCTTGCTCTTGCGTTTTTTTGTGCTTGCGGCGCAGGCGGCAAGAGCCGCAACGCCTGCGACTGCCGCACTGCCCATCAACGAGCCGCCTACCGTCGAGGCACATCCGTGCCTGCCCGTGTCGGTTCCGGTTGGGGTGGTTGTCTGCGTGGTCGGTGTGTAATCGGGTTCAACCGTTTCGTCTGTGTCGGTTGTCTCTGGTTCGGATGACGTATCGGTTGCTGTCCCGCCGCCCTCAAGTGGAAGCATCTCGTTCTCCCATGCAATATTGGACGCATCGACCGGAACGTCGGTACGCTGGATGTACAGAAGATCAGACCAGTATATGCGGTCGCAGGAAACCGTAATGCCGTTTTCCATCAGCTCCGTGCCGGAGAAGCGGGCGGTTTTTTTGTTTTCTTCGCTTCGGACATAGTAAAACGCATCCGGATCAAGGCCGTACAGCCGAAAGGTTTCGCTGGTAATGTCATTATCCGGTCGGAACACATACAGGATGCCCTTGCCTGTGGACGGATCATAGTATTGCGTCGCGTCCCAGTGAATATTATCCGGGCGGTCTGTCGTGTGATAGAGCTCTGCGTTCACGACCAGCGGGCGGATCCACTGCTTATATATCTGAATCTGCCGCGCAAGGAACGCGGATTCCTCACGGTTCATACGGTACACGGGGCTGTCGAGGTTGACGTACATAGCGCCCAGCATGACCGAACGGTATATGTATCCGTAGGTCATTTGCTTTCGGAGCGCAAAAGAGTCCCAGATAGCGGGATTGGCATCCGAGAAGGAAATCTGCGGTGCGATTTGACAGGCAGGATGGCAGAATGAGGTGTCGTAGAAGGTACGTCTTGCATCAATCACGCGGTAGGTGTCGGTCGAAAAGATATTAGAAGTGTAAGACATAGTGGCATAGTCCTTGTAGTAGCCGCCTCCGCAGCAGTTCTCATAGGTGAAGTCGGGCACATTCGCCTTCAGGTAATCCAGAATCTCATAGAAGCCGATATAGTTCCAGTAGGCGGTATCTACGCCGTACTTGTGGCGGTTGATCTTGTTGCTGGATAGTGCGACAGGTGAGAAGTCCGAGCGATAGCCGGGAATGTGAAACTCGTTCAGCTTGGATGCCAGCGTTTTTTTGATGTAGTCTACGCATTCACGGTTGCCGAGGTCGCATATTTCGTCGATGGCACCGTCTCCGATGAACCATTCCGGGTGCGTAAGTGCGGACAGCGCTCCCTCCTGCTCCGAGTTCCCGTTGTGGAACAGGAAGTACATGACATATTCCAATCCCAATTCCTTCGCATACTTTCCATACGGCTCCATGCCGTTCTTCCACTTTTCGGGTGACGGATCCCACTCGCCCAGTTTATCCCACCAACCGTAGTCCAACACAATGCGGTCAAAGCCGAGCTCGACAGCGGCATCACAGGTACGGCGGAAATTGTTTGAGCGCGGGTCGGCGCCGCCAAGTGAATTCCACATATTGAACATAACATGTGGCCATGTTTTTTTCTTGATAACGGATGGCGTGTTGTAGGTGTACAGCCAGTCGTTGAGGTAGTTGGAGAACTCATCCTGCGTTCCGCTTCCGGTCAGGAAGAAGGACGCCGGAATCAGCAGTGCCTCCCCCGCCGGAATGTCGGTTCTGAAATTGCTGCCGAGCCCCGACTCTACGCGCGCGCCTCCGGGAATGCCGCTCACGACCAGCTCGCCTGTTCCGAAGGTGTGGGCTACGGCAATACGCTCATCCCCATCCGACAGGAATACAATGGGGACGCGGGAATCCGAAACGCGGAACACACTGCCGTCCGACACCTCATCATTCCATGTTCCCTCATCGCCGGGCGTACCGCCGCCCCGTGCGACGGTAAACAGCGTAAGTTCGCCACCCAATATGCCTGTGAAGGTTGGAGCATAGGTCACGGGAATATCCCGTGCGCCGGGATTATGCAGTCTGATTGAGTGGCGTATGCCGCCGCCCTCTCCGAACGTCCATACGGAATCGGCAGTCAGACCTGCGTGATCGCAGGAGAAGGACAGCGTGAGTGTCCGGTATGCACCGTCCGTGCCTTCGCGGCTTCCGGTATATGTCCAACTTGCCGCCTGTCCATCGACGCTCACTGGAAGCGGCATGATGCCGGGATCGCTCAGCCACTCCCTGCCGGTACGCAGGTTGCGAATCGAAAACAACGTGGGGTTGCCCGCACATATGCCAATCTGCGCCGACGTGTCGCCGTTGGATACTTCGAACCGGATGCCTTCATCACGGGCGTGTGTGACGGATGTCTCGCAGCGTGCGACTTCCTGCTCGTCGGCAAACAGCACAGCGCTCACAGGGAAGGTTCCGTACTCGGTCAACGTGAAATCGTGCGAGAAGGTGCCGCTCTGCACGGGAAGCGTAACGGTATTGTCGCCGCAGGACAGCCAAACTGCGTCACCGCCCCGGCAGTAACCTGTCACACTTACACGCCCATCTGTAATCAATTTGCCCGTAACGGGTGCGGTCAGCCGTATCTCCGGATACACCGGCACATCCTCCCTGCTGCGATATAGGGTCGGCTCACCCCACACGCCCCAGTCGGAGTTATATCCGTCACCGCCGTTGTCCACGCGCAGGATCAGCTGCTTTATGCCCTGAATATCGCAGGACAGGAACACGGGTGATGAATCTGTGTTGAACAGAACCGGTGTCTTGCACAGCAGATTGCCATCTCCGAAGATGTAGAACCGGCAGGAGCCGTTCTGTCCCTGTGCATCGTCGATGCCGACACGAACGCCGATATATCGGTAGTCAAGCCCCGACAGGTCGAAGGTAATCTGCGTCGGGTCCTTCGTGTTGCTGGCGTGGGTAAAGAAACCTTCGTCGAAGGTGACGCCCGCAACGCACAGCTTTCCGCCCGCATCGTTGCTGTTCTTGCGGATGGTCTGATCCCTGACGTCGAAAATATCCTTGGAGTAGGTAATTCTGGATTCGTCCAGTTGGGTCAGCAGCATAGTATCCCCCTTCTTGTATGTAATCGTTGTTTCGCAGGAAGCAATTTCCTGCCCTTTGCCCGACAGACGTGCCGTTATACTGTGTTTCCCCAGTTCCGACAATATGAAGGTGTGTGTGAAGGTATCCTCCCGGGGTGTTCCCGTCACGGACTCGCCGCCGCAGGACAACCGGACTGCGTCACCGCCCCGGCAGAAGCCGGTCACGGTTACGAGCCCGTTTGTGACGACAGCCCCCGGGGAAGGGGAAGAAAACGCAATTTCAGGGTACACCGGCATATCTTCAGCGCAGCGATACAGAGTCGGCTCGCCCCATACGCCCCAGTCGGAGGCGTAGTTATCACCGCCGTTATCCACACGCAGGGTCAGAGCGGAAACGCCTTCAACGTTGCAGTACAGCGGCTGCGGAAACGTGTCGGTGTTGCGCAAAACCGATGTCTGACAGAGCAACTCGCCATCGCCGATAATGTAGAAGCGGCAGGTCCCGTTCTGCCCCTGCGCATCATCCACGCCGACACGGACGCCAAAATACTTGTAACCCAGCCCGGACAGGTCAAAAGTAATCTGGGTCGGATCCCCAGCATTGGATGCGTGGGTAAAGAAGCCTTCGGTAAACTTAACGCCCGCGACGCAAAGGGCACCACCGAACCCGTTGCTGTTCTTGCGGATGGTTTGATCTTTTTCGGGGAAAATGTCCGACGAATAGGTAATGCGATCCTCGTTCAGCCTTGTCAGCAGGAGACTGCTTCCCCCTTCTCCCGCTGCAGGAAACGTCACCGCTGCAGATGCTGCAAGCAGGCATGCAAGTAATGCGCAGAATAGGTTTTTCCATATCTGTTTCATGATGCTGACCGTCCTTTCTGTACGTTTTTTTCATGTGTTTGCAATGATGTTATCGATAACATACACAGTATACCATATCAGATGACGGTTGTCAAGTCTTTTTTTGATTTATCTACAGTACACTCGTTCCGCGATTAGAGTGAAGAAAACGCTAATTATAGCAACTTCCAAAATAGCAGTCACCCTTGACAACTACAGCAAAAAGTGGTACAATATGTCACAGGGAGATGAGAAAAATGGGCAAAATGCTACACAATGAAGGGTAGAAAGCAGCTGCTGAACGACGAGGACAAACAA
>CAKQWM010000020.1 GCA_934278995.1 uncultured Clostridia bacterium
TCGATGTTATCTTCCTGTCGTTCGTTCAAATCGCGTGCGTCTTCATGTGGCTAAAATAGTGTCAACAGGCTCTAATTTATGGTTTTCAATAAGTTATAATCAGTTGGATCAAATGCAAACATCGAACGAATTTCTTGAAATAGTTCAACCACAATTTGAAAACTGGTTAGATGATAATATTGGTTCAGGTAAATGGGAGAATGTAACAAATGCGGTGGAATTAATGCAACATTGGAGAATAATCAGTGGTTAGTTGTAATGAGAGTGGGATTTCATCCTGAATTTTCTGGAACCAGTTATTGGTATGATTACCATTTTTGGTACCGTACAGATAGTGGTGAATGGGTGAATAAACATGGATATAATTCATACAGCCAACGATTAGGAACAGATTTACCGACAAATGATAATTCAAAAGGTTGGGATTGTAATGTTGCTCAATATTACAACAGCAATCTTGTGTATTACCGAATTACTGAGTAAGAGGAGTATGAAACATGAAAAAAATATTTTTTACAGCACTATGTTTATTTGTTGTATTATGTATCGGTGGATGTGCAAATACATTGCCGACATCTGAAAATGAATCAACAACAAATGTTAACGAGGTAGCTTCAATGGAAAATGATTTTTTTGATTCAAATATGCTTCATAAGCCAACCAAAAGTGATATCTTAACAGTTCATAAGGGTATGCCATATTATTCAATCGTTGATATAATCGGAAAACCTCACGGATACGCAGATGGTATCAGTCATGGAATGGCTTATAAATGGATAACCGTGGAGGGCGACACATACACCATCATGTTTTTGCCAAATGACCCGGTTCCGAATGCAGCAACGATGAGTTTGAGCGAATATCATCAATATACAGTAGCGGTGAGTGATCCTACAATCTCGATTGAAAATCAAGCTATGAAATATCAAGAATATTTCGATAATACGAAAGATCACCATCCAACGGAGGCGCAGATCATGAGCGTTCGTTCTGGTATGACTTTATCCGAAGCGATAGATATCATAGGTAAACCACACGGATTTGGACCTACATCAGGCATTATGACGTTGGAATGGGAGGCTGATACCGGTAAAGTATATGTTGCAATGGTGGCATTGCCCGATGAAAAGATCGACATCGGAATACCGTCTACTGTTGAGAACATATTATCTATGGAGTTATCCTTGCAACCCCAAGCATTATGCGAGATAATATTCATAACAAATAAATGTGCAAAAGCCTACGTATACAACAATGTGTAATTGCAATGGGTTACAGATGCCCAAAAGTAATTTCCGTAAGCTTATATTCCTTTCTGCCTACCTAAGGAAACACTGATTAATGTAAGCCTTGCAAAAATATTCGAAAAGTAGTATAATAGAGGAAAGCAACGCAAGGCAGGTGTGCGGTATGAAAGATCAGATAACACTCACGGATGTTGAATACGGAAACCGGAAAAAGGCGACGAAGCGGGAGGAATTTCTCAACAAGATGGAAGAGATCATCCCGTGGAAAGCATGGGTAGAAATGATCAGACCGTACTATCCGAAGGGAGAGCATGGGCGACCTGTTCGGGGTATCGAGACGATGCTACGGATGTATCTGATGCAGACATGGTTCAACCTGTCCGACGAAGGGACAGAGGACGCCATATACGACAGCTACGCCATGCGTAGTTTTCTTGGCATAAATTTTATGACGGAACAGGTTCCGGATGCGACAACCTTGCTGAAGTTCCGCCATCTGCTTGAGAAACACAACATCGGAGAGAAGATTTTTACTGACATCAGGGATCGCCTTGAGGAATCCGGCTTGCTGATGCATGGCGGTACGATTGTGGATGCTACCATCATTTCTGCTCCCAGTTCCACGAAAAACCGTACAGGAACCCGAGATCCGGAGATGCATCAGACGAAGAAGGGGAATCAGTGGTATCATGGGATGAAGGTTCACGCTGGAGTGGATGCAGGAACGGGGTATATACACACAATCGAAGGCACGGCTGCCAATGTCCATGACTCTACAGAAGCCACTAAACTGATCCGGGAGGATGACCATGTCCATGCACGGTTTGACGGTGCGTTCCATCGGGATCAAGCGCGCTGCATTCAACATTGGGCTGACAAACTTGGTTTATAACCTTTGTCGCTACTCCTTTTTAAGCCGAAAGGAGGCTGTCACAGGATAACTGTACCCTTTTGCGGGAAACGCCCGCAAATGTGGGGCTTCCAACCCCGACAAATACATGAAATATGTGTCCGGAATGCGATTCGCCGCTCATGTTTCAGTTTTTTGATGTTGAATCGCAAAATTGAATGCTGGGAACTGATTTTTAGAGGTTCCCTTTACAACAAAAGACGGTACAGATTACGTTATTTGGATGTGGAAGGGAGATTATATAAACCTCGGCTCGAGTGCTGAAGTGGGAATATATAAAGAAAGTGCAATTCCAGGTCACTGGTTAACCAGTACGGAAAATGCTATGCCAATGTCCTTAAAACTTCAAGAGATAGATAGCGGAAAGGTTTTGTTTGATTATCATCCATCAGAGAATCAGTGGTGGATTAACGGATTTGACCCTTCTAACCCAAATGCATATGCTGAAAACTTACAACTCACTGTAACAATTGATTTTTCAAACAACCCTGATATTTATGCCGCTTTCAAAGAAACATGGGACGGAAGTGCTTGGAAGTTTAACGATATGCAAGCAACATATACTTGGAGAAATAAATAAGTATCTTTAGGAGGAATATCGTGAAATCATATTTAAAAAAATTCATTAGCGGAGTAGTAGCAATGCTTACATTGTTTAACTTGTTTGGTTGTAGTTTAAATCAAATTGACCAAGAAAAAATAGCTGCTGATATGGAAATAATTCTAACACAGATATTCGATTTGATAAAGAACGGCGATAAAGAGACATTTAAAACTTATTTTGCCGATGAGGCTTTAAATGTTTCTGATTTTGAAGACGGTTGGAATTTTTTGCTTACTCAGTATAAGGGAGATTTGTTAAATATAGATTGCAAATTTCCTATGGGCGAAGGTACGCGTATTGTTCCCGGTGAACGCATACAAACTGCGTTTACCACTTTCAATATAATCACAAACGAAAACGAGTATGTGGCGTACATAAATTTTTATACCCAGTATTCCTCGAAATATCCAGAAGGCTCGTATAAGATTAGGATATTCAAGTTGTTAACAAAACACATGTTAGATGATGGAGAGAATTTTCACGATTGCTCTTTAAGATATGGAATTTACTATCCCGGTTGGCCTGTTCCAGAAGTTAATTAAGGAAACACTGATTATAGCAACTTTCAAAATAGCAGTCACCCTTGACAATTGCAGCAAAAGGTGGTACAATATGTCATAGGGAGATGAGAAAAATGGGTAAAATGCTGCACAATGAAGCCAGAGAGTTGCTGGTTGAGAGCTACGAAAAAACACACAACGCCGAGGAGATCGCAAAAATATTCGGCGTGAACAAATATACTGTCTACCATATGGCGGAACGCAAGCGGAAAACCGGCAGCGTGGCGCTTCGCACGTCGCAGCGGGGCAGAAAGCAGTTGCTGAACGACGAGGACGAACAACACATATCACGCCGCAGGCATAGAGCTGCGGTATCTGCCGCCGTACAGCCCCGATATGAATCCGATTGAGATGCTGTGGTCGAAGGTAAAGGCGCTTTTGCGCAAGTGGAAGTGCCGGACTGCCGAACTCTTGCCTAAAACCGTCTCCTGTGCGCTTTTGTGCGTCAGTCAACGGGATTGCGTCGGCTGGTTTAAGGTCGATGGATATTGCCTGTAATTTGGGGATTGCTATAGATAGGAGATAATTTGTAGGTTCGGAGGATATATGCATATGGGCTATTCGTTGACGGATTTAATCGGAGATGTTGTTCAGATGTCTTATGTAGATTATTCCGACAAAGGATCCGTTCGTAGATACAATAAATTGGCAAGTCGTGCCGCAGAATATTGGTTGGGAAAAATACCACAATGGTCGGATGCTGAGCTTTTTGATTTTGAAGCTCAGGTCGAAAGCGAAAATCCCTATGTAAGCTCATATATTATTCAGGCCTTGATACTTGAGAAGGCACTGCCATTAGATAAGGTGGCACAATATGCACAAAAGCTGAAAAACAATATTCTCTTATTGAAAAAATGCGATGCAAAAACAAGTCTTGAACTATGGTTTGATATGTGGAAAGACGGTTTGATAAAATCAGCCAATAAATTCCCCGCAGATTAAGAGCCAAGAATCAACACATGCATTACTATAGCAACTTCCAAAATAGCAGTCACCCTTGACAACTGCAGCAAAAAGTGGTACAATATGTCACAGGGAGATGAGAAAAATGGGCAAAATGCTGCACAATGCGGGGCAGAAAGCAGCTGCTGAACGGCGAGGACGAACAACACATATCACGCCGCAGGCATAGAGCTGCGGTATCTGCCGCCGTACAGCCCCGATATGAATCCGATTGAGATGCTGTGTCGAAGGTAAAGGCGCTTTTGCGCAAATGGAAGTGCCGGACTGCCGAACTCTTGCCTAAAACCGTCTCCTGCGCGCTTTTGTGCGTCAGTCAACGGGATTGCGTCGGCTGGTTTAAGGCCGATGGATATTGCCTGTAATTTTGGGAATTGCCATAATACGTGGACATCAAGTTATCCTGCAAGTGGAGATGGATCGATGGGCCCTGCTGGCACACCGGGAGGGTTTGCCGGTTGCAAATGCCCTAACTGGAGGTGAGAAATACAATGAATCGTACAAATTTTCCTTTGTTTATTGTTTCTGGGGCTATGGGGGTTGGAAAATCCACCATTGCCAAGATACTCATGGCACGCAAAAGTGATACGTATATCATACTTAAAGGGGACTTATGTAATGTGATGGCCTTCCCGGAAGTGATCTCAGAATGCAGGAAAACATGGGTGGATATATGTTTGGATATTTCAGACCAAACAAGCCGTGCTGTTGTCTTTTATGTGGACGCATATCCGGATTGCTTTTGCGGGATTGACGAGGAAATACATAAGCGTATGCATTTTGTTTCCCTTGTGTGTGACGAGGAGGAACTGAAAAGGCGCATCGAGGGGAAGTATAGAGAAGCGTCCCATCAGAGAATATCCAACATCGACAAAACGTGGTTGGAGCAGTCTCTGATTCGCAATCAAGTGTATTCTGGGCGCACAAAATATCAGTATCCCGAGATGGAGCGTATAGACACGACGGATTTAAATGCCGAGCAATCTGCGGATCTTTTAGATCAATGGATGACTCGGATATTAACAAAATGATAGAAACGCATATCATCTACAGCAATCCTGCGTGAAGTGAAATAGAGGACGCCTATGGGGGTAGTATAGTGATGAATAGGAAGCATATGTGTTACAATTTGGAAATGGTATTTCAATAATAATTATTCTTGTAAGGAAAAATAAAGATGAAAAAAGCAAAACAACTTTTACTCGTTCTTTTAGCCATCTGTATGGTTATGTGCCATGCATTTGTTTTAACAGCAGTAGCTGCAATGTTTGCTCAAGATGATATTACCGTCGAACCTATTGAGTTTGCTGAGAACGGAGAGGAACTCCAGCCGATGGCAACGAGTGGGTGCGAAAATGATTATCATCATATATTCGATAATCCCCAGCACAATTTGGCCCCTTTTTTGAACAGCTATGGAGGAAATCAAGCGGCTGCATATGGTGCTGTATTGTCAGCTGGCCAGTCTTATGTGACAGCGGCGTGTATAAGCGGTGTAATAAATGCTTATAACCAAATTACTGTGTCTGTAAACGGATTCAATATTACCATACGTGGAAACGTAATAAATGGTCGCTTACATATTGGAACTTTTTTTATCAAATGAGGCGGATAGTATGTTGTTTGAACAATTTGAATATGACATTATCATGACCATATCTGAAGAGTTGCCTGCGTACAAAAATTTGATGATAGAGCAGTATGCTGATAGCATCAAAAAGCGGGAATTTACGGGGCATGGCTTTTTTACTTATTTTGAAAACGTTACGGAAGGGCTTATAGTAGACGCGGGTTTCAAGCAAGAACTAGGAATGCTCACTGCCACTCTGAATGATGTATGCGAGGTAGGCTTTGCGTTGTTTATACGTGACGGAAGGATATCTTGCCTTGAGGGGTATACGTTTGGAGATGCTTGGCCAGATGTCATCAATACATACAGCATCAAGCCGAATAGTGTTCAGATCATGTAAAAGGAGAATAAGTCTGATAAATAAATTTTTCAGACAGGCAGATTGAAAAACTGCCATTCCGACAAAGCCGAACCGTCTTAAAACTTCCGCGTCGTCAGAAAAGACATGGTCATAACAAGATAGAAACGGATATCATCTATAGCGATTATGGTAAAGAGAAGGAGGGATGCCTATGAGGGTGGTATCGTGATGAATAGGAAACATATTATTGGATGCTCAGGGAATTGGTTATACGGGAGAAGCGAATCACACGCAGCTCCAGTCGGGTTACAGCTATACATATACAAAATCGTGCGATCATTGGTCCATTTATTTAGAGGGACCGAACGGACCCATTGGACTTTATACTGTAGGGAGCATGAATTGATGATGACATCTGTATTTGATATTTTACCGCTTTCATTGGATACTAAAGCAGATTTCTTTACCTTTTTCGGTGAGGTACAAAAGAAGGATGGCCACAGCGCCTGCATGTGTACCTGTTGGAACATGACAGACGAGGAGAACTACTGCGAGATCGAAGCTCCTGTTGCGCGCGGGGAAAAGAATTTGCGCACAGCCACAAAGCAAGCGGCTGAAAAGCTGATAGATGAGGGGAGACTTGGCGGGTATCTTGCATATGCGTCCGGAACGCCTATCGGATGGTGCAATGCCAACGATAAGAGTTGCTATCCACGGTTGATGTCTGCTCATCCGTCCATGGAAGGACAGGTGAAATGCATTATGTGCTTTGAGGTTCTTCCTGACCATAGAAACTGTGGGGTAGCATCGGCACTCTTGCGGCATATTTGCGACGATGCGCGGCGTGCAGGATATACATGTGTAGAGGCTTATCCCAATAAGTGCAATATGCTGTCGGCGGATGACTATGAGCACATGGTACATATTTACCAAGAGGCAGGCTTTCTCTGTGAAAGCAGAAATAATCAAGATGTTTGGGTGAAAAAAATAAAGGAGGAAAAAATTTGAGTAACAACTCGATCATGTATATCTTTTTTGAGTGAGTATGGCGGGAATAGTAATGGAATTTGGAGATTTAAATATATGGCATATTTCAAAAAGAATGTATGGGATTCTGAAACAGAAGCAGGTACTGTGAAAAAAATGATTTGCGACGTAAAGAATAATGATCCTTTTCGTCAAAAATATCCCACCTATTATGATTTGATTGATTTCGTTGTTGCTCACCCGCATTACGTTCTTGATAGTGAAGACATCAAATTTCTTATCACGTATGCCGTTCCACCGCTAGGGCAGGGTCGGGATGACTTTTTTGCAGTATTTGGCACGGTTTTGACTGCAGCCAAGCAAACCCAAGATGCGGATTTGATCAACGAGGTGTATCAGCGAGGGCTCGTTTTCTACGAAAATCATGCGCATAACGCGCAGAAAACGGCATTGGTGCGGGAGGGAATCGACTGGTTTTTGCTACACGATGCGCCCTATTATGCCGGTGAACTGTACCTGAAGCTGACATGGGCATATGCGAATATCGGAGATAGATTGCAGGATTGTAGGAAAGCCTTGCGCTATCTTGACAGATTTTCTGAGCCATATGCCTGTGCGTTGGCAAGCGAGGCATTCCTGTGTGAGATGGATCATCACGCTCATCGGAATATCATCCATTACGCGGCATACGGTCAAAAATTGATCAGCAAGGATGGCGCGATCCTGCTTGCTCCGTTGACCTTTTCCTATTGGAATTCGCCTACCCAGTCAGTTCCCGCGATGCTGTGCTTTCATCTGCCGATATTGAAAGGATACAGTTCGTGCATGGATCCTGTCGGATATTGGAACATGAATAAACTTCTCTTCGATGGGTCTCTTGCAGTCGGGGAGGCGTATGACTGGCAGAACACGCGAGTAGAGGATGCGGTGATTCATATGCAGGACGGGACGGAATACCAATGCCGCGTTTTCGTTCGCAAGCGTGAGGAGCAAGTCGTGGCGTGTTATTTTACGGAAAATGTCGGACTGGTTCGTGTTGTTTTGCGCGACGACAGTGATAGCGTCAAGGCAACATACCAGTTTGATCTGTGCGAGTATTCCATCGTGGGCGGTGAAGGCTTCTTTCCACTCGCCGTGGGCAATTGTTGGAGTTACCGACAAATCAATGGCCTGGATACGATCAGCCAAATCATCAGCAGGAAAATTGTGTCTCGAGACGGTGATGAATATATTCTTTCCGGCTTGGACTATATTGCCGGGAAGTGATGATTATGAAAACTATCTTTTATGCAAAATCTAAGGAACCGCTGAATAACTCGTCTCCAAATCTCCCGAACATTCAATCATGCATAAAATGATGAATAGAGCATGTTGACACTAAGGTCAAAATATGATATAATAAATACATGAATATCACAAAAGCGCAGTACGCAAGAATC
>CAKQWM010000021.1 GCA_934278995.1 uncultured Clostridia bacterium
TTGCATAGCAGTTACTCGCCGTCCAAATCACGCAAACTTTATGACTGTTGTCCGACCTTACTATCGTTGCTTCGGGCGCGTCGATACTCATATACATATAACAAGTATCGCTCCTGTTGCCGAAACCGTCCACCGCGTAAAACCCATACGTGCCGTTTGCCGCCGTTTTGGAAAAGACGACGCTCGAAGTTGTGCTTGCCACAAACGACGTACTGTTCGGCGTTTTGTAATACAGCGTTACCCCGCTGTAATTATCCGAAGCGGTAACGGTAAACCCGTCTTTCAACGTTTTTCCGAACCCGCCGACCGAACTCGTAATCGTAGGTCTTGTGTGATCCATCGAAATCGTATAGGTTTGCGAAGTGTTCCCCGCGTTATCTACGCAATAGAATGAATACGCGCCGTCTGCCGTCAGTTGCGTTCCGCTTGCGTATTCGGTATAACTCGACGCGCCGGGCTTTTTAACGTAGATTGTTTTTACACCGCTTCCGCTGTCCGTCGCCGTTGCCTTGATATAGTTTGCTATGCTTTTGTATCCGTTCGATACCGAAACGTCTCCCGAATATAAGGTCATTGTCGGCTTTGACGAATCAAGGGTAATGCTTTTCGTGGCGGATATGTTTCCCGCTTTATCTACTGCTCTGAATTGATACGTTCCGCTTGTCGCGCTTGCGGAAATACTTGTTCCCGAAGTATAGGTCTGCCAAGACGAACTGCCCGGCTTTTTATACTGTAAGTAACTAATTCCGCTTCCGCTATCCGTTGCCGAATAGGAAAACGCCTGATTTGTGTAACTTCCCGTAAGTGCCGTACCGCTACTGTTTTTAATCGTTCCTGTGGGTTTCACGGTATCAAGATACAGATAATATGTTCTTGACGTGTTTCCCGCTTTATCTTTGGCGTAAAAATAATACAAGCCGTTCGTCCCCGTAGACGATACCGTCGTAGACGTACCCATATTTCCGTAACTACTGCTGCCGGGCGTTTTCATATAAATACTATCCACTCCGCTCATCGAATCGGATGCCGAAACGTATGTAGACGAGTTCGTGTATTTGCCCGTGGACGAAGTCGAAACGTTATTCATTGTCGGCGCATTCGTATCTACCTTAAACTGAAACGAAAACGAATACGATTTGCTGACACCGGAACGAGAACTCGTTGCCCAAGCCGCCGAAAACGATGAACTGACCGTATATGTACCGTCCGCAAGGTTAGAAAGAGAAAACGAGTTGCTGTTTCCTTTTGCTACCGTAGTTCCGTTACCCGAAATGGTTGTCTGAATCTTTACCTTTGAATTTATAATGACGTTGACCGAGTTCGAGCCGATATAACTGCCGCTTTCAAATGTTCCCGTTCCCGACGTCGAACTGCCGTAAAGCGTTACCGAATAAATGACAGAACTATTCTGCCCTGTCTGCATAGTGTAACTTGTTGCCGAACCGCTTGAAGTCGTGCTTCCCGTTCCGCCTCCCGTTCCCGTTGTGGTTGTCGTAGACCAATTAAACTTAACGGTATATTTCGGCGTGGTTGCCGCATACGCCGTCGTGCCGCTTGCAAACAGGCTTGACAAGCCTACCGCAAAACACAGCGCGAACACAGCACACAACAGCGTTCGCAAAATTCCTTTCCTTTTGGTTTTTACCACTTAATTACCCTCCTTGTTATAATTTTCGCCTGTTTTATCTTCAAACAGGCTTTTGATATACTCGCCCGTCGTAATCTTTACGTTGGTACGAAGTTCCGTCGAACCGATAAAAAATACCTGCCCCGTTACCGCCGAAATAATCATTCTCTGCTCGTCCGCATTGAAGCTGTCGCCCGCTTTATAAACGTCCAAAACGTCTTTCATATCCGGTGCAGACAGTTTGAATATAAAGGTGTACTGCGAGTTTTTGAGAATAGCCGAAGTCTTGCTTCTTAATTCTTCGTTCGCGTTCCAATCGGCAATGTTCTGCGTTGCGGGAATGAACGAGCCGTTGTATTTTCTGATACGCTTACTCATCGAGAAGAAAAAGTCCAATGCTATCGGAAATTTCGCGTCGATGAACAAATGCGCCTCGTCAGCGATGATAAGCGTTCGCAAGTTCTTCCCGCTCTTGTTCGCTTCCCTTGCGTTAATGACTTCCTGTTCTATAAAGCGGAAAACAAGCAACATCTGCGCGTTGGCTACGGTGTTATTCTTGTTCGCAAACAACGACTGAAAGTTGAAGTCTATCAGGTCGGCGTTTACTTCCAACGTAGACGGTGCGTTCCAAATATCCGAATATCTGCCGTTTACGAATTTCTGTAAATACAACTCCGCCGTCCGCATATCCCGCAAAGTCAGGCTGTCCGTTTCTTCCTTATTCTTTTCCCGTAAGACCGCCAATAAGTCGTTAAACAGCGGAAAATCCTCGGCAGTAAGCCCTGTACAGTCCGTCGTTTCATAAATTCCTTTTCTCGCATACGCTTCCACCGCAAGGTTGTTTATAAGCTCGATAACGTCGCTGTTCGCGCCCACGAAAACGATCTTGAAGAAACTTTCGAGCATTTTCAGGTGCGTGTTGAACGTTACGACCGGATCTGCGGGCAAGCCGTCCTCAGTAAGAATTTTATAGATATGGAACGGGTTGATTCTACCCTCTTTTGCATTGCCGACGTCGATAAGATTACCCGACAAGTTTTTCGTCAAGGTCAGATATTCCGCTTCGGGATCGAGTATAATTACCCTCGTATCGTTTGCCCACTCGTTTGCGATAAGCGACTTTAAGAAGAACGATTTGCCCGAACCCGATTTGCCGATAATCATACCGTTACTGTTCTGATACAGATTCCCGCGTTTCCACATATTAAAAATGAACGGAAAGCCGTTTGCCTTGTTCTCTCCGAGCATAATACCGCCGTCGTCCATAACGAACGTGCGCACGAACGGAAACACCGCCGCAAGCGACGAACTATTGATACCTCGCTCATAGTTTTTAAGCGTACTCACGGGTGAAATTGCCGACGATTTGAAACCTTCTATCTGCAAACCGTAAAGGTTAGACGGCTTGAAATTTCCCGTCATAATACTTCTTCTTACAGCCTTTTTATAGTTGTCATCGTCGAGATAGTTATACGCCGTGATAGTAAGCGTAACGTCGAGAAGCGACTCGTTTTCCGTTTGCAGGCTGTCTAAAAGCGCGTTCATCGTTTCTCTGTGGGTTTCCGCGCTGTTCGCTTCGCTTGCCTTTTCGGAAAGGATTTGCTTTGTTTCCATTTCTCCTATACATTTGTCGATACGTTTGATCGCTTTGAATTTGTCCACGGGCTTAACGTGCAGAACCACTTTCGTGTTCGGAATATTGAACACGTCCGCGCCCCAAGCGTTACGGACTCTTAACGGATAATCCGCGATTGCAAACACCGCCGCTTGCGTTTCGTCAACCGTATAACTGTTGGCTTTGAACTCCACTCTTTTCGGCTTTACCCACGCTATAAGTCGATTATCTTCGATTTCCTTGATTTCGCGCTCATCAAAGTTGCGCGAAAAACTGTATTTCAGAAATATCGCCGTTTCCCTTCTGCCAAGCAGTTTTGTGTTCAGTCCGCACTTGTTTATCTCGCTTGCCACGTTGATTGTCGTGTTTTCAAGGTCGAGTTCGTTTCTGCCGTAAACGACGATATAATAGTCCGAAAGATACTGTTTACGGATATTGTTCATCTTGTCGATTCGGTCGATCCGCTCACGCAAAATAGCCGTTTTTATCTCTCTGACTTGTTCCCCGTCTACGCTTTCTTTCATTTCCGCAAGTCTGCCGAACAGGTCTTGCGCGAAGTTATCCAAGTTTACGGGACGGTCTATTTTTATAATGTCCGCGCATTGCGTTCCGTCGAGCATTTTAAGCGCGTTTGCAAGATAGTCGATGTCGATATTCTGCTGAACGACGTCCTCGATACCGAAATTCTTTTGCCCGACTTTAATTACTCTGCCGAAGTAGCCGCCGCTGTATTCGATAAGCCCGTTTTCCTTGATGTCTTTCAGATTCAAGAGCGCGTCCACGCGTTCTTTCTGTTTGTCTGCGTTTTCGGTATAAACCTTTTTCGCAAACAGGAATTTTATGTTTTCCAAGATACACGAATAGAAAATACCGTCCTGCGTCGGCATAAACATTACCACCGCAAGCAGTCCCATAATTACGGCAAATGCGAACGCGCCCGAAGTGATTGCAATGAAAATAATTGCAAACACGATTAACGCAACGATTACGTCCGCCATCGAATAGCATTTCCATACCGTGTTTTTTACTTTGATTTTCTTCGGAATTATTCTCATTCTGTGCTTTCACCTCCGCTACTTTCCGATCCTTCCGTTGTTTCGGCAGAAGTTTTATCTTCGGAATATTTGTCCGAATTATCTCCTTCGCCATTGTTATCTGCTTTGTTTTTCCTGTGATTCGAGATTGCTTTTCCGATACTCGCACCGCCGTGAATGATTTTATGCGCCAAGCCGAACGTTGCCGCTCCGACCATACGCGAACCGTAAAACCCCGAACGTAAGAAGTTGCCGCCTGCGTGCATATCGTCCGCTTGTCCGAACAGTTTACAAAACAGCGCTTGCCCTGCCGGGATAACCATTGCTCCGCCGACTATCATAAAGATAAGGAACATCGAATTGCCGAAACCGCTGATTTCGTCTATTCGCATTCTTGTAATAAGCGGCAGAAGCAGAACGAAGATATTTACCGAGAACACCGTTCCGTAGGCAATCACGATTTTCGTTATAAACGTTTCGCGCCACGTCTTAAATCTCGCTCCGTCATCAAGCGGAAGCGTTGACATACTCATCGGCATTACGAAATACATAAAAATGATTTCGTATACCCTTTTCGCCAAGTTGAGAACAGCAACCACAAGCGCGATTGCAAGCGCAACGCCTGAAATGAGCGACGGCAAATACAAGAACTTGTCGGGGTTGACCATACCGTTATACCTCCAAGCATCGGGAAACACGAAACCCGTCGTATAATCTCCGAAAATCTCTTTTACGCCAAGCCGTGATATATCGAACTCGGACACCGAATACCCGTTTATCCAATCGCCCGCGCAGGCGTTGAACAACGCGCTCGATAATTTCGTCGTATTTCCGATCTGAAATATCTGCGAAATAAGCACGAGCAACGAGTTGGATATAAGGATAATCAGGAACAGGACGGTAAGCATAGCCATTGTTCCGAGCAAAGCCAAGAAGAACTTTCCGACGATAGTCGATACGTTCCGTTGCGAGTTAATCATATTCTTGATTAGCGCGGCTATCGTAAAAATGCACGTCAAGCCTATTGCCAAAATGAAAATGCACCAAAAGATTGTATTGACCGTGCTATCGCCCGCCAAAAATTCGATGATATTGACCTTTTCGCCTTTATACGTTACGTCCGTGATTCCCGATATAGCCGAGAATATCTCCATCAGTCCGTCTACGAGTTTTAGAAGCCACAGAAAAAGAAGCAAGCATAACTGTTGAAAAAATATAAGCATTCTGCTCCTCCTTAAAGTTAAAAATATAGGGCGGCAAATAACTCTGCCGCCCCGCGCAAAATATCCGCTCTATGCGATTACGCAGTTACCCAAGCGGAAAGACCGTTGATAAGAAGCGGCGCACCCATTGCGACGACGAAGATGATAATGATACCGATAATAAGGTTTTTGACCATATCTCTCGCATTGATTTTTTCCTCGTTTTTGTGTGCGATGGCGATTTTGATACCGACGTATGCGCCCCAAATGACGACGACCGCCGCCAAAGCCATTACGATATAGATCCAAAACGAATCCATAAGGGATTGAAGTTTCTCAACGATTTCCGCAAGGTTATCGTTGAGTGTTGCCGCAAGCAATGTATTCATATTTCTTTATCCTCCTTCGATTGTTTCTCTTAGCCTACCCACGCGGAAAGTCCGTTGATGAGAAGCGGTGCGCCCATAGCGATTACGAAAATAATCACGATGCCGATGATAAGGTTTTTAACCATATCGCGGGCGTTGATTTTCTCTTCGTTCTTGTGAGCGATTGCGATTTTGATTCCGACGTAAGCACCCCAAACGACGACCATCGCCGCGAGTGCCATAACGATGTAAATCCAAAAGCTGTCCATAAGGGACTGCAATTTGGTGATGATCCCCTGCAAATTTTCGTCAAGGGTTGCCGCAAGTAAATTATTCATAGATTATTTCTGCTCCTTTTTATTTTCAGATTTTTTGTTTTTTCCGTTCTTTCTTTTAAGAACGACGAGAGTTACGACCGCGCCTGCGCCGAGTACGAGAAGAATCGGCAGCAATATGACTGCGGCGGAAGTTTTCTTTTCTTCCTTTTCCGTATCGGACGGCGTATCGGGCGTTTCAGGCTCGGACGGTTTATCCTCGTTCGGCTTTTCGTCGCTCGGTTTATCGTCGGGTTTATCCGGTGTTTCGGGTTCAGTCGGTTTATCGGGCTGTTCCGGTTCAACAGGTTCGTTTTTCGCCAAATTTACCTCGTAAACCATCAGTTCCTCGCCGTTATCGTTCGTTACGGCAACGATATATTTTCCTTCAAGCACCGCAAAGTCGAGTTCTCCGTTTTCGCCCGGAATCAACACTACGCCGCTTCCGTCGTCCGCGCTCGTAAATTCCACTTTCACGAACTCCGTGCGATTATCCCCGCACTCGCAAACGTAAGATACCGTCATCGTCTTTTCCTGTTCCCTTACTACCGCATCGAAAACATAAAAGTGCGTATGCTCGTCGGGGTTTTCGGGTTGGTCGGGATTTTCAGGCTGATCCGGATTTTCGGGTTTATCGGGTTCTGTCGGTTTGTCGGGCTGTTCAGGCTCGGTCGGCGTATCGGGATTTTCTTCGATATAACCGTCGTCGCCGCTCGTTACAAAGTCCGAAACATAGTTATAATCACACTCTTTGCAGGTGTACTTCGTGTAGCCGACTTTCCCCTCTTCCGCTTTTACGACAGTCTTTTCATAGTCGTGTCCTGCGGGTTTTACATAGTCGGTAACGTATCTGTCCGCGCAATTCTTGCAGGTATGTACGGTATAACCATAAGACTCGCATGTTCTGCCGACCGTCTTTACCTCGTAATCGTGTCCGATTGCTTCTTCGCCGTCCACCGTATATTCGTCGCCGCAGTTTTTACAAGTGTAAATGGTGTATCCTTTTTCAGTGCAAGTTGCAGGATGTTCGTCAGCCTCGTATGCGTGTCCCGTTGCGGGAACGTAACTGTCCGAATATTCATAACCGCAATCTTCGCAGTAATGAATGGTATATCCGCGGTGCGTACAGGTCGGTTCGATTACGATTTCCCCGAATTTATGCCCGTTCACCTCGGTGTAATTGTCGGTGTAGGTATCGCCGCAAAACGTACAGGTATATCTCGTATACCCTTTCGTAGTGCAAGTGCCTTCCACCACCTCTTCCGTGTATTCGTGCGTACACTCGGCTACGGGTTCTTGTTCGCCCTCGTATGCAAACGCGGTTGCCCCGCCCGCGCCGATAAACGCGCTCATACACACCGTCAGCATTAACGCCGACAAAATGAATTTTAGTTTTTTCAAATGATTCCTCCTTTCAAGCTATTTCGTTGCTTGTTCCTGATATTCTTTCATTCTTGGCAACAGTTCGAGTTGAATTTTGTCTGCCGCCACTCTGATTTCGTTTGCAATACTCTTGTTGTAATGCTCGGTAATTGCAGTCAGCAGGCTCACTTTGTTTTCATACGCCGCTTGCCGCAACGCCTTTTCGTCTTTACCGTCAAGGTATACGCAAATATTGTCCACCACTCGCTGAAGCTCGGCTTCTACGTCGTCCCATTGCTTGGTTAGTTCCGCAACGCGCTTTGCCTTGTCGTTTTCATCGGCTCTCGCTTCTTCCGCTTCCTGCTCTTCGATAAGTTCGGAAATCTTATCTTCGATTTTTTGTCCGCTCTCACCCGTGATATCGAAAACGTAGTTCTCTTTCTCAAACAACACGGCTTCACGCTTGCCGATTGCCGCTTTGCCTTCGGGAAAATAAACCTTTTTGAGTTCATAAGACGGCGTGAACACCGTCCATATCGGTTCATAACCTCTGACCGAAACAATCGCGTCGCCTTTTTCGTCGCCGTTCAATCTTTCAAGCATACCTACCGAAATGAGCGGTTGAAGCGTTGCGCCCGTATTACTGCTTGCGGGATTATCCGCATTGGTATTGACCGAGAACTGCTTTATTTTCTTCTGTCCGCAGAGTTCCGAAAACTCTTTTCTCGTTTCCGAATCGTCCGAGCCGATAAAAATTTTGACGTTGCAATTTGTCTTTATGATGTCGCCTACGTCCCTGCCGTA
>CAKQWM010000022.1 GCA_934278995.1 uncultured Clostridia bacterium
AAGCCTCTTTGGAACCACCCGCTTAGCGGGTGGTTTTCGAGAGAACTCCTCCTTCGTCTGAGTTCTCTATACAAAAAAGCACACAAAGAGAATACTCTCAATGTGTGCTTTGAAGCCATACGGCTGCGAAACAATATAAACAAAAAAGTGCCAGAAGCATACCTCTCTGACACTTTGATAACTCTGATAAACTGTAATTGCCTTCAGCAATTCCGTTACTTACATGGTTATTATACCACGGTTCTGATTGAAAATCAAGAGCCGAAGTGATTTTTCTTGAAAAATCGAATGCGGTGTGTCAGGAAAGGATTGAGAATAAAAGCGATATCTTTGTTCGAAACAGTCTTTTCTTCACTTCACATAAAAGGCTCTGCAAGTATCTATGCAAAAGCATCCGAGCACGCCATTGCTCCACGCGCCGGTATCCAGATGAATCTTGTAATAGTCCGAAACACACCTGGCGGGACTCTCTCTGTTTCTGCGGTAAGCAAGGATTTTCGGTTCTCCGCAAATACAATCCGTCTGCGTATGGCCAAAGAAAACGCATTTCGGACCTGTATGGACCAACTCCGGATTCTTGAATCGGCGATCACAAGCTGTTCCGCACTTACGTTCGAAAGCGGAAACAGCTTCCCCGCAGTATCTACCGGAATTCCGGCATGAACACAAATAAAATCATCTTCTTCAATGTACGTCGGCAATCCGTCAAACCAATCCACCAAATCCCAATCCAAAGGGCAATCTTCCCCCGGAAAATAGGATTGCAGTTTTTTCAGCACGGCATCGAAATCATTTGGCGAAGTCTGTAAAATGGAATGGTAATACTGCAAAAACGCATATTCATGATTGCCGAGGATGCAATGCATATTGGAGGAGGAAGAGATATACTTGGCAAGACGTACGGCAACGTCCGTCCGGTTGAGCATAAGCAGGATTACTCCCCTCACTTGACCGAGCTGGCCAAACGGAACCGCGCCACGTTGGTGGCGGCTCTGAACGATGAGCAGAAGGAACTGCTTGAAAAATACGAAAGCTGCACTGACGAGATCTCCGGATTTTGTGAGCGCGATTCTTTTATTTACGGCTTTCGTCTCGGTATGCGGTTGGCTATCGAGGCGCTGAACGATGAAAACGATGTTGAAGAACTATAAGGAGGTACGTACCATGAAAGTAAAAGAACTCTACGCCATGTCGTTCAATGATGCTTGCGAGAAACTGTCAAACCCAGAACGACCTCATCACCACCTATGAGAGCCTGAAGGACTTTGCCATCCACATGATTCAGGAGGATCACCTGTATCTCGCCCTGCACATCCTGGAAGCGATCCACAGTTCCCCGGCAGACTACTACGATTACGACTACAGCATGGGCACGTTGGAAACGCCCACGGCCTTGTCACTGACCTTTGATCTATAGCAACTTCCAAAATAGCAGTCACCCTTGACAACTGCAGCAAAAAGTGGTACAATATGTCACAGGGAGATGAGAAAAATGGGCAAAATGCTGCACAATGCGGGGTAGAAAGCAGCTGCTGAACGAAGAGGACAAACAACACATATCACGCCGCAGGCATAGAGCTGCGGTATCTGCCGCCGTACAGCCCCGATATGAATCCGATTGAGATGCTGTGATCGAAGGTAAAAGCGCTTTTACGCAAATGGAAGTGCCGGACTGCCGAACTCTTGCCTGAAACCGTCTCCTGTGCGCTTTTGTGCGTCAGTCAACGAGATTGCGTCGGCTGGTTTAAAGCTGATGGATATTGCCTGTAATTTGGGGAATTGCTATAATTGACTATTGCGACGACAAGGAGGACGCCGATCATGACGAACTTTAAGACGATGGCTCATATCCACTCCCTCGACGGGGCTATGGACGAAATCACCGTTCTGGGCAGTCGCTAGGAGGCCGATCACGTGGCCTACATCGTGGACTACAAAGGTGTGAAATGCACCGCCGTTTTCAACTGGTTTGCAAACGCATATTACGCCGATGATAAGTACGGCATCATTAAGGAGGATTAACATGAGTATTAAGAATGATATCCGCGAGCAGATTAAGAGCGCCATCCGGCATTATGACTTTGAGGAAGCCATCAGCGAGACAATGGACGAAATCGACTTAGAAGAGCTGATTACCCAAAAGATCACCCAGCGAATCCGTGACGTGGACATTGAGCCTTTGGTGACGGGCCTTGTCGCGGATCTGATCGACGAGCAGCTGGATGATATCGACATCGAGGGTACTGTCAAGTATTTTTCGCAAAAACATCTCTGCCAAAATGAAGTCCAGCGCCGGAAAGTCCGGCGAGGGGGCTGCCAAGCCCCGCTTATTTGCCCTGTAGCGTATTCCGGCGGCGCTGTCAAGGGTGCCGCTTCAGCGGCATTCATCGGAGTGACCGGTTACGGTCATGCAGACCCTTGACGGCGTCGACGGCATATGCTACTTTAGCGTTATTTATGCCACTTCAATGGTGGTCAGGTATTTCATACATAGATACCGCTTTGATCCCCACTCCTTTCCCGACACGTACCGCAATCTGGCACAAACCAGCATCAGCGCAGACTTTCCATCCGGAAAAGTACCTACAACGCGGGTGCGTCTCCGAATCTCACGGTTCATGCGCTCAATGACATTGTTTGTGCGGATCTTCAGCCAGTGCTGTGACGGGAAATCCATATAGGTCAGCGTTTCCTCAATCCCGTCCTCCCCCCTTTTTCGCCGCTTCCTTCAGCTTCATCGCGCGGAGCTGCTCTACAACGTCTTTTGCTTTCTTCCGCGCCGCTTCCTTGCTCTCCTGTGCATGGATTGCTTTGAGCATCCTTGACACCTCGCGCGTATGTTTCCGTGGAATGACGGAGAACACGTTCCGGTAAAAATGTACTGTACAACGCTGGTATTTTGCCTCCGGAAAGACCTCTGCCACGGCATTGCACATTCCAAGGCATCTGTCTCCCACCATAAGCTTTACGCCATCCAAACCGCGTTCTTTGAGCCAAATAAGGAAGTTTTTCCAGCTTTCTGCATCTTCTTTCATGCCTTCTGCGGCCCCGATGACCTCACGGTAACCGTCCTCGTCCACGCCGATTGCCACCAGAATGCTGACGTTTTCAAACTCTCCGCCCCAATTTCGCTTGAGATAAATCCCGTCCACATAAACATACGGATATTTCCCGGACAACTTGCGGTTGCGCCATTCCTCGATATGCACATAAGTTACAGTAGATGCAGTAACAATTTTACATTATATCACCTTTTTTATTTCAATACATATACGGCGTACATACCCATGCCCTGTAACAAACTGGATAAATGAATCCTTTTTTATATCAATAGTTTTTTGATACCAAAAACACCCCCTATTATCATTTTGAAATTCTGCTTGACTATTATCTATATACAGATAAAAATCCATTCCAATATCGCATTCAAACGATACATTGATTTTATATGATCCATCTGCCGGGCATTTCCATTGACGTATAGCAAAAGTGTCCCTACTACCTGCTTGACAATCAGTGTCAATAAATACATTTCCAGACATGTCATTCCATTTCTGAGAATGGGTATCGAACAATAAATCTGAAAAAACACCATTTGCTTTGCTACAGTAATTCCAGTTGTTTACACCTTGGACACCTGAAAAATCTGCTGTATTCGTATATACATGTGGATCGGATGAAACTAATATTTTATATATGGTACATTGCGAATATCCTGATTCTCGTATAGATTCTGCATAATAATGTACCGGATCCAGCCTCATAAGTGTCACAATCCCACTCCATGTAGCTAAACCACTCATATCTAATTTGTACGATTGCTTTTCTCTAGACGGTGAAATAGAAAATGTAACTGCCTTGTCCAATGAATATGCAGGAGTGCTTTCCGTCATAAAATAAAGTTGTGCTTTGTCAGAATCATCATTTGTTTTGTATTCGATTGTAATATACGGGTATCGCATCGCATCAAAATTTTCCCCTTCGCATATTAAATAGGGATCAATACCACTAATATCAAAAGTTGCTTTCTCATTATGAATTATCCAATTGTCAATATGATTCAATGGTTTCCAATGCTCAAGAGTATAAGCTGATAATACCGAGGATCTTTCATTGTTCATCCTAATAACTCGAAACAAACGAAGGGAATTGCAATTGGTAATTTTCATCCACTCAACCTTTGTTGGTCGGAATGAATAAGTGTTAACTGTATTGGATTCATTCAACCAGTACACCCATCCATTAGACAACTGCAACAGCACTGATTTATTCATATCAATAGACTGTCCAACACTAACTTGTAGCCCACACAAATAATCAGAAACGAAGGGCTTCAAAACCAAACCACCATCTATTTTTTTAACTGTAAAATCATCTATTTGAATTGGAGTATACGTACTAAGAAAGCAATCCAAGTAAGCAACAATTCTATATACTACATCCACTTCTAAGTTATATGCTTGTTTTAATAATAGTAGCAATTTTCGTCTGAATTCAGGATTTGTCGAAAACGAATGTGGATAACATCCACATTCGCAATTATATTTTAGATTCAACAAATTCATACGTTCATACAACTTTTCAACTATCTCATATTGTTTTACAAGCACGATAAAGTCATTATCATCTCCCATAATGCTACAAACATATTTTAATCTTTCGGTTAAAAACTGCTTGTGTATACGCAAATCATATAGACATTTGTACGGAAGTGATAAACATCGATTATCATCTTCCAGAAGATTTATTAAATCGTTATAGTAAGCGATTCCATATACAATATTGCTTCTGCTTACAGACGATGATATCTCATACCAAGGATCTGGTTGTCCATACAAATAACAAGATAATGTTTGATAAAAACTATGTATATCAAATGGCTTTGTCAGATTTTGATTGATTTTGTAAGAAAATATTGTGGTTTTAAGCACATCATACGAAGCACCATGTGTATAATAAGCCGATACGTGACAATATGCCTGCCATATTTCTTCCAAGGGAATCTGTACCAAGATCATACCTTTTACAGGAGAGAAAAATTCGCAGTAGGCTTCATTGTCAACAATACCATATATAGTTAAGGGATGAACAAAATGACTCTTTTCATACCTAACAGAAGCTTGAATGTAATACTCATCACACCAAATACCAATAAATTGATCATCCCTTATGGAATCAACCAAAAAATCAATAAATGAATCCTGTGTAAATTCATCTACACCTAATACACATACGCTGGTTGTACAAGTTGCGTAAAAGTCTTCGTTATTATCCAAGAAATCTATTATATGTTGTCCTTGTCTATCATAAGAAATTACATTTACAAATTTACTATAGAACCATCCCTCGTATGGCTGGCTCAACAACTGGGCAAACACAGGATTAATTTTTGCCGCTATATGCATACGAATAGGTAACACTTTGTTATAATTTGCGTGTTTCATTGCAACCCCCCTCTATTAATATCTTAATATCATGTAAAGTAATTCTGCATTATACAGAGCTAAGATTTTAGATTTCCTCTACCAAGCAGCATCGCGGCAATTAGTTATCACGATATGAACCAATATAATCCTATTTAATACCTTTAATAACCAGACAAAACCAAGTTAAGACAAATATAAGTCTTCATACCATTAATACATCATTTTAGAATACATCAAATGAAAATTTGAATCAGGATTAGCTAATAAATCTCTAGGCTTTCCGGTTTCTATAACCTTTCCATCGTTTACCACGAGTATTTTATCGCATAGCATCACATTATAAAGCCTGTGTGATATCATTATAACTATTTTGTTAGGAAGGTTCATAATGGCTTCAATCAATTGCTTTTCAACATTAGTGTCCAATGCAGCCGTAAATTCATCAAGTAATATTACATCACTGTCATGAATTAACGAATTAGCAATAGATATCCGTTGTTTTTCTCCTCCTGAAAGTAAATTCCCGTCTTCGCCTACATAAGTATTCAAACCATCTGGTAACCTATCAATCAATTCATTAAGATGCACAAGATTCACAATTTTTTGAAGTTCCGCTTTTTCAACATAATTAAATGGGTATATAATATTATTTAGAATCGAATCATTAAATAGATCCACATTTTGCGTAACAACTGATACTCGGCTTCTTATACTGTCAATAGTATAGTCCTGAGCATTTATTCCATTAATCAATATTTCACCATTTTGTGGCGTGTATAATAAAGAGATCAACTCAAAAATTGTGCTTTTTCCACCTCCCGAAGTTCCCACAATGCCGATTTTATCACCTGTATAAATATTCAAGTTGAAATTCGACAAATTAAAATCACCTCGTGGATATTTAAAATCAACATTGCGTAATTCTATTGAATATATTGTTTCCACGGGATTACCACTCTGTTGTTCTTGCTCTAATTCAATTATCTCATCGACCTTATCAAAAGAGTTGGATATCACTTCTGTAGAAATCTTAATATTCAATACATTTCTTAAAGAAGAATAAATTTTGGGTACATATGAAATAAAAATCACAAGTTCACCTAACGTTAATTCACCTTGTATGACCATTACTCCTGCTGAGAAAAAAAGCACGCCATATATTATGTTAATTATTAAATCCCCAACCAAAAAACTATTTACATTATGTATTACTGTTGCCTTTTGTTTTATTCTTTTATACTCATTCAGCCAATTGGACCATTTTGTATTTTCGACGGAGTAACCATTTTTTAGTTTGATTATTTTAATTTTTCTCAACGCGCCTGTTAAATAAACATATCCGCTTTCTAGATGGTCAATTAGCTGTTTATCTATTTTTTTGCTTCGTTTTGCCACAACTTTTGTCAAGAAAAATGAGGCTGGAAAAGCCAGACAACAAAGAATAGTTAATTTCACATCAAAGAAAAGCATAGCTAGCAAAATTGTAAGTAATGAAACAAATTCTTGAACGAAAGATGCCAAATCTTTAGTTAAATACACCTCACCGATCTTCCCACATTCCTTCGCAATTCGATCTGCTACCTGGGCAGAAGATATATGTTCTATACTGCTCTGTTTGGCTCTCAAGCACTTATTAAAGCTCTCAGACCTTAAATTACTAGTTATACGGGTAGAAAGAATAGATAACAGATAATTCTTAATCGAGGATAGCAGAACCAAAAGCCAAGGAACAAGCACCATAACTATCAATGGTATAATCAATGCAGATAGATTTTTAGATGGTATAATTTCATCAATAATCTTCTTATATACAATAGGACTTATCAAAGACAGCAGGGCGCATAAAATCACCAATACAACAATGACAGTTATAAGAAATATACTTTTTTTCACGCAAAGCAATGCTATACTTCTTGCAGGACTTTTTTTATTCATAATTATGACCATTCCTTTCCGCTGCGTTACTAGGCACAAAAGGAATATGGAATCCAGGTACGGTTACGCAGCATTTAAAAATTAATGTTAAAATATTGTTTAGGGAAGCAGACACTCTATACAACACGTAAAGGCGAGTGGCCCAACAATTATGTTTGCCCGTATAATCCCGTTTTTTATGTGTGCCGAATGCTCTTTCAAGCACAAATGAGTACTTGTTAACTTATCTTTGGATAGACATTACTGCAATCTTTCAATGAGTAATCAGTCCCTGCCTGTTTTACCAAATTCTTTATGAGGGATGTGTTTATGCTTAAAATCGTTTACTCAATCTGCAGTGGAATGGACATCCACAAATCCTTCGTCTATGTTGCTGACTGCCATCTACAACATTCTCAAAAAGAATAAGCCTTTACGCTCTCAGTCGAATAATCCATATGCGCATCGTGCCGCTTCGGTGGATGAGCCTATCTTTATTATCGAACGGCAGGGGGATCTCATCACCCTGCAACTTCTTAATCAGTAT
>CAKQWM010000023.1 GCA_934278995.1 uncultured Clostridia bacterium
ACGGGTGAAACAGCGCTCAAACCCGTAGTTCAAACTTTCCGGAACGAAACAACTGAGTGGATTCATGTGACAGTAAACGGCGAAACCCTGACCTGTACGCCGGAGCATCCGTTCTATTCGCCGGTTAAGGGGTGGACAAGTGCTATCGACCTCCGCGCGGGAGATATTCTCGTCATGCTCAACGGTGAGTATGTCGTTGTCGAACAAGTTCAGCATGAGCTGCTGGAAAGCCCGGAAACGACATATAACTTTGAGGTTGAGGACTATCATACTTATTATGTAGGCAAATATTCCATTCTTGCACATAATGCATGTGATAATTTAAAAAAGATATCAACTGACGGAGAGGCCAGAAAGGTGGCTTCACAATTAGGGTATTCTCCCACTAAGGAAATATCTCATGGGCAAAAAGTATTTGTAAATCCGAAAGCTTCTTCTAAAATGAGATACATAGCCAGAGATGTCGATTCTCATAGCGGAGGAGTGTGGAAAGCCGCAAGTTCTGTAAAGAACTTACTCAGAAGGGAAACAAGAACTGGAACCTTTAGTAGATGGCTTGATATCCGTATAGGAGGTTAAAATGAACTATTTTCGATTATCCAAGTATAACCCGATTTATCGTGTTGATGGTATATACCAAAGGGAGGAATGGACTTCTATCTGTGATGTCGGAAATATTTATAACGGCATTAAATTTACAATGCAGGAATATGAGCGTGTGGAAACCGAATACATCAATTTTGTGGTCGATGTCCTTGAAAGCTCCGGCATCAACGAGGTTAAAATAGCTTATATCGAGCCAGGAAAGAAGCGTTGCTGGCGAAAAAACAAAACGCTGAATATTGAATCGGTGCGTCAGTTTATTCGGGATTGCATGAGAGAATACTGCTGGGGACAAATAACCGCAAAAGACTTTATATGGGAACCCGGGTATGATTATTATATGCACATTGGGACAGAACTCAGCCTTGCTGACATGCAGAAAATAGCCCAGAAACGGCATCTGTTTATCGAGGTATGGAAAGAAGTTGCTGTTGCACCATATGAATGATCTTTATATAAGAGTTTGATCAATGAAAGTGTATACTAAAATTATTGCATATGGATTTTCAATTGAATCGCTTCTTTATAGAGTTCACGAGTATGCAAAGCACGCAAACACTGAGTATAAGTATAAGAAGAAACCTCTTGCGAGATTAATCACTAAGAAAGGCTGGACATTCTACTACCCAGTATAAGTAAGTTTTTATTTCATCTGTGTTGTTAAGAAGCAAGTACTTCCCTTTAAAGTTCCCTGCCCAAGCTACATTATGTAGTTTGGGCAGGAGTTCACCAAGAGAATGAGACCGAGAAATGGGTTCATGTAAAGGTGAACGGTGAGGAGATTACCTGTACACCGATGCATCCGTTCTATTCTCCTGTCAAGGGTTGGACAAGCGCAGTTGATCTCCGAGCAGGTGATATCCTCGTCATGCTCAACGGCGAGTATGTTGTTGTCGAACAGGTTCAGCATGAACTGCTGGAAAGCCCGGAGACAACATATAACTTCGAGGTTGAGGATTACCATACTTATTATGTGGGCGAAAAGTCAGTGCTGGTGCATAATAAGTGTGGTGATGGACCTTGGAAGACGGTTACAGAATCTCCTTCGGCGGTAAATACAGCAAAAGGCTTGAGTTCTAACCAATATCAACAATATGAAAACACTTTGACAAAATTGGCTAAGGGAGATCATAGCGGTTTAAATATTCATGTTTCAAAAGGTGGATATTATTCGGCTGATATAGCAGGTTTTGGTAAAGGTCGAGGTATGGGAAGAGTATTATATCAAGTTAGAGAAGGCTTTATTGATGTTGTAGAGGTTACACTAAAGCATTTTAAGAAATAATATGAGGTGAAAAATGAATCAGGTTTTGCTTGAGTTGTTTTGTATGAAAAAAACAGATAAATGCATTGATGCTCCGTTACCATCTTTTTGTCAGAATAATACAGATATTCCATCTTATCATTGTTTAGCTAGCGGGTGCAAATATTTGGATTTTACAACTTGTGAAAATACATTTTGTTATGTTGGAAATTGTTCTGATGTGGAATATGGAATTTCATTTGGTGGCGAGATGGTGCAAGAATCAAATTATGAAAATTTATTAAAAGAAAAATGGAAAAACATCTCTGTAAAAAAAATTGATGAGGCATATGATGAGTACTTGAACATGAAAAAAGCAAGTGAATCTTCCCCAAATTAAATAAAAAGGGTACAGGGAACTGTTTCTTCGTATGACTTTGTCTATCTGAAAGTTTGTATGTTGGAAAGGAAAATAAAGGAAATGAATACGATAAACTAAGAAAAGCCCCCATAGGAACGGACGGCTATTCGGTTCCATTACACCACTACCGTGGGATAGGTAATGATTTTTATGCTTATGGCGAAATTCTACGGTCCGAACATACTGCTTTTTATAGGGCACTGCATCCATGGTTATTCAAGAAGTAACCGAGATATGAATATGTATCTATTCGAGGGGGATTGGAAATGAAAACGAATGGTATGAGCGACCCTCAAAAAATTGTCATTGATTTTGCGAGTGGTGCAATTTCTCCTGATTTTTTTGTGGACACCTGCATGAAAAATTCGGATATTTTCAAGTGGATTCAATCAATCGTTCCGGATGGTAAGACTTGCTACAAGGACATTCGGAAATCCGAACCAGATGGATATATCAAGTTTAGTCAAGAAGTTATACCATATGACTTCCGATTGGTTTTTGAACAATTTATGCATGAAGGACATGACAAAACAGGAAAGTACTTAAATATTCATCATGAAGTGTGTAATCTGTTAAGCGAGGCCTTTCCCGAAGAACATTTTGAATTTTCAGATGCCATCGAGCAAAAGTTTGATTTTATGTTGACTGCCTGCCCAGAGTATATCGGCGGAACAGAAATCGAAACAGCTGGGATTATTGACGATATATACGATAAACTTCCTCAAGCTTTAAGTCAATCAAAAAGGTGTGCGCTTTTCAAGGAACAACTCAAAACAATTTTTCATGTAACGGACAAAAGATATCCGAGATGGATTCAGGAACCTGAATGGCCGATGGGCAAATTATCTCCGATGAAATTTGTTAAGCAACAGTCTTGTTTTAAGGGCGAATCGATTTCCTATACATTTCAAGATGTAGATACAAATGAATTGAAAATAATAGTTCAAAGCCATTAAGATTTGACGCAGGAGGGTGCTACTCATTTGTAGCACCCCAATAATGGGAACACTTGTGGCAACCAAATCCGGGCTTGTACCGATTGAGGACATTCAACCCGGCGACCTTGTATGGGCAACCGATGAAGAAACCGGCGAGACTTCGCTGAAAGAAGTCGTGCAAACCTTCCGCAATGAGACCGAGGAATGGGTTCATGTAAAGGTGAACGGTGAAGAGATCACCTGTACGCCTATGCATCCGTTCTATTCCCCCGTCAAGGGTTGGACAAGCGCAATTGACCTCAGAGCCGGTGATATTCTCGTCATGCTCAATGGCGAGTATGTCGTTGTCGAACAGGTTCAGCATGAACTGCTGGAAAGCCCCGAAACGACATATAACTTTGAGGTTGAGGATTATCACACTTATTATGTCGGCGAAGATCAGGTTTTAGTACATAATGAATGCAAACCTAAAAGTGCTGGTAATATGCAAAAGCAAGTAGAGGCTGGTCAAGCACCAAAGGGAGTAGATGCCGTGCACAAAGCTCATACCTTGCCTCACGGAAAACCACACGTTCATTTTTCGGATGGTACATCACTAAATTATGATGGAACAATCCATGATAAATTGGGTGGAATTCCCAAACTTACGAGAGCTATACGAAATTGGTTGGAGAAAAACGGCTGGAAAGGAAATTGATCTTATGAATTTGTACGGATATTCATTAGCGGAAGACTCATCAACCCCTATGCAATTAACCGAAGCATCAATAGAATGTTCATTTGAAGAACTTGATGAAATAATTGACTTTTTGACTAACAAACGCATTGAATTAATTGACTGGGCTCACACGCGAGATGTGTCTATACCTATTCAACCAGATGATTATGCCGAATTGCACCCGTTATCTTTGGATAACAGTAACCGGTTGCTGTTTTTAGTTAACTTAGAAAGTCTAATAAAGAAACATTAAACCTGTTAGTTGTATTAATATAAACCGACTCACACGCAGATGACGGTGTAGTATGGGCAACCGACGAAGAAACGGGCGAGGCTGCGCTCAAACCCGTAGTTCAAACTTTCCGGAACGAAACAACTGAGTGGATTCATGTGACGGTGAACGGGGAGAGAATCACCTGCACGCCGGAGCATCCGTTCTATTCGCCGGTTAAGGGGTGGACAAGTGCTATCGACCTCCGCGCGGGAGATATTCTCGTCATGCTCAACGGTGAGTATGTCGTTGTCGAACAGGTTCAGCATGAATTGCTGGAAAGTCCGGAGACAACATACAACTTTGAGGTTGAGGAATTCCATACTTATTATGTGGGCGAAAATCCCATTTTAGTACATAATACAGGTTGTGGCAATAAGTTAGATAGTAGAACAGTTGCCGGACCGGAGGATGTTGGCAGATACAAAAATGTAAGAATCGACGTTGAAGTGGGCGGTTCAGGGAAGACTAATATCCATATGACCGCAAGGGGGCTTGAAAAAATGTATTACAATAACGGGACATTTCCTACAGCTCCCAGAAAGCTTGTAAATTCTGAATTTGTAAAAAAAGGACTTGCAAAAGCTTTTGATTACATTAGAAGGGCAGGGTTGAAATTTTAGTATATGAAGCAGTTTATCTTTTTGCTAACAAGAGAAGAAGCCATTGAGCATTTATATGAGTATATCATTTCCCGTAGTTGCGATTTTTTCGGGGTGCCTAATCTAGGAACCACATATTCAATCATTGTGTCTAATGACAGTTTTATTATGTATGTATACTTAGATGAAGATAAAACCTTGACGGATTCTTTGGATATTGACGGGCTTGCATATACAGATAGTAGCTATAAAAAATTATTCTTGATTCCTCCACAGTACAATACTTTACACCTTTGTAACGGACATGCTTGCCTGAACAGAGGCGAAGTAAGGTATGTCAAATTTGATCACGAGAAACTCTTGAATGAGATTGGCTTGATGTTTTATGTTATGGCAAATGACTGCCTGAAACTGAAAACTCATGAGGCTGAACTATCTTATAATCTTGCAGACAATACATTCTCATACAAAGGCTTTTTCGAAAAAGGGAAATATGGTTGTAAGACATCCAGGGTGATTGACATCACAGAACGGATGAGAAAATGTTGGTATTGAGCGTTACACATCTACATCAGTTTCGATTTGGGTATGGAGCAATTGCGCTGCGGAGCGGAAGGCGACAAATAACTCCGATTTCTGAAGCTCAACATGAGTAGTGTTGTATCCATTTTTGCAGAAAAATCTGATTGTATATTGTGTAATATATCCACTGGGCAGTAGTTGTCATGTCAATTGCGTTCGGAGCAATAGGCGGAACGATTAATGCTGCCCCGTGTGTGGGGGTATTGGCGGCGGACATTGTTGAGGAAGCGTTGGGACGTGACCTGCGCAGCAACCGAAACTCTTGCCTATGGGTGAGATATATCGATAATGGATGTTTGGAGAGTTTGGTTAATATCCCCAGTATCACATCGGGGGGGGTGAAAAAGGAATGTCGCGTTAATCGGTTTTTCAACTGTTTCATAACAAACACCTTGGTAGCCACGGGAGCAATTGGTACTAATTGAAGACATCCAACCTGGTGACCTTGTATGGGCAACCGATGAAGAAACCGGCGAGACCGCACTCAAGGAAGTTGTTCAGATTTTCCGCAATGAGACCGAGGAATGGGTTCATATAAAGGTGAACGGTGAGGAGATTACTTGTACACCGATGCATCCGTTCTATTCTCCTGTCAAGGGTTGGACAAGCGCAATTGACCTCAGAGCCGGTGATATTCTCGTCATGCTTAACGGCGAGTATGTCGTTGTCGAACAGGTTCAGCACGAACTGCTTGAAAGTCCGGAGACAACATATAACTTCGAGGTTGAAGACTATCATACCTATTATGTTGGTGACGGACCGGTTTTGGTGCACAATAAGTGTGAAGCGGACAATCCTCTTAATGGTATCAAATATACCGACAAGGTAAAATCGCAAATGTGTATTGACGATAATCACGGATTCCCCGATATTGTAGATAACTATGGTCAATATGGCAAAGTCACACAAATTACAGGAAGGGATGGTCTTTCTTATACACAGGTGCAGATTCCTGGTTCATACCATGGTCATGACGGCGTATTTGAATATATATATATGACGTCAACATAAAGTGTAATCACAGATTTTTTAGAATACAATGAAAGGCAAAAAAATGACTTACAAAAAATGGGATATGGAGTATAACGTTATTGATCTCCAAAAATACGGAATTAAGAATTTTGCATTTGATTTACCTTCGGCTGTTTCATATATGTATGAAGCAGTAAGCAACGGCTTTTTAATCTTAGGTGGAGACATTATTGTCAATGACCATGGCATATTCGTCGAATCTGTGGATGGTTGGTACAGTGAGAAAAATACTCCCTTAGATACAATGCAAGATGCTCTTAATTATTTGTGCCTTTATTGGAACAACTGTAAAATGAAGGCTGCCTCCTGGTATATTACAATTGTTCTAAGGAAACACTGATTAATATAAGCCTTGCAAAAATATTCGAAAAGTAGTATAATAGAGGAAAGCAACGCAAGGCAGGTGTGCGGTATGAAAGATCAGATAACACTCACGGATGTTGAATACGGAAACCGGAAAAAGGCGACGAAGCGGGAGGAATTTCTCAACAAGATGGAAGAGATCATCCCGTGGAAAGCATGGGTAGAAATGATCAGACCGTACTATCCGAAGGGAGAGCATGGGCGACCTGTTCGGGGTATCGAGACGATGCTACGGATGTATCTGATGCAGACATGGTTCAACCTGTCCGACGAAGGGACAGAGGACGCCATATACGACAGCTACGCCATGCGTAGTTTTCTTGGCATAAATTTTATGACGGAACAGGTTCCGGATGCGACAACCTTGCTGAAGTTCCGCCATCTGCTTGAGAAACACAACATCGGAGAGAAGATTTTTACTGACATCAGGGATCGCCTTGAGGAATCCGGCTTGCTGATGCATGGCGGTACGATTGTGGATGCTACCATCATTTCTGCTCCCAGTTCCACGAAAAACCGTACAGGAACCCGAGATCCGGAGATGCATCAGACGAAGAAGGGGAATCAGTGGTATCATGGGATGAAGGTTCACGCTGGAGTGGATGCAGGAACGGGGTATATACACACAATCGAAGGCACGGCTGCCAATGTCCATGACTCTACAGAAGCCACTAAACTGATCCGGGAGGATGACCATGTCGTGTA
>CAKQWM010000024.1 GCA_934278995.1 uncultured Clostridia bacterium
TTGCGCAGAGTGAAGCAACGTCGGCGTCGAAACGTATGTCAACGTCTATCCGTATGAAAATGGAGGACGGAACTTATGTGGCAACAAGCGCACCTTTCGGGTACGAGTTGGTAGACGGGGAATTGGTCGTTGTTCCCGAAGAAGCCGAAGTTGTCAGGAAAATATTTGCACTTTACTTGCAAGGGTATGGCATAAACGTTATTGCAAAAACAATCCGCGATACAGACGGGGACAAACGAGATTGGAACAGACAAGGAATAAAATATATTCTTACGAATGAGAAGTATATCGGAGATACGATGTGGCAAAAGAGTTTTACCCCGGCGGTATTGCCGCTAAGGAATCGTCCGAACCGTGGGGAGTTGCCGAAGTATTACTGCGAGGGAACGCAGGAAGCAATCGTTTCAAAAGAAGATTTTATAGCGGTAAAAAATCTAATGCGAGAGCGTGAAGAAAAACACTATAAACAGTATCGAAACGAGAAGAAATTGTTTTACCGTAAGATTATGTGCCGCCATTGCGGTTGGTCGTATCGTGTGAAGCAAATTCAAAACGGTTACGTTTGGGCTTGTTCCCGAAAAGGAATGATCGGTGGCGAGTGTAGTTCCCGTAGTTATACGGATACAGAGTTGTACCGTTCATTCATAAAGGTTTATAACATTCTGAAACAAAACAAGCGGGTATTGCTTGATGAAACGATTTCGCAGTTGCAAACGCTTAAAGTGAAAGCAAATTGCGGGAATAACGTTATTGCAGAAATTGACGAGAAAATTGCAATGCTTGGCAGACAGAATAACCTTTACGGACAAATGCTTGCAAACGGAGTGATAGACGAGATAACGTATCACGAAAAAGCCGATAGCCTTAAAGGTCAGATAACAGAACTCAGAAGTCGGCGTATGAAAATCATCAACGACGACGATGAGGAAACGTGTATCGAGCAACTTCGGCAGTTAAGAAAAATTATAGAAGAAAGTCCCGATTATCTTGATGAAATGGATGCCGTACTGTTCGGGAAAATCGTAAAGCTGATTTATGCGGAAGAGGACGGTGCATTAAGTTTCGTAATCAAGGGCGATTTAGAGTTGAAAGTTTATGTAGGAGGTGAGAACGATGAACAGAATGATTAGTTTTGGATATGGCTATAAAGACGGGAAACTGATTGTTGTGGAGTCGGAAGCCGAAATTGTAAAAAGCATTTTTACGGACTATATAAACGGAAAAATTCTGAAAGAAATTGCGGACGAATTGACCATTAAGGGGGTTGACTTTTTTAACGGAAAGTGCTGTTGGAATAAGAATATGGTTTTCCGTATCATTGAAAATAAGAAATATATCGGAGAGGACGGGTATCCTGAAATTATCTCTTTTGAACAGTACGAAGCCGCAAATGCCATAAAGGGAAGAAAGGCAAATAGGAAAACATCGCTACCGCGGGAAACGGAAGAATTAAAAAAATATGTTTTTTGCGGTCAATGCGGCAGGCTGTTACACAGAAGAACGAAGTGGAAAACGAGAGAAAAATGGTATTGTCAAAACGGCTGTAAGTGTGATAAGTATATCGACGATAAGGTTGTCTACACGGCGGTTGAAAAGGTAGGCGAAAGAATATCCAACGATCCGACTGTATTGACGGAAGATGAAACTTGTACATATAAGAGAACGCAAGAGATAATGCGATATTCAAACGAAATAGCGCGGCTGACGGCTTCACCAAATCCGAACTTTAAGGCAGGGAAAAAATTGATTATGGAATGTGCGAGTTTGAAATTTCAGGCTTGCCGTGAAAACAAGGGCGCGTCTTACACAAATAGGATTTTACAACTGACGAAGAATAAGAAATACGGGATTGATTATATATCCGATACCATATCGAAAATCATAATAGAAAAGGACGGCTTTGTAACCATAGAAATGATTAACGGCGCAAAAATAAGTAATAGGGAGGTAAACGATGCAGACACAAGCGAGAAGAATTGTAACGAAGATCGACGCCAATCCGATTCTTGCCAAGCAGAATAACGAGAATAGTTTGTTGCGCGTTGCCGCCTATTGCCGCGTAAGTACAGACAGCGAAGATCAGCTTGAAAGTTATAAAGCGCAGGTTGCGTATTATACCGACGCAATAGCAAAAAATCCCCGGTGGAGATTCGTTGATATTTATGCCGACGAAGGTATCACGGGTATGATGGCGAAAAAACGAACAAATTTTTTGCGTATGATACGCGATTGCGAAAAGGGGAAAATTGATCTTATTATCACAAAGTCGGTTGCGCGTTTTGCAAGAAACGTCGTAGACAGCCTTAACTATGTCAGACGTTTGAAAGCAAAGGGAATAGGCGTATATTTTGAAGAACAAGCCCTTGATTCTCTTAAAAGTGAAAACGAGATGGCGTTAGGAATATATAGCGTTCTTGCCCAAGCGGAAAGTGAGAATATCAGTGCAAACGTGCAATGGGGTATTCGTCAACGTATGCAGTCAGGAACGTTTAAGTTTCGGTACAATCTTCTCGGTTATCGAAAAGGTGAGGACGGCGAACCCGAAATTGTCGAGGAAGAAGCAAAATATATCCGAGCGATTTTCAATATGTATCTCGACGGCAAAAGCCTTGATCAGATTAAATCTTATCTTGAAGGTGAGGGTGTATTGACAAAGACCGGGAAAGCTGTATGGAATAAGTGTATTATTCAAGCCATTTTAACAAACGAAAGATATTGTGGCGATTTGCTTATGCAAAAAACGTTTACGGAAAATTGCCTTACTAAAAAGGTAAAGAAAAATCGTGGTGAATTGCCAAAGTACCTGATAAGAGATAATCACCCGGCGATAATTACTCACGCGACATTCAAAATGGCGCAAATGGAAATGGCTCGTCGTGGAAGCGTTAGAAAAAAGACAGATTTCGGAATTACGGAGCAAGGGAAGTACAGCGGTAAATTTGCTTTGACGGATATACTCGTCTGCGGCGAATGCGGTAGCCCTTATAGACGAAAAACATATAGTCGAAACGGAGAAAAAAAAAGAGTTTGGCGTTGTTTAAGTCGGTTGGAACACGGAACGGAATTTTGTTCCGATTCGATAACGGTCGATGACGAAACGTTGAAAAAAACTATCGTCCGAGGTATCAGTAAAGCGATTTCGGATAAACAAGATGTCTTGAATTTAATATTGTCTAACCTTGCTTATGCGGTAACGGGAGAAGATGACACTCTTGAAATGTATGCCATCGAAAAGCAGTTAAAAACGTTAAGTGGAATAATGGACGAAACGATGGAACTTGCCGCAAGTTCGACGGGTGACGGAAAACGGTTTCAGGAAGAAATGAAGTCGTTGAGTTCTCAAATGGTTGTTTTACGAGAGCAACTTGAAATTATAAAAGGGAGGATTGATTCAAACGAAAAAGTAAACGCAGAAATAGAAAATATAAAGCAATGCCTGTCAACCGACAGTCTTGATTTTTCGGAATATAACGATGTGATGATTCGTCGCCTTGTTGAGTATATCCGAGTTATGAAAGACAATTCGATTATCATCGTTCTGAAAGGCGGAATGCAAATACAAGAAAATATCTAAAAGAGGGGAAGTCTGAAACATCTGTTTCGGACTTCTTTCTATCTGTTGTCAAAACGACTTGAAAGAAATGACGAAATATGGTATAATTAAATTAGCTAAAAGCGGAACTGGATCAAATGAAATGTTGGTTATTACAGGAGTAGAAAATGTTATTAACGAAAATTCATGTTAAAATTTGTCGGTTATATTGTAATTCAAACTTATTTGTAAATACAGTTCGGAAAATGTGATAAGACATTTGTTGTGGGATTGTAGGAGAATAGAATGCTTATATCAAAACTTGAAGTTGACAAAACTAAATACGGTATTTCATCATTCAAAGCGAAATTTTTTGCTTGTCTTGTTTCTGTGAATGCAAGTGATAGTATTGCCTCTGTAATGAAAGAAATAAATGATAACAGTTGGATTGCAAAGCTCGATGTTGTTGAACAAATTTCTTACGAGGCAAGGCTGAAGGAAACGGTGAAAAGCATTATGAATGATTGCATTAAATTTAATGCGGACACAAACAGCAATATGTATGATTATAGTGTTGTAGGTGAATACATTGTGTCTAAAGAGGGGCGTAGTGCATTGGTTACTGAGTTTAATCATCAAGCTGTTCCGCTTGCAGAATTATGGAAGGAAAAGACAAAGGGAAACCCCGGTTTTGATTATCATAGCGAATCAACTACGAATTTAATTATTTTTGGAGAAGCAAAATACGATTCTTCCTTCAATCCGCACACTAAAGCAATTAAACAAGTTGAAGAATTCATAACTAAGGCTAAGGATTGTATGGAGTTAACGGATTTAAAGCATTTTGTTTCCGATAATGCAATAGACAATTTTAAGCAATCTAAAAAAGGTTTTTCGATTGCTTTTTCCGTTAAGGCACAGACTCCTACCGATATTCTTAATAACGCTATTTTATCCAATGAAATAATGCAAATTAAGAATTATGATGAGTTTTACATAATTGGAGTGGTTATAAATGATAAATAATATTACTGTAAATACAATTAACGATGTTTTAAAAAAGGACATATCCGTTCTGTACAAAGACGGTCCTGTAGATAGTCGTATTATGGAAGAACTTGCTTACTGTAAATTTTACTTTCCTGATGTTTTTTCTCAGTATGAACAGGAAGTACTGTATGCAATGGGAATGTTCTATAAAACAGACGAACCTGAAACATTGTTTGAAAAGTCTTTGAATGTTTTTCGTGAAGAAATAAAAAGCGAATATGGTTATTATTACACGCCAGATCAAACCTTAATTAGGAAAAATATTAAAAATTCATTATACTATTCGTTTTCTGCACCAACAAGTTCTGGGAAATCTCATGTTTTTAGAGATTTAATAAAAGAAGCAGTTAAAGATATAGTTGTAATTGTTCCTTCTCGTGCCTTAATTAGTGAATATTATTTAACTGTAATTGAAATGGTTTCTAAAGAGGTTTTAGTATTAACATTCGTTGATGATATAAACAAAGCCAAAACTAAAAGAAGAATCTTCATTTTGACACCTGAGAGAGCAACGGAAATATTTAAATATAAGAATATATTTGAGATAGAACTATTCTTGTTTGATGAAGCGCAAATTACAGAAGAAAAAATCAGAGGGTTAAAATTTGACGCTTTAGTAAGAAGAGCGATACGAGAATTTCCTGATTCTAAAAAGGTGTTTGCACACCCATTTATAGATAATCCTGAGGTTCATTTTAGGAAACATTCTATTGTATCTAATAACAAACTAAATAGCTTCAGAGAAAAGACGGTTGGACAATTATTTTATTATACTGATAGTGGTCACTATTATCTGTATACTCCATACGAAAAAACGAAACGTGTTTCTGCTGTTTTACAGGACGATAGTATTGTAAGCAAAATTATTGAAAACAATGGGACGGTCTTGATTTATTTAGCAAAAAGCAAGATATATGATTTAAGGTTTTTAACGGATTTCGAAAAAATCATTTCTATGCTACCACCTCTTGAAAATCCTTTAGCATTAGAAATGATTGAAAGATTACGAAATTATTTAGGAGCGGGAAAAACTAATCGTGGCAAACAGTCATTGCTAATAAACCTAATGAAACAGGGAATTGTATTACACCACGGGTCAATTCCGTTGAAAGGAAGAGTTATCATAGAAGAATTTATTAAGCAGGGTTATGCTAAAATCTGCTTTGCTACTTCTACGCTTCTTCGTGGAATTAATATGCCGTTTGATTTAGTTTATATTGATAATTTTAGGTCATTGACACCTTTAGATTTCAAAAATCTTATAGGAAGAGCAGGTCGCACAAATGAAGATAAAGAATTGAATGTAGGATGTATTTGTTGTGACAAAAAAGATATTTCTAAAATTATTAATCGGATAGATGAAGTATGCCGTTTGGATGAAAACAATAATTTAGATGCCCCTATCGATTCTTTTGAGGATGATGAAAAAGATATTGTCGAAGCAATACAAAATAATGAATTTATCGATGAACTAAATATTCCCCAAATACAGTATGATAGAATAGCAAGCGAAGTATCGGTAAAAGAAACGATAAAAGATTTGTTAGACTTACTGATGCCCAGTGGCTATCCTATTACGGGAGACGAATATGTTGCTTTGCCGAAGGAAGAGAGAAGTCGAATTAAAGAATGCTTTTCAACAATATTCATTTCAAGTTTAAGATCAAAGCATATCACGTCTGCTGAAGCAAGAATAATAAGTACAAGTTTACACATCTTATTGTGGCGAATACAAGGGAAAACTTTTAAAGAAACAGTGTTATTACGATATAATTACATAACTAACAAAAAAGAACAACGGGAATTACAAAAAGAATATAAACAAAATAAAATTACAAAAGAATACTTAGACCGTAAAATTCAAGAGATGACTCTAAAATTTACTCAGGAAGCATTCTCTATTCCAAATAAACACAAAGGATCGTTCTCGTTGTTCCCGGAAAAAACTCCTATAATTAAATGTGATTATGATAGATTGGTGTACGACACATACGATTACTTAGATAAAGTCATATCATTATCCCTTGTTGATCCGATTAATGCAGCATTAGAAATATATTATCAAGAAACAAAAGATTTAAGAGCAAAAGCACTTCAGAATTATGTAAAATTCGGGACAAATAGTCAATTTGATATACTTCTATTGAGATATGGTTTCGATTTTGAAGATTATGGTTGGATAACGCCTTGTATTAATTCTATTACGGAGGACGGCATTGTTTTTAACGATCAAATTAAAAATTTGAGTGAAGAACAGCTTAAACAAATAGAGCGTTATATTTAAAAACAAAAATAGTGCACGTATATGATAGAAAAAGAACTGTTTGAACTTCTGCAGCAGCAGTATTCGCCAATTATAAACAACATAATAAACTCAGATGTCGAATTTTATAGAACAAACCAAACAATTCGATGGAAATTTGGCTATGATGAAAGAGTTGCAATTTTTGCATGCTGTGACAGAAAAACTAATATTGTTACCGTAAATATTGCGGCTGTTGATTTCTCTTTCCAGCAAAACGAACCGTTACATATTGAATATTTTCTTCTGCACGAAATACGTCATATCTATCAACATTTAGAAATCGCGGATTATCGAAAAGATCCGAAGAAGTGTAATAATGCAGAGTTGGCAAAGAAGTGGTCGGAGGAAGAGAATAACTATGTAACCGCTTTGAATAAAGAAGGTAAAGAGAATATGGGCTATTTCTTGCAAGATATGGAGATGGATGCCTTTGCGTATGCTTATGCCGTAATGATGTACAAGTACGGTGAAGTTAAATATCTTTACGTTCCTAAAGCGTATCAGAACAATGAATTT
>CAKQWM010000025.1 GCA_934278995.1 uncultured Clostridia bacterium
TGCCTTGCTTTGCTTTCCTCTATTATACTACTTCTTGAATATTTTTGCAAGGCTTACATTATTCAGTGTTTCCCTAAGTAACTCGCTATGTTGCGGAGTCAGTAACTTATCCCTATGATACTCATACTGCTTCTCAATCTCCCCGATAATCTTCCGTATTTCCTCTCTCAGCACATTTTCCCGCTTGACGATCTCCTCAATCTCGGCGTTGAGCTTGACAATGTCGATCTTCTCCCGCTTGTCCTCCTGCTCCACATAGGTGGAGACCGAAAGGTTGAAGTCGTTTGCTTCAATCTCCTCAAACGCGGCAAGGTGCGAGAAATGCGCGATCTCCGCGCGGTTTGCGTAGGTGTCTACGATGCGGTCGATGTTTTCGGGGGTCAGTTTGTTGTTATTCGTGACCTTGATGCACTCATTCGACGCGTCAATGAAAAGCGTATTGTTATCGGCTTTTCCTCTCTTCATCACCAGAATGCAGGTGGCAATGGAGGTGCCGAAAAAGAGGTTGGCGGGCAGCTGAATGATGCAGTCCACAAAGTTGTTTTCCACAAGATACCGCCGTATCTTCTGCTCCGCTCCGCCGCGGTACAGAATACCCGGGAAACAGACAATCGCCGCCGTGCCGTTTGCCGCAAGCCACGAAAGGCTGTGCATGATAAACGCCATATCCGCCTTGCTTTTCGGCGCCAGCACGCCCGCCGGAGAAAAGCGCGGATCATTGATAAGCAGCGGGTTGTCATCGCCCTCCCATTTGATGGAGTACGGCGGGTTGGAGACGATCAATTCAAACGGCTCGTCATCCCAATGCGCGGGGTTGGTCAGCGTATTCTCGCAGGCAATATTGAATTTGTCAAATCCGATGTCATGCAGAAACATATTGATGCGGCAGAGGTTATAGGTCGTGATGTTGATCTCCTGCCCGTAAAAGCCGTTGCGGATGGCGTCCTTGCCAAGCACCTTTTCGGCTTTCAGCAGCAGCGAACCCGAACCGCACGCGGGGTCCATAGACCTTATTGATTTCGGTTTTTCCGACTGTGCCAAGCCGCGTCAGAAGCTCGGACACATCGGCAGGCGTGAAAAATTCACCGCCCGACTTGCCTGCATTGGAGGCGTACATGGTCATCAGATATTCATAAGCATCGCCGAATGCGTCGATATCGTGATCCTTCACATCGCCGAGGTTCATATCTGCCACGCCGATGAGCAGCTTGCAGAGCTTTTCGTTCCGCTTTGCCACCGTCGCGCCCAGCTTGTTGCTGTTGACGTCGAAGTCGTCAAACAGTCCCGCGAACTGCCCCTCGGATTCGGTGCCTTTCGCGGATTCCTCAATATGGCGGAAAACTGTCTCCAGCGTTTCGTTGAGGTTTTCGTCCGACTGACAACGGGCAAGGACATTGCAAAACAGCTCGCTCGGCAGGATGAAAAAGCCCTTTTCCTGCACCAAGCCCTCCCGCGCCGATTCCGCCTCCGCATCGGACATTCTGGCATAGTCAAAGCCGTCATTGCCCGCTTTGATCTCGCCGTCGCTTATGTAATTTGCAAGGTTTTCGGATATGTAACGATAGAACATCGTACCGAGGACGTAATTTTTGAAGTCCCATCCGTCCACGGCGCCGCGCAATTCATCCGCAATCGCCCAAATCGCGCGGTGAAGCTCGTCGCGTTCTTGTTCTTTCTTTGTATCAATCATGGTTTTGCCCTCCGTAATTTGTACTTTGATATAGTGCGTTTTTCGTTGTTCCCGTGACCTTGACTTTTCCTGTGGCAACCATTTTGCGCAGAAGGCGATTGACCGTGGATGTAGATACGCCAAGTGCCTTTTCGATTTCGGCACGAGGATGAAGCTTATGATCGGAAAGCACGGCAAAAACTGTTTTTTCCCGCTCGTCAAGAACAGAATTCGGGTTTATTTCAATCGGTGTTGCGGTATTTTGATTCGGCAATACAAATTTGAACGCACCGGAAGTAACCTGCACCTCAGGTTTTACTGCACATCCGGTGTAAGAAGACATAATTTTCTTCATGCCGGTTCCGTATGCTTCTATCAGCCCCAAACGATAGAAAATATTAGCCAATTTTTTGTTGCGACAATAGGAAATGCCAAGCATCATATCGTCATAGGAAATGCCGCCGGCAAGACCGCCGATTGAAATAAGCTCCATGCGATCGGCATACACGCTGAGCAGCGTGCTTGCTGAAACCGCATAATCACGGTGAACGATCGCATTGAGTAACGCCTCGCGGATAGCGGTATCAGGATAATCTTTATGGTCGATGCGAAGAAGCCCTTCAAAGGTTGCGGATGTTCTGTTGCGAAGGTCAAGATAGGAATAAGCATCCTCCAACTGTTGTAACAGCGAACCGGTGAATTCCCGGCGATCCTGAAAGTTTGTCTGATCCTTGCCTGCAAAAGTTGCCGCTTTGATAATGTGCGGGCATTGATCCGAAAGAAGGAGAGCAAGGTTGGAATATAGCCCGTCGGAGTCAAGCAGTCCAAGCGTTTTCATCTGCGCCTCGCCAAAATCCAAATTCCGTCTTGTAAATTCAGCGGTTGCTTTCCCGAAGGTCAGCTCTTGTTCAAGCGAACGCATATCCTCATAGTTATCGCCATCGGTTTCTTTGATCATCTGACGAATAGCGGCATCGGACGCCGGAACAGAAGAGGTTCCTTGTCGGACAAAAACGCCCTCAGGACGCAGCCCTTTTGCGGCAAGATAATATGGTCGATGCGCTCCGCACTGTACCTGTACCGCAAGGATGAGTTTCCCGTTTTCGGAGATAGATTCTATATGCATAAACATAGTAACATCGGGTTTTATCGCATCACGCGCCGCATTCATGACCTGTTGCGTGACAAGATCGGCATGATCAATGCCACACACTTCGCCATCGTCTTCAACACCGATGTAAATCGTACCGCCGTGCGTATTGGCAAAGGCAACAATCTCTTTCCTTATGCTGTCTACATAAACGGACTTCAATTCTACCGTTTCGCTTTCCGTATAAATCATGTAATCCTCCGGACAGAAAATTGATCAACTATAGTATACCACAATTTAATCATCTCGTCAAGCTAAATGACCAGAATTGAGAAAATAAATTTTGTCTGCTGTCATCCAAATTCTATCAAGCGAAAATCAAGGCGAACGATGCCACTTTGAAAACAGCAAAAACCATCGGGCGTTTAGACGGGTGCTCGTAAGACAGTAATTCTAAAAAATTACTATTTTACGGCATCTGTCTGACAGGGTTGGAAAAACAACTACGAAAAGAACGATGTCGAGTCGAAAGACTTACCCGGCGATTGCGGCTTTCTTTGAATCGGAAGAAGGCAAGCGGGAGTACGAGGAGTGGAAGGCAAAACGGGAAGAGCGAAAGGAAAAGAAAACACCTGCCGAACAGTCGGCATAACCAAAGCCCTTGCGGACAGTGGACATTCCACCGCCGTGGATATTCCACCGCCCGCAAGGGCTTCTTCTATTTCTTTGCATTGAAATTCGGATATTCGACAGAAACAAAAAATCCGAACGCCTCTCCTATTCGGAAAGTGTTCGGATTATTCGTATGTGGTCGGAGTGACAGGATTCGAACCTGCTTGGGCCAGTTCCCAAACGCTAAAAACCTGATTTTTTGCGTGATTTGGCGGACTTTTCGGGGCTTTTACGTCCGGATTGACTGCTTTCGTGTGCTCTTCGCGGCACTGAATCCAGGTAGTCCGAAGCCGTAAGTGGTCAAAGGTGTGGTTAGCAATCAAGTGAGAGCATTTCGCATGCCATGGTATCACAGAGCTTAGTGTCAATTGACTCGCCGAACATTTCAAGAAACACGGCATGAATGACCTTGGCGATTTCGTCTGCGGACATGCCTTTTCGGATGCGTGCAAAAATCATCTTGATTTCGGAATCATATTCATCTGCCGGGCAGCACATTCCAAGTAACCCGATCGGATCGGCTTTGTCCACAACGAACTTTACAATATCTTTAGTCATTTGCGCGCCTCCGTTCAAGATGCTTTTTTCTGCCTTCAGTATAGCATAAAATCGGTTGAAAGTCAACTCGTTTCACAGCGCAAAGACTGATGCGCAGTAGGCAAAGAAAACGATTTTCAAATTCCGTCGGCACATTACGAAACGGCTGTCGGGTCAAGCAGGAACTTCTCAATGCCAGACGTAGCATGCGGCAAAAATTCGTATTTACACCTTTTTATCAGATGTTGCACCCAAAGGACGGGCAAAATCGCCTGCCCTTTTTCTATCGGAACAATGCCCAAAAATACGGCGGCATAGTTCCGAATATAGTTCCGAACATTGTTCCGATAGAACTTCAATAACTCTTATTTTGCGCCGCAGTAGGCAAAGAAAAAATCCTGTCTACACACAAAACGGCTCTTGCACTCTTGACAAATCGCCTATCATAGTATATAATTAAACTTGATTACAAATGATAGGCGGTATAGCATGAAAGATTTGATCAAAGCAATCCGTACTGCGGCAAATATGAATCAGGAGCAGTTTGCGTCTTCCCTTGGCACAACGCCGCTTTCCATCAATCGTTGGGAAAACGGTAAAACGCTCCCCAACCGTATGGCGCAGACGCAATTATATAATTTTTGCAAAGAACGTTCGATTGATGTCGCAAAACTTATTGTTGACACCAAGGCATATGCCGATACAGATAGCAAGCTGATCCTTTATCATGGATCAAAGCAAGGAATTACCGGGGATGTTGCACCGATCAGTCGTGAGGAATGTGATTTCGGTCGCGGTTTCTATATGGGAACCAGTACGCTTCAACCGCTGACACTGATCTGTAATGAGGACAAACCCAAGTTCTATGCGGTCGAGCTTGATTTGACAGGACTGAATGTGCTGACAGTCGATGTCAGCATGGACTGGGCGATGCTGATTGCCTACCATCGCAAGGAGATGGAAAGTGCCAAAGGAACCGCTGTTTATGAGAAATATGCGCACATGGCAGACGGCTATGACGTGATTATCGGTTATATTGCAAACGACCGTATGTATACCGAGCTTTTCCGCTTTTTTAATAAAACGCTCACCGACGCGGCGTTGATACACTGCCTATCCGCACTTGATCTCGGCAAACAGTATGTTGCGATTTCCGAAAAAGCGTGCAGACAGATCAAAATACTGAAAGAAGAACCGCTTTCACCGTTAGAGCTCGCACTGCTCAAGGATATGAGTGCAGAAAGAAGAAAAGAAGGCGTGGCTCTGGCGGAAGAAATCGAAGTAAAGTACCGTCGGGAAGGTAAATTCTTCGACGAAATTCTGAGAGGCGAATGATATGTTGAATTCCTTACAAATGGCTCTGTGCGATACGCAAGGGCAACTGTTTGAACTTGCCGCCGAGCGGGGATACGCAAGCGAAGCTTTCGTCAAGGCGTATATGACTTCGGCTGTGGCTGCTGATATGGATAAAGAGTTTCACCATATTCAATGGGCAGGCAAAGCATATATCCTCTCCCGTATGGAGGATGAGCTTTCCGATCAGCTTGTCAAAGGCGGCGAGATTTACGACAAAGAAGCGCTGTATTGGATGGGCTATATCTATCGCTACTGGCACTTCTATACCGGTGAGAGCAGTCGCGAGATCTATAAACAAGCCTCGGCAAAAACAATGAATGTGGTCTATCTTATGTACCACACCATGAGTCCCGAAATGGCAATTGATAGGCTGAAAGAAGCATATGGAAAAGAACAAAATTGATATAAAAGAAAACTATATATACAACTTGGATGTAGAGCTTTTAAAGATTCTTTTAAAAGATCGATCTAGCAATAAAAATATTATCTGGGCAACTGATAATTATAGCTCGCATGGTTGCGGTTATCAAAGTTGTGATTATATAACCGTAGAAGCTATTACAGGCTATCACGGAAGTATTATAAAGCCGAGAACGGAAAAGTCAAAAAAAGAGCAAACAGATCGCATCCGTAATAAAGCGGAGGTATTTACGCCTTCTTGGATTTGCAACAAACAAAACAACCTTGTGGATAATGCATGGTTTGGCACGGACTTTGTGTTCAATGAAGAAACCGACAAGACTTGGATAGCAACCACCGAACCAATTGTGTTTCCCACAGCAACAGGTAAGGTATGGCAAGACTATATTAATGACGTTCGTTTGGAGATTACCTGTGGCGAAGCACCATATCTCGTCAGCCGTTATGATACTGTCAACGGATATATGATAGAACTTTCACAGCGCATTGGTTTGCTTGACCGAAAACTTCGTATCGTGAGTGAAAATGTGCAGACAGAGGAAGATTGGTTGAAATGGGCAATCAAATCGTTTCAAAACACTTACGGTTATGATTGGCAGGGCGACAATGTGCTCCTGGCACGAGAAAACCTGCTTTTTACCTTTATCGATTACTACAAGGCAAAGTTTGATAAAGAACCTGATATCAATATTCTCAAAAAAGTTGCCGAAATACTATCGTGGAACATATGGCAGATGGACGGTTTGAAATTTGTAATTCCCGAAAGTTGTAAAGAGGTTGAAGAAGGACAACTGACTTTGTTTGATAGTAATGTTGGAAAGCAGTCTTGTCCTGGATGTGCCAGGAACGATCCTTATGCACACACAGGTATTTATTGTATCATCAAGGATTGGAAAACCAACAAGAAAGTCACCTTTGTGTCCCTCTTAAAAAAAGATTGATTGGAGCATTATGATGAAAGATTTGAGCATACTTGATAACTTAATAATCGGTCGCGTAGAACCTCATATATATGCTTTTACCACAAATACAATTCCGAACTATCTGAAGGTTGGTGATACCTATCGTCCTGTTTCAAAGCGTCTAAGCGAATGGGAAGAGTATTATCCGAATCTTGAAAAGCAGTTTGAAGGCAGCGCAAAAATTACGGACTCAGTTTTCTTTCGTGATCATTCGGTACATTATTTTCTTGAGTCATGGAAACACCGCACGCGGCTTGAAGTTAAGGATATACCCGAGGGTACTTATTATTCCCGCGAATTTTTCAAAGAAGCAACGGTAGATGATATTAAGGATGCAATCACCGATATCCACGAAGATTATCACAGTAAAACAGGAAAATACCATTACTATGATGCAAAAACTCAATTACCTACTACAGAGAAATATGCCTCTACCGGCATGTGGTTTCCCCGTCCGAATCAGCAGGCAACCATAGATGCGTTTAAGAGAGCCGTGGCGAACGGAAGAACACACTTACTTATGTACGCTGTTATGCGTTTCGGCAAATCCTTCACCTCTATGTGTTGCGCGAAAGAAATGGGAGCGAAACTCGTTGTCGTTGTATCTGCA
>CAKQWM010000026.1 GCA_934278995.1 uncultured Clostridia bacterium
TCAACCAAGGGCAGGCGTGGCCGCCCGGCTAAGCCGCAGACAGAGACTTCTTAGTACAAATAGTTGCAAAACTCAGAATAATACAGATCAATTGGATGCGCATCTCCTACTCGCTTCCAAGAATTTGACCCGTAGGCTGTACCAAAGTCGTATTCTGTAATCATATATATGTTTTTTATTCGTCCTCTTCTGAGTCAGTGAAACCATCATTGTTTTGATAAACAACATTTGTGTAGTATGATCGAGCATCTGATTCGTGTCCAAAGCCGGGGATTCCTACGGAGTATCCCATGACGGGTTTCCCATTAAGTTCGTTGATGTAGTCTCCTAAGGCTCCCTCAATGATAGTTTTATTAGACGGTCTAACTGGGTATATAAACAAAGCCGGTTTTCTTTGAGCATACTTGAACCATGTATAACGATTGATTTTTTGAGCTGAAAGCGGATTGATTTTAGACTCTTTTTCCTTGTATTCATCCTGAACTGTAAGGGGATCATCTAGTCCTATTTTCCCGTCGTTATTACCACTTACAACACCTTGATGTGTAAAGGAGAAACCTTCGCCATCTCCACGCACACTGAATTTTCGAGTAGATGCTTTAAGTACAAGATTGTCATTTGGCATCAATCCGTTTACTATATCACTTGTGCCGCCAACTATAACTACATCCCATTTAATAAGTTTGTCTTTATTATCTGCAATAAATCTTGATATATTAGTCTTGTTAAACTTAAGGTTCTTATTCGAAGTTCGTATCTCACCAAGAAGGGAAATAACATCATTCGCAGGTACATTCCTGATAATATATGAAGAGAAACCTTTAACCTTTTGTGGTATAGTAACTTCGTCCGAAAGTTTCTTAATCCACGTTCTGGTCACATCAAGGTTGATATTATTATCTAAGATTGAGGTACTGAAATAAGGTGTCTCAAAAACATCACCCCAGAAGGTTGTTCTTATTTCATATTTTCCTGCCTTCCTCATTTTATTACGAGCCGTTATTTCTAGAGCAGTATCATCTCGTCTAATTCTTAACCCAAAATCGCGCGGAGTAAGTTCAAGCGACTGCATGTGTGCAAGTTCGCTTTTGAGCTCTTCTGTCGCTTCAGCAATTTCACGATACCAGTTGGCGCTTGTATTAGTAATCCAAATACGGCACACTTTTTCATAGTTTGGACGATATCCAAACCAACGTCCCATCTGCATGAGTACATCATATGTGCTTGTGTTACGATAGAAATAGCTTGTAGACAGGCCCTTCAATGTAAGTCCTCTAGATAGGGCAAATCCACCTACAGCAATCAAACGTAAAGAAGGGGTTCTCTTGTAATCAGGAGTATCTTCCCTTGATTCTTTTGTGCCGTTTACAACTATTACTTTGGGCTTTTCACCGCGCAGTAAGCTGTTTTTTGCTCCAACTTCTTCCCAAGTATATCCACAAGAACTGTAATGGATTTCAAATAGGCGGTGGAGCTCCATATATAGTTCATTTTTGACATTTTTATCGTGATCGACACTAAAGTTGATTCGAATCTCTTTGTAATCGTTTGTGACAAGTTGGTCAATTTCTTTCTTTAGATACGAATGAACGCCAACATAACGAGACACGTTAATTAGCATAGTACGAGGTGCTATTTGTTGGTTTATATCTAGGTCTCTAATTGCGTTCGCTAGATAGAAACAACGCACGGATTCAATCAGTGAAGATGGTAATTGGCCACGCCATGTCTTTTGGTGTTTGAAATATATTGGGCCCTCATTTAGTTGCTGCTCTGTTAGATTGTGTATCTCTGCATTTGTAAGCTCTTTTATATCAGTAATGTAACAATTGTCCAGCATGTATGAACAACTGCCATAGTTAGGGTGTTCTTTTGACGGTTGGCCAAAAATCTTTTGTGCTCCAATATATGGGTCAGGTGTAGGAAGAACATATATGAAATCTTTTGGGAAAAGATCGGCTGTAACCATTTCTTCGTCTGTCTCCGGATTGATGAATATATTAGCAAAAGGGGTTGCTGTAAATCCGACATAGTTAGAATCCATGAAAACCTCGCAAATCTCGCGGATTTTCCTGTTGGTAGCAGTTGGATCTAATGTGCTATCTTTTGTGTTGATGGAGGCATTGTCAGCCTCATCATCTATAAGCAAAAGAGAATATGGAAGTTTCCCATCTGCATTTAGATGCTGATTTGAGCCGGTTAGCCACTCATGAAGGTGCGTAAGAACTGGCACATTCTTTTTGACAACAAAAAGAACTATCGACTTTTGAGAGCCTATAGAGGACATTGATTTTGCACGGGCCATATTAAAATCATCCTCGTATAGAGTAAAGGTTGTTACTTTGTTTTCCCAGCCAGGGAGTGTTCCTACACCAACATTAGTAGGCTGATTATTATGAAAGTTGTCTGTTCTAATAGTAAGACCGACGATGTCTTCCTCAATGCGCTCTTGCGTTTGTTGACGAAGATTTTCAGTTATACCAGCTAGAAGAATAACTACTTTAACGCCTGCATCTGCAGCTTTGCAAATTAAGCCTGAATAGGTGCTGGTTTTTCCGGATTGAACGTCGCCAAGGACAAGTCCATAACGTTTTCTCTGTTTTGATAGTTTTTCCTTGGGATTTCCGAGACAATTCATCAAGTTAGGAAGGGTAGTGTCTCCTAACTTATCAAGAGAAGCTCTATCTAGGTCTCCTTTTTGACTGTGATAGAGGCTAAACAGATTCCAGAAGTATTCATTCTGGGGTTTATTCTTTGTATACCATGTACGATCAAATGGTTCGTCGCTAACAATAGCATAACCGTTATGATCATGTTTCACGAAGATATAGTTTTCTAAATACGATACAAGAGCTTCTTTATCTTCCGCTGTTGCAGACCATTTCTTCCAAAAACGAGATTGAAATTCAACGAACATCACTAGTTCTTCTTTAGAAACTGTGATAGCATTGTGTTGAGTCTCGAGGGTCAGTCTTAAGGCTTTCTTAGCTTCTTCTAATTCTTGGATATTCATAGACCGTATTTCTTGTTAATGAGTTTTTCTAAATCTTTATTGTTCCGGAACTGCTCACAAGACAGTACGGATTCTACAGCATCAACGAGGGATTTACCTTTGAACACCTGCCAGTCAATAGCCATAGTTGACTGCTCATATAAATCGTCTAGTTTATTATTCTCCACAGCACGATCTATATGATTATCATCATGGTCCAAGTGCATTTGATGAATAGGTATATTGTACTCAATCTGCTGTAGCATTAGTTCTACCGAATTCTTTTGTGAATCGTCTAGCTGTTCAAGTACAGATTGAATAAAGCAATTATCCCTATTTATTTTATATGAGAAATAATCCTGTCTAGACTCTATTCTATCCCAAACATAAACTTGCTTTTCATCATTTGTCGTAACCTTGCGCCCTCGGAATTTTGTCTGCCTACTAGATTTTGCAATAAGACTACCTATTGTCTTCTCTAATCTCTTTGCCAGTTCCGTAGGTATTTCTGCATTACGCTTCATAACATCCACTTTCCAGATGTCATCCATACAGTTCGGAATATCAACTTTTACGCGAGCATACTTTGAAACCTCATGTCGTGGGGTCCCGAACCATGTTCCATATCGTATAAGCCTTCTTCCTCGATAGATAAAGTATCCTTGCATTTTACTCATTTTATCTGCGCCGCCTATTAAGTGTTGCTCATCGTCGGACATTTCTGTTACAAACGGTAACTTGTATGGAGAAATTTCGATAAAATGCTCTTTCCCACTTGAATCTGTAATAGGCTGACGTATTGTTCCCCAAGAACAATCGGAGCGGTTAACGAGGAATGGATCGAGTGGTGTTAATTCTTCGTAGTTAATATAGATTCTTAAACCATCTTCGGACATGAAGCGGTGATATACCAATGGTAGGTGGTCAAGAAGATAGTTTCGATTACGAGTTAATGCCTCATATAAGCGTCCTCCAGAGGATTTATATAGAACATCAAATTCCTCCCATAAAACAAGTGTTCCATGTTCTAGATTGGAAAGTTCATCGTAGCAGTTAAGCTTGCTTATTTCTGTCGGATCTAATTCCAATACGGCCCAATCGCCACGCTGCCCTTGACTAGTTATCTCATCATAATCCCATCGATATGCGCTGACTTCCGAATCCTTTTTACTAACTACAGTCATTTTCCGGCACTGAGATAAAGATGCCGATTTCATTCCCAATCCAAACCGACCAAGGTCATTCTCCCCACGTTCCTTTTCATTTGCTTGGCTTCCATAGCACATGGCTCTAAGAAGTTCCTGTTTTGACATACCATGTCCATCATCAAGGATCCCAACATAAATAGTTTCTGCATTTGATGGAAATAAGAGCCGTATGGTTGAACATGAAGCACTTACACTATTGTCCATTACGTCTGCAATAGCGTCAGCGAAAGAATAACCCATGTGACGCATTGAGCCCATGAGGTACTTAGCTTTCGGAGGATTTGGAATTCTTTTCATGATTATTTCACAAGATTAGGATAGAAAGCTGCGTAAATACTACGATTGTCGTCGGAAACAATGTCAAAGACTCCATGTGACATAGAATTCCAGTAACTCTCATATTCATTATTCTTAGTCGGTGGTATGATTTTTCCTTGGTTAGATATCAGGTCGTTGACTAATGCCGTAGCTTGAGGATTTATTATGAAATCCTCGCCATTTAAGGCTATTAATTCAGAAGAAAGCAGTAGGCCGCGTATGTATCTCAGTGAATCTGAATTTGATAATATAATAGGTGCATATTTTATGGATAATGCCTTATCCATTTCTTTTGTAAATAATGACTTCGAAATTTCTCCTCTTTCTTGTATTTCACTTAAAACAAAAGAAAGAAGTGGTTCATTATATGTTATTTGGCAGGTGCCGACATTGGTCGTTTTGATCCATTGCTTTGAAAGCATAAGAAAGGAATACTCTCTAAACGATATGACGTCGAGAATATAGTGCAAGGCGACGCTACTTAGATGAAACTTACCACTTGAAGAGTCAAGTAGTCCAGATTTTCTTGCAAAAGTCACATCTGCAGGAGACATGCGTTCGGGATAGATGCCAATGTAATAAATAGAATCTTTGATGTTATCCTGTGTTATGTATTTTAGTGTATCAAGCTCAAATAATTTGAGCTCTGGACCTATTTGTTTCCTTCTCATGACTATTTCAAATATGGTATGAGTGTGAGTATAATTTCTTTCAGGACTGGAACTACAATTGAATTTCCAGACTGATGATATGTTTGATGGTCATCAACAACTATTTTGAAGTCATCAGAAAAGCCCATTAAGCGGAGACATTCTCTGGGGGTAAGTTTTCTGCCTACTGCGTCCACTAGGCCGCACCCATCGTTGAAGTCATATTTGCCAACGAAAATTCGTGGATCTAGATAATGTTCCATAGATGGGTGCTCAATGCGGAAATCTCCTATCCAGTTATCTTGCTGATTGGCTGTTTGACATCCAATGATGTCTTGATTGACACGTGAACGTCGTTTGTGTTTTTCGTAAGTTGTAATCCACTTGAATCCACCTTCTCCTAGATAGTATTTTAATGGGATTGGCTGACTTTCAAGAAAATCAGTACTTTTTTTAGTGAGAGCCTTTTTTAGGGGAAAATGATAAGGTGTCGAGCAAAGGTCTGCTCTTATCCCTACAATGAAAACTCGTCGACGAAGTTGTGGGTGGTTATAGTCGACTGCGTTCAAGATGTTGTCATAAATGGTGTACCCCAAAGAATTCCAAACGGAGAGCATAGTTCTCCATGTGTTACCATTATCATTAGTCTTGATAGCTGCAACGTTCTCATATATAAATATTTTAGGCTGGGTCTCTTTTATAATACGTGCGTATTCATAAAAAAGGGTTCCGCGTGCATCTTCGAGTCCTTGCTTTTTTCCATATGTTGAGAAACTTTGACATGGGCTACCTCCTACCAAAACATCGACTTGATTAGCGTAATCATCTCCACGCATAAAACGAATATCCGTATGATAATCTTCTGGAGCGATGGGATAATTTGCTAAATATGATTCTTTAACATAGTTTCTTTTCTCTCCTTCATACTGTAGATAGGTGCTGTTCACATATTTGGACCTAGTTTCTTTGTCGGGGAGTTCGTTACAATGTGTTTTAATGGCTTCAATTCTTTCTGCAATCGTTGCCTTAAGTTGTTCATACTCTGCTTTTTCTTCACAAGTAAGTGACCTTACGCGTTTGTTTAGGTCTTTATATCGTCGACGCATCTTGGGGTCATCAAACGGGATAAATTCAATTTCTCCATTATCGCAAGCGAATTTAATCTCGTGAGATATGCCTAGTTGTTTTAACGCCTCTTCAAAGGCACCTATGCCACTGAAGAGGGAGCCTATTCTAAGAGGTTTAGAGAGAGAATCGTTATATGCGTCAGGAGACTTTTTATGGTCGATAAATGTCAACTGC
>CAKQWM010000027.1 GCA_934278995.1 uncultured Clostridia bacterium
GATAATGGAACGCCGGATTCGCCCTTGCTGCGGAATACCGCCCGAACCTTTTGTGAGGTGTTCTTGGCGTGCATTTCGTTGAACCAGTCCTGCACGGGCAGAAAGTCGCTCAGACCTTTTGCGGAATCGATGTTGTCCATAATGGCGATATATCGCACGCCCATACGGTCAAATTCTTCTTCCAGCAGTTGCCCGACGACCAGCCGGTTTCTGCCGAGCCTTGAATGATCTTTTACGATCAGTATGCCGATTTTACCCGCCTCGGCAAGCTCCATGAACTCCATAAAAGCGGGACGGGCAAAATTTGTGCCGGACCATCCGTCATCGACAAAAAATCTTGTGTTTTGAAATCCGTTTTCTTTTGCGTAACGCGCAAGTATATTTTTCTGATTGGTAATGGAATTGCTCTCGCCCTCCGATTCGTCGTCTCTGGAGAGACGGCAATAGAGCGCGGTGATCTTCGTATCCGACATCGGTGTATTTTTCATTTTCATTGGCTCCTTTCGTTCCGATCGGTTTGTCGGATGCGGCGAATTGCAGATTTACTTATGATTGTGTATTTGCCACGCGCTTGACGGTGTCCGCTACCGTTTCCTCGGTTTTCCCCTCAAAGCAGGAACGGACATGAAGCACGGTCGTGCCGAAATTCATATCGAAATCCATTCTGTTAAAACGATCCATGCGACGGAAGTATGCGATGCGCTCGTCACGCGACAGCTTCATTAGTGCCTCGGTCTCCTCATCTACCGCGCAAAGCAGCTTTTCCATTTCGGGAGAGCCGTCAAGTAGCCATATTTCACCGCGACGGTCAAGCCACACGCGATAGTGCATCTTCATACGCAGGCGGGTAAACCATCCGGCGCTCCGATACTCCGGCGTTTCTTCAAAGTGGTCGATGGCGTAGCGTTCAAGCTCTGCCTGCTTTCGTTTTTTCGCTTCCCGTTCGTCGCGTATAACCTTCCATTCCTCATCGGTGATGCCCTTGGGTTTGGAATCTGTCAGTAGTCGTATGAACCGACGAAAGCGTTCCTTCACTTGCATATGACCTCCTCCTTGTTTTTTATTTGACCGCCTTTTGTACAAAGGCAATGCTTGCTGAAACGGCTTCACAGTGATTTGATGACCTTGATCGCCACGCCCTGAATGGTCACATTGCGTTCCACCCGTTCGGGGTAATCCGGATTCTCGGCGTGCAACAGATAAGCCTGCTTGTCGGGCAAATAGGTGACGGTTTTGAGTAAGGTTTCCCGTCCGTCCACAAGTACGACGGCATAGTCGCCGTCCCTGCAGGTGTTCTGCTCACGAACGATCACAAGGTCGCCGTCATCCACGCCGATGCCCGTCATAGAGTCACCCTTTGCGGTGAGAATGAAGAATGTTCCGTCACCGACAAGCGATTTAGGTAGCGGCAGCACCTCTGCGGGTTCCACATTTACTTCGGTCGGCAGCCCACACGACACGGTACTGTCATATCGGGCAACAGGCGTGATGTCGGTCATGACACGGGAAAGGTCGGTTTCAATGCTCCGCCTGCCGTTGTATTCGATCTCGCCGTGCGCTTTCATATCAGTGAGATAGCGTTGCACTGCGGTCTTGGATATCCCCGTTCCTGCGGCAATGTCGCGCACGGTCGGGGACTTATGATGGTCAAGATAATATTCATCGATGAACGCCCGGATCTTCGTAAAGCGTTCTGCGTCCAATGCTTTCATAGACACCTCTTTCTATATAGCGGTACAATAGTACCGCATATTATTATAGCATCACTCGCGTAACTTGTCAAGGGAAAGAAGGAAAGATTTTTAACTTATTTGTCGTCGGTACGCAGGCAGAAAAATCAAGTGGCATTGCTTTGTCCGAGGGGTATCAGGGGGTGCGGGTCTCCGGTGGAGACCTCTGCCGCAGGCAGAAGCACTGTCTGAGCCGACAGGCGAGTACATCCCCTCACAAGCGAATGTACCGAAAACCCGGTGGGAGGCATCCGGGTGGGAGGTATCATTCAGTGCTTGCTGAGAGTGAAAGACAAAAGAAAGAGTCTCCGTGCGCGTGTACGGGACTCCATAAGAAGCCAAATACAAACAGTAGCAAGGTGTAATACCGATTGAAACTTTGGAAAAAAGAAAAGTCGCTCCGGTGTGTACGGTCTCCGGAACGACTTTGTCTGTCTGTAATTCTTAGCAAGCACTGAATCCGGGTGCTCATTTCATGGTGCTCACACCCGGATTCTCTTGAAGGGGGCACCCCTTGTACCCCGTGGTAGGCAATCGATAAGTACCGTGTTGCATGCTTGTTTTGTTTTTACAAACAGGACCGTGCATAAATTTTTTTGTGTTGTGACTTAAAGCAAGATATCACTTTCCATCACAATGCAGATTCTTTTCAATTGGAATTTTTGTGTTTACTTCTTAGCAGTTTCAACAAGTAATATCCCGCAAACGCAAACAAAAGCATGATCGTGATATAATCCACCATAAAGTAAATGCGCGGCTCATCGAAATTAAAGAACACAAACGGCACTTTCAAAAACAGATAATCCGCCAATTGTCTGCGTATAAATGCGTACACTCCGCAGGCAGCTATCATGGCAGCCATCAGAGATAAAACCGCGCCGGCGCACTTTGAAGATTTCGACAAAAGTGTTTTCCTGATTGCCTGCACAACCATTTGCCCGTGTAAGCCTGCATGAAACGACATCAGCACAAATCCCCAATAAGAAGAAAGCAAATGGACTGTGCGCGCCATACCAACCCCACCGGTTATTTGAAGGAACGAAAACGCATAGCGCGACATGACAATTCCGCTGACCGGTAGTGCGACCATGATAATTGCCAAGAGCAAATCTGTCACTGTCATCACTATGCGGGCGGGGGAATACTTTCCTCTGAACAGATTTCGCCACCATGCCGCATTCATAATATGGTGTGCAATAAACAGCAGAAACATTGCAATTCCCAGATATTCGTGAGCAGCCTCTCCGATCAGTGAATAAGCCATCAGAAGCGGCAAGAGGATCACCATTCCGCAGTCGATTATGATACGGATTTTCTTCTTCATAGGCGTTTCGGTGCATTGCAGGCGATCCATACGCCTGCCTGCAGTTCAAACCAATGCGTTCCGTTAATACGGTACCTGTCCTCATGAATTTTTACGCTGTTGATCATTTTCGCGTATCCGGGATCATCGTTTTTTCCGAAGAGGGTTACGCCTTCATCCAATTTACTGACGGCGCGCATATCCTCATCGGAGAGCGTAAAATCAAAAACAGACAAGTTTTGCTCCATGCGTTCACGGTGAACGGACTTCGCCAGCGGCACGATCCCGCGCTGCATATTCCACCGCAAAATTACCTGTGCGGGAGTTTTCCCATACTTCGCGCCGATTCGCAGAAGTGTTTCATTCTGAAAAATTTGTTTCTTGCCCTCTGCGAAAGAACCCCACGCTTCCATTATGATACCCTGTTCCCGCAAGAAGCGGCGTGTGTCCTCCTGCTGATAGAACGGATGACATTCCACCTGATCGACAGCAGGCGTGATGCGGTTATTCAAAGCCAAGTCCACAACTCGCGCCGGATCAAAGTTCGATAGACCGATTGCCCGGATTTTTCCAGTGTCACAGGCTTCCTCCATCGCCCGCCACGCGCCGTAATAATCTCCGAACGGACGGTGAATCAGATACAGGTCAAGATAATCTGTCCGGAGGTTTCGTAAGGAATTGTCAATTGCTTTCTTTGCCGCTTCATATCCGGCATCCTGTACCCATAGCTTGCTTGTGATAAAAAGCTCTGTTCTTGAAACACCGCACTTGTGAATCGCACTTCCGACCGCCGCCTCATTTCCGTATACCGCCGCCGTGTCGATCAAACGATAGCCGGCATGAATAGCATCCACCACGCATTGCTCACACTGCGCGTGGTTCTGAATCTGAAATACACCGAATCCGACAATCGGCATTTTCACCCTGTTGTTTAACTGAATATACTTCATTCGGACCTTCTCCTTCATTCCAATTCCTCAGCCACTTCCCGCAGGTACTCCCGGATATGCAAATGCTGAGGACAGAGTTTTTCGCACTTTCCGCATTTCAGGCATTCGGAAGCCTTGCCGTGCGTCAGGGTCAGGTTGTTATAATACGTTTTCATAAGCCCGCTCGGTCTGCCTGTGCGCTTGATATTGTTGTATATCGCAAAATAATCCGGAATGGCGATCTGTTTCGGACAGGTGTCCATGCAGTATCGGCAAGCCGTGCATGGAATGCCCGTGCTGGCGCGAATCATCTTTACGGCGCTTGCTACGGCTGCTTTTTCTTCTGCGTTCAACGGCTGGAAGTCGTTCATATAGCTGATATTATCAGCCATCTGACTTTCATCGCTCATGCCGGAGAGCACCATCATGACATTTGCGGGAGATGCCGCGAACCGAATCGCCCACGAAGCAACGGAAAGGTCCGGGCGAATGCTCTTATACAGCTTTTCCGCTTCTTCCGGTATCTGAATCAGACTTCCTCCTTTGATCGGCTCCATAACGATAACCGGTTTTCTGTGTTTGACTGCGACCTCATAACACTTGGCTGACTCAATGGCGAGATCGTCCCAATCGAGATAGTTTAATTGTAACTGCACATATTCCATTTCCGGATGAGCCATTAAAATTTCGTCAAGGAGTTCCGCTTTGTCATGAAAAGACAGACCGATATGACGGATTTTCCCCTCGTCTTTTTTCCGGCGGACAAAATCAAAGGCATTCATTTCTTCTGCCTGACGATAGGTTTGTCTGTTTAATCCGTGAAGGAGATAATAGTCAACATAATCCACGCCGAGCCGTTCAAGCTGATTTTCAAAAAAAGTCGGAATTTCTTTTTCATCGCGTATCATAAACAGGGACAGTTTATCCGTAATTGTGTAAGCAGACCGCGGATACCTTTTCGCCACCGCTTCACGGAACGCAACCTCGCTGTTTCCCTTGTGGTACGGGTACGCCGTATCAAAATAAGTGAACCCACTTGCAAGAAACATATCCGCCATTTTCTTTACACGCTCTATATCAACGGTACTGTAATCGTCTCCATGAATAAGCGGCAGACGCATCATCCCGAAACCTAATTTTTTCATCGTAAACCTCCCGATTTTTTCTTCGCATAAATATTTTAACACAATCCCTATTGATTCGGAAGTCCGGATGTGTTATCATAGTATAAAGTCAAGACTTAACACTATGGAGGTCGAAATGTATAATCATCAACTTGATGCTTTTATCAAGGTTGCGGATACAGGCAGCTTCGGAAAGGCTGCCGAAGCAATGTATATATCGCCGCCGGCGCTGATCCAGCAAATAAATCTTTTGGAAGGTCGCTGCGGTTTTAAGCTGTTTAACCGTTCAAATCGCGGCGTAACATTGACGCCTGCCGGGAAATCTCTTTATGAGGACGCCAAAACCTTGATACGGCTTTCCGAAGAATCTCTGAATAAGGCACGGGCTTTGGCGGAATCGTCCGAAACGACCGTGAGGATCGGGACATCACTTCTCTATAAGTGCAGACTTCTGCCTGAAATATGGGCACGTATCAGTGAGATGTGTCCGGAACTGAAAATAGAAATATTGTCTATGAATGAATACAGCCAGCGCGGAGAAACATTTGCGGCGCTCGGAAAGAGTTACGACCTGTTCGAGGGGATTTATGGTTCGACAGGGTGGAAAGGTCTGTGCAGCTTTTTGGAGCTTGAACGGACGACGATCTGTTGTGCTGTTCCGAAAAATCACCGCTTGGCAAATACAAAAAAACTCACCATGCAGGATTTGAACGGTGAGTACATTGTCATGCCGATCGAGGGCGTTTCAAAAGAAATGGATGCGTTCCGCCATCATGTGAGAGATGATTTCCCGACCATACAAATTGTTGATTCAAGGCGCTATGGTGTGGACACATTCACCATGTGTGAAGTTGAGCAATATGTTTTGATCACCCACCCGATTTACGCAGACATACACACCAACCTGGTTACGATTCCCCTGAAAACGAAATATACATTGCCGTATGGACTCGTCTATGCAAATGAGCCGACACCGGCGACCAGGAAATTCATTGAAGTGGTTCAGAAGATAAACAGAAGCACTATACAGATAAATTAGAAACCAAAATATTGTTGTAGTTAGTCAGAAAATGAAACCTGCGGAGATTTTGTTTTGAAATCTCCGCAGGTCCAAAAATTTATTTCTGCTCACGGGTGTTGGCAGTAAGCAAGAACCAAATATTCCTTTGTACAGAACTTAATTGTTTTATCGGTAGATGATCTCATCCATGACAATCTCTTCGGTGGTATTTTTGCAAGAATTCATCTGTGCCGCCCATTCAAGTGGAGCGGCAGCTTTCAGATTTTCATCAATACCACGGGATTTGGCGAGCTGAGCAGTGATCAACCGCACCTG
>CAKQWM010000028.1 GCA_934278995.1 uncultured Clostridia bacterium
GTTGTGAATTGCTTATAAACTATTATCTTTGTCATACTGGAAACAGCAGACTATGGGTAAAAAATTAAAACACAACATCTTACAGGATGTTTCCAGAAATAAAAATTCTCGGTCAATTAAGGCCGAGAATTTTTAGTATCTACATTTTCGCACATCGTGTCGAATACTAAAACAGTTCCAACTGCAGATAATCGATAGGCGGCGCCTCCTCTTTCTTTTCGCAAAAGAGTTCCATAGCCCCAAACTGCTTATCCGTAATCGTTAGTATCCCAACGTGACCAGCATCAGGTAAATTCAATTTCACTCGCCTCACGTGTACCGCCGCGTTTTCAGCACTTGGACAGTGGCGCATATAGATAGAAAATTGAAACATCTTAAACCCATCGGAAACTAATTTCTTACGAAAGTCGCTAGCCGCCTTTCTCTCTTTTTTAGTATCCGTAGGCAAATCGAAAAAGACTAGTACCCACATAACTCTATATGCGCTAAACCTATCGGTCATATCATTAGTTTACATCTCCGGATATATAACCTTTCGAGATTCCCCGGTAAAGCACTTGGCAAGCGAAGCCGTGGTCGTACTCACTGCGACCATTAGTGGACTTCTGTGTCCATCTATGTCGACATCGAGAACCGGTATGGACAAAAATGCTTTTTTCACTTCCGGAGTAATAATCATACTACCATCTGATTCGATCATATCGCACACCATCCTATCCACGTACGGACGGTAAGGCTCCATTATGTCATCCGCTAGGCAATACGCGTTGTAGCGATTATGGTGATGGACACCCAGTGTGGGAAGCAATCCGCTACAAACCAAGCTTCTAGCGACGACAGCCCTCAAAATGGCATAACCATAATTTAATAGATTATTTGGCGGAGCCTCCTCCCGTCCACGAACGAACATCGGGTCTCCAAATACTGTCTTCCAATAATACGCTGCCGCTCTCGCCTCCAGATTAGCGGAATCGCCACTTCGTACCTCCTCCGCCCACACCAGCATATTGTTATGCACCTCACCCGTGGAATAACGCAGAACTGCAGCTTGGTTTAAGATCTTCTGCCTAATGGTTTGCTGCCATATCTGTTTTTTCAATGGTAAAGAAGCGTCTATCTGGTCTCTAAACCTTTCATTTTGAAGAGTGTGTCCACAAAGAGGAAGCATAAGCCCCACGGGGAGTCGAGACGAATCACAAGTTAGCACAGCGCAGTTGTTTTCCAGCAAAGCCTCTAACAAGCCCTGAGTAATCGTTATCTGCTTATTATCCAAAACGACCACCCCGATATCTTCTACCGGGATGGTCTTGGCCTCAAAACTATCTTTACTAATGGTCAGCTCTGGCGACGGCAGCCGCACTACCAGTTGTCCCAGACGAAGTGACAAGTATGCCGGATTTCCGAAATATAAAGTCCTTTTTACCATACTAATACTCCCCTACTTGAACTATTTGGCCGATATGATTGACACGAACTTTAACAATACCCGTCAGTGTATCAACAGTTCTAATTCGCCTCCATATTACATCCCTTGTATTCAAATCCTTATTCTCAACAGATGTCTCCAAATGATGGCGAAACCAATAATCTCTTGAGGAAAGACTCTGTACCCTAAACATATTCTCACTCACAACCGCATAGTTCTTCGGATCCATCAAGTCTATCTCCAATGGGTCGAATCCAGTCTGAGGATTAGGGAAGACGAAGTATTCGTTCTGCTTCATAGAGAACAAGAACTTCCATCCTTCACTCTTTCTATAGTCTTTATCCACTACAGGCTGTCCCATAGAAGCCCTCGATGTCGCCTCGTAGAAAGTTACCACCTGCTCCTGGAGGTGCCCGGATGTGTCCTCGTATATAGCTATATGGTGATTATTGCCATAAGCCACATAATCTGCAGGAATACGCTCTCCGCGGGAATCATAAACGACATTTCCCTTATGGTCCTTCTTATAATGAAGGGGTTCGACCACGGACACGCCTGCATCTATGGTAACACGCTTAATCGCTATACCCTTTTCTCGATTTAACCATATAGGGTTTTCGTCAAGATTTGAGAATGCAGCCTTAGCTGAATCGTCATATTCAGCCAATCGTGCCTTAAGTATATCCCTTATACCTTTATCTATAACCTTATCTACCTTAAGGGATTCATCTATAGGCTTGCGTATAGTATACAGAGTCTCCATATGGACAGTCTTTACCCTCTTCGGTACACAGTCAGTATGCATCTCATTTAGATATAGCGGCTTTTTCTCCAGACTGTTAGCTCCACAGAAAGCTTTTTTAGGATCTCCTCCATATTCTGAAAGTCGATTTAAAAGAGCTTGACGATAAGTGGCATTCGCGACTGTGCTAATCTTCTCGGCATTGAATCCAGAACCCACATTTTCTTCACTCGTCGCGTATCGAGAGATTTTGCCATATACAGATTCTTTATGAAGCGCACCTCTAGGTGTCAGTGTATTTTGACTCTTACGGTCATCTCGCTTAGACTTCGTATAATTAACATTTTTCGTCACCACCTTATTCTTAGCTTTTATAGACACCAAGACATCTTCGAGCTGACGCTTGGCTTCGCTTCGAAACTCATCTAAAGGCATAGGTGGATTAAAGCGTAGCTTCTTATCTGCGTCTCTGTGTAATTCCTTGTCTTGAATAGCACGAACCACACGCGCCACGTCGCCCCTATCCAAATCATCCAGTTCGTAGTCTTCTAATTTGAAAAACGACGAATCATCCGATACTTTCTCCAAACGAGCATTCAGATTATTAAGATATTGAATGTAAGAACGCTTGGTAAAAGCTATCGTCAAAGCGTCCATAGCGTGATGACGATGGTCGTTTCGCTTAGTCCAGCCTTCAATTTTCTTTACCTTCTGCCCATCTTTTCCGTCGCCATAAGATGTTAGTCCTAATTTATCATATTTATCCCAATTAAGCTCCTTCATCACATCTACCAACTGCCAATCCTCTCGAAGGCGCGCAGTGACTGAACCAGTGGTTGAAACTACATACTTTACTACATCTTCCAGCATCTCCTTAGCCTTTTTCGCGATGTATTGGGAATCCCTTAAATCACGGTTAATAAAATCCGACGGAATATCCGACTCCTTCATTAACAGATGATTATACTTCGTGCGACTAATTTCCTTTGCATTAAACATTCTATCCAGATTGGCCTTATAGCTGCTAAGCCCCGCTTCGCCATACTTGCTTAAAACATAGTCCCTGGCAGTGCTATTATCCTTCTCGATATTTATACTCTTGGACTCCAATGTCTTATTCGAGAAGGAATCATCAAACAAACGAGACTGAGGGATAATGTGCTCGATATCAAATTCCTTTGAAAAGAGCTTTTCTTTAGGGATATACGTATTCGAATACAATGTCTTATAGCCATTTGAACCCAGTTCCTGCCTTAATCTATAACGGATAATATCGTTTCGGGTAGGAGAGCTTATACCGAAGTCACTTTTCAGTTCCGCCTCTATTATTTCTCTATTCTTCTTTGCATCATTATTGGCCTTAGTCATTTCATCTCTTTCGCTCGCGCTCTTTTTGAGTTCTCGGGCCAATTCAATTCTAATCTCATCTGGCTTACCATACTCATCGATAATGGCATTAACTACATTAACCATTTGATTTAGAATCTTCTCCACAACAGGATTTCTCAAGCTGTTCTTAGGCAGGCTTTCCAAGTGGTCTTTGCATACCTTAGATTCAATCTCTTCTTTCGTTAGTGACTTTCCGGAATGTCTATAACCTGCTTTTTCACACGCTACACTGTATTCATCTCCATCCTTCATAAATGGAAGTATCTTCTTTATAGCCTTGGCACTCAAATTACCATAATCAGGCTCAAAGTTTACTCCAGCAATAATCTTTGAATATTCCGATGGCAGTCCCGTGAGGTCACTTATCTTAACCACAAGACTCTCTTGGCCAGATTTTGAATTATCCCCCTCATAGGAATAAAGCAAATGCCACAGTGCGAAGAATTTAGAATCCTCTAAAGAATTCGCAACTAAAAAGTCTACTTTTGCTCCCAGTGCCGAAAAAACGTCGGATACGATTTCTTGCGTTTTGTCATAAGACAATTTTTTGAGGTCATATTCCCCATTTCCGCTTTCTTCAATTATCTTTAAATAAGACTTATACAATGCAGATTGTGTCCTATTTCCATCGATTTGTTTGAAATTTAATCTTTGGTTTTTAGGCTTATTCAGAAGAGAATAAATATCGGAGCCACTCAAGGACTCTCGCACCTGAAGCTCCTTTGCCAAAACCTTTTTCTCGTCAAGGCTCAAAGGGAGCCCCCCGATAGTTAAGTTATTTAGTTCCTGCCAAGTACGAAACTCTTGATAGATAGGGGATGATTTCGGACAGACTTTACGCTGAGGCTCAAATTCACAGAAATTGACCAGTCCCTTTTGACTTCGCAACGGACGTTGATAGAAAATGACTATGTCCCTTATCGTATGTTTCAACTCGTCAGTCAATTCCGGATGATACGCAGATTGCACTCTCCAGATTCGGTCGAATTCGTCCATATAATCTGACCTGTAGAACACTTGGTTCTTCAAACTATAGTTAGGATTCTTTTCCAATTCGGACATCATATATTGTCCGACAGTCATATTATTAAACACAAGGCATTTGCTTCGGTCGCTTATGCTTCCGAGGTAGCCACCTGCGTTTCTTATATCATCATTAACTTCCTGAAGTGCGATAGCCAGATCTTCCGGGTCAAGTCTTCCCATTAAGGCCTCGTTCCTCAGTCTATAATTATCTTTCTTCAGTTCAATACCTTTTACATCTCTTTTCTTCCCCACAAGGCCAAAAGGCTTTGCTATAATAGCCCAAGTTTGGCTTTTATTTTTTCCTGTAAGACTTTCCTTCAATTCGGGCGTCAACTCCGGATGGTATCCGCTCTGTTTTTGCCAAATCCTCTCGAACTCAGTTTCCAAATCGGATCTATAAAACGAAGGTACACTCTTTTTCCCGAGACCAAATATACTACGATAGACATATTGGCCAGGAGTCAAGTTGTTCTCATACAACTCTCTAGCCACATCGATACTATCTACGACCTGTCCCTCCTCTTCGGCAGACTTGCACTTTCGATTACTCTTATACCCCCTCTTTTTATTGATATTCAATAAGACCCGGGCCAATTCTTCCAGACTTATCTGCTCATCTGCCGCCTTAGCGCGCAACCGAAGAGTTTCAAATGTGGTAAAATTACCATTCTCTGCCAATATGGTATCGTCATCAATAAAGCCCTGCTCCTTCAAGACCTCTATAAGATTCTCGCGGCGTAATTTATATCGTTGCAAATTACGACGCATACCGCGTTTCAGTGTTCTATCAGCGTTTGTAGTTATGCTCTTACCTTTTTCGAAATCTGCCTGTTCGTCAGTTGTCAAAGGATTAACGCGCACTCCTAATTTAATGATGGATGACGACTCTTCTGGTTTTTCAGCCTCATTAACCAAAGCCCACCCGATGGAGCTTACTCCCAAATCCAAGCCTAGTATTTTTTTCATATTGGTATTAGTTATCAGTTCATTGCGTAAAATTAGTAAAAAAGTATTGTATTTCTAAACCTTTTCTATAACTTTGCATAAGTTTATAGCAATTCACAATAAGGATTATTCCGTTGTGCAAACATTTAAGGCGGCCTTCGGGTCGCCTGTTCTTTTTTTCCGTCACAATTCTCTTTGGTCACAGGTGGACGGCTTCCTAGCGGCCTGACATAGGATAGTTGGATATTTGGAAAAATATTCTCACCTTTGAGTTATGAAAGACTTTATTTCTTATTAACTATGAAAGCTTAAAAGGCCATTAGGCCTTTAAAGCTAAATAAAAAAATTATGAAAAATTCAGAAACGCGACAAAGTGCTCAAGGTGGTACGTTTGTCAATCTAATGAGTGACAGCGGATTCAAGGCTGTCTATGCCGACAAGGACAACAAGCAACTTCTCATCGAATTGCTGAACTTTTTTCTCCCGGAAGA
>CAKQWM010000029.1 GCA_934278995.1 uncultured Clostridia bacterium
GCTACCTTATCGGCGAGCTGAACTGCGGAGAGGCGATGCGTGATGAGGATTGCACACTTTTTCTCAATCATCTGGCTGAATTGCGTGTAGATCTCGTATTCCTGCAATGGATCTAGAGCGGCGGTTGGCTCATCCAATAGGAATATCTTGCCTCCGCGATACAAGGCTCTGGCAATTGCCATCCGCTGTGACTCCCCGCCGGACGGTTCAAAGCCTTCGGGATCAATATATTTACCTACCTGTGTATGGACTCCTTTGGGAAGCTTTTCAAACAATCCGTTTAGTCCGGTTTTTCGGATGACCCCCTGTAACCGGTCCGTATCCTCCGGTGCGTTTAATATGATGTTTTCCTCTGCCGAAAATTCATATTCTACAAAATCCTGAAAGACCGGTGCAAATAGCTTTTGGTAGAGTGCATAATCATAATCGTTGATGTTCCGCCCGTTCAGCGTGATCTCACCCTCGCAGGGTACATATAGCCTTGTGAGTAATTTTATAAAAGTGGATTTGCCGCCGCCGTTCTGACCGACAATGCACAGCTTTTCGTTTGCCTTAATCTTCAGATTCAGATGCCGAAGCGCATAAGAACTGCTTCCGGGATATTTGAAGGAAACATCTTTAAACTCAATCTCGGAATTGTCATCAAATAGAGGTGTGTATGCTCCGGCGGAGCAAATCCGATTTGATCGATTGAAAAAAGCATTCATTTCATCGATATACATGCTCCGCTCACAAAGGCTCAAGTAAGCATTCACTGTGTTTTGCAGCTTGCCGGAAAGCTGAAAGGAAGCTGCCAACCCGATCGACAGATCTCCGACCAGAAAATTTTTTTTGAAAATACTAAGCAGAAAGATAAAATATAAGCCAAGCAGTTGGATACAGGAAAGGATAGCATTGATAATGCTTACCTTACTGTACTTTTTATGTTGACTGATCTCGATTGCATCCCTCTCTTTTCTCAGGTTTACAAATTTGTCAACCAGATATTTGCTTAAATCAAATACACGGAATTCTTTTCCGTAGCTTTGTTGATCAAACATATAGGTGATGGTAAAAATCTTGCGATCGTATTTGTCCAATTCCTTCCGTTCCACAAACATCTTTTCCTGCACAGTCCGCTTTACTAAGTAGTTGATAAAGACTATGACGAACACCAGGAAAATGATGGAGAACTGATATCGGACAATCACAAAGGAATAAATGAAAATATTGATTATCGCCGCAAAAAGTGCGATTACCTGATCCACAATGCCGGTACTGCAGGTATAGGTGCTTCTTGCCCGCTCCTGTTCCTCCTGTAGGTCCGGATTCTCAAGCGTTTCGTAGTCCATTCTCAAAATATATAAGTAGAATTCTGACATGAGGCGACGGCTGAGACTCTGCTCCAGAGACATGACCCGTCTGTTTGAAAAGGTTTGTACGATTTCTTTGATCAGAGGAACCAGTGCCAATACCAGAACATAAACAATCAGGTAAGTAATCCGTCTATCTGCCAAAAGTTCGTTGATGATCAGACCGGGAAAGATGGTCAGCGCCAAAGGAACTAAATTATCAAGCAAGGTAAGAAATAATTTATAGACCACATACTGTGCGCCTTCCTTCATACCGAAGGTCAGCTTCAAGCTGAACCATATGCCCTGAATTACTTTTTTGAATTTCTTCATAGCTCATTATGACCTTTCTATTCGCCGTAATGTATATTTTCAAAGAAGCGCTGATTTCATGATAGGGCGCAGATTCCCCCCCGTAATTGCGAAAATCTTAAGATGAGCCAAATCAATCAGCGTTTCCTTAAAACTGTTTTGACATTGCCTTCTCGTTTAGTTTCATACGCTGGGGTGAGCCAAACTTTTACCGTAATTGATCAGAAAATAATGGTTGGATATCGCATTGGGCAAGATTACCCAATGCGACACCCATATAAAAAATATGCAGAAAATTCTTGTGGCGATTAAGTATAAACGCTAATAAATGGTATTAGCAACCACCTTGTGATTGTTGGCTTCTATATGATTCATGGTTAGTGTTAAAACTCGTTTTTGCAACATCTTTGGATTGGTTTTTGCATCCGTTTGAGCAAGCATTAGCTGGTTCATTACTGTTTCGAGGTTCAATTGTTTTTGTGAAATTCATTGTGTTTTCTCCATCCTTAATTTTTTCTGCAGTATTTTTTATACAAGAAGAAATTAGAAATTAATTATATAGCTCGATTCCTTGTGGGAAGGATAGTTTTCTCAACAGATCATTTTTTAGATAAGCGTCCAATTTTGGATCGGTAATATAAAAACTGCGATCGCATAAAAAGTGATTGTCCGTACATTTGATCAAATATTGTTTATCAATGATGCGAAATGGTGAAAATATAATCATATCAACAGCTTTATTGCAGCAATATTTTACATAGTTTATAACCTTTTGTGATTTATCTATATAACTACCATCTGCTATCACGATAATGTAATCAACATAAAGTTCCAGTATAGAAACTGCATGTTTTACAATATCTTCGATATTATGCCCTATATCAATAGATATGACCGATATATCATTTTCAGTTGTTGCAGCATTTTTATCCATATCAAAGTATCTGCGATTTAGAATTTCACACTGTTGATATTGGTGGAGTATCGAATTTGTACTTTCTAAAAAAGATTGTTTAAATGAAATTTCAAAATCTGTCAATACCCTGGCAAGTAACACCTCTATATCATACGATAAAGATAACGTACCAATATTCATGATCAATATACTTGCTCCTTTTTTATAATTGTCATCAGATGCAACCTTCATGCTATTTATGGGACTGCTTTGTAATATGGCATCCATTCTGAAATTCGGAGTATCAATAAGATATAACAGTTTACCTTTTTCTTGGGCAATCCGAAGCAAGTAATTAAGTGTTTTGTCTGAGATATTAGCATTCTTATAAGCAATTATGATATCACTACTTATCACACATTGGTCAATTGTTTTTAATACAGTCACAGTTAGCGGATATTCGTGCCAAATTAATGGACTTTTTTTGTGGTTTTCTTCCAAAAGTACAATTTTGTCAATTTCAAAATTTAATATATAGTCTAGTCCGTATGATAACATTTGAATATTAAAATAGTCTGAAAATAAAAATACAGTTTTCATGTAATGGCCTCTTAACTAGACTGATTATCATTTATTTGCTTTTTGAGAAATGCTAATGCTTTATTTTTCTGCATGTTACAATACGTTTCCTTAACTTTTTGGCTCAATTTCCCAAATTCGTAATCAATGCATTGATCTATGCAAAGATTACAAAATCGCATCGCCCAACAAGACTTACAGTTTTTTTCTGACAAAGTACCTATGTTCAAAAAATCAATCACTTTTTTTGTCTCTATTCCATCCTCAACATTTCCTATAGATAGTACTTTATTTTCGCTTACTTTTTCACAGGGATAAAAATCTCCATAAACATCTACAAACAATCGATGCACTCCAGCTATACATGGACCATTGTGATGCCAAGAAGAATAAATCCTTGTTTTGTCTGTATAGCTATCTTCAAGATCATTTGACGTGTCATTTATTCCGTTAACGCTTTCATAGTTTTCTATAACTTTACTTTTCTGATTATACATGACGTCCATTTTATAGTCTATTCCTCTCAAATTTGCATTTAATGGCGTAATGTTTTTTATCCCCATCGAAAGAAAGAATTTTCGAACATCGTCATAATTTTCGTCGTCAAAAACAACTGGCATGACAGAGATTTGTGTGTCAAAATATTTTTTGTTTTTTGATTGAAATCTTTTTACATTTTTGTTTACAACGTCAAATGTTCCGTTGCCAGATGCTCCAAATTTTCTGTGTTTGTTTTGAATCTCTTTGTTTCCATCAAAGCTTAGGGCAATATGAAAATCGTGTTCAATAAAAAAATTCATCATCTCTTCACTCAAAAGAGATCCATTTGATGTCATACTGAACTTGACCTTTTTAATGCTAAACAGTTTTTCGGAATATGCAACAATTTTTTTTATGAGGGGAAATTTTAATAATGGTTCACCTCCGTAAAAGTAAATTGTAATTTCACTGGAATTATAGGAATGTTCATATAAATAATCGATTGCCTTCTGAGCAATTTCCCAAGTCATACTCACCTCGTTATGAATACGATCAAATCCATTATCGGTTGCAAAAGAGCAATACCTACAATTAAAATTACAGTTTTGAGTGACTTGAATTATCATTTCATTCAAGCAACTGTCAACTAATGAAGAAACGAATGGAACAAGCGGATGTTCAATTTTATCTACGAAGTTAGCCTTTAACATTCCTTTTTGTATTAATAACTTTACGTCATTTTGAATACTATCATGTTTTGGTATTTCTAAATACTCGGATAACCCAATTTTCATTACCCTGTTAAGTTCTTTATAGTGATCTTTAGATACACTCAGCAAGTAATTTGTATATGTATCATACAAATAAAAATTATTGTTGTGAGTGAAAAGCTTAATAATTGGCGCATCTAATACTTTTAAATATTCTGATTCCATCTAATTCTCCTGTATTTCAATCAATTGTCTCTTGCTGATGTTTCTTTCACGATTAGCGTCTCGGAAGATTTGGGTTCGCACAAAAATATTGCTTCCGAGTTTACGCTTCAAAACTGATTCAAATATAGTACAAATACTTTCTCGCCAAGCAGCCTTATTTATTGCTAGATCGCACTCCAAAATATTTGAACATTTGTGATATATAAATCTAAAATCAACTATCGTGTCTTTTGTATGATTATTCACCTCCGATATTACCTCCAACAGGCAATATGGATTAATCTCTATGCCATTTGGCAATTCAATCGCGTCAAGTATGCGTCCCTTAATTGCTTTAATTATGATTGGATTAATAACATTGGGAGACTTGGATGGAACGATTTCAAGCGTGTCCCCCTGACTATATCTTATTAAGGGCATTGCCTTGTTGTTTAAATTCGTTATGATGGCATGTCCGCTACATGAATAATGCCCCGTCTGCCCATGCTTAATCTCTAAAAATACATTGTCGCTTAGTGTATACATATAATTATCAGGATGTTCATATGCAATGCTATTCATTTCTTCTGATCCATACATATTAGCTATCGAAATATCCAAAAGATTAATACTTCTTCTTCGTAAATCTGAAGTAAGAATCTCTCCGACCGATTCAATATACTTCAAACTTTTGGGTGGTATTCTCCCTGTGTGTCTATAGGCCAGAATCAGTTTGTTCAGAATAAACGGTTGGATATATAACCATTTGGGTTTAAAATCATCTATAATGTCTATAATTTTGTTGTATCCGTTTTCACTTTGAATTAAAGAAACATTGGTTGACAATATGTTGTCTGACTGCTTGATGTAGCAAACAGATTCGTCATCATTTTGCATGTTGAAGGCGCTCAAAGTAAACAATACATATTTATCGCTTGGACGAATTCCATGCAATTCTAATCTTTTTCGCCAAAGACACATATTGGATGCATACCAATCCTTATAGTCCCAGTAAACATTGACAGGCATCCCAGTTGAACCGGAGGAGGACTGCCTTCTAAGTTGCTGATTAAAATACTTTGACTTATATCCATCCGAAAACATATTGTATCTGTTTTC
>CAKQWM010000030.1 GCA_934278995.1 uncultured Clostridia bacterium
TCATCAAGAAGAAGCAGCCACCCGAACCCGCAAGCTGAAAGTGCAAAACGCAGACCCTTTGCACTTTGCACTTTCGCACTTTCACGATAATTTGCGTCAATAACTCAAAAAAGCACTTGACAAAACGCTTCATGGGGCAATGCCGAAGATATTGCCCCGTACATAGACCCCGTATTTGAAAACAATGTGCTTCTCACCAACACCGAACGGTTGATGATGTCAAGCCGTCCGTCGCACCCGAAATATGCGAGAAATAAAAACGTGCTTGTGGTAGGCGGCAGTGGAAGCGGTAAAACCCGTTTTTACGTCAAGCCGAACCTTATGCAAATGCACAGCAGCTACGTTGTGACCGACCCGAAAGGTACGGTTCTGATTGAGTGCGGAAAAATGCTGCAACGGGCGGGCTATAAAATCAAGGTACTAAACACGATCAACTTCAAAAAATCCATGCACTATAACCCGTTTGCGTATATCCATAACGAAACCGATATTTTGAAGCTCGTCAATACCCTGATTGAGAATACCAAAGGCGACGGCGAGAAAAGCGGTGAGGATTTTTGGGTGAAAGCCGAAAAGCTCTATTACTGTGCGCTGATTGGATATATCCATTACGAAGCCCCCGAAAGCGAAAAAAATATTTCCACTCTGCTTGATATGATAAATGCGTCGGAAGCCCGCGAGGACGACGAGGATTTTCAGAATCCCGTTGACCTTATGTTTGAGCGATTGGAAGAAAAGGAACCCGAACATTTTGCCGTCAAGCAGTATAAGAAATACAAGCTGGCAGCGGGCAAAACGGCAAAATCCATTCTCATATCGTGCGGTGCGCGGCTTGCACCTTTTGACATAAAGGAACTCCGCGAACTTATGGAAACCGACGAAATGGAGCTTGACACACTCGGTGATCGGAAAACGGCACTGTTTATCATTTCAAGTGATACCAACAGTACCTTTGATTTTGTAAATGCGCTGATCTGCTCACAGCTTTTCAATGTGCTTTGCACGAAAGCAGATGATGTGTACGGCGGGCGGCTTCCCGTTCATGTCCGCTGTCTGCTCGATGAATTTGCGAATATAAAAATTCCCGATATGCAGCGTCTGATTGCCGTACTCCGAAGCCGCGAAATCTCTTGCTCCCTTGTGGTGCAGTCGCAAAGTCAGTTGAAAGCCATTTACAAGGATCACGCCGATACCATAGTCGGCAACTGTGACACCATGCTGTTTCTCGGCGGTAAAGAGAAAACGACGCTCAAAGAAATATCCGAAATTTTAGGCAAGGAAACAATCGACAGCTTCAACAAAAGCGAGAACCGCGGGCGCGAGGTGTCACACGGACTGAATTTTCAAAAGCTCGGCAAGGAGCTTATGACGCAAGACGAAATCGCCACAATGGATGGCAGCAAATGCATTTTGCAAGTGCGCGGTGTACGCCCTTTCCTCTCGGACAAATTCGATATTACCGCACACCCGAATTACAAATACCTCTCTGACTTCGATAAGAAAAACGCTTTTGACCCCGAAAAGGAATTAAAGCGTCGCCCCGCAATCGTCGGGCAAAACGAAGTTTTTGATTATTACGAAATTGACGTTGGCGACGTTGGATAACGCGCACCCGACGGGAAAGGAGGAGAATTTGAAACAAATCCATACGGGCTATGAGGTACGCGCTCCCACCCGGCAGCGCATATCAGCTCTTACCCACAACCGCCGCAGAAATACGGCGGTTTTCTTATGCTCAAAAACACAAAACACAATTTTTTATAGCCGCCAAGCGGCAGAAAGTGAGGAAAAACATATGGCATTTTTTACTTCGGCAGTCGGTGTACTTCAAACGCTCGTGATCGCGCTCGGCGCGGGTCTTGCCATTTGGGGCGTTGTAAACCTTATGGAGGGCTACGGCAACGATAACCCCGGCGCAAAGAGCCAGGGCATGAAGCAGCTCATGGCGGGTGGCGGTGTTGCACTTATCGGTCTTACCCTTGTGCCGCTTCTTGCGGGCTTGTTCAGCTAATCGCGGCAAGGGTAAACACTTATGAAGGGCATACTTGACTCGATTAACGAATGGATAAAAGGAATCCTGATCGGAGCTATCAACGGTAATCTGTCAACTATGTTCGGGGACGTGAACGAAAAGGTCGGAAGCATCGCAGGCGAGGTCGGACAAACCCCGCAAGGTTGGAACGCAAGTATATTTTCTATGATACGGACACTATCGGAAAACGTCATTGTTCCGATCGCGGGGCTTGTCATCACCTACGTTCTTTGTTATGAGCTTATCACCATGATAACCGACAAGAATAATATGCACGACGTTGACACGTTCATGTTTTTCAAGTGGTTTTTCAAATCGTGGGTAGCGGTTTATCTCGTTACCCACACATTTGATATTACAATGGCGGTCTTTGAGCTTGCACAGCACGTTGTGGGAGGTGCGGCGGGCGTTATCGGAAACAGTACAAGTATCAATGTCAATGCCGCACTGTCCGCCATGCAATCACAGCTTGGCTCAATGGAAATCCCCGAACTGCTACTGCTCGTTATGGAAACAAGCCTTGTCAGTCTTTGCATGAAGATCATGTCCATTCTGATTACGGTCATTCTGTACGGGCGCATGATAGAAATTTACCTTTATTGCTCGGTCGCTCCCATTCCATTCGCAACCATGACAAACCGTGAATGGGGACAGATCGGAAATAACTACTTACGAAGCCTTTTTGCGCTCGGCTTTCAAGGCTTCCTTATCATGATTTGCGTGGGTATCTACGCCGTGCTTGTAAACAGCATGATTATAGCAAACAATCTGCACAGCGCGATTTTCTCCCTTGCGTCGTGCACCGTGATTCTTTGCTTCTCGCTGTTCAAGTCGGGCGCACTCGCAAAATCAATCTTCAACGCGCACTGAACGGCGCAGAAAGGAGGTCAGATAATGGCTTATGTTCCCGTTCCAAAGGATTTAACCAAAGTCAAAAGCAAATTCGCGTTCAATCTTACGAAGCGGCAGATTCTCTTTTTTGGGCTTGCGGCTGCTGTCGGATTGCCGCTTTTCTTCCTGCTCAAAGGAGCTACGGGTACGACGGTTGCGGCATTTGCAATGATACTTGTCATGCTCCCGTGCTTCCTCTTTGCCATGTATGAGAAAAACGGTATGCCGCTTGAAAAGGTACTCCGAAACATCATACAGACAAAATTTATCCGCCCGAAAGAGCGACCGTATCAGACGCAGAATTTTTATGCCGTCCTCGAACAGCAAAGAAATCTTGAAAAGGAGGTATCTCATATTGTCAACGGTACAAAAAACAAAGACGCAAATACAAAACCGTAAACTCACCCGCGCGGAGCAAAATCAGATTGCCGCCGCAATCAAACGCGCCAAAGGCGACGGCAAAAAGAAATCCGCACAACAGACAATTCCGTATCGGCAGATGTACCGCGACGGCGTTTGTCATATTGGCGGGAAAAAATACAGCAAATGCGTACAATTTGAGGATATAAATTATCAGCTTGCGCAGCCTGACGAGAAAAGCGCGATATTCGACCATTGGTGCGATTTTCTCAACTACTTTGACGCTTCCGTTTCGGTGCAGCTTTCTTTCATCAATCAGGGCGCAAAGGGCGACGAAGCCGAAAAAGCGATTGAGATTCCGCCGCGTGGTGACGACTTTGACGGCATACGCGCGGAATACGCGGATATGCTGAAAAGTCAGTTTTCCAAAGGCAACAACGGCATTGTCAAAGCGAAATACATCACTTTTTCCGTGGAAGCGGAAAACATCAAGGCGGCAAGGGCGCGGCTTGCCCGCATTGAAACCGATATTTTAGGCAATTTCAAGGTGCTTGGCGTGGCGGCAAAGCCCATGACGGGCTATGATCGTTTGGAGGTATTGCACGGGGCAATGCACCCGGACGGTGAGCCGTTCCGCTTTTCATGGAATATGCTTGCCCCGTCGGGACTGTCCACAAAGGATTTTATCGCGCCGTCCTCTTTCCGTTTCGGTGAGGGGCGCACGTTCCGCATGGGACGGAAGCTCGGCGCGGTGTCCTTTCTGCAAATCCTCGCCCCCGAACTCAACGACCGTATGCTTGCGGACATTCTCGACCTTGAATCGGGTATGATCGTCAATCTGCACGTCAGAAGTATCGACCAGGGCGAAGCGATCAAGACTATCAAACGCAAGATCACCGACCTTGACAGAATGAAGATTGAGGAGCAGAAAAAGGCGGTTCGTAACGGGTATGACATGGATATTATTCCGTCCGACCTTGCGACATTCGGAAGCGAAGCAAAAAATCTGTTGCAGGAATTACAGAGCCGCAACGAGAGAATGTTTCTGCTTACTTTCCTTGTTGTCAATCTTGCCGATACGAAACAGAAGCTCGACAATGAAATTTTTGCAGTATCGGGTATCGCGCAGAAATACAACTGTGCCTTGACCCGTCTTGATTATCAGCAAGAAGCGGGCTTTCTTTCAAGCCTGCCGCTCGGAGATAATCAGATCGAAATTCAGCGCGGGCTGACGACCTCAAACACAGCAATTTTTATCCCCTTTATCACGCAAGAGTTATTCCAAACGGGCGAAGCTCTCTACTACGGACTTAACGCACTGTCAAACAATATGATTATGTGCGACCGCAAGAAGCTCAAAAAACCGAACGGGCTAATCCTCGGCACACCCGGAAGCGGCAAATCGTTTTCGGCAAAGCGCGAAATGACAAACGCCTTTCTTATCACCGATGATGATATTATCATTTGCGACCCCGAAGCCGAGTATTTCCCCCTTGTTGAGCGTTTACACGGTCAAGTTATCCGTCTGTCGCCGTCGGGTATCGGTAACGACGGAAAGCCGCAGTACATAAACCCTATGGATATAAACTTTGAATATGACGAAAACCCGCTTGCGCTGAAATCCGACTTTATCCTTTCTCTGTGTGAACTGATTGTCGGCGGCAAGACGGGGCTTGAACCCGTGGAAAAAACGGTCATTGACCGCGCTGTACGGAATGTGTACCGCCCCTTTGTGGCAAACCCCGACCCCGCGCAAATGCCGATCTTGGGCGACCTTTACAACGAGCTTTTGAAACAGCCCGAACAAGAAGCTATGCGTATCGCGTCGGCGTTGGAACTTTACGTTTCGGGAAGTCTGAACGTCTTTAACCACCGTACCAATGTAGAGCTTACAAACCGCCTTGTTTGCTTTGACATCAAACAGCTTGGAAAGCAGTTAAGGAAACACTGAATAATGTAAGCCTTGCAAAAATATTCAAGAAGTAGTATAATAGAGGAAAGCAAAGCAAGGC
>CAKQWM010000031.1 GCA_934278995.1 uncultured Clostridia bacterium
GTGATTTCGGATAAATGGTAGAGATACTATCCGAGCGGAAAAATCGGCTCTTTCGTCAAAGCGACTTTTTGTTGTGCCGCTTTCGGCGTTCATGCCATCAGAATGAAGGCGTGAAGCCCGGGATAATGCTGTTTTCAAAGCAAGGCCTCATTCTGAGGCCTTGACAGTCAATGTCTCCCCTTTGTCCGAAATTCAATTCGCAAGAATATCTCGATCAAGTCGCAAAACATGGTAAAGTCAAAACATCAGAACAGAAGGAGGTGTTACAATGGCGACGAAAAAATATGAAAGCCTGCGCATTATGTCCCTTGAAGGCAGCGTGGTGTTAAAAAATGACGGATTTACCGCCACCAAAGGCGGCAAGCCCGATCCCAAGGCATTCAGAGGCGTTCTTGATGAGAGTCTTGACACCCTGAAGCTCGCAGAGGTGTACGACCAGCACAAAAGCGAGCTTGCTTACCCTTATCTCGACGGCAAGAAGCGATTCTGCCGCGCCGTTGTGTGCCTTTCCTTCAACCGTGCGATCAAGCTGTACGAGTCATACGGCAACCGCTACGTTCTGAACGGTTACAGCGTTACCGATGAGGATATGCGGGATCACGTCTGCATCAGCACCGTAGGCGGCAAGCCGACGCTGATCGCCATAGACGTATCCTTCCGGGAGAATAGCGGGTATACCCCCGTTGAAGAACCGATTGCGGAAGGTATCCTCGGCAAGTATTTCAAATATGATGCCGATACGCGCTCGTATAAGCGAAGCGACAAGACCATTCCCACGGCTATCAGCTGCCGGGAGATCCGTGAGCATCTCTACACCCACGGCTTCGATATTGACGGCATCCACTATGTCCGCTACAAGCGAAGCGCGGGAGCAAGCCGCGACGGTCGTTGCCTCTTTATTGCCGAACCGCTGTATGCGGATATGATGGCGTGGAGCTCCTGCGACCTTTCTGCCGACACTGCTTCCGATCAGGCTTCCTGGCAGGCGTATATCGCTCTCACGCTCAGCAGCATCGAGCGCACGATCAGGCTTCCCAAGAAATCCATCCTCATCATTCGCGACAGAATCAGCCGTTTTACCGAAAATGTGATATGCGTCAAGGAAACCGACACGCACGACCTTCGGGCAGAGGAAGAGGAGACCGAGATCGAAAACGTCATCTGGGACGGCGAGGCTCTGCTGGATGCCGAGATATTCAACGTGAACGGATACGGCACACGCGGTATGATGCTTCTGCGCAACCGTTTCTTCAAGACCTGCGCATTCAACACCAACCTGCAGGATTGGTTCTTTGATAACGACATCACACAAGTAAGCCGGCTTGCTGGCTATACCACGGCGCGCGATATCAAGGACATCAAGCTGGTTATCACCGAGAGCAGTGTGAAGTACTTCAAATTCATGCCAAGCCCTACGACAGCGATTGGTGTGTCCTGCCCGTAAGTAACATCGAAGCCTACCTCGGCAGCTCCGCGCTGAATAAGCAGTATATGAATAGGATACCTGCTGAGTTTATGCAGAGAAAAGAAACGAGCTACGGCATTGCGGTGTGTAAAACTATACTATAATTTTTTTAAAACCATCTAACATTTCAATAAACGCGCGGACTATATAAGTGAAAGCATTGATCAATCGCTTGGAGAAACAGATGAAAAAACAAGACTTGCTAAAATATTTTGACGACAACTTGCTTGATAAGCTATTTGGCTTTTGTTATGCAAGAACAAACGACAGCTACGAGGCAGAGGAACTATGCTCGGATATAATCTATTCCCTCGTTAAAGCTGCCAATAGTGATGGAGAGATCGAAAGCGTATATCCGTTTATTTGGAGAGTAGCTCGTAATGTTTATGCTGACTTTACTGATAATCGAAGAAAACGCGCGGAAACTATTTATGAAGGCGATTCGGAAGAAATTTTGCTCAGCGTTACTGAAGAAGATACTTCTGATGATACCGCAGAGTTATTAACATCCGTATATCGCAGAATGGCATTTTTAACAAAAGCATACCGCGAAGTAATGATAATGTTCTACATAGACGGTCTATCCACTGCGCAGATAGCGAAGAAGCAAGGAACAAGTGAAGGCGCAGTTCGTCAGAGACTATTTTCGGCAAGACAAAAGATCAAAAGTGAGGTAGAAGAAATGGGAGAAACTTATAATAAGCCTGTGGCGCTTGACAAAATCGATTTTGTCATTTGGGGAACCGGCAATCCCGCATGGGGAGATCCGCGTAATGTATGTACGAGAATGTTCTCAAATCACATCGTATGGCTTTGCCACAAGAAACCGATGAGTGCTTCTGAAATCGCAGATGAGCGGAATGTTCCCACTGTTTATGTTGAGGAAGAACTCGAGATCCTCCGCGAAGGCGAAAACGGAAAGTATGGTTTTCTTCGCCGCTTGGATAGCGGCAAATATGCGCTTAATTTCATTTTGCTTGATAAGGATGTGTTTGAGAAAGCAAATGCGCTCTATACAGAGCAGTTACCTAAAATTTGCGACATCATATCGAAATATGTTGAGGAGCACAAGGCAGAGTATCTTGCGTTCCCATATCTCAACAAAAAAGTAGATATGAATTTGATCTTATGGCAGCAGGTATTCAATATTGCAGGTGCCTTTTCGTACTGCGTTCAATGTGCATTGGAAAAAAATCATTTTGCTGACGTTGAAAAAACGGATCGTCCCTTTAGTGTGTTTGGATATGTGGACAACGGTAAGTATTACGGTGGCGGTTGGGATGGTGTTGACGCGCAAAATGTGTGCGGTTTCTCTAACGTTCATCTTGATAATATCTATATCACTCGTATTAAGAAACACTTTAGTTGCGGACTCAATGTATCTAAAGAACCAAAGATTCAATTTGCGCTCCGTGCAATTGAAGGTCTTGATATTACCTCGTTGTCAGAAACGGAAAAAGAGCACGCAGCAAAAGCCATTGAGTGTGGTTATTTGTACCGTGATGGCGATATGCTTTACACCAAGATCCTCGTAAGCTCTCTTTCCGATAGAAATAGACTTTTTGACATTAGCAATGCCTTGCAAAATGGATATTTTAATTCGGATGCGGAAATCGTTGCTGAGAGAGTTGCAACGTTGATTAAGAAATCCGTTCCCGATTATCTCCTTGGAGAATGGAGATTGGCGAATAACCTTGCGAGTATGCCCATTCTTGACGCGGTTGTTGAATGTCTGATTGAAAAGGGCGTATTGACACCTCCCGAAGATGGAATCGGTGCAGAAGGCTGTTGGATGAGTGTTGAAAAATAAAACGAATACCGCCGAGAGCTGAATTATGCTCCTCGGCGGTTTTATTATAGGCTAATTCACAAATTTATGATATAATTATTCAGAAATATTCCAAAACCAATTAACCGATGCACTCTCGCTGACACTAAGAACAGATAATTAAGCTAAAACAGCATGGTTCGCGGCATCCACATGATGCTCCACGAAGCTCTCGACGCGGCAGTGAAGGAACGGCTCATCGTGCGCAATCCCACAAACGGCACAACGGTGCCGAAGCCAAATTATCCCGACAAGCAGGTGCTGGACGACGGTCAGCTTGAGAAATTTCTCGGCATGATCGAAGCCTACCCCGATTGGCGGGATTTTTTCTATACGGAATGTATGACGGGACTGCGCCGCGGCGAGATCTGCGGGCTGAAATGGAGCGACATCGACTTTGAAAACCGCCGTCTGCGGGTGGAACGGTCGCTTTCCGCCGTCACAAACGGCAAAATTCAGATCGGCGAAACCAAAACGGGCGCGGGCAAACGGACGATTGTATTACCGCCGACCCTTGCCGCACTGCTTGCCAAACGCAAGGAAAACGCGCTGAATGAGTGGGTGTTCTACAATCCGTGCAACCCCAACCTGCCGATGAATCCGGCATCGGCATACCAAAAACTGCACACGATCCTCAAAAATGCGGAGCTGCCGCGAATCCGCTTTCATGACCTCCGCCACACCTTTGCCACCCATGCAACGAAAGGCGGAGTCGATCCGAAAACGCTTTCGGGCATTCTCGGGCATACCAATGCGAGCTTCACGCTTGACACCTATACCCACGTGACGGGTGACATGCAGAAAAACGCCGCCGCGATTGTCGGCGGCATGGTAAAGAAACTGAAATTGGAGGACGAGTAAATGGCAAAGAAAAAGCAAGGCGACGGCAGTGTCTTTCAACGCAGGGACGGGCGGTGGGAAGGCAGAATTGTCGTCGGGTACAAGGAAAACGGCTATGCCAAAACAAAAAATGTGACGGCACACACCAAGACCGAGTGTCAGGAAAAGCTGGCGAAACTGCGGGAGGAATGCGGACGGCGGAGCGAGAAAATCAAGCCGGACATGCCGTTCGGGGACTGGATTGACTTCTGGTATCAGAATTATTCCGCGCCCAAGCTCCGCCCGACCACACAGGCGTGCTATTCGGGAAGAATTTATACGCACATCATCCCGTCTGTCGGCAGCATCCCGCTGAACAAGCTGACGCAGAACGACCTGCAACAGTTTTACGCACGGCTCAAAAAGAGCGGACGGAAAAAGCATGTCGATAAATT
>CAKQWM010000032.1 GCA_934278995.1 uncultured Clostridia bacterium
ATATTGTCAAGCGAATTTACCTTGAACTCTCTGCCTGTTCTGGTGCGGAAACCGCGGCGGTTGAGCTCATCCGCAATAGCCTGCTTTCCCTTACCATCTGCGTACATGGAAAATGCAATACGCGGTATATCTGCTGTGGATTCATCAATTTCAAGGTGCTTATCGGCGGAGTTCTACTCTGCGGAGCTTGGTCAGAAAACAAAGCGCGGAATGAGAGAATCCGCACTGAAATGTATGTCCACAGGCTCAAAACCTCCGCTTGGCTACAAATGGGGCGCCATAGCTTCAAGCATTGCTTCGGTTATTATGCTTTCCGGATTATCCGAAAGGCATTCGGTCGCGGATATAACCTGTACGCCGTTCTGTTTCAGCTTGTGTTTATAGAATGCGCTGTCGTAGCGATTACGGCTGAATCGGTCGAGTTTGTAAACAAGCACAAAATCGAAAAGTCCTTTTGTACTGTCAGAAATCATCTGAAGGAACTGTGGTCGATTTGCGGTTTTCGCCGATTTTGCGCGGTCAATATAGCTGCTGACTATTGTATACCCATTCTTTACTGCAAAGTCATTTATAACGTGAATCTGCCCTTCAATGGATTGTTCAGACTGTTTGTCGCATGAGTAGCGAGCATATATTACAGCTCTTTTTTCATAATGCCTCCTTAATATTTTGCGAACCTTCCACCCGCAACTAGGTCGTCTGCGTACTCAGTAATTCGTTTCTGACCTTCAATTCATAGGAGGTTCTTTTTGCCATTGTCTGTTTTTACTGGTGCAGGTCAATACACTGGTCGGGGAGCAGGACATAATCAGGAAATATATCCGTGATGAGCTGGAGGTGGTTATACCTAATATTCGTGAAATCAAGGATATTAAAGAATACGCTCAGCTGAGTTCTGAATCGTCCGCAGTGGCTATGTTGTGTATTGGCAGAGTACTCTATGACATCTGCCAGGATTGGGGTAGGGTCGCGATGAGTACTTTGCCCGGGCGATTGTCGCTTCGATGAGTATGAACGGGGAGAAGCCCACTTCGGTTGACGAACAGCTGCGGTTTGTTGAGGGGTGGACAAAGAGTGTTTTTGAAATGTAAAAACGCAACCTTTTTGATAATAAACTCCCCCAATAGCGAATTTATAATTTCAAAGTAAAACTTATAGTGAAGAAGCCATTTTCAATTTTTGTATGCATTGTTCCTTCGTATTGTTCAACAACCTTCTGCATATTTGCTAATCCAAAGCCGTGAGAAACCTTATCATCTTTTGATGTTTCAGGGAAAATATCCTCAGCAGTGTCACCATATAATGTTGGATTCTTGATTATAAGTACCAGAATTCCTTGCTGAACATTTGAATATACCTTTATAAGTTTGTTGCCTGAGATGGCTTGGCACGCTTCGATTGCATTATTTATGGAGTTTGAGAGAATAATACAAAGATCTGTGCTGTCAATATTTGGAGTGATATACCCATTAAAATTGATCGTAATATTGTCAGCCGATGAGGTTTCCTGTCCCTCTGTCAGGATCGCGTCCGCTATGTAATTGCCGGTTCGGTACAGAAACGAATAGTTTGGCATTGATCCGGTCAGCTTATCAAGGTAGCTTTGGGCCTCTGTGTACCTTTCGGAGTTCATCAGAGATTTAAGGCATTTAACATGATTGTTGAAATCATGTCTGAATCCACGAATTTCTGCGTTAAGCTTTTCCTGCTTTTCGTAATGCTGAATTTGTAATTTGACTTGTTCTTTGAGAAGTTGATTCAGATTATTGTAATATTTTTGATAAATCACATTGACTGTTAAGGAAACTATTAGCACAGCTATACAAATAATTAGTAAAAGAGACAAAAATTTTGCCGCTGTAAGCTGAATTTCGATTTTTTCTGTATTAAAGTTCAGAATCTCAATCAGTCCGCTTTCGAGGAATAATGATATAAACATAAAAATATAGTTGTGTGTAGGAATGTTAAGGGCGGCTTCGGATATTATTTTTTGTTTTTTATGAGTTTTTCTTTGAATGGTCAAAAAGGAAATGAGTATAAATAAGGGAATGAGTAACATTAATAGCGGATTTAAATAAGAGTATTTATTTATAACGCTATTGGGAATCAGAGAAATCACAGCTGAATTTATCATTGAACACAAAAATTGAACAGTCATTGCAATCAATGCATCCTTAAGACTCAACGATTTAACAGAAAAAAGAGCTAAAATGCAAAGCCGGAAACACTCCATAACCAAAAGCGGTATCGTAATGTTTCCTTTACAATCATAATAATACAATCTAGTCAGCATTCCGGTTGCAGTCGCTAATATAATAGCTGCAACCAAACGTTTTGGCTTTGCTTTTTTTCCCGTAAATATATTTAATGCTATGATCTGTATACACAAAATTGTTATATCAGATATGGTGTAACTTGTATCCAATAATACTTTCATCAAATTTTCCTCATATTATTCTTGACAATGAACTCGTGAAAAGCAGCTTTAAATCTTGGCAGATAGTTTCTGCTAATGAATGCTGTTTCGCCATTGTCAAAAGTTATGCTGTTATTATCATATCCTGTTATGTGAGAAAAAGAGGAAATGAATGCTTTGTGAGACCTAAAAAAATAATCATGGGACAATTGTTTTTCAATCTCTTTTATATTTTTTGAACTTTCAATTTTTCCTTTTGTTGTGTGCAGTAATGTATGCCTGCCTAAGGCTTCGCAGAATATTATTTCTGAAGTTCTTAATATGGTTTCATTTTCCCGGCTTTTCAGCACGATAAAATCGTCGTTCTCAATTTTTTTTCTGTAATCGTCAATAGACTTAAATAACTTTACTTTATCAATGGGTTTTATAAGAAAACGGAATGCCTCCACTTCAAAAGTGTCAATAGCAATATCTGGATAAGAGCTTACAAAAATTATTGCACAATTATTGTTTAAGTTTCTTATTTTCCTTGCTGTTTCAATTCCATTTAGATTTTCCATTTGGTAATCCATAAAAATTAAATCAAATTTATCTTTAGACATTAATAGTTCTGTTCCACATGAGAAAAGCGATACATAGATGTCGATATGCCTAGTTATGTAGTATTCCTTCAAAAGGATTTGCAGTTCATTTATCCAGAATGCCTCATCATCACATATTGCAATTTTCATTTTTAACCTCCTTTTATATAGTTAATCGACTTCACTAAGTGTTATATTTATTATAACATATTTTTTTTGTTTTTTCAACTATTTTACCTATATTCCTTTAGTTGCAACACTTCTTCCGTTTTATATTTCTCGAAACGAATAAATATGCTATTTTTATTATAATAGCTAATATGAAAGGAGATAGGAATATGGGCTTTTGGCATTGGGTTTGTGTCTGGCTTTTTGGAACATGATTAATTATCAGATCATAGATCACCAGCACATTGAATTTGAGAATGCCTTATCTTACACGACAAAAGTAGAAGCTAATAAACTTCCAGCTTTGCTGGGATATATAGTACAAAATACAGATGCACTGGGTCTTGAAATTACAGGCAATCTTGTTTTTACTATAACCGGATTTCATGAATATACAGATAAATGCGTTTTAGACATTGAAATTCTTATTCCTGTAAATAAGGCATTTTTAAGTTCAGAACGGTATATCTATAAACCCAGATTCAGACTTGTAAATGCAGTTTCCTGCCGCATAGACAGCAGCATTCGTGAACTTATCGATATAAGAATAAGATTGTCAGAGTATCTTATCGATAATAATTTGAAAGCTATCAGCAACATTTATTATATAGTTTCTTTTTCTGACAGAGGAACTGAAATAGAGTATTATGAGGCGGTGGTCAGTGTAAATGAAAATATTATGTAAATAACAACGATTTTCCCGCTTTTGCGGGAGTTTTTTGATTTTTGCCTGTTTTCCGCTTTTATATACATGTCTTCCTATATTAATTGAAAGATTAGTCGTAATTTGTAAAAATATAGCTGGGATAGCTTAACACTTATAAGGAGGTTGTTATGGGCAGATTTTCAACAACAGTACATGTGAAGGATAATGTCGGAAGGATGAAATTAATAAATTCTTTCTGCGGCATTATGAAAAAGCGCGGGTTTGTGCGGTGC
>CAKQWM010000033.1 GCA_934278995.1 uncultured Clostridia bacterium
GTTTTCTGCTCCATCTGATAGAGATTGTCCGAAATGCTCGGACGGTAATCTCCGACCTCGATTGAGATTTCACGGCGGTTGTACGGGTTGAAACTCATGGCGATTATGCGGGTGTTTACGTTGAGGTTGAACGGGTGGAACACTATCTGAACGTTATCGCCGACCGAGAAATTGACGTTCTTGTAGAGCGTCAGACCGTAGTTTGTAGTTCCCGAACGGCTGTCGGTTTCCATGGTAAGGTCGGACACGTTTCTTCCGTCCATAATGCCGATGTACTCCTGCAAACCTCGGTGAGAGCGGATATTTATCTCATTTCCGTTGTACTCGATTTCGCCGCCGCAGAGCGCAATTAGCTGCATTAAAGCGGCTCGGCGAGTACATTCTCGGTTGATTTTCAGCCTTATCGGGACAGCCGGGTCGCAGATTCCTGCGGTCAGCGAAGTACCTTGCAACAAAGAAATAAGGCACTCACCCGGAGCGCCCTCGAAGTCAAATTCAGTCAGCTTGTATTCATCGTTGTTAAGTTCGTAGGACTTGTGCTCGCACTCCACGGTGCAAATTGCAATGCTGCCGGACAGGGATTTTGAAACTTTCACCACATTGAAAAGGTAGTTCAGCGTGTCGCTTTTCAGCTGTACTTCAAGTCCCGTGAATATCTCCGAAGCCATCGAGGAAATCACAGAAAATTGAAATGTACATTCGCCGTTAAGGCTGTCGGTAAGTGATGCGGAAATCACCCGCGTAAACACACCTCGCACATTTCCGTTTTCGGTCACGATTATCTCAACCATCACACCGCCCCCGCATTCCTTACCGTCACCTTATTCTGATTCCACTGTATTCTTGAAATTACCTTTGTAAGCGGAACTCCGTCAATGCTCAGCGGAATTGTAATGTCAAACGCCTGCGTCTGTACTCCGTTGAAGCCCGAAACCGTGCCGTTCATGTCGAGGTCGAAATCTGATGGGATAGCGTTCTGCATACTTTTTGAAACATCCTTCATCTCATTGCCGAAGCCCTCGCCAAGCCCCTCCGCCATAAAGCCGCCGAGATTTGCGAATAGCTTTGACGGCGAGTGTATTCCGAAGAAGTCCTTGATTCTGTCAACAATACCGCCGAAAAATCCGCTAATCTGATTCCAGAGCCATGCGCCCGCGTCAGAAATACCCTGCCACAGACCTTTCAGCAGGTTGCCGCCGACCTCCGCCATCTTGCCGAAGTAGCCGCCGAATGCGTCAACAACGCCGGTTATGATTTGCGGAATCGCCTTGACTATCTCCACGATGATGGTCGGTAGATTTTCAATCAGGGCAATAAACAGCTGTACACCTGCCGCAACGAGTTGGGGAATTGCTCCGATAACCGCGTCGATAACGCTTGAAATTATCTGCGGAATAGCTGCAACAATAGTCGTGATGATTGTCGGCAGGTTCTGCACAAGCGCGACTAACAGCTTTATTCCGGCTTCGATGATGAGCGGAATTGCGGAAATCACCGCCTTGATTATGCCGTCAATTATCTGCGGAATTACCTCCACGATTGCCGCAATGATGTCCGGCAGAGCCGTCACAAGCGCCGTCAGCAGCTGTATTCCCGCTTCGATTATCTGTGGTATTGCACCGATTATAAACTCCACAATGCCCGTGATGATTTGCGGGAGCGCTTCAATGAGAACAGGCAGCGCGTCAAGTATGCCCTGCGCAAGTCCAACAATGAGCTGCAAAGCCGCGTCAAGGATAAGCGGAAGATTGTCAACGAGCATTTTTACGATTTCCACAACAACTGCGACTATCTGCGGAACAAGCTGCGGAATCGTGTCCGCAATGCCCTTGACGAGCGACAGCAGAATATCCGCTCCCGCTGACACGATTTGTGGTAGCAGTCCCACCAGAGCCGAGATTATCTCGGTCACGATTCTGGCGATGGTCGGAGTAAGCTCCGAGATAGCCGACAGAAGCCCGTCCGCAAGCGCCTTGATGATACACGGAGCGCTTTCGAGGACTGCTCCTGCGATAGAGGTTATGAGTTCTGCAAACTGAGGAATCAGCGTCCGGATAGTGTCGATAACAGAGGTAACGCCGCTTTTCAGTTCGTCCGCCGCTTGCTCGTTACCTGCGAGGAGGTCGGCAAGTCCGTCCGTAATTTGCGTTATTCCCGGGAGGAGTTCTCCCACCATGCGATTTTTCAGACCGCCTGCGGTGTGCGACAGCTTGGTAAGGCTGTCCTCAAAAGCAGCGGAAGCCGCAACCGCTTCGTTGCTCATAACCATGCCGTAATCCTCGGCTTCCTGCTTCAGACGTTCGGTTTCCTCTACGCTTGTGTTCAGGACAGCCGCCATATCCACGGCGGATTTTCCGAGGAGGTCGTTTGCGGCGGCAGTACGCTCTGCGCCTGCTTCCATGCCTTGGAGAGCCGTAATCACCATGCTCAGCTGTTCGTCCTGCGACTTTTCGTTCAGTTCCTCGATGGAAAGCCCCACAGCGGACAGCTTTTCGGCAGCGGAATCCGAACCGCCCGCCGCGTCCGTAATGACGGTGGACAGCTTTTTCATTCCGGTCTGAAGGTTGTTCACGTCAGCGCCGCAGCGCTCAAACACATAGCCCCACTTCTGATAGCTTTCTGCGCTTATGCCGATTTTCTGTGAAGTCTTGTCGATCTGATCGCCCGCCGAGCCGACATCGTTCGCCATGTCCCACAGCTTTTTTCCTGCGACAACGCAGGCTGTCCCGACCGCCGCCGCAGCAGCCCCGAGAGCCGCGCCGATTTTCTTTGCGGTATCTCCGAGTTTGCTCAGCTTTCCGTCAGCGTCCTCGCTGGTGTCGGCAGCTTTCTTGACGGAATCGGAGAAGTCCTTTGCTTCATCTCCTGCTTCGTCAAAGCCCTTGTCAGCCTTTTCAAGGGCGGTGTTGTTGGAATTCAGTTCACGCTCCATGCCGTTCAGAGCCGCCTTCGCATTGTTCAGCTGTATCTGCCAGCTTTGTGTGCGGCGGTCGTTTTCACCAAAAGACTCTGCCGCATTTGCAAGGGCTGAACGGAGCGTTTCTATCTTCTGTTTCTGCTGGTCGATTTCCTTGTTCAGGACCTCGCTGCGGGCGGTTAGCGCTTCTGTGGATTTGTCGTTCTTGTCGAACTGGGAATCCACAAGTTTCATTTCAGAGCCAAGGATCTTGAAAGAATTGTTTATCTCGGCGAGGGATTTCTTGAACTCCTTTTCGCCCTCAAGACCGATTTTCAAGCCGAAATTCTCGGACATTCTGCGTCACCTCCTTGAAATGGGCATAAAAAAAGAGCCTTGCGGCTCGGGGGATATATGAAAAAGGAGCAGCCGGGGTGGTTGCTCCTTTAGTGCGTTAAACTGCTCGATAAATGGGAATTTGAAAAGCAGATAAATCAGTATTATTCTTCATCATATATTATTTGGACACTATCCAAAATTCCGGTGTTTTCATAGAATTTGATGATAATATGATGTATATGGGGATATGTTTTTTGATCATATACCTCATCATATACTTGTCGTGTCTTGTCGAAGGGATTGTTCGTGATAAGGTCAATATACGTTTCGTCACTAATTGTAAGCCTACTACAAGCAGGATAGGATAGTTGAATTTCTTTAGGTCTGTCGGGATAATCTTCATAATAACTTTCATTATAAATATTATAAATTTCTGTTTCCAATTCTATTTTTCCAATATATAAATCTTTATAGTAATTTAACGAACCATAGATTAAAATCGGGAGCCAAATAATTATCAAAGCTAAATATAAAACACCATATTTAATCTTATATTTTCTAAATAGAAACAAGTACATTATCAGAAAAACTATTCCGAGAATAATTCCAATCGAATAGACAATAGTTGATGCAGTAAAGTACCACTCCCC
>CAKQWM010000034.1 GCA_934278995.1 uncultured Clostridia bacterium
TCCGCCGCCTTATGCAGTCTTGCGTTCTTTACGGGTACGCCGACAATTATACGGCTGGGATAGAGGTTGTCGTAAAGTGCGCGTCCTTCGCGTAAGAATTCGGGGCTGAACAGAATATTGTCGCAGCAGTATTCCTCTCTTGCGCCCTCGGTAAATCCTACGGGAACGGTGGATTTTACAATCATAACGGCGTCGGGATTTACGTTTATGACCTGCTTTATCACGCTCTCAACCGAGCTTGTGTCAAAGTAGTTTTTGGACGGATCATAGTTTGTGGGCGTCGAGATTATTACAAGATCCGCGTCGCGGTAGGCGCTGTCTCCGTCTGTTGTCGCCTCAAGATCAAGGTCTTTGTCTGCAAGATATTCCTCAATTTCCTTATCGACAATCGGAGACTTTCTGCTGTTTATCATATCCACCTTTTCGGGTATAATATCGACTGCCTTTACGGTATTGTGCTGTGCCAAAAGAATCGCCATGGAAAGACCGACATAGCCGGTGCCTGCTACTGCTATTTTCATATTCGTTTTCTCCTTTATTGTTTTTTGAAAATGGAATATGCTTTTTTAAACAGTCCCTACGAGTGTTTCTCCATGGCAACTTGCGAAAAAAAGCCGATTGTTCAGATGTTGTAGAATTTCCTGTACCACTCTGCAAACCTGCGAAGTCCGGTTCTGAGCGGCGTGTCGGGTTTGAATCCCGTATCATGTTCGAGCGCCGAGGTGTCTGCGTATGTCACGGGAACATCTCCCGGCTGCATGGGTACGAGTTTCTTGTGCGCTTCAAAGTCATAGTCTGAAGGAAGCACCTCTGCGCGTATCAGTTCCTCTTGCAGTATTGTTACAAAGTCAAGCAGATTTTCCGGGCTGCTGTTTCCGATGTTGTATATGCGGTAAGGCGGCAGAGGAAGCCCGTCGTCGCCGTTCTTTTTCTCCGGCGCACGCTCCATAACGCGCTTGATTCCCTCTACTATATCGTCCACATACGTAAAATCGCGCTTGCAGTTGCCGTAGTTGAATATCTGTATTGTTTCGCCTTTAAGAAGTTTGTTTGTAAATCCGAAGTATGCCATATCGGGTCTGCCTGCCGGTCCGTAGACCGTGAAGAACCGGAGTCCCGTGGACGGGATATTGTACAGCTTTGAGTAGGCGTGGGCAAGCAGCTCGTTTGACTTCTTTGTTGCGGCATAGAGGGAAACGGGATTATCCACCTTGTCGTCCGTCGAGTACGGAACCTTTTTATTCGAGCCGTAGACCGAGGAGGACGACGCGTAAACAAGATGCTCCACGGGAAAATTGCGGCAGGCTTCGAGAATGTTGTAGAATCCTATGAGATTGGATTCGATATATACGTCGGGATTGGTGATACTGTAACGCACACCTGCCTGCGCTGCAAGATTGACGACGATTTCGGGCTTGTATTCCGTAAAGATTTTCTCAATGAGCGCTTTGTCCGCAAGGTTTCCTTTCAGGAAAGTCCATGTGCAGTCATGCTTGGTATCTGCAAGCTTGCCGATCTCCGAAAGTCTGTATTCTTTGATTGAAACGTCGTAATAGTCGTTCATATTGTCAAGACCGACAAGCTTTACGCTTTTTACGGTGTTCAGAAGTTCCGTCACAAGGTTTGCTCCGATAAAACCGGCAGCGCCCGTAACAAGTATTGTTTTGTTTTCAAGATCTATATTCTGCGTCAGCATTTTGTAATCCCCTTATACTCTCTTTTTACGTTTTCATAGCTTTCAAGGTTTCCTATGTCATATCTGCTTCCGGGCATTTCCATTGCATGAACGGGCGCTTTTTTGCACAGCCATGCGATAAAGCTTCCGGGTGCGTCCGTGCCGCAGCCTTCGGCAATACCGTCATTGACGCGCTTTGCGTCCTCTTTTGTGTAGAAGTAGAACGGCGGACAGCACCAATGGGTTGCCGGCGTCGGGGATTTTTCGGTCATGTCGGTTACAAGGTCGTTTTCATCGACAGTCAGCACGCCGCATTTGAGTAATTTCTTCTCCGACGGCTCATAGTAGCGCATAACGCAGGAGGTCTTCTTGTCCTTGCAGTAAGAAACAAACTTTGTAAGGCTGAAATCAAGCACATTGTCGCCTGCAATGACAAGCATATCGTCGCAAAGTCCCAGCTTGTCCATTGCAAACCGTATATCGCACACAGCGCCCAGACGCGTTTCGTTAGTGCTTGTGCCGTCGTCGGCGACGGTTATTTTATACGGCTTTGTTTTAGCCCATTCTTCAAAGAAATGTGCGAATTTGTGGTTTGATATGACGACGTATTCATCTACAAGCCCCGATGTATCTATATCGTCAAGCAGGTGGTCGAGAATAGTCTTGTCCCCGACCGTAAGCAAAGGTTTCGGGAAGTTTTCGGTCAGAGGATAGAGCCGCGTTGCGTATCCTGCGGCAAGAATCAGGCATTTCATAATTTCACCCCGTCAGCTGTATTGCATATGTGCGCGCTGTATTTGCCTTCAAGAGCCGGAAAAGCGGCGAGATATTCTTTCTCAACCTTTTCGATAATACTTTCTCTGTATGCAGGATCAATAAGCGCCATGCAGCAGCCCTTGAATCCGGCACCTGAAAAGCGTCCGCCGTATATTCCGTCCGTATGCGTCATTATTTCATAGAGTTTTATGAGTTCGGGAGAGCCTGTCTCCCAGTTATGTATAGAGGAATATCCGCTTTCAAACGAAAGTCTGCCGAATTTTACTATATCGCCGCGCCGCCAAGCCTCGGCTCCTGCCTCAACGCGTCTGAATTCGGTATACCAATGTTCCGCACGCTTTGCCCAATTTTCGGGAAGCCTGTCTTTGTATTCGAGATATGTTTCATACGGCACATCGCGCAGATTCGTTTCTTCAAACTTTCCGTACTCCATGCCCGAGAAGGCTTTTAGCGCATATGCTGCGCTGCGGCACTCGTCTACTCTCATATTGAATTTGGAGCTTGCAAGCGACCGGTCAAGACCGCTGAAGAACACGGCTATTTCAAACTTTTTCATATCCGGACTTGACGAAATGAGTTCAAAGCTGTCGTCTTTCATATCCATGTAAAGCAGATTGTCTTTGCGGCAGTATACTTCACAGCTCTGGTCGAGCTTTCCGCAGGAAACTCCGACGTATTTGTTCTCGGCTTCCTTGGATATTTCAATGAGTTCTTTTGAGCTTAGAGCCACGCCGTTAAGACGGCACAGCGCGGACAGAAAAGTAATGATAACGGCTGCGGAAGAAGAAAGTCCGCCTATGGGAAGCTCTCCGTCAAGCACTGCACAAAGACCTGTGCGTAACGGATAACGGCTGTTTAAAGCGATGGTAGCTCCGCGCAGATGATCCGCCCAGTCGCCCTGTTTTTCTGAGGGCGTCGAGCTTACGTGCCACTGCGCTCTTTTGGGAAACTGAAGAGATGAGATCTCAACAACGCCGTTCATCTTAGGTCCGTAGGCTATATGTATTCCTTTGTCTATGGCAAATCCCGTTATCTTTCCGAGCTGATGGTCGCTGTGCGCCCCGATAGGACATACCCGGTACGGCGTGAATGC
>CAKQWM010000035.1 GCA_934278995.1 uncultured Clostridia bacterium
GCCTTGCTTTGCTTTCCTCTATTATACTACTTCTTGAATATTTTTGCAAGGCTTACATTATTCAGTGTTTCCCTAAAGTTTTATGACACGGTCACTATAACAAGTGCGAAATTTTTGTGGGTATAAAATTGCTCCATGGAAAAAATCGTCTTATTCACCGTTTTTACAATTCGCGCGTTCTACATAGTTTCTTATATAATTGGATTTTTCGGTATGTCTGTTGTCAAGGCAGTATAAAATATTATAACACAGAGATGGAGTCAGCATATTTTTCCATGGCTTAAATATTTCCAACAAATCGTATTTTGTGAAGCAATCATTGCACATGTATATTTTAATAAGTTGAAATAATGCCTCCTCTATCTTCAGTTTATTCAGCTTAACCAATTGAAAAAACGACAGCGGACAGTGTGCAAGACCTATTAAAATTGACATTCTGTATTCACCATTGTACTCAAGCAATGCTGAGAAAACTGTATCCGTAATTTCCATCGGCGTTACAGATATTATCAAAGCAGACAAAAATCGTTCTATACAATAGTTATTTTGACTTTGTGAAATAAGCTTCATAAATACATTTTCCTCAATCACTCCATCATATGTATTACGAAAACACTGTATATCATCTTCTGCATTTTCAATAATCATCTGATGCTGATTAGGAAAATCGATTATGCTGAGTATAAGTGCATTTATGTTTTCCATGGTTATCCTCCCTTTACAGGGTAATATTTTTTGATGCCATCAATTATCAACTTTCTATATTTAGAAACAAACCTAGTTACTCCCTGTGATTTATCCCCTTTGATAATGTTTCCATCAATGCCCACTTTAGCCACCCTCTTTCCGTTACGCAAAATATGAGCATGTGGTGCCTCTGTTTCATTAAATTCATTTACAATTGCTTTGAAATCTCCGTCTTTTGCAACGCACTGATTATGCACCAATACCGGCTCGTCACCGACATAATAAGTATGAAAGTCCTCAACCTCGAAATTATATGTTGTTTCGGGGCTTTCCAGCAATTCGTGCTGAACCTGTTCGACAACAACATACTCGCCATTGAGCATGACGAGAATATCACCGGCTCTGAGGTCAATTGCGCTTGTCCAACCCTTGACAGGAGAATAGAACGGAGCATCGGTGTACAGGTAATCTCCTCACCGTTCACCTTTACATGAACCCATTCCTCGGTCTCATTCCGGAAGATCTGAACAACTCTCTTTCCGCAAAGGCTTATTTGTGATAAATTATCTTCAAATCGCCGTCAACAAACCCTGCTGAAATGCAATCCGCAGAAGTGAATTGGTTGGGTGTACAACACGACCGCAAATAATCTTTCACTAATGCAACAAAGGATTCCAATGCCGTTTTCCAACCATCTGCGGAAAAATGTTATAGATCTTCACCCGAAGTATAATCCGGATCACACGCCCAATCATCATTTTCTAAGTCATATTTTTTGCAACCGATAAGTTGAACGTCAAATTGATTTTTCGCTTCGCATTCATACAGATTAAAGTTAAAGGCAATTACTTCTTTAGGAATTCGTTCCTCTAATTGCTTTTCCAACCAAATGTTAAACTTCATGTTTTGCTCCTATTTATACATTATTCTCGGATAAGTTACAATATAATCAGCCAATTTATTGGAATACTTTATAAATTTAGTCTTATCACCTGCGGCAACAACGTCAAACGATTTTACTTTTTGCAACGCAAATTGATGGTAATTTGAGGTGTGTCTGCCCATATGATTGGTTACAGCCCTGATTGTCGGAAGCTATCACCGCTAAATTGCGGTGATAGCCTTAAACCCAAATTACTATACATGGATGAACTTCATCTCGGTGATAATTTACAATACTTTAATGTACAGCATTTTAGGGTCAACAAGCAACTTCTCTAAACAATCAATATGACAGTATAATTCTTGAGATGCTTTACTGCCTTGAAGTTTCTTTATAATTAGTCGAGTCCCTTGTTCCGGGTTGAGAATTGTTTTACTGCAAAAGCAACACTTAAAATTCATATTAACGCCACCCATAATTTCTCGCTAAATTCTTCAGGCCATGTTTGGTTACATCCTTTATATATGTGACAATTTGACCTCTTGTATTTTCGACTAATACCCTATGGTTATTTGATGTTACTTGTCTAATATATACCGTTGCACCATCCGCCTGATGTTTAATGTTGGTTGAAGCTTTTAATAAATCATACTCGCGTTGAGTAAGTCCTCTTTCACCGATCCTAATATCACCATGAGTTGTTGCTGGAGCGTCAGTCAAGTCGCACCGATTATGCACCAGCACTGACTTTTCGCCCACATAATAAGTATGGTAGTCCTCAACCTCGAAGTTATATGTCGTCTCCGGACTTTCCAGCAATTCATGCTGAACCTGTTCGACAACGACATACTCGCCGTTAAGCATGACGAGAATATCGCCGGCTCGGAGATCAACCGCGCTTGTCCACCCCTTCTTGGGGACATAGAACGGATGCTCCGGCGTACAGGTCAGGGTTTCGCCCTTTACTGTCACATGAATCCACTCAGTTGTTTCGTTCCGGAAAGTTTGAACTACGGGTTTGAGCGCTGTTTCACCCGTCTCCGGATCGTGCGCCCATACAAGATCACCAGCCTTGATGTTCTCAATGGTCACATATCCGGTTTCAGTTGCCACAAGAGTGCCGGCAATGAAACAGTTGCACAGGCCTATCGATTGCATGACCCCTTTCATGCCGCCTGCCATGATACTGCTGGTCAGGCCAACCTTCAGCACATCACCGAATGACACATCCCGACCGTAGGCCAACGTCTCGGTGGCCGCGTAGGATGCCGCGCTGATAGTTCCTTCAACAACTCCTGTTGCTATGGCTCCCATGCACGGAAACGCCGCGTTTATCGCACCACTGAGTGCACCCGATGTTGTTGCTTACTTATAATAATTAAACAATCGCCAAACAATATCTTTTATTTTTATCAAGATGTTCATGAGTAAAAATGATTGTCCATTCAAGAGAAGCATCAAAAATGTAAATATCTTCGGGGAAAGTGTCCCTTTTATCGTATAACTCTTTTGAAGTAGCACAAACAATGGAGTATCTTGGATATTTCCAGTATTTTTCATTTTTGAACTCAAAGTTATCAAGAGTGTCCCACATAGTGTAGATATTGTTCTTAGAGCTCAAATAATCCCAACAGAATCGCTCACTCTTCCTATTATACTCTATTAATTGCTCCCAAAAATAATTATAATGCTCATTGCAAGTAGATGTATTGCGAGTAAAAGACATAATAAAAAGTTGTTTAAGGAACTGCTGAATAACTCGCCTCCAAATCTCCCGAACATTCAATCATGCATAAAATGATGAATAAAACATCA
>CAKQWM010000036.1 GCA_934278995.1 uncultured Clostridia bacterium
CCGGCTGATTATCGTCTTTAGCAGGCGGTTTTTCTCCTCCGGTGTGGACTGCGCGTAAATATCCATCACACGCTCCGTCCCGGGGATTATCTGCGCATAAAGCTGCCAATCGCCCTCAGCCTCGCTGACTGCCTGCTCAGCCTGCCGCAGATTCTCCGAAAGCTGCGCCCTTCGCTTTTCGAGCGCTTCCATACGCTCCCGGAATTCCCCGGCGGAATACACCCCCTGCTCCAGAAACGAATATATTCTCTCACGCTGGCTGTCCAGTTTGGCAAGTTCGGCGCGCACCTTATCGGCTGCCGTACGCTCCGCTTTCGCATTATCCGCGGCAGGCTTGCGGCTGACATTCACGCGGCAGTCGTTGAGCCACCGCGCCACGCCCTCAGCGAGAGCGCTTTCAACAAGCTCCAGCTTTGCGGATACGTTGCTGCAATTCCGATTCGGGCAGCGGAGCGTGTCGCTGTGGTTTCTGCTGCCCGTCCCGAGCCTTGTCATCATGCTGCCGCACATACCGCAGTACACCAGCCCGGACAAGGGATTGCGCAGCTCCGTGCTTTCCTTTTTGTGCGGTATCCTGCGGCTGTTCAGAAATTGCTGCGCCCGGTCGAATTCCTCCTCGCATATCAGCGCCGGGTGCAGACCCTGCGCGATTATGCAGTCGGGATTTTCTCTCCGATGGGTCGTGACGATACCGTCTGCCACGCTCTTTTCCTCTTTTCGGTACTGCCAGCGAATCTTGCCGCAGTAAACCGGATTTTTCAGGATATCCTGAATCGAAGCGCTGCTCCATGAGCTGCCCTTTCGCGGCTCAATTCCCATCATATCGAGCCGTCTTGCGATGGCGTTACAGCCCATTCCTCTGATGCACATGGAGTATATCTGCTTCACCGTATCGCTTTCGGAATTCGGCAACAGGGTAAATCCTCGTCCCCGCTCAACTTTGACTTTATCGTAACCGTATGGCGGCGTGCTTCCGATAAAATGCCCCTCCTTTACGGAAGCGATACGCCCTCGCATTATTCGTCGGGAAATCGCCTTATATTCCCGGCGAGCCATGAACAGCTCGAAATCAACGTATTCCTCATCGCTTTCACGGCTCTGGTCGTACACCTTTGACGGCGTGATTATCAGCGTCCCGGAAATACGGAATGTGTTCGATACTCTCGCCTGGTCCGCGCTGTTGCCTCTCGCCAGACGGTCTATATCCATGCAGAGTACTCCCGCCCAGCGACCTTGCTCCACCTCCCGCAGAAGCTGTTTCATTTTCGGACGTGCATCAATGCTTTCGCCGGAAATGATCTCTTCATAAACAGCGCCTATTTCCAGCCCGTGGTGAGCCGCATAGTCGAGAAGCGCTGCCCGGTGTCTTGCCAGTGTTTCGCCCTGTCCCATGGCTTCTGCGTCAAGGTCTGCCCGGGATTTTCGCAGATAAACAGCGTACATTGCTAGCACACAGGCATTTCACGACTGCTCCGCAGATCTCCACGGAGTTGTCGGAGCTGCAATTCCTGCGCTATCTGCTCGGCGGTGCTTCTCATGTTCTCACGACGAACGGCAATCTCCTGATCGCTGGAGTTTATATACCCATCGTTGCTGAAATTCACGGCGGCACCGCACGAAGCAGTGTAGGATAATATCATGCCCATATTCATCACCTCGTTTGATTATATGGCGTATTGGTTGTACAGTATCTCCTTTCTCGGGCACTTAATAAACGATGTTGTATAATAAAACTTGACGCATATCAGTCTGTTTTGGTTGGCTATTTAATTTTTGACGTTGATTTTTTTGACTAACCGTTTGTAAAATCGTTGTTTTTATTTTCGCATCCACACTGAAAATTTAATAGCCTTTTGGTTTTACCTCTTGATTTTTTTTAAAAATTTATGTTATACTTTATATAGACTAATTTATTTCTGTAATTTTCAAGCATTAAATATATCGCCGCAAGATTTGCAGTGCGTGTTTACAATAAGCAATGTCTATTTATAGGCGTAATAGTACTGGGCGGCGTATTGATTCATCAGACGCTCAGAAACCGTGCAATGTTACTTTGGAAGATAAATCCGTTCCACCTGCCCGCCATTTGCTAACATGAGAATTTCAGAGGTGACCAAGTATGAAAAAGAACTATAAATGCAGGGTGACAATAATTATGACGATTCTATCACTCCTTTTAGGATGCAGCGGAAATAAAAAATACAATGCCGGTGACATTGTCGGCGCCAGTACCTCGTATTACGGCACAGAGCGCGACCCTGTGTATGCATTCTCCCTGCAAAAGCAGGACGAAAACTGGCTTTTTTCTGCGAGCTGCTATGTGCAGAGTAAGGAAGGCCTGTATACATCTTTCGATTCATTCCCTGTTCCGGCTGAAGACGCTGAGGGATTCCTTGAGATCATCAGAGATGAAGACGAGATCAGCCGGCTCAGCAAATACCGCCCGCTGAATATTCTCCATGCAGCCGACGCACCGACGAACAGCTCCGTAATGACTTTTTCCGATGGAAACAGCATAGAAAAGGAAACAGCTTTCTGCGACAAGGCACTCAGATATCTCTATTCTCTTGCAGAAAAGCACTATGAGACGGCAGAAAACGTTGAAATAACGTCTGTCTTTGTGAGCTGCAGCAGCATGGATTATTCCTCTTCATACTCATATACGCTTGAAAAGGATGATAACGTCTGGTATTTTTCGTTCGACGCGGTTATCGACGGCAGCGGCGCACATACAGAAGTTGAAAGACAAAAGATAAATGAAAACGACGCGGAGGAAATACTCCGGATCATAAAAAACCAGCAGCTCGTAACGATGGTCAGACAGTATGAGGAGCCGGACGACGACGGCTTGATCGTTCTTGATGAAACCACATACAGACTCTCGTTTGACTTTACGGACGGTATATCAAAATCCGCACCGATAGAAGCGGGAGAAGAACTCATCAGCGCTTTCTATGCACTTGCAGCAGAACAGATACATCAAGGCTGATAATCCTTATTATGCAGAAAGACCCGCATGTAACTCTTTGAATCAGGAAAACAAATCCGCTCTGAGAACCGCCCCGAAACGGGGAGAAAGGAAAGCTTTCGCCTGTCGAAGCTATGGTAAAGATCATGATCATGAACAGAATTACTTCTCTCATCTCAGCGATATCTATCTTTATTTTCTGTATTTCCGGATACAGAATCGAAAACGCTGAATTTGACGACCTGAAAGCCCTCGCAATATCTGCCGCCCTTTCCTACCGCACACTGGCATGGAACGGCAGCATTGACACGGACACGCCGGAGTTCGCATGGAACACGGCGGGCTGGTATGCGGCATACAA
>CAKQWM010000037.1 GCA_934278995.1 uncultured Clostridia bacterium
ACGTATTCCGGACCATTGTCGGCCATCATCTTATCAAATTGCCTAACTTTGCCGCAATCAAAAAAGGCAAAGGAATAGGCTAAGCCACAGACAGAGACTTCTTAGTACAAATAGTTGCAAAACTCAGATGAAAATAGCATTAGCGACGATTGATAATGTCACAGCATCCATGCTCATCCATCACACGGATCGTGGGTGTCAGCATTGCAGCAAATCACCACGGCTGAACAAGGACTTTATCATCAATAATTCTGGGTTTTGTGTTCTTGCCCTTTATTGCAGACATGCAACGATGACGCTGTTTTATAGTCAATAAATCAGTCATTCTGTTTATTCGGATTGTCTTTATCCGTCATGGCTTCTTTGTAAAACCATTCCATCTTGATATCACAGTTCTTGCTATTCGGTGCAGGCACCGCTTCCTCTACTTTAACCATAATAGGCATAGGCACACAATTCCCGAAAATCAAAGCCTCTCCAGGTACAGCTTGTTTAATCTTTGTAATATAATCTTCGCTAAAGTATGGTAGAACCGAATAGATATATTTCATATCTACTTCATTCTGAATTCTGTGAACAATATAGTTCCCACATTGCGACAAAACAGTTTGGGACAACTCTGATGGCCTTTGCGAAGATATAATCAAATAAAGAGAATACTTTCTGCCTTCTCGCGCTATTTTCTCAAATATATTCTCTCGCATTATATAATTTGCATCTTTTTGAATGTAACGGTGTGCCTCATCAAGAATCAAGTGAATTGGTTTCTGTTGTCGCGATTCTCCAAACTTATATTTTCTGTAATCGAATACCATTCGAGATACGACACTTGTCATCAATTCCAAAGCATCTGTTCCCACTTCACTAGAATCAATAGTGATAAGTTGTTTGCTCTTTCCCTCAGAATCTGAGATGCCAAACATTTTTTCCAAGTAGTCATTGTAATCTTGATAATCTGGAGTCTCAATACGCATAAACGCACACTCTGGATTATAAAGAAAGAAATCCAACCGACTCATCAACGTAGATGTGAAGTCTCTAATATGCAGATTACCATGGGCTTCTTCCTCCAAAAGGACCATATCAACCGCAGTTCGCAGATAGTGATAGTCAAAGTATTTACCCGGCATAAGTTTGTTCTGATCTACCAACAAGGCATCATTTTCATCGATTTGTCGAAATGCTCCTTCCGTTACGGTATCTAAAAGTTTGGCATCGTAATGGTCTTTATTCTTTATGACACATACATATTTCGGTTCACTATCTATTGCCGTAAAAAGATCAAGTGCCTTGGATAATGAGTCATTATTGTTGCCAAAATTAATAACACACAAATCGTTACAAGCATTGAGAAAATTAGCAAGATCTGTCAAGACATTATTATCAACATCATCACCAAGGCTATTATTGCATGTTTGTCTAAGCGTGGCAACAGCTCCTTTTGCCGCTGTCATCTTGGAGGTATCGCTATCTATTCTGCTTACAATATTAAATAGCATTTGTCGTAATTTCCATTTGATATAATTGGCAAATCGATGAGCGTCGTTTCTTTTGTCAGCATTGAAAATGCTGTAAAACTTATAACTCTCTTGAAGCACCCTATCCCAGAACGGTTTTTGAGTTCGTTCCGATGCCATCAAAAAGGATAGCCATTCATCAAGGTTCATCAAATAATATGGTAATACAAATCGTTTATGTACACCATTGTCACTAATATTTGGCTTATAAAAAACAGACTCTATTTCGTTATTCAAATGAGCCTCTTCTCCCAAGGCCATTGGATATTCACCATTTGCATCGAATATGATTGTTTTGGCACCTATAGCTTCATTACCATGCTTGCGATATACTTCATGCAAAATATGAGCGATTGTATTAGACTTACCACTACCACTATTCCCAAGTACGGCCGAATGTATATTGAAGAGACGATTGATATCAAGTTCTATAGAGTAATTAATCAAACTTTTACTCGTCCCGATGGAAATCGTTGAATGTACACCATTAACAACGTTACCCTCATTATAAGATAATATTAAGTCCAAATCATTAAAGGTCACAATTTCCACATCACTATACAAAGAAGGGAATATGCCCACACCCATACAGAACTTTTCGTTCACTAATGTTCCTATCGGCTTTATTATAATTTCTCGAGAACTATCAAGATTATATGTGCTATACACTTGATTCTCATGCCCCACCCAATCAACGATTGATACGACCTCACACATAATATACTCCCCTGAAGAATTTAAAGTCTTCAAATAGCTACCAATATTGCCAAAATAGTATACCTTCCCGTCAATATTGACAGTAGAATTTCGAGTAGTATGAAACAAACGCACCCTAAATTTATCGTATTCTACAGATATGATTTTACCTATTTTCATCTTGTGTTTCGGCTTTGAGACTTTCTACAAATCTATTAAGAATATTCTCTTCTTTTTGGAATGTGTCAAGATTTGGCAAGAGATTATTCACTATATAATCGAAGTGATTGATAGTCCCCTTTTTTTCCTTTTTATCCTCATCAATATATTCTGTTCCAAAAATCGTAAAGATTCGTTTATCGTCAATAAAGAAAATAGGCTTAGCATTTCTTTCCTTATCCTCTGGCTTTGAACCAAAAATGACTATATTTATTGTGGAATTTGTGGCCAACGCTCTATATATGATATCATTTACATGTCTGTCACTAAAACTGTATCCAATAACAAATAGAACAGAATGCGGTTCTAATAATTTGTTTTGGAACTCGCGAAAAAGATCGACATATGGACTACCTAAGCTTTTATCCTGTTTAGTTGGTGTAGGATAGATAAGAACAGAACCATCCTGAAATGTCTCAGAAGGGACAACTTCTTCTATCTCGAAATAATTATTGGTCTGTTTATGTGACTCACGCCAATTCACAGAACCATGAATTTTGTATAAATACACCATATTTTCAACTGGTTCATACTTCTCTATACTTGTATCCATTCGTTTAGACCATGTATAGTTGAAAATAGCAGGATTAAAGTATTTGTGAAGTCCTCCACTAAAGCCATTAATATAATGAATGTTCAAGGCGTCAAGAGCCATTTCACTAAACAGATCATTATTTGTCGTAAACACTCTAATCCTAGAATTATCCTTAGTTCTTAAAGCCAACTTTTGATAGAAAGTCTTATAGTACTCGAGAACCTTTTTATGTTTATCTTCGTCAAATCTTATATTAATGCTATTGAATATATGCTTTTCGACTTTTTCCTGACTTTATCAATGCGTCACCCAATTTCAGTCAGCCAGTCATCAGACTCGATGAGGTAAGCAATGTTGCGCT
>CAKQWM010000038.1 GCA_934278995.1 uncultured Clostridia bacterium
AGGAGCGCAACATTGCTTACCTCATCGAGTCTGATGACTGGCTGACTGAAATTGGGTGACGCATTGATAAAGTCAGGTTATCTAGTACTTTTTTGTCCAGAACCATTTCTTCCGATTGTTTAGAGATGTTGTGTATCGCATTTGAAAGTTCCGAATAAAGCTTATTTAGTTGTTCTCGCTGTTCATTTTCAATTTTAGCCTGTTTTCTTGCCTCTTCTTTGACTCGACAATTAAACTCTACGGCGTCTTTCACTGCAAGAGCATTCAATTCTTCTATGTCTTTTACCTGATTGTTTGCTATCCTTACAGACAGAAGATAAACATCACGATCTGTTATGTCTTCAGATTTATATTTCTGTATATTTTCGTCGAGTTCTCGAATAATACGTGCTTTGGGCAAGGATTTATTGAGAGTATGAGCAACCAATGTAGTAAGACCGATGTCAACCATTTCGCTAGAAGATAGTTCATCCCTTATTGAAGGTGCACTTAGCCATAAGATATTCAACAAATCATCTGCCTTAATGATTTCTGGTTGATTGTCTGATTTGCCGCTTATGATATTCTCTATTGCGCTATGCTCAAAGTCGTGTGTGATAGAATTGTTTACGAACCAACAATTTACCTTTTCAAAAGATTTTACAACTTTTTTACCACGCATTTCCCTAACATACATTATAGCCATAGCATCATGAAGGGCGGCCTTGTCATTATTTCTATATGTTTTCAAAATTCGATACTCATTGCTGAATTTTGCCTTATTTTTCAGCGTTATTGAGTTCGACAGTATTCTGATACTGAATTTCGTGAGCGAGTCTTCGATGTTGTCAGAGATCCTCATCAAGTCGGCACTATTTAGACCTCGTCTTTCACAAGCACAAAACACATCTTCCTTATTGATATTTTTTTGTAATGCGACCTTGTCGAGACTTCTTGACTTATACTCAAGAAGACTTTGTATTTCTTCTTTGGTCTCTGGCAGTATTAGAAAAGAGTATCCTGATTTCTTGCAAACTTCCAATAATTTAGAACAAGTTCGCGTTGATTCTGGAGTATTCAAGTCTAATAAACTAATTATAAAGTTGGTATCAAGCAAAAGCGTGACGTCATTCTTCAAACCATTAAACTGATATCCTATAGCACAACTAATTGTTGCGCCTAAATATAAATCACGTATTTTTTCATAAAGAGGCTTTATGGGCTTGAAATATTCTATGAATTTTGCTGGCAACGAGTAGTCGGTCTTATCTGGACAATCTGAATTTCTTAAGTAATGGGCAAGAGTATCCTTGTGCTGTTCTATAAATCGAATAACACCATTTCCGTCTTCGGACTGAATGTTTTGAATTTTACAGAACTTCAAATAAGCATTTTGAAGTTCCTTAACATCACGTTCGCTCTCTTTAATATCTGCATCAAAGTCGGCAAAGATAAACCTTTTAATCCAAAAAGAATCATCATCATTGAGAACAAAAGGTTTAGATTCTTCTTTACTGTCAAATTCTTTTGAAATTTGTGTCAAAATAGTACGCAGAACAGGAATCGGTATTTCAATTTGCCATTCAGTGACAATTCTATCAGCAATTTCACCGATGTTCGCTCCTTTGATTTCAGTTTTACCATCGCTTATGTGATGGAGACATTTTTTGACAATTGGGATAAACACATCCAACTGTCCTTTTGCCAGTTTTGCAGAACTGCTGATATGCGCCAAAATACTGTATGTTATGGCTCTTCTTGTTATGTTGTCATTGGCTACCATAGTGAAAATAATTAGAGTGAATTATACCATCGTGCTAGCTTGTTGGAAGACACGAGAGTTGACGAAATTGCGAAATTTCTCGTTGTCGAGATAGTTTCTGGCAAATTCTGTATTTTCGGCCATCATATTGATAACTATCTGGAACAGATCAGTATTGCATTGGAGCTGGGCAGTGTCGTTGTCTGAGTTATGAACGGCGTTTACAAATGACTCGCTTTTCGCAAGAAGGCCAGGAAGCTTCTGAATCTGAGCACGGACAGTATCGGCGTGCTCCCACTCGATGCCACCGTAGAGAGTATTGAAATCTTCAATTATTTTTGAGAGTGATTCCATCTGTGGCTCTGATTTTCCCCCTCCTGTGGCTACTGGAATAGGGTCTATTTCGGTGTCTTTATCTGATAGTGAGAGATTGACTTCTTCTTGTTCAACAATTCGGTATTTATCAAAGTCTATGGACTCGATAAGGCCTTCTGTCCAATCATCAATCTTTAGCTTCGGCAGTTTTGTCCCGAGGTAATAATAGAAATGGTAAATCTTTTCCCATTCACGGCTAATGAACGGCATCACAGCTGCGAGGAAAGGATAAGTCCGGACATAACTTTTAATGGCGCTTTTACACTTTATTTGTTGTTCATCCGAGAGTTCTTCTTTGAATCGGGCTACACAACTGTTTATTATGGTATCAAGGTCTTCACGTGGCGCTGATGTCCAGTAGAGTTTGTTGAATTCAACGACATCTTCGTCTGTGTAGATGTTTGCATCTTCGACAATTTCAATAAGGTCGTTTAGCTTGTTAGGATCTGTCTCGTGTGAGAGTGAGGTGCCATTATAATATGTCTGAAATGCACGCTGAATTTCCTCGGGGTCATTGGCAAAGTCAAGGATGAAAGTATCCTTTTTCTTTGGGTGGCATCGATTGAGTCGAGACAGTGTTTGTACGGCTTTAACATCGGAAAGCTGTTTGTCAACATACATTGTATGCAGGAGCGGCTGGTCGTAACCAGTTTGGAATTTATTGGCTACAACAAGAATACGATATGGGTCGGTTTCTATCTTCTTTTCAATCTCCGATGATGGGAATCCGTTTATAGTAGCTTCGTTGACTATTTTACCGCAGTATTCTTTCTCTCCGGAAAATGCTACGATAGCTTTATATGGACTGTGCATCTCCTCCAGCTGCTTCGTTATGGCATAGTAGAATTCGATAGCGCGTAGAATGCTTGATGTAACAACCATAGCACGAGCTTGCCCACCCACCTTATGAGCTCCTATGACTTTGTCCAGAAAATGATTGACGATTATAAGGGATTTCTCCTTGATTGTTTGAGGCTGACGTTCTACGAATCCTCGCATTTTTTGAGATGCCTGATTCTTGTCAAATACAGGATCTGATTCGATGGATTTAATAATCTTATCTTAGTATATGACAAAAATTAAAAATATTTGTTATAATCTGTTGATTATTAAGTAATTACTATTGCAAAAGACCT
>CAKQWM010000039.1 GCA_934278995.1 uncultured Clostridia bacterium
TCGGGGCTGTACGGCGGCAGATACCGCAGCTCTATGCCTGCGGCGTGATATGTGTTGTTCGTCCTCGTCGTTCAGCAGCTGCTTTCTGCCCCGCATTGTGTAGCATTTTGCCCATTTTTCTCATCTCCCTGTGACATATTGTACCACTTTTTGCTGCAGTTGTCAAGGGTGACTGCTATTTTGGAAGTTGCTATAAAATATCGTATGAAGCGCCGCATGTATAATGATCCTTGATGCTATAATACGCCCGCCTAAGGTCATCCATCGGCACTTCTATCAGGATCATACCGCGGGTCAAAGAGAAGAACTCACAATATGCCTGCCCGTTTTTAACGCCGTACACCGTTAACGGATGAACAAAATGCCCCTGATTGTATCTGATTGATTCCCTGATGTAGTATTCATCGCACCAAAGATTCACAAATTGATCGTCAGAAATGGATTTGCGAATACAAGTATCAAAGTCTGCCGGCGGCAATTCATTCACTCCATAAGTATGGACAATCTGCGTGCAGCTTTCATATACACTGCTATTGTTATCCACAAAATCAATGATATGCTGTCCCTGCTTCTCATAAGAAACAAGATTGATAAAACGCTCATAGAACCACGCCTGATAGGACTCGTTCGGTAATTGATAAAAGACAGGGTTCAGTCTGACTGCAAGGTTTGTGCAAACATTCAGTATCCTGTCGCCGTCATTTGATGCCATGTACATCATCTCTTTGTATCTTGAACAAATACATATAAAATCCCCTTACACATGATCATATGGAGTTTTCAGAGACGGTTTGCTATGATGGCTTATCTCGGTAAAACTTCGCTTGCTTGTCAAACATTTCAGTGTAGATGCCGCCATTAGCGTAAAGCTCTGCGTGAGTTCCGTACTCAACCACACTTCCTTGATCGAAAACAGCCACTTTGTCTGCCAGTTGTACTGCAGAAAGCCTATGCGTAATCAAAACGGCACACTTGTCACCAATCATTTCATTGAATTGTTCGTAAACTTCATACTCGGAAATAGGGTCTAATGCAGCCGTTGGTTCATCCAGTAAAAATATTTCTCCCCCATGATAAATGGCTCGGGCAATTGTCATTTTCTGTGTCTCACCACCCGAGGGCGTTACACCGTCTTCATCTACCCATTTATCGATTGTGGTATTTACTCCCCTTGGCATTTTCTGAATCAAATCATGCAAAGCATGGTCGCTGCATACTCTCTCGAATTTTTCAGAATCATACTCATCCGCCAATATGATATTATCCCTAAAGCTGATGCCCCCAAATAATTCATTTTCCTGAAACACCGGAGAAAAGAGCCTCCAATACTCATGGTAATCATATTCATAAATATCAACACCGTTCAGGAGAATGCTTCCCTCTGTTGGTCTGTACATCCGGATCAGCAACTTGATAAATGTAGATTTTCCGGCGCCATTCGCACCAACAATACAAAGATGCTCATTTGCCCGAATTTTGATATTCACATTTTTCAAAACAAGAAAATCCGTACCGGGATATGAAAAAGATACATTTTTGAATTCAATGACAGAATTGCCGTCAAATATGGGTTTCATCGTGCCGCTTTTCATTTTAATCAACGGCATATTCATATATTCAATCGTATCATTGATTTCCTGATTTTTTCTCTGCATCTCAATGTACTGGTTAAAAATCGTACCTATAGAGTTGGAAAATTGGTGCGCCGCACTTAAAAAGATGGACATGCTTCCCACCAGCATATTTCCCGAAAACACATTGATGATCATATATACGTAGAAGACAATTTCCTGAACCATATTAAAGATACTGACAAGCAGATTCGCTCTGTGAATATACCCCTCCCGCTTTAAAGATAAACGATCCGAATCTCTTTGCGCGCCCCGGTATTTTTCTATAAAGTATTTTGTCAATCCGAAAAGCGATACTTCTTTTGCATAATGGACTTCGACAGCAGGTATCTCAAATATATTGATATATCGCATCAACTTATAGTATTCGTGCGTGGTTTCATTCTGTTTGTCATTCGCTTTTTTCGTAATGATTGAGCACAAAACGACATTAGCAATCACCAAAGCCATAATGAACGGGTTCAGAATACTCACAATAGCAATCAATGCAAGTAACCCGATCATGCTTGAAATCAGCCCAAAAACCGAATTGATCGATGCGGCGGCATTTTCCAACGTGTTGCGTGCAATGTCTTCTTTTGTCTTTACATCCGGATTTTCCCGATACTCTATATCCAACTGAGACAAATGAAAATAAAAATCGGTGGTTGTTTGAAGATGCAGCTCCTTCTCAATTTTTGACATAAGTCTTCCAATAGATATGTTGAATATTTGATTCAGTGCCGGACAAAGAACCAGAATGGATGTAAAAAGAATAATTTTTGATATATTTCTATCGTAAATAAGCTCATTGATGATCAAGCCCGGAAATACCGTCAAAACGATCGGAAACAGTGCGGCAATGAGAGAAGAAACAGCTTTTAGAAAAACATAGGTTTTGCCGCACTTTTTCGATATGACAAATTTGATGAGATATATATTGGTCTTTACTGTATTGGAAAATTGAGACTTGAAGTTCTTAAGAAAAGTTCGCATCTTTCTCGATCCTTTCAGAAAAGTAAATCACTCTATAAATAGGCAAAGGATATATATGGTCAATTATACGATCATTATAGCAATTCCCAAAATTACAGGCAATAATCATCGACCTTAAACCAGCCGACGCAATCCCGTTGACTGACGCACAAAAGCGCGCAGGAGACGGTTTTAGGCAAGAGTTCGGCAGTCCGGCACTTCCACTTGCGCAAAAGCGCCTTTATCTTCGACCACAGCATCTCAATCGGATTCATATCAGGGCTGTACGGCGGCAGATACCGCAGCTCTATTCCTGCGGCGTGAAGCGTTTCCGCCACTTCTTTGACATGGTGTGACCGCATATTGTCCATGACCACGATGTCTCCCTT
>CAKQWM010000040.1 GCA_934278995.1 uncultured Clostridia bacterium
ATTCAATGCGTATTGAGGGCGAAACCGACAGCAAGGAAATTAGTCCCGAAATCGCAGCAGGAGAAACTCTGACGCAGGGTGAGCTGAAATTATACCTCGACTCTTTGTCCGATACGGTTTTATCCGGCATGAATGTTATATTCTGCTCCACGTCGTTTGATTTTGTTCACATTGACCCTTATTCTTCCGAAAGCTATACGAGAGATATAATGGTTGTTTCAAGATTTATGGTAAGCGGCGGAGAATATCGTACCTCGCCCTATATTGCCGATATATGGAACAGCAACGGTATGATAAAAACGGGGCGTTACTTTATGGACGCAGACGAAACCGAAGGAATTCATTACGCAATGGTTCAGGACGCATGGATAAACGACCCGGTGCAAAGTCTTGATTACGCTGAACTGCTTGACGGTACTTACGCAATCACATTATTTGGAGAAAAATACAGCATTATCGGAACGCACAGCTCAAACGGCGTGGCAGTGCCATTTCTATCGCTGCCGGGCGAAGCTGTGATGAATAGTTTCACATTATCCTTTGAAAATGCAATATCACGCAAAAGCTATGATGAATTGAAGCGAAGAGCCAACGAAATACTGCCCGGCAAGCTGATTTTCCCTGAGCTGCCATTCCCGGACGAGGAAAGCGTTTATATATACAACAACATCATGCTGATTTCTGCGCTGATCGCTGCACTAAGTGTGATCAACTTCGCATTACTGTATGACTTCATTTTCAAAAAGCGGCGCCGACAGCTTGCCATAATGCGTATCTGCGGCTGTACTCCGATTCGTGCGTGGGGGATATGTCTTGGCGAATGCTGCGTTGTCTGCGTGCCGGTATTCCTGTTAGGAATGGCGACCTTTATCCCGTTTATGCACAGCTTCCTTTCTGATATTTTCATTTATATGGAGAACTCCTACTCTCCGGCAATTTATGCGGCGATTTTTATAATTTATATGGTTATGCTGCTTGTAATTATGGGTATGAAGCTGTTGATTCAAATCAATAGAGCCCTTTCAGAAGCTCAGAAAAAGGGGGTGGGCTAATGCTGCTGAAGACCGCCCTGCGGAATTTAAGAAAAAATCCCGTGATGAACACGTTCTGTCTGGTTCAGCTTACTGCGGTTTTTTTGATTACAGCCGTTATGGTGTCGGCAATGTCAATACGTTACCGCACATATGAGCCTGTTCGGGATATTCTTGAAAGCAATGGAGTGTATTGCGTGTACAACTCTGCCTGCGGTGCAGTAAAGCCGGGCGGAGTGACTGTCGATATCAGGGATTCGATATTTTCAGCGGAGGAACTGCGTGGATATATGCAGGCAGACAGCGTTATCACAATTCAGACTGCGACGGCAATCCCTAATGGCATTAACGGCGAGAGAACTGACGAATCTCTTTATAAGCCTGCACGTCCTTTGTTTTACAATGACGAGCTGCTGTCAAGATACAAGCCTGAGCTTGAAAGCGGCAGGTGGATATCCGAGAACTCAGACGAGCTTGAAATTGTAATTCCAAAGGGAATGTATGGTGCTGACATTGGTGATACAATTGATTTCCTTATCGTGCAGATCGAAAAAGCTGAGCAGGTCACTATGCGAGTTGTCGGAATACTGGAGGACGGTACGGAAATTCTCGGCAGAGAACGCTCCCGTGAGGAATACGGTGACACCTACCGATTGATGTATGAGCCTTATTATCTTGAAATAGAGGCTGGGAAAAATCCTGCTATTCTTGCCTCGTCAAGCGCGCTTAACAGACTTTACCCCAATGTTTATGCAATGATGGATTCGGCATTCTTCCTTTTCGACGATATGACCGAAGAAGATATGGCGCAGACGCTTAGAAATGCGGCTCAGCTAAGTCCGATAATAACGATACAGCTAAGCGAAATGAACGCCAACAGCAAGGCGTATCTACGAGAGCAGCTTTTGCAGCTTCTCCCGATCGTGGTTGTGCTTTTGATTCTTGTTATCGTAAGCTCTGTCAGCGTATCGGCAATATCCGCACGTCAGCGTCTGAATGATTACGCCAAGTTCTATATTCTTGGATTACGGTGGAAGCAATGTGCTGTAGTGAATTTCTTTCAGTCGCTTATAATGAGCGCAGCGGCGCTTGGTATATCAGTCGTATTGCTTGCAGCGGCAAGACTTACGCCGCTGTCCGATACGATCATGATCGTCATCAATCCGTGGCTGGCGCTTGCGCTGCTTGGAATACTTGCGCTGTATCTTGTTTTTTCGATGATAATGCCGCTGCTGATGATAGGTACAACTACGCCGAAGTAGCTTCTTCAGGAACGATCGGGAGGATAAAAAACTGTGATTGAAATTAATGATCTTACAAAAAAATATAACCCGAATAAGCCGAACGAATTTACTGCACTTAAGGGTATATCTCTGACAGTTGCTGACGGCGAGATGGTCGCAATTATCGGCAAATCGGGTGCTGGAAAATCCACGCTTCTGCATATTCTTGCGTGTATCGACAACTATCAGCAGGGAGAATATAAAATAGACGGGACGCTTGTAAAGGCGCTTTCCGAGCGGGAACTTGCTCATATACGCAACGAAAAAATCGGTATGGTAATGCAGGATTTCGCATTGGTAGAGGACTTTACAGCGCTTGAAAACGTTATGCTTCCGCTGGATTTCGCAAAAAACAAGAAGTCCGACCGCCGCGAAATCGCAATTAAAGCGCTGAAATCGGTAGGAATGGGTGATTTTGCGAAAAATCCTGTAAACAAGCTGTCGGGAGGACAAAAACAGCGTGTTGCCATTGCACGTTCAATCGTCAACGAGCCGAGCATAATTCTCGCAGACGAGCCTACGGGCGCTCTCGACAGCAAAACAGCCGCTGAAATTATGGATGTGTTCAAGAAACTCAATGACGAGGGCAAAACCGTTGTTGTCGTAACTCACGATATGGGAGTTGCAGAGCAATGCGG
>CAKQWM010000041.1 GCA_934278995.1 uncultured Clostridia bacterium
ATACGTTGGTTACTTGAGGGCTTGGAGCTTGAACAGCCGAAGGCAATTAAGGAATCCAAACCGGGGATATTGTATTATAGCAACTTTCAAAATAGCAGTCACCCTTGACAATTGCAGCAAAAGGTGGTACAATATGTCGCAGGGAGATGAGAAAAATGGGCAAAATGCTACACAATGAAGGGTAGAAAGCAGCTGCTGAACGACGAGGACAAACAACACATATCACGCCGCAGGCATAGAGCTGCGGTATCTGCCGCCGTACAGCCCCGATATGAATCCGATTGAGATGCTGTGGTCAAAGGTAAAGGCGCTTTTGCGCAAGTGGAAGTGCCGGACTGCCGAACTCTTGCCTGAAACCGTCTCCTGTGCGCTTTTGTGCGTCAGTCAACGGGATTGCGTCGGCTGGTTTAAGGCCGATGGATATTGCCTGTAATTTTGGGGATTGCAATAATCATTGACAAGGAATGTCGAAATCTGTATAATTGGGGTAGTAAGATTAAATGGATATCCGAAAAGGAGTATGACATGGCTGGAAAAGGTAGACCAACTGTTGACGATAAACGTGACAACCAGTATCGGGTGCGCCTGAACGATGAGGGAAACCAGATGCTTGCATATTGCAGTCAGATGACTAGACAGCCGAAATCGCAGATTTTTAGAAAGGCTTTAGAGGAATACTACCAGACCGTTCAGCTGAATGAAATGGAAATGGGTATGGACGGAATAAGCATGAGACGAGTTATAAAATGCCCGCACTGTGGTGCTGCCAATGCAATTGACCTTTCTGACTACAGTACCGGAGATTATGAGTCTGAACGTCAAATGGGGCCTGAAATTCAGCATTGTTTCGATTGCGAAGACTATGAATGCGTAGGCTGCAGTCATACATTCCGTGTTGAAGGATACATTAACGAATACCCTGTCGGAGCATACAATTTTGAGGAAATCAATGTTACGGAGGGTATGAAAATGGCAGAGCAGGATTATTGCCAGTACATTATTTCAAAATGCGTGAAGAGGACGGCTTCTCAAGCTACCAACGGATTGTTTCAGACAACAAAATCATTTCTGGATGAGTATGAAAGAAGTTCAAGTTATTATGGAACAACCAAGGAGAAGAACCATAAACTTATAGACTATTTGTCGTCCATTATCAATCAGGAGGCTAAGAGGTTAGGAACGTTGACACCCGATGCTTTGACCGTTCTGAATCGCTGCAAGGAAAAAATAAGATATGCGAAAACCTACGATGATGTATTTACAGGCGTATCAAATTTCCTTTGGATTATTGCCAGTAAGAAGGCAGCTACAGGATACAATTTTTCGTTGACAGATGATGCTCTTTTAGAACGGAATTACGCTGCTGAATGGATTACGGAATTTGCTAAAAAAATTGAGAAAGCCCAATATGATTTGAGTTGTATGGAGGAAGCTGATAATCTTTCTTTTGGCAAACAGATATTTCTTGGACTTATCAAGAACCCGGATGTTGCCTGGTATGCGAACCGTGAGAATATATCGTATGAGGATTTCAAACAAACGATTCAAAACTGCAGACAATATATTACGGAGAATCAGATTGCCTATTATGTATTTGTTGCAACGGCTATTTATCGTGAAGATTTAAGAGAGAGGTATCGCTAATGCCAGAAGAAAACGCACGGTTTTTATTCACATTTTCAGCTGAAGCTACAGCTGAATTGATGGCAGGCAATGTCTCCCTCAGTTCAGGTGGTTTGAGAAAACCGGATGGCACAATGCTTGAATTAGCTAAACCTGTTCTGATTGACCCAGCAGATGTTGCCGAAATTCCAAATAGCACCGATAGCACCGAAGACGAACACATCAAGCTACAATTAATGACAACCAATAGTAAGCTGGATCAAATGATAGAGGCCCTCGGTAAAACTGCGTGGATGAATTATGCTGTTAATTGTCGTACATACGAAATGACATACCAAGGATTTCAGACCGTAATACATCGGCTGGATGAAATCTCAGCAAAGTTTTCCAGTTTCTTGATGCGGCTGGATAATAAGGAATTCAACGACAGTCTGGAACTGAATAATAAATACAAGAATAACCTGCAAACGATAGCAAGTGTAATGGAAACAAAAAGCTTTAATGCTGGTATGGCAGCATTAACCGTAGAGCCGATGCTTAATGAGATTCAGGCCTATTTTGAACGATTGTATTCCGAGATGAAAGCTGGAGTAAAAGACGATCAATTGGTTCTTGGGAGCATTGTGTATCTGCTGGAACCTTATTGTTATGTGGTAAGGCGGTATTCTGCATTGTATTATTATGAAAATGACATTTATCCCGCTAACTATCTGGCATGGACAGATGTTGTTTCTCGTATCATTGGTGATTCAAAATTCAGAAACAGAATGCAATACTACCTTAGAATGAACAGCGATTTGAATCTTGAGGATGTGCTAATTGCAAAGAGCAAAGCAATGTTTAATCTGGAAGGTGCCATTTCACAGATTGAATTTGACAGACGATATGCCTTAAGTCATTCAAAAACACAGTATTTGTCCATAGAAAAGCAGCTACAAGACAAAATAACATCCAACGATTACCAGCTTATAGATGGTCATCTGTGCGTTGAACTATAGTAACCCCCAAATACCCCCGCGCCTTCAAGAATCTTTCTGAATGTGGTACAATGAAGTACAACAAATTTCAACGAAC
>CAKQWM010000042.1 GCA_934278995.1 uncultured Clostridia bacterium
TTTCATATTGTTTGCCCAATGGCGTAGCTCCCCAATAGCAAAGTCAGTTAACGGCGTAACTCATTCAGGTAAAAAGAACCATTCGGTAAATATTCATCTTATTCACCGAATATTTTTCGGCGAATATATTGGCTATTCCCCGAAAAATTCATAGCTTTGCTGAAAATAGTCGAATATGTATCTGCATCAAAGGAAAAACTGGTGGAACTTCAATTACGACAAAGAGGCCGTGATGAACAGACTTGGTCCGGTTCGAGCTATGCAAGGACTGATGCTCGGTCGTATGACTTCATTGGGATTTGATTTTCAGGATGAGGCTATGCTCACCACAATGTCATTGGAACTTGTGCGCTCCAGTGAGATTGAGGGTGAGGCTCTCAATATGACAGAAGTCCGTTCGTCCATTGCTCGCCGTCTCGGCATTGAGACCGCTGGGCTTGTTTCTACTTCAAGATATGTTGACGGTATAGTCGAGATGCTTCTGGATGCGACCCAGCATTATAATGAGCCGTTGTCTGACGATCGTCTTTTCGGGTGGCATAATGTCTTGTTCCCGACTGGAAGAAGCGGTCTGTATGCTATCGAAGTGGGAAAATATCGCAATGGGGAGATGCAAGTTGTATCTGGGCCTATGGGACACGAAACAGTCCATTATGCAGCTCCTGAACCGGAACGAGTTCCTGAAGAAATGCACCGATTCATCAGTTGGGTGAATACAGAGAATGAGATGGATCCTGTCATCAAGGCTGGCATAGCTCACTTATGGTTTGTTTCAATTCACCCATTTGACGATGGGAACGGGCGTATCACACGAGCCATCACCGATATGTTGCTCGCCCGCAGTGAATATTCATCGAAGCGGTTCTACAGTATGTCAAATGAGATGAAGATAATGCAAAAAGACTATTACAATGTGTTGGAAAAGACACAGAAGGGTGATGGCGATATTACTGAATGGCTCTTGTGGTTTCTGGATTGTTTCAAGAAAGCACTTGCTTCAACAGAAGAAACACTTTCATCAGTTCTTGCAAAATCTCATTTCTGGGAAAACCATAAGGACATTGCAGTCAATGACAGGCAACGTAAGATTATCAATATGCAGTTCGATGGGTTTTTCGGGAAGTTGACTTCTGGCAAATGGGCGAAAATCGGGAAATGCTCGACTGACACGGCTCTCAATGATATTCGGGATCTCGTAAACAAAGGTATGCTAAAGAAAAATAGTGAAGGAGGTCGAAGCACAAATTATTCCTTGGTCATAGAGCCTTCGGGTAATGGATAGTCATATTCAAGTTTCAGCCATTTCAAAAGTGAAACATATTACCCGTTTCGTCCGGTGAAAGGCCGTTTGGGCCGAATGGGAGAGCCTGTTTGGCTGAATGCGAAAACATCTGTTGCCAGTGGCTTGAACAGTTACACATTTAAGGGTTGCCCTTCAACAGGCGTAACCGCTCATATCAGAAAAGATCGCGACTGCACACGTATTGGGTCTTATTTAGGACAATCCGAATGGACCTACGTGGACATAAAGACCGGAGAACCGATTACTGATGTCAAATAGTAAAAAACGAAGAGCAGCGGCAAAGCTCCCGCTGCTCTTCATTTTTTTATCTCGACATAATATAGCGCAACGCCTCCAATGGGTGATATAATATCATTCTAGGACCGCTGAAACGCATCACTTCACGTATCTTCTCTCGCATATCCGGACGGTAACAATGGACGGGGCATTTGTGGCATTTGGTCTTCCTCTCTCCGAACTTGCACCTGTCGAGCCTCGCTGTTGCGTATGTCAGCAACTCCCGGCATTCTATACAAAGTTCCTGTTTTTTGTGTTTTTTCAGACACCATAGTTCTATCATATGTCGGACTGTGGCCTTCTCCCACTCAATTCTTTTCATTATTCCTCTCTTGTGTTGCGTTACTTAGAATTCGTGCTGTGGCAGGCCGCATAGGTGCCGACATCCGGTCCGATAAAGACGTCGTCGCCGTTGTCGACGGCTCCGCACAACACTACTTTTTAGTGATTAGCAGGACGTGAAAGTTTCTATTCGGCGTCAACGGAGAAACTTAAGCCGAAACTGCCGCCACCATAGCTGCCGCTGAAGATGTAATTCTTCTTGTCCACCGTCTTCCGGTAGATTTCAGAGCCTTCGCTCTTGGTGAAGCCCGCAGGTATGAACTTGGCGTAATAGGTGGTCGACACGGACTTGTCGCAGTCGTAGTCGAAGAAGGTCAATGTCTTCATGCTGCCGAGTTCTTTATACTGCCAATTCTCGACTTCCCCGTCAAATACAGGAAAGCCGTCCAAGAATGGATACATCTTGAGAATTGTGGCCCATGTTTCCTTTTTTGCTACAGGGTCGATTACAGTTTTGTTTCCTGACTCTTCCTTGACGCAGCTGAAAATCATCATTGCGGCACAGATGAATAATAATAACTTTTTCATTGTCCTATACAATAATTCGTTAAAAAATCAATAATTATATAGTTTTAAATCATTTACCTAAGTATATGACAAAAATTTGAAAACAT
>CAKQWM010000043.1 GCA_934278995.1 uncultured Clostridia bacterium
GTATAAACATAATTGTCCGTGTATGTTTTTCCGTCCGGCGCGTTATTTTTCCCACTGCAGGACAGCAGCGCGAACAGCATGGCTCCGACAATCAACATTAAAATCAAGCGTTTCATATACAACTCTCCTTTTGGTTCTGCCTTATATAACAATCCGCCCCGGTCGTCTGTTTCAAAAAAAGAAAAGAACCGCAAAATTTCATGCGGTTCTTTTCGATTTATCTTCTATCTGCTCTTTTGGATTTCAATTGTACCAAGCGGCTTGTTTTGACTATCATGAATCATGTACATGTATTCTCTTGCGATCAAAACAATCTTATCGGTGCCGGACTCGATTTTCAGCTTATAAATGACGGTGTCGGTTTCGCGTATGTTCCAATCTTCCATGCGCACACCGGGTGAATCATAGTCAACATAAAAATCGGTCAGCGGTTCGTACTTATGGGCGTCAATCCTTGTTGTCAGGTACACAATGTCTCCTTCGCACCTTATACTCACGGCGTTTTCCGTGAAAACATCGTTGTCGATCAGCGTGCCATCCAAAGCATACTCACCGTCATCTGCCGGGACGGAAAACTCAAAACTGACGTTTCCCGGCGGCGTGCAGCGAACGCGCAGGCTGTCAATTTCGATCTTTACAATCTCGCCGGGCAGCTTTTCTTTGACGGTCAACACATACCACCCGTTTTCCTCACTTCCGGAACCAACCTTTACGGTGTTTCCAAGCGAATCATAGACGGTCAGCGTTGCCGATACGTACTTGGCATTCGCAATGCCCTCCGTACACAGAATAATAATCCTGTTGTTGGCATACAGCGGCAGTGCCTTGATCGTGATACCGTCATACTCCGCCCATACGGAAACCCTATAGCCCTTTTCGGATATATCGTGCAGGGTGAGAGCCTTTTCCGCGCCGTTCCCGACAAGTGTTGCACGTTCAAATGCTTCAACATTCTGCGCTTCACACTCATAAAAGCCGCCGTCGGCGCCTACCGAAGCGGTTGTCGCGTAGACCGGATACTCGCCTTTATCTGTCTTCAGAGTGAATACCGGCGTTCCGCTCCATTCAGCATCTCCCCACCCGCCCGACAGTGCCGGACCGGTTGTCCAGAGGCGAACGATTCCGGAGTCGCCGTCCCTGATATACAAAACGGTTTCAATCGTCATGTCACCGATATCAATCGTTTCTTCGGTCGCGAACATTCTGACATCGCTGAACATATCGACTATGCCGTAATTGGGAATATATCTGGTAAAGTATTTGTATACCGCAACGGCGCAGCTGGTCACGAGCGCGCACAGAAGCACCGCAATGAGGACAGCTGCCCAAAGCGGCAGACGACGGTGGCGGCGAGGTGAACGGCAAGCGGCGGCAGTTCCTCGGCAAACCGAGATAGCACGTTTCTCAAAGTCATTTGGAAAACGGTGCTTACTTGTATGGCTGTTAAGCTCCGCTATATTATCAGCTTCAAGTGCCGCAAGGACGTTCTTCCATTCATTCTGCTCCATCCGGCTCACCTCCCCCCCAAAAGCCCGGACAACTTTTCCTTTGCCCGCATCAGCCTGACACGAACCGTTGCCTCAGCGACGCCCGTCATAGCGGCAATCGTGCCGTTGTCATACTCATAAAGATATTTCAGAAGCAGAATATCCCTGTATATCGGGTCAAGCGTCCGGATAACCCGAAGCAGCTTCTCATAATCCTCTTTCTGCCCGAACATTTCTTCCGGGGTCGGATCATTGTCCGGAATATAATTTGCAGTTTCATCCAGAGATGATGTGCTTCTGCGTTTGTTATAATTATACCGGTTGATTGCTGCGTTTCTGCTTATTACAACAATGAGTGACTCGGTTTTGTTTCGCGGGATTGAGGAAAACAGCGAAATGTTTTTCACTATGCTGAATACAGCGTCCATAACGGAGTCCTCTGCATCCTCTCGATTATGCAGTATTGCGTAAGCGATACTATACATACGGCTCTTATATGTGAGATATAAATTCTCCGCAAGAGCGCGCTCTTCGTCGTTTTCGATTGTCATGAGTATCGGTAAAACCAACATGGAAAGAGCCTCCCTCCGTATGCATGTAAGCCTGAAAAAGCCAAACAATAACAACGTGATAATTATAGCATATATTATTGTTTTTTTCAAGTGAGGAGCGTTGTTTCGTAAAGTAATGCATTGGTCATGAAAAGACACGTACCATTATACGACTTTACAGCGTTCGGGAAAGCGATAAAAGCAGCAAGAATGGCGAAAGGGTGAATCCCGCAAGAATGTCGGCGATGATATGAATATGGACGAAACGCGGCAGACGATTTTCACGTTTGCCGCGTTTTTCTTTGTGCTTTTCCCCTTTCTATTTGGCAAAATTACGTTTCGGGGTGTTGTAGAGAGATGAGGGATAAAGTTTCGTAGCAAGCATAGGAAGTGTGTACC
>CAKQWM010000044.1 GCA_934278995.1 uncultured Clostridia bacterium
AAAGGGATCTATGAAACTCCGAAAAAATTCAGGGTCGAAAAAACGGGAGAAATCTCTCGAAATCTCCCGTTTTCTCGCCGTTTGGCTTGCCAAACGGCTCTTTCCATCGTCCGGATCTAAATTGACTTGTCATCATGTGTCTACAGGTCATTTTAGATGCCGAATTTGTGTCAGCCAATTCAGATGCACCGTGAAGGTACACTTCTCCCTTGGTGAAGCAGGGGCTTGCAAGTGACCGCGATCTTCCGGGCTTGCAGAGCCATGCTTGCAAACGAGGTCTATGCAGATAGGTAATAGCGGAGGCGAAATGTAAGATTGTTACGACAGATTATTCACGATAGCAAATAGCTCAAGAAAACGAGTTTCCTGATTCAAGAATTGAATTCCGGGTGTAGATAATTTGTTGCACTTCTCTTGACAATTCACTGTTTCTTATAACACAAACCGCAGGTTTCTCGGCATCTCCTACCGCTTTTACCCAATCCATTTCAAACAACTTACTCACTAACTTGTCTATCGAATAGAATCGGTAAACAAATGCTCCAACATATTCTGCGGTTTTACGGATATGTGAAGGCGCAAAATCCGCAGTTATATTGGCGGCAAGCTCGGCAGTTTTTCGGTTCAAGTCAGAAACAATAGTGATGCACTCTTGAAGCACATGCTGAAGTTCATCGTATTCCTCGTTTGACCATACAGCAAAATTAGCCTTACCGTTCTTGGCATAATGAAGATCGCCCAAGACTTTTTGCCAATCTTTCGGCAAATACTCAAAGCAATCAACGGCTGTGCAAACTACAGGATCGGTCATTTGTCCTTCAAAGTGCTGTGCGTTAAGCGTTTGTCTGAAATTCATAGCGATAACACTTCCGCGCTTATCACTTGCCGGGCAACCATTGTAAATACCTTGAATACCTTTCGGGAGTTTATCTCCAACAACATTCTCGGTGCTTCTGCCCCAAATAATCCCGTGTTCGCCACCACCGTTCACGAGTGAATACGGACCGTCTTTGGGCAATTCTCCGTAATTCTTTTCAAGATCGTTTTCAGTATTTATCAATGAGAAATGCAAGGACAAGAGAAGCTTTTGCCAATGCGCGAGATTTGTATTTGCAAATCTGTTTCCAAAACGCGCATCAAACTCATCGGCTACCGCAACAATCCTTTGTGCGCTTTCCTCGATAAGCTCTTTCAGTTTTCCATCAATCGTTTTTGTACAATCAAGCGTGAAAATCGGAATGTTAGTCAAATACTTTCCATTGTTGCAAACAAGATACTGACGGTCAACGAGCAATTTGATCTCATCCTCGAGATAAGGGAGCGCGACTCCAAGCTCTATACTGATTTCTTGGATCGTTACCGGGCTATAATACGCCGCAAGCAAAATATTCCCTTTGATCTTTCTTGTCTGAAAATCACGATATTCGCGATCATCTCCTGCTTTTGTTCCCCAAAAATCAATTTCAAAAATGTTGGGGCGATAACTCTTTTCTCCGTATAGTCTTTCCATATTCATACCCTCTCTGATAATTTTTCTTGCACGGAATAAATAATACTTTACCATTTCCGTACTGATCTGTAATTTTTTCGCTACTTCGAAGCAGGAGAGATTTTCAATATAGTATAAAACGGTTGCATCACGGTATTGTTTAGACAACAAGGAGAGCTCGCGTCGAAGAAGATTCAGTTCTTCTTTTTTGACAACCTCCTCTAAAACAGACTCGGATTCATCAGGAAGATTTTTGTCGAGCTCCGCTGTACAGCTTGCGTTTTTTGCCTTTTTACGAAGGTAGTCCATATAAACATTCTCCGCAATCTTCCACATAAAACCATAAAAGCGTTCCTCGTCTTTTAGGTTTGGAGCTGATCTGACTATTTCATAAAGAATATCACTTGCAAGATATTCTGCTTCTGCTACATTTCCGAGTCTTGTCAAAGCAAAGCCGAATATCGACTTCATATTTTCCGTTATAAGTTGTTCAAGTTTTATACTATCCATTTGCTTCTCCGTTTCCGTTTTCAGGCGCCTTCATACATATAGTCGTTGGAAAGACAAAACGGTTAAGATGGTTTCTATGTTTTTTGAAATAATTATATCATAAATATGTGAATTAGTCTATGTGATAGTTCAAACCTGTCCAAAATGACTTTGCATCTATGGTTTTGTAAATAATTTTTGAATGGGTAGGATTTTTGAAAGGCTTCGGAAAGTGTGTGGCGATTCGAATCTGTCCGCGGTTTTGCTTCTGTGGGGAATCTATATCAAAAAATGCATTTCGCTGGTTCGAATCTGTCTACAGACCCGAAATGCCCGAAATGCATCTACAAAATTCCGAAAAAACTCAGGGTCAAAAAAACGGGAGAAATCTCTCGAAATCTCCCGTTTTCTCGTTTTTCCTCGTCCGGATCTAAATTGACTTGTCATCAT
>CAKQWM010000045.1 GCA_934278995.1 uncultured Clostridia bacterium
GTTTTATTCCTCATAATCGCTGTCCTCCTTGATTTCATTTTCTGTGGGTACTGTCACCATGCCGGGAATCCCGCCGCCCGCAAGCAAAGCGGAAAGCTCGGCGGGGGTCATGTGCATAGACCGCACAAGCTGTACGATCTGTAAATTTTCGGCTTCTGCCTTTTGCGCTTCAAGTGCGCGTAATCTGTTCTGATACTCGCTGATCTTCTCGCGGGTTTTCAGAATATCTCTTTCGATACGGTCAATTTTGTTGTTTGCCATAGGCTGTATTCTCCTTTCAAAAATCATGGAAAAAGGTCGGGGCGGTTTCCCTTTGTCTGCATATACACAAGGTAAGCGTTAAACTGCTCATCACTCAAAAGATAGGCGGTCAGCCCCGCCATATCCTCGCTTGAAAGCGTGACATTCAAAATGTCGTAGTTGTACGGCACTTCCACCTCGTATTCGTAGTAAACGGTTGATACCTCACCCGTTTCCTCGTCGGTCACTTCATAGCTTCCCGTGCGTGTTTCGGTACGATAACGCACTTCGGTTTCGGCGGAAAGCGTCAGGCTGTACTGCATATCAAAAATCGTCTGCAAGGTGTCCTGTACTCCCGCACGGGTGTAGTCAAGATACAAAGCCGTCAGAATGGAGGTCAGCACATACGGGTCATGCCCAATACTGTCAAGTGAATAGCGGTACTCGTCGTAGCCGCTGTATGTATGCTCGATATTGTCAATACGGTTTTGCAACGCTGCTTCTTTTGCCTTGTAGTCGGCTTCCGCACCGAGCATATCCGCGTCCTCGGCAACGTAAGAGCTGCCGATAACACTTGACATAGACCCCGTGAAGATAGACACACAAGCGGTCACGCCTGCGGAGATCATCACGAAAAGCAGCAACGCACACACGGCAATCAAAACGCCTTTCGGGTGCCGTGCGATAAAAGAAACAGTGTTTTTCGTTGCTTCAACCGTTTTCTTTGCGGCTTTGCCTGCATTCTCGGCGTTTTTCTTTGCCGTTTTGATACTGCTTTTCTTCGCCGCTTTTGCGTAGTTGCGTTTGATACGCTGTTTTTGCATATAGCGGGAAAACGGATTGAACGCAACGATCTGCGGGTTATCCTGCAACGCCTTTTGATACTTGAATTCCGCATTTGCCTTGATTGCCGCTTTTTCGGCTTTGGCGGCAGTGCGATATGGTTTGAGCTTGTGGCTGTGATACCCCTCCTTGAGCTTTCGTTTTCCGAACCGTGCCGCACTCTCGACAACTTCTTCGCCTTTGTGTGCCGCTTCCACGCCCGAATTGTCTTTCTCGACCTCGTGAATTTTGCCGTGAACGTACAATTCCGTTTGAACAGTGGGGTGCAAAGGGCTTTTGTGCTTGTTCTTTGCGTCGCCCGGCGGCTTGTCCTGTTCTTCAAAGTGAAGTCGCACCTTTGCTTTGCCCGTTGATTCGTCAAAGGTGCGCTCCTTGACGATTTTCTTCTGCTTCGGGATTGCTGCGCTCACTTTGTCGAAACGGTCAGCCGCCATGTCCGATTTACGGATATACTTTTCAAGCTCGGGGCTTGCCCGTTCCTCATCGGTAAATTGCAGACGGTAGCTTTTCGGCGTTTGCGGCTCGCTCATAGTTTCGCACCTCCTATCCGTGCCCGCGCAAGCTCACAATATGCGGCGTTCAGTTCGATACCGATATAGCGGCGGTCGTTCATCACTGCCGCAAGCCCCGTCGTCCCGCTTCCGAAAAATGGGTCAAGCACAACGCCGCCGCGCGGACAGCCCGCTAAAATGCACCTTTCCGCGAGCTTCGGCGGATAGGCGGCAAAATGCCCGCCTTTATATGGCACGGTGTTGATGTGCCATACGTCGCGGGCGTTTCTCACAGTGGATATATCCGCGTCGGTGATCGATCCCGCCGCCCGCGCTTGATTGATTTTCTGTACCTTGCCTTGTCCGGGGATTCCGTCAGCGTATTTGCCGCCCGCACTGCGCCCACCCTTATACCGTGCCGCTGTGCTTGCGGCAATCGGCTCGGCTATGGCAAGTGCGTCATAATAATACCGCTTTGACTTTGTGAGCAGAAAAACGTGTTCATAACAACGGCTCGGACGGTCACGGCAGCTTTCGGGCATGGGGTTGGCTTTGTACCAGATAATGTCGCTTCGCAAATACCATCCATCGGCGCGGAGCGCAAAGGCAAGAAGCCACGGAATCCCGATCAGGTCCTTTTGCTTGCAATCGCCCACGCGACGCGCAAGCGACACGCTTTGTCCGTTTCTGCCTTTTGGGTTCATAGGGTC
>CAKQWM010000046.1 GCA_934278995.1 uncultured Clostridia bacterium
CAAAGCCTAAGTAATAGCAGGTCGTGAAAAGTAAAGAGCATAGAGAACCTGTTAAACCAGCCAAAAGAGGGTGCCGCTCATTTACGACACCCTCAACATGGAAAATTGCTGAAATCAAGCCGGGCGAGCTTGTTTGAGCAACGGACGATACGACCGGTGAGACAGAACTCAAAGAAGTTGTAAATAGTTTTGTTCGTGAGAGTAGCGAACTTGTACATATTACTGTAAACGGCGAAGAGATCGCCACGACACCAACACACCCGTTCTGGGTACCACAAAAGGGTTGGACTGACGCAATAGACCTCCGTGCCGGGGACAGACTTCAACTTCTTAATGGCGTATATGTGATCATCGAACAGGTTCAGCATGAACTTCTTGAAACACCTGTAACGGTCTATAACTTTGAGGTTGATGATTTCCATACATACTACATTACTGAAAGTCAAATTCTCGTTCACAATGCGAATTGTGATAAAATGGGAAAGCCAAAGGGAAATATGACAGGGGATCACGATAGGCAAAATAAGCAAGTTAGAGATGCGTTAAATGCCATTGGTCAAAATACTCCTGAAAATAAACGTATTTTACATGATGCAATTCACGGAATGGGTTATAGCTATCAAGAAATATTAGATGAAGCTATACATTTATTTGGCAACGGAAAGAAGTGAGGATATGAAATTGCTTGAAGATGAAATAAAAAAAAGGTTGTTTAATTTCCATTTAGCTAAAATCGGAAGAACCTGCAACATGTTGGAATTAACATGTTGCTTATCAAAAGATGAGGGTGACATTTCGGAAGTATGGCATATTCAATCACCATTTCGGATACTGTATGACAATCATATTATGACATCAGATAGGGACATGTACATTCCACACAATAAAGACGATGAGACATTCGCATATTATTCATCAAAAAGAAATTCAGAATTTGATTTTATTGTTAATAACAAGATACATTTTATAAATGATATTATTGTAACCAATGTTACGATATCTCCATACGGTGATGCTTCAATTGAAATGCAATACAATCATTCTGTTTTAAAGGTGGAGTGTTTTAATAATGCCTCTGCGGATGATGACGAAATTTGGAGATTTTTTAGACATCATTCCGCAATACCACATATTGTTTGTTATAAAAACAATATTGTCAAAGAGTAAGTTATGAACAATAATTTAAAACAATTATTGAATGGATATAATGGCATAATTTGGAGTGGGAACATCAGTAAATAAGGCAAACGATTCACCATGTACGGTAGTTGTTATCCGGGTACTAACTCCTATGTAGTTACTGAAAATTCTACAAAGCCTAAGTAATAGCAGGTCGTGAAAAGTAAAGAGCATAGAGAACCTGTTAAACCAGCCAAAAGAGGGTGCCGCTCATTTACGACACCCTCAACATGGAAAATTGCTGAAATCAAGCCGGGCGAGCTTGTTTGAGCAACGGACGATACGACCGGTGAGACAGAACTCAAAGAAGTTGTAAATAGTTTTGTTCGTGAGAGTAGCGAACTTGTACATATTACTGTAAACGGCGAAGAGATCGCCACGACACCAACACACCCGTTCTGGGTACCACAAAAGGGTTGGACTGACGCAATAGACCTCCGTGCCGGGGATAGGCTTCAACTTCTTAATGGCGAATATGTGATCATCGAGCAGGTGCAGCATGAACTTCTTGAAACACCTGTAACGGTCTATAACTTTGAGGTTGAGGATTATCACACGTATTATGTTTCTGGTAGTGCTATATTGGTGCATAATGCAAATTGTGGTAAGCAAGCGACTCCAAAATCCAATCCAGATCAATTCACAAAAATGCGTGGAGACCAAGGATATAAAGATAGTGATGGAAATTTGTGGAAAGTAGACAGGCTCCATAAAGATCATTATGATGTTAGTAACAGCAAGGGTGAAAAAATCAGGGAGGTGGACTTTTTCGGGAACCAAATATGGTCAGATGGCCCCAAAAATAAGAACAAACGATAGGATGTATTTATGACACGATATTTAAGTATTTCATCGGGGGATCTACTACATGGATTGCTTGATTTACAGGGATATACTTTTGTGGAAAAAGGCTGCAT
>CAKQWM010000047.1 GCA_934278995.1 uncultured Clostridia bacterium
TTTCAAAAAGGCTAAAAGTACACCGCTGCACATTGTACCGATATTTGAAGCAGGGAGAAGATTCAGAATAGCGACCGCAAGGCTGCAACGGTTTTGATATTGTGATCGGAAATCCTCCATATATCTCTGCGCTGGAGGCAAAGAAGATCCTCTCGGAGGAGATTAGAAATGGATATAAACGCTCATTCCAGTCGGCTACGGGGGCTTACGATATGTACATCATTTTCATCGAACTCGGCCTTTCAATGTTGACCCCCAACGGCACCCTTGCCTTCATCACGCCTTCCAAATATTTATCGGCCGAATATGCAATTGGCCTGCGCAGCTATATTCTCTCCGGACACTCCCTTGCCCATATCTCAGATTATTCTTCTGTTAAGGTGTTCGAATCGGCAGGCGTTTCAACGCTTGTATCGATTATTCGCAGGATGGCACAACAGCCGGAGGTGACCTTCACCAGCTACCGAAGCCTTACTGACATTATTACCCATCACCGCTATCCGAGTTCAGTTTTAACAGCCTTGCCCAATAACATCTGGGGGCATCTCCTCAGCACCTATGCCGACCTATTCTTTAAGATTTATGATCAGAGTTCAATCTTGGAAGAACACGCAGAGGTTAACGCATGCTCAACGGCAGGAGAAGCTGAAGTGTACGAAGACAACCTATCCGAGTCGCCAGATTCGCATTCATTCAAGTTTTTGAATAACGGCACCCTTAATCGGTATGCATCATATTGGGGCGCAAAGAAGATCCGTAAAGGACTCCTGCGTCCATATCTTTCAACTGATTATATGACCGAGAGGAGAGCGATGCTTTTCAAAAAGCCCAAACTCATCTTTGCCAAGATAGCAAAATGCCCAGAGGTCTTTTACGATTCTAAAGGAGAGTATTCATCAGCCAACACAAATATGGTATACGATGTTGAAGGTTATGATCTTCGCGCCCTCCTTGGCTATTTTAACTCTTCAACCTTCAATTTTGTGTATAAAGTCATGTTTGGAGGGTTATCCATGCTGGGCTCACTGCAATTTCAAGCCCCTCAGATACGAAAGAGCTTGATCCCCAATGTGATAAATAATTCTGAGGATATATGTAGTCTCGTGGACAAGATTATGGAAATCAAAAGTATTAATCCTTTTGAAGATACCGCAGAGTTGGAAAAACAAATCGACAGCCTATTCTATGGAGTTTATGGCCTAACCGATGAGGATCGGTGCATCATTGAATCCATGTAGTGCTATCGACCGTCTGATTGCAACGAAAAGGGCGGGTTTGATATTGTTATTGGGAATCCGCCGTATTTCCAAATGCCAAAAGGAGTTGTTCCCATTGACTTGTACCCTTATGCCGAGGGGAAAGACAAAGGGAAACAGAATATCTACAAACTATTCGTGGAACAAAGTTATAATCTATTGAAGGGGTATGGCACAGGTTGCTTAATTACGCAGAGCTCGCTGTTGTGTGACATTTCAGCACAATATACACGAGAACTCCTTCTAATGGAGACTACGATACACCAAGTTATTGAGTTCCCGAAGGTCGCGCCTCATAAGGAAGGGCAGTTGTTTAAGGATGCGCTTGTGGCGACATGCATTACCCTGTTTCAGAAAGCAAAACCCACATGTGATCACGAGTTTTTCATTTCTGCGGGTAATGATTTAACAACGCTTAATCGGTTTGATTTTGCATCAATAATGCAGACCCTCCCTATTAGTTTTTATCCAAACGGATTCTGCTTGCCTCTTGTAAGAGGGGATGATTTTACTGTCGTTGAGAAAATGAATTCAGCTACTATATTTTTGAGGGAGTTCATAGATACAAGTTCACAAGGAGATCTTAATCTGACTTCAGAAAAGGCATATTATTCAACCTTAAAGACAAGCGTCAAAATGTATAGAGGTTGTAATGTCCATCGATACCACATTGATGACAACGTGTCTGAATATATCCAAATCGGCTATAAAGAGGGTCTTGTAAATAACAATAGTTCGTTAATTTATAAAAGTTACGCCCCGGCGCGAACGCCGTAGAATAAAAGTTCTTTGAAATTAGTGTTAT
>CAKQWM010000048.1 GCA_934278995.1 uncultured Clostridia bacterium
CGACCGTCTGATTGCAACGGAAAAGCCGGGTTTGATATCGTAATAGGAAACCCGCCGTATATTAGTGCTCCGGGGCAGATGAAAAATGCTACACTTGCAGAGCAAAGAAAGACACTGGCTGCATGTGGAAGATATTATTCCCTATATCAAAAATGGGACTTGTTCATTCCCTTCATGGAATTAGGAATAAGATACTTGAATGGGGATAAGGGTATTTTCTCGATGATTGTGCCGTATCCGTTGACGAACCAGCTCTATGGACAAGAATTAAGAAAACAATTGGCAAATGAGTTCTCCCTATTCGAAATTGTTGATCTGAACGGAACAAAAATATTTGAGAACGCTACGGTGTCAAATTGCATCGTTTTTGCCAAGCGAGACAAACCGCAAGGCTCGACATGGATATCACATATCTCTGAAGCGCGCTCTATCAGCAAAACATTTGTGCAACCATACGAGGTTTTAGAGCAGGATCAAGAAAAGCGGGTCTGGAATCTTAATCGAGAGAAGCATGAAACCATGCGACACTCAGATATGTATGTTCTTGGCGACTACTGTTTCATTAGCAAGGGAATGTGTCTGTTCTCGGAGGATGGAGAATTTAATAAATCTGATCTCCTGAGCGATGTTAAAGATACGATTCATTGCAGAGAATATGTCGAGGGGAAAAACATCGGGAAATACTCTGTAAAAAAGATTCGATATGTGGAGTACAATACTTATCGATCTCCAGCATTATTGAGCAGGCCTACATTCCCAGAACTATATAGTACCCCCAAGATTATTTTTAATATTCTTGGAAAGATGGCGGGCACTTATGATGACACAGGCCTCATGCATAATAATTCCCTTAATGCTTGCGTCCTTTGGAAAAATTTACATACTGTTGATAATAAGAGTATTCAGAGTTCGATTAAGAGATACTCCAGATACTCCAGAGACGAACTTGAAAAGATCTCTGAGACGGTTAATATCAAGTATCTTCTTGGCGTCATGAACTCAAAATATGCAGACACTCTTCTTATTAATATGCGAGGCGGGGATTATCATATTTATCCGGAGCATGTTAGAAACATTCCAATACCAATAGCAACAGAAGCACAGCAGTTGGAAATCATCAGGCTCGTTGATGAGATTCTTTCCATAAAGAAAACTACACCGTCTGCTGACACGCATAAGCAGGAAGAGGAGATAGACTCACTCGTTTATGGATTATATGGAGTTTTGGAGGGATAATATCCCTCCACGATTTGTATCTCACGCTTTGTAAAACCAAATAAGTCATAAACCAACACATCTAATTCTTTTTCGAGATTATTGGCTCCTAATTGCAAAGAATGCTGCTTCGCTGCCATTATTGCATCGACAAGACTGATCACTTTGTCTTTCTGTGACTCATTCGGTATCGGGATGGGCATTTGTTCCAACTCATATATATTAATATGATTATTGGTACTTGTCTTGCGAAAATACCAGTCTATAGCTTTAGAATTAAGAATGGCAAGAATATATTTAGCATCCAATTCTTTAACAGAAATCTTATTCACCGAATTCCCATATAAACATTGCCTTTTGATGCTTAAAGACACGTTAAACCTGTTCTTATCCGTCATGCCAGAAATTTGTTGACAGACCAAAAATACAGAGTGGATGTTCTTATTTCAATAATTCGTTAAAAAATCAATAATTATATAGTTTTAAATCATTTACCTAAGTATATGACAAAAATTTGAAAACAT
>CAKQWM010000049.1 GCA_934278995.1 uncultured Clostridia bacterium
TCCCATTCCGAACACAGAAGTTAAGCTCTGCTGAGGCGACAATACTTACCTGGAGACGGGTCGGGAAGATAGCGCATCGCCAACACATCAAAGCCGATTCGTTTCCCGAGTCGGCTTTCCTTCTATTCCTCCTTAGCTCAGTCGGTAGAGCTGGTGGAACGAATTACACGGGAGCAATCCCGATAAAAGCCGACAAAAAACGGAGCTTGAAATTGTACAAGTTCCACATATTCCTCCTTAGCTCAGTCGGTAGAGCACCTGACTGTTAATCAGGGTGTCACTGGTTCAAGTCCAGTAGGGGGAGCCATCTTTGTAGTACGAAAAAGCTACAAAACACAAAAAGCACAAGATTTAGTAGGTCTTGTGCTTTTTTTGTTACTATATTTAGTGTTTTGCGCGCTTCGCGGAATATTTGAATTTAAGAGCTGCATTTTGACCTGTTTTTCAAAAAACAGGACTCGAACTGACGACTTCGTTTTAATCCTCGCCTGACATCTACAATTTAATACAAATCTTTTAAGAGAGAATAAGGATAAATGTTCTCTCTTTTTTTATGCCGTTTTGAGGGGCGATTTCCTATTTACGGTGAAAAAAATTATAATTAAAACAGTAAATCGAAAGGAGTTTTCAATGAAATATAAAGATTGGTTAGACGTATGGTTTGCGAACTACATAGAGCCTTCGTCTAAAACGAAAACGTGCGAAAGATATTCGGAGATTATCGAAAAGCACTTGAAGGTAAAGTTGGGCGAATACGAGCTTGAGGAACTGTCGCCCATAGTCATACAGAAGTATATCACCGAACTTATGCAGTCGGGCAATCTGACAACAGGAAAGGGGTTAGCGGCTAATTCCGTAAACGGGATTATTACGGTTATTCAAAACTCTTTGAAACTTGCGTATACGCTCGGAGAACTGAAAGAGTACACGGCAGATAAAATCAGACGACCGAAAACGAAAGAGAAAGAAGTATCCTGTTTTTCGCTTGCCGAACAGAAGAAGATCGAGCAGGCGGCGTTAACGAGTAAGAAACGGAAGTTTATCGGGATCGTGATTTGTCTTTATTCGGGGCTCAGAATCGGAGAATTGCTTGCGCTTACTTGGTCGGATATTGATTTTACGAAAGGAACGCTTACGGTGAACAAAACCTGCCACGACGGACGAGATGAAAACGGGAATCTCTGCCGAATCACGGACTTACCGAAAACGACTTCTTCTAAGAGAATGATTCCGCTTCCGAAGCAGTTACTTCCCGTTCTGAAAGAGTATAAACGAAAAAGTATTTCAGAGTATGTTGTGGAATCAGAAAAGGGTGAGCCGCCTACGGTGCGATCTTATCAGAGAACCTTTGAACTTATGCAAAAGCGTTTGCATATCGAGCGTAAAGGTTTTCATTCGCTTCGACATACGTTTGCTACACGCGCTTTGGAGTGCGGAATGGACGTGAAAACATTGGCGGAGATATTGGGGCATAAAAACGCCACGGTAACGCTGAACAGATATGCCCATTCGCTTATGGAACACAAGCAGGATATGATGAATAAACTCGGTAAACTTTTCAATTAAAAAAGCCGTCTGTTAAAGCAATAGACGGCTCAAATATCATATTTATTATACCATAAAACGGTAGTAAAGTCAATGTACCTTGCTTTCGCACGGTCAGAAAAATAATAAAATTCGTAAATACTCTCGATAGGTGTCCGAAGTCTATGGTTTTGTTCACCTATTGCTTT
>CAKQWM010000050.1 GCA_934278995.1 uncultured Clostridia bacterium
TGCTGACCACACCTTTGACCACTTACGGCTTCGGACTACCCGGATTTTATGCCGCGAAGAGCACACGAAAGCAGTCAATCCGGACGCAAAAGCCCCGAAAAGCCCGTAAAATCACGTAAAAAATCAGGTTTTTAGCGTTTGGGAGCAAGTTCAAGCAGGTTCAACTCCTGTCATCCCGACCAAAAATCAGCCGAAAATGAGGTTTTCCGCCCCACTTTCGGCTGATTTTTTATTCAATGGACAGAATCAAAAAAGTATGATATAATTTTTCTAAGATTATTTAACCAAATCATTTTGCTTTCACTATTAAGGCAGAAGCTTCTGAAAAACTGATAGGGAGGTGAGCTAATGAATGAGATCGCGTATCAAGAGAAAATAGCAGAGGTATCCAAAACGATATACTCATATTGTTTATCCAAAACATCCACACGAGAGGATGCCGAAGACCTATCGCAGGATATTCTGCTTGAGCTTACGAAATCGGTCAAAAATATTCGCAATGAAAACGCTTTTTACGCTTTTATGTGGGGCGTTGCCGGGAACGTTTATAAACAGTGGTATAGAAAAAAGCTGAAAAACAACACTTGCGAATTATCGGAAGATATCCCATCGGAAGATCAACTTTCGGAGGACGACAGTGAGCGCCTGTATCTTCTCCGGCGTGAGTTGACTTTGCTATCGGAAAAATACCGCAAAGCAACGATTTTGTATTATATTGAGGGGCGCTCATGCTCTGAAATTTCAGATTTGCTCGCTATATCCGAAAGCATGGTAAAATACCTGCTGTTCAAATCAAGAAAAATGCTGAAAGAAGGAATGAATATGGAAAGAAATCTCGGAGAACTCAGCTACAATCCCAAAGCCCTTATTCCCATGTACAGCGGACAGGGACCGAATCAATTCTGGCAATTCATGCAAAGCAAAATCAAGCAGAATATCGTTTGTGCTTGCTACAATGACTCACTGACAGTTCAGCAGATCAGCCTTGAAACAGGAATACCGCTTCCATATCTGGACGATGAGATAAAAGAGATGACCGAAAAGAAAATACTTGTACATGACGGCAGACGATATTCGGCAAATGTTGTTATCATCAACCGTGAATGTTCGAAAGAGATCTGCCGCAAGGTATCCGGAAAATATGATGCCATCGCAAAGCTTATAATTGAATTTGTCGATTCCTGTATGGAGGAATATGTAAAGCTCGGTTTTTACGGTGCTGACTTCAGCGAAAATACGCTTCGTTGGCAGCTTTCAACCATAATGTGGCGAACGATAGGGGGTTATGCTTTCAAAAATGTCGAAAAGCCGGAGAAAACAGGATGGGGCGAGTATGCCGATATATGGTTGAAAGAAGACTCCGGAGATATGACTGCGCGCACTTTCAACTATTGCACAGTTGAAAGTAAAGGCGGAGATACTGTATGGTTCTTCGACTATTTACCTGCGCTCAAAGGCGATCATCGTGATTTCTACGGCAACCTGAGAAAGATTGATATATTGTGCGATATTGCCGACGGTACTGCTGATAATCTGAGCGAATACGACCTTGAAACCATAGCCGAAATGGTTCGCGACGGTTATGTTATATCGGAAAGCGGAGGCTTCCGCGTTGCTATGCCCATATATTCAAAGGCGCAATATGGTGAGCTTATGGCAAAAGCCGAGCAGTTTATGAAAAATAGAATGGGAGAGCTTATAGAGACGATAGATAACGTTTCGGAACAT
>CAKQWM010000051.1 GCA_934278995.1 uncultured Clostridia bacterium
AAGCTGACGCAGAACGACCTGCAACAGTTTTACGCACGGCTCAAAAAGAGCGGACGGAAAAAGCATGTCGATAAATTCGGAGAAGGACTGTCCGACCGCATGGTGCGCTCCTGCCATACAACCTGCCGCACGGCACTTGAAAAGGCAGTGACCGAAGGGTTAATTCGCATCAATCCCGCCGTCGGGTGCAAGTTGCCGCCGAAAAAGGCAAAGGAAATGCAGGTTCTGACTCCGCCGGAAATCACGCGGTTTCTCATACAGGCAAGAGAGGAGGGATATTACGAGCTATTCCTCCTGGAACTGACCACCGGTATGCGGCGAGGCGAAATCCTCGCGCTGAAATGGCGGGATCTGAATCTGAAAACAGGCGAGCTTCACATCTCGCGGCAGGTGCTGAAGGTCAACGGAAAGGTGCTGATCTCCACGCCGAAAACAAAATCCTCCAACCGCATGATTCTGCTGCCGCCCGAAATGCTTGAACTGCTGGCAGAACTGAAAACGCGAACCGACAGCGAGTGGATTTTCCCGTCCCCGCTTGACCTCACGCAACCGCGACACCCCTCGGCGGTCTATCATCGGTTTCAAAAGATATTGGAACGCGCAAACTGCAAGCGGGTGCGGTTTCATGATCTGCGCCATACCTTTGCCACCATGGCGCTGGAAAACGGCATGGACATCAAAACGCTGTCCGCCATGATAGGTCATGTAAGCGCGGAAACCACTGTGGACATCAAAAATCGGCACATGATTGATAAACCATCAAAGCAGTCTGATTATGTATGACAAACGTTATAAAGGGAAGGGTTATCTCCTAAAGATACCAGGAGATAACCCTCATTGTCGAAAAGTATCATTCAATAACCCTGCATCAAAGAAATCAATATTCCATTTATGAAATTCTTTGAAGTGGATACTTCTATTATTGAATTAGGCAGGCAGAAAGGAATATAAGCTTACGGAAATTACTTTTGGGCATCTGTAACCCATTGCAATTACACATTGTTGTATACGTAGGCTTTTGCACATTTATTTGTTATGAATATTATTTCGCATAATGCTTGGAGTTGCAAGGATAACTCCATATGAGGTTTCGTCAATCCCTTTTGAAATATTCGCAAAAATATGGAGTAACAAAGGCGGCGATCAAGTACAAAACGAACCGACAATACATCTACCGGTGGCTGAGGAGGTATGACGGAACGCTCGAATCCCTGCGGGAGAAATCACGCAGACCGCATCATCATCCGAATCAACACACCGAAGAGGAGCTGAAACTGATTCGGGATATGCGTCGCCGGAACCCCGGTACGGGACTTGTTGTGCTATGGGTGAAACTGCGGCAAAGAGGATATACGCGTACCGTGACCGGGCTGTACCGCGTGCTCCGCAGGAACGGCGAGATGGCGGTCAAGCCCAAAAACCCCAAGTACATCCCCAAACCGTATGAACAAATGAATTATCCCGGTGAACGTGTGCAGATTGATGTCAAATTTGTTCCTGCGGCTTGCCTTGTGGGGGGGCAGCCGCAGGCAAAAGATTCTATCAGTATACCGCTATCGATGAGTTTTCGCGCTACCGTTATCTGGAAGCCTTTGAAGAGAACAGTACCTATTCCTCTACGCAGTTTCTAGAGCATGTTGACACTAAGGTCAAAATATGATATAATAAATACATGAATATCACAAAAGCGCAGTACGCAAGAAT
>CAKQWM010000052.1 GCA_934278995.1 uncultured Clostridia bacterium
AATCGCGTCCTGATAACTCTGCCCCGCAAAATTGCATTTGAGTTCAAACGACATAATCGCAAAGCCGTTCAGGAAAATCACAAGGTCGATTCTTTCTGTATCGCTCGCCCATACTTCTTCCATTACGGAAAAGATATTTTTATTGTATTTTGCAAGCAGGTCTTTATTGAAAGTCGTTGCGGGTTTTGTGTACATAAGGTCTAACTTATACCCCGCAATTTCCACGCCGTGTTTTAAGACGGATAACAGACTGCTTTTCGCTTTCGTGATTTCGGTGTTGATAAAGTTCACCACCGTATCTTCGGTAACGTCTTTATACACCTTGCGGATCTGCGCCATCGCTTCGGGCTGCGTATCGTCAAGGAACTTGAACAGCATTTCGCGGTCTAAGGCAAATTTTAAATCAAAATTTGTATTTTTGCGTTCAATGTAGCCATTCTCTAAAACGAGTTTATCTATGATAAACCGCTGATATTCTTTTTCAGATAGAATGTTGTTCATTTATTTGATTCCTCTCTATACACGTTCTTCTTTCAGTCGTTTAATCAGCTGTTCCGCAAATAAAAAAGCTATTTCATCAAAGTTATGATCAGCTGTACTTATCGCGTGTATGTCGGCAACTTTAGGGTATTTATCTTCTAATTGCTTGATACTAATATTGTGCAATAATGGTAGAATAATTTTTTGCCCACTATCGTTTTGTCGATTAAGTAATTCATTGAGTTCTTTTTCCGTCCATTCTCTACCAAAGAAATTCTCCGATATGACAATAATTGCAAATTCTGAACTTGCAACGCCATCTAATATCCTTTGCTTCCAATTATCGCCCCATTTAATACTATCCTTATCGTAAAAAATATTGATATTCAGTTTGTCTAATATGGTTTTAAGTTGTTCTACATAATCGAGTTTATCTTTACTGGCATGCGATATAAATACCTCATATTTGGGATATTCAATTTGTCCTGTTATAAAACTCGTTTTATCGTTCTGCATTTGTTTTACATCAAAATAATGGAGTCCGTCATAAGTCAAATCAAACCCAACATAGTTTATCCCCATATACGTTACATTTTCTATTAGACCTAAATCCTCCAACTTTTTGATTATCATTCTTTCGCCACTTTTCATTTCATACTGAAAAATGCGTAAAATATCAGAAGACAAGTCAATTCTACCAATTACCGTAGCAAGAAATTGTTCGTAATCTTTCAACTCAGTATCCCCTCCCATATCGTTCAATATACTTTTTAGGCAAGCAACTAAATCCGATATAGCTGTATTTTGTCTGTGAAATATTATAGTATTGATTCTCTTATGCAAAGGATTACTTGTCAAATACTTCTGATTGAAAATATCAACATCGTTTATCCATTCCTCCATTGCACTATATCCTTCCGGTGTAGTAGCGTATTGAGGATCCTTCTTCATCCTTTGAAAAAGCAAATATTCTTTATTCAATAATTGTCTAATCCCATCCTTAATGTCCATCTTTACACTTACTTTTTGCCCGTAACGTATTCGTAAATGAGCGATTTTTTGTAGCCGTCAAG
>CAKQWM010000053.1 GCA_934278995.1 uncultured Clostridia bacterium
CTTGCAAAACTTCGAAAAATGTGTTATACTATATCAGACGGAAAAAGGAGGGATCGTATGAAGCGAAAAGCGATTGAAGATCTGAAAAAATGGCGTGATGACCCGGAACGCAAACCGATGGTATTGCGCGGTGCCAGACAGGTCGGAAAAACCTGGCTGATGAAGGAATTCGGTCGGGTGTATTATGAAAACTGTGTATATTTCAACTTCGACGAAGAAGATGAGCTGAAATCAATCTTTGAAGTCAACAAAAATCCGGCACGGATTGTCGAGCTTCTCTCCATGATCGCCGGAAGCAAAATTCAACCGGGTAAAACGCTGATAATTTTTGATGAAATACAGGAGTGTCCGGAAGCCCTGAATACGCTGAAGTATTTCAGAGAAAAAGCCAATGAATACCATGTGATTGCCGCGGGAAGCCTGCTCGGCACACTGCTTGCCCAGCCCAAATCCTACCCGGTCGGCATGGTAAACCTGCTTGATATTGCCCCACTGACTTTTGACGAATTTCTTGATGCGACCGATCCCGTTCTTTTTTCATACTATGACAGCATTGAGAAAGGGCGGATCATTGAGGAAATCTTTCACAACCGCCTGACCGAGGCATATAATTACTACCTGATTATCGGCGGAATGCCCGAATGCGTGGCATCGTGGATCAAATATAAAGATCCGGAAAGGATCTCCTCCATTCAGCGTGAACTGATCGAAATCTACGAAAACGACTTTTCAAAGCATAACGGCAAGGTCAACAGCGGTCGGATCCTGATGGTTTTCCGCAGCATCGTTTCTCAGCTTGCAAAACCGAACGAAAAATTTATGTACGGTGCTGTCCGTGAAGGCGGCAGAGCACGGGATTTTGAAGAAGCAATCGAATGGCTCGTGTCGGCAGGAATGCTGAACCGTGTCTGTAATGTATCCAAAATGGAGCACCCGCTGTCTGCATTCGATAAACCCGATCAGTTCAAGCTCTTTGTTTTTGATACGGGGTTACTCAAGCACATGGCAGGAATCGATAATGCCGCAATTCTTTTGAAGGCGGATTACCAGTTCAAGGGGCCGCTGACCGAAAATTATGTTTTGCAGCAGCTGCGCGGGCAATTTCCCGTAGAACCGCGATACTATACCGATAAAACGGGGGAAATTGATTTTGTTCTGCAAAACGGAATGGAGATCGTGCCTGTGGAAGCAAAAGGCGGGGAGGACAAATCAGCACCATCCTTCAAACGCTACATTGCCGAACATCATCCGAAAAATGCGATCCGCTTTTCGAGGCGCGGTTACCGCAAAGACGGCGAATTTACCAACCTTCCGCTTTATCTTGCCTGTAAGACAAAAAGCCTGCTTTAAAATTGCGTGCTTCCAATCAATATGTCTACAATGTCGGGTAGCCAATAGGAATAAAAATATGCGTCTTCTAATACTTTTTCTAAGGAACTGCTGAATAACTCGCCTCCAAATCTCCCGAACATTCAATCATGCATAAAATGATGAATAAAACATC
>CAKQWM010000054.1 GCA_934278995.1 uncultured Clostridia bacterium
GGCTGGAACACCTCCTTTTTGGAGCTTAACTTTTGACGCTGTAAGCTCGCGGTTAAATGTGAACAAGGCACTATCAAAGCCTTGTGCTTATCTTCCCTTTATATATAGGCTCGTAGCTCAGTTGGTTAGAGCGCCACACTGATAATGTGGAGGTCCGCGGTTCAACTCCGCGCGGGCCTACGTTATGGGGGTATAGCTCAGTTGGTAGAGCATCTGCTTTGCAAGCAGAGGGTCAAGAGTTCGAATCTCTTTATCTCCACCAAAAAGAAGCACTTACAGAAATGTAGGTGCTTTTTTTGTTTTATACCTATCCCCTCACGCCTTCTACTCCCCGCCTTCGGACGGGACCTTCCGCCAATTCACTTTGGCAGGGAGGATGGTGTAGAGTGCGCTCTGTTAAGTGTGGATTGCCAAAGTGATTTTGATGAGCTAGTCTCAACGCCGTTTCATCCGGTGAAATAGGCATTTGGCCGGATGGGAAGCAACTCAAAGACGTTTCGTCCGGTGAAAAGCGGGTTTTGCTGGATTGGAATTCCCTTGTAACTTTTTCTGCTCGCAGCAAACAGAGAACAGTTGGATATTTGAAAAATAATTCTCACCTTTTGGTTATGAAAGACTTTAGTTCTTATTAACTATGAAAGCATCAAAAGCCTAGCGGCCCTTATGCCTAAATGAATTTTTTTATGAAAAATTCAGAACCACGACAAAGTGCTCAAGGTAGTACTTTTGTCAATCTAATGAGAGACAGCGGATTCAAGGCTGTCTATGCCGACAAGGACAACAAGCAACTTCTCATCGAATTGCTGAACTTTTTTCTTCCGGAAGACGTGAAGGTCTCGGACATCGAAATGTATCTCGACAGAGAACAGGGCTCGAAAGTGGAAAGCGGAAAAAGAACCTATCTGGACTTAATCTGTAAAGGTGAAGATGGAATTCAACCCCTCTACATTATTTGTATTCTCGGAAAGAATTATTCACATCAGGACGAATCGAAGTGGAATGAGAATCATCTGATTTCACATTATAAATTCATGGAAACTGAGACTAAGGAGTTTGCACCTTCGACAATTATTATTAACTTCGTGGAAACCGCTCGTTTTACGAAGGCGTTGGAGGCGTGTGAACGCCCCTGCGATTATTCGCTTTACTGGTTTTTGAACGGATAGAAGTACGATGTTAACGGCATCTCGGAGGTACTGAAAGACATCCCGGAGGTAAAGCAGCTAAGCGCGGAGTGTGAGATAGCAGCATTTAGCCCGGCGAAACGAAAAAGTCTCTTGAAATCGCGAAGAAGATGCTGTAAGCAAATTCTCCGATAGATTTTATCTGTTAGATGACAGGTCTTTCGGAAGAGGAAGTCCTTAAACTAAAAACCTAAGTATATGACAAAAATTTGAAAACATTGATTCGATAGCGGTTGGTGTGCTTCACAAGGCACTGGAAGATGTAGTCCAGTCCGTACTTGAACAGGCTTACAGCCCTCCGCTTGTGCTTCAGGACCTT